>NZ_RIAX01000019.1 GCF_003719725.1 Planococcus salinus | reverse complement strand
TTCAAAATCTGAAAGATTTAAGTGGTGGGTAGTTCACACAACTGGACTTAAGAAACCAGGAAGTAAAGGTGCTTTATGGCTCGAAAAAAGATTCGTTGCCGGAAGAAGAGGTATTGGAGTACTGGTTTAATGGTGAGGAGACAATGGAAAAGAATTTTTTATACAATGGCATTTTTATGAGCCTTCTCGTTCCTAATGCGAAAGCATATGAGTTCACCATGGACGGGTTTTCACTGTCTTTCAAGAGGAAGGACATGATCCAACAGCTGGAAGAAACTTTCGCCGATTTTCCGACAGATGAAGCGGCTTGGGATCAGCAGGCAATACAAGAATTCATAGACCGCAATCACGAGAGTATAAAAGAAATGGTAAACTCTGCAGAACAGAGAAAAGATTTTTTTCAGCAAGGTCCCCTCACTCCGCCATTAAAGTAAACTGGAAAGCTGTCAAACCATGGCAGCTTTTTTCTGTGGGCCAATTCAGAAAGAAGAGTTTTTTAAAAAGTGTTGCAACTGACAGAAAAGATAATGTATACTGAATTTTAAGAAAAAGTAAAGCGCTTACACTAGTATTTAAGAGAGGCGAAAAGGTCTTCTTTTTTTTGAACCTAACATACTGACCGGTTAGTAGCTAAATGGTTATGGGAGAAATCTTACTTGAAGAGGAGTGAAAGTATGGAAAACTCATTATTTGATTTAAAAGGGCGGACGGCTCTTGTTACCGGCGGAGGGGCTGGATTAGGAAGGAAGATTGCCGAAGTTTTTGCCGAATATGGAGCGGACGTGGCTGTTTGTTCGCGTAAAGTGGAAAATTGCCAGGAAACGGCGGAAAGTCTGCAAAAAGAATATGGCATCAAATCAAAAGCATATGAATGTAATGTGGGCAGCGAAGAAAATGTCAAGAAAACCGTAGAAGCTGTGATTGCCGATTTTGGAAAAGTAGACATTTTAGTCAACAACAGCGGAGCTACCTGGGGCGAAAATGCGGAAAGCATGCCGCTTGAGGCATGGGAAAAAGTCATGAAAGTCAATGTCACCGGAACTTTTCTCATGTCGAAAGCGGTCGGGAATCACATGATCGAAAATGGTTATGGAAAAATCATCAATATCGGATCTGTGGCGGGATTGAAGGCTGAACCACCGGAAGTGCTGAATGCTATCGGCTACAGCACAAGCAAGGCAGCTGTTCACCATTTTACGAGAGACTTGGCGCGTAAATGGGCAGGATATGGATTGTACGTCAACGCCATTGCGCCAGGTTTTTTTGAAACAAAAATGACCAAACATGTCATTGAGCAGAACGCCGATAAGATTATCAATAAAAATCCATTGAAAAAACTGGGAGATCCAAGATCATTGCAGGGAGCGGCACTTTTTCTCGCCGGTGGAGCCAGTGATTATGTAACAGGCCAAGTGATTGCAGTCGACGGCGGCGCTTCTTTATAAGTTTCCAAAAAAGGAGGAGAAGATGATGGAGAGACCTTGGATGCAGCATATCGTGGAAGGCAATCCAAAAGAAATTGAAATTCCTGATATTTCCTTGACCCAATTGCTCGATCAGTCCATCCAAAGCTATCCGCACCATATAGCGATGACGTTTTTTGACAAGTCGTATACATACAGTGAATTGGCGGAACGAATAAACAAAGCGGCGAATTTGTTTGCAAGTGAAGGAGTAGGAAAAGGGGACAGAGTGGCGCTGATGTTGCCGAACTGTCCACAATATCCGATCAGTTTTTACGGAGCCATTGCTTGCGGAGCGACCATTGTCCAGTTGAATCCGATGTTTCAATCCGCAGAACTGCTTCACATTTTAAATGATTCTGAAGCAAAAGCTTTGGTGATCCTGGACCGTCTGCTGCCGATGTTTGAAAGCATCAAAGACCAAACGTCCGTATCAACTGTCATTTCCGTCGACTTGTCCAGTGACTATGCAGAAGGCGTTTCCAGCGAACGGCCTTCTGAAATTGCGATTGACCCGGCAACAGATGTAGCGGTTCTTCAATATACAGGCGGCACTACCGGACTTCCCAAAGGAGCCATGCTGACGCACCGCAATATTGCAGCGAACACATTGCAAAGCGCCGCCACCACCAGGGTGCAAACTGAAAAAGGGAAAGAGCGCGTATTGACGATTTCTCCGCTGTTTCATGTATATGGCATGACCAGCGGTATGTCCGTCACTTTCTACAATGGCGGCAATATGATATTGGTGCCGAAGTTCGATGTAGAACAAGTAGTCAATGTAATCGAACAAACCAGGCCGACTGCTTTTCCAGGAGTGCCGACGATGTATATCGCTTTGATCGACTACTACAAGAAAAAGAAATTTGACTTGAGTTGTTTGTCTTCCTGTACGAGCGGCTCTGCCCCCTTGCCGCTTGAAGTACTTAACCGTTTCAATGAAGTTACCGGGACCACGGTCGCAGAAGGGTACGGCCTGTCGGAAGCTTCGCCCGTAACCCACCGGAACCCGGTCGGAGGCCTGCAGAAGAACGGCAGTATCGGCATTCCGCTGCCGAACACTGATGCCAAGATTGTGGATGTGGCAACGGGGCAGCAGAGCCTTCCTGTCGGAGAAGTGGGAGAGCTCATTATCCAAGGTCCGCAAGTCATGAAAGGGTACTGGAACAATCCTGAAGAAACGGCGCAGGCAATCCGGGACGGCTGGCTGTTCACCGGGGACCTTGCCAAAATGGACGAGGATGGCTTCTTTTATATCGTCGGACGCAAAAAAGAAATGATTCTGGCGAGCGGTTTTAATGTTTATCCGATTGAAGTGGAAAATGTCCTCTACAGCCATCCTGCTGTACTGGAAGCGGCAGTGTTCGGCGCGCCGGATGAATACCGAGGCGAAACCGTACGAGCTGTCGTGGTGCTGAAAGAGGGGCAGCAGGCAACAGAACAGGAATTGATGGAGTTCTGCCGCTCTCAGCTATCTGCTTATAAAGTGCCGACGGATCTCCTTTTCGCAGATGAACTGCCGAAAACAGCTGTCGGAAAAATACTGAAACGTGCATTGAAAGAACATTACACGGCACGATAAGAAAAATGGAATGGAGAGATGAACATGCATTTGCGTCTATCAGAAGAACAGGAAATGGTCCAGAAAACGATTCGGAGATTTGTGGAAAAAGAATTGATTCCTTTGGAAAATGATGTACTGAAGAACGAACGGGAGGGCCGGCCGGGCATCTCAAAAGAAAAATTGAAGGAATTACAGTTGAAAGCGAAAGAATTCGGCTTTTGGGGCATCAATACACCGGAAGAGTATGGCGGATCGGATCTTGGCCAAATGATGATGGCGATTGTCTATATGGAAGTGGCCAAAACGTTTGTGCCGTTCACCTTTGGCGGTTCGGCAGATAACATCCTGTATTACGGCAACGAAGAGCAGAAGAAAAAGTATCTGATCCCGACAATCAACGGCGAGAAGAAATCGTGCTTTGCGATGACGGAGCCTGACGCAGGATCAGACACACGAAACTTGAAAATGACTGCAGTGAAAGACGGCAAGGAATGGGTATTGAACGGAGAAAAAACGTTCATCACCGGAGGCAATGAAGCGGATTTCGTTATGGTTATTGCCATCACTGATAAAGAACTGCACCAAAAAACGGGGCGTGATGGCGTCACTTGCTTTATCGTCGACCGGGACATGGGCTGGAAATCCGAGTATATCGATACGATGGGCGAATGGGGGCCTGCAGGGCTGGTATTTGATAACGTCCGCGTACCGGAAGAGAATATTCTGGGAGAGATCAATGGCGGCTATAATCTGGGTCTTGAGTGGATCGGCTTTGCGCGCTGGGTTGTCGGTGCACGTGCTGTCGGCATGAGCGAAAGATTATTGCAGATGGCCATCGATTATTCCAAAGAACGCAAAACTTTCGGCAAGCCAATCGCAGAACGGCAAGGGATTCAATGGCCGATTGCAGATTCGGCAGTTGAAATCGAAGCAGCCAAATGGCTTGTCCTGAATGCGGCTTTCACACTTGACCAAGGGGAAGACAATCGCCAACTTGCGTCCATGGCGAAATTGTACGGTGCCAACATGGGCAACCGCGTGGTAGACCGTGTCCTTCAGATCCATGGGGGCATGGGCTATACAAGGGAATTGCCGATTGAGCGCTGGTACCGTGAAGCCAGACTGTGGAGAATCTATGACGGCACTGACGAAATTCAGCGCATGATTATTTCGAGAAACCTGCTCAAAGGCCATGTAAAAGTAGGACAGTACGTTTAAGTATTTACTAAAAAAGGAGGAACAAAGACAATGGGAACAGCATTTGAAGGAAGAACAGCACTTGTAACAGGCGGGTGCCGGGGAATCGGCAGAAAAATAGCGGAACGTTTTGCGGACGAAGGGGCCAATGTGGCCATTATCGATGTGAACGAAGAAGCGCTGAAAACAACGGAAAAAGAATTGAAGGAGCAAGGCTATTCGATTTATACAAAAACTGCCAGTGTGACGGACCGCGAACAAATCGAACAAGCAACGAAAGAAGTGTTCGAAAAGTTCGGTTCCGTCGATATCCTGGTCAATAACGCCGGTGTCATCCGTGACAATATGCTTTTCAAAATGACAGATGAAGACTGGATGACAGTGATGGATGTCCATTTAAAAGGGGCATTCTATGCGACACGCGCCGCTCAGCAATACATGACAAAAAACAACTATGGCAGAATCATCAACATTTCATCGACTTCGGCGTTAGGGAATAGAGGACAAGCCAATTATTCCACTGCAAAAGCCGGTCTCCAAGGGTTTACAAAAACGCTGGCGATTGAACTTGGCAAGTTCGGCATTACAGCCAATGCTGTAGCCCCAGGGTTTATCGAGACCGAAATGACAAAATCCACGGCGGAACGAATCGGAATTTCGTTCGATGAATTGATTGAAGCGAGCGTTTCCAAGATTCCGGTAAACAGAAGCGGGAAACCGGAAGACATCGCAAATGCCGTAGCCTTTTTTGCCGATGAACGTTCTTCATTCGTCAGCGGACAAGTATTATACGTTGCCGGAGGACCTAAAAACTGATAAAAGGAGATGCTGCATATGTTGAAAGAGAGCATTGGCAAACGTTCAGATAAAGTGAAAAACACTATTGAAAGAGGGGCGGTCCGAAAATTTGCGGAAGCGATCGGCGATCCCGCCCCCATTTTCCTGGATGAGAAAGCTGGGGCGGATTCAAAGTATGGGCGGAATATCGCACCTCCCACTTTTCCGGTCACTTTTGACGCGGGGACCGTCCCTGACTTGAACCTTCCGAAAAAAGGCTTGATACATGGGGAGCAGATTTATCATTACAACCGGCCTTTATACATAGGGGAAGACGTGTATTGTTGGGTGGAAGTAAAAGATTATTACGAGAAAACAGGAAGTATGGGGAACATGGGATTCCTGACCATGACGAAGTACGGCGAAGACGCGGATGGCCAGCTTCTGTTCTCGGAAGAACGGATCATCATCATCAATGAAGCGGCAAGAAAGGAGATGTCTGTATGACTCCGATAGTGGATTTGCAAGTGGGAGATTCGTTGGACGAAATCAAACTGTCTCCTGTGACGAGACTGGATTTGATCAAATATGCCGGAGCTTCCGGAGACTTTAACCCTATTCATACAATTGACGCAGAAGCCGAAAAAGCAGGGTTGCCGGGTATCATTGCACACGGCATGTGGACGATGGGAAATCTGTCAAAGTTGTTTACGCCATACTTGGAAGAAGGGTTTATCGCAGATTATTCCATCCGTTTCAAAGGAATGGTTTTTCTGGAAGACGTCATCACGTTAAAAGCGACTGTAGCAGAAAAACAAGCGCAACAAATAAAATTTTCAGTTGAAGCGACCAATCAGCAAGACAAAAATGTCTTAAAAGGAGATCTTGTTTTCTCACTGTAATAGCAAGGCGTTCTGCTGAATAGAAGGGGAGAGTTGAAGATGAACAGAGACGCAGTAATCGTATCAGCGGTGCGAACAGCAATCGGCAGGCAGGGAGGGGCTCTCGCCTCGATTCCGGCACATGTCTTTGGCGCGGAAGTGATCAAAGAAGCGCTGAAACGTGCGAAAGTGGAGCCTGAATTGGTGGAAGACGTCATTCTTGGAAACGTATTGAGCGGAGGCGGGAACATTGCCCGGTTAACGGCTTTGGAAACAGGGCTGGGAACCCACTTGCCTGGACTGACGGTAGACCGTCAATGCGGTTCAGGAATCAATGCGGTGAATCTCGCTGCGCAGGCGATTTGGGCAGGAGACGGAGACGTTTATGTAGCGGGCGGTGTGGAAAGCATGAGCCGCGCCCCTTATTTGATGGATCGTCCGGAAAAGGCGTATAGCCCTGTGCCACCCAAATTCAGAAAGTCCCAGTTATCTCCAAAAGAAATTGGCGATCCACCGATGGGAATCACTGCAGAAAACCTGGCGAAACAATACGAAATCAGCCGGGAAGAGCAAGATGATTTCGCAATCCGCAGCCAGCAAAAAGCGGCGGCAGCGATGGAAGAAGGCAGGTTTGACGAACAAATTGTGCCAATCAGGATTCCGGTTCGAAAAGGAGAGCCGATCGAATTTAAAACGGATGAGCACCCGCGCCCGCAGACTACAAAAGAAGCGCTTGCCAAACTGTCTCCCGCATTTCTTGAAGGCGGCACAGTCACTGCCGGCAGCAGTTCGGGCCTGAACGATGCTGCATCGGCCGTCGTCATCATGTCCAGAGAGAAAGCGGAAGAACTGGGCTTAAAGCCTTTGGCAACAGTCCGTGCGCAGGCGGTCGCCGGCGTAGATCCGAATATAATGGGCATCGGACCGGTTCCTGCGACGCAGAAAGTATTGGAAAAAGCAGGTCTTTCATTGGAAGACATCGATTTGATCGAGCTCAACGAGGCTTTCGCTTCCCAAGTTCTCGCATGCGATAAAGAGCTGAAGATGGATCTTGATAAAGTGAATGTCAACGGAGGCGCCATCGCTCTTGGCCATCCTCTTGGAGCCACGGGTGCCATCCTATTGACAAAAGCCGTGTACGAATTGAAACGCACCAGCAAAAAGTATGCGCTGATCACTGCATGTATCGGCGGCGGCCAGGGTATTGCAACAATTATCGAGCGCGAGGAGTGATAAGGCGTGAATTTACCGGAAACCAAGGTGTATGTGAGGTTTTGTGAAACAGATGCCGGAGGACATGTCAGCAACACCAGCTATTTTTTCTACATGGAAGAAGCACGTTCGAAGTTTTTCGAAGAAATCAACTTTATAGGTGAAGAAAAAAGAAAGAACATCGATTTTATCATCGCTTCCACCAGTTGTGACTATATTGCCCAGGCATTTGCCGGTCAAACGCTTATTGTAACGACCACAATCGAACAGATCGGTTCAAAAAGCTTCAAGATGGCACACGAAATCACAGAAGCCAAAACGGGTGGGCGGATTGCGAAAGGAAGCGCAGCTATTGTCTGTTTTGATTACGACAAGCAACAGTCTGAGCTGATTCCGCCAGAGCTGCGCCAAGTGCTGGAAGAGCTTCTGGTTCCAGCTTAACCGGAAAGTTGCGACAAAAAGGATGATGATCAATTGAAAGAGAGGGTACAATTCGTACTCTCTTTTGCTTTTTCTCGACAACTGGCACCGGTGGAAATGTTACAATAATTCAGTTAGAGCATCGGGGTATGAGAAAGGGAGTGGAATTTCCATGAAAAAGGAATTGATCACGCAAAGCATAAATCTGTTTGTGGAAAAGGGATTCAGTGCGACGTCCATACAAGACATTGTGGATGCCATCGGCGTGACGAAAGGTTCATTTTATTATCATTTCAAAAGCAAAGAAGCCCTTCTCATGCATATCCATCTCTCCTATATAGATGACTTGTTGAGAAGGCAGAAAAGGATTCTGGAAACCGAAAAAACCTGTCGCACCAAATTGATGAAAGTTGTGGAGTTTCTGATTGAGGACATCGAAGCGCAAGGGGCGCTCGGACGTATTTATTATCGTGAGATTCGCCACCTTAGTGCTGAAAATGGCGCAGTCATCAGAGAGAAGAAAAATCAGTTCCGTGACAACATAGAAAGCATAGTGGCCGATGGCATAAAAAATGGGGAATTCCGAAAAAACCTGCAGCCAAAAATGACCACCTATGCTATTTTGGGTATGACCAATTGGAGCTATCAATGGTTTAATCCAGAAGGAGAATTATCAGTAAGCGAATTGGCAGCTATCTACACAGATTTTATCCTGAACGGCATCCTGGCAGAAAAATAAAGGCGTATTCGCCATCGAATTGGCCGAAAGCTTAAGTGCTGTGAGAATCTTTCTCCAATTCCAGTAAAAACCGTTTCAGTTCCAAACCGCCACGGTAACCGGTGATGGCACCGTTTTTGCCGATGACACGGTGGCACGGGACGGTGATGAGTAAAGGATTGGCCCCGATTGCGGCACCGACTGCCCGCGTGGCAGTGGGCCGTTGGATGCGAGCTGCGATGTCAGAATAAGAAGCGGTCTGGCCATAAGGGATTTGTTTCAAGGCTTCCCAGATTTCTTGTTGAAAAGGCGTTCCCTTCACATCCGACGGCAATGAAAAAGTATGCTTCGATCCATTCAGACAGTCCTTCAACTCTTCCACATACGGCTGCAGCGATTCTTCGTTCTGTTTGAAATCAGTGTTTGGATAACGTTTCTTCAGGATGGTTTCCACTTCTTCAAAAGACTGTCCGGGCGAGCCTACATAACAAAGTCCTCTATCTGTTTTGGCAATCACCAGTTTCCACTGCCCCTGCTCCACTGTAGACCATTCAATTATATCTTTCATAATATGACTTGCTCCTTTCCTTCTTGTTGTCCATGTGGTTGTCAGTATCCCAGTTACTGATAGAGTAAGCTTTTATTGTTGAAACAGCAAGCTTGGGAAGCTGATGTAAAAGATCTGTAAATGAAATTCAAATTGCCCGTTTCGTTCGGATGCAATCGGGAAAAGGATAGTAAGTTAGGAAATCGGAAAGGAGAGAGATAGTGTGGCTGAAGATAAACGTTTAAGCGATTTGAAAGAACAGCAGCGCGAACAGGAATTGAGAGCGGAAGAACAGGAATACAAAGATAAAGGTGATTTTCCGGAAGAACTGCATCGAACGAATGAACGGAAACCAAAAGACAACGATGAAGGCCAGTAAACTGTAAACCCGTGTTCCGGAAGCCCGGCATGCGGGTTTTGTTTTTCAAAACAAAAGGTTTTTTCGTTCGAGTGAGCGTCATGCTACTATATACATAACAATTCATCAGAAAGAGAGTGGGTCGTATGTTTAATTCAGTCGCACAATTAATCGAGGCAAAAGCATATAAAGACAAACGTTCGATTCCCTGGAATAGGATTTGCCAGGAAGAGCAGCTTTCTGAACAATTTATCAGGGAAACCAGGGATCAAGTCCATTGGAAGTTAATCTCTGAATATCAGGATCTATCGGAGGAGTTTATTCGCCAATACAGCGGATACTTGTTCTGGGATAAAGTGACAGCTCATCAAAAGGTGTCGGAACGGTTTATCGAAGAGTTTGCGTCAGCGGAGAAATGGCAGCCTGCTGAAGAATACCAGAGCAAGCGGCAGCTGAAAACACTTGAGAAGGAAGGAAAGCCATTCGATGCGAAAGAATATTGGCGGCTGGTTTCTGAAAAGACGGAGCTGGCCAATTCAAAAGGGCTGTCTCCGGCGTTTATAGAAAAGCATGCCGATAAATTATCCTGGCCGGCTTTGTCGGTGCATCAGCAGTTGCCGATGCCATTGATAGACAGGCATCAGCATCAGGTGGACTGGATTGCCGTCACGCGGCTGCAGGTGTTATCCGAACGGTTTATTGAAAAACACCGAGGCCAAGTGGAATGGGAAACGATTTCGTTTCATCAGCAATTGTCGGAACGGTTCATCAATCGCCATCATGCAAAAATGAGTTTCATTTCAGCGGAACAACCACGTTCGGAAGCTTTCCTCTATACACATTTGGACAAAATGGATGCCGCATCAGTAATTGAAAACCAGAAACTCGATACCATCAAAAGGTATGAGCCTTTGGACGTTTATGTCATCGGCAAAGGAGACAGGAAAAAGTATATCATTCAATTCCATGAAGAGGGAAAGCCGGATTTGTGGAACATCCACAAAGCGGAAGAAGTGGAGTTGTTCGATCAACTGGAAGAAAACGGACTGTATGAAGCAATCGAGCAAGACTTTCCGGAACTCATATTGAACGAGGACTTTCATTTCTGAAATGCTGGTGTCCTAACATGCCCGACATAACCGTCATGGTCACTTACAGACATGTTTAACTTAATCCTCTTCATGGGTATTGTTTATGGAATGCCCGCGATTTTACTGTTTCAGCCAAATGAGGAGTCACCACATTATATGTGCACACATAGAGGGAGGGAATGCTATGCCAAACATCGGCATACCAGGGCTGATTTTAATTTTGGTCTTTGCGTTAATCGTCTTTGGTCCAGCAAAACTGCCGCAATTGGGACGTGCGGTCGGCCAAACGCTGAGGGAGTTTAAAAATTCCACCAAAGAAGTGATGGATGATGTAACAGAGGAATTTCAGTTGGAAGAAAAACCAAAAGAGCAAAAAGAAGTTGACCTTGCCAAGAAAAAGTGAATAGTGGATACGACCGGCCAGCGCTAAAGCGAAGGTCGGTTTTTTTCTTTCTTTTCTTTGTTATCACGTTATAATAAAAGAAAAATCGAAAGTTGGGGAATGAATGTCGTTTACAGATTTATCGATCGCCAAAGAAGCTACGATTAAGCCAATTGAGAAAATCGCAGAGAGCGCAGGGATTTCACGGGACGCTCTTGAGTTATATGGCAATTACAAAGCCAAGATAAATGTGGATCTATTGGAGCCTGCTGCAAAACTGGGCCAGGTAGTGCTGGTGACGGCACTCAGCCCGACACCGGCGGGTGAAGGGAAATCGACAGTGACCGTCGGCTTGGCGGATGCATTGAAGCAATTGAAGGAGTCCGTGGTGGTGGCATTGCGTGAGCCGTCCCTGGGCCCTGTGATGGGTGTCAAAGGAGGGGCGACCGGTGGAGGTTTTGCACAGGTGTTGCCGATGGAAGATATCAATCTTCATTTTACAGGTGATATACACGCAATCACGACCGCCAACAATGCGCTGGCCGCTTTTATCGACAATCATTTACACCAAGGGAATAAGCTTCATATCGATCCCCGAAGAATTACCTGGAAACGCGTGTTGGACATGAATGATCGAGCGCTCCGCCAAGTGACGGTGGGACTTGGCGGACCAGCGCAAGGGGTGCCGCGGGAAGATGGTTTTGACATCACGGTCGCTTCTGAAATCATGGCGGTCCTATGTCTGGCGGATTCGCTGGAAGATTTAAAAGAGCGGCTGGCGCAGATGGTCATTGGCTATACGTATGACAAAGAACCGGTGACTGTCAGAAACTTGGGCGTTGAAGGGGCGCTTACATTGCTGCTGAAAGATGCGCTTAAACCGAATCTGGTGCAGACGATTGAAGGGACCCCCGCAATCATTCACGGTGGGCCGTTTGCCAATATCGCGCATGGCTGCAATTCCTTGATGGCAACGCAAACAGCCAGAAGATTGGCGGATATAGTTGTGACAGAAGCTGGATTTGGAGCGGATTTGGGTGCGGAGAAATTTATGCATATCAAGTCAAGAAAAGGCAATTTCCATCCGGATGCTGTAGTCATTGTAGCGACTGTCCGGGCTTTGAAAATGCACGGAGGAGTCGCGAAAGACTCGTTGAAGGAATCAAATCATGATGCAGTCAGAAGAGGCATTGTCAATTTGGCGAAACATGTGGAAACCATCCGGGAATTCGGCATCGAGCCGGTTATCGCATTGAACCGGTTTGTTACGGATACGGAAGAAGAACTGGCGGAAGTTATCGGCTGGGCTGAAGCGGAAGAAATTGAACTGGCGTTGACGAATGTCTGGGAGCAGGGAGGAGAAGGCGGTCTGGAGTTGGCAAAGATTGTAAAGCGTCAGCTTGCTACGCCGAACCAGTTTGCTCACCTGTACGATGAACAGGATTCGGTCGAGGAAAAACTTCGTGCCATTGTTCAGAAGGTTTACGGTGGCGCGGATGTTCAACTGTCCGATAAAGCTCAAAAACAATTGGTGGAGTTGAAGAAATACGGCTGGGACGCTTTGCCGATCTGCATGGCGAAAACGCAGTATTCCTTGTCTGACCAGCCGAAACTGCTGGGTCGTCCGGAAGGGTTCACCATCACCATCCGGGAAATCATTCCCAAACTTGGCGCCGGGTTTCTAGTGTGTTTAACAGGTGACATCATGACCATGCCAGGTTTGCCGAAACAGCCTGCTGCATTGAATATGGATGTCGGTGAAGACGGGGAAGCGGTCGGATTGTTCTAACAGGAACAATTTCTTGTCCATGCATAAATTTATTCATACTTCGTTACAAAGGAGGAGCTGACGATGGAGCATCTGGTGACGATTTTCGATTACGTGGAGAGTGGAAATAACATCTATATAAAGCTGGATGTATTTGATGCGCAAACGGAAACACATTTTCGGGATCAAGAAGTCCGGTTTTTGGATGATTTGCTTTACGGCGATTTAGTGGATCCGAAAAAGTCTCCTTTGTCCGAGGATTGCCGGTCAGCAGTGATTGAGCATGTAAAAAACCACTTCGAGCGATGAGCTCGAAGTGGTTTTTTGTGTTTTTCTGACAGGCACTTCCGTTTTTCTATTGTCCAGACTCCGGCGGCCAGGCTCTCGGGTCATAAGCCACTCTGGCTGTGCGGCTGAAAACACGCCGCTTCGCCAGATCGTCTTATGCCCGTCAAGCCTACACGGCCACCTCCGCTTTTCTTCCTACCAAGAAGGGATCAATGATCCTGAGAACTCTTCTTCGATAAACTGTTTTACTTCTTCGCTGTGGTAAAGTTCCAGGAATTGGTCAATGGCTTCGTCATCCTGGTTTTCAGCTCTTGAAGCAACAAGGTTGACGAAAGGTGAGTCTTTCGGTTCGATGAAGATAGCATCTTCAGCAGGGGTGAAACCAGCTTCAATAGCAAAGTTCGTATTGATCGCTGCTGCATCCAATTCATTCAATTGACGGGCAATTTGAGCAGAATCCAATTCGATGAATTCATAGTTGTTTTCGTTTTCAGCAATATCCATGACCGTTGCCTGCAGTCCGACGCCTTCTTCCACTTTCAACAGGCCAGCTTCTTCAAACAATGCCAATGCACGTCCGCTGTTGGTCGGGTCGCTTGGCAAACCGATTCTGGCACCTTCCTCCAATTCACTGACATCTGTCACATCCAATGAATAGATCCCCATTGGGAAAGTGACCGTATCACCTACTCTTACAAGGTCCAAGTCACGGCTTTCTTTCATTTCTTCAAAGAAAGGCTCTGTTTGGAAAGAGTTCAAGTCGATATCGCCTTCCGCCAACGCAACGTTAGGCATTACATAATCGGTAAATACCTCAGCTTCAATTGTGAAATCCAAGTCTTGTTCTTCTGCAAGCTCAGCCACTCTTTCGACAAGCTGCTCGTGCGGTCCACCGGTAACTCCCACCGTCAGGACGCCGTCGCTGACTAAGCTTTCCGCTTCTTCAGTCGTCGATGCACTGTCGTCACCGCTTCCGCAGGCTGCCAGTGCTGTCGTTGTCAAAACCAATAAACTTGTTGCTGTCCATTTTTTCATGTCATTTTCCTCTTTTCTTATGATTTTCTTAGTTGTGAACTAAAGATTCAATCGCTTCTACTGCCTGTATTGCCTGAAATACGGTATCTTCGGTAATTTCCACGTCCATGTAGTGGATGGACTCCTGAGGGAGAGTGGCTTTTTGGACGATTCGTTTAAGCAGTTCCGTTTGTTCAGGGTCAATAGATAGGTCTTTCAAAGTTTTGGGAAGCCCCCATTCACTATAGCAATGAATCAGTTTTTCCAATTCCACTACGTCATTTTCAAGAGCCAGTTGAACCAGTAATCCGTAAGCAACCAATTCACCGTGCAAATGGTTTTTTGTTTCTTTGGCTTCCGTCAAACCATTGTGGATGGAATGGGCCGCTGCTATACGGCCAGCTTTTTCGCCAAAGCCGCCGACCATTCCGCCGGCCATGAAGACCGATTCAATCACACGAACCAATGGTTCCGTTACTTCACCTTTTGTTACAGCTTCAATTGCTGTCTTGCTGTCTTTCAGTAAAGTGTCGCGGCAAATTTCAGCTGCTCCCTGGGAAATCTGCAGGCGTACCGGCAGTTCTGCATCTTTATAGAACGAAGCGATCAGCACTCTTGCTTCGTAATATTTGGCTAACGTATCGGCAATTCCCGCCTGTAAATAGCGCACCGGAGCTGAAGCGATGATGGCAGGTTCCACAAGCAGCAACGTGTTGGCTTCAGGGAATTCCGTAAAGTGTGTAAAAGCCCCCTGTTCGTTGTAGAAAACGCTGAGCGGCGCCCATGCAGCACAAGTGGCAGCAATTGTTGGAACCAGGACAACAGGAAGGCCTGCTTCGGCAGCGGCAGCTTTCGCCGTATCAAGGGCTGTACCGCCTCCAATGCCGATGACCGCTTCAATAGACTGAGCTGTCAGGTCACCGGCTATTTTTTCCGCCGTTTCCAATGTGCAATGGCCTTTGGTGAACGTGCTTTGACTTTTTGCCTGGTCGATGATTTCCTTTGGTAAATATGGTTTTGTTTTTTCCCAAGCTGTTTTGCCTGCAATGATATGCAATTTTTCGATACGGAGTTCTGCCAATAATGACGGCAATTCCTCCAGGACCCCTTCGCCAAGCCGGTAATGCCCGGGAGCTCCTTTTACAATCGCGCTTGCCAAATGAATTCACATCCTTTGTTGAAGAAAAATAAAAATGCCTCTCTGAAAGAGAGGCATAGATAAACTGTTGGAAGTTTCCACCTCTCTTATTTGTCAAAATACAATGTATTTTGCAGGATGTAGCACCTTTCCACGATTCTTTAAACCGTGAATGGTTGCCGGGCTTCGCAGGGCCAGTCCCTCCGCCACTCTTCATAAGAGATTTACTATTATTTTGTAGTTTTCATATTATTGCAATGCATATCAGAAGTCAACCGATATTTTTCTTTTGCTCGAAAAATTGCCGACTTATTGACTTTGTTCCTTTTTATCTTTCTTATAGTATTGCTGAGAAGTGAAAAATTCGGTTTTCAATTCTTTGACTTTATTGCTCAACAGCAAAATTGCGATGACGTTCGGAATGAGGATAGCTGCCAGCATGATGTCGAGAAAGCCCCAAATCACTTCCGCTGCTCCGATTGAACCTAAAACCACTGCCACTACATAAACCACTTGAATGCCGTAAGAAGCTTTTAAGCCGAACAGAAATTCCGCTTGTTTGGCTCCGTAGAAAATGACTACCAGAATAGTGGAAAACACGAAAAAGATCAAAGCCAGTGTGACTAATATGCCACCGAAGGTCCCGAAATAAGATTCAAATGCCAAAGTCGTCAAAGCAGAAGAATTATCTATGGCACCTTCTTCTGTCCAGACTCCGGAAGACAAGACCACAAATGCAGTGGCAGTACAGACGATGAGCGTATCTACCATGACACCAACCACTGCCCAAAAGCCCTGACGCACGGGATGATCTGTAGTGGCCGCCGCATGGGCGATCGGAGCTGTCCCAAGGCCCGATTCATTGGAATAAAGGCCGCGGGCAAACCCCCAGCGGATAATTTCGACAATCGCGGCTCCTGCGAAGCCACCCATGACAGGAGCAGGAGAAAATGCGTTGCTGAAAATCAAACTGAAAAATTCAGGCACTGCGTCTATATTCATGAAAAGAATGATCAAGGCACCGCCCACATAAAAAAAGGCCATAAACGGCACGAGGATTTCAGTTACTTTGCCGATCCGCTTGATGCCACCGAACACGACGATCGAGACAAGAACCGCAGCTGCGATGCCGGTCCATAAAGGAGGGACATCGAAAGAAGCTTCTACTGTACTTGCGACGGAATTTCCCTGCACCATGATGCTGGGAATCAGCTCAATCATCAAAGCAAAAGAAAACCAAACGCCGAGCCATTTCATGCCCAAGCCTTTGGTCATGTAATACATCGGTCCCCCGACAAACTCACCTTTCTCATTTTTTTCGCGGTATTCTACGGCAAGGACACTTTCGGAAAATTTAAGTGCCATGCCGATCAATGCGATAACCCACATCCAAAATACAGCACCTGGTCCACCGAACATGATTGCCGCTGGAACTCCGACAATATTGGCTGCGCCGATTGTGGAGGAAAGAGCGGAAGTCAAAGCTTGAAGTGGTGTAACTGTCCCGACGCCTTTCGGTTTTTTGAAAACACTGCCGAACGTTTGGCCGATTATGTAACCAAAATAACGAAATTGAAAAAAGCCGAGTTTAAATGTCATATAAAGTCCTGATATCAGTAGCAGTGAAATGAGTGGGACACCCCAAAGCCAGCCGGAAAAATCAGCGACCCCTTGTAAAAAACGATCCAAGTGCAGTTTCCTCCTTATAGAAAAGATAAAGAGTTTTTCCCTGCTTTGGAAAATTTTAAACAAAAAATTAAAAGTGGAAATAAACAGAAAAAATCCGACACCTGTAAAGGCTGCCGGAATTTCAATATGGATTACTCACATATTTTTGCAACATCCGCCAAAAACAATTCAATGTCTGTTGCGGTCGTATCGAAAGACGTAATGAGACGGATTTCTCCGTGCTCTTTGTTCCACACAGCAAAGGCATGAAGCTTTTGAAGTTCTTCCAGCTGATCCTGGGGCAAGACGGCGAAGACCGCATTTGATTGGACTGGTTGTGTAATGGTGATGCCTGAGATTTTCTTCATTCCTTCTGCCAGCAATTGTGCCATCCGATTGGCGTGGCTGGCGTTTTCAAGCCATAAATCATCCGTCAGCAAACGCTCGAACTGGACTGCGATAAACCGCATTTTTGAGCCGAGCTGCATGCTTTGTTTACGGATGTATTTCAAATCAGCCGCCAGTTCTTCACGGAAGCATACAACAGCTTCACCGACCATCAGGCCGTTTTTGGTGCCGCCAAAAGACAACATATCAATGCCGGCATCGACGGTCATCTCTTTCAGGCTGCAACCGAGAAATGCAGCCGCATTGCTGATCCGGGCGCCATCCATATGCACATACAAGCCGTTGCTGTGGGCAAAGTCGCATAGTTCTTTTATTTCGTCCAGTGTATAAACGGTACCCATCTCCGTGCATTGGGAAATGGAGATGGCTCTCGGCTGGCTTCTGTGCTGGGATCCAATATGATGCAGCTGCTGTGCAATTCGATTGATCGTCAGTTTGCCGTCAGAAGAAGGAACAGTCAATAACTTGCCTCCGATGATTCCTTCGGCGGCCCCTCCTTCATCCATGTGAATATGAGCACCTTCTGTGCAAATGATTGCTTGATGAGAGCGGACCATCGATTTGAGTCCAGTCACATTAGCACCTGTTCCGTTGAACGTAAAGAATACCGCAGTCTTTTCCCCGAACTGCTCTTTGAATTTCGCAGTGGCTGCGGCCGTCCAGGAATCGTCCCCATAAGCTGGAGCGTGGCCGCTGTTCGCTTCTGCAATTGCTTCCAGAATGGCTGGGTGAATTCCGGAATTGTTATCACTCGCCAACATTTTTTTAGTCATAAAATCCCTCCTCTTTTTAGTGTAAAACAGAAAGAGTGATACAGGGGAGTTCAAAGAAAAATTTTCGAAAGAAACTATAAAGATTGTAAAAGTCACAACTTGCAAAAGTATTAAGGAATTTATTGATTTTAGAGTATTTAGTTAATTTATGATATAGTCAAGGTACTTTACGAGGAGGGCTGCAAATGAAAATAGGCACCGAAACAACGACAGAAAAGCTGCGTAATTTGCCGACAACTGCAAGGCCAAAAATTGATGCAAGCCAAGTTGTTGTGCCTGATGGTTATGAAGTTGAAGTGATAGTTGCCGGACTTTCATTTCCGACCGGTATGGCCTTTGCTGACGACGGGACTTTGTTCATCAACGAAGGCGGCAGCACATGGCCAACACGTCCAGCTATGATCCCAAGAATTTTACGGTTGAATCCGGAAGGGAATTTAGATGTTTTTGCAGAGGAAAGTTTAGGGGGACCAAGAGGGATTACTTATCGTGATGGTTATCTCTATGTCTCTCTGAAAGGAGGTTACCTGGCAAGAGTGGTGCGCTATGAGTTAGAAACGGGTGAACGTACGATTATTCATGGCGAAATTCCAAGTGGCGGCTGGCATGAGCCCGGAGGTCCTTTGTTCAGCCCGCACGATGGCCTGATGTATTTCGCCCATGGTTCTGTTTCACAAAATGGTGTTGTGCTTCCACAAGGTTTCACAGTAGACATGGCAAAAAATCCAGAGGTCCACGACATTCCAGGAGAAGATGTTACGTTGACTGGAAACAACGTCTTCAGCCGTAACCCACTAATGCCCTATCCTTATCTGACAGCGACAGGCGCTTATAAACCATTTGGCGTACCGGCGAAAAAAGGAGAAGTGGTCAAAGGGGAGTTATGGTGTTCCACAGGAGTGTGGCGATCAAAACCGGACGGCAGTGAACCGGAACTGATTGCGTGGGGGATTAGAAACCCCTATGGCATGGCTTTCAATGAAGAAGGGGAACTGTACATTTCAGACAATGATATGGAAGAAACGGGTGAACGGGCTGTCGCCATGGACCCTGACCGGATTTGGCATATTAGAAATGCCAAAAAGCCTCATGGTTCCATCCAAAAGCCGGATTGGTATGGATTTCCTGATATTGCAGCAACAGGACTGCCTGTGTGGGACGAAAAGCATTTGCCTGAGAGAGGAAAGGCGGCAGAACCTCTTATTGAAAATCCGCCGGAGTGGGCAGGTCCAGCCGTTTATCTGGAAAAGCCTCATTCCTGCATGACCAAAATGGACTTTTGCAAAAGTGATGAATTCGGTCACCGTGGCAAATTGTTTATCAGTGAATGGGGAACAATGGCGCCATTCAATTCTCCGCGTGAAGAAGATCTGAGCAATGGCTTCCGTGTCATGATGATTGACGTTGAGACAGGAAAAGGCGAGCCGTTTCTTTACAACCGGAAGCCGGCATCTGAAGTTGAGTCAGAGGTGGGCGGCATACAGCGGCCTGTCGACTGCCAATTCAGTCCGGATGGGAAAAGTCTTTATGTGCTGGACTTTGGGGTGGCTCAAGTGGGTGAAGGTCATATGATGGCATATGCTCATACAGGCGTTTTGTGGAAAGTCACAAAAAAGTAAAGGGGTGAAAGAATGGAAAAAGCGAAAGCACCGATTGTCATTGGACTGGATGAAAAAAGCTGGGAAGAAAAGATCGATAAAGTAGAAAAGTGGTTCGGGCAATTGCTGATGATCCAAGCTTCTTTCAGGCAGCTTGCTGAGCAGACAGCCGGAAAAATTGGAGAAGCTCATATTAAGACAGCGGTTTTGAGGATGGCAGAAAATGCCAAAGAACATGAGCAGCAAATCGGGGAATTGTACAAAGCGATTGGCAGGGATTCTTCGGACACGCGGAGAAAAGCGGGAGAACTGATGGGGAAAATGAGCGATGCGCTCGATAACCTGCAGACGATGCTGGGCGGAACAACGGGATATTGGAAAGAACTTCATCAACTGCATCTGCTTAATCTGAATGCCATGAGCGCATTCGGGATGGCGGAGCAGCTGGGATTGGCTCTCGGCTTATCAAATGTGGTGGATATTGTTTTTCCGATTCTTCATGACAAGCAGAAAAATCATATGCTGCTTCAGGAATATACATTGGAAATTGGGGCGGTATCGGTGCTGTATGACAGAGATTTCGACTAATCATTCATCGCTTTTTAGTGTTACAATCCTTTTTGATATTGTGAGGTTTGATAAATGAAGCGATTTATCAATTATTGGCAAGATCCTATTTTTTCGATGATGTTTTGGACGGATATAGTAAGGAGCCGAACCCATGCGCTGATTGTCTCAGCATTCCTGGCTGCCATCGCCACCATTCTCCAGGCGGCGGGTGGCTTTTTACCGGGAGTCGGTTTTTTCATCAGTCCATTTGCAACTTTGCCGATTGTTGTGGCAGTTTGTGTTTCCATACTGGGTGGCTTTTTTGCGTACATTGTTGCTATTGGATTGCTGTTGATGTTGCAGCCGGCAGAATTATTCATTTTTCCATTTACTACAGGGCTTCTGGGACTGGTAATGGGGCTCTCTTTCAAAATTCTGAAGCGCAGGCTTCCTGTCGTACTTTTATCCGGAATGTCACTCTTTGCAGGAATTTCTTTTGTCGCTCTTGTACTGCAGTTCCCACTTTTTGGTCCGTCATCACCAGTACATCCAATGGTATGGTCAGCCATACTGGTATTTTCCATAGTTTATAGTTTCATATGGATGGAAATCAGCCGCTTTTTTGTGCGACGGATAATAAGTGCTTTGAAATCGCTGGAAGCATAGGGACTTGTAATAGAGACAAATGGAAAAGTTTTGAGTAAAATTCCACCTGACGTGTGAAAATCAGAAAGTTCCTGGGGCACGGGAAGGTGGAAATTGAACTTGTTTTGCTTTCGTACTGCTGGAGCTGAATTTCTTTGCTAAAATAGTTGTGGGAAGTTTCATTATTTTGCAAAGAAAAGAGGACGATTGGATGTTCAAAAAAATGGCTTCAGATGCACTGGGTTTATCGGACGTCGGGAAAATCATTGCTCCGCAGGATTATGACAAGACAGATGCTGATGACTATGTAATGCATGAAGATCAAGAGAAAATTTACTTTTTGATCAAAACAAAAGCAGATGAATACTGCTTCACCAATTTGGCCCTTATCCATGTCGACGGAGAAAGTGCCGTATCCTCAAAGAGGACGTTAAAGCGCTATCCTTATTCACAGCATGCCATTTCAGACGTCTTGCTGGAAACAGCCGGAAAAATTGACCTCGATGTGGAAATCGCTTTCCGATTAGGGACAATCAACTATAAAATTGATGTCCAAAAAGACCAAATTGAGCAATTAAAAGACCTGTACAAGTCACTTTTGCGCATTGCAGAAATGACGCATGAAAATGCCATTGTCATGGATATGGCAAACCAGAGCCTGGATAAAGCGGTAACGATTCTTCAGAACTCCCGGTTGTCCGATATTGCACTGGACGACCAATACAACAAACTTACGGACTTCGGCTTTACATGGATGACATCGGTCCGCAACCAGTACCACGTAAAGGATTTTGGTGACGTATTCGAAAAATACATCAATAATTAACGATCAAAAGAGGGGAACCAAGTGGTTTCTTGTCCACTTTTGATGCCGGTGATTGCTTGAGTACCCGGTATTTTATTGTACGGAGTGAACTACCCACCACTTAGCTTCGCTTGAAGTGGGGGCTTCTCGGGTAATACTTGCCAACGCAAGCAAATTCATCGAGCTAACCCCGTTGTCCCAACGGTTGAGAAAGACTGTACGTTGGATTTGCCATAGTAGCTTGGTTTTCGTCTATGGCTCTTGGATGGTGCAAACATTTTACGTGGCAACACACAACTTGCCACAACCTCATATGTTTGGTTGTCAAAGAACACGTACAAGATTCTTGCAGTTAGTGTACCCGAAGAAACAAAAAGAAAACCATTTTGGCTACGCCACCCGAAATTCATCTCCCCCTTACCGTTGGGCTTCGCCCGTTACACGTTTGAAGAGGGAGACTTCTTTCGGGGTATGTTAAAACAGGAAGCGAGGCCGTACGGGGTATGATTTGCCTTTTTGTTAAGTCAGCAGCAAGGAAAGACAGGGGTTCAACAGAGAGCCCACTGCCTTTCCTTTTTTGTTCTTGTGCAAAAGAAATGTAATTTCCTTTTTCCTCATTCGGACAAAATATTTAACGACTCTGCCAGCCGCCGAAATAAAGGAATCCAACAAGATAAGTCGAATCAGTAACAAGACAAACTGGCATGCTTTATTTCGGGAAAGGAGGGTTTTCATGAGATTCCAGTCGACACTTGAAGACCGGAAGTCGCTTCGTTTAACAATATACACTGGTGGCTTCGGGGTTGTGAAAGAAGTGCGCCGAATCACGACAGCGGGAGAAGTTGATGAAGTGCAGTTCCTGGATGTGGCCGAGCAAATCGAGACAGATTCGATTTTGGTGCGCGGCCTCGAAGTGCTTGAACAGAATTACGATGACGATTTAGTGAGTGGAAGAAAGCTTTTAAAGAAATTCATAGGTGAAGTTGTGACGGTTCGCAACCCGGAGCTGGGAGAAGAAATACAAATCCGCCTATTACATGTGGCGGATGATATGATCGGAGAGCGGATTGATACGAAAGAAATTATGATCAATCCTTCAGGGGAGCTAATTCTTCCTTCACTGCCGGATGGCTTATCGGCTAAGCCGGCCCTCATTTGGAAAGTGGTGCCCGCACAGATGGACGGCGATGTACAAGTGTCGTATTTGACGCAGGGGGTTGAATGGCAGGCGAACTATGCGGCGGAAATTGCAGGAAATCAACTCAATTTAACCGGCTGGGTGAAACTTCAAAATCGGGCAGGCACTCATTTTATCAATGCAAAGATAAAGCTGATAGCGGGAGATGGAAGACGCCGTGAAATATTGAGAAAGAATTTGGAACCAGTGATAATGGAAAGCATGTCCAACGAACAGCCATTTGACGAACGCAGCTTTGCTGATTATCACGCCTATACGATTGAACGTCCCGTGACGGTGCTCAATGAACAAACGAAGCAAATCAGCTTTCTGAAAATGGAAGGGGCTTCATTCCGTAAGATCTATAAAGTCGGGCCTTTCAGTCAACGGGCTGAGATGGTGCTGGAGATTGACAACACGGCAGCCAACCAGCTTGGAATTCCTTTGCCGAAAGGCCTGATCAAAGTATATGAACAAGATGTGGACGGTGAAATGGAATTTGTTGGAGAAGATGTCCTCGAGCATACGTCAAAAGAAGAAAAATTAAAGCTCACCATTGGCAATGCTTTCGATATTGTCAGTGACAGCCGGGAGAAAAAGAGGATAAAACAAGGCGGTTTTGAGTATGTCACGCATGAATACAGATTGAAAAACCGTAAAGGGGAAAACGTTCGGGTTGATATCGAGCATGTCGTTTCTGAACGGATCTGGGAAATGGAAAGCTCGACCCATGATTACGAAATCAAGCATTCATCTGAATTGGAGTTCCGCGTTCGACTTGCGGCTGATAAATCGGCGTTGGTGGAATTCACTTATAAAGTGGACAAAAGAAAAAGTGAGCAAGCAGAGAAGAAAAAATAATGACGAGGTCCAACGCTTCCAAAGCCGTGCTGCTTTTGAGGCGTTTTCTGTTAAAATGTACAGGCATATATTTCGGAAAACAAAGGGGGAATTCCGTGTACCAGACAGTATTGGAACCACGGGTGTCAGAAACGGACGGAGTAGGGCACATCAATAATACTGTACTGCCCGTGTGGTTTGAGGCGGCGCGCAATCCGTTGTTCAGCTTGTTCACGCCCGATCATGATTTTACTAAGTGGAAAATGGTCATCGTTAAAACCACATTGGAGTTTATCAGCCAAATTTACTTTGGGGAAGATGTTGAAATCCGGACCTGGGTGAGTAAAATCGGCAACAGCAGCCTCGAATTGTACGAAGAACTCCATCAACACGGCAAGTTATGCGCCAGGAATACAGCCGTTTATGTCAATTATGATTTGAGTGCGCAGAAATCCGAGCCGATTCCGAAAAAAATCCGGGAAGAATTGCATAAGCACCTGATTGAAGACAAAGCGAAAGTGCAGCGGTAATTGGATACGTTTGATAAAAGGCGGAAAATTTCAATAGACATCAAAATAAACCGAACAATTTATGTGTTTTCACATTTATTGTTCGATTTTTTGAAGAAAACGTCTTGAAAGTTCATTTTGAGATGCTATAATAAAACCCATATTATAAATCTGACTCATATAATAGCGGGAATATGGCCCGCAAGTTTCTACCGGTTTGCCGTAAACAAACTGACTATGAGAAGCAACGAAATGACAGGATTCCCAACTCCGTGCTGGCGAATTTTTTGTCGTTTCCTTTCGACTCCAGCTCGAAGGACATTGCTCCACTCATGGTATGAATGGATGCACGTCCTGAGGGCTGTTTTTTTATGCACTCAGGCGTGACGAAAGGAGAGCGAATTCCATGAAACAATTACAAGAGAAAATTTTAGCAGACGGCAAGGTATTATCGGATCAGGTGCTAAAGGTGGATTCGTTTTTGAATCATCAAATCGATCCGGTCCTGATGCAAGCCATTGGTGAAGAGTTTGCGTCCCGTTTCAGCAATGAAGGGATTACAAAAGTGTTGACACTTGAATCTTCAGGCATTGCACCAGCCATGATGACAGGTTTATCAATGGGAGTAACGGCTGTTTTTGCACGCAAACGTAAATCCCTGACGTTGGTAGACAGTTTATACACAGCAAATGTTCATTCGTTTACCAAAAACGAGACGAATGAGATTTCGGTATCAAAAGACTTTATCGGACCAAATGATGTGGTTCTGGTAATGGATGACTTTTTAGCAAACGGACAGGCAGCTCTCGGGTTACTGGATATTGTGGAACAAGCAGGAGCCGCACTCGCCGGCATCGGCATTGTCATCGAAAAAGGCTTTCAGGACGGCGGCAAGCTTCTCCGCAACCGTGGCATACGCGTCGAATCATTGGCACGCATTTCGTCTCTGGAAAATGGCACAGTTAAATTTTTGGAGGAGGTGGCGTCACGATGAAAAACTCTTTGGGAGCAGCAGCTTTAGGATTTCAGCACGTTCTCGCGATGTATGCAGGAGCGGTTCTTGTGCCGCTCATCGTCGGGGAAGCACTCGGCCTGACTTCCGAACAACTGACTTATTTGGTATCAATTGATATTCTGCTTTGTGGTGTAGCGACCATTCTTCAAATTATGAGCAACCGGTTTTTTGGTATCGGATTGCCGGTGGTTCTCGGCTGTACATTTACTGCGGTTGGCCCGATGATCGCCATCGGTGGACAGTATGGAATCTCTGCTATTTATGGAGCCATCTTGGTTTCCGGTGTATTCGTCATTGTCATCAGCAGTTTTTTTGGCAGCCTTGTCCGGTTTTTCCCGCCTGTAGTGACAGGATCTGTCGTTACGATTATCGGGATCACGCTTATCCCGGTAGCCATCAATAATCTGGGTGGAGGCCAGGGAGCAAGCGACTTTGGTTCTGTAGCCAATATTGCATTGGGTTTCGGCACGTTGCTTTTTATCATACTTGTTTATAAGTTCTCGAAAGGATTTATGAGAGCTATTTCTATTTTACTCGGATTGGCGGCAGGAACAATCGCAGCGACTTTCTTGGGAATGGTAAGTTTTTCGCCGATTGCAGAAGCTTCATATTTTCATATGGTAGAGCCTTTTTACTTTGGCTTGCCGACTTTCCACTGGTCCGCCATTATTACAATGTGCCTTGTGGCCATGGTTTCGTTGGTGGAATCAACAGGCGTCTATTTTGCACTGGGTGACATCACGGAAAAAGAATTGAAAGAAAAAGATCTGGCAAAAGGCTATCGTGCGGAAGGCATCGCCGTTCTGCTCGGTGGAATTTTCAACGCTTTTCCCTATACAACATTTTCACAAAACGTCGGCCTGCTCCAAATGTCCGGTGTTAAATCACGAAAAATTATTTTGATCACTGGTTTGATGTTGATCACTCTTGGATTTCTTCCGAAAATTGCGGCCGTCACGACTATTATCCCGGCAGCTGTCCTTGGTGGAGCCATGGTGGCGATGTTCGGAATGGTGATTTCACAGGGCATTAAAATGCTCAGCCCGGTGATTGCCAATTCACAGGAAAATTCAATGATCGTGGCATGTTCAGTCGGAATCGGTCTGGGTGTCACGGTCGTACCGGAATTATTTGCACTGCTGCCTTCGAGCATTCAAATCTTGACGAGCAACGGCATTGTGGCAGGAAGCGTTACAGCAATTGCGCTCAATTTTGTGTTCAATATGCTGCCGGCGAAAAAGAAAAAGAAAGAAAAAGTGGTGGCTCCTGCACCTGCGCGTCAAAGTGCTGTAAATCAGGGATAAAAATTAATACAAGTTTTTATGCATCTGTGTAACAGGTTCTGTAACTGTCCTGCAGACGTATGTAACAGCAATAGGGAAAGGCTCAGTCAAATCGACTGAGCCTTTTCTGAACGCTTGTATTTCAAACAATTTATACGTCCGTGTCAGCTTCATCACTTCTATATTCCAAAACGTCTCCAGGCTGACATTCCAGTGCTTTGCAGATCGCCTCTAACGTGGTTAACCGAATCGCCTTTGCCTTGCCGTTTTTCAAGATGGAAAGGTTGGCCATCGTTATGCCGACTTTCTCCGAAAGTTCCGTTACGCTCATTTTCCGTTTTGCCAACATCACGTCAATATTGATTATAATTGCCATATCATTTCACCTCAGACCGTCAGATCGTTTTCTGATTTGATGTCGATTGCATTTTTTAACAGCTTCTGAAGAACAGCCGCAAATACCGCAATGACGATTGCGCCGAACGTAATCACCAATCCGAGGCCACCAAGACCCGGGGCATCATCCACTTCGGCCATGTACATGATGAGCGGCAGGCACAGCACATAAAGGACCGTGATGATAATGGCGCAATACTTGATATTTTTCAGTGCCTTTACCGATAACTCCGAAAAAGCGATATTCCGATCAATATAACTTAAAAGCTTCAATGCCTGGTATAACGCTACAAAATAAGCAATCGCGGTTCCGTACAAAGCCATCATGAAGATGTATTGCAGGAAAGGCCATTCCGGCAACAGTTCAGCTGCAAATGCCGCTAACGAAGGGACCACAAAGATGCATACTGCAAGAACCGGAATTGCCATAAGAAAAATAACTGCTTTTAAAAAAAGTGTTTCCCGTTTCACGTAAAGCACCTCACTTGTTTGTTTTTCAATTAAAATTTACCACATAATTTATCGATTTACAATAAAAATATATTGATAAATTTAAACTATTAAAGGATTTCAATCTTTGAAAATAAAAAAGCATTCTCCCGTAACAGAGAATGCTTTACCACTTTATACGGTCAATTTGTGATTTTTTCAACGTTTTAGTAGAACACCATTACATCCCATTCAGTGAAAGAAACTCCAATGTCTTTTCCAGTGTTTGCTGGGCATCAATTGTATCCAATACATATTGGTATTCATGTGCAAGGTTTTTATAAGTGCCATCGAAGAACACGCTGTCGACCGGCACTTGATGAGTGTTAAGCACCTGGACCAATTCCACTGACTGGGAAGCAAATGGATCGGCATCGCCAACTGTGATAAAAACAGGTGGATAGTCAGGAGTAATGTGACTGACAGTGGACAGTTCGTCAATATCGGAAAACGACTCAAAAGGTTCAGCTCCCGTATAAGCCGTCAAAAACAATTCAATATTCGGAAATCCGGTGGCTCTGACTGTGTCCATATTATATAAACCGCAGAACAGAATAGCACCGCGCAATTGGCTTTCTTCCACAGCAGGTTGAATTTCCATAGCAGCGGCCAGTTTTTCATTGGTTAAGACGGCTGCCAGCTGGCTTGATAGTTGAGCTCCTGCCGAATCACCGCCGATAAAAATACGATTCATGTCGCCGCCGTATTGCGGCGCATGCAGTTTCAAATACTCCAGCGCTTCGTTAGCTTGGAAAATAGGCGTCGGATATTGATGCATGGGGGCCAGCGCATAATCCATATTGGCTACAACATACCCATCAGCCGCTAAAGTCATCGCATAATGTTGCCGGCTCTCTTTTGACCCGCCAATATATCCACCGCCGTGGATCCATAAAATGACCGGCATGCTTTCGTTGACCTCTGCTGGATAATAAATATCCAAAAAGCCTTTGTCTTCTTTACTATATGCCAGATCTTTTATAACGTTTACAGTTTGTTTTGATGCCGATGCATTATGAGGGGAAGCGGTTGGTTCAAACAGGGTGACCGCAATTAAAATAGCGATCAGAAAAAAAGGAACAGCCCATTTTGTATATTTGCAGATTTGCTTTTTATTCGTCATTAGCAGACATCCTTAAGTAATAGTTGGTAATCCTCAGATTACGTTTATATGATTTTTATGGTAACACAATGACAAACCATTACAAATAACCGCTATAGAAAAATAAAAGTCATGGTTGAATTTTTTCCATGCGGGTATTTGATAAGTTAAAGCGCAAAGTAAAGCAGAAAGCGAAGCAAAAAGGGGTGGAAAGCATGTTTGGTTTGTATGATTTAATATCCTTGGTCATATCGGCTTTCATCATCCTGCCGATTGTCGTTTTTTTAAGGGAAAGCGGATATTTAATTGTCAGCGTACTTTTTGGTGTTGAGAACCCCCGATTAACGATAGGTTCGGGTCCCAGACTCTTTAAGTTCGGCATATTCGATGTCAGAAGACATTACCATCTCTACAGCTGGTTTTCCTACGATTCGTTGAAAAGGGAAGGGAAATTCGCCTACATCGCCATCTATGCAAGCCCGATTTTGATTAATGTCATCGTTGCACTGACCATCAACGCCTTATTGGCCAATGGATATCTGGAAGAATACGCCACCTTCTGGGATCGCTTCATTTTTTATGCTTTCTATTACGTGTTATTTGATGCAGTGCCGATGAAGACTGTGAACGGCAAGCCGAATAATGGGTTAATCATATATGAAATGCTTCGCTACGGGAAACGGACCGATTACAATCATGAACCATTTATCCCCGGAACATCAGAAGTGGAAGAACAATACCAGGAAGATATGGAAGAAATAGAAGAAATGAAACAGCAGGAGCAAGAGGAGATAAAAGAGCAAACAGAACAAGAAAAGGATAAGGTTGAAGAAAAAACCGAGGACGAAAAAAAGGAAGAGCAGATAAAAAAAGAAAAAGAAGAAGAAAAAAAAGAAAAAATCAAGGAAAGCAAAGAGGAGGAAGACGAGTTGAAAAGGAAAAAGCAGCAGGAAAACGAACAGCAAGCGGAAAAGGAGTGAAAGCTTCAGCGGTGTCTTGGCAGTCAATGAATTCAATTCGAGAAATTCCCGTGGTAACATGGAAGTTATAAGGAGAGGATTCAAATGACCATGAAGTCAAAAGGAATACATCATATTACAGCTGTCGTCGGAGACCCCCAGGAAAACGTGGATTTTTACGCCGGCGTTTTAGGCCTTCGTCTGGTAAAGCAGACAGTAAATTTTGATGATCCAGGAACTTATCATTTATATTTCGGCAACGAAGGAGCAGATCCAGGAACCATCATCACTTTTTTCCCTTGGGGTAAGGAAGCCTATAATGGGAAAATCGGTGATGGACAGGTCGGAACGACAACCTATGCTGTGCCACCAGGAGCATTGGAGTTCTGGGAAAAAAGATTGGAACGCTTTTCAATCCCATTCACAAAATCAGAACGTTTCGGAGAAAAGTCTCTGCAATTTGAGGACCCTCATGGCTTGCGTTTGGAACTGAGCGCCAGAGAGGAAGGGACATCCAGTTCCTGGGAACCCGGCGACATCACTCGGGAGCAGGCGATCAAAGGGTTCAGCGGCGCTACTTTGTTTTCGGCAAATGCGGAAAAAACAGTGGAACTTTTGCAAACGGTTATGGGGTTTGAAAAAGTCGGAGAAGAAGACGGGTTTGTGCGCTTTAAAACTGCCGGTGATACGGCGAATTTCATTGATGTAAAGCTGGGTGCAGTCGGCGCCGGGCGGTTGGGTGTTGGGACTGTCCACCATATCGCATGGCGTGCAGCTGATGATCAGGAGCAATTGGCGTGGAAAACGCACATAGAAAAATACGGACTGGGCGTAACCCCTGTTCAAGACCGCAATTATTTCAACTCCATCTACTTCCGGGAATATGGGGATTTGTTGTTTGAAATCGCTACAGACCCTCCAGGATTCACAATCGATGAGCCGCAGGAAGCGCTCGGTGAAGCGTTGATGCTTCCGAAGCAATACGAGAAATTCCGAAGCAGTCTGATGGAAGAGCTGGATCCCATCACCGTCAGAAAACTGGAATAATGCCCGAAGACAGGGAAAGAGCGAAGACAATCTTCGCTCTTTTTTTGGTGTGCCAGGCATGGCAACTATCTAGATGGTGAAAG
>NZ_RIAX01000018.1 GCF_003719725.1 Planococcus salinus | reverse complement strand
AGACGCAACGACTGCATTGGAAGTTCAAGGTGTAGTCGATGGACTAGTATAATAGCGAGTGCCAGTCACTCACACAATTCCGATACAATTCAGATTACTTGATTATCTAATAAGTATAGGAATTAATAAGAAGGAAGCCCTGTGGAGAGAGATCTCTGCAAGGCTTCTTTTTGTTGTTTTGGAGTTTGGCGGTAAATTAGCTTATCTTTGTAACCGTACATAATTGAGAAGGATAAGATGGGTGCTAATTAAAGAATACCAAAAGGTAGTAGGTTCACTTGACATATTAATATGTCTATGATATTATTAACTTATGGCATAATATTATGTCGAATGATACGAAGAGAGGAAAGCAAATGATAGGATTGGAGCATATCGCTAAAGAATTCAAGTTGGAATACAAAAAAGTAGCCGAGATTGCAGGTGTGTCGTCACAGACAGTTCAAGACTGGTTGAAGGAGAGGAGGAAAATTCCTCACAAACGTTTGGAAATCCTGTCCGCTCACTTTGGTCTGCCAAAACAATACTTTCAAAAAGATTTAAGCTATGGGGAGCGGGAAGAAGTGTATTTGCATTACTTAAAAGGCATTTCAGAAGAAATTGATGCCCCCGTATATAACGAAGACAATGAAGTGATTGGTTCTTATAAGAGAGATGCTTATGAAAAGGAAATCCAGTACTTAGAAGAAAAGAAGAGAGATGGGGAAAAGAAACAGGCTGTTATCAAAAAGCTGGAAATTGTACTTAACATGGAAAGTAACGAAGCTGCACTTCTATCTAAGACATCCAACCTTGATATTATTAACGAAACGCTACAAATAATGCAGAACGAAAAAGTAGTCGATCACTTCAGTGTCATTGTCTTCTTGCTCAATTACAATTATGCGTTAGGAGGAAAAGCAATCACTAAGATAGAACCGGAATTGCGTGGATTTGCGGAAGATGTGCTGAACTTGATGAAAAAACATAATCTCACAAAATAGTAGTAAAAGAAACGAATAAGCACGAGGAGCCAAACGCAGTTTGGGTTCTCGAAGGTGGTGAAATCGAGCGGTAGCTCGTTTTACCGCCTTAAGGCTCTTGAACTTCAGTAAAATAAGCTTGGAGAACTGCTTGTACATGAATTACCCTTTTATATCTTCTTCTTTAAGGGGAAGGGCTTGAAACCGTTGGTATCAAAGGGTTTTCAAACGAGTTTTGCACTTTTGTATTGATATTTATGCACATAAAATAAAAAAAGGAAGGTAAAAAGAAAATGGCAACAGTAACAATAGTAGATTCAATAATGGGAAGTGGGAAGACAACGTGGGCGAAGGAGTATATGAACCGGCATCAAAAGAATAAAAGGTTTATCTATGTTTCTCCTTATTTGGAGGAAATCCAGAACAATATTTTAAAGGACTGTCCATTTTTGAATGAACCTGATACACAGATAGGAAAGGGAAGCAAATTAAAACATTTCAAGGAACTGATTGTGAGCGGAAGCAGTATCATTACAACACATGCTTTGTTTAGAATGATTGATGATGAGGTTTTGGAGTTATTAAGAGATGCTGGATATACGTTGATACTCGATGAAGTAGCAAATGTAATCGAGCAAGTGAGGGAAATTACGCAGGAAGACATTCGTACGTTAAAAGATGCCAATCTAATTAGCGTAGAAGATAGAAAGGTAAACTGGATGGATAACGGATATAAAGGTGTATATGAAAATACCTATATCAACATTAAATACCAAGCTCAACAAGGAAATATTTTCTTACATAATGACACGATGCTGTTCTGGACTTTTCCAGCAAAAGTTTTTGATTTGTTTGAGAATAGTTTTATTCTTACTTACTTGTTTGATGGACAAATTCAGAGATATTATTATGACTTGTTCAAGATTGAGACAGTCTACAAGAGTGTCGAAAAAATTGGTCCTAGCTATGCTTTAGTAACTTACAACGCTGAACTAGAAGGCAGAGAACGGTTTAAGAGCTTGATTCGAATTTATGAAGGAGCCTTTAACACAAACTACGTAGAGAATGAAAAAGTAAGAGGGAATGAGCTTTCGTCAGCATGGTTAAGGAAAGCGAACTCTGAGACAATGGGAAGACTAAAAAAAAATCTATATTCCTATTTTAAAAGTAAGGGGAAATCTGATGACAACCTATGGACCGCTAAATTGTCAGTGCGACATAAGTTGCAAGGCAAAGGTTATACGAAAGCATTTATTCCTTGGACAACTAGAGCAACCAATGATTATCAAGAAACACATAACTTAGCATTTGCATATAACCTTTACATGAATCCTTTTGAAAAAAAATTCTTTGAAGAGGCAGGTGTGAAAGTGGATGAAGATATATTAGCTTTAAGCCATCTTTTGCAATGGATGTGGAGAAGTGCAATCAGAAAAGATATACCAGAACCTATCAATATTTACATTCCAAGCTTGAGGATGAGAACATTATTAAAGCAGTGGCTAAATAACGAGGAAATAAAATTTTTATATAAAGCAACCGGATACTGACATCGCAATTCAAACAAACATTGAACTTTCGATTAGCTTTATAAACACAAAAAACACAAAAGTAAGAGTAGTTATAGTGTTACTCGAAACTTCAAACATAAAATCGACTTAAGAGTAACTGCTTAAGCCGATTAACATAAGATGGTTACACATCAATGATAAAAGAAGAGTTTTATCAAATACACAAACAATCAATTTCAAGAGCTAAGAGTGTGACACTCCTTCACTCTGTTAAGTATTTAGCACTGTGAAGAAGGGAAAAAACTCATTAAAACATTCTCTATAGACAAGATTTTTACGTGCGACACAAATACAGTAAGTGATCTCGAATTATAGACAAGGAATAAACAATAGACGAAAGTAACATAATACCAAATATGTTACTTTCACTTCCTTGCAAACATTGTGTTTTGTGGATTTATGTAGGAAGCCAGCTACAGAGGCGAATTATGTTACATTCGAAACCGCTATTTCATTGGATTAAGAAAGGAGAGTATAGAATGGCAATGAAAATAGAAGCAAACAAAAAAGAAGAAGTAAAGGATGTACAGCCAATCCGCTCTTTAGCACAGATTGAAGACATGAAGTGGTCGCTGAAGAAGTATTGCTCTGAGCGTGATTATACAATGTTTCTTCTGGGAATTAACACGGGTTTACGAGTTAGTGATTTATTGAAGCTTAAGGTAAAAGAAGTAAAAGGTAAAAAGCGGATTACAATAAAAGAAGGAAAGACCGAAAAGCCCCGTACTATTTACCTCGAAAATATTTACACAGAACTAAATGATTACTTAAAGAGTGTTGGAAATTCAGAATGGCTTTTTCCGAGTCGCAAAGGAGACAAGTATGTTAGTCGGATACAAGTCTACAGGCAACTTAACAAGGCTGCTTATATGGTTGATATTAATGAAGGAATTGGTACACATACGATGAGAAAAACGTTTGGGTATTGGTATTACAAAGGAACAAAAGACATTGCAAGCCTGCAAATGATTTTAAATCATTCTCATCCTGAAATTACTTTAAAATATATCGGAATTACAGACGAAGAGATAGAAGACAGCTTAAACAGTTTTGTTTTGTAATTGCATAGGCGATCTGATTTTTCGTCAGAAATAATTTATGGCATTATGGGGATGCTTATGACCAATTAGTAGGAGGCATAGCTTTAAAAGTGCGCCCCTGTGCTGGGAACGATTAAGTTTATTCACTACAATTGCATGAAAAAAAGCCGCGTTCGGAAACCTCAAGGGTTTCTGAATGCGGCTTTTGTATGTTTATCAGGAAAAGTAAATTGTCATAAAAGTTTCCTACACAGGGCACATTTGGGAACTGTTGGAAACAGTGAGTTTGGAAAAGTTCTAGAATAAGCTTTTTGAGAGGAATCTCTGCAAATTCCCCTTTTATCCCATACCAAACCCTCTCTCCTGCAAGACTTTGAAATCAATACCAGTCAAAGCAACTAGCATGGTATAATCAGAAAATATATTGTAGTTATTTAGGGAGGTTCTTGTAGAATGTCGATAGAGGTAGTGACTTCTGATTTTTTTACCAAGGAAGGGCAAGTGAAAGTTGTCCGTACTGGATTTGAAGATAACAAGCTGGGCAGTGTGGCTGCCAAGTTGAAGGGCAGATTTGTGCCAGTGGAACAGTTTACATATACGGATGCTGATTTTTACCAGGACGAGCTTCAGCAGCTGGTCAAGCAAGTACAAGCAATCAACGAAGAATCGTCGCTGGAAGACGTGCAGACAATTGAAGAACAAGCGCAGGCGCTGCCGATTGATCGGTGGAAAAAAGACTTGCTTTTTTACACGAAACAGCTTCGAAGCTTTCTGGCTTTGCCGCAGGCGGTTGAGGAAATAGAAGCATTGTCGAAGGAAACGCCGGTAAAGATGCCGGTGCTGAACCGCAGGCTGCAGGAAGCGGAAAAAACCGCGAAGGCTTATCCGTTCCAGGATAAAGAGAAATGGCTGGGCGAAGTGGCGCGCCTCAAAGAAACGGTACTGGCAATGCAGCCGCTGGGAGAGATTGAAGACGAAACGAAACGTTTGAAAGAGCAGGTTGCCGAATTGTCGGACGGGGCGTTTGAGCCTGGGCGTTTTAAAACGCTGAAAGCTGAAGTGGCGTCTTTGGAAGGGAAATTGACGAAAGTGCTGAAGACAAAAGAAACCGACAAGCTGTTCAAACAGGCGGCCGCTTTGCGCAAATCACTGGTTTCCTTAAAAGACAGAGCGTTTACTTTGCTGCAGGAAGACCTGGAGAGGGACGAGCTGGAAGAAATCATCGATCTGCTCGAGATCAAACCGGTGAGTGCTGTGAAAAACAAGTCGAAACTATTGGATTTACTGGATGCAACGAGGAAAGAAGAGCTGCTTGGAAATGAAAAAGAAGTGATCCAGGAAACAGCCACTTTTTGTTTGATTGCTGAAAGCGACAATCAAGCCATGCTGGAACAGGGCATTATTTACTTGAACGTTACCGAATTTATCAATCTGGGAAAAGAAAATCGGGCGTTTGTGGCGGAGCGGCTGCTGGAACAGCAAAAAGACCGGTTGGCGGAGTCTGAGTCGGTCGCTGAATTGAAATCGGCCATTCAGCAGGAAGCCGCACGGTTTTCAGAAGAACTGGACCGTCTGAACAAGGCGTCCACGACAGAAGAGATGGTACCGGCTATGAGTGCGTTCAACCTCGAACGGGATTTCCCTTTTACTCCGGAAGACCGTGACGTCCTGGCGAAACTTCTGCTGTTCAAGCGAGGCAGTGGTTATTTCCGGACGATCGGAGAAGTCAGGCAAGCGGTCGAGTGGTCATTGAATGCCGGGTCTGACAAAATCGAAGAGGCCACTGAAGCGGAACGGAAAGCGAACGCGGCGAAAGAAGCTGTGGTGTATGTTTCTTCAAAAGACGACGAAGCTGTGGAGATCGATTTGACGTCGTTTGAACCGACGCCTTATGAATGGGTGGAAGTGGTTACGGTGATGGAGAAGCAGTAAAAAGTCCATAACTAAAATAGCATTCCTTTATTGAAGGCTATACGAAACCTTCTTCTTTCCAGTGAAATGGAAAGAAGAAGGTTTTTTTGTTTGTCTGGAAATACTGAAGAACTAGAGGGGAAAAAGCGACTGATCACAGCACGATTCTGCTTCATGTTCACTATTTTTCAAAACGCTGTATGGAAATATAAAAATTATTTTTATTAGTTACAATATCCTCCATAACTAAAATATTTTATGGTAAATTAGTAGTAGAAAAGAAAAAGGAGGAAGAAACCATGGAAGGGAATTTGATAGCCGCATTTATCATCTATGTGGCAGCCATGTTTGCAGTTGTTCATCTGCGGCCGTCGATCACCAAAGCCACAGAGCGGATATTTCCAAATGCGGCTGACGAATGGACGGAACAGGTGCGGAAGATAGAAATGAGTGGGATGAAACATCGTTCATTTTCGTCAAAAGGCCATTTTTCGCGGAGTTCTGTAGACGACGACTTCTATTACAACGACAGCACGTTTGATGAAGACGATTTTGACTTTCATCATCAGCAGGGTGCTTACGCAGAAGTTCCGGAATATGACCCGGTCGACGGATTTGATAAGTACTGAATGGAATGTCACACATAGTAAAAGGAGGGCCTGATTATGCCGCTTATGCTGGTACTGCTAATTGCATTGAATTTAGTCGGCTTCGAAAATGACAAAGCCACATTTTATACTTCAGTCATTATCTTCTTGTTTATGATTTATACTTCTTCGCTCATACATAACAACAAAACCTATTACAGCCGCTCGTCTGCGGTATGGCTGTCCATCTGGTTTCCAGGACTCGGACAGTTTTACCTGAAACAGCGGGTGCTTGGCGTAATCTTTTTCGCGCTGTTCCCGATCGGTTTGTATGCCGGAATCGAACTGGGGTATTCCATCGGGGACCGCTTTTTGTATTTGTCGGTGCTGACGATGTTGTCTGCCGTTTTCGCGTATATGAGCCAAGTCAAAGAAGGTGGCTCGGCATCAGCTAATACACTGCAGCAGCAGGCGGTGGAGAAATACCAGGCGCTCACGCCGCTGTTGCAAAAAGGCGTCGCTCCTGCGCTTGATACCAATGTCCTGATGCACGACCCGCTCGTGCTGATAGCGCTGTTCCGGGATTCCAATGCGCCGCTTTGGATCAGCAAGCAGGTGTTCAACGAACTCGACGGCTTGAAAAAGAACGACAACCAATCCGTCAAAAAGCGTGCGCAAATGGGATTTGACGTCATTGAATTGTTCCAGTCGAAAAACCGGCTGAAACTTCTCGATGTACCGAGCTACAATTCGCGAGAACGATACGGGCTGTCGCACAGCGGAGACGACCGGATTGCTGCCTCTTATTTGAATGAAATCGAAAAAAATCAGACGCCGCTCGTGTTCTATACCAACGACAAAGGAGCGAGAATCATCGCACGCAGCGCCAATCTGGCCGTGCTGGAACTGGATGGAAAACCGCTCAAAGCGGCAATTTCCGGCGCAACTGCTGCGACAAAAGCTTCCTATAAAACCGGACTGGCCAAAAAGCGCAGCCTGACAGACTGGCGCAGTTTCCGGTTGTCGAATATTTACTTTCCGCGTATCGGAGCACTCATCAAAATCGGCATTGCCGCTTTTGCGATCAACTGGCTTTATGGTTACATCGAGGACCGGCCGGCGGTGGAAGGCAGCGAAACGGAACAGCCCGTGGTATGGGAATCTCCCGCTTTCCCGTTTGAAGAACTGGAAGTGACCGATGTGAAAATCGAGGATGCCGGCGAACGTTACCGGATCGAATACGAAATCATCAACCACGGGGAAGACACGATTGTTCTCGGCTACGTGGCAGAAGATCCGGAAGCGGAGCGCAGCATCTTCCGTTTCACCGACTATCCGGATGCCATTACGACGAAGTTCCATGACGGTTCGGAGGTCAAGTCGATGGGCGGACCCGAAATCGAACCGAAAGAAAAAGAAAGCATGATCTTCTTCGAATCCGAGCCGATCGATAACCTGAAATCGATTTCGATGAAAATCCAGCATACCGGAACGGGGGAAGTGGTGGATTGGTCGATTGGGGCGAAGTGATAAGGGAAGATGTCTTCAGTAAGCTTTTCGCCAAGCCATAGCTTCTGTAGACTATCTATTGCTTTTACAAGATTCGTAAGAAAACAGATAAAGGGGAGAGAACAATGGCTGTATTTCGAAAAGTTGGGCAAGGGATTGGGTATGTAGGAGGCGGCTTAATCGGCGGCGCTGTAAAAGTGACGGGGAAAGCTGTCGGAAGTAAATGGCAGGAGACTGGAAAGTGGATAGAAGAAGTAGGCGATGGCGTGAAGACAGCTTCCCACTTTGCTTTGGACAACGCGGGCCAATTTTTGGATGGCACCTTCCAAGGGACATACGGAGCTCTTAAGAAAGATGAATACTATAAGCGGCAAGGAATCAGTGACTTGAAAGAGTCGGCTACGAGAACCGCTAAAGGAATTGGGGGAACCATCAAATATGCGGCTGACAGCACGGGGGCAGTCTATACCGGGTTAAAAAATGGCGATAAAGAGCAGGCAATCACTGGACTGAAGAATATCGGGAAGGTGGCGGTGGTATCCACGATGGCTATCGGAGTGATAGATGTGATTGAAGGTACAGCCGTGGCTGAGGCTGAAGGCATTGAAACGAGAAACGATCATTTGAATGGCATTGTTCACCCAGACACAGGGGTTCTCTTTGTTGAGAAATCCGTGAATCTTCCTGACGGTCAAGTAGTGGAAGGGACTTTTCCAGTCTTCCATACCGATTTTCAAGTTGAAATACAGGAGAGCGATTACACAGCCAGCGATGAGATGCATTTTAAAGCGGCGAACGAAGCGCTTTATCAATCAGTCATCAATAATCCGGCATTGGAAGATCCGTTGGGCTTTTCTACGTCAGATATCATTATTCTCGCTCAGGGAGAAACGCCGGAAGGGTTTACATGGCATCACAGCGAAGAACCTGGCGTTCTCCAATTGGTAGACGAAGAAACCCATTCCCAAACTGCTCATACTGGCGGACGTTCCATCTGGGGTGGCGGTACAGAGAACCGGTGATGGAGGCGGGGGTTCGCTTTTTTCATTTTTCCCATGATAAATCCGATAGTTAATGTTCTCCGGCAAATCCAGTTTCAATGGTCTCCTTTTACTGAATAACCGACAACCGCGTCCAACACCTGAAAAGGGTTGTTGGCCGCGGTTTTTTGCATTTATTACAGAAAATTTTACGTTTATTTCTTTTTGAAAATGAAGGTTGAAAAAGAGAAAAAGCGGTTATTTAAAGAGTGAACCAAAAAAATCTTCCTGTTGTGAAAACCCTTGGAGCAAGTCGATCATTTTGAAAATTGAAGGAGGATTGGGAATGCCCAGCATCAAAGATAAGGGAGATTGTCTTGAGATTACGACAAGAGCCTCAAGGGTGGTTTTCAAGAAACAATGCAAACTGACAAGAACCATCAATGATTTACTCGTCGGGATGTTTTTTGTATTCGGCAGTTTGCTCAACGTATTAAACGTTGGAGAGTTTTATGGCAGTATGCTGTACCTGTTCGGCAGTAGTATTTTGGCTTGCCGGGCCGTTCACAGCATCAAAGAAAACCTCATTGTAGAGCATCAAGTGACCCAGGCCGCATTTGACGAAACGAGTTATCCCGTTGAAGAAGACATTGCCTGAAAGAAGAGTTTTTTCTGTATCACCCCTATTCCAACCGACAACCGACAACCGCGCTCAAGACCTGAAAGGGTTCTGGGTGCGGTTTTTGTATTTCTATGAATCCACAAAGGAGAACCAGCGTATTTCGGGAGTAGCCATTGCGCTGTGCTTTGATTCACTGTCCTTACTAAGAAAAGGAAATATTTGCATAAATATTTGTGATTCTAAAGTATGAATATGACAAAAATATGTTATATAGGAATTTGCTTGGGTAGACACAAAGTAGGCACGGCTTACATAACGATTTTTGCGTGAGCCGGTTTATTACGAATCATACTTAGGAGGAATTTTCACTATGACTTTATCATCGAAGAAAATGACGAAATTCACAGCAACAGGAGCTTCAGCGGCACTCGTTGCTACGGCACTTGTACCGGCGGCCTCCGCTGACGAAGTGAAGACAGCAGCCTTTACGGATGTTGCTCCTCAGTATCAGGAAGCCGTCGACTTTATCGTTGCGCAAAATATTGCCAAAGGTAAAACGGACACACAATTTGGTATTCACGAAGAAATTATCCGTGGCGATGCCGGAATCATGATTGCTCAGGCAGCGGGTCTTATGGAAGAAGATGCACCGGCTTCCGGATTTACCGACGTACCGACGCGCGGCGCTTTAGCGATCAATTCATTGAAAGCGGCTGGCGTGACGAACGGGAAATCAGCGACGCAATTCGATTTCCACGGCTCGATTACACGCGGTGAAGCAGCGATTTTCATTGCGGATGCATTCGGATTATCAGGTGACACGGACAACGTGGAATTCACAGATGTCAGCGATCGCTATATGGAATCTGTCGCAGCATTGGTTGACCACGGCATCACACAAGGTAAAACGGCGACACAATTCGCTACACACGATGAAATCACACGCGGTGAATTCGCCGTTTGGCTCCATGCACTGGAAGACATGATCGTCGGTGAAGAACCGGTAGATCCGGACACAGATGCACCGGTACTGTCTTATGACGGTGACACTGAAATCGAAATCGGTTTCGGCGAAACACTGAATTGGCCTGAAGTCGGCGTGGACGACGAAACCGTGGACGTGGACTTGGTCATCACGGATGAAGATGGCAACGTAGTCGAAGAAGATGACTTCGATACCGATACAGCCGGCACTTACACATTCACTTACACAGCGGTTGATGCAGCTGGAAACGAAGCGACGCCTGTCGAAGTGACGGTTGTTGTCGAGGAACAAGTAAATGATGCGGTTGAGGCGGAAGAAGCTGCCGAAGCTGCCATCCTTGATCTTCCGGCAGTTGAAGACCTGACGCTTGAAGATGCAGAAACAGTAGCGGAAGTACGCGCGCTCGTTGACGCTGCACTGGAGTTGAATGAAGACGCGGACATCGATGGCTTGGATATTCTGGTTTCATCAGAAGAAACGATTGCAGCACTTGAAGCGGAAGCAGAGCTGACTGCAGCCATTGAAGCGGCAATCGCAGCAATCGATGACATTCCGGAAACGGTTGATATGGAAAACCGTGACGCTGTATTGGATGCCCGCGCAGCTGTAGAAGCCGTTCTGGCGCTGGATGAAGACGCGGATATCGACGGCTTGGACGTGCTGGTCGCAGCAGAAGCTGAACTTGCAGACATCGCGGCAGATGCAGTGGAAGATGAAGCAACAGGCCTGTCCACTTCTTCTTTCCAAATCGCTCTTGAACCGGGCATCGAAGGGTTGACGGCAGAAGACTTCGGATTGTATCTGGAGGCAGGCGAGAATTCGGCTAACCTGGTGTTTGACGTGGAATCCAACGAAGACGGAACCGTCTACACCTTCACGCATGTGGACCTTGACGGCGGCGTCGGAGAAATCAATGTAAACCTTTGGGGTGAAACCGTAGCTGTGTCTGAATTTAATTATTCAGCAGAAGCAATCGATACAGCTGTAGCAAACGTTACAGCAGCAGTTGAAGATATCGACAACCCTGAAGCGCCGACAGACGATGAACTGGATGCGCTGCTGGCAGCACTTGAAGCGCCGGTACTGAACTTTATTGGCACAGTGAATCCGAACCTGGTGACGGAATACGCAGCAGAATTTGATGCAAGTGTCATCAACACGTACGACAGACTATTGGCAGCGATCGAACGCGTAAATGCGGAGTATGATACGTCTATCGAGGAAATGATCGCCGACTTGAACGCAGCTACCGGCATTGAAGGAGATGCAGGAATCGTCACGATCCTCGGCAACCTGGACATCGAAAACCTGTTGGATGATGAAGATGTGGAAATCGCCTACTTCGATGAAATCCAGGCTCAACAGCCGCAAACAGTCGAGGAAGTTCAAAACCTGATTGATGATGTGAACCTTGCCGAAGTGACGGCGACGGTGGACGCGGCAGTGGCTAATCCGGCAGACACTGACTTTGATGAAGTGGGATTGCTGGTCACTGCATACGGTGATAACGGTGCAGACGCTGACCTCATCACGGAATTTGAAGCTAGCCTGGAATTGGGCGAAGCAGTGCAGGGTGTCCTGACTGCAGACGCTGATACGTTAGACGATGAACTGGAAACGTTGGCAGGTTTATCCGACGACATTGATTTGGATACATTCAATGCAGAGTACACAGCTGAGTATCTGACTGATTTAGACGATGATGATGTCACAACAGCTGCGGACATCCAGGCAGTCATCACGGATGTAAATGAGGCATCTGAAGCCGTGTTGATCACAGCGATCAACGAGGCAACAACAGAAGCTGATCTGGACGAAGCGTTAGCAGATATCGGAATCGACGAATCGACGGAAACCCAGCAGACATTATTCCTGTCGGTATATGGTGATACAGCATTCAATACAATTGAAGAAATTGAAGAAGCATACGCTGATGTCCAACTGATTGCTGCTGTGAACGCAGCAGGCGATAGCGCTGAAACTTCCGATGCGCTACTGGATATTGACAACGAATCCTTCATCAACCTGGGATCGACCAGCAGAGAAGAAGTGGCTCAATTGTTCTTTGCAAATGACTATGACGACTTTGCCGCTCAAGATGACATCAACGCAGAGCTTGAAACAGTCATCGACCAGTACACAGCGCTACTGGGCGGTATAAATGAAGCCGAGACAATTGCAGAGATGGACGATGCCCTGGAAGCTCTGGACGCTGAATTCGACCTTGGTTATGACGACCTTGACGATACGGATCAGCTGACAGTGGCAGAACAGCTACTGGGAAATTTCCCAGTTGATTCTGACGGCAACGAAGTCAACTTCACAACGTTTGGAAGTGTCCTGGATGCGATAACAGACAATGAAGAAGCGGCTGCGTAAAGGGTAACTTCTTTATCAGTTTGTTAAAACGCTAAAGTGAAATGCAACGAATAAGGATGCAGTAAAGAAGAGCCGGTCCCTGGACCGGCTCTTTTCAGGCTGTCGAGAAACTTCCATCGATTTATCCATTCCGTTCTAGACGGATGATTTCCGCAGGCATGGCTTCAGCCTCCTCGTCGCTGAAAAGAACGGTGCTCCTGTCTCTGTCTCTGCATCGCTGTACTGCTTCGAGACATGAAAGGGCGTTGTGGGAGCATATGTTTGTGCTTCTCCACCTTCCGCGTTATTCAGTTTCCATTCTTGGATTTGAAGTGGTCGAAACAAGAAATTGTGACGTATCCATTGAGTTCTTGTTTATAAAACATTGTTTAAGATATGGAGCAAAACAGCGGAGACTCCTGCGGGATAGCGCAGTGCTGAAATCCACTCGGGCGCCGAGCCCGAGTTAGTTCAGCGCCAGCCCGCGGAAAGCGCAGCTGTTTTGCGGAATATCGAGTTACTCAACTATCTCTCAACCTTCTGGGAAGAGCCGGTCCCTGGACCGGCTCTTTTACATAAAGGTGAAAAGTATGCAAGAAACGACCGGCAGTGAATGCCATTTCCTGTCATTGACGCCACCGTCATAGAACGGGATAATAGTAGAAAGAACAAAACACAGGAGTTGTAGGAATGGCTAAAAAAGGCAGGCGCAGAGGGTCGGACGGGGAACAAAGCCGTGCTTTGCTGCTTTCGATTGCGGCGGAAGAATTTGCGGTATATGGATATCATGAAACGAAAATCAGCAATATCGTAAAAAAAGCAGGAGTGTCCCAGCCCACTTTCTATCTTTACTTCAAAAGCAAGGAAGCGATTTTTCAGGAATTGGTTGATTTATTCCGTTCCGATTTAAGGGAATTGACCAACCAAATCCGCTTGGAACCCGATATCGATGAAGCGGCCGTTGCAGCCCAGATCGAAGAAAGCCTCAAACAGATTTTCAGGTTTTTTGATGAAAACCAGAATTTGACGCGTATAGGCTTTTACGTATCAGTCGAATCGATTGAGATCAAAACACTGATGGCTGCCCAAATCGAAGAAAATTTGGTATTTGAAGTCGAAGAAGGGTACTTCCGGCAGGACATCGATATGAAAATAGCGGCGGAAAGCCTCGTGGGCGTCATCGAACGGTTGACGTTCCATCAATTATTCGAAGGGCTGAAAAGACCGGAGGAATTGTCCCGTGAAGTTGTCGGCTTTTTCCTTTACGGCATGTTGAATTCCCGCCAACTAACTGCTTCCTACAGCTAATTAAACAAATAAAATGGAAAAATGCTATGCAGAAAATTGTCTGCATAGCATTTTTTTAACAATTTATTTTAAAAAAAGCATTGTATAGTACTAGCAAGTAATATATAATCTTAACTACAAAGTATTCTGAAAAGTAAATCTTTATTACTACATAATATACAAGCTTTTTCCATGCAGTCTTTGCTTTCTTAGATACGAGAGGAGATTCCATATGATCAGTTACCTGGAGTTCACAAAAGACCATCTGAATTTTTTCGAATCACTCATCTATTTCCCCGACTACAAAGAACGGCTCCGGCAAAATGCCGATACGACTTTCGGATTTGTTTATTTTGAGGAAAAAGAGCCGTTGCTTGTGGCACTCGGTGATCAATCAGGAGACCTTTACTATTTCAAAATGCTGACGCAGCAGCAAAATTCAGGTCTGATCGAAGTCGCTCTTCAGCACATCGAATCGCATTACAGACAGCAGGGCATCAAGCAGGTTTCTTTTCAATTCAAAAGCATGAACGCAGATTTGCTGTCTTTCCGGATCGCACTGGCAAGACGCGGCTGGTCAGCACCGACGGAAACAAACCAGTTTTCCATCATGAACTGGCAGACATTCTTCAGCTGCTTCAAAGATTACGGCAATCAGCCGGACTCCAGCAGAACCATGGTGAAATGGGCGGATGCCACAGCCCAGCAGCGCCATTTTATAGAACATTTGGAACAGACCGGGACGGGCGGTGCATGCGACCGGCGTTTCCACAACGACACCAGTTTGGTCATTATAGAAAATGACCAGCCGATTGGATGGATTTTGACGGAACAATCGGCTACCAATATGATGTATGTCCGGGATATCTTCATCGATACGGAATACCGTCTCAAAAAAGAAGGGTTCGAGCTGCTGTCACAGCTGCGCACTGAACTTTTGAAGTTTTCGGGCACCGAATACGTCATGTTCGAAACCCAGCCAAAAAACCAGGTGATGAAAACCATAACGAAAAACAGAATGGCCAAAAAACGATCGTTGGAAAAATTGTATTTTGTTTCAACGAAAGAACTGTAAATCCATCCACAGCTGTGGGTGGATTTTTTTTATTGTTCCCGTAAGGAAAAGATGTCCATCTTCATTACTTTGTCATAAAGTAATGTTTTTGTAATAAAAATGAAATTTATTTTAAAAAACATGTTATTTCCGATGAAAAGCGGGTACACAGTAAAAAGTAAAGTATTAAATTTACAATTAAAAATTATAATTAGGAGGATTTTCCATATGAAATACATAGATAACAATTGGGCGAAATTTATGGCTACCGGCGCAGCTGCGGCTTTGGTGGCAACAGCCGCGGTGCCGGCAGCAGGCGCACAGGACGCTGGCACGCCAACGTTTACAGACGTCGCTCCCCAGTATGTTGAAGCAGTCGAATACATAGTGGGACACGGCCTGGCGAATGGCTTGACGGAAACCCAGTTTGGCGTCAGCGACACGATCAAGCGCGGAGATGCGGCGATCATTCTGGCAAAAGCATTGCGGCTTCCGACAGAAGCAGCACCGGATTCCGGTTTCACGGACGTGCCGGAACGCGGTATGCCGGCGATCAATGCGTTAAAAGCCGCAGGAATCGTCAACGGAAAGTCGGATGCGCGCTTCGGCTTCAATGATTCATTGACACGCGGGGAAGTGGCCTTGCTGCTGGCCAATGCCAAGGCGTATAATCTGCAGGGCTATCCGGAACAAGTGACCTTCACGGATGTCAATGACCGCTACCTGGATTCGGTGGCAGGATTGGTGGCGCATGGCATCACGGACGGCAGGAGTGCGACACAATTCGGAACCTCTGAAGACATTTTGCGCGGAGAGTTCGCCATCTTCATTCACCGGGCAGAAACACTGACGGCGGACGAAGATGTCGTAACCGGCCTGGTATCGGAAGTTTTGGCAATTGACGAAACCGGCGTGACCGTTTTGTTGAATGAAAACGTCGAAGCGCAGGAAGCGGCAGCCATCGAAGTGCGCGATCCGGACGGCAAGACAGTGCCGGTTGTACCGCGCGCCATTGAAGCAGGTGCGGAAACCGTTTCTTTCGACTTTGAAGTGGCGTTGTCCGAAGTCCTGTTTGGCACATGGACGGTTGACGGCGTGGCGTTTGATACAGGCGTCTCGGTCATCATTGACCAGGTCAACACATCAACGAATGAACTGGAGCTGCAAGCGGCGCTCGATTCTTCATATTTTGACGACGTCAATGACAATTTGTACACGGATTATTTGGAAGCAATGGAAGACGTGGAGTTTGATTCCCTCGAAGAGGTGCAGACTGTCATTGACCAGGTCAATGGGGATGTAAGTTTGAGAGAGCAGCAGGCGGCTGCCGTGCTGGCGGTGAATGCGGCCGGTACGCAGGAAGAACTGGATGCTGCGCTCCGCAATGAACAATTTTTGCGTTACTGCGAGGAGTGGATTGCCGATTATGAATCTGCGCTGTCAGGTGGCGAAAGCAGCGTCGGCGATATCCAGTCGGCCATTGACGAGGTCAACGCTGAAAATGTCGAGCCGGTATTCGAGTCGGCCATTTCCGGTGTAGACGAAGCGGAAATTGCGGATGCCCGCTTCCTGGTTGAAACGTTCATCCAACCGGACGACATCAATTCTGAACAGACACCGAAGCAGGACATGCTGGAAGCGCTGGAAACGCAGCGTGCGTTAGTGGCAGTCCATGACAGCAGCGATGAAGCGGAACTGCTGGAAGCGTTCCATTTCCTGGTCGAAACGACCGATGAATTCGATTTGCTGGCGGTGAACAACTCGGCTTTGCCGGATTATTTTGAAGCGCTTGCCGGGAAGGGCTACGCCTCCGTCGAAGTACTGAACGATGCCATCACAGCAGTCAATGCACTGGTGGAAGCGGACGGCGTCGCAGCAGTGACAGCGGCCGCATCGGCTGAGGAATTGCACGAACTGCTCATTGCGTTGGAATACCGCTGCTCATTCGGCAGCAAAGGCTTCGTCATGGACGACGTCAACAAAGACCTGCTGGAAGACTATCTGCAGGCATTGGCCGGCACGGAACTGCTGACTGCCGCAGACGTTACGGCGCTTATCCGGTCGGTGAAGTGAATTGTTTGCGTGCCTGGCACATACAAAATTATGGGTCTCTCGACCGCTTGTAATTAGATGCGTGCCAGGCACGCATCTAATTCAGTATAGTTTACATAAATTTCATACAGAAATTACAATTAATATAAATACATCGGGCATGAATTTGTAAAAGTTACACTATTTTAACGAAGAGTTTACCATTCTTTTGTATAATGATTCCGTATCATAAGATAAAAGAAGGAGTGAAGAACTTGACGAAAAGTGCATTCAGCAAGGTATTCTTAAGCTTTTTACTCGCCATTTCGGCAGCTTTGCCTTATGTGGCGACGGCCGATGCGGCGGAACCGATTACGGTCGCAGAAGCGATTGCCAACAATAGCGGCGATGCGACGGTCCACGGGTACATAGTGGGCACGGTCATCAGCGGCGGGAATTACGACCAGGAAGCGCCGTTTGACTCTGCCACAAACTTAGCACTGGCGGATTCGCCGGATGAAACCGACCCAGCCAACATTTTGACGGTTCAATTGCCATCGGGCTCTGTCCGTTCCGCATTAAATCTCGCTGACAATCCGCAGAATTTCAAAGCGGAAGTGACGATTACAGGATCTCTTGAAGCCTATTTCACTGTTCCCGGCTTGAAGTCACCGACAAGCTTCAGCATTCTTTCAGAAGGCGAAGCGCCTCCTGAACCGACAGTGGTCGACTCGATTGCTGAAGCCCGCACGACGGACGCTGACTTGATCCAGGTGGATGGCATTGTCACGACAGGCACTGGCTTCTGGGGCGGCAACGCGTTTTACGTCCAGGACGACACGGCCGGCATTTACGTCTATACGAGTAACGCTGACGTGAATGCAGGAGACGAAGTGCGTTTGACAGGCTCGACTTCATTGTATTCCGATGAACTGCAATTGCAGCCGAATACAGTGGAAGTGCTGTCTTCCGACAATGAATTGCCGGAACTCCAAACCATTTCACCTGCACAAGTGAACGAAGAAACACAGGGTGAACGCATTGAATTGCAGAATGTGACCATCACAGGCCTTGAATCAGTCAATGATTACGGCACATTCGAGTTTACAGCAACAGCTGAAAACGGCGAACAAGTCGTAATCCGCAACGACAACCGCAACGGCTTGACGTTCGAACGCTTTACACAGCAATACCAGGAAGGCGATTTGGTCCATGTAACAGGGATCGCCTCGAAATTCTACGAAACCTACCAAGTGAAAACGCTCGGCCTCGACAGCTTCGACCTTGTCAACAAGCCGGCTGTTTACACAGACATCTTCCCGGGCATCGTTTCGGAAGGGACGGAAATCACCCTTCAAAGCGGCTGGGACAACGCAACGATCCATTACACGCTGGACGGCTCGACACCAACTGCCGACAGTACTGTTTATACAGCACCAATCGAATTGACGGAAGACACGGTGATCCAGGCGATCGCCATCTCTGACGAAACGTCAGAAGTGTTTTCATTCGACTATACCGTTCTGAAAGCATCGGACCTGAAAATCCGTGACATCCAGGGACAAGGCCATTACTCGGACTACGAAGACGTTTTGGTCAATGAAATCACAGGTGTCATCACGCATTTCTATAACGGCGCAAACTTCGTTATCCAGGATCCGGAAGATGACGGCGACTGGACGACTTCAGAAGCCATTATCGTCAACCGGCCGAATGCCGGCAATGAGTTTGAAGTCGGCGATGTGGTGACAGTCGACGGTACTGTCGAGGAATGGTTCTATAAAGGCTATTCCGACATGAGAGACAACGACCTGCCGCTTACACGCATCCGTTCAACGGAAGTGGTGAAAGACGGAACGGCGGAATTGCCTGAACCCCTGATCATCGGGGAAGACGTTTTCCCACCGACAAAGAATATCGAAAATGACGGATTGACTTCGTTCGATCCGGAAGAAGACGGCATTGACTTCTGGGAAGCGCTTGAATTGATGCGGGTCGGCGTGGCTGACGCACAAATCGTCGGGCCACAGGATTACGGTGAAGTGTTCGTCGTATCCAAAAACGCTACAAACAACGATTTTCATAAACAAGACGGCATTCTGCTTGCCGAAGACGATTACAATCCGGAACGAATCACCGTCACGTTGAATGAAGACGTTGTCGCAAAAGCCGGCGACACATTCGCGGAAATGCCGGTTGGTGTCCTTGGCTTCGGCTTCGGAAACTACCAGATTTGGACAGATGAAAATAATCTTCCGCAAATCGTGGACGGCGGCACGACACCTGAAGAAACGTGGATTGAAAATGCGGAAGACAAATTGACGGTCGCGGCTTACAACGTCGAGAACTTCTCGGCTGACCCGAGCCATACGTCAGACGCGAAAGCACAGCGCATTGCGGAATCTTTCGTAAGCGACTTGAATTCACCGGACATCATCGTCATGGTGGAAGTGCAGGACAGTGACGGCCCGGTCGAATCGAACAACAGTGACGCAACGGCAAGCTACGAACGATTGATTGCCGACATCCAGGCAGCTGGCGGTCCGGCGTATGAATGGACGGACATTGCACCTGAATACAATCAGGACGGCGGCCAGCCGGGCGGCAATATTCGCGTCGGCTATCTGTACAACCCTGAACGTGTGACACTTTCTGAAGGCACCAAAGGGACAGCGACACAGGATACGGAATGGGTCGACGGCGAATTGTCCCTGAACCCGGGACGTATCCAGCCGATCCCGATGCCGAACACGCGCAAACCGATCGCCGCGCAATTCGAATTCCAGGGCGAGCAAGTGGTTGTCATCGGCACACACTTGAACTCAAAAGGCGGGGACCAGCCGTTATTCGGCCAGAATCAGCCGCCATTCCTCGGCTCTGAAGCGGAGCGCATCGAGTTGGCGCATGCCATCAACGGTTTCATTGCCGAAGGGCTTGAACAGGACCCGGACCTGAACGTTGTCGTAGCGGGAGACATGAACGACTTCGAATTCACACCGGCCCTTGAAGCATTAAAAGGCGACATTTTGACGAATAAAGTCGAAGATGTCCCAGTGGAAGACCGTTTCTCTTATTATTACCAGGGCAACTCACAGGTTCTCGATCATTTATTGGTGACCAATAATCTGGCTGATCGCACAGAACTGGATATGGTCCACATCAACGCGATGTTCATGGAAGAGCATGGCCGCGCATCGGATCACGATCCACTGTTGGCACAGATTTCATTTGAAGCAGCTGAAGAGCCGCAGGTACCGGGCGAACAGCAGGCAGATCCTGACCTGTCCGGCGACCAGGCGGTTGTAACGGCAGGTGAGTTTAATGAAGACGGCGAACTGGCCATCGAATTCACAGAAGGCACTGTGGCTGAGCTGCTGGAAAGCGGCAAAGATTTGCTGATCGATCTGCCATCAGCGGACATCACGTTCTCTGCAGACAACCTGCAGCAGATGGCAGCAGCTGCCGGCGAAGGCTTCAATCTGGAACTGGCAGTTGACGACGAAGAGCAAGTCGACAAACGTCCGGCGCTGACCGAACAAATCGACATCGCGATTACGGACAATGACGGCAACGAACTTGCCCTCCAATTCAGCGAAGCAGTGGAGCTGACGTTCGACACGGACAAGAAAGTAAAAGTCCAATTCGGCGCACGTGAAGACCGGAAAGGCAAATGGAAAATTGTCCAAGGTAAGCTGAACGGCGACACGTTCACGCTAAGCGTCAACGAACTCGGCCACTACACCGTCGTGACGAACAAAGGACAACTGAAAAAGTCGAAAAGATAATGGAACGACAAAAGGCATTCGCAGCGCTGCGAATGCCTTTTTTGAGTTCGAAATGAGGGCGGGGTCGGAATTCACGGGCGATTCGTCGGAACTCGATCGTCATGCGTCGGAATTCACAGCCGATTCGTCGGAACTCACGGTGAAAAGGTCGGAACTCACTCCGTCAGCCAAATAAGCAAGTGCAACACCAAAAGACAGACGGAAGCCATTCGCCTGCGCGAACGGCGACAAAAGATGAAAAGCCAGGCCCCGTGGATGAGACGACGTCGGAACTCAAGTGAGATTGGTCGGAACTCATGCGTCTCACGTCGGAATTCGCAGCCGATCTGTCGGAACTCACGACAAAAAGGTCGGAATTCACTTTCGAAGTCCACTTTTCACACCCGCGTATATGACCGTTGTGTAGAGTGCCCACTAGGCGAAAGATTCATCTTTTTCAGCAGATAAGTGGCAGCGTGCTTGTCTTTTAATTCCAGGAAACGTCGGCACTGGGCGTTGTTGATTGTGGGAGAGGCGAATTCAAACCAATCTTCCAATGCCTGTGCGTAGCCATCATCGAGACGGGTGCCACAATGTCTGCAAGCATGAATGCGTTCGCTTTCTTTTATGGCTCGAGCGTCGCATTGTGCGCATAGCACGCCGGTTCTTAATTGTTCCGGTTGGTAAAAATATTCTTTTTGATAATTGATTTTGGGGAAAGGGGTATGATGGGCGAGTACTTGTTCACTCACGGCGGCCAATTCGGCAGAAGTAAGGGAGTGGCCAGTCCGGGGAAGACGGGAGATGAATCGGCCCAGCGAATGCGCATACACAACCGGCACGGTCTCAGGCGCACGCGTGTATAGTGTTCTGGAATACGGCAGCACAACCACCGGATAAATCGGCAAAGGGATGGCCAGTTGCCTGAGCAAAATTTCCAATTCCTCAGAGGCCGTTAATACTTGATTGATCGGCGAATGAAAACCGAAGCGGTCGCCTTCACGGGTGGTCTGTTCCATATGATTGGTGCCATCTTTGAAATCAAGGGAGCCGGAATAATTTTTCACCTCCAGCACCAGAGCATAAAACGGAGTCAAAATGACGGTATCGATCTGGCAAGGTTGGATCTCAGACTGAAGGTGGAAATCACACAACACCATCCGTTCAGTGTGCCAGCGCATCTTTTCCAACTTCTTGTCAACCTCCTGCTCACCGCCAAAGCCGGCCGTAATCTGGTAATGGTGCTGAGCCGTCAACTTCCGACTCGCGTGATTTTTCGGTAGCCGCCGCTCCAATCGCGGCAACGTCTCCATTAAATACGGGGCAATTCGCCTTTTACTGAACATAGCATTCCTCCTCATTAGGATTATATCAATAATTGATTGAAAACTCTTACTTATTTTGTAAATAAATTTTTTATGCACGGAAACAAAGCAGGAGGAAAACATGAAGAAAGGAGCGACGTCGGAATTCGAGCGTCATTGGTCGGAATTCAAGTGTTATTCGTCGGAATTCAGGCCCAATCCGTCGGAACTCATCCAGCCTTCCCCTAAACACAGAAAAAGACCAAAAGACAAATGGAAGCCATTCGCCTGCGCGAATGGCGATAAAAGACGAAGAGCCAATACCTCCTGTAAGTAGCGACGTCGGAATTCGGGCGTGATTGGTCGGAATTCAAGTGTTATTCGTCGGAATTCAAGCCAAACACGTCGGAACTCGCGACAAAAAGGTCGGAACTCATCCAGCCTTCCCCTAAACACAGAAAAAGACCAAAAGACAAATGGAAGCCATTCGCCTGCGCGAATGGCGATAAAAGACGAAGAGCCAATACCTCCTGTAAGTAGCGACGTCGGAATTCGGGCGTGATTGGTCGGAATTCAAGTGTTATTCGTCGGAATTCAAGCCAAACACGTCGGAACTCGCGACAAAAAGGTCGGAACTCATCCAGCCTTCCCCTAAACACAGAAAAAGACCAAAAGACAAATGGAAGCCATTCGCCTGCGCGAATGGCGATAAAAGACGAAGAGCCAATACCTCCTGTAAGTAGCGACGTCGGAATTCGGGCGTGATTGGTCGGAATTCAAGTGTTATTCGTCGGAATTCAAGCCAAACACGTCGGAACTCGCGACAAAAAGGTCGGAACTCATCCAGCCTTCCCCTAAACACAGAAAAAGACCAAAAGACAAATGGAAGCCATTCGCCTGCGCGAATGGCGATAAAAGACGAAGAGCCAATACCTCCTGTAAGGAGCGACGTCGGAATTCGAGCGTGATTGGTCGGAATTCAAGTGTTATTCGTCGGAATTCAGGCCTAACCCGTCGGAACTCACCCTGCCACCTATACATTTCCGCCCCAAAAGTTTACAATTTTCTTATATTGAGCAATCAGCAAAGGGGCAGAATAATGGACAAAACAAACGTAAAAGTAGCGGTCGTTCAGGCCGGCTCGGAAATAATGGATAAGCAAAAAGGTGTCAATAAGACGGTGCGCCTGCTGGAGGAAGCAGGCAGGGAAGGAGCAAAAATCGTCGTTTTCCCTGAAGCGTTTATTCCCGCGTATCCGCGGGGCATGGCGTTTGGAGCGGTCGTCGGCAGCCGGTCGAGTGAAGGGCGGAAAGATTTCCTGCAGTACTGGAAAAACTCCATCGCCGTGCCAGGACCGGAGACGGCGGAAATCGGCGAAGCGGCCAAAAAGGCGGGCGCATACGTCGTCATCGGCGTCATCGAAAAAGACAGCGAGTCGACGCAAGGGACGCTGTACTGCACGGCGCTGTTCTTCGGACCGGACGGTGAATTGCTGGGCAAGCACCGGAAGTTGAAGCCGACGGGATCGGAGCGGCTGATCTGGGGAGAAGGCGACGGCAGCACATTGCCGGTGTTCGACACGCCGTACGGCAAAATCGGCGCGTTGATCTGCTGGGAAAATTACATGCCGCTGGCGCGTGCAGCGATGTATGAAAAAGGTGTGCAGATTTATGTCATGCCGACAGCCGACCACCGCGACACGTGGCAGGCGACGGTGCGCCACGTCGCCGCGGAAGGCCGATGCTTCGTGCTGTCATGCAACCAGTATTCGACCAAAGCGGATTACCCGGAAGACATTGCGTCCAGAGACGAATTCGCCGACTTGCCGGACGAAATGACGCGCGGCGGCAGCTGCATCGTCGACCCGCTCGGCGAATACGTCGCCGGACCGGTATTCGGCAAAGAAACCATCATCTACGCTAATCTGGATCTCGACAAAATCGCCGAAAGCCATTTCGACTTCGACGTCGCCGGCCACTACGCACGCCCCGACGTCTTCCAACTGACAGTTAATGAAAAAAAGAAGACGAACGTGACTTGGAATAAATAAAATAGATGAAGTAGAGAAAGCTCCTGGGCCCAGGAGCTTTTTTTGATGGTCGTAACTCAGCTGTTAAAAATCGCAACTCGAGCAAATAAAGTCATAACTCAACTCTCCCACCCAACGCAGCCTCCCAACAAAGTGTGTCACCTCTCTTCCACACATTTTTCAGCCCAACCGCCACTTTAAAAGAAGAAATAATTATTAGAAAAAACTAGTAATTAGCAAAAATAAATGTATAATATTGCTAAGATAAGGGTATGGTTACACCAGGATTACATACATATTTCACTACCTAACGAAAGGGGTTTCATTCATTGAAAAAAACACTTTATGCCTTGATGGCTTTGACCTTATTGTTCCCGGCTTATAATGTGAACCTTGCTTCAGCGGACGCTGATGCAGAGAAAAAACGGGTGCTGATTGCGTTTGAGGAAAACGCCAGCAACCAGGAGATGACACAGAGCATTGCTGCAGCGGGAGGGGAAGTGACGGAGCGCTACGAGGATATGTCCGTGGTGGCGGCCACCGTCCCTGAAACAGCCGTGCATGAATTGGCAAACGATTCTTCCGTCCTTGAAGTGGAAGAAGACATTGTCGTGAAATTGAATTACCAGCGGGAAGATTGGGGGATCTCCTACACCAATACTGACACTCCCTGGAGATCCGGTTTTTCAGGACAAGGTGTGAAAATTGCAGTCATCGATTCCGGTATTTCTCCTCACGAAGACCTTGAAATCGCTGGAGGCATTTCGACGGTCGGCTACACGTCTTCCTACGACGATGACCAAGGCCACGGCACGCATGTCGCCGGCATTCTTGGTGCGCGGAACAACAGGGTCGGCGTTAAAGGAGTAGCCTATGATTCGGACATTTACGCTGTCAAAGCGTTTAACGAGGAAGGATCCGCTTACTTATCCGATATTGTCGAAGGCATCAATTGGGCAGTGTCCAACAACATGGACATCATCAATTTGAGTGCCGGCACCCAAACCGATTCGTCCATTTTCCGTTCGGCGATCGACCGCGCCTATAACAGTGGCGTGCTCGTCGTGGCAGCTGCCGGGAATGACGGGGCCAGCGATGGATTGGGCGATTCAGTCGATTATCCGGCCCGTTATGACAATGCTATAGCAGTCGGCGCGCTTGACCGTTATTCGAAACGGGCTTCTTTTTCTTCCACTGGCCCAGCGGTTGAAGTGGCGGCTCCCGGCTCCGCGATTCTGAGCACGTACATCGATGGAGGCTATGCGTATATAAGCGGCACTTCCATGGCGGCTCCTTATACAGCGGGTCAACTGGCGTTAATGAAAGAAGCGTATCCGGAGCTTTCCAATGACCAGCTGCGCCAGGTGTTGATTGAACAAACGGTTGATCTGGGCGCAGATGGAAGAGATCCGTTGTTCGGTTACGGTGCCATTCAGGCATCTTCATTCACAGAGCCGATCGTCATTGAAGAACCGAATCCGGTCACTGCACTGGAAATCAGCGTCGATACCCTGACCGGCGATCCGGGGGAAAGTTTTCAGGTGACGGCGTCTTCGGTCCGTGAAAACGGCGACAGGGAAATTGTCACGGATGCAGCCGAGTGGACTTCCGAAAATCCGGCCGTCGCAACGGTCACGGACGGATGGGTCGAGCTGGCAGGTAATGGAGACACCACCATTCGTGCCACATACGAAGAACAGGAAGCGGTAATCGTCGTCCATGTGCCGGAACCGGAGCCAGAACCGGTGGCGGATCCGGTCGTCGATCTGGAAGTGAATGAAACACGCATTCTCGGAGAACCGGGGGAAGTGGTCCAGATTACGGCCACGGCCATCCATAAATACGGCAACCGTGTCATTGTGGACGATGAAGCAGCTTGGACTTCCGCCGACCCTTCTATCGCAACCGTGACGGCGGGGCGCGTGGAACTGACCGGTTACGGCAGTACGACCATCACCGCCAGTTTTGAAGGCGAAGAAGCGACGATTGTAGTCAATGTACCGGAACCACTGCCGGAACCTGCAGTGGCGCCGACACCGCCTCCTGAAGCAGAACCTGATCCGGAGCCTGAATTGGTCGTTGATCCTGAACCGGAACCGAATCCCATCCACAGACTGCTGTTGAGTGAATCCTCGTTTACGGCAACCGTCGGTGAAACAATTGACGTGACCGCAACGGCTGTGTATGAAAACGGCGAACGGCAGAACATTACCACCGAAGCGGCGTGGTCGTCCGCCAAGCGGGCTGTGGCGACAGTGGAAGATGGTGTGGTGGAAGCAACCGGTCCCGGAAGCACCACCATTTCGGCCACATACCAGGGACAATCAGTCGGTATGACGGTGACCGTTGAGGAACCGGCAGCAACACCTGAACCGGAACCAGAACCGGAACCAGAACCGGAACCAACGCCAGAACCAGAACTTAATCTGATTAATGAACTGGAACTGAGCGAGTCGTCATTTACGGCAGCAATTGGTGAAACGGTTGACGTGACCGCGACGGCTGTGTATGAAAACGGCGACCGGAAAGCTGTCACTGACGAAGCGGCGTGGTTATCCAGCAGACGGAGCGTCGCGACAGTGGAAAACGGCAGAGTGGAAGCTGTAGGATCCGGCAGCACCATCATAACCGCCACATATGAAGGAGAGACGGTCCGCATGACAGTGACTGTGCAGGAACCGGCAGCACCGGAACCGGAGCCAGAGCCAAAGCCTGAGCCGGAGCCGACACCAGAGCCTGACCCAACACCTGAGCCTGAACCAACTCCGGAACCTGAAATCGATTTCCAGGACGTGCCGACATTTTACGCGCCAGCTGTGGAGTACCTGGTGGAAAATGAAGTGACGCAGGGTGTTTCGGAAACGGAATTCGGCGTTACACATAACATCATCCGCGCGGACGCGGCAGTGTTGATTGCCAGAGAACTCGGCTTGAATACAGAAACGGCACCGCCATCCGGCTTCACCGATGTTCCGGACCGCGCAGCCGGTGCCGTCAATGCCTTGAAAGCAGCCGGCATCATCGGCGGGAAATCGGCGACCAGCTTCGGTTCCTACGATCCGCTGACGCGCGGTGAAATGGCCATCATCCTGCAGCGGGCCTATGATTTGTCCGCTGGCGGCGTATCGTCGTCCTTCACCGACGTCTCTGACCGCTACAGAAGCGCGGTCAACGCTCTGGTCGCCAATGATGTCACGGACGGCGTCTCGGCTACGCGCTACGGCGTCGCCCAAAACATCACACGCGGCCAGCTTGCCGTATTCCTGTACCGCTTGTCGGAATAAAACAAAAAATCCCGCTCCGTGGAAAATAGGAGCGGGATTTTTTGCGTTAGTCGGAATTCATGGGTGATTCGTCGGAATTCGAGTCGAATTGGTCGGAACCCGCACATCATCCGTCGGAACTCACGTCGAAAAGGTCGGAACTCGCCCGCTCGTCTCAAGCAAGAGGCAAGTGAAAAACAAAAAGCAAAAAACCAAAAGCCTAATGCCAGCCATTCGCCTGCGCGAATGGCGACAAACCCGAAGACCAGACAGCTAAAAGAAGCAAAGTCGTAACTCAAGCAATATACTTTGCGCCCCAGCGTCCGCCACAATTTGAGGAACAATTGAGTCGGTCACTGGGGCGCGAGGTGAAAAAAACAGCCCGCCAAAGCGGACTGCCTCATACAACATTATTTCGACTCGCTGACAACCGGCCGCATCAGCCGGTCCATCCACGCATTTTTCCCAGTGACGAGCCGGGTTACGCGGTTCGTATACAGCAAAATCCCGATGCCGACGCTGATGCCGGTGACGAACAGCAGCAGTGTCAGCGAATAGAGGAGAAAGCTGTCCTGGAACACCTGCGTGATGCGGCCGAGGCCGACCATAAAGAGCAGGTGCGACAAATAGATGAAAAACGAGAAACTGCTGACGATTTCGAGCAGCGGCATCCGGAACGTCATTTTCCGGAACAGCACGACCAGCAAAAAGAACACCGACAATGTGTAGAGGAACATGTCGTAGCGGTCGCTTGCGACGTCGGTGTAGCCGACGGTCACGACGTTATGATAGACCCAGGCGAAACTGCCGGCCGCAACGACCAGCAGCAGCCACCATTTATTCACGAGAAACGCCACGAGCCGTTCGTAATGGACGCCGATGTAGAAGCCGGCGACAAAGTAAAACAGCCACGCCAGTATATTCGTGCGGTACCACAGCGGATACTCGGTATAGATGAATTCCTGATACGCCAGAACATGCTCCATGGCGTACAGATGGCCGAATGATATGACGAACGTCACGAGCAGCGGCATCCACGGTTTTATTTTCCGCAGGAGCTTGTTGAACAGCCAGAACAGCAGGTAAAACTGGAAAATGACCAGGATGAAAAAGCCGTGCCAGTCACCGAGTGCGACAATCTTCCAGGCGATTTCCCTGAATCCGGATTCCTCGCTGTTGACCGAGGCGATATAAGCCGTGAACAAGCCGATCAGCACATACGGCACGAAGATGAACTTCAGCCGTTTCCACAGAAAGCGCTCGGGCAGTTTTTCCGGGTAATTGCGCGACAGCAGCGTGATCGAGATCAGGATAAAGACCGGTGTGGCGAATAAAAACAAATAACGGAGGACCGTGAAAGCCGCGGTCTCCGAAAAGTCGTTTGCTGTGAATTTGTCAAAATTGGTGATGACATGATTGTAGACGACGCTCAGGCAAGCGAACGCCCGGATCATATTGATTTCGGATAAATTTTTCATGACAACCTCGCTTTTCCTGTCTTAGCGCATTTCGCTCAAGCCGATGATGGAGACACCGAGCATGATAAAGCACACGCCGGCGATTTTCCAGGGCGTGATCGACTCGCCGAAAATGAAGAACGCGCCGACCACCGCGATGACGTAGGCACTCGACTGCAGCGGGTACGCAATGCTAAGCGGAACTTTTGTTAAGATGAACAGCCACAGCACCGTGGCCAGTCCGTACATCGCCAGTCCGGAAAAAATGAACGGTGTGAAGAACAGCTTGACGACTGAAAAGACGGAAGAAAACGCATCAGCCTGCCGCTCCATGCCGATTTTCCATAAAAACTGGCCGGATACTAAAATCAATGTATTGCATAATACTAAAATTAAATGAGTGAAATTCATGAGTTGCGGTCCTCTTTCCGGGCGTCCTGTATGTCTTTTTGCAAAAACGCCACTTCCTGTATGAGCAATTTGATGCGATGTTCCTGTTTCGACAACAGCTGCGTATGGTAGATCAGCAGCGACAGCACCACAAGAAACGCCAGCAGGAAAATCAGCGACGGCATATACGCAATGCCGAGCGCAGTCGCCAGATCGTTCAAATACGGCAATGCAATGGCGAGTACGACGCCGATGATTGAAAACGTCAGCCACATGAAAGCGTACTGGTCGGTCAATTTATTCTTCGCCGTCATCGACACCACAATCACCAAAAACACGAATGCTGAGAGCAGCACGATGAAATGTATATTATCCATACGAATCCAGTTCCTTTCTATGTATAGGAACGAATCAGTGAAAAGAACGTGACTTTCGCCATGTAATAAAGGGATTTACTTGGCGTAATCGACGATTCCCCTCCTTGGCGGGCGTTCATTTCCACTTTCGTTTCTTCCACTTTGTAGCCTTTTCGGGCCAGTTTTGCGATCACTTCCACTTCCGGGTAATCGACCGGATAATCGTTGGCAAACCATTTGATGACGTTGCGGTTGACGATGCGGTAGCCGGACGTCGGATCCGTGATTTTGACGCGTGAAATCATCCGCAGCAAATAATTGAAATACAAAATGCCGGTTCGTCTCGTCAAACTGCCTTTGTAATTGGATTTCTCCAAAAAGCGCGAGCCGATCAACATGTCCACGTCACGGCGCTTCATTTCGGCGACCAGATGATGGAGGTCTTCGGGATTATGCTGGCCATCCGCATCCAATTGAATGGCGTAGTCGTAATGGCCGCGTTCCGCGTACCGGTAGCCGGTCTGCACCGCGCCGCCGATCCCGAGGTTGACGGGCAGTGAAATATGGGGGATGTTGTTCGTTTCCAGGATCTCTTTCGTCCGGTCCGTCGAGCCGTCATTGATGACGACATAATCATATTCCGGGAATTGCTGTAACTGCTGGACCGTGCCGATGATCGCCTGTTCTTCGTTATAGGCCGGGACAATGATCAGTATGTTTGAAGTCATGCGAGATTGCTCCTTTTTCCTCATGCGCTGGCGTTGAGCCGCCGGCGTCCGAATGCTGCAACTGCCGGTTTGGGGAAATGAAACCCGCGCCGAGCCATAAAAAACCACAGTACCTTCTATTATAAAGACATTCGCCGGGGAAGTCATGCCCTTTCATCAAAATAATGTGTGGGTGCCAGGCACCCACACAATTGTAAGGTGCGCCGCGTTTCATTTTAAAAAAAGAAGGGGAATGGTGTAATAAACAGATGGGAGGTGCCGTCATGGCGAAACGATATGATTACATGGACTGGCTCCGCGTGCTGGCCATCATGGTGGTGGTTCTGGTGCACGTCGTGTCGAAAATACTCAATACGGAAGCGCCGGACCACTGGCAATGGCAGCTGGCGCACGCCATCGACTCGGCCCTCCGCTGGTGCGTACCGATCTTTTTCATGCTGAGCGGCGCGTTGCTGCTGACAAAAAAACAGATACCGCCCATCGGCGAATTCTACAGCAGACGCCTCGGCAAAGTGCTCATCCCGCTCATATTCTGGAGCGGGGTCTATTTGGCTTACCTGGTTTTTGAACAGGGCGAAGACATGACGCTCTGGCAAATGGTCAAGCGCTTCCTGGTAGATGACGTCTATTACCATTTATGGTTCCTGTACGTGATTTTCGGCCTTTATTTGATGGCGCCGTTTTTGCGTCTTTTGGTCCAGCACATGTCCAAGCGCCTGTTTGAAGTGTTTCTCGGTTTCTGGCTGCTGTTTTCCGTATTCATGCCGCTGCTGCCGAAATTCTATGGCTACGAGCCGGCTTTCTACACCGGCATGTTCCAGCCATTCGTCGGTTATTTCATGCTCGGCGCTTACCTGGTGCTATATCCATTGCCGAAAAAAGTTCTGCCGCCGCTTGCCGTGCTGTCAGTCATCGGTTATTTGGTCACGTACTGGGCCACCAATCAGCTGACCTTCAGCCAAGGCGAGCTTGACGAATTCTTCTACGACCACGAGCGGCCGAACCACGTTGTTATTTCGCTGTTCGTCTTCGCTTTGTTCCAGCATTTTGCCGGCCGTTTCAAGCCGAACGGGGCGATCCGCCTGATCAGCGCCGCCACACTTGGCATCTACGTCATCCATCCGCTCGTCCAGTTTTATGTCAATAAACTCCTCGGCATCAACGAAACGACCATCCATGCGGCCGTCGGCATCCCGCTTTCATGGGCCATCATCTTCGTGCTGTCACTCGGCATCATCGTCGCCCTGCAGCGGCTGCCGGGCGCGAAGCATATCGTGCCGTAATTGTTTGGAATTGTTTGGGTGCCAGGCACTCAAACAATTCCAAACAAAACACGTCCATTCGCCCAACAAATGTTCATAATTTCCATAAAAAGATATGCTAAACTGTAAGAGTCTTACTATTTCAACTAGTATGAACTGACGTTGGCAAGGGGAGATCAAGTTGAGGAAGCAGAAGTTGATGAAATATTTCAGCAGCCTACTGGCGCTTGTGCTGGTATTGTCGCTGCTGACGCCGTTTACGGCAGCGGCCACTGGCGAAGGGGCCCAGCCGTTCGGCAACGGGCCAAGCAACAGCGAGCTGCAGGTGAAAGCGGCAATTGCCGAGCAGCTGCGAACGGGCAGCAGCGGGCCGAAATTACATAAAGATCTGCAGGGGCTGTCCGGGGACGAAGAAGTGGATGTCATCATCCAACTGTCCGAAAAACCGGTCGGACTGGAGCGGGGAATCCAAAAATCGAAAGGCAAAGCAATGAATCCCTTCCAGGCGAATAAAGTCAAATCCAATGTGCGGACACAGCAGAGTTCTGCGAAAAAAGCGATGAAGGCCCGCGGGATTTCATTCGCCGAAAAATTTACGTACGATACGGTGCTGAACGGTTTTTCCGCTACCGTGAAAGCGGACGATGTCGACAAGCTGCTGGACATTGAAGGCGTGACGCTGGTCGAGCCGGACGTTACAGTGGAGGCGTTTGACGAGCCGTCAGGCGAACAGCCGGAAACGGATGCGCCTTCGTCCGGCAGCCTTTCATTCCCTGGAATTGAAGCGTTGTGGCAGGAAGGGCTGGAAGGCCAGGGCGTCAAAGTGGCGGTGCTCGATACCGGCATCGACCCTGACCATCCGGAATTCGAAGGCGTCTACAAAGGCGGTAAAAACTTTGTCGCCCACAATTCGTCGCTGTACACGACCGAGCGAAAACCGGATGATGCCTCAGAAACGCGGCCATCTGAACGTGCCGCGGGGCAGCCGGAGTTCAATGCGAACGGCGAATCGTTCTACACTTCCCACGGCACGCACGTCGCAGGAATCATTGCGGCAATCGGCGCCAATGACTATGGCATCAAAGGCATCGCGCCGCAAGTCGATTTGTACGCCTACCGCGTGCTCGGCGCGTACGGCAGCGGAGCCACGTCCAGCATCCTTGCCGGCATTGAAGAAGCCGTCAACCACAACATGGACATCATCAATTTATCGTTTGGTGTCGGCGCTAACACCGAAACGGATGCGGCTGCCTACGCCATCAACAATGCCATGATGGAAGGAACCATCGCGGTCCTGGCGACTGGCAACACCGGTCCGGAGCGCGGCACAATGGGCACGCCGTCCACATCACGGCTCGGCATTGCAGTCGGCAACACGACCAGTCCTGAAACAATGCACGCCGGCCAGGTGAATGTCCAGGCGGGCGATTATGAACTGGCGAAGCCGGTCCACCTGATGGCGACCACGTTTGGCGCAAGCCTGTCGGACCAATTAGCAGGTGAATTTGAAGTCGTGGCCGTTCCGGGAATCGGTGCGGCAGCTGACTATGAAACCATCGATGCAAACGGCAAAGTGGCGCTGGTGTCACGCGGCGAAATCGCCTTTATCGACAAAATCGCAGCGGCACAACAAGCGGGAGCAGTGGCCGTGCTGATTCATAACAATGAAGGCGGATCGAATGCGCCGGCAGCGTCGGGCACGTATCTGGGGGATTCGTTTGAATTCATTCCTTCGTTCGACTTGTCGCAAACTGACGGCGAAGCGCTCCGTTCCGCGCTTGAAAGCAGCAGCGGTACGGTGACGTTCGGCGACTTTACGCAAACACTGACGATCGGTGACGAAGTGCACGATACCAGTTCACGCGGTCCGTCGATGCCGAACTTCGACATCAAGCCGGACGTCAGCGCACCGGGTACCAACGTCATGTCGACGATCCCGATGTATCAGGCAGACTTCCCCGGTGTATCATACGAGGAAGCCTATACACGCAAAACCGGCACTTCGATGGCGGCCCCTCACGTAACGGCAATCGCGGCCCTCGTCAAACAAGCCAATCCGCAATGGGATGCGTTTGACGTCAAAGTTGCGCTGTCAAATACAGCGGACGTTCTCGATACGAATAAATTTGACGTCTTCGCACAAGGTGCGGGACGCGTCAATGCCTACGAAGCGGCACACCCTGAAATTCTGGCCTACGCACAGGACCAGGCCGTGCTCGATGAAGAAGGCGACATGGTCGACCACGAAAAAGGGACCATCACGTTCGGTCCCCAGTCGTTGGAAGACGGTGCCGTCTCCGTTACAAAGCAGGTGATGATCAAAGATATCACCGGCAACGGCGGAAACTATGACGTAACGATAGATGAAACCAAATCATTCGAAGGAGCGGCCGTGACAGTGGATCAGTCTTCATTCACGTTGAACGGTGAACAGCTGCTGAACGTCACGTTGACCGCTCCGCAGACGGCCGAACCAAAAGCGGGAGACGAACTTCTCGGCTATCTGTACATTTCAAATGGCGACACGGAAATCTCCCTGCCATTCGCGGCGGACTTCAGCGGGGAACCGACGGCCGTGACCGATATCTCGATCTCAGAAACTGACATGTCATTTGATGAAGACGGCGTGAAAGACGCGGCTGACCTGTCATTCACATTGACAGGGGATCTCGCCACCAACTACATCGAAATCTGGGACATCATGAATCCATACGGCGGACCCTATGGCGACGGTTATATCGGCTACGTGCATGCCAGCGACTCGCTGAAAGCGGACGATCACACATTCACCATCGACGGCCAGTACCAGCCGTGGGACGGATCACCGGCCACCACGATTCCGGATGGTCTGTACACATTTGATATCAAAGGTGTCCCGGTGTCGGGCAAGCCATCGTTCCTCCATGAATATGCAGGACCGGTCATCGTCAAAACCACAGCTCCTGAAATCACTGGCACCGTCACAGACGGCCAGGCGACAGGACAAGTGGACGACATGTACTCGGTCTACAAACAGGAATTGGTGCTGTACGGCGCAACCTTCGATTTGAATGAAAAACTGCACGCTTCGTACACAGCGACACAAAAAGGGAAGCCAGTTGAACCGGTCGCGTTCGACTTGGCACAGGACGGATCATTCACATTCCCGGTATCTGAAAAAACCGATTCCGTCACCGTCACGGTTAAAGACGCAGCCGGAAACGTCGGCGAAGCCGTGATCTATGAGAAAGAAAAACCGGGCAACCCGTATCCAGGGAAGCCGGATCATCCTGGAAAGGGGAAGTCAGGAAAACCGGATAAGCATCCTGGGAAAGGGAAGCCTGGTAAGCCAGATGAGCATCCTGGGAAAGGAAAACCGGATAAACCGGATAAGCATCCAGGGAAAGGAAAGTCAGGGAAGCCTGATAAACATCCAGGGAAAGGCAAGCCAGGGAAGCCGGATGGGCACCCTGGAAAAGGAAAACCGGGGAGAGAGTGAGTTTGGAAAGAGCTGAGGGTGAAGACTCTCAGCTCTTTTTTTGGTGTGCCAGGCATGGCAACTATCTAGGTGGTGAAAGTCCATTGTGGGGGTACACATCGACCAACCA
>NZ_RIAX01000017.1 GCF_003719725.1 Planococcus salinus | reverse complement strand
TTGCAAAACGGTGTCCGCATCAATACAGTAAGCCCGAACGTTTTAGTGGAATCACTGGAGAAATACGGCTCCTTTTTCAAAGGATTCAATGCTGTTCCTGCCGCCAAAGCGGCAAACGCTTATCTGAAAAGCGTGGAAGGCGCCCAAACCGGACAAGTTTACAGAGTGTATTGATCCTCGGTCAAACCAGGGATTTATATCATTGTGATAATAACCAGCTGACCTTCTTATGAGATTCGGCCCTCGACTGAATGCAGTAGCAGGCAAATGCTATTATGAGGGCTTTCTTTGAATCGAAAGAAGAATCGATGCGCTTTTGAATTGCTTCTTTTTTACATTCACGAATTCGCTTCCCCCTATGATGCGTTTCATTCTCATCAGTCCTTTTACTTTAAATAGACTCAATGAGCCAAAGAATAGTTACAAGAATTTTTAACACAAAAAGAAGACCAGCTGCCTGGTCTTCTTCTTTGTTATACATATTTATTGTTTGTCGTCGCTTTCTTCCTCAACTTGCGCGTCTTCCTTCTCGGGGACATCCGCCACCGCTTCCACCTGCGGAACTTCCGCTTTGCGGGTGTCTCGGTTCACATATGATTTCAAAAGTTCTCCTACATCAATTCCGGTCATTTCCTTCAGCGGCTCCTGCATGTCGACCATTGTTTTGGTGACACTTTTGCCGAATGAAGGAATGCCCTGGCCGTTGCCGGAATCAATGATTTTCACGGAATCGATATTGTTCAGCGGCTGTGCCACTTTTTCAGCAAAAATAGGCAGCATGTCGATCAATTTCTCGGTGATGATGACATCGCCATGTTCTTCCATCGCTTCCGCCAGCAACTTACGTGATTCGGCTTCGGCTTTTCCTCGCTCGCGGATAACTTCGGCTTCGGCGGCACCCTGGTCCCGCTGGATTTTCGCTCTGGCTTCCCCGTCAATCACAGCCTTGCGGGCTTCCCCTTCGGCTGAACGGGTAGTTTCATAATAAGCTGCATCGGCTTTCGTTTTACGGACTTTGCTTTCCTCTTCCTCCAATGTAACGGCGCGTTCCCGTTCCATGAATTTCAAGTTCAGCTCTTCATCCTGTATTTCTTTCGCCAGTTTCGCTCTTTCCAGTTCATAGGACTGCTCGGATTTCGCACGTGCGCGTTCTGTCTCTTCTTTGAAAGAAGCATCTTTGATGTCTTTTTCTTTTCGTGATTCCGCTATCGCAATCTGGCGCTTGTATTCTTCCTCTTTCGCTTCCTGGTCTGTCCGTGCACGGTGAATCCGCGTTTCACGTTCTGTTTCCGCTTCTGCGATTTCCGCCTGCTTGCGGACTTCCGCGATGCGCGGCCGTCCAAGATTCTCGAGATACCCATTGTCGTCATCAGCATCCCGTAGATCTGTCAAACCCAGAGAAGTGATTTTAAAGCCCATCAGATCCAATTGCTTTTGCGCGATTTCCTGCACATCAGTATTGAACTTTTCACGGTCGCCGTTGATGTCTTCGACCGTCATTTTGGATAAAATAGCGCGAAGGTTACTTCCGAGTACTTCGATGATTTCAGCTTCGATTTCTTCCTGCTCTTTTCCCAGGAACTGCTCGGCATAATTGGCAATTCCGTTCAACGTATCAGCGACTTTGACCATCGCCACTGCATCCGCCACAATCGGCACCCCGGCAATTGTATATACCCTCGGAGTCGACAATTTCAATTGGAACGACGTTAAATTCACCGGTGTGGAAGTTTGGAAGCGTCTGAGGCGATATCCTCCGCCCCGGATGATTTTCATCGAACGCCCTTCGTCATCGGTGAAAATATTCGTGTCTTTTTCCGGATCCCCCAATTTCGGCCCCGTGATGATCAGCGCCTCATTGGATTTCGCCGTTCGGTACCGCAACCTCATCCAAAAATAATAACCGACGCCCGCCAATGCGGCGACAATCAGTAAAGCGATTAAAAATGTAATAATTCCCGCTGTTTCCAACATTCTCCTATCTCCTTTCACACTTGCTGTTTTATAATAAATTCCTGTTGAACAGGATAACTCACAACGTCCCGTTATGTAACTTGCTTATTTAGTGCTTATAATTAGTTCTACGAAGTACTTTAAGAAAAGTTCCAAAAATCAGTAAACAAATTTAAATACAGTAAAAATTTAATAAGAATGAAAAAACCAAATCCTATTCGGATCTGGTTTCAATCTGTTAAATATGGACAGCGACGTCTGCGTTTTCACGAAGTTTCGCAACTAGTGCTTGAGTGGCTTCTCCTTCTTTTTGCATTTTGATTTGCTCTTCAAGTTGCGGTTTCAGTTCTTCAAACGCTGGAAGTTCTTCTCCGCCCATTTGCTCCTGCTGGGCTTTTGCCTGTTCATAAAGCGCCTGAAGTTCTTCCTCTGTCGGCTCGACACTGCCGGCTTCTTCAGCGATCAGCTGGTTTACTTTTACTTGTGTCTCAAGTTGGGACATCACTTCTTCTTCCGGTATGCCCTGTTCTTCCAGAGCCGTCAGAAACTGCTCTTTCGATTCGAGTCCGTTTTGTGCCGCCAAGTCAGTTAACCTTTTATCCATCTCATCTTCCGAAACATTATAACCTCTGTTTCCAGCTTCCTGAATGAGTAACTCCTGACCGACCAAACTTTCAGCAATTTGTTCTTTCAATTGGTTCTGATCAACTTCCTGCCCAGACATCTGCGCCTGCATGGCCGCTTGCTGGAATTGTCCTGCATAAGCTGTTTCAAATTCTTCCTTCGTCACTTCTTGTCCATTTACTTCTGCCACAATGTCCGGTACCCCGCTCAGATCCGGCTCTGGCATTTCCCGCTGTTCAGCACCTTCTTCAGCTCCGGCTGCCGCTTCTTCTTGTGTATTTGGTTCCTCATTTGTATTTTCAGTTGCTTCGTCGCCACCGCCGCATGCGGCAAGTAGAGACACGGAAACGCCGAGTGATAAACCTAAAAACCATTTTTTAATCAAAGTCATACCCCTTTCAATCCATAATGTCCGTTATTGTAACATACCTTTGTTGTTTGTAAATTCATAAGCCATGGCGCTTGTATGTTGTAATGGTTAACTGATTATTCATTGTTAGCGAACAAACCAGCCTCGACTTTTCTTTCTTATATTAGAAATGTCTCAACAGGAAGGCTTTGTCTCTTGGCTGTATACAGATGTAATCTGCTTCCATCAAAGAGTTGGCATATGCAGTTCAGGTAGCCGCAGAATCTTCGCGTACCTGTAGTTACATAAACAAAAGGGGAGAAAAGATGCTGAGTAATCAACATCTCTTCTCCCTTTTCTGTTCATTCAGTTTGCTTTCCTGATATTTCCCAAGATTTCGTCCGCTTACTTTGGACCTGTCATTTTTTCTTATTCAAAAGCAGATTGAATTCCTGTGACCATCTGGCTGACTGATTCCAATCCGCCGCCTGACAGGTACCAGTAATCCGGATCCAGATAAATGATTTTATCATTCTGGTAAGCAGTTGTTTTTTGCACCAATTCGTTTTCAAGCGACTCTTTTGCACTGGCATCGTTTCCTACTGCCGCATTGCGGTCAACTACGAACATGACATCCGGATTCGTATCCAAAATGTATTCAAACGAAATGCTTTGACCATGTGTAGAAGCTTCGATTCCTTCGTCGGCCTGTTTCACACCGAACACATCATGGATCATACCGAAACGTGATGCCGCACCATATGCACTTACTTTTCCTTCATTCGCCAAAACGATCAACGCTTTTTCCTCAGAACTGCTGACATTCGATTTTAATTCTTCAATTTGAGCTTCAATGGAAGCCAGTTCTTCTTTTACCTGCTCTTCTTCACCGAAAATTTCACCCAGTGTGTTCATGTTTTTTGTGAAAGATTCCATATATTTTGTCGTATCGACTCCCATGTGGACCGTTGGAGCAATTTCACTGAATTCTTCGTACATGGATGCCTGGCGTCCGGAAATGATGATCAAATCAGGTTCCAAAGCATGGATGGCTTCGAAATCCGCTTCTTTCAATGTCCCTACATTTTCATATTTCGTGTCTTCATATTTCTCAAGGTAAGTAGGAATGTTTCCTTGTGGAACTCCCGCAACCGCTTCAACACCCAGTTTATCCATGGAATCAAGGATACCAAAGTCAAAGACTACAACTTTTTCCGGGTTCTTGGCGAAAGTGGTTTCACCCAGTTCATGCGTCACCGTCATGGTTTCTTTTTCTTCTGTTTCTGCCCCTGCAGTGTTTTCTTCTGTAGCTTCCTCAGCTGCGCCACATGCCACTAAGAATGCCATCATCATCAAAGTAAATGTTACGAGTATCCATTTCTTCATTTTTATCGACTCCTTTTTTATCGTAATTGAACGATTCATTTATTTTTCGTACAAACTGTTATGTAGAATATTGGCGTGAATGTCCCGTCTGTTCCGACTTTCGTTTTTTGTGCTTGTCCTTCTTGAAAGCTGCTCCTTTCTTTCAGAGGCTCACCTCGTCCATGTCATTTTTTCTTTTACTAATGCTTCCTTCTCCTTTCTTTTTATTGAATATGAGTGATATTGATAATCATTATCACTTGCTCACATATTTTAGTATAGCAGGTTGTTTTGAAGTTGCAATAACTAAATGAGAATTATTTTCATTTAAAATGACAAAAGTCTTTTTACAAATCAAAAAACAGGCGGAGAAAATAATTCATTTTCCCCCACCTGTTTTATTTAACATGATTCACTGTATGAAATTAATGAGTCGGCAGCTTGGCTTTATCGCTTTTAAAGATGGCGATTTGATCAATCAGCTTCTGACTGCCCGCATCGAGTCCGATGACTTCCACTTTGTTGCGGTTTTCCTGAAACTTCAGGACGACGCGGTCCACCGCGCCCACTCCGGAATCATCCCAAATATGGGCGTCCGTAAAGTCGATGACGATTTTCTCGTCTTCCACATCAAAATCAAACTTCTCAAGAAAATCTTCCACTGAAGCAAAGAACAACTGGCCACTTACCTGATAATGAGCAGCATCCAACAATTTCTTTTCGACCTTAATCTTCGAGATTTTGGAAACGAAGAAAATGGCACTCAGCAAAACGCCCGCCAAAACACCGATGGACAGGTCATGCGTATAAACGACAATGGCCACCGTGGCCACCATAACGATGGAATCCGTTTTAGGCGCTTTCTTCAAATAGTTGAACGATGACCAGTCAAACGTGCCTATGGACACCATGATCATGATTCCCACCAGCACCGGCATCGGAATCTGAATAACTACGTTACCCAGTACAATAATCAGGAACATTAACAAGATCCCCGCCACAAGTGCAGACAATCTGCCCCGGCCGCCGGATTTGACATTGATGATCGACTGCCCGATCATTGCACAGCCTGCCATTCCGCCGAAAAAGCCGGTTACGAAATTGGCAATTCCTTGCCCTCTCGCTTCTTTGTTCTTATCACTCGTTGTATCCGTCATGTCATCGACGATATTGGCTGTCAGAAGAGACTCCAATAAACCGACAATGGCAAGAGCCAATGAAAAAGGAAAGATAATCATCAGCGTTTCCAGATTGAAAGGCACATTCGGCAACAGGAAAGCCGGAAGTGACTGGCTGATGTTCCCCAAATCTCCAACGGTCCGCATATCGAAACCGCCATAAATAGCGACCGCCGTCAAAAGGACGAGTGCAATCAGCGGTGCTGGAATGGCTTTGAAGAACCGCGGAACAATATAGACGATGGCCAGTGTGAGGGCCACGAACACATAAGTGGTGTTATTGATACCCAGAAAATGCGGCACTTGGGCCATGAATATCAGGATCCCCAAGGCATTGACAAAACCGATCATCACCGCACGCGGAATGAATTTCATCACTTTTGCCACTTTGAACACCCCGAAGAGAATCTGGATAACACCTGTCAGGATGGTTGCGGCCAATAAGTACTCGAGGCCGTGGTCCCGGACAAGCGGCACCATCAACAAGGCCATGGCGCCTGTGGCAGCGGAAATCATGCCGGGCCGCCCGCCGACAAAAGCAATAATGACGGCAATACTGAATGAGGCATATAACCCCACCATCGGATCAACACCCGCAATGATGGAGAATGCAATGGCTTCAGGAATCAAAGCAAGAGCAACTACAGTTCCTGCCAGAATGTCTCCTCTTATGTTTCCAAACCACTGTGTTTTTAGATTTTGTGTCACGTTATCTTGCTCCTCTTTATTGTATAATTTGATGGTTTCACGCATATACGCAAACCTGGATTTTTCACAATGAAATCAGTTTAGCACCGACCCTCCTTAAATGGAACCTTTTTGGTCCTTTTTCATAAAAAATATATGGTATAATAAATGGAATTTGTGAAGTGAGGAGTTTTTGAAGTGCACATCGGCTATGCAAGACCAATTACCGGAGACCCCGACTGTAAAGAACAAATGGCGCTATTTGATAAATATGGTTGCAAAAAAGTCTATATAGAAAATCATCCATCCCCTAAAAAGAGAGCAGAGTTAGATAAGATGCTGGAGAGTTTGTCAATTGATGACCGGGTCTTTGTCTATAAATTGCAGGCCTTCGCGGATTCCACCCGTCACCTGGTGGAACTGCTGGAACTACTCGACCAAAAAGGCGCTTTTCTCCATTCGATACAGGAAGATATCGACACCTCGAAGGGAAAATCTTTTTCCTTTTCGGAAATTGTCCGCTGCCTGGCTGATTTCCAAAGTGACACCATCAGTGCCAAAACAAAAGCCGGTCTGTCGGAAGCAAAACAAAAAGGGATGCACGCAGGACGTCCAAGAAAACCAGATGCCAATGTAAAACGGGCCATCGAGATGTATGAAAGCAAGAAGTACAACCTGGCGGAAATCAAAGAACAGACCGGCATCAGCAAGTCTACGCTGTACCGGTATCTTGAAAACTGAAACGAAGGCCAGTGGGATTCTACGAAAAAAAAGCGCCTTTGCGCTTTTTTCTATATTCACCATCAAAAGAAACATGAACTCCTTTTTAAGGAGTCCAGATTCTTTAATGATTATTATTTTACGATCAAAACCGGACAATTTGCGCGTTTCACCACTTTGTGGCTGACACTGCCCAGTACCATTTCCTGCAAGGAGTTCAAGCCACGGCTTCCGATGACCAACATGTCAAAACCTTCTTTGTTGGCATATTCGACGATGGCCGGTCCCGGGGTGCCATGCAGGATTTCGACACGGTATTTGAGATTGGCTGTGGCAATCGACTCTTCCACCGGCTGGATTTTCTTCCGCCGCTGCAAATCCAATTCAGCAGAGCTGTTGCTGTGCAGCACTTCGTTTTTTGCATTATTATGATCTGCCACGTAAACTATGGTAATCTGTGCGTCTTCAGCACCCTGTGCAATCTTTATCGCTTCTTTCGCTGCACGAATGGAATGGTCGGATCCATCCACTGCCAATAAAATTTTTTTATACATCTTTCAACACTCCTTTTTCGTTTAATGAGGCAGTCATTGCTCATTTGTTTTATGAAAACCTTCATTTTTTCATCTTCTACTGTACAAATCAACTTGTCCAGAGAATTTTCGCCAAAAGAAAGAACAAAGTCTCTGCACAAGCTGACGTGTCTCTTCCAGCAAGTATTTCTCTATCCTGTTTTTCTAATCGGTGAGATAAAGACAGCTGATTCTTCTTTTATAATTATTTCTTCTGATGTTTTTCAACAATCAGCGGTTTTCCCCATGCTAATAGTGTCTCACCTGAATTCCCAAAACACAACCTTTATAGGAATATTTTTTCCAGCCATGAGCCCCCTCCATATCCAGAGAAAATTCAATTTTCACTCCAATCTGCGCTATACTTATTGAAAAAACTTTTATATATTATGTCGATTAATTGAAAAAGGCTTCCTTTTCATTCGCCCAAAGGAGATGAATGCATGAAAATATGGACATCACATATCGAATTGATTGCAGCCATTGCTTCAGGGATCCTTATCGTAATTGCCTATATTCTTGAAGTTCAATCGATCGAAGTATTGTCGGTAATCACTTACCTTTCCGCATTTTTGATCGGGGGCTATGCAAAAGCGAAATATGGCATCAAAAAGACCATAGAAAACCGAAAACCCAATGTGGAATTATTGATGGTCCTTGCCGCTATCGGTGCTTCCATCATCGGCTATTGGACAGAAGGCGCCATTCTGATTTTTATTTTCTCGCTCAGTGGTGCGCTTGAAACCTATACTATGAACAAAAGCAGCAAGGAAGTATCGGCATTGATGGAAATTCAGCCGGAAGAAGCCTGGCTTTTCAAAAATGGCACTACGACTCGCGTGCCCGTTTCTTCCTTACAACCTGGCGATGCATTGGTCGTTAAGCCCGGCGAACTTATTTCTGCAGACGGCAAACTGTTGAAGGGACATACAGTAGTGGATGAGTCGACTATCAGCGGGGAATCGGTTCCTGTTTCCAAAGATGCAGCTGATGAATTGTTCGCTTCCACAGTCAATTTAAGTGGTGCCATTACAATGGAAGTGACAAAGCCGAATACGGAATCACTGGTCCAGAAAATCATTGATCTCGTCCAATCTGCCCAAAGTGAAAAGCCGCCTTCCCAGCAATTTGTAGAGCGCTTTGAAGGTCATTATGTAAATGTGGTGTTGGTTGTATTCGGCCTCTTGCTTTTCCTGCCGCATTACTTGTTCAACTGGGAATGGGACACCACTTTTTACAGAGCAATTCTTTTTTTGGTGGTCGCTTCCCCCTGTGCACTTGTTGCGTCCATCATGCCGGCTACGCTCGCGGCTATTTCCAATGGTGCAAAAAGCGGTATTGTCTTCAAAGGCGGAGTTCACCTCGGAAATTTAGGGGAAGTCAGTGCCATTGCTTTTGACAAAACCGGTACAATAACACGCGGCAGGCCCATCGTCACTGATTTTACGTTACGTGAAGACGTGGATGCCGATAAGTTGATGGGAAAAATCGCCGGCATTGAAAGCCAGTCCAATCATCCCCTTGCTAAGGCGATCACGGAATTTATAAAAGAAAAAGGCATTGTTCCGCTGACTAACCTTCAAATAACCGATGTTCCAGGCAATGGGTTGGAATCGGTCATCGATGGGGAAGAAATCAAAATCGGCAAGCCGGACTTCGTAAACCTCGAGGAAGCTGAAGCTTTTCAGGGAGGCTTGCTGAACCGTTTGGCGAATGAAGGGAAGACCGTCACATTTGTCAGAGACGGAAAAGGCATTGCTGCTGCTATTTCACTGAAAGACACGGTACGGGACAATGCAAAATCGACCATTCAGGATCTTCAAAAAGCTGGCATCTACTGCATCATGCTGACTGGCGACAACCAAAAAACAGCCAAAGCCATCGCCGAAGAAAGCGGGATGGATGCGTATGTCGGCAGCTGTATGCCTGGAGATAAAGTGGAGGAACTGAAAAAGTTGACCCAGCGCTATCAATACGTTGCCATGATCGGTGATGGGATAAACGATGCTCCTGCCTTGGCAATCGCCACTACCGGGATTGCTATGGGAGAAGGAACAGACGTCGCTCTTGAAACAGCAGATATTATTTTGATGAAGAACGATTTATCACGTATTTCCTATTCGATACGGCTTGCACGGAAAATGCAGAAAATCATTAAACAGAACATCTTTTTTTCGGTCGGGATGATCATCTTCCTGCTGATTTTAAATTTCATGCAGGCCATTACGATACCGCTCGGTGTTATTGGCCACGAAGGCAGTACACTTCTTGTCATTTTAAATGGACTGCGCATGCTAAACCGGAATATTTAAACACAAAAACGTGGAGGAAAGCGATGCTTTACTCCACGTTTTTATATTTTTTATCATTTCTTATTCTATTTCTTCCATCACTCTACAGAATATCCGTCCAGATTTTAATGGCTGTGCCCAGAATCAGCAGCGCCAAAATCCACTGGAGGTATTTCGTATTCATCTTCTGGCCAAGCTTGGCACCAAGCGGCGCGGCGATAATACTTGCCACAATCATGACTGCCGCAGGGCCGTAAAGAATCTGATCCGTCACAATCTTACCAACCGTCGAACCGATCGACGATATGAATGTAATGGCGAGTGAAGTCGCAATGGTCATCCGCGTCGGGATCTTCAGCACCACGAGCATAATCGGAACCAAAATGAAAGCACCCGCTGCTCCGACGATACCGGCTGCGATTCCGACAATGAATGCCAGTCCGGCAGCCAGCCATTTGTTGAATGTAACCTGTTCAAGCGGGATATCGTCGACACCTTTTTTCGGTAGGAACATCATGACAACCGCAATCGTCGCCAAGATCGCATAAACGAAGTTGATGGCTGCTTCCGAAAGAAGCGTCGAGCCGTAACCGCCGATGAAACTACCGATCAGGATAGCCCCACCCATATAGGTGATCAATGTTTTATTCAGATAGCCACTGCCTCGGTACGCCCAAACACCCGCAATAGTAGCGAAGAACACCTGGATGGCGCTGATGCCGGAAACTTCATGTGAACTGAACGCCGTATAGCCGAGCATGACCGGAATATACAAAAGCATCGGGTATTTAATGATCGAGCCGCCGATTCCGACCATTCCGGAGATGAAGGAACCGATGAAGCCGATCAGGAAAATGACGATAATAAAATCAAAACTCATCTTTTGTCACCTCTTCCAAAAGCGAAAAGGGTATCACAGTGATACCCTCTTACTGCTTTCAGCCTTTCTTAATCCAGAATCTAAGGACATCGCCTTCTTCTTGGGTCTCCAACAGTTCGTGCCCTCCTGATTTTGCCCAGGCGGTCATATCAGCTTTTGCTCCTTTATCAGTAGCGAGGATTTCCAGGATTTGTCCGGATTCCATGTCTTTCATTTCTTTTCTTGTTTTCACGATTGGCATTGGGCATGCCAATCCTTTTGCGTCTAATACTTTATCTGCGTTCATCAAAATCTCTCCTTTTGGTTTGTTTACATAGTTAAATGAGTTGGTAATCGATATTCCGCAAAACAGCTCCGCTTGCCAAAAACCGTGCTCCTGCATCGCTCCGCTGCTTCGTCGCAAAGCGCCGGCCGAATTCCATTCGGCCACACTTGGCTCGCGCTGAGCTAACTCGGTCTCGTTCCACTTCGCCCGAGTGGATCTCAGCACTTCGCTTAATCCCCAAGGCGTCTTCGCTGTTTTGCTCCATATCTCAGCTATCTCTTAACGCCGAAGCAATATTTTTAGTTTTTTATTGTAACTATTTACCTTACCGCACAGCGGTTTGGCCCGATTTCCATCTCACGCTGAACTTCTTCGTCAGGTGTGATTTTGCCCATGTTTGTACTGCGGATATCCTGATAAGCGTTTGGCTGCGGCGGCAGGTTTTTCGTTACCATGTCGCGGAACTCCTGCTCATCTTCAATATTCAATCCGTGGTTTTCTTTGAAAAGGTCGCCTAATTTTTTCGCGACGCTTCCGTCCGCGTTTAACTCATCCATGATCATGAAGTGAGCTGGCAATACGATAAGCTCGTCAGCGAGTTCCGCGTAGCGGCTGTAAAGCGATTCACGAAGGTCGCCTACCCAGTCTTCCGCAAGGCCTGCAAGGTCAGGGCGTCCGATGGAATCGATGAACAGAATGTCGCCTGTCATCAAGTATTGGTCGTCAACGATGAATGATGTCGAACCGATTGTATGCCCTGGTGAGTATAATGCTTCAATTTTAATCTTCGCATCGCCAATAGCGACTTCCAGTCCGTCCGCCAATTCCGCATAGTCGAATACCACTTCTTCCGCATCAGCCGGCGGCAAGTAATACGTTGCACCTGTTGCTTCAGCGATCTGGCGTCCTCCGGAAATGTGGTCTGCGTGCAAGTGCGTATCGAATACGTGCTTGGTCTCAGCACCTTTTTCCTGCGCGAAATCCAAGAAGATATCAGTCATGCGCGTTGCATCGATAATAGCGGCTTCACCGTCTGAGATTGCCATATAAGAAAGGCAGCCTTTGCCGATGCGGACGAATTGATACAATTCTCCGCCATTTTTCAAATCGCCGACTTTCACTGGTTCCAGGTGTTCACTCCACGCTTTCATGCCGCCTTCAAGGTACGCCGCATCGACGCCTTCTTCATCAAGCATTTCCGCCACCATGACAGAAGATCCTTCTTTCGCGCAAACGACAAGAATATCTCTGTCTTTTGGAAGTTCTGAAACCACTTCTTCGACACCGTCCAATAAATCAAAATAAGGTGTATTCAGATACTGAATGTTGCCGCCTTCGATTTTCCAGTCAGCGAACGCATCGCCGTTGCGGACATCAAGGATAAATAATGGTTCGTTATCAATCACTTTACGAGCTACTTCTTTTGCTGTCATTGCTTTTACTGTCAATTGGAATACCCCCATCTATAAGTTTTTTCGTTAATAATTTTTATTTAGAATGTCAATGTAACGTCTGCATCTTTGGCGAATTCCAGGAAAGTTACTGCTCCACCAACATCAATGCCATCGACAAAAGCTTCTTTTTCAAGGCCGAATAAATCCATTGTCATTTGGCAGCCGATGAATTTCACATCAAGTTCCTGCGCCATTTCAACCAGTTCAGGGATTGCCGGTACATTGCCTTTTGCGAATCCCTCAGCAATTTGTTCCTTGCCTTCAGGTAGCGGCAATTGGCCATATGCTTCTTTATTGATCAAGTTCAATCCTTCGAATGTAAAGAAGATTGCCACTTCGTGATCACTTGCGGCTGCTGCAGTTGCGATATTATATACTTTATAGGCATCGAATAACGTTCCGTTTGATGCGATGATTGCTGTTTTCCCTGCCATTTTACAATTCCTCCAGTTAAGTTGTTTTTTAAATTTCTTACGTGTTGTTTTGTTCAGTTATGCCGTTCCACTGGCTCATGCCTTCTACTGCGTTTTTCACACGGCCAAACCCTTTTTCAGCCAGTTGTTTTGCGGCGAAATCACTGCGGTTGCCTGTGCGGCAGATGACGATTACTTCTTTTTCAGCATCCAATTCCTGTGCGCGGTTTTCCAGTTCGCCAAGCGGGATGGAAACTGCACCTTCGATATGGCCAAATGCATACTCCGCAGGTTCGCGTACATCGAGTACAATTACATCGTCGCGGTCCATTTGTTCCTGCAATTCAGCGTTTGTCACGGTATGTGGAAAACTCACTTCCTCTTTTTCTTCCAACTGATCTGCCTTGCGCAAATAATGCTTCAGCACATCGCCTTCTTCAGAAGTTCCAAGGTATTGGTTGCCGCTGCTTTTTGCCCATGCTTTCATGTCAGCGAGCGAACCTTTATCAGTTGCCTGGACTTCGATGACCTGGCCCGGCTCCAGTTCCTTCATCGCTTTTTTCGTACGTACAATCGGCATCGGGCATGCAAGCCCTTTTGCATCCAGTATTTTATCTGTTTGAATCATTTAAATTCCTCCTAATTACCCCACGGGGTATATTTACTGTTAAAAAAATTTTATATTTCTTATTCAGTTGGTCCGTCCCAGTCCAACATTCCGCCGTCCATATTGATAACTTTGTATCCGCGGCTTTCAAGGATATTGGCAGCCATCCCACTGCGGTTGCCGGAACGGCACACCAAAATATGTTCTTTCGATTTATCGATATCCTGCAAACGAAATTCAAGAAGCCCCAAAGGGATATTAACAGCCCCAGGAATTTTTCCGGCTTTCACTTCTTCTGTTTCCCGCACATCAATAAGTGAAGTATTTTTATTGTTTTCCATATATTCTTTTACTTCTTGTGTTGTCATCCGATTCATCGTTCTTCCTCCTTTGAATTAAGAGCGGTAGCTTCCCATTCCGCCTCTTACGTTGATCACTTGATCGAACCCTTTTTTCTTCAGCATACCAGCAGCTTTGCTGCTTCGCATGCCGCTCTGGCAAATGACATACGTTTCTTTGTTTACGTCGAGTTCGCTGACCCGTCCAGGTAGTTCATTCAATGGAATGTTTTTGAATTCCTTGATGCGGTTGGCTTTGAACTCTCCAGGCGTCCGAACATCGATGAATTGCTTATCTTTCTTCTTCAATTGCGTTTTTAATTCGTCTGTGGAAATGGATTTTACGCCTTTTGCCGGTGATATGGCACGGTATCCGATAAAAACGATTACAGCCCCGATTACAATCATTAACCAAGTATCCATCGTTTCCCTCTTTTCTTTTCATCCGATTAGATGAATAAATTTACATTGCCGTCTTCAGCATCCGCCAAATAAGCAGCTACGCCGGCATATGTGACGTCTTCCAGCAGTTCTTCCTGTTTCAATCCGAGAAGATCCATTGTCATAGTGCACGCAACAAGATTGATGTCCTGTTCCTGCGCCATCTCGATCAGTTGAGGCAACGTCATCGCATTGTGCTTGTTAATCACCTGCTTGATCATCTTTGGCCCCATGCCGCCCATATTCATATTGGATAACCCAAGTTTATCTGCACCGCGCGGCATCATTTTCGCAAACATCTTTTCGAGCATGTTCTTTTTCGCTGCAGGTGGATTGTCTTTTCGAAGTGCATTCAAGCCCCAGAATGTGTGAAAGATTGTCACTTCATGATCATAGGCAGCAGCTCCGTTTGCAATAATATAGGCAGCCATCGCTTTGTCATAATCTCCACTGAATAAAATAATGTTCGTTGTCTTTGTTTGTTCCATTTGTTAATTCCTCCTATCAATATACCCCTAAGGGTATATAAATGTCAAAATAAAAAATTCACCGGCTCGAACAACATGTCTTAATCAAAATACCTATAGGGGTATAATAACATGTAAAAGAAAAATCCGTCAACCCGAAAGTTTCACGGATTTTTTATCTGCTTTTCACAAGCAGGCTCACTGCGTCTTTCACCAGTTGATCTGTGCTTTCGCCTTTTTCAAGACTGTCACGGACACATTGTTCCAGGTTTTCACTGACAATTACACCGATGGCACGGTCCACCGCACTTCGTACGGCCGATAACTGAGTCACTACATCGCGGCAGTCGTCGTTTTCCTCTACCATTCGGAGGACGCCTTTAAGCTGGCCTTCAATCCGCTTTAAACGATTCTGCACTTGTTTATCGTATTCCATCTTTTTCTTGCCTCCCTGTTATTCTTCACTCGTTACTATAACCAAATTATATACCCCTTTGGGTATAATAGCAAGTATTTGAACTGAGAAATAAAACGGATAACCCGTTGACCTGTGCCCCAGTTTAGAACTACGTATTCCCAGTGTCAAGGATTATCCGTTTCTTCTGTTCTAAACAGCGCAGTTGTTTGGGCCGGTTTCCATTTCTTTTGCTTTCTCCGGTTCAGGCTTCAGTCTGCCCATATTGGTTTGCCGGATTTCTTCATATGCATTCGGCTGTTCTTTTAAGTCTTCTGTCACTCGCTTGATAAATTGGTTTTCATCTTTTATCTGCAGACCTTCATTTTTTTCATATAAAACGTTCAGCTTTTCCGAAACGCTTCCGTCTTCATTCATTTCACTTGGATCTGCATAATGTGCCGGCAGGACAAGCAATTCCCCAGCCAGCTCTTTATAGCGTTCATACAACGTCACATATAAATCATCGGCCCAATCTCCCGCTTTTCCTGCCAAATCAGGACGGCCGATGGATTCGACAAACAGAATATCGCCGGTCAACAAGTACTTCCCATCCACAATGAACGTCGTACTGCCGATCGTATGCCCAGGCGAGTATACAGCTTCGATTGTCGCTTTTCCGATAGACAGCTTTGTTCCATCAGTTATCGGCTCAAAATCGAAGATGACTTCTTCTGCATCCTGAGGCGGCAAATGATAAACGGCATCACTCGCTTCTGCCAGCTTTTTTCCTCCTGAGATGTGATCGGCATGTAAATGTGTATCAAGTACCTGTTCAATCACGATGCCTTGTTCTTTTGCAAACTGTTCATATACTTCCGTCATCCGATTTGCATCGACAACAGCTGCTTTGCCGTCCGATTCAATTAGATAGGAAAGGCAGCCTTTCCCCAGGCGGACAAATTGGTAAATAGCTCCTCCACTCACTTCTCCGATTTTGACCGGTTCCAGCTGCTCACTCCATGCAGCCATTCCACCTTCAATCGAATAGACATTACCAAATCCATTGTCAGCCAATAGTTCGGCAGCTTTTTGCGAAGTGTTGCCTTTCGCACACACTGTATACAAAGGTTTGTCTTTCGGAAGTTCTGTAAATTGAGATGGATCCGAACCCTTCAGCTGTTCAAAAGGGATATTGATGAGTTGAACATGACTGCCTTCAATTTGCCAATCTTCCGATGACTCGTTATCCCGGACATCCAGCACATAAACCGGCTCCCGGTTGATCACCTGATCTGCGACTTCTTTTGGAGATATCGATTTCACCGTCATAAGACATTCCTCCTCATCTTTAACTTTACATTTACGGGGCGGGGTATATTGGCTTTTAAAAATTTTTCAGACTCAACTGTTAGACCGTCTTATCAATGCACCCAATCAGTCTTTCTTCTATATCTACTGCAATTTCTTTGATGGAATCGTTCTGCACCATATCGATTAAGGCACTTGGTTTTGGCATCCCGATCTTTGTCGTACCCTTTTCTTCATACACAACAATTTTGCAGGGCAAAAAGTAGCCGACTAGCAGATCTTCCGACAGCACCCGGTTCGCCTCCTGCGGGTTGCAGACTTCCAGGATTGTATAAGGTGTATCAAAGTCGGTTCCTTTTTCCTGAAGTTTTGCGGTGAGGTCGAAGTTCCATAAGACGCCAAATTTCTGTTCCTTCAAATTTTCCTCCAGTACACGCACTGCTTCGTCTTTACTTTTTGATGTTTCAACTGTGTAATCAAACATGCGTATCTCTCCTTTCAATTTTACAACTTTATTCTTTTGATGAATTTCCCTCATTTTGACGAATAAAACCTCCGCTAAAAATTCCTCTACCATCTGTGGAAAAATCACCCGCCTTTCCTCACTGAAAAGCAAGTCTCTGCGGACAGTGCAATAGATTGGAGTATAGAAAAAGGGGCTGTTTATTTGCTTCGTATCTTTTTCAACAGGTTTTCTCCTTATACAGAAGCGTCTTTCTTTGGCCATTCAACCACGTGGATATAAAGCCGCGCAAACTTTGGGTCAACCTCTCCATTATTCATCAAGTTTATATGTAGGTTTAAATGGTATACAAATAAAGAAATATGTCTTTTAAAATTTACTAAGAAGGAGAGGATTTCATGAATAACTACGTAAAGTTCGGCATTATGATTCTGACTTCCACCTTTTTGATGTATTGGCTGATGTATTTAAATGTTTTTCAATTTGATCACATTACGTTCAGTGAAACAAGGATTTATATGGCTTTGATCATGGGCTCCGTCATGGCAATCGTCATGATGCTGTTCATGTGGCCGATGTATAAGAATAAGAAGGTGAATTCTCTGATTTTAGCAGGCAGCGCCATTGTGTTTGCACTTTCCCTCTGGCTGGTCAGAAGTCAGGTATTAATCCAGGACACCGGCTGGATGAAAGCGATGATTCCCCACCATTCCATCGCCATTTTGACAAGTGAACGGGCAAACATTTCAAATCCTAGGGCAAGAGAGCTGGCAGATGAAATTATTGAGACACAACGTGAAGAAATTGAACAAATGAAAAGACTGATAGAAGAATTGGAGCAGGAGGATTAATCGTTCCCTTCTCTTTCCCTTGAGAAAGAAAATTCGACAGCAATACGATTATTGCTGTTGAATTTCTTTTTTTTACCGACTACAGCACATGTCCTCTCCATGCATGTATAAAACTGGCATATCTCTTTCTTGCATCCTCTTCACTTTCCTCTTCAGCAGTGCCTTTGCTTAATTTCCAACTTTTCTATGGCGGTATGCGAATTTCATTAAATTTCAAAAAAGCGTCATTTTAATCTTCTGCCTGTCGGGAAATTCAATTTTTAATGGTAATATAAAGAGAGCTTAATATAAAAAACTGCTGATTTTCGTTATAATATATAACCTATAACCATCACACCTTTTTTCAGTCACCCAATCCTACTAGAGGAGACCTGCCTATGAGCCCCAAAAGCCCTTCTGCTGATAAAAAACGTACGATTATTATTATTCTTATTGCCGTTACGGTTACTTTACTTCTTAGTGTCTCTGTCTACGCCGTCTATTTACTGAAAAAAGTGGAGACGGCAGCTGATAACGCTTATGAAGACGCGACGGGACGGGAAATGTCACAGTTCCGGGAAAAACAAGTGGAACCCCTGCATGACAATATCTCTGTCCTGTTCATCGGTATTGACAACAGTGAAAAAAGAAATCAGGACCAGGAAGACACTCTTTCCGACGCTTTGATCCTGGCCACACTGAACAATGAAGAAAAATCCGTCAAACTGGTCAGTATTCCAAGAGATACCTATACGTATATTCCCGATGCCGGGTTTGAAGACAAAATCACGCATGCATACGGTTACAATGGAGCCGTTTCCACGATTGAAAGTGTGGAGGAACTGCTTGAAGTCCCTGTCGATTATTATGTACGTATGGATTTCGAAGCATTCATTGAAGTAGTGGATGCATTGGGCGGTATTGAAGTGGACGTACCTTATGACCTGTCAGAAAAAGACGAGAACGACGTGGCAAATGCCATTGTCCTGGAGGAAGGCATTCAAACATTGAATGGTCGTGAAGCCCTCGCTTTGGCCAGGACCCGCATTTACGACAATGATATTGAACGAGGCAAACGACAGCAAATGATTCTTGAAGCCATCATGGACGAGATTTTATCCGTTTCTTCCTTTATGAAATACGGACGGGTCATTGATGCGGTCAGCGACCACATGAAAACCGATCTGACTTATGATGACATGCGCTCCTTTCTGGAATATGGAAAGGACGGAGAGCCGGACATCGAAAATATTACTTTAGCCGGCTATGATGACATGTCCACCGGCGTGTACTACTGGCAGCTGGACCAGAATGCGCTGTCCGAAACAAAAGAGACATTGCAGGATCATTTGGAATTGAATGAAGAGACAAAACCGGCCGAACAAACTGAAAGCGAAGCGGCAGAGACAACTGAAGACAATCAATAAGCTCACAACACGGGTTGTGAGCTTCCGCTTTTCCTTCATGAAGTAACCGAGTGGGTGAAGTGAAAAGAATCTACCCTGCTCAACGTGGACAGGTTCCGGTTGCCGGTGAGGCCAGTTAGTGTCCATCAATGATCATACTTCAAATCCAAGATAGGTTCACTTGAAAAATGGATTACCGGAAAGTCGGAATCCTCCACACTTCTGTAGAAGTCCAAAAGAGCCTTTTCTTCTTCCATCAAATTCTCTTCAGTAGAAGCTTTTATATAATTGATGACCGTATCGTCTTCCATATAAACGCCGTACCAGTCTTCCTGCTCTTTATCAATCAGCATAATCGTAGCAACCCGATATTCTTCCTTCAGTTTACTGAACGAGTCTGCCATCGATTTTTTTGCATCGTCTTCACCGGAGCCTTCGGAAGCCAAGTCTACCATAATAAAGGTCTTTTTTGCCCCTTCTCTTCGGTCTTTTTCTTCGAATAAAGGCGATTCATCAGCACTTACACCAAGCTCACTGTAAATGGGATCACTGCAGGCAGACAGAACCAGGGCAATGGCAAGCATCCAAAAGACAGGCCCAAGCTTTTTATAAAAAGTCATGGCGATACTCCTTTCTTATACCGTTCTACACAGCAGATACCTCCTTCATCCGAAGTTCAAAATCCCCAATCAATTCATACTTCATCCATTGACCTGTTATTTGGCTGCCAGGACTCCCGATCAGCCATGCGGTTTCTTGAAGCGGCAAAAACTTTTATCTTTTTTCAATCTTTAAAATCTTTTATTATTTATATACACCTTTTGTCCGGATTGGAAACCATAATTCAAAAAGAAGGACAGCTGCTAAAAATAAGCAGCTGTCCTTCCTGTACATTCTTCTGCTGTTGGTTTCTTTCCAAATTGGTTCACTTACTTGTCGGGTTCTGCTGGTTCAGAGATATCTTCCAGTGCGATTTCTGCATCGGCATCGGAAGGATCTTTTACCGCTACATCACCCAATGAAACAATCCCGACCACTTGGTTATTTTCCACAATCGGAAGACGGCGTATTTGGTTCTGCGCCATCAAGCTCGCTGCTTCTTCAACGTCCATATCTTTAGTTCCTGTAATCATATTTGAAGAAAGTATTTGTGATACTGGCGTGTCGAGCGAAAACTGGGCTGCAATGCCTCTGGTCACGATATCCCGGTCCGTGATGATTCCATGCAATTTATTGTCATCACTGACAGGAATTGAACCCACATCGAGTTCCAGCATTCTGGTTGCCACTTCCTGGAGGGTCGTATCAGGTGTGCATGTTTCTACATCAGTTGTCATGATTTCTGTGACTTTCATGAATACTGCCTCCTTCATTGACTTGTTCTATCTTCATTCCCCAATCTGCATTTGGCCAATTTCCCGGCGACTGCAATCATCAGTTCCTGGTGGCTCTCGACAACACCCCTCCCTTCAACGTCACTAGTATCCTTTAACCCATTTTGGGAGTTGAAAACGTATTTTTAATAAATCGGTATTTTTTTCTTCTTTTTTCACTCATAAGAAAAAAGCGATTTCCAGTTGGCTCCTGAAAATCGCTTTCCCATACTATTCAGCCGCTTGCCGCTTCTGCATTTCCCGTGCAATCAGCTCAAAGCTTTTTAGTTTATCATTGAAATCATACGCGTTTGAAACCAGCATTATTTCATCGGCGCCATACGCAACCGCCAATTGTTCCAGCCGGTCGCCGACCTGTTCCGGTGTTCCGACAACCATCCGTCTGCGGTTTTCTTCGACCAGCAGCTTCTCGAATTTCGAATATGGATAAGCCATTGCCTTTTCCGGCGGCGGTGTGCCTTTTGATGGCATGCCCTGAGCTCCCATGCACAATGCCAAATCCAGCGAAGAAGCTACACGCTCGGCTTCCTCCTCCGTTTCCTGGCATACTGCAAAAATTGCAACACCGACATACGGTTCGCTTCCTTCAACAGGCTTGAAGCGTTCCCGGTAAGTGGCCGCAAATTTTTGACCGCCTTCTCCGTTGATGAATTGGGCAAACATATAAGGCAGACCTTTTTCTGCCGCCAGCAGTGCAGAACTTTCACTCGAACCAAGCATCCAAATCGGTGGGACCTGTTCTGTCAAAGGAGTTGCTTTCATGCCATAGTACGGGTGGTCTTCCGGGATCGAATCCGTCAAATACATCCGCAGCTCATCTACCTGTTCCGGAAAACGATTGACATCGCGTTTTTTTCCTTCATTCAGCGCATAAGAAGCCCTTGGCATCCCCCCTGGCGCCCTGCCGATACCGACATCGATGCGGTCCGGATACAAAGCTTCCAGCAGTTTAAAGTTCTCCGCCACTTTGAACGCTGAATAATGAGGGAGCATGACACCGCCGGAGCCGAGACGGATTGAATTCGTTACCGCTCCCACATGAGAAATAAGAATTTCCGGAGAAGATCCTGCAAGTGTTACCGCATCATGATGTTCCGACATCCAAAAGCGTGTATAGCCCCACTTTTCCGCATGTTGGGCCAACTCAGCTGTCTGCTTTAACGCTTCTCCAGGTGTACTGTTTTCTGAAATCGGCGATTGGTCCAAAATACTGTAACGCAAAACCATCCAACTCCTCCTTTGTTTCATAAATTATATTACTCGAACCTACTTCTTTTTGCTTGCTGCTATTCTCCAAAACAAATTTGACCTTTCCCGGCGTTTTGGTACGATTATAGAATATCTTATCTTTCTCAAAGGAGTTTTTCCATGATTTATCCATTCAACGGCAAACACCCATCCATTCATCCATCTGTCTTTCTAGCAGACTACACCACCATCACAGGCGATGTCACAATCGGTGCCGACTCTTCTGTATGGTTCAATACCATCATCCGGGGAGATGTGGCGCCGACCATTATTGGCAATAAAACCAATATCCAGGACTTGTGCATGCTTCATCAAAGCCCGAACAACCCATTGGTACTGGAAGACAATGTAACCATCGGCCATCAGGTGACACTTCATGGCTGTACAGTCCGAAGCGGAGCACTGATCGGCATGGGGTCATTGATCCTTGATGGTGCCGAAGTCGGCGAAGGCGCGTTCATCGGTGCCGGCAGCCTTGTTCCTCCGGGCAAAATCATCCCACCCGGTGTGTTGGCTCTCGGCCGTCCGGCAAAAGTCGTCCGTGAACTGAGGGACGACGACAAACAGGACATGGAGCGCATCATCCGGGAATACGCTGAAAAAAGCATCTATTATAAATCACTGCAAAAATAAGAAAAAAGACGGTCAAGCTGAGCTTGGCCGTCTTTTCTCATTTAAATTCCCGATTGCTCTTTCAAAAGAGATGCTTTGTCTGTGCGTTCCCATGGAAGATCGACATCCGTGCGGCCGAAATGGCCATAGGCAGCAGTCTGCTTGTAAATCGGACGGCGAAGATCCAGCATTTTGATGATGCCGGCAGGCCGCAAATCGAAGTTGGCACGAACAAGCTCGATTAATTTCTCTTCGCTTACTTTTCCTGTACCAAACGTATCGAAAGACAAAGAGACAGGCTGCGCTACACCGATGGCATAAGCCAATTGCACTTCACATTTGTCTGCAAGACCGGCAGCTACAATGTTCTTCGCTACATAACGGGCTGCATACGCAGCTGAACGGTCGACTTTTGTCGCATCTTTTCCTGAGAAGGCTCCACCGCCGTGACGGGCATAACCGCCATAGGTATCGACGATGATCTTACGGCCTGTTAGCCCGGCATCCCCTTGAGGGCCACCAATGACAAATCGGCCGGTCGGGTTGATGAAGTATTTCGTTTCGTCATCAATCCATTTTTCAGGAACAACTTCATTAATGACATATTCTTTGATGTTGCGCTGAATTTGTTCCAGCGACACTTCCGGATGGTGCTGCGTCGAAATGACGATGGTATCAACACGGAGCGGCTGGTTATTTTCATCATACTCAATGGTCACTTGCGTTTTCCCGTCCGGGCGCAAGTATGGAAGAATCTCTTCTTTGCGCACTTCAGCCAAACGGCGGGCCAGTTTATGCGCCAGAGAGATAGGAAGCGGCATCAGTTCTTCAGTTTCATTTGTGGCATAGCCGAACATCAAGCCCTGGTCTCCTGCTCCGATATCATCCAATTCCTTGTCCGTCATCTGGCCTTCACGGGATTCAAGTGCTACATTGACTCCGGCCGCAATGTCCGGCGACTGTTCATCGATTGCCGTCAGCACAGCACTCGTTTCTGAATCGAAACCGTATTTTGCACGTGTATAGCCAATTTCACGGACCGTTTCACGGACCACCTTCGGAATATCCACGTACGTGCTGGTCGAAATTTCTCCAGACACCAGGACAAGTCCTGTAGTTACAGTTGTTTCGCACGCCACTCGTGCGTTGGGATCTTCTTTTAAAATGGCATCCAATATGGAATCCGAAATTTGGTCACAAATTTTATCCGGATGCCCTTCTGTTACTGATTCTGACGTAAATAATCGACGGTTTGACAAAAATGTTCCTCCTTATATCCTGCGAGATTGCTCTCGAAATTGATACGGTACTCGTTTCCCATGTCAAGTCCGTTCCAAACATTCTGGATTGAACTTCAAGCCGTTGTGGCCTTTGTACACGAGGATTAAGGGACTGACATAAAAAAATCCCTTCTCTCATAGTAAAATGAGGAAAGGAGAAATCATCATAAGCACCTTTCACTCTTATCATCCAAGGCCTAAGCGCCTTGCTTCAGGTTTGGCACCATCGCTGCATTGCACGCAGCAGGTTGCCGGGTTTCATAGGGCCTGCCCCCTCCACCAGCTCGGAATAAGAGTATCCGTTCAATTGTCCATCATACGGAAACGGGATACTGATGTCAACGCTTTTCCATCGGAAACCGTCCCTGATTTCCGGTTTTTCCCCTTTCCGTCCGCTAAATATGCGGAAATCGTGAACTTTTCATTTATCTGGGGTATTAGTATAGACTAATCGTCTCAATGTGTTATACTAATCTTCGAATATACATCCTCCCCATTGCTATGGGAATAACCGAAAGGAAGGTACATAATATATGAATTCAGTGAATATCGCAAATGAATTGAAGGACCTTTTGAGTGGCCCAAATGTACACGTTCAATTATCTGTTCCACGTCTGGTGGAAGAAGCAACCTCCCGTGGGGAAGCGGTATTGACAAGAGAAGGTGCTGTGAGAGCTGAGACCGGCAAATACACAGGCCGTTCACCTAAAGACAAATACATGGTCGAAGAAGAAACTTCCAAAGATAAAATCGATTGGGGCAACGTCAACCGCCCGATTTCTTCTGAGATTTTTGAAAACCTATATGCGAAAGTCATAAATTACTTAAAAGAAAAAGATGCTTTGTATGTATTCAAAGGCTTTGCCGGTGCGGACCCTGAGTCACGCCTTGCCATCCAGACCATCAATGAATATGCATGGCATAACCTGTTTGCCCACCAATTATTCATCCGTCCGAATGCGGAAGAACTGGCATCTCATGAAGCGGAATTCACAGTCGTTTATGCACCGACATTCCAGGCAGATCCTGCTGTGGACGGCACTGATTCAGAAACGTTCATTATTGTATCGATGGAAAAGAAAATCATTCTGATCGGTGGTACTGAATACGCCGGCGAAATGAAAAAATCCATTTTCTCGATTATGAACTACATCCTTCCTGAAAAAGGAATTTTGCCGATGCATTGTTCTGCAAACGTAGGAAAAGAAGACGATGTGACACTTTTCTTCGGTTTGTCCGGCACAGGAAAAACCACATTGTCAGCTGACGAAGACCGCAAATTGATCGGGGATGACGAACACGGTTGGTCAGACAACGGCGTTTTCAACATTGAAGGCGGCTGCTATGCGAAAACAATCAATCTATCACGCAAAAATGAACCACAAATTTATGATGCCATCCGTTTCGGTTCGGTTTTGGAAAACGTCGTAGTGGATCCAGAAACACGCATCCCTGACTATGATGACAGTTCATTGACTGAAAACACTCGTGCAGCCTACCCAATCCAGGCAATCGACAACATCGTCGACCCTTCGGTAGCGGGTCATCCAAAAACGATCGTCTTCCTGACGGCTGATGCGTTTGGTGTATTGCCTCCAATCAGCAAATTGACGAAAGAACAGGCCATGTATCATTTCCTGAGCGGCTATACATCCAAGTTGGCAGGTACAGAACGCGGAGTCACTTCTCCGGAAGCAACATTCTCCACTTGCTTCGGTTCTCCTTTCCTTCCATTGCCTGCGACAGTTTACGCTGAAATGCTCGGCAAGAAAATCGATGAGCACGGCGTCCAGGTATTCCTTGTCAACACAGGATGGACTGGTGGCGAATACGGCGTCGGCAGCCGTATGAAATTGTCTTACACCCGTTCAATGGTGCGCGCTGGCATCAAAGGCGAATTGAACAATGTACCGACAGAAAAAGAATCGGTATTCGGCTTTGAAATCCCAACAGAAGTTCCTGGCGTTCCAACAGAAGTGTTGAACCCGCGGAATGCATGGGCGGATAAAGACGCTTACGACAAAAAAGCAAAAGAGCTTGCAGAGTCGTTCCAGCAAAACTTCAAGAAATTCGGTTCCGTGGCACCTGAAATCAGCGTGCAGGGCGGGCCAGTCCAAAATAACTAATCCACTCTAAAGCCATTCGCGTTTGCGAATGGTTTTTTCAGTTTGTTGAGAAAATGTTAAGCACCCCGATATTCCGCAAAACAGCTCCGCTTTCCGGGGGGCTTGCGCCGAGCTAACTCGGGACTTCGTCCGAGTGGATCTCGACACTTCGCTTGGTCCCCCAGGAGTCTCCGCTGTTTTGCTCCATATCTTAAACAATGTCCCCTAAACAAGAAATCAATGGATACGTCACGATTTTTTATTTCGACCGCTTCAAATCCAGGAATGGAAACTGAATGAAGCGGAAGGTGGCGAAGGGCAAACATTTGCTCCTGTATCGCTCCGCTGCTTCGTCGCAAAGGCCGTGACCGAATTGCTTTCGGCCAATACCTTTCCTGCGGGAACAGCACGAGCCGAAGACCCTGGACTGAGCGAAGCGAAGGAAGCGGCTGAGGCCGTGCCCGCGGAAAGCGAGCGCCGGAACGGAAAGCAACCGCTGTGGAAGCCTTGCCCATTCTGCTCTCCAGAAAAATAAATGAGAAATACGCTTGACTAATGATAAGAAAGCGTCCGCCTGGAGCGAAATGGATAAACCGATGAAAGTTTCTCAACAGTCTCCAAAAGCCATTCGCAGACACGAATGGCTTTTCTATGTTATATACGAAATTATTCGCCTTCTTTTTCTTTCATCCAGACAGTCAGCGCTTTTGCTGTCTGCCGGTTGGGAAGCGGCGGAAAGAAATGATTATAATCCGGGAAATACCACGTGTCATGAGGCTGATTATTCATCTTCAGCGCTTCTTCCAATAAATACGCCTGCCCTGGGAGCACATTTTCGTCTTGTAAGCCGTGGATGATCAAAAATGGCGCTTTTGTTTCGTTTAAGCGGAGCAGCGGGTTTCGCTCTTCATAGGCAGCGAGCGCTGTATTAGGCGTTCCTCCGTATAAACGTTTCATCATCCGCCTCATATCCGGCCGCTCTTTATATGTCAATACAGTATCTGTCACACCAGCCCACGTGACAACAGAAGTAATATCATCCCGCAAAACAGCCGTCCATAACGCCATGATGCCACCTCTTGAAAACGCCAGCAAATGGACTTTGCCGTTACAGAAATTTTTCAGGACATCAACAGCATGCACCGCGTCCCACCGGTCTGCTCCGGCAAACTCATCGCGTCCTTGTCCGCCCCGATTTCCCCTGTAATACGGGGCAAACACGACAAACCCCTGCGCCGCAAATTGAGCGATGCGCGCCGGTCTCACCATGCCGATCGATTGAATACCGCCGCGTAAATACAGGATGCCGCTGTAATCTCCGGAATTTTTCGGTTCCGCCAGCATGCCTTTCACTTTCAGCCCTTCCGACCAATAAACAATTTCCGTCAGCCGGACATGGGGATTCGGTGATGGATACCACCGTTTCGATTCAATCTTTCCATTTTCCAAGTTGCTTCACCCTCTTTATGATTTCCTTCATGCCTTCGTCTTTCATCAAAAAACTATAACTTCCATCCAGCTCCAGTGACTGGACCAGGCGGACTCCCTTCGTCTCCAGCGGGGATATTTCATCAATCTTTTCCACTTTCCCAGTAAAAACTGTTTTGCAGAACGGCTGCGGCGCATTCACCAGATACTCGGCAAACCATTCCAGCTGTGTAACGATTGCCCCCGTTTCCTCATACACTTCCCTGGTTGCCGTCTCCAGTAAACGTTCACCCTGTTCCATTTTTCCTCCCGGAAATTCCAATCCACGCAAAGGATGTTCTGTCAGCAGCCAATTCCCATTGACTCGGCAGATGACCAGAACATGCTTGCTCGGAATCGAAAAACGCCCCGGTTCAAACGACAAGCTGCAATGAAATCCGTTCAAATCGGTGTATTCCACCTTTATCACCTCTTTTACATTAGAAAAAGCGTACACTGAGTGTTCAGTGTACGCTCACCTGCTTCCATTCTACTTCTTTTCGCCCAAAAATGCAGACAGCATCCAAGAATGTTTTTCCAGGCTCTGCGTGATGGCGTTCAATATATCTTCTGTCATATCGTCGCCATCTTCAGCAGCCAATTCCATTCCTTTCTTCAGCGAAGCCATGATTTTGTCGTAATCGGCTACCAATGTATCCACCATTTCTTCGGCGCTTTCGCTGCTCGTCGCTTCTTCTACGACAGAGATTTCCAATTGCTCTTTCATCGTCGCAACCGGTTTGCCTCCAAGTGCCAGCAACCGTTCTGCGATTTCATCCATATGCAAGGTCGCTTCATTGTATAGTTCTTCAAATTTTGTGTGAAGCGTAAAGAACGATGGACCTTTCACATACCAATGAAAATTATGTAACTTCGTGTAGATCACCGACCATGAAGCCACTTGTACGTTTAATTCCTGGTTTAATTCCTGTGACATTTCTTACCACTCTCCATTTCTTTTGATAAGTCGTTATACTTTATTAATACCTCTTCTGTCCATACAATAAACATAAGCGCAGTTACTCAATCCGAAAGAAGATGAAGATCATGAAAACTCTTCTGTTAAAAACATTCCGCTTTTACCAGCGGTTCATCTCTCCTCTGACCCCGCCCAGCTGCCGTTTTTATCCGACCTGCTCCCATTATGGCATTGAAGCAGTCGAGAAACACGGTGCACTGAAAGGCGGTTACCTGGCAGCGAAGCGTATTTTAAGCTGTCACCCTTTCAATAAAGGCGGAATCGATTTTGTTCCGGAAGAATGGCCTCCAAAAAAATAATTGGAGGTTTTTCTTGTGTTTTCAAAACACATCCTGTAATATTCACTTTGGAACTAAAACGTAATGATTACATTTTGGAGGTTCACTATGAAAAAGATTTATTTATTGCTTGCTTTTGTTTTGCTACTGGCGGCATGCGGCGCTCCTGCGGTGGATGATAGCGCCACTGAAACGGAAACGGACGGTTCGATACTGGATGTCTATACGACCGTTTATCCGCTCACTTACTTCACCGAACGCATCGGCGGTGAGCGTGTTAATGTAGAATCGGTTTACCCTGCAGGATCGAACGAGCACAATTTCGAACCCACGCAGCAGGATATGATTGCTATGGCCGAAGCCGATTTGCTGTTTTATATCGGGTTGGGGCTGGAAGGCTTTATTGACAGTGCCAAAAATACGCTGGAAAATGAAAACGTCGAATTCGTTGCCACTGCAGACGCAATTTCGGATGAAGAACTGACGGCCGGCCACTCGCATGACGGGGAAACACACGAAGACGAAGCGCATGAAGGCGAATCACACGGCCACGGCGCAGAAAATCACGAAGAAGATGGCCATGCCGAGAGCCATGAAGGCCATGATCACGGGAAAACCGATCCCCACGTTTGGATGTCGCCGGTGCTCAGTCAAAAGCTCGCCGAGTCAATTAAGAATAATTTAGTTGAAGCGGATGCAGAAGGAGCCGAGACATACGAAAGCAATTATGCCGAACTCATCACCGAACTGGAACAGCTCGATCGTTCATTTTCCGAGTTGGGCAATACGGTTTCCAACAATACGTTCTTTGTAAGCCATTCAGCATTCGGTTACATTGCCGAGCCCTATGGTTTGGAACAGATAGCCGTTGCCGGACTGAACAGCCAGGATGAACCATCACAAAAAGAATTGACCGAAATTGTCGATTTGGCAAAAGAGAAAGAGATCGATTACATCGTCTTTGAACAAAACGTCTCTTCCAACCTGACGGAAGTCATTCAGCAGGAAGTCGGAGCCGAAGCTGTGCAAATGCACAACTTGAGCGTATTGACACAGGAAGACATCGACAATGGGGAAACTTACTTTTCACTGATGGAGAAAAACCAGGAAACCCTGAAAATGATATTGGAATAAAAAAAGGCAAAGTCCAAATGGGCTTTGCCTTTTTTCTGCGGCTAGTTGTTTGCGGACAGCTTCATCAGGCGTTCAGTTAACGCCTTGCGCCACTTTTCTGCCAGTTCTTCAACTCTCAGCACTTTTTCCAAGCCTTCTTTGTTTTTTGGCTGATGGAAATACAGATGGTTCGCGAAAAGAACTGAAACCTGTTCCGGATGTTCTTTCACTAGTGAAATTTTCGAGTCGCTCCTTATCGTTCCCTCTTCCAGTACGCGGCATAAATAACCTGAAAATCCGGTCTTTACCATTCCCTTCAGCAGCGGTGTCATATCCAGCCGTCGGTCAATGGTGTTGCACGGTACACGGCCTTGCGTCACCTGAACGACGGCCTCTCCGATTCGAAAAATATCACCGATATATACTTGTTCTTCCAGCATATTCGTTACCGTCAAATTTTCTCCGAAAGCGGCTGGAGGCAGAGCTTTGCTGAAATAGTCGTTCCAAAAAGCATAATGTTCATATGGATAAATACAGACAGCACGATCCGGACCTCCATGATTTTTCGTATCTGCCACCCCATCGCCTTTGAATCCCTCTTTTGACAGAAACACCTCCTGAACTTCCTTTTTGCGGATGGCGGTTTCCATTTCCTTGCCTTTGCCATATTCCATTTTCTCCGGCAGTCCGACGGCAAAGTACTTAATTTCCACATCGTCAAAATTCCTCACTGGCTTTCTCCCCCTCCGTTTTGTCATTCCTCCAACAGATCTTTTAAAAACCGTTCCCGGTTCTCCAGGAAATACCGGGTAATTTGATAATGATCTGTCATCTCGTATTTTATTTCTTCAATTTGACCGGCATCAAAATTTAAAATCAAAGCATCAGGGTATCCCAACAGAATCGGCGAATGTGTGGCTATGATAAATTGACAACCTTCATTTGTCGTCAAATCATGCAAAATCCGGAGAAACGTTAATTGCCGCTGCGGGGACAGCGCGGCTTCCGGCTCGTCCAGCAAATAGATGGCCCGGCCATTGAACCGGTTCAGGAACAATGAGAGAAACGATTCCCCGTGGGATTGCTCGTGCAGCGAACGCCCGCCATACGCATCATAAGCCCCTCGTGCACCGTCCGCTTTCAAGTCATCAAGATGAGTCGCAAACTGATAAAATGATTCTGCTCTCATAAAAAAACCGTTGGTAATTTTCGGCATCCAGGAAAGCCGGATCTGCTCCCCCAAATCAGAATGGACGGCATGAACGTCATATGTGTTATTTCGGCTTCCTCCCGCCAGGTTAAAACCGCATTTCTCAGCGACTGCTTCCAGCAAAGTTGATTTGCCGGAGCCGTTTTCGCCAACCAGAAAAGTCACATCACTGGTCAAGTCCAAATGCTCCAGGCTGGTAATGGAAGGAATATTGAACGGATACTGATCGAACCGCTCAATGTTTTCACGCAGAAGGCTGATTCTTTTCAAAAACATCCGCTTCACTCCTTGTCATCGCTTCACAGCATAGCCAATACCGTTTGCCTTGCTGAGTTTAATTTCTCCGTCTTCTACTTGTATGTCCGGCACAATGATATCTTCTTCCCAGAAATGAGTGGAAGCTGAAAAATCACCCGGCAATGTAATTCCCGGCAATGATGCCAAGGCCAGGTTATGCGCTTTGGATACGCCAAATTCAATCATGCCGCCGACCCACATGCCAATGCCGTGCTGGCGGCATAATTCGACCACTCTCAAGGTCTCGCTCCAGCCCCCGAGACGCCCCATCTTAAGCACAATGATATCTCCTGCATCTTCTTCAATCATACGCTGGACATCTTCTATACATGTAATGCTTTCGTCGAGACAGACCGGGGTCTTCATTTCTTTTTTCGCACGTGCATGAAACGCCCATTGTTTTTCGCCAAAAGGCTGTTCAATCAAATCGAAACCTGCTTTGTCCAAATCTTTCAGCTGTTCAAAGCTTTCTTCTGTAAATGTCCCATTGGCGTCGGCAAAAAACAATAGACCGGGATGCTTTCTGACCACTTCTTTCAGTACATTGACGTCTGAATCAGGGCTGATTTTGATTTTCACGCGCCGGTACCCTGCTTCCACTGCACGGTCTACCTGCTCTGCAATTTTACCGGGTACTGCGGCCACTACGACACCTGCAGGGATGGGATTTCCGGAACCGCCAAGCAATTGCCACAGCGGCTGCCCTTTTTTCTTGGCATACAAATCCCACACTGCCATTTCTATACTGGCTTTTGCCATTCGGTTGCCTTTTATTGTTGAAAAAAGCTGCTGGATTTGTTCCGGATGTTCGATCGTTTTACCGAGCATTAAAGGAATCAATACCTCTTTCAGAACAAAATCACAACTGGCAATGGTTTCTTCCGTATACCAGGGAGTTGAAAAAGCAACGCATTCCCCGTAGCCTTCCAATCCTGAGTCATCCACAACGGTGACAATCAGCACTTCCCGCTCTTTCACTGTTTGCAACGCGGTCTTAAAAGGTGCCTTTAATGGTCGCCGCACGGTATCCAATTGAATGCCTTTGATGGTCAAAGCCATGCTTTCAGCTCTCTTCTCAGCAGCTTGTTTGAAGCGTTTCTCGGAAGAGTCTCCACTATAGAAAGCCGTTTCGGCACTTTATAAGAGGCGATCTGCTCTTTACAGTAGACCAATAGCTCGTCGGTTTCCACCGGTTTATTCAGCACCACGAACGCCACCGGCACCTCGCCCCATTCGTCGCTTGGTGCACCGCAGACACCCGCTTCCCGGACAGCCGGATGTGCCAACAGCACTTTCTCGATTTCAGCCGGATAAACGTTTTCTCCGCCTGATACAATCAGATCTGAACGACGGTCCACGACGAACAAAAATCCTTCTTCGTCCAAGAATCCGACATCGCCGGTATGGAGCCAGCCGTCTTCCTGAACGTTCCGGTCCGCGAACCTGCCGATATAGCCAGGCGTTACTTGTGGACCATGGATTAAAATTTCACCCTTATCCCCTGCTTTTTCCGCCCCATCTATTTTTACTTGGTACAAAAACAGCGGCTTGCCGGAAGAACCAATTTTCTGGGCTGCATCTGCCGGTTGAAGCGTAGTCGTCTGAGAGGAAGTTTCCGTCATGCCATAGGTTTGCAGCACTGAAATGCCATAGGATGCTGCACGCTGAATATAAGCGACCGGCACGGGTCCGCCCCCCGCCAACATCGTTTTAAACTTGGGAGAAACGCTCATCTCATCAGCTGCCAACACATCAAGCATCCGCTCCAGCGTCACTCCGACAACCGACATATGTGTCACCCTTCCGGCCTGCAGTTCTGCAGCACAGCTCGAGGCATCGAATTTATCATGCAGACGGACACCCATACCATAGATCAGTGAACGCATCAAAATCGAAAATCCGCTGATATGGAACAGCGGCATTACGCAAAGCCAGACGTCTTCAGGTGAAATCCCAATATTCAACGCTGATGAAACCGCACTCGAAAAGTGGTTTTCCGCTGTCTGTCGGACTCCTTTCGGATTTCCTGTCGTTCCGGATGTATACATGATGGAAATGGTGCGTTCCTTTTTCCATTCTTTCTGTGGTGTAAAAGGAACCGGTGAAGTACCTTTGATCCGGCTGAATAAAATCAATTGACTGTCTGTAACTTTCTCTTTCAGTACATCATCCACCAACACGTAATCCGCTGATGAATCATCAATTTGGTAAGACAGCTCTGCCCGTGCCAAGCGTTCATTCAGCATGACCATCTCGCAGCCGACATGCAGACAGCCATACATGACAAAGACAAACTCAGGCGAAGACTTCGCAAGAATCGCCACACGTGTATTTTTTTGAACACCAAGCGCTGTCAGCTTGCCGGCATATTCCAGCGCCACGTCATTGATTTCGGAAAAGGTCCATTGTGTCTCTTGAAATGATAAAGCCAGGCGGCTCCCGCTCAAATGAGCACGCTGGCTCAGCCAATTTGGATATGTCATCGCAAAAATCCTTCCTTCAAAAAAAAGCTGCCCTGTAGAGGACAGCTTCAGTTATTCAAAAATCAAGGGAAACGGGGGAATTGACCAAAGTCCGGTTTGCGTTTTTCCTTGAACGCATCACGGCCTTCTTTCGCTTCATCCGTTGTATAGTAAAGCAATGTCGCATCGCCAGCCATTTGCTGAAGGCCGGCCAGACCGTCTGTATCGGCATTCATCGCCGCTTTTACAAAACGAAGTGCTGTCGGGCTCATGGAAAGCATTTCTTCGCACCATTGAACCGTTTCGTCTTCCAGTTTTTCATATGGCACGACTGTATTGACCAAGCCCATATCAAGCGCTTCCTGCGCGTCATACTGACGGCATAAGTACCAGATTTCACGCGCTTTCTTATGACCGATGATGCGCGCCAAATAACCTGAACCGTATCCTGCGTCAAACGAACCGACACGCGGTCCCGTTTGGCCGAAACGTGCGTTGTCTGCAGCAATTGTCAAATCGCATACGACGTGCAATACATGCCCGCCGCCGATTGCATATCCTGCCACCATCGCTACGACCGGTTTCGGGATGACGCGAATCAGGCGCTGAAGATCCAGCACGTTTAAACGCGGAATTTCGTCGTCTCCAACATAACCGCCATGTCCGCGTACGGACTGGTCACCGCCTGAACAAAATGCTTTTTCGCCTTCTCCTGTCAACACAATTACACCTACATCCGCGTTATCGCGCGCACGTGAAAAAGCATCGATCAATTCCTGAACTGTCAATGGACGGAAAGCGTTGCGCACTTCCGGCCGATTAATGGTAATTTTCGCAATGCCATTATACGTTTCGTACTTGATGTCTTCATATGTACGTTCTGTTACCCACTCGCGTGTCATGATTTTCCTCCTCTTAATAGAAACTCAAATACTTCTCTACTATTGTAGCAAACTCAGCCGGTTTTTCCACATGAATTGCATGTCCGGCATCCACCTTTTCCCATTGGCCATCCTGTAAATGTGCCAACATTTCTCCTGCAATCGCCGTAAACTTCGAGTCCAAAGTTCCTGTAACCAATAAAACCGGTATCGGCAATTCTCTTAAACAGTCCCAATAAGAACGCTGCGCACCTGTCCCCATTCCACGAAGGCTGTTGGCCAATCCTGTTGCTTCCTGGGAAAGCCGTTCACTGCGTACAGAAGCTTTGACGGATTCGGGCAATCGCTTCTGTGTTTCGAACAACGGAATCTCTTCCCATTTGTCAACGAACGATGCCACACCACCCTCTTCGATCCGGTCCGCCAATGATTCATCACGCTGCCGGCGCTCCAAACGCTGCTGTTCGGAAACGAGTCCCGGAGAAGCACTTTCCAAAATCAGCGACTCCAGACGTTCAGGATGCGTGCAGGCATAGGCCAGTGCCGTCCGGCCACCCATCGAATAACCAATAAGCGTCAATTTCGGCAAAGCCAATATGTCGAAGAGCGCATCCAGATCAGCGATTTGGTGCTCCATGGAATACCGCGTCGTCACGGCTGGACTTTCCGTCCCGCCGTGGCCGATCAAGTCGACCAGCACGACCTTATATCCCGCCAAACGGGAAACCACTTCCTGCCACGTCTTCGTACTGCCGGTAAAGCCGTGCAGAAACACGACGGTTTTCTTGCTTTCTTCATTGAAAATTTCCACCTGGTAAACAAGCCCATTGACTGTCACTTTCATTGTTTCGCCAGCTCCTCGTGCAAGCTGTCCCATAATTTCCGGTGCGTGGTGACATTGTGCTGCCGGTCCGTGAACACTTCCACAATTTTCACCGGCTTCTGTTTTTCATTCCGCAAGGCGGTTATCAATTGCTCTTTTGTCTCAACCGCTGCATACTCGGCATCGTACATTTTCGCCGCGTCACTGAACGTCAGGCCTGTCGGGGTGCCAAACAGCTCTTCGTAATACCGCTCTTCTTTGGACTGCGGCAAATAAGAGAAAATGCCGCCGCCATCGTTATTCATAATCACAATGGTCAAATCCGCAGCCTGCATTTTCGAAGCGATCAAGCCGTTCATGTCATGCAAAAACGACAAGTCCCCGATGAACAAATAGCCTGGCCGCTGTGTCGCCGCCTGTACGCCGAAAGCCGTCGATACGACTCCGTCAATGCCGTTTGCACCGCGGTTCGCGTAAATCATGACATCCCGTTCTGTCGTGCGGAAAAACGTATCGGCATCACGGATTGGCATACTGCTGCTGACCGTCAGATCACAGCCTGACAGTTGTTCAAAAAACACTTTGGCCAAAACGCCTTCATCGCATTGCTCTTCGCAGTGCACGGCCATCAGCTTCCAAAAAAGTTCTGACGCTTCCGACCATTTCTTCGTGTATGGATTATCCATTTTTTCATTTATAGGCAACTGCCACAACGCAGCAGCCGGAACTTGTACATGGTGGGTCGCAATCGACTGAGCATCACGCATCATCGGACTTTCGTCAAACACGATATACGTTTCGGGCTTAATGGCTGACAGGTATAACGTCAAAGGTTTCGATACCGGCTGAGGGCCTACGCGGACCACCACTTCTGGAATCACCTCGTTTTTGAACGCTTCGTTTTTTAGTAAAGCATCGTACGAATCGATGATCAAATGCTGATCTTCGGGCTTCACATTAGCCCGAAGATTTGATAGAGGATCTGCCAGTATCGGCCAGTTCAACTTCCGGACGAAATCCCAAAAAGCGTCCGGCACTGAAGCAGTCATTTCCCCGACTATCAAAAGTCCCCGCTCTTTTGCCAGGGTCTCCTGCAAAAACGATTTGGCGTTTTCGTTCAACACGGCATCACCCGTTATATGGGTCATCTCCACCTGACTGTTATATGGCTGTTGAAAGTCGATCTGCAGCGGTTCGCGGAACGGTACGTTCAAATGCACCGGTCCCATTGGTGCAGTCACAGCCGAAGCCAGTGAACGATGCAAATGGCGGGACAAAAATTCCAATTTGTTATCCGGTTCCGGCATCGGCAAATCGGCAGCCCATTTTACATGAGAACCGAAAAGGTTGATCTGGTTGATCGCCTGCGGAGCTCCGACTTCCCGCAGCTCATGTGGCCGGTCAGCGGTTACGACAAGCAACGGCACACGCGCATAAAATGCTTCGACGATGGCCGGAAAATAATTGGCGGCCGCTGTGCCTGATGTACACAGCAGCATGACCGGTTTTCCAGTAGCTTTTGCCATACCAAGCGCAAAATAAGCCGCCGAGCGTTCATCAATCTGCCGGTAAACCGCCAGGCCTTCCTGCTTCATGCAGGCATAAGCAAGCGGTGTGGACCGGGATCCCGGACTGATCACCACATTCGTCAAACCCGACTGGACGAGTGAATGGGTGAAAGCTGATACGTATTCCGTCAAAAACTCACGATTCGTCACTCAATTGACCTCCCAATGCGCGCAGCATCGGTCTGAATTTAACCCATGTTTCTGCGTACTCCGACTCAGGCGTGGAATCTGCGACAATTCCGCCTCCTGCAAACAAAAAAGCGTCCTGTTCATTCAGTAAAGCCGAACGGATGGCTACAGCGAATTCCCCGTTACCATTGGCATCGATCCAGCCGACCGGTGCTGCATAATAGCCGCGGTTCATCGTTTCATACTGGCGGATAAGACTGAGCGCCTCTTCCTTCGGTTCTCCGCCCAGTGCCGGTGTCGGGTGCAGATCCTTCACCAAATCAAATAAGGTGGAGCCATCTGTCAACTTTCCTTCAACCGGCGTGTACAAATGCTGAATATCCCGGATTTTCATCAATTTCGGCTGTTTCGGAATATACATGCTGGCACAGTGTTCCGCAAAAACCTGGCTGATCATATTCACCACATACTGATGTTCCGAACGGTTTTTCGGATCATTTAATAATTCATTGCCAAGCTCTGTGTCCTGCTCCACCGTTTTTCCGCGGGGAATCGACCCTGCCAGACAAGTCGATAATGCCTGCTGGTCTTCCACTTTCACCAAGCGCTCGGGCGTGGCACCGAAGAAGAATTGGTCTTCCGCTTCCAGACCGAACAAAAAGCTTTCCGGCTGTTCTTTGGAAACCTGGTAAAGCGCAGAAGAAGAAGGCAAATGCTGTTCAAACGTCAGCTTCATCGCTCTGGCGATGACCACTTTTTCCGCTTGTTCCGCTTTGATCACTTCCGTCACTTTTTTGATGGATTCCATATATTGTTGTTTTTTGATTTCCTGGCGTTCAATCACAAGCGGCTTTTCATAACTTGCCAATTCCGACACTTGCGCCGCATGGATCAACTGGTCCCGCTCTTTTCTTAAAGCCTCAAATTCACCAAATGTGTCCTGTTTTGTTGAAATCAGATGAATACTGACATATGCACGGTCTTCTTTCAAAGTCAGCTGAAAAGACGGCACCACAAAATAAGCGTCCGGGAAATGAATCCATTCACTTTCATAATCATTTAATGGATCAAACGAAAATCCACCGAAAAGGATCGGTTGTACTTCCGGCTCTTCGTTAACGATTTGTTGGCACAGGCTTTGCCACTGCTGTTTGATATCTTCAAATCGTCCGTAATAGTCCGAAGCCGACAATACATGCGCATGACCAAGTCCGACAAACGTAAACGTCTTTTCCCTGTTTTGCCAAAACATCCGCTTGCCATTATGCCCTTTTCCCCCTGCTTCAAAAAACGCCAAAGCCGACAAAGGGGAGATTTCAATTGTTTCTGTATAAAAGCGATACGCAGAATAACGCGTATCCATGGAATTACTGGTCGATGAATACGGTTGTGAATTCATCATATTACCTCCGTTTTCATTAGCTGCACTGAGTGTGCGCCAAACTGCTACACTTTAAACCTCTACCCTCTATCATACCCTTTTCTGTTGAAATCAGCACACCATTTGCTGTAATTCCTTCATTTTTGCAGTACAATATAGATTGGAATGAATTAAAGGAGAGATATAAATATGACACATTCAATACAAGCGGACAGCGGCTGGCGGGTTTGGTGGCAGCTTACACGCCCCCATACGTTAACCGCAGCTTTTGCCCCTGTCTTTTTAGGAACAATGATTGCTTTGAATCATACTTCAATCCGGTGGGATTTATTTCTCGCCATGCTTGTCGCCAGTCTGATGATCCAGGCAGCCACCAATATGTTCAACGAATATTACGATTTTGCCCGTGGATTGGACAACGAAAAGTCCGTAGGAATCGGCGGCGCCATTGTACGCAATGGCGTCAGCCCGAAAACCGTATTGTCCCTGGCGTTCCTGTTGTATGGAATATCCGCGGTGATCGGTCTTTATATTTGTTCACAAACCAGCTGGTGGCTTCTCGTAGTGGGCGCTATTGCCATGGCAGTAGGTTATTTTTACACAGGAGGCCCCTATCCAATTGCTTCCACGCCGTTCGGTGAATTATTCTCAGGCTTGTTCATGGGCTTTTTGATTGTCATTATCGCATTTTTCATCCAAACCGGTACCGTCAGCACACAGGCAGTGCTACTGGCAATCCCAAGTACACTGCTTGTGGCAGCAATCATGATGTCGAATAATATCCGCGATATGGTGGGAGATGCAGAAAGCGGGCGCAAAACACTCGCCATATTAGTCGGACGACCTGCAGCCGTTAACATCTTACTGGCATTTTTCGCTTTGTCATATGCCTGGATCATTCTGCTCGTGATAATAGGGGCAGTCACTCCCTGGACGCTTCTCGTGCTGCTCAGCGCAGTCAAGCCCGTAAAAGTCATTGCTGTCTTCAGGAAGTTTTCAGAACCACTGAAAGTAATGCCGGCCATGAAAGATACCGGTGTCACCAATACATTATTCGCTTTCCTTTTGGGAATCGGATTATTAATCAGTCACTTGCTGTGAAAAAAAGGCCTCTCCGTTAAGGAAAGGCCTTTTTCATTTGCACCATAAAAATTTTTATTGATGCAGTATCCACTATGCGATATGTTTGATAGTAAGTTTGAAACAAAGTTGAGGTGAATATATGCGTCCCATTGTCATTGGTATTCTTGCAGCATTCTTTTTTGCTGTTACATTTGTTTTAAACGCTGCAATGGAAGCAAGCGGCGGCAGCTGGATTTGGAGTGCTTCACTTCGATATATTTTCATGGTGCCATTTCTGGTGATTATTGTTCTGGCCCGCAAAAACATGGGGCCTCTTTTGAAGGAAATGAAGAAAAATCCCGGAACCTGGCTGCTATGGAGCTTTGTCGGATTCGGTTTATTTTATGCTCCTTTGTGCTACGCTGCCGCCTACTCCCCGGGATGGCTGATTGCTGGAACCTGGCAATTTACGATAATCGCCGGCACTTTGCTTGCCCCTTTGTTCCTGGTAAAAAAACAAACAAGCCAGGGACCTGTCCTTCAAAGAGGCAAAATCCCTTTAAAAGGCTTAGGAATTTCGCTGATTATTCTCGTAGGAATTGTTCTCATGCAACTACAGCATGCCTCTTCTTTACCAACCGGTGTTTTGCTGCTCGGTGTCCTGCCAGTCATTTTGGCTGCTTTTGCATACCCACTGGGAAACCGGAAAATGATGGATAGCTGCGAAGGTCGCCTGGATGCCTATCAGCGAGTACTGGGCATGACATTGGCGAGTCTTCCATTCTGGCTGCTGCTCTCAATTTATGGCTTATTTACCGTAGGACCACCCAGCATTGAACAAAGCTTTCAAACGTTAGTGGTCGCAGTTTGTTCAGGTATAATTGCTACCGTCCTTTTCTTCAAGGCTACCGATATGGTAAGAGGAGATATGCAAAAACTGGGATCTGTGGAAGCCACACAATCCATGGAAGTTATTTTTGCTTTAGCTGGTGAAATGTTGATTTTATCAATCGCTTTTCCTTCTCCATTATCCTGGCTGGGTGTCTTTATTATAATAATCGGCATGGCTTTGCACAGTCATTTATCCAACCAAAAACCTGTTCCGGCAGTTCACCAATCCGTTAAAGCCTAAACTTTTTGGCGAACTGCAAATAAAAAAAGCGTCATGCAATGGAATGCATGACGCTTTTTTAGAATGACCCCTACGGGATTCGAACCCGTGTTACCGCCGTGAAAGGGCGGTGTCTTAACCGCTTGACCAAGGGGCCAATTACTGGCGGAGAAGGAGGGATTTGAACCCTCGCGCCGGTTGCCCGACCTACACCCTTAGCAGGGGCGCCTCTTCAGCCACTTGAGTACTTCCCCAGTATGGCTCCGAAGGTAGGATTCGAACCTACGACCATCGCA
>NZ_RIAX01000016.1 GCF_003719725.1 Planococcus salinus | reverse complement strand
AAGAAGCTCGAAGGCTGTGCTCCGATCGCCCAAAGGCGATCCTCGCAAAAGCCGTTCGCGCGCCAAGGCGCTCGTGACGTCATTCGTTGACGTTTTGCTGTTCGGTTTTCAAGGTTCAAGTTTTGCCCGCCGCTTATTGGCGACTTTTCTATATTACCAACTTCCCTTGTGGAAGTCAACACTTTTTTAGAAATTCTTTCGATGTCATCGCCACCAAAAATGCGACATGAAATAATATATCATCGATCAAATAAGTTTGCAACAATTTTTCCAAAAAAAAAATCGACTCAAGTTTATATTCCCTTGAGCCGAACTTCCAATACAGTTTTTGTTGAGTAGCTTTTCTTAATCTCTTGGTCGCATTTGCGGAAATAACAGCACGTCTCTTATCGAAGGAGAATTCGTCAGCAACATAATGAGACGGTCAATCCCGATACCAAGACCTCCAGTAGGTGGCATACCGTATTCCAATGCTTCAATGAAATCTTCGTCCATTTCGTGCGCTTCGTCATTTCCTTCCGCTTTTTCAACAAGCTGTGCTTCAAAGCGTTCGCGCTGATCGATCGGATCATTTAATTCTGTAAATGCATTTGCATGTTCACGTCTCACAATAAACAATTCAAATCGATCAGTAAAACGTTCATCATCCGGATTCTTTTTCGCTAACGGCGAAATTTCCACTGGATGTCCATAAACAAATGTCGGCTGTACCAGCTGCTCTTCCACTTTTTGTTCAAAGAACTCATTTAGAATATGCCCAACTTCCATAGTTGGCTTAACTTCTACATTGTGCTCTTCTGCTAAAACATGGGCTTCTTCTTTTGTTAACTGCTGCCAAAAATCCACTCCGGTATATTCTTTCACTGCATCTGCCATGTGCAGCCGTTTCCAACCGGGAGCAAGGTTAATTTCGTCATCCCCATATTGAATGGAAGTAGTACCCAATACTTCTTGTGCCACATGTGAAATTAAATTCTCCGTCAGTTCCATCACATCGTTGAAATCCGCGTATGCTTCGTAAAGCTCAAGCATTGTGAATTCAGGATTATGGCGTGTAGAAATGCCTTCATTTCGGAAGACACGGCCGATTTCGTATACTTTTTCCAGACCACCTACGATTAAGCGCTTTAAGTGAAGTTCAATCGCAATCCTAATATAAAGTTCCATATCCAAAGCGTTGTGGTGGGTTACGAAAGGTCTTGCAGCCGCTCCACCGGCTATGGAGTGCAGCATAGGCGTTTCAACTTCCAAGAAGCCTTGGTTATCCAGGTAGCGACGCATGGAGCGAATGATTTGGCTGCGCACGATAAAGGTTTCTTTGCTCGTATCACTGGTGATCAGATCCAAATAACGTTGGCGATAGCGTTGCTCCACGTCTTTTAAGCCGTGAAATTTCTCTGGGAGCGGACGGAGTGCTTTTGTTAAAAACACAACTTCTTTTGCTTTGACAGACAATTCACCGACTTTGGTTTTAAAGACTGTTCCCCTTACTCCAAGGATGTCCCCTAAATCCACCGTATTGTAATACTCATAGGCCTCATCCCCGATTGCATCTTTTCTTACATAAATCTGGATCTGTCCTTTTAAATCCTGAAGGTGGGCAAAACCCGCTTTCCCTTTTCCGCGCTTTGTCATCACCCGTCCAGCGATTACCACTTCATGCGGATTTTCTTCCAGTTCTTCTTTTGATAACTCTCCATATTCATTTATAATTTCCTCCGATAAGTGACTACGCTCAAAACGCGCCCCGAACGGGTCAATTCCGTTTTCACGGAAAGATTGCATTTTCTGGCGTCTTACCACAATTTGGTCATTCAACTCTTCTGACATTTTCTACACTCCTTTGTATTTCAAAGCTACGCTCATACGTACATTTCTCTATTGTACACAATTTTGGTTTCGACTACATGAAAAAAGCTGCCACGAATTTGTGGCAGCCAATGTATTCAACTTAAACTGCACGACTTCTTTTGTAATTCGCTGTTTCTGTTCGACTGCTGCAAGCTGGAACTTCAATTCTCTCGAATAAATTCCTCAATACTCTCATACGTTCTCCACAATCGGACCCCCGAGGAGGCTGGCTTTTTGATACCTTCTATTGAAGATTTCAACTCAAGCAACGGAATAAGGACAAAAGCGCGTTCTTTCATCCGTGGGTGAGGGACAATAAGTCTCTTTGTTTTCATATTGTCTTGATTATACAACAAAATGTCAAGGTCTATTGTCCGCGGACCCCATCGAATGGTTCGCTTCCGCTCCAGTGTTTGTTCAATTTCTTGACAAACATCCAGTAATTCCACTGCGGACAAGCTGGTTTGCAAGTGAACGACCATGTTCAGGAAAGGCGCTTGCTCAGTAAAACCGACCGGATCTGTCTCGTACAAGGAAGAGATTGCAGCAACTTCCACTTGCGGGTGTTGCTGCAATAATTTCACAGCCTGCTTCAGCATAGCAAGACGGTCCCCCATATTCGAACCGAGGGACAGGAAACTCTCATTCATGTCCATTCCCCCCGTGTCAATTCGATTGCGACAGATTTGTAGTGGCCGGGAATTGGAGGGTCCGGCTTGATCAACTGCACTCGGATGCCTTTGACGAGCGGAAATTCAGAAAGAATCCGTGATGCCACTTCTTCCGCCACCGCTTCCACCAGCTTTTTGGGTTGACCTTCGACAATTGCACGGCATGTTTCATACACTTCACCATAGTGGACGGTATGCTCCAATTCATCTGTCTGTCCGGCCTGTTTTAAATCAACAGCCAATGAAACCGTCAGTCGAAATCGTTGTCCCAGTTTTTTTTCTTCGGGGAACACCCCATGATAGCCGTAAAACTCCATTTCATTTAAATGGATGAAATCCATCAATCTTCCCCCTTATAAACCTGTTTGCCAGTCAGTACATCCATCATCCGAACGGCGCGGCTGGTTTCTTTTACATCGTGGACACGGACGATCTGGCAGCCTTTTTCCACACCGTAACATACCGTCGCCAGCGACCCTTCCAACCTTTCTGTTACAGGTACATCCAGGACTTTACCGATAATCGACTTTCTCGATGTACCCAGGAGCACTGGATAACCCATCTCCACCAGCCGATCCAGACGCTGCATCATCTCAATGTTGTGGGCAGCCGTTTTGGCAAACCCGATGCCCGGGTCCAACCAGATGCGCTTTTTTTCCACTCCAGCGTCCAATGCAATTTGGATGCTTTCTTTTAAATCACGCTGCACTTCTTCCCAGAAATTGTTATAGGAGGTATCTTTACGATTATGCGTGAGAATGAGAGGCACACGCTTTTCCGCTGCCACTTTGGCAATTTCAGGGTCGTATTTCGCTCCCCAAATATCATTGATGATATGAGCTCCAGCTTCCACTGCTGCTCTGGCCACTTCCGATTTGTATGTATCAATGGAAATGAGTATATCCAACTCTGATGATAATGCCTTGATGATTGGAACCACCCTGTCTATTTCCTCTTGGTCTGATACTTGAGTATACCCCGGACGCGTCGATTCACCGCCTACATCGATAATATCCGCTCCATCCGCTGCCATTTGCTTTGCCTGTTCCATTGCCCGGTCCATCGTGGTGTAGCGGCCGCCATCCGAGAAAGAGTCCGGTGTCACATTCAAAATCCCCATCACCCATGTTTTTTTGTTGAAATCAATATCCATCAAGTCTACATCCTTTCCAAAGGTCAGAAGCAAAAGTCACCCTGACACCGCTTGTATTAATTTCATCTTAACGCGAGTAGAGGTAACTTATCCATAAAAAAAGAGCATGCCTGAGGCACACTCTCTCTGTTTAACCTGTTAGTTGGTGTCTTCAAATTGATAAAGCGGGGTGCTCAAATACCGTTCTCCGTTAGACGGAAGGACAGCCAGCACTTTTTTCCCTTTGCCCAATCGCTTCGCCAGTTCCAAAGCAGCGTAAACAGCTGCTCCTGAAGAAACTCCACCTAAAATGCCTTCTTCACGCGCGACTTTCCGCGCTGTTTCATAGGACTGCTCATTCGACACTTGAATCACTTCATTATAGATTTCAGTGTTCAGCACTTTAGGCACAAAGCCTGCGCCGATTCCTTGAATTTTATGCGGTCCCGGCTTTCCTCCAGATAACACAGGGGAAGCTGATGGTTCAACAGCAGCGATTAAAATATCGGGATATTTTTCCTTCAGTACCTGGCCAGCTCCTGTGATGGTTCCGCCTGTTCCTATCCCTGAAACGAACGCATCCAGTTGGTCGCCCATTGCCTCAACGATTTCCGGCCCTGTCGTCAATCTGTGAACTTCCGGATTTGCTTCGTTATTGAATTGCTGTGGCATAAACCAGCCTTTTTCAGCAGCCAATTCTTCCGCCTTTTTGATCGCTCCGTTCATGCCATCGGCTCCCGGGGTCAAAACAAGTTCCGCCCCGTAAGCGCGGAGCAAATTCCGCCGTTCCATGCTCATCGTGTCCGGCATGACAAGCACTGATTTATACCCTTTTGCCGCGGCAATCATCGCTAAGCCGATTCCCGTATTCCCACTGGTCGGCTCGATGATGGTATCGCCTTCTTTTAGATCGCCTTCTTTTTCTGCAGCTTCTATCATAGATAAAGCAATCCGATCCTTAACACTGCTTCCCGGGTTGAAATACTCCAATTTTAAGTAAACCTCAGCATCCTCGGGCCCTGTAAGGCGGTTCAGTTTCACAATAGGTGTTTGTCCAATCAAATCCGTTATTGAATTTCCTACACGATTCATTATCCACACTCCTAATCCCTACTATTTTAATCGACTTTACCTAGCGCTAAGGATACCAATCTTTTCGTGCAATTGTCAAATTGTACGAATCAACAGAAAACACTGTTTCCTTCAATAAAAGCAGGCCTTTTCCCTTTATTATTTACGCCTGTCAGAAAGTTTCACAGGAAATGAAAAGGGTATGGAAAATTAATGGATAATGAAAGGGTTTATTGGGAAGGAGGAACTTTCATGTTGAACAATAAATGGATCAAAGCAGGCTCGGCAGCTTTGTTGTCGATGGTGGTATTGGCCGGCTGCGGTGAGGAAGAAGAGCCTGTTATCGAAGAAGACCTGGAGGTTGTCCCGGAAGAAGAACAGAATACAGATACCGAGTCGGATCTGGATTTGGAACAGGATGACACCAATCCAGAGGAAGATTTGGAAACCGATATGAATCCTGACGTGGAAACCGATGAAGATTCAGAAGGAAATTAAAACGACAAAAAGGAAGCATTTTCATGCTTCCTTTTGTTGCTGCTATTCCCCGTAGAACCATTGGGCATCGAATTCCTGCCAAAATGCTTCAGGCGTCACTGATTGAGGCAATTGCTCAAGAGCCAGCTCACGGCTGATGCGATCAGCTACGTCTTCGTATGAGAAAGCTTGGCCAGCCACTTTATCCGTCACAGACACAATGGCTATACGGCCGTCTTCAAGATTCAACGGAGAAGACCACTCACCCACATCAATAGAGCCGACAGCTTCTGCAACCGCCTCGTCTACAGTCGTTTGTTCGGGGGTAACATACCCGATATCGCCTCCCAGGCTGCCGGTTGCCGTATCTATGGAACGCTCTCTTGCCAATGCTTCAAAAGAAGAACCACTTTCCAGCTCTTCTATCGTTTTTTGCGCTTCTTCAGCCGACTCAACTACAATCATACGAGCTCTGTAAGCTTCTTTAATATCATAGAGCTCCTGATTTTCGTCATAAAATTCTTTGACAGCCGCTTCTTCAATCACCACATCTTTTGTCAGCACTTTCTCCAGGATGAGCTGGGCTTTTATCTTATCCCGCATCCGATTTTCCTGACTGGCGTACAACGTCATGTCGGTCTCATCCTGTGCCGAACGCAGCATCGCCATTTCCAGGTCAATTTCACTTTCTGCCACTTCAATACCATACTCTTCGGCAGCCGTCTCCATCACTTTTTCGTTGACCAATTCGAGCAATACGCTGCGGCCATGCTGTTCCTCCATGGCCAGCATCCACTCCTGGCGGCTGATGTCATCCCCGTCCACAGAAGCTACTTTTTCAGTTCCTTCTGCTTTGCTGTCGGGAATCAACCAAGCCACAAACCACAAAAAGTTCCCCACCAGCAAAATCAGAATAAGAATGAGCAAAGGCTTTGTCTTCAATCGTCTTCTAGGCTGTTCCGCCTGCACCGGCGTCGCACCGGTTCGTCTTCTGTTAGGATTCCAGCTCATCGACAAGCGCTTCCAATTCTTCTTTTGAGTAGTGGTACGTTTCCAAACAGAAATGGCACTGGGCTTCCGCCATTCCATCTTCTTCAATCATATCTTGAATTTCTTTTTGTCCCAGTCCCAAAAGGGCAGTGGCAAACCGTTCTTTGGAACAATTGCAATGAAAGCTCACCGGCATTTCATCTAGAATCTGCAGGTTTTCTTCGCCTACAACTTCTCCCAAAATCTGTTCCGGCGTTAAGCCGCGCTGAATCATTTTGGAAACAGGATCAATGGAAGAAATACGCTGCTCTATTTTCTGAATGGTATCTTCATCAGTATCCGGCATCAGCTGAAGGATAAACCCGCCTGCAGCAAGAATGGAATTATCCGTATTGACGAGCACGCCTAAACCGACCGAGGACGGCACTTGCTCTGATACAGCAAAGTAGTAAGTGAAATCTTCTGCAATTTCGCCGGAAACAATCGGGGTCTGCCCAGTAAAGTTATCGCGCATCCCTAAATCTTTAACGACTGAGAGCATTCCATTTGTTCCTACAGCACGGCGCACATCCAGCTTTCCTTCTTTGCTCAGGTCAAAATGAGTCTGTGGATTCGTAACGTAGCCGCGCACATGCCCTTTTGCATCGCTGTCGACCAAAATTGCACCAATCGGTCCTCCGCCTTCCACTTTAACTGTCACTTTGTCTTCACCTTTCAACATCGCACCCAGCATGACCCCACCTGTCATGGCGCGTCCCAATGCTGCAGAAGCCGTCGGCCACATCATATGGCGCTGCTGCGCTTCCCCTACTGTTTTTGTACTATCTACTGCAAATACCCGAACACTGCCATTAAAGGCGAGCCCGCGCACCAAATAATCTGACACATTGATCGTCCCTTTCCTTACGCTTCGTTGCGCTTATAAATTAAGTACAGTCCTTTTAAAGTTAAAAAAGGGTCCACTCTATCGATTTCGGCTGACTCACTTGCGATCAGTTGAGCCATCCCTCCCGTTGCAATAACAGTGGTTTTTTCACTGCTTTGCTGTTTCATACGCTTGATGATTCCTTCAGCTTGCCCTACGTATCCATAGACAATGCCTGACTGCATCGCCGATACCGTATTTTTCCCTACTATATTGTCTGGACGGGCGATTTCAATTCTGGGCAACTTGGAAGCACGGTTGTAGAGCGCTTCTGTCGAGACACTGATTCCTGGAGCGATGGCCCCACCCATATATTGCTTGTATTCATTGATATAACAATACGTATTCGCAGTACCGAAGTCCACGATAATCAGTGGACTGCCATATTCATGTATGGCGGCTACCGCATTGACAATACGGTCAGCTCCGACATCCCGGGGATTGTCATACTTGATGTTTAAACCGGTTTTGACGCCGGGTCCCACAATCAATGGCTTGAGCCGGAAATATTTTTCACACATCCGTTCCAGCGAAAACAGCAACGGAGGGACTACGGAAGAAATAATCATGCCGTCAATGGAGTCAAAACCTAAACCAACATCCGTTAAAAACGCTTTGATCTGCATACCGTATTCGTCTTCCGTTTTGTGGCGATCCGTTTCCATTCGCCAATGATGCATCAAACGCTCTTCATGATAAACGCCTAACATAATATTGGAGTTGCCTATATCCATTGCTAAAATCATAATCATTATTCCTCACTTATCGACGATTTTCCACAACATCATACCATAATTTCTATAAAAGCAAAAAGCTGGTTGCCGCTCCTTATTGAAGGAAGCGGGCAACCAGCTTAAAATGCCTCTTATTTCCGATCTTCTTTGATCGGACCAGATGAACCAACTTTTTCATCTTCATCAGGCAAGTCCCCTGATGAAGGATCACTTGGAGCTCCTGTAATGTCAGGAGTCACATCTTTCTCCAAATCAGGAGTTTCGTCTTTTTCATAATCACCATTCAGTGCTTCGTAAGAGCGCTCAGGCAGCGTACCATGTTCTTTCAAGTGAAGAATCTGGGCAGCATCCAATGTCTCTACTTCAAGCAGCGTATTGGCAATCAATTCAAGAAGGTCTTTGTTTTTCGTCAGAATCTCTTTTGTGCGAATGTATTGCTCTTTGATGATGCGCTGAATTTCCTGATCGATTTCAAAAGCAATTGCGTCTGAATAGTTTTGATCCGAGTTAAAGTCACGGCCAAGGAATACATTGCCGCCTTGAGCCTGACCAAATTGAATCGGACCGATTTTGTCACTCATGCCATACTCCGTTACCATGCTGCGGGCAATTGCCGTCGCACGCTGGAAGTCATTGTGGGCACCAGTGGATACTTCGCCGAAGATCAGATCTTCAGATACACGTCCACCAAGCAATCCAGCGATCTTATCCAGTAATTCCGGTTTGGTCATGAAGTAACGGTCTTCTCTTGGAAGCATTACTGCATATCCGCCTGCTTGTCCACGAGGCACGATTGTCACTTTATGGACAATATCCGCATCGTCCAGTATTAAACCAACAACTGTATGGCCGGATTCATGGAAAGCGACAATATTTCGTTCTTTTTTCGAAATGACACGATTCTTTTTAGCAGGACCAGCAATAACGCGGTCTGTTGCTTCGTCAATATCGGACATATCGATTTTTCGTTTATTGCGGCGAGCCGCTACTAGTGCAGCCTCGTTCAATAAGTTCTCCAAATCCGCCCCAGAGAATCCAGGCGTCCGTTGAGCAATAGCTTTCAAGTCGACAGATTCATCAAGCGGTTTGTTGCGTGCATGCACTTTCAACACTTCCGTACGGCCTTTTACATCCGGGCGTCCAACCGTAATTTGACGGTCAAAGCGTCCTGGGCGCAGAAGGGCCGGATCCAAGATGTCAGGACGGTTTGTTGCAGCGATGATGATGATTCCTTCGTTTGCGCCAAATCCATCCATTTCAACCAATAACTGGTTAAGTGTTTGCTCGCGCTCATCATGCCCCCCGCCAAGTCCTGCGCCACGCTGGCGTCCAACTGCGTCAATTTCATCAATGAAAATGATACAAGGCGAGTTTTTCTTGGCGTTTTCAAAAAGGTCACGAACCCGGGAAGCCCCGACCCCTACAAACATTTCAACAAAATCCGAACCACTGATGGAGAAGAACGGTACGCCAGCCTCTCCTGCAACTGCGCGGGCCAATAAGGTTTTACCGGTACCCGGAGGTCCTACAAGCAAAATCCCTTTTGGAATGCGTGCGCCGATGTCGGCAAATCTGCGAGGGTCTTTCAAAAAGTCGACCACTTCGACCAATTCCTGTTTCTCTTCGTCCGCTCCGGCTACATCAGGGAAACGAACTTTCTGTTTCTGATCGTCATACAACTTCGCTTTACTTTTTCCGAAGTTCATCACTCGGCCGCCACCGCCGCCTTGTGACTGGTTAAGTAAGAAGAAGAAGAGGATAAAAATGATAATGAAAGGTATGATCCCTGTGAAGAATTGAACCCAGCCGCTTGTTTGTGGTGCCTTTAAGAATTGCACTTCCACGTCTTGCGCAGCAGCGACTTCATCAATCTGCGCTGTCAATGCTTCATTTTCCAACGGGATATTGGTAACGAAGGATTGACCTTCTTCGTAATCATCCATTGTTCCTGTCACCTCATAAACCATTGCATCCGGTTGTATGGTGACTTCTTCAATTTCTCCATTTTCCAAAGCCTCTAGAAATTCGTTATATCCTATATTTTCAGTCGGTTGTCCACTATTATTAAATGTCCCCAAAATACCGATAATAACTAGGAAAATCAGTAGATAAAATATGGTGTATCGAAATATTCGATTCATCCCAAGCCTCCTCACAAAGTTTCCCAAAACTATACTAAATACTAACATAGGAACATTTAAGCATACAACGAAAAGCCCTTACATCTGTTTACAGAAAAACAAATATGTGACCTTCTTATGACTATTTGTCTTCACCGCTGTAAACAGCCGGCTTCAGGATTCCGATATACGGCAGATTCCGATACTTTTCAGCATAATCCAAGCCATATCCGACTACAAAAGCGTCCGGTACTTCAAAGCCGATATAGTCAGCTTTCAATTCCACTTTTCGGCCTGTCGGTTTATCAAGAAGAGTGACGATTCTGATGGAATTCGCTTTCCGGTATTTAAAAAGATCCACTAAATAGCTGAGAGTCAACCCACTATCGATAATATCTTCAATAATCAGCAGATCGCGCCCTTCCACACTGGTGTTCAAGTCTTTGACAATTTTTACTTCTCCGGAAGAAACCGTGGCATTCCCGTAGCTTGAAACATCCATGAAGTCCATTTCAACGTATCCGTCGATGCGCTTCATCAAGTCTCCCATAAAAGGCATAGCCCCTTTTAATACTCCAATCGCCAAAGGATATTTGCCTTCGTAATCACGTGTTAATGCAGCACCCAGTTCCCGCGCTTTTTCCTGTAGCCGTTCTTCAGAGATTAAAACTTCTTCAATGTCATTCTGTAGCATGGTGGACCTCCTATAATCCGCTTTTCGCAATCTTATCATTTCTTTCAACCAATACCCAATTATCCCCATCCTGCTGGACACGGTTTATGAATGCTGATGGCCGTATGCCGGGAATGAGCAAAATTTCATCAGTTTCTGTGGCAATGACCGGCCAACTTTCCCTCGTTGAGACAGGAACTTTTTCATCAATCATTAAACGGGATACTTTTTTCGGCTTCTCCATTCCGGCTAGCTGGATACGGTCCCCCGGCTTGCGTGTCCTGAGCATCAGATGAGCTTTGCCAGAAGCTGAAAAATACCAAAACTTTACGTCTCCCTCACGACCAGCCTGCTGAAGTGGCATTACTTTATAAGAAAAGCCATGAACTGCTTCAGACCACTCTTCCGTGAGTGGCACGCAAGTCCCAGCCTGCTCATTTTCCAAAGGCTGGTCAGTGAAGCGCACGGCATCGTACTGCCGAACCATCATACAATTTTTCGGCAAATGTAAAAAAACAGTACCGGCTGAACTTCGCATCAATTTCTGCACTTGTTCAACCAACTGCTTTGTTACTATCACTTGCTTTTCATTATATAGATAATTTAATAGTAGTAGAACCATTCTTTTTTGTAAAGCAGGTGCTTCCATGCGAAATTCCTTTGCTGACAGCATAATCCCCTTGTCTTCATACCGAACCAGCGCCTGTAATTTTTCTTTCGCCAGCGCCTGCAGGAAATTCTGATCCAGTTGCATATCTTCGGCCAGTTCCACAAATTTTTCCGAAACATCGCTGCTCTCTTTTTTCAACAGCGGAAGCACCACTTGCCGCATGCGGTTTCTTGTATAGACTTGCTGCGCATTGCTTGGGTCTTCCCGGTGTTTGATGTGGTGAAAACGGGCATATTGCATTATTTCGTCTTTGGTCACAGCCATTTGCGGCCGAATCAGCTGGCCTTCCTCAAATGGGCGTTTCACAGGAATACCAAAAGCCCCTAACTGCAACGTTCCTCTCAGTGCCCCCATTAATACTGTCTCCACCTGATCGTCGGCATGGTGAGCAGTTGCCACTTTAGTAGCCTGGGTGCTTTGCATAATTTCCTTGAAATATGCATAACGCTCTGTACGGCATACCTGCTGTTTGTTGGAGTTTGAAGACTCCTTCAAAATAAGCGGAATCGGGATATCGCGGCTGAAACAAGGGATTTTCCAGTGTCTGCAAACTTCCTCAGTGAACAAACGATCTTCCAGCGACTCTTCTCCACGCAGCATATGGTTGACATGGACTGCCAGCACCGTGATTTTCAAAGCCTCTTGCTGCGATTTTAAAAAATGCAGCAATACCATCGAGTCCACACCGCCCGAACACCCCACCAGTACAGTATCGTTCGGGACAATCAATTGATGGTTCCTGATATACCTCAACATCTTGTCTTGAAATTCCTTCATCTAGTCACCTCGTTCACAGGCCCTCTATTTCTGTCAATAAAGTCAGTGACTCAAAAATATTCCCAATCCCTAATTGACATGCCCTGTATTCAGTAGTATGATATGAAATGTCCGTTTGCACACGGCGGCGTAGCTCAGCTGGCTAGAGCGTACGGTTCATACCCGTGAGGTCGGGGGTTCGATCCCCTCTGCCGCCATTCAAAAGCAGCGTTCCTTTCAGGAACGCTGCTTTTTTTCTGTTAAAAAAGAGTCGATTTGCCTGATGTGGTGCCGGTCATGTTCTACGATGCCTTCGAAATAAGAAGCAAAAGAGACTTTGCTGTCTCCTATGGTAAAAGGAGCGCTCCATTCATGCGGCTCCAGCTTTTCAATCTCTTTTCCCACCAGCGCGCGCCGCTTTTGAGCATGCGCCAGAATATCGGGAAATTTCAATTCGTCCACTTTTGTTACAGCTCGCCTATTGAAGTCGTCGACCTCCGGATAAGAAGCAAAAGCCTTGCCACTTCTAATAAACGGCAAGCGTTCCTCCCGGATAAAGCGGTCCCATTCTGCCAGATGCAGAATGATTTCGGCTATGGACCACTTTCCTTCCGCAATAGGCTCACGGGCATCTTCATCGTTTTTTATGGAAGTTCTTAATGAAGCCAAATACATTTCGTAGTCCCTGAAAGCCTCCAAAACCCGCTCTCTTTCCACATCCATCACTCCCCAGCAAATCTTATAAAAAAAACGCTTCCCTTTGCTGAGAAGCGTTCCAATTTATAGTTGTAAGCTGTATTGAAGCATTTTCCTGTACTATTAAAACAGCTAGCAAGTTAGCCTCTTCTTGCACCTCGGCCACCGCGCTTGGATTCTGTAGCGCGTTTTAATGACGTCATATTCTCTTCGCTTTCCTTTAAGAATTTAGCCATTTTTGTTTCAAAGTTCTCTTTTGGCTGGCGATCAAACGAACGATTGCTTGGACGAGGGCGTTGTGGTCGATCAGATCCGCCTGCTGGTTGTGGCTTCGCTTTCCGAATGGAGAGGCCGATTTTCCCGTCAGCTTCAACATTCATTACCTTGACTTCCACCATTTCTCCAACTTTTAAGTGCTCATTGATGTCTTTTACATAGTTGTCCGCGACTTCACTTATATGCACGAGGCCTGTTGCACCAGTCGGAAGCTGTACGAATGCTCCGAAATTTGTAATACCTGTAACTTTACCTTCTAACTTGCTGCCTACTTCAATCGACATAAAAAAAATGCTCCTCCTTAAAAATTAAGATGACTCCGCTTTGGGCCATTCAGTGTTTGTAACGGGACTTCTCCCACTTTTAATTATACCTGACAAAGAAAGAGTGTCAACTTACTACTCTTTTTCCTCACTTTTTTCTTCTGTTTTCGGGAGTGCAAAAATGATTTCGCCTTCTTCAGACAGGAAATATTCGCTGCGTGCCATTTTTGCCAAATATTCGTCGTCATTCAGCAACAGAATCTGTTCCTCGAGCCGCGCCTGCTCTTCTTCCATTTGCTGCAGTGTCATGAGCGCTTCGTCACGCGCCTGCTCTTTTTCAGAAATGGTCTGGGACTGTGCATAGATGGTCGATCCAATCCATATACTTGCCATCAGCACCACTATTCCAAAAAGACTCAGCCTTCTGAACAAACGAACTTTATGAGCTTGCTTCCGCTGTTCTTCCTGTTCCACCGAGCGGACATAGTCATTGCGTATTGAAGCGACTTCATGACCTTCCACTTTCTTCTCTCTCTTCAAACTCATGACCTGTTCCCCCTCTAAGATTTGTTGTTGTTATTATACATGAAATAATTGGATTTTATAAGTAATATCTCATGATTTTCCCTGTTTCTTCAGTGTTTTGAAGGGCTTTTTTAATTCTTCATTCGCTTTTATTAATAAAAATACTGTTGACTTAATTTTTATACAGAATTATAATACAAACAACTATTCATAAAGAGTCGTTGAGCTATATACATCCGGCTGAAAAAAGATGAAGCAAATTGATAAATATACAAAAAGGATGAATAAAGGACTGGAGTGAAAAAGATGACAGGAATGCTATCACTTTCAAATGGACAAACGTTTACCGGCCAATGGCATGGCAAACCAACCGAACTTCAAGGAGAGCTGGTGTTTTTCACCGGTATGACGGGATATGAGGAAGTAATCACTGATCCTTCCTATAAAGACCAGATCATTGTTTTTTCGTATCCGTTGATTGGCCAATACGGCATCCAATCAAAACACCTGCAATCCGAAAAAATTCAGGCAGCCGGCATTATTGTGTCTGAATTATACAATGGACCACTTGAAAAGAAGGCAGTTTCATTGTCAGAATTCGCCTTACAGCAACAAGTGCCCATTCTGAGCGGCGTTGATACACGTTCAATTATTCAGGCTGTCCGGGAAACCGGAACGATGCAGTCTCACCTGAGTGCCCTTCAGGCAGCTGCTCCTTCATGGAAACCTATAAAAACGGATTTCTTTTCCGATCCTGTCACTGGTTCTTCCATTCAAACCATTGGACATGGTGACCTGCATATTGGATTGATCGATTTCCAGTACAAGTCTTCCATTTTAAGCGAATTGCTCAAACACCGCTGCAAAGTAAGCGTCATTCCATATGATACTGACACCGCAAAGCTGGATGCCCTCCAATTGGACGGCCTGCTATTTTCAAACGGACCGGGGGATCCTGCTGCCCTTCAGCATTTGTTTGCCACTTACCGCGATTGGGCCGAGCGCTATCCGTCTCTTGGCATCTGTCTCGGCCACCAGGTGCTGGCATCCGCTTTTGGCGCTGAGACGACCAAGCTGCGCTATGGACATCGGGGCGCCAATCATCCCGTGATGAATGTGCTGACGAAACGCATCAGCATGAGCTCACAAAACCACAGTTATGTGGTAAAAGATGACAGCATTGAAAACACACCGCTGTCGGTGCTTTACACCAACGTCAATGATGGCAGCATCGAAGGGCTCGTACATCCGTCCCTGCCTGTAATGACCGTTCAATTCCATCCGGAAGCAGCCCCCGGTCCAGAAGATCATTTTGGCCTGTTCTCACAATTTCTGAACACGATAAAGCAAGAAAAGAAGGTGAAAATGCATGCCTAAGCATCCCGAAATTAAAAAAGTTCTCGTCATCGGTTCCGGTGCCATCGTCATCGGTCAAGCGGCAGAATTCGACTATTCCGGAACCCAGGCCTGCCTGGCGCTTCAGGAAGAAGGAATTGAAGTCGTCCTGGTCAACAACAACCCCGCGACCATCATGACTGACAAAACAGTGTCGGACACGGTTTATTTCGAGCCGCTGACATTGGACAGTGTGACAGCCATTATTGAAAAAGAGCGCCCCGATGGTCTACTGGCTACTGTGGGAGGCCAAACCGGTTTGACTTTGGCGATGAAATTGAGTGATGCAGGCGTTTTGGCAAAGTACAGCGTCGCCTTGCTCGGCACCAATATCGAATCCATCAAGCAGGCGGAAGACCGTGAACAATTCCGTGCCTTGATGAATAAACTGGACGAACCGGTGCCAAGCAGTGACATCATCTATTCCATTGAAGGCGCGCTTGAGTTTGCCGCTTCGTCCGGCTATCCCCTGATTGTCAGACCTGCTTATACGCTCGGTGGCTTTGGCGGTGGAATCGCAAAAGACGAAGCCTCCTACATCACGCTTGTACAGCAAGGTTTAAGCGCCAGTCCAATTAAACAATGTCTTGTGGAAGAAAGCATTGCGGGTTACAAAGAAGTGGAATATGAAGTGATGCGCGACGCTCAGGGCACTTGCATCACTATCTGCAACATGGAAAATATGGACCCTGTAGGTGTACATACGGGAGATTCGATTGTTGTCGCTCCGAGCCAGACATTGAATGATAAGGAATATCATGCGCTGCGCTCAGCTTCCATCAACATTATCGAAGCGTTAGGGATCATCGGAGCCTGCAATGTCCAGTTTGCCCTTCATCCTGAAACGTCAGAGTATTATTTGATTGAAGTGAACCCCCGCGTAAGCCGTTCATCGGCGCTGGCTTCCAAAGCAACCGGTTATCCGATTGCCAAAATCGCGGCAAAACTGGCAGCGGGTTATTCACTGCATGAATTGAGAAATCCAGTGACACAGACAACCTTTGCGAGTTTCGAACCTGCCTTGGATTATGTAGCCGTGAAAATCCCACGCTGGCCATTTGATCAGTTCGAAGGCGCCAACCGTAAACTCGGCACACAGATGAAAGCGACAGGCGAAGTGATGGCCATTGAAAGAAGTATGGAAGCCGCTTTTCAAAAAGCGCTCCGTTCACTCGATATGCCGCTTGACGGTTTCCGCTTGCCGGCTTTTGCAGGAGCCGAAATCGAAACGTTGCTTGAGCTTGCTGTCGAAGCAGATGATCGCCGATTGTTTGTCCTTTTCGAATTGCTGATCCGTGGCAAAAATATTGATTTCCTGCACGATTTAACAGCAATCGCACCTTATTTCCTGTCTGTATTGCAACGAATCGTCAATGAGTGGCAGGAACTGAAAGAATTGAGCTGGAACACTATCAAGCCTAAACGTCTGCTTCAAGCCAAATCGCTTGGTTTCAGTGATCAGCAGCTTGGCGGACTTTGGAACGTCCCGTATTCAGAAATTTGGGGCCAGCGCAAAAGTTGGGGAATTGTCCCTTCCTTCCGCATGATCGATACATGTGCGGCCGAATTCCGTTCAGATACAAATTATTTTTATTCCACTTGGAAAGGCACATCGGATGAACGCGTGTCGGACAAAAAGAAAGTGGCAGTCATTGGTTCGGGTCCCATTCGAATCGGCCAAGGCATTGAATTCGATTACTGCTGTGTCCATAGTGTCCTTGCATTGCAAAAGCTCGGGTACGAAGCAATTATGATCAATAACAATCCAGAAACTGTCAGCACTGATTTTGAAGTGGCCGATGCCTTGTATTTTGAACCAATGAACGCAGAAGACATTTTGAATGTTTTGGATTTTGAAAACATCAAGCAAGTCATTGTGCAGTTCGGCGGCCAGACTTCGCTGAACGTTGCCCGTGCTTTGGAGGAAGCGGGTATTACGGTGCTGGGTTCGACAGTCGATCTGCTCGACCAAATGGAAGACCGCGACCGTTTTTATTCGTTCCTGAATTCAATTGGGCTGCCGACAATTCCCGGGTACACTGCTTCAAGTGCCGGAGATATTTCCCAATTCGCAGAAAAACTTGGCTATCCCATCCTGTTGCGCCCTTCTTATGTAATAGGTGGAAGAGGGATGATCGTGCTGAACCACCCGGAAGAGCTGCAGCAATGGCTGGACAAAACGACGATGAAGTTCCCGGTTCTTGTTGATCATTTCGTGACAGGCAAAGAAGTGGAAGTCGATGTGCTGTCAGACGGTGAAAATGTCTGGGTATCGGCTGTATTTGAACACATTGAAGGCACCGGAGTGCATTCGGGAGACAGCATCTCGATAACACCGCCCGTTTCCTTATCGGAAGAAGAACTCAATAAACTGACAGAAACCACTAAACACATCGCCCGGAGCATGAATTATACCGGTTTGTTCAATATTCAATTCGTTTATGAACAAGACCAGTTGTTCGTCATGGAAATCAATCCACGGGCCTCACGCACGGTTCCAATCAGTTCAAAGGTGACCGACGTGCCGCTCGTGCAATGTGCAACTTCCCTGATGTTGGGTGTGCCATTTGAAGAACTGGGCCTTGAACAGCTTTATAATGGACAGCCGGTATATACAGTAAAAGCACCTGTATTCTCCCATATCAAGCTACCGGGATTATCGCCTGTCCTGTCACCTGAAATGATGTCGACCGGCGAAGTCATTGGCAGCAGCCCGACTGCAGCTGCCGCCATGCAAAAAGCGCTGGAAGGTGCATCTGTTCAATTGGCAGATCTGCAGACAGCCGGCAGCCTGTTCGTTGCTCAACAATCATTGGCGGACGTCGATGCAGATTTCTGGCAACAGCTCGGTTACACAGTGGAAACGGAAGATTCCATTGCTTTTGCCGACTGGCTGAAGCAGGAAGATGCAAAAGCATATATTGAATTTACACCCGAACCGGAAAGCGCAGCAGCAAAACAAGCGGCAATCCATCGTCTGCACGTGTGGACCCGCAAAGAAACTGTTACTGCTTTCAAAAATACCTTACGTCCAATTTCTGAATTCCCGAAAGGAGTCCTTACGCAATGACAGTTTCGCCGACAACACCAACAATTACACAAAACCACTGTTTAACATTGAAGGATTTCAGTTCTGCTGAAATCCACAATTTGCTGGAACTTGCCATCGACTTGAAAAAACCGGAAAACAAACATTTGCCTCTGCTGCAGGGGAAAATTTTGGGGATGATTTTTGAAAAGTCTTCGACGCGCACCCGTGTATCATTTGAAGCCGGTATGCTTCAACTGGGCGGCCATGCCATGTACCTAAGCACCCGCGACATCCAAATGGGGCGCGGTGAAACGATTGCCGATACAGCGCGCATACTGTCAGGCTACCTGGACGCTGTCATGATCCGTACCTTTCATCAGTCCACTGTTGAAGAACTCGCAGACAATAGTTCCATTCCTGTCATTAATGGCTTGACGGATGATTTCCACCCGTGCCAGGTGCTGGCGGATTTGATGACCATCAAAGAGCAGCTGGGTTCATTTGAAGGAAAGAAAATGGCTTATATCGGCGATGGCAATAACATGGCCAATTCACTCATGATTGGAGCAGCCAAGGTGGGATTGGACATCGCGGTTGCGGCACCGGCTGCCTATGCACCGAAACCAGAAATGATCGCTTTGGCTGAAGACATCGCCAAAACGACCGGTGCCACCATCACTATCACCGATCAACCGGTGGAAGCTGTGGCTAATGCCGATGTCATCTATACAGATGTTTGGGCCAGCATGGGACAGGAGCAGGAAGCGATGGAACGTATGGAACATTTCAAAAACTTCCAGGTGAATGAGGAACTGGTCAAGCATGCGAAACCTGATTATCTTTTCATGCACTGCTTGCCGGCTCATCGCGAAGAAGAAGTAACGACCGGAATTCTGGAAGGCTCCCATTCAGTGATTTTCCAGGAAGCCGAAAACCGCCTGCATGCACAAAAAGCGCTGCTCGTGGCATTAATGAACAAATAAACGATACGAAAAAAAGCTGTTCCTTCAAAAGGAACAGCTTTTTTTGAGGTTGTCGAGAAACTTTTATCGAGCTTTTCCATTTCGCTCCAGGTNCGAGAAACTTTTATCGAGCTTTTCCATTTCGCTCCAGGTGGACGCTTTCCGCGGGCATGGCTTCAGTCTCCTCGTCGCTTCGCTCCTGTGGGGCCTTCAGCTCATGCTTTACCCGCAGGAAAGGCATTGGCCGAAAGTAATTCGGTCAATGCCTTTGCGACGAAGCAGCGGAGCGATGCAGGAGCATGTGTTTGCCCTTCGCCACCTTCCGCTTCATTCAGTTCCCATTACTGATTTTAAAGTGGTTGATACAAAAAAGCGTGACGTATTTATTGATTTCTTGTTTATGGAACCTTGTTTAAGATATGGAGCAAACCAGCGGAGACTCCAGCGGGATAGCGCAGTGCTGAAATCCACTCGGGCGTCTAGCCCGAGTTAGTTCAGCGCAAGCCCGCAGGAAAGCGGAGCTGTTTTGCGGAATATCGATTCACTGAACCATTTCTCAACAGCTTTTTTAAGCCTTACGCTTCGTCATCGATGAATTCCGGTTCGACTTTATCCAGTTTTTCTTCATTCAAAATCGTATACATATTCGCTGTTTCGTCTTTTTTGGCCGATTCTTTTAACTGGTCCACGCGGACAGTGACCACTTTCTGGCCGAAACGGATTTGCAGTTCATCGTTTTCTTTGATGACCGAGCTGGCTTTCGCTTTATTGCCGTTGACGGTGATCCGCCCCTGGTCTGCCACTTCTTTTGCCAGCGTCCGACGTTTGATCAGCCGGGAAACTTTTAAAAATTTGTCGAGTCGCATCATTATTCTCCTTTTCTTGCCATAAATTTGGCCTCGTTCTAAAACTGGTCCAACTGCTCCAATGTATAATCACTGAAGTTGCCGGTCCCTTCCTTGACTCGCTGTTCCACATAGCCGAAACGGCTTTGAAACTTGCGGTTGGCCTGCACCATCGCTTGTTCAGGCGACAACCCGTAAAACCGTGCGATGTTCACCAAAGTGAATAAGAGGTCTCCGAGTTCGTCCAGTTGGTTGTCTGCTGAACCTTTCGCCAATTCTGTTTGGAATTCCTGCAATTCTTCATGGAATTTTTGCCAAGCCCCTTCTGCATCCGGCCAGCTGAAGCCAACTTTCGCTGCTTTCTTCTGGTAATTATACGAAGTCATCAGAGAAGAGCTGAAGCGCTCCTGGCCATCGAGCAGAGAAGCTGTGGCTGGCTTTTCTTCCGCTTTGATCGTTTGCCAGTTTTTAACGACGTCTTCTGCATTGTCCACTTTTGTGTCTCCGAAAACATGGGGATGGCGACGGATCATTTTCCCGCTGATGGATTCGAGTACGTCTTCCAACTGGAAATATCCATTGTCCTGGCCGATTTGTGCATGCAGCAATACCTGCAGCAGCACGTCACCCAGTTCTTCGGCAATCGCTTCATCGTCCTGCTCATCAATTGCCTGCAGCAATTCGTGCGCTTCCTCCAATAAATAAGGACGCAGTGACTCATGGGTCTGTTCACGGTCCCACGGACACCCCTCAGGGCTTCGAAGCTGTGCTACGATGCTGCGGAAGGTCTGCCATTCTTTCAGGCGTTCAGACTGTTCTGCAGCGGGTGGAACGTAAACGGTCGTCAAGTTGTTCACTTCGGCTGCACGATCCAGTTCATAAAGAGGTACGGTTTGAAGAACTTCATCTTTTGAACCTGCAGCGGTGACAATCGTCACCGGATAATCGTCTCTGTATTTTTCCATCAATGTCAATTTAACTTCGGAAGCGCTGAACGAATCATAGACTTGAGCAATCAGCAGATGCTGCGTCATATTCAATTGATCGCTGTGCATTGCTGTTCCATCGACCAACTGAAACCCTTCAATGGGATCGATTCGCAGCGAGCCGAACAGTGCATCCAAAAAGCTGTGGCCACCTTCGATTGACAGCCTGCATCGATTCGCTTTTTCCGCCGCGATCAAGTGCTGAACGGTTTGTTCAGCTACAAGAGGGTGGCCCGGTACAGCGTAAACAATCGAAGCCTGATCCGCCAGACGAATTAATATCTCCGCAATCTCCTGATAGACGGGTTCAAATGTGTCGTGTTTTTCGTAAATGGCATCAAAACTTGAAAAAGCGACACCTTCTTTTGCCAGTTCTTCCAGCACCGGATGATCTTCTGTCCGGACATATAACGTGTCTGCCGCTTTTAATTGTTTATAAACACCCAACGGCAATTGGTCCAGGTCTCCTGCGCCCAACCCGATGATATGGATGGTATTCATGTTGATCACCTTTTCTTTTTGCGATTTATGGTCAATTGAAGCCCTGCCATTTTGCGGCCGAGCGGAATGATATACCATTCTTTTTCTGTAATGATCCGGCTTTTGGCGATGATTGCCAGGAACACCGCGGCGCCGAGCGGGATTGCAGTCATGGTGACGAGAAGCGCTGCTATCCTGCTTGGAAAACGGTCAAACAAGACCCAGTCTGCCAGCAGTTCCCAACCGATGACCGTAATGGACATGGCAACAGCCGCCAAAACGAGCCAGCCGTAATAACGACCAGCGGCAAACCGGATTGGCCATACTTTTTTAAAGTAGTACAACAAGCTGAACACGATCAACGCCAAGCCTGCATTGCCGGCGGCTGCAGCGCCTGTAACACCCCAAACCGGCACCAGCAGCAAATTCCCTGCAATTTTGATCAGCACTCCGGCTGTCAGCAGCAGCGCCGGCACTCTTACTTTGCCAAGGCCATGGAGCATGGCCGTCATAATCAGCAATAACGACATCCAGACAATCTGCCAATTGAACACAATCAGAGCCACTGATTCTTCCCGTGTCTGGAACAAAGTTTCGTTAACATACGGCATCACAACCGTGAGCCCGACTGCAGAAGCGAAGGCAAATAAAAACGAAATACGAAACGCCAGCTGCGCATACAGCTGCGCTGAACGGCCGCCTCTTTTTTTCGACATATGAGCAACCAGCGGCACAATGGCCAAAGTCAACGACGTAGCGGTCAAAATGCCAAATTGGACAAGCGGCTGCCCACGGTCGTATATGCCTTTTTGTTCCATCGCTGACAAACGGTCCAAGCCGCTGTCTGCCAGCAGACGGAATACGGTAAATGAATCAACAAGCTGGAAAAACAACAGAATGAGCGAACTCATGCTGACACTCAGGCTGACAGCCATTATCTGCTTGATGACTGGCCATTTCTGAAGATTTGAAGCTTCATCAGCAGCGAACAGGCGTTTTCGGAAATAGATAACCAGCAAAACAACGGCCGCCACTTCGCCGGCTACTGCTCCGAACATCGCTGTCTGACCCGCTACGTAAAGCGAGAAACCGCTTGTAACGACAATCCAGGTACCGAGCAAAATGACCGCTATACGAATTGCCTGTTCCGATACCTGTGCGTACGCTACAGGGGCCATGTCGTTGCGGGATTGAAAGTATCCTTTCAAAACAGCAAGCGGCGGCATAAGCAGCACCGCAAACGCACCGACTCGCAGCAATGCGCTCAACTGGCTGTCACCCATCCACCGGGCCAACTGGTCTGCCCCGAAAAACAGCCACGCAAACACTACTGCCGATACCATGGCAATGAACCCAAAAGCGATGCGCAAAATCGAGCGGTGATGCTGAACTTCATGGTCGGCCATCAGTTTTGACACGGCCACCGCAAAACCGTAGGAAGTCCAAACGCCAAAAATGGCAATGAACGGATATACTTGCTGATAAATATAGAACCCCTGATCTCCTACCAGGTTCTGAAACGGCACACGGTAGACCGCGCTCAAGATCTTCACCATCAGCCCTGCCATCGTCAGCAGGACGGCGCCTTTCATAAACGACTTCATCGTTCCTTCATTGTTCACCGGAATCCTCTCATTCCATCAAAAAAATTAACTCACTGTTTTTTCTTCACGAAGCGATTCCGGCAGAAGTTTCATCATACCCTCCAGTACATCAAACGGATGCTGATTGGACGTTCTCGCTTCGTCGATGGTCATGACCAATTGCTGACCGGACATGCTGAAGCCGACAGCGCGGCCGAACGCAGCAGATTCTTCCACCAATTTGCCGCCATTGACTGAAGCAGTTCCATCTGCTGTCAACTTGACTGTCACCACTTTGCCGTTTTGCTTGATTGATTCGACGCCGGTCTCCCGTGCCCATACTTTCATACGCGCAATGCGCAGCAAACGGTCTGTTTCAATCGGCATATCACCAAAACGGTCAATCAGCTCGTCCTGCAGCTCGACCATTTCTTCAGCTGTTTCAATGCCTTTGACGCGTTTGTACATTTGGATTTTCTGATACCCGTCGCTGATGTAGGAATCGGGAATGTACGCGTCGACATGCAGGGAGATTTCGACTTCCGGGATCTCCTCTTTTTTGACGCCGGTCTGCCGTTCCTCGATGGCATCCTGCAGCATTTGGGAATACAAATCGAAACCGACCGAATCGATAAATCCGTGCTGTTGGGAACCAAGCAGATTCCCTGCTCCGCGAATCGTCAAATCGCGCATGGCAATTTTAAAGCCGGATCCGAGCTCAGTAAACTCTTTGATGGCCATCAGGCGTTTTTCCGCCACATCCGTCAGCACTTTATCCCGCTGATACATGAAATAGGCATAGGCCACACGGCTTGAACGGCCGACACGCCCACGCAATTGGTATAATTGCGATAAGCCCATGCGATCTGCATTATGGACGATCAACGTATTGACGTTCGGGATATCGATTCCTGTTTCGATGATGGTCGTTGTCACCAACACATCGTAGTCACCTTCCAAAAACCCGAGAATGACTGACTCCAGTTCCGTCTCTGTCATCTGTCCATGTGCATAACCGACACGTGCTTCCGGTACAAGCTGCTGGATTTCTTCCACTTTACGTGTCATATCATCCACCCGGTTATACAAATAAAACACTTGCCCGCCTCGCGCCATTTCCCGTTCAATCGCTTCACGCACGAGTGCCCCATTATGTTCCATCACATAGCTCTGTACCGGAAAACGGTTGGCTGGCGGTGTTTCGATGACCGATAAATCACGCACGCCGATCATTGACATATGAAGCGTCCGCGGAATCGGCGTCGCTGTTAGTGTCAGCACATCGACATTGGTTTTCAATTGCTTGATTTTTTCTTTGTGTGTCACACCAAAGCGCTGTTCTTCATCAATAATCAATAATCCCAGGTCTTTGTAATGAATGTCTTTGGACAAAATCCGGTGAGTACCCACCACTACATCGACAGAACCGTTCTTCAATCCTTTAACCGTTTCAGTCTGCTGCTTTTTTGAACGGAAGCGGCTCATCAAACCGACTTCGATCGGATAATCTTTAAACCGCTCCTGCATCGTTTCGTAATGCTGCTGCGCCAAAATGGTGGTGGGCACCAAAAACGCCACTTGCTTGCCATCCAGAACCGCTTTGAATGCTGCCCGGATGGCCACTTCCGTTTTGCCATAGCCTACGTCTCCGCAAATCAGGCGGTCCATCGGACGTTCTTTTTCCATATCTTTTTTCACTTCATTAATCGAACGCAGCTGGTCAACCGTTTCTTCATAAGGGAATTCCGCTTCGAATTGCCGCTGCATGTCCTGCTCTTCAGAGAACGCATAACCTTTCAGTGCTTCGCGTTCTGCATACAGCTTGATTAAATCATCTGCAATGTCCTGGACGGCAGCCGATACTTTACTGCGCGTCTTTTTCCATTCGGCGCCGCCCATTTTGTGCAATTTCGGTTCTTTTTCCTCAGATGCGATGTATTTCTGGATCAAATCGATCTGATCGACCGGCACAAATAATTTATCATCCGCTTTGTAAGCAATGTTCAGGTAATCTTTATGGACGCCGTTGACTTCCAGTGTTTCGATTCCGAGATAACGTCCGATTCCGTGATGGATATGGACAATGTAATCACCTGGTTTAATTTCCGAATAGCTTTTGATGCGCTCAGCATTGCTCAACTTTTGAGGACGTGTCTTTTTCTTGGCTTGCTGCTTAAACAATTCCGCATCGGTAACGACAGCCAAGCGCTGCAACGGCATTTCAAATCCTGTCGACAGCTCGCCGTCGACCAGGTAGACTTTGCCTCCCTGGACATTAGTTGAAGACGTGATGATTTCCGCTTCCATGTCATAGTCTTCCAATACCGAACGGACTTTCCGCAGCCGCTCTTCTCCTTCAGCTACGATGAAAACCTGGAACTTGCCCAGCTCCCAACGTTCCATCTCCGCTTTCAATAAATTCATCTGTCCATGGAAAGACTGCATTGGTTTGCATGAAAAAGCGACTGATTTCTTTATTTGTACCATCGGGAACGTCCGTACAAACAGGGAGAGAAAACTGGTCTTCTGTGTCAGTTTGCTCATCAACTCACGGAATGTGTAAGCTAACGGTACGTCATGAAGAAATTTTCCTTCCTCCAGAAGGGACACGATCCAATCGCCTTCTTCACGTTCGAGCGTATCCGTCATTTCCTGAATACGGCCCAACTCGTCAAAAAACACAAAACCATTTCCCGGGAAATAATCGCCTAAAAAAGCGGACTGCGACTCAATCAATGAACCATATTTGGCTATTTGGTCCGGCAAATTGCCTTCTTTCAACAAATCAATGTCGTGTTGGATGTTCTGAAGCAGCAACTCTTTGGTATCTTCCGACCTGATTTTTTTCAGTGTAGCAGCCAGCTGATCTTCGAGCCTTTCAGCAAGCTTCAATTGTTGTTGTCTCGACAAAACGAGTTCATTGGCCGGCAGGATGGACAGTGACGACCTCTTTTCAAGCGAACGCTGATCTTCTGCCGAGAAAATCCGAATGGAATCCACTTCGGTATCAAACAGTTCGAGTCTCACGGGATGTTCAAAATTCAATGGATAAATATCCAGAATCCCTCCACGCAACGCAAACTCTCCCGGCGCTGTAACCATCGGTGTACGCGAATAGCCCATGGCCACCAATTTATCCAGCCACTGAGTTGTATCCAACTCTTCGCCTTCGTTGACACGGAGAGTGGAATCCTGCCATTTTGCCTTTGAAGGAAGCAATTTCCGCATTCCGGCAATCGGTGAAATGTACACACCTTTCCCAACATTTGTCATATGATCAAGTGTATCAATCCGATGAGCACGCAGCTCCGGACCGGAAAACGATACGTCCGCTGCGATCAATTCTTCCGCAGGGTATAAATGAACAACTTCTTCCCCCATCAATTTGACCATATCATCGTAAACGCGCTGAGCATGCAATAAATTCGGTGTCACAATCAACAACGGAGAATCCAGCGCTTTCCATACCGTCTGATAGAAAATCGGCCGGCTGCTTCCCGACAGCCCCGAAATAAGCTGATGGTCCTGCCCTTTTTGCAGATCATTGATGAACTTCTGTGTATGGGAATCCTCTGAAAATGCCTGTAAAATATGATTCATGAAGACTTCTCCCTTCCGGATAAAGTGATGTTCCAAAATAGCCTACAGAAACAGAAAAAAGCCCTGCGCGCCGGTTGCGCCAAAGCACTGTCCTATCCATTAAATTCATTCATTACTTCCAAATAAGGTTTGGACAACCACAATTCACAAGCTGCCGCGCTTTTCTTCACTGCTTCTCCCACTTCCGGACTTTCTTCTTTCGAAAACCTGGACAATACATAATCCGGAACTTTCATGCCCGCAGGCGGCCGGCTGATGCCGATGCGCATCCGGTTGAATTGCTGAGTGCCGAGATGCTGGATTAACGACTTGATGCCGTTATGGCCTCCTGCACTCCCTTTTTGACGCAAACGGAGTTGGCCTGTCGGTAAATCCAAATCATCATAAATGACCACAAGGTCTTCAATAGCGATATTGTAATAATTCATCAAAGCTCCGACGCTTTCACCCGACAAATTCATATACGTCAAAGGCTTAAGCAACATCACTTTCCCTTCAGGACGATGGATAATCGAATACATGCCTTTAAATTTCGACTGCGTCAGCGGCGCATTCCAGTTGGCCGCAAGATGGTCAATAACTTTAAAGCCGATATTGTGACGTGTTTCTTCATATGTTTTGCCTGGATTCCCTAAGCCGACAATTAATTTCATTTTAAACTCTTCCTTTACTTTTTCACTGCTGTTTATTTTATCATAATTGGATCTGTAAACGAAAAAATAGGGACTGTCCACTGACAGCCCCTTTATTTGTTTCCGGCATTTAAGCTTTTTCTTCTTCACTTTCTTCATCAGAAGACGGTCCGACAAGCACTTCCGGCTCTTCTTCGTCGCCTGTTGGCGTTTCAAGCTCATCGATTTCATCCTGTGTACGCGGTGCAGTAATGGTAACGAGGATAAAGTCATCGTCATCCAAAATTTCATATGGCACTGTTCCGCGGATATCGCCCACGGAAAGAGACTCGCCGACATCCAGGTTCGTCACATCCACTTCAAGAGCGTCCGGAATATCAGAAGGTTTTACTTTAATCAGTACTTCACGGTTTGGCTGAGTGACAACCCCACCTTCTTTTTCACCGGCCGATTCTCCAGTCAAGTGCACGACTGTCGATACTTCAAGTTCGTCAGCCATGTTGATCGCCAAAAAGTCAACGTGTTCAAAATTGCCTTTGAGCGCATCCATTTGATAATCATTCAAAACGACGTTATATGATTTCCCTTCAATTTCCAAACTGATGACACCGTTTCGTCCCGACTCACGCAACGTTTTAATCAAATCAATTTCAGAAACTGTGATGGGTGTAGTTTCTGTCTTGAAACCATAAACAATACCGGGTACGTCCCCTCTTCCACGCAGCTCTGTCAACGCTGAATGTGGTGTCCCGCTTTCTCTTTTTTGTGCTGTCATTTTTATACTCATACATTTCACCCTCCAGTTGTTTTAAAAGTGCATAGTAGTAAACTACCCTATTCTTTTCTAAACAAAACCTCGAGTGTTGCTGAGCAATGAGAGACAATCAGTCGAACAGTGTGCTGACTGATTTTTGTTCATAAACGCGGACGATTGTTTCAGCAAGCAATTTCGCCACAGACAATTGTTTGATCTTTGGTGATTTCTTTTCTTCCGGTAATTGAATCGAGTTGGTGATGATCAATTCTTTAATGACAGAATCGTCAATTCGCCCAACTGCCGGGCCGGAAAGAACCGGATGTGTACAGCAGGCATAAACTTCTTTTGCGCCGCTTTCAACGAGCGCACTGGCGGCAATCGAAATGGTTCCCGCTGTATCAATGATGTCGTCAATGATGATAGCGGTTTTGCCTTCGACATTCCCGATGATATTCATCACTTCTGCCACATTCGGGCGCGGACGGCGCTTATCAATGATGGCAATCGGCGCTTTCAGACGGTCTGCCATTTTGCGGGCACGCGTTACACCGCCATGATCAGGAGAAACGATAATGACATTCTCCAAATCAATTCCGCTGTCATTTAAGAAATAATCGGAAATAAGAGGGACGGCTACCAAATGGTCAATCAGGATATCAAAGAACCCTTGGATTTGAGGGGCATGCAAATCGAGCACAACAACACGAGTCGCTCCTGCCGTTTCCAATAAATTCGCAACGAGTTTAGCTGTAATCGGTTCACGTGAACGCGCTTTTCGGTCTTGGCGGGCGTAACCATAGTAAGGAATAACCACGTTGACGGTACGGGCAGAAGCGCGTTTCACCGCATCTACCATGATCAGCAACTCCATCAGGTTTTCATTGACCGGCTGAGAAGTCGATTGCACGATGAAAACATCGCATCCACGGATGCTTTCTTCGATATTAATCTGGATTTCTCCATCACTGAAATGCGTAACAGAACTCTTTCCCAATGGCATTCCCACTTCTTTGGCAATTTCTTCTGCCAGCTCCTGGTTCGAATTTAATGAAAAGATTTTCAGTTTCGTGTTTGCATATTGGTAACTCATTGCGAGTGAACCCTCCTATTATTTCCGGTTTAATTTGTTTGCATAGCCTTCTTTGTTTTCCTGACGCGCACGTGCAATGGCCAGTGAATCACTTGGTACATCTTTTGAAATGGTGGAGCCTGCCGCAACATATGAGCCTTTTCCAATGGTTACAGGAGCAATCAGATTCGAATTGCAGCCGATGAACGAATCATCTTCAATCGTTGTTACATGCTTGTTCTTGCCGTCGTAATTGACGGTGATCGTACCACAGCCAATATTGACGTCCGTGCCGACATGCGCATCTCCAATATAGCTGAGGTGAGAGACTTTGCTGCCCTTGCCCAAAGCGGATTTTTTCACTTCGACAAAATTGCCGATTTTCACATCATCCCCAAGCTCTGACTCTGGGCGGATGTGGGCAAAGGGTCCTATTGCAGTGTCATTTCCGATCGTGCTGTCGTAAACAGCCGATGAACGAATCACTGTACGGTCTCCAATGACACTGTTGACGATTTGGCTGTTCGAAGAAATGACGCAGTCTTCGCCGATCTTCGTTGTTCCTTCAATTGTCACGTTCGGTTGGATTACCGTGTCAGCACCGATTTCCGCTTCTGCGCTGATGTAAGCAGTGGCTGGATCGATGAAGGACACCCCGTTCCGCATATGTTTCTCTGCAATCCGGGCGCGCATGATGCGCTCCGCTTCGCTTAATGCCACTCGATCATTGACACCCAAAGTTTCTTCAAAACTGCTTGTGGCATAGGCGGCTACTGTTTCTCCTTGCTGCTGCAAAATTTCAACTACATCCGGCAGGTAGTATTCGCCTTGTGAATTGTCATTTGAAACAAGCTTCAAGGTGGCGAAAAGAGCTTCGTTGTCAAAGCAATACGTTCCGGTATTGATTTCTTTGACTTGCTGCTCCTCTGGAGAAGCGTCTTTCTGCTCAACGATTTTCTCGACGCCCCCCGCTTTGTTGCGGATGATTCGGCCATAGCCTGCAGGGTTATCAGCAATCGCTGTTAAAATGGTGGCTTTTGCTTTTGTTTCTGTGTGGTGCTCGATTAAAGACTTCATTGTTTCTGCCTCGATCAAGGGCGTATCGCCACAGACCACCACTGTTGTGCCCGGTTTTCCTTCAATCAACGAAGCGGCTTGCTGAACAGCATGCGCCGTTCCAAGCTGCTCTTCTTGAAGGGCATACTCACTTCTGTCACCCAGCTGCTCTTTTACAGCTTCGGCCCCGTGTCCGACGACCGTGACGATTTTGTCGGCATTCAGGCGCTCGATGTTTCGTGTCACATGCTCGACCATCGGCATTCCGCATACAGGATGCAGCACTTTGTACAACTTCGACTTCATCCGTGTACCCTGGCCGGCCGCTAGAATAACTGCATATGTATGTGTCATAGTTTAATCCTCCGCTAATCGTATTCATTTAGTATAGTTGGTTCTGCCGTAAGCCTGTTGAAGGCCCGCAAGGAACAGATCAAGTAACCATACGACGGGATCCCGCGTTCTTAAGTTACTTTCCTTTATCCGATCGCCTGCACTTTTCTTTATTGACTATAGCCCAAAAACATTGATATTTCAAGGTTTTGGAGCATGACAATACGATGACAATCTTTTCTGGCCACAAAAAAAGAGCCCTTATTGTTGCAAGAGGCTCTTTGGCTTGGCACGCTTAAACACCGGCTTCTTCAAAAACCGGTTCATTTTCGCTTTGTTCATATGCAGTTAACACAGCTTCCTGCAACTTGCTGCGCGCTCCTGAATTGATGGGATGTGCGATATCTCTAAATTCTCCATCCGGCGTTCTTTTGCTCGGCATCGCTACAAATAATCCCCCGTTGCCATCAATTACGCGAATATCGTGGACAACAAACTCATTATCCAGCGTAATCGAAGCAATCGCTCTCATCCTTCCGTCTGTTTGAACACGTCGAAGCCTTACATCAGTGACTTCCATTCTCTCATCCCCTCTTCTCAGATGTATTTTTTGACGCTTTTTATGGTATTCGCTAAAAAGAGATAATCTCCTTCTTGGTTTCAAAATTTATTAGAAAATTTGCTTAAATTATCCAAGAGCTGATGTAAAAAACATAAAAAAATAAACCATCCCTCAGGATGATTTATTTTTCTACTGAAGCCACGACTTCAATTTCCACTTTCGCGTCTTTCGGCAACCGCGCAACTTCCACTGTGGAACGGGCAGGTTTGTGGTCACCAAAGTAAGACGCATAAACTTCATTGAGTTCCGCAAAGTCATTCATGTCTTTGATGAAAACTGTTGTTTTGATGACAGCTTCCAATGAAGATCCGGCTTCAGCCAGAACAGCTTTCAAATTTGCGAACACCTGATGGGCCTGATCGGCAACTGTCCCTTCCACCAGTTCTCCTGCGGGAGTCAATGGAATTTGTCCGGAACTGTAAAAAATGTTTCCTGCTATCACTCCTTGCGAGTAAGGTCCGATGGCTGGTGCTGCTTGATCTGTCGCTACGTATTTCATATTAAAATCCTCCATTCGTAAAGTAATTTCCTTCTTCTAATGCAATGGTCCGTTGTTTCTCACTCACTTCGCGCAATTTGACAAGCGACAAGTAATTTTCGACCAGCTGCTCATTGCTGTGCTGCGCTTCGACCAGCACGGCTACGCCGGCGAGTGAGCAATCGAACTCTTCCAGTAAATTTTTCATACCATTCATCGTTCCCCCGACTTTCATAAAGTCATCGGTGATCAGGACACGCTGTCCGCTTTTCATGCTGCGTTTGGACAATACCATCGTCTGAATGCGCCGGGATGAACCCGACACGTAGTTGATGCTGACGGTCGAACCTTCTGTCACTTTGCTGTCTCTGCGCACCACGACAACCGGCACATTCAAATGACGGGCAATGGCATGGGCGATCGGAATCCCTTTGGTCGCCACTGTCATGATGACATCGATTTTTTCGTTGGCAAAAGCCGTTGCGAACACTTTGCCGACCCGGTTCATGATACTTGGGTTTCCAAGGATATCCGTCATAAACAGATATCCCCCCGGCAATAGACGGTCGGAATGCCCCAATTCTTCCATTAATTCCTGAATGATCGCCCGGGCTGCTTCGACATGGAGCTTAGGTACATATTTGACTCCGCCGGCTGCGCCAGGCACAGTCACCAATAAACCGATTCCTTTTTCTTCAAACGTCTCTTTTACAATTCCCAAGTCTTCACTGATCGAAGATTTGGCTGACTGGTACAAGTCGGAAAAGTAAGTAAGCGGAATTAATTTATGGGGATGTTCCAATAAATGATGGGTGATATCAACTAAACGTTCACTGCGCTTCCACTTCATTGAGCACTCTCCTAAACACGAATGATTTATAGAAAACTTACCATAAATATACGTATTTAATCAAGTTCCTCCCGGTCTCCTACCAACCGCACAGCATAAACCTCCGAACAAAAGCCTCTAAGCCCGTTATAAATGCGGGGAATACGGGCCTCCTGCTGCACCAGACCAAAAACGGTGGGGCCGCTTCCGCTCATCAATACAGCATCTGCACCAAACCTTTTCATTTGTTCTTTTATTTGCGCTACTTCCGGATACATCTTCAATGTGACGCTTTCCAGTGCATTTCCTAAATGATCGCACATCGATTGATAATCTTTATCCCGAAGCGCCTGGATCATTTGGTCCGTGTTCGGGTGTTCGGCTTTTGTCACGTCAAAAGCTCCGTAAACGTCAGCTGTCGAAACGCCGATGGTGGGTTTCGCCAGGACCACCCAGCAATTAGGGGGGGACGGCAATTCCTCGATGATTTCGCCTCTCCCTTTCGCCAAAGCAGTGCCACCGTAAACACAAAAGGAAATATCAGAGCCGATTTTGGCTCCTAGCTCCGCCAATTCATCCAATGACAGATTCAGCTTCCACAATCGGTTCAATCCCTTCAATGTAGCTGCCGCATCGCTGCTGCCCCCGGCAAGCCCTGCGGCTACAGGAATTTTTTTGTCTAAGGAAATTAATACACCTGACTTGATGTGGAAGGTGTCTTTTAATAATTGCGCCGCCTGGTAGGCCAGGTTGCGGGAATCATTCGGAACAAAACGATCAGCTGATTCGATTTGAATGCCGCTTGGAATTTCTTTCAGGCCAATTCTGTCGGACAAATCGACGGTCGTCATGATCATTTCAATTTCATGGTAATTGTCGGGCCGCTTATGTAAGACATCCAACGTTAAATTGATTTTGGCAGGTGCTTTCACGTAGAGCATCCCACTGCCTCCTTTTATGTTCTGATGAAAACTATTTTAACACATGAAGGCCCGATGGGAAGAATGACAGGTGAAAACAAAAAAAGCTCGTCTCCTGCTGAATCAGCAGGTGGCGAGTTTTTAAGAGTAATATGGATATAGTTCATTATTTAACAACAAGTGCGTCTTCTGTTCCTTCGTACACAGTAATTTCTACCGCTTCTGTTAAGATGTCCGCGTAGCTGTAAGACACGCGTTCAAATGCATGCTCATCTTGATCCAACTCAATTACGAACACGGAGTGATATGTTTCGCGCAAGATTCCGGCGCGTTCGACCGTTTTCTTGCGTCCTCCGTTTGCCTTCAAAAGCAACCGTTTCCCTAAATGCAAGTCCAACGACTTTTTAATATCCGCCAAAGTTTTGGGCATTCTGTCTACACCTCACTATAGACAAAGCCTACCATAAAATGTTCGATTAGTCAAACAAATTTATAATTCTATCAGCGTCAGCCAGTTAATGTCAATAATTATTTATCCGAAATAATTTTTCTTTCATAACCGTGCTCTGCACGACACAAAAGCCGATGAAATCAGCCGAAATATGCATGCAGTTTATCCGACAACAGACCGAATTCTTCGATTGATAAAGTCTCTCCCCGGCGCGCCGGCTCGATTCCCGCTTCTTCAAGCGCTTTGACAATCAGTTCTTTCTTTTCCTTCCCTTGGGGCATCGCTGTCTGCAAATTGTTGAAAATTGTTTTGCGGCGTTGTGCGAATGAGCCTCTCGTCACGAGGAAGAAGAAATCTTCGTCGATGACTTCCACTTGCGGCTGCGGGCGTTTGATCATGCGAATAACAGCGGAATCTACATTCGGTTGAGGTAGGAAGACCGACTTCGGCACCGTCACGACCATTTCCGCTTCTGTATAATACTGAATGGCAATTGATAATGACCCATATGCTTTTGAACCAGGCTTGGCTGTGATCCGTTCTGCCACTTCTTTTTGCAGCATTACAACCATGCCGCGAATGGGCAACTTTTCCAGCAATAACTTTAAAATGATGGGCGTTGTTACATAGTACGGCAGGTTGGCGACCACCATAATATCGTCATACCCTTGCAGTTCTTTGTCGATGGCTTGCTGAACGTCTGCTTTCAGAATATCTGAATGGACAATGGCTACATTGTCGTAGGGAGATAATGTATCTTCCAATACGGGCAACAGACGCTGATCAATTTCAAAAGCCAGGACTTTTCCTGCGTCGCGTGCCAGATGCTCTGTCAATGCGCCGATTCCGGGACCAATTTCAATAGCTGCCGATTGTTTTGTCAAATTGGCTTTCCCGACAATCTTACGCAATATATTGGGATCGATTAAAAAGTTTTGCCCTAAACTTTTCTTTACTGTCAAGCCGTGTTTGGCCAGAATTTCCTGTGTCCTGATCGGTGTCGCGATATCTTTCATCATTAAAGTTCCTCCTGATTTAACGCTTGTACGGCCCTGATAAACTCTTCTTTTGAAATGCCGAATATGTGAAGCCGTTTCTGCAGTTGTTTGCCGTTTGTATAGCCGATTTTCAGCAGCTCCCCTAATCTGGTCCGCCGTAATTTCGCTTGGGGATGCGCGACCAAGGCAGCATCAATTAAATCTTCCATCGTAATTTCCACTTCGTGTTCGGTTAAACGCGGCGTATAGACAGCCTTTAAGGCGGCTCGTATATCTTCGTCTTTTGCATGTTCAATTCCAAGACCCTGACCATTCTTTGCAATGGTTTTTTCCTTGGCCAAAAAGGCATGCTTTACCGAAGGCACATGTTCTTCAATAATAGCACGGATTCGCCTTCCTGGATAATCCGGATCGGTAAACACAATGACGCCCCGCTTTTCCTGCGCATGTGCAATTCTTTCCAGTGTCTCCATGGAAATCGCAGAGCCGTTCGTTTCGATTGTGTCTGCTTCCACTGCCCGTTTGATGGCTACGGTATCGTCTTTGCCTTCTACTACAATTATTTCTTCTATTTTCATTTTGAATCCTCATTTCGAAGTTGCTTGTTCCATTCTATGCGGTGGCCGTCAAACATGCAAAAGGCTTTTCCGGAATATCTCCGGAAAAGCCTTTTCCTCCTGCATCAATTCAGTATTTTGACTTTCACTTGTTTGCGTCCGAATGCCAAAGCATCGGAACGGTTTGGTACGAACAAGTCAATTTTGTTTCCTTTGATGGCGCCGCCTGTATCTCCAGCAATTGCATGGCCATAACCTTCCACCCATACTTTAGAGCCCAGAGGAATGACATTTGGGTCAACTGCGATGACTTTCAGTCCAGGGTTCGCTTTTAAATTGATGCCTGTCGCCGTAATGCCTGAACAACCGGTACAGCTGGCTGTGTAAGCTGTTGCAGATACATAGAATTCTCTGCCGCCTGAAGGCTCACTCGTGGCAGCTGCTGCTTGAACCGGCGCAGCTTTCTTTTTAGGAGCGGCTTCTGTTGTTGAAGAAGTCGTCGATTTGCCTCGTGATACGCTTGCCACCACTGTTTTTGTTCCAACAGCAGTTACTTGCTTTTTCGGTTGTTTCACAACTTTTTCGCTTGTAAGGTTGCGTTTAACTTCTTTGCCGTTTTCTTTGACCACTTCATACGTTTTTTTCACCAGGCCATTTTCGCCTTTTTGCACTACCTTTTTTTGTCCTTTAAGAAGCTTGTCGTCTTTTTTGGTTTCTGCTGCAAATTTCACAGCACCTTCCACTACATCGGTGACCTTTTCGACGCGGACCACTTTCACTTTGGAACCGGGAAGGACCGTTTCATCCATCTTTTGTTCCACTCGATCCAGTTCTCCCAAAGTAATATTATGGTGTTTTAAAAAGTCAGCGACGGTAGTCGAAGTGGACCATACTTTCTTTTCTTCCACTCCATCAAGGATAGTTACCTCGTAAGCTTTTTCAACCGCTATCGGTGTAGCCGGGTCAATTTCTTCTTCCAAAGCGGGCGTTACTTTATCGTGTTCTGTAATTTCAATGTCAGCTTTTTTCAGCACTCCTGCTACTGTATTGTCAGTTGTCCATGCCGAAGTCGCTTCGCCGTCTACAGTCACCGCATACTGCTGTGCCTGTTCCCATTCGATTGCTACATCATTTTCAATTGCCGTGTCTGTCGAATGGCTCAGGAAATCGTGTTCTGTAACCGTAATTTCCTGTTCCTCCAAAAATGACCCAACCGTATCTGCGTGAGTCTTTACTTCTTCTGTTGTACCGTTCGCAGTCATGGTCACGGTATTTTTCGTTCCTTCGTAAATGGCGAAAGTCAGTACAGCTGCAAACAACAGTACGGTGGCGATGGTAGCTGCCAAAGACTTCCCTTTAAATAACTTTATTGAATTACCATTATTTTCATTTTTTGACAAAAATAACTCCTCCTTATTCACCTGTGTGATTATATAGTCTCGTTTTCAACGTGTCAATTCATACGAAACTACCCTTCTGCAAAAGTCATTTTGGCAAGTTGAAAAAATTCTCTGCGTTGCGTGTGGTGGCACGAGCCACTTCTTCCACTGAAATTTCTTTAAGCCGCGCAATTTCTTCCGCTACCAACGGTACGTAAGAAGGTTCGTTGCGCTTGCCGCGGTACGGATGAGGAGCCAAATAAGGGGCATCCGTTTCGATCATCAAATGATCAAGTGAAATGGCCGCTGCCACTTCTTTCGGTTTTTTGGCATTTTTGAATGTCACAGGTCCGCCAAGTGAAATCATGAAGTTCATTGCGATGCTTTCACGGGCCGTTTCGACACTGCCACTGAAGCAATGCATGACTCCACCGATTTCATGAGCCTTTTCTTCTTTTAAAATGCGCAAAATGTCTGCTGTGGCTTCCCGGTTGTGGATGATGATTGGCAAGCCGACTTTTTTGGCCAGCCGGATCTGCTTGCGGAACACTTGCTGCTGCACCTCTTTTGGTGATTTGTCCCAATAGTAATCCAAACCGGTTTCGCCGATTCCCACTACTTTGGGATGAGCTGCCAATTCTTCAATCCATTGCAGATCTTCTTCTGTACAATCAATGGCATCGACTGGATGCCACCCGACTGCAGCATAGATAAACTCATAGTCTTCGGCAAGCTGCAATGCCCGCTCAATCGTTTTCCGATCAAAACCGATGACTACCATTTTCTCTACATTACTGTCTCTCGCCCGTTCAATGACTTCTGTTACATCTTCATCATATTGATCTGCATTTAAATGCACGTGGGTATCGATAAACATATATCATTCTCCTTACATTAAAATTTATTTTAACCGGTTAACTCATTTCTTTCTTCACACTCACATTACAATTGTATGACAAAACATGTTTTTTCTATGACATATAGCCTGCTTTGTTCTTCCTGACACAACAGTTGTCACCATAATAAAAAACGGTCCGCTTCGTCAAGCAGACCGTTTTGTTTCACTGATTATTTAATTTTTGCGCCGTTCGGCAATTTTTCAGCGATGGAGGCCATCGCCAAATATCCGTTTTCCTCACCCGCCAGAATCATTCCCTGAGATAATTCACCGCGCAATTTCACTGGCTTCAAATTGGCCACTACGACCACTTTTTTACCGACCAGCTCTTGCGGTTCGTAATGCTCAGCAATGCCTGATACTACTTGGCGCTGTTCATAGCCCATATCAAGCTGCAGCTTTAAAAGCTTCGACGTTTTTGGTACCGGTTCGCAAGCTGTAACCGTCGCAGCCCGGAGATCCACTTTCATGAAATCGTCGATGGTGATTTCCGGGACATCCGGTACTTCCGGCACTTCCTCGGCGGCTTCTTCTTCGGCCGGTGTCGACGTTCCGCGCATTTGATCGCGGATATAAGTTACTTCCGGTTCCACTTCGAGACGCGGAAAGATCGGCGTTCCTTTGGCGACGACTTTTGTGTCTGCCGGAATATTTCCGAAGCCTTCCAACGAATCCCATGCCAAAAACTCTTCCGTTAAACCCAATTGCTCCACAATCTGTTTTGGTGCGTTCGGCAGGAACGGTTGCAGCATGACGGCCGTCATCCGCAGACTTTCTGCCAAATGAGCCATGACAGATGCCAATTTGTCTTTTGATGCTTCGTCTTTTGCCAACACCCACGGCTGCGTTTCATCAATGTATTTATTCGTCCGTGAGATCAATGCCCATACTTCGCTCAGCACGAGGCTGAACTGCATTTTTTCCATGTGCTGCTCATACACACTGACTGTCTGCTTGGCAATCTGTTGAAGGGTTTCATCAAATTCTGTTTGATAACCGTTTACTTGCGGAATTGTGCCGCCAAAATACTTATTGATCATCGATACGGTCCGGTTCAATAAATTTCCTAAATCGTTCGCTAGGTCATAATTGGTGCGTTCCACGAAAGATTCCGGAGAAAACACACCATCCGAACCAAACGGCAATTCGCGCAATAAGAAATAACGTGTGGCATCCAGACCATAGCGCTCCACCAGCATTTCAGGATACACGACATTGCCTTTCGACTTCGACATTTTGCCGTCTTTCATCATGATAAAACCGTGTGCAAAAACTTTCTTCGGCAACGGCAGATCAAGGGCCATGAGGAAAATCGGCCAGTAAATCGTATGGAAACGCACGATGTCTTTTCCAACCACATGAACGTCCGCAGGCCAGTACTTGTTGAACAAGGAATCGTCCTGTGAACCGTAACCGAGCGAAGTGATGTAATTTGACAAAGCATCCACCCATACATAAATGACATGCTTCGGATCTCCAGGCACCGGTATGCCCCAGTCAAACGATGTTCGGGAAACCGATAAATCCTCAAGACCAGGTTTGATGAAGTTGTTGATCATCTCATTTTTGCGTGATTCCGGTTCGATAAACTCCACATTGTTCTCGTAATAATCCAGAAGACGATCTGCGTATTTCTTCATATTGAAGAAGTACGATTCCTCCTTCACTTTATGGACCGGCCGTCCGCAATCAGGGCAAGCGCCATTGTCCAACTGGCCTTCTGTATAGAAGGATTCACATGGGGTGCAATACCATCCTTCATATTCCCCTTTATAGATATCCCCGTTATCGAGAAAAGTCTGGAAAATCTTTTCCACTCCATCTTTGTGGCGCTGTTCTGTTGTCCGGATAAAATCATCATACGTAATGTCCATTGTGGACCATACCTTTTTCGCCGCCTCTGCCATCTCATCCACAAACTGTTGCGGTGCTTTGCCGGCTTCCTGAGCCTTTTCTTCAATTTTTTGTCCGTGTTCGTCCATTCCTGTCAAAAACCGGACATCAAATCCCCGCAAACGTTTGTAACGAACCATCGCGTCCGAAGCAACAGTCGTGTAGGCTGTTCCAATATGGAATTTTCCGCTTGGATAATAAATCGGTGTGGTCAGGTAAAATGTTTTTTCTTTAGAAGTCACGAAAAATTCCTCCAGTTTGATTGTATAGTACTTATTTTAACGAAGAGAGCTATTTTGTACAATCTTTCACTCTGAAACGAGTTTTTTTCGACAAAATTCTCTGTCAGCCCAAACCGGGCACATGGCTTTTCTCTTAAATGAATAAAATTAATGTTAAAAATTTGAAAAATATCAATATTAATTACATATAAACGTTCCCTTTTCGCAAAATTTATTATGAAATACATAGCTTTTTATTGACCTAATTGCCAGTTGTTGGTATGATTTATGTCAAGAAGTGGCAAATGTCGAATTTTGACGAAAAACTTCAAAAAAATTTGAAGGGAGATTTACATTATGAAATCGACAGGAATTGTACGAAAAGTAGACGAATTAGGACGTGTAGTTATTCCAATTGAGTTGCGGCGGACACTTGGAATTGCAGAAAAAGATGCTTTGGAAATATATGTAGACGACGACAAAATTATTCTGAAAAAGTATATGCCCAATATGACATGTGCCGTTACAGGAGAAGTTTCCGATGAAAACATGCGATTGGTCGGCGGCAAGTTGATCTTAAGCCCTGAAGGTGCAGATATGCTGGTAAAAGAAATCCAAAACAACCTGAAGAAGTAAGCTCATGAAAAACCGGAACGCTCCATGCGTTCCGGTTTTTTATACATGATAGGCCTGGTAGACTTCCCGTTTTGACAACTTGCGATCAACAGCGACTTCCTTGATTGCTTCTTTCGATGACATCCCTTTCTTCTCCACCAATTCTTCTACATGTTCTTCAATCGACAACGGTTCCCACCATTTTTCATTTTCCACAGCATCGGGAGAGTCATTTCCTTCAATCACCATACAAAACTCTCCCCGTATAGTATTTTGTTCCGCCCACTCAATCGCTTCTGCCACGGTACCGCGCACAAATTCTTCGAACTTTTTGGTTACTTCCCTGGCTAACACAATTTTTCGGTCTTCTCCAAACGCCTTCTGCACAGATTTCAAACTTTCCTTCAGGCGATGCGGTGCTTCGTAGAAAATAAGGGTTTCTTCTTTTTGACTCAGCTTTTCAAGTTCCGTTATTCTTTCTTTTTTATGACGGGACAGAAATCCGTAGAACAGGAAAGGCTGCGGGCGAATTCCTGACGCAATAAGAGCACTGAGCGCCGCGTTCGCTCCCGGTACCGGCACTACCGCAAAGCCTTCTTCTACTGCCCGTTTTACTATATCTTCTCCCGGATCTGAAATACATGGCATCCCGGCATCACTGACCAACGCAACGGACTTTCCTTCAGTCAAATAAGAAAGGATTTTAAAACCGCCGCTGTCTTGGTTGTGTTCATGATAGCTGACGAGTTTGGTTTGAATATCAAAGTAATTACATAAGTTTTTGGTATTCCGGGTGTCTTCCGCCGCAATTACGTCCACTTCTTTCAGAATCCGGATGGCGCGCATCGTTATGTCTTCCAGATTGCCAATTGGAGTAGCCACTAAATACAGCACAGGGCCGCTGCCATCGAAACTTTTCTGCGATTTCATTTTATGTCCTCCTTCTCGCCGGCAATGTAGCGAACCTTCTTTGCTTTAGGCAATTGCTTAAAAGCATATTCGGCTTTCATCGCTTCCTGTTTGGTCTCGAAGTGCTCATGATAAATTAGAGTAACAGGTCCTTTTGCCCTTGTATACTTGGCGCCTTTTCCTGCATTATGTGCAGCAAGCCGTTTTTTCAAATCATTTGTATATCCTGCATAGTAAGAACCGTCTGCACATTCCAGGACGTAAAAATAATGCTTATTCGCTGCCATACAGCAACTCTCTTACTTCTTCTGTATATTCCCCGTTCTGTCCGTAAACAACCAACGGCGGCAGAATTTTCAAATCCGGTTTGCCATCTTTGATTCCTTCGATCAGCAGTGTATTCGCTTCTTTTCCGGCTTTTGGATAAACAAGACGAATTCGCTTAGGCTCCAGACGATGAGCGCGCATCGCCGCAATTATGTCGATCAACCGGCCCGACCGATGGACAAACGCGGCTTTTCCGCCCTGCTTTAATAATTGACTGGCAGAGCGAACCGCTTCCTCTAAAGTCAAATGAAGTTCATGACGGGCAATCGCCATATGTTCACTTATGTTTTTGTCACTCATTTCGTGGGCAGGAAAATATGGCGGGTTGCACGTCACTGCATCGTATTTTTCATAACCCAGCCGGGAAGCAATGTTTTTGACGTCCCCTTCCATGATTTCAATCTGTTTCTCCAGACCATTGTATTCCACACTTCGGCGAGCCATATGGACCAGCCGCTCCTGCAGCTCCACACCGATTATTTGTGATTCCGTTCTGGCGCTGAGAAACAGCGGAATCGCTCCGTTGCCTGTACACAAATCGACAATTTTCCCGCGCTTTAATGGTACATAAGTAAAACGTGCCAGCAATACCGCATCCAACGAAAACGAAAACACAGAAGGACTTTGGATAATCCGTAAATCTTCTGCCAACAAGTAATCCAATCGTTCGTCATCCACCAGCATGATTCCAACTCCTTTTACATAACAAAAGGCTGCCGACACGAAAATGCCGGTAGCCTTTCTGTTTTTTTCGCTTACTGAAAATCAATTTTGTTTGTTCAGGAATGACAGGCAGAACAAGCAGTCGTCACCTTTTCGGGAACTGCCGAAATGCACATGGCATACGTGGTATCCTTCGTGGTATAACCGCGCTAAATTATCGTAGCCTTCGCCAATATCCATCGCGGCTTTCTCCAATTTGACGGGATCTACAGCTGTCGTCACTTCAGGTACCACTTCGTGAAGTTCGTCCAGCCGTGCACGCAAATGATGGTTTTCCAGCTGCAAAGCATGATGTTCTTCCATCGTATGGGCTACTACCGCTTTCAACTCCCGAAATTGCTGCTGCATGGACTCAAGCTGTTGTTCGAAATCCATGACTGTATCCAAAAAGTTCTTATCTTTCACACAAACCACCTCACGCTCTCGTTCCTTGGTCCATTATTTCATCCAATGCATATTCCAATGTCTGCTCTTGTTCAGACAAACGTATTTTCAATACACGCTCCAAAATATTCATCCCCACCACACGGCCGTTGCCGTCTGGAGTAGAAACACGTGAACCGACATCCGGCATTTCTTTTTTCGCCGTTTCGTATTCGTCGTTTTCATATTTCAAACAGCACATCAACCGGCCACACAAGCCGGAAATCTTTGAGGGATTCAGTGAAAGATTTTGGTCTTTGGCCATTTTGATCGATACCGGTTCAAAATCTCCCAGGAATGTCGAACAGCAAAGCATTCTGCCGCAGGGTCCGATGCCCCCCAGCATTTTCGCTTCATCACGAACTCCAATTTGGCGAAGTTCAATGCGCGTCCGGAAAATGGAAGCAAGATCTTTCACCAGATTTCTGAAGTCTACACGGCCTTCTGCTGTAAAGTAAAAAATGATTTTATTGCGGTCAAACGTGTACTCGACGTCCACCAGTTTCATGTCCAAGCGGTGTTCGCCGATCTTATCAGTGCCAAGTTCAAAAGCTTTGCCTGCTTCCAGACGATTTTCTTCCACTTGCTGGCGGTCACGATCATTGGCTACGCGCACGACTTGTTTCAATGGCAGAACCACATCGTTTTCACCGACGGTCTTTTGAGGAACGACCACTTTGCCGTATTCCACTCCTCGAGCTGTTTCCACAATGACGTAATCGTCTTTTTCGATCTCATACTTTCCTGGATCGAAATAATATATTTTACCCGCTTTCTTGAAGCGGACTCCTATTACATTATACAATTGTCTACCCCTCCTGCAGATTCAGCATTAGCTGCTCCATCAGCAGCGTCCGGTTCATATTACGCGGCAATTGCTGCTTCGCCTGCAAAATAGCCTGCAATTGCTTTGATATCACCGGGAACGAATACTGGAGAGCCATCTGCTTCCAAGTTTCTTCCATGTCTGGATACGTTCTTGCAGTTTCGAGGCCCGCTTTTGCAGAAGCGATGTCCCGATATGCAAATAATAACATGTCGAGACCTCTTTCGGCATCTTCTTTTTCTTTAAATAAAGGCAGCCAGTCTCCCTGAATCATCAAAAGCGCTTCATGGACGTTATAACCCGCCACTTCCACTAACCGTAAAACCACTTTTCGAGCCTGTGCAAACTGTTCGTCCGCACTAAGTCTGAGCGCCTCTTCTTCGCTTTGCGTCAGCATACTGACAGTCGCTGCCATGGAGGCTGTCATCCCTCCAGCCATCAACTTTTCCATCAGTGCGGACCTTGAAAGCGGCTGGAAGGACACAAGCTGGCACCGTGACCGGATTGTCGTCATGATAGCATGGAGACGGTCTGTCAGCAGGATCGCTGTCACATTAAACTCAGGCTCTTCTAAAAACTTCAGCAATGCATTGGCTGATGAAGCATTCATGCGGTCTGCTTCTTCAATTACATATATTTTACGTCCGGTGCTGAGACCGGTTTTATTCATTCGAAAAATCAAATCCCGTATTTGATCGATTTTTATGTTCTGTCCGTCCGGGTGAATAAAAGCAATATTCGGATGGTTCCCGGAATGATAGAGACGACAGCTGCGACATGTTTCACATGGAACATTCTTCAGCGGCGTCTCACAAAGCAGGAGCTTTACAAAGAAATGTGTTACTTCCTTTTTTCCGGAGCCCGCTGGCCCTTCAAAAAGATATGCATGTGCCAACCGGTCTTTTTCAAAAGCCCCTTGCAGTCTTTTCATGACAACCGGCTGCATTTCTTGGTATTCTTCTATCTTTTTTTGCACAATTCCACCTTCAACCTTTGTAAAAAATCCCGTGTTCCGGGTGGATCACGGGTGTCGTATATAGGAGTTGGCAAGCACCCAGAGCACTAGACAGTTCCAGCTTTTGTCGCCAATTCAATTTAAAAGTGATGAAACTGTTCAATCGGCAAGACGAAGATGGTCGCTCCGCCGACTTCCACTTCCACCGGGTATGGAATATAGGAATCTGCATTGCCTCCCATTGGAGATACAGGTGCCACCATCTGCTCGCGTGAGCGGCAGTTATCACGGATTAAGTCCATCAGCTTAGGCACCAGATGATCTTCCACACCGATCAAAAAAGTTGTATTTCCTGAGCGCAAAAACCCTCCTGTACTGGCAAGTTTGGTAGCCCGGAAATCATTCTTTGTCAACGCGTTGGATAATCGGTTACTGTCTTGATCCTGTACAACTGCTACTACGAGTTTCATCAGCACTCACTCCTTTTTTGTCTTCCTTCCATATAAGTATAACATGAACAAACAGTTACAAAGCATAACTTTCGGGCCTCTTTTTGAAATCGCGTTTCACAATTGGTCAGATTCAACATCACCAGGTCCTTCAAACAAAAAACAGCTGACATTATTTTCAGTCAGCTGTCCTCTGCCGTTCCTGTATATACCGTTCGAGGGTTTCCCATGCATCAGTGAAAACTTCCTCTACGTCATTTTCCGCATTGACCAGACGCATACGTTCGGGATCTCTGCTCAGCAGCAGTAAATACCCTTCCCTTACTTTGTAATGGAAATTCAGTGACTCTTCGTCCAAACGATTGATTTCACGTTTGGAATCCTTCTCAATCCGCGCCAGTCCGATCTCCGGATTGACATCGAAATACAATGTCATGTCCGGCATGTACTCGTCTATGGCGAATTTATTGATCGAAAACACTTCCTCCATTCCGAGGCCTCTCGCATAACCCTGATATGCCAGGCTGCTGTCGATGTAACGGTCACAAAGAACGATTGTTCCGGCCTCCAGTGCCGGAATGACTTTTTCCACCAGATGCTGCCTTCTGGCTGCAGCATACAGCAGTGCTTCTGTACGGGCATCCATTTTAACATTGTTACGATCAAGAATCACTGTTCTTATCTGTTCCGCAATTTCGATGCCTCCGGGCTCTCTCGTGCAAACCACCGAAAAGCCCTTTTCTTTTAAAGCATTTTCCAAATGGCGAAGAACCGTCGACTTGCCTGACCCTTCCCCGCCTTCCAAGCTGATCAAATAACTCATGGCACCATTCACCTTATTCTATAAATTAATCATTTTTCTCTCATTCCAGCTCTTTCTACTATACAGGAAATCAGTGGAACTTTATAGCTTCTCTCAGCTGTCCTTGCCCACTCTCTTGCTATTCTTCATCTTCAGCTACTTGATAAGCTCTGCGGAATAATTCCATTTGACTGTCAATCACCGGATCTTTTTCTTTCCGTGCCGCATACCTATAATGGCCGTTGGCATCTTGTTCTCTGGCTTTTACATTGTCTTTTAAATAGATATCCAAAATGCTCTTCACCTGCTTTTTGATGCCTTTATCGATAATGGGAAACAAAATCTCAATCCGATTTTCCATGTTGCGTGTCATCATATCTGCCGAAGACAAAAAGGTCTGCCTCTGGCCGTTGTGGTGGAAATAATAGATTCGACTGTGTTCCAGCAGTCTCCCTACAATGCTCCTCACATGAATCGTTTCGCTGACACCTTCTATGCCCGGCCGCAGACAACAGATTCCCCGCACTATCAGCTCAATCTTCACTCCTGCTTGAGAAGCTTCATACAATTTTCTGATGATGGCTTTGTCGGTCAACGAATTCATTTTCGCGATCATGTGGCCGTTGCCATGCTTTTTCTGAAAATCGATTTCATCGTCAATCAATCGCAAAAAGTCTTTTCGAATGCTGAAAGGCGCTACGGATAAATAATGAAATTCAGGCTTTTCGGTATAGCCACTCAGATAATTGAAGAAGTTCGTGGCATCGATGCCGAACCGTCTTTTTGAAGTGAACAAACTCATATCCGTATAGATTTTTGCAGTTTGGTCATTGTAATTTCCCGTGCCGAGGTGGACGAAACGCTCGATACGATTGGCTTTCTGCCTGACAACCAGTGTAATTTTGCTGTGCGTCTTCAAGTGGGTGATACCATAGATGACATGGCATCCCGCTTTTTCCAGTTCCTTCGCCCAATGAACATTGTTTTCTTCATCAAACCGTGCTTTCAACTCCACTAACACCGTCACTTGTTTGCCTTTTTCAGCCGCCCGCTTTAATGCTTTTATAACCGGGGAATCTCCACTCACGCGATAAAGCGTCTGCTTAATGGCCAATACATCGGAGTCATCTGCAGCTTCTGAAATAAACTCTACGACCGGCTCAAAAGAATCGTACGGATGATGCAGGAAAACGTCCTGCTGTGCCACTTTCTCAAAAATCTCTTTCCCGGACTCCATGCCATAGGGAAGCTGAGAAATTTTCCCCTCATATACCAAATGCTCCCGTACAGCAGCTATTTTTTTGTAATAGGTAAACAACACCGTCAAATCCAAAAATCCTTTGATCAAATAAACATCTTTTTTGTCAATTTCCAGTTCTTCCATCAAATATTCCAGGATGTCCGGATCGTAATCAGCGGCTTGGACTTCCAGACGAACCGCCGCTCCCCATTTGCGCTTTTTCAACTCTTCTTCAATTTCTTTCAGCAAATCGCGTGCGCCTTCTTCGTGAATGGTCATATCGGCGTTCCGTGTAATCCGGAAAACAGAAACAGAGATCACATCAAAGCCAAGAAACATTTTTGGCAAAAAAAGCTTAATGATATCTTCCAGCATGACCACTTTAATATGCGGGTGTTGTGCGGGCAACCGGATAAAGCGATCCAACACCGATGGAACTTGAACTATCGCTGTATGGGTCTGCTTTTCTTCATCTTCCAGTACAACAGCCAAGTTGATGCTTTTGTTCAATAACATAGGAAAAGGCCGGTAAGCATCAATGGCCATCGGCGTCAGCACAGGGAATACGCGTTCATCGAAATAACCTTCAATAAAATCCAGCTGCCGCTTGTCCAAATCTTCTATTTCAATGATTTTCACCTGTTCCTTCTGCAGCTTGGGCAACAAAACCTGTTGCAGGGTTTGATATTGCAAGTCCACCAATCGGTGTGTCTGCTCGCCGATTTCATTCAATTGCTGCTTGGGAGTCATCCCTGCTTTATTCTCCGGCTTGGAAAACCCAACTTTGACCTGGTCCTGTAAACCGGCCACTCGGACCATAAAAAACTCATCGAGATTGGAGCTGAAGATGGCCAGGAACTTCAGCCTCTCCAACAAAGGATTTCGCTGATCAAGTGCCTCCTGCAGCACCCGTTCGTTAAACGCAAGCCAACTGAGCTCCCGGTTATTGTAATAGGAAAAGTTATCAAGCTCTGCGCTTTTCTTCTTTTTCGTACCCACATTAGCCGCCACCCTTTTGCAAATAATCTCTTTGTCTATCGTATCACTGCCCTTTCGGCAACTTCGTTAAAACACTGTCACGTTTTCAGGACTGTTCGTAAAATGAATGTGAATGGTTTTCTTTAATTGTTTTTCCAAATGCTTTTTCTGTTTTTCTACTTGGTATTGTTCAGGCTTCCAATCTTCACGGCAGTATATGGAGAAAACCAGATCATCTCCTTGTCTCTCCAATCCGATTTGTTCCACGATGTCCCGTTTTGTGGCGTTTAAACTATAAGCCAGCTTCACTACAGCGCCAAGCAAACTGAATTTATCCAGCTCTTCTTTTGTGAACCACTCTTCAAAAAGCGCTGCGTTGCGTTTGTACGCCACTTTGTTCTTAAAAGAAGCGATTAGTGCGACGATGATCCGTTCTTTATGCAGCAACCCATCGATTGTCCGGTTGGCCAGCAGATAAAAAGTATGCTGGTTGCTTGATTCCGCATCGATGTAGCTTCCCAGATTGTACAAAGCACTTGCCAGTTTTATACGCGAATCGTCTTCTTTTTCCAAGGACAATAAACCAGCCTTTTCCAATTCCCGTGCAATCAGCAACGTACTGTTGGTCACATGAAATGCATGGGTCAAATTGATATCGTAATCGATCGCAAGCTCATAAAAACTTTCTTCAATAACGTTTGGAAAAACTGTCATGTCGAATTCTTTTGTCATTTCTTCGTAGAATACACCATCCCGCAGGCCTTTCCGGCTGAGTGCAAACGTTTCCGTTCCTATTACACCCATCAGGAAATTGAAAACTTCAATAGCCGGAATAATGATATCTGCACGGTCTTTTGACAACCCTTCCACACGCTGCAATTCCGAAAAGCTCATGGCCTGCATTTTACTGTTGATTTCCATGATGTCCTGTTTGCTCATGATATATTGATGCACGCCGGACAACGGGTATTCAATATACTCCTGATGAATTTGCGCCACGTTCCGGGCACTTCCTCCAATACCGATTAAAGGGAGCTTCTTATCCGCAAGCCAGTCCAACTGGGAAAATTGAGTGGCCAAAAACGACTGTATGTCCTTTATTTCACTTTCTGTTGGTGTATCTCCCTGAACAAACTGTTTCTTCAAAGACAACGCACCAAACGGAAAACTATGAAAATGAACTAATTGGCGGTTTTCAAACAAGGTCAGTTCCGTACTGCCCCCACCGATATCGATGGTGATGCCATCATGGAACGGCATGGAATTAACCACTGCCAGGTAACCATAATTCGCTTCTTCGAATTCTGACAGGACACGGATTGAAAAATCCGTTTCTGCTTCAACTCTTTTCATAATTTCGTCTTGGTTTTTGGCTTGCCGAACAGCCGCAGTGGCCATGCATTTAATGTCTTTTAATCGGTGATGGCGTGTGACTTCCTGAAAGCTCTGCAGTGTATCGATCAGTACTTCGATGCCTTCGGCTTCCAACACGCCATCTTCTGTCAAGAAATTGCGGAGACGGGCTACCACCTTCACGTTCTCGCTTTCCGTAAACCGTCCACTTTTGTCTCGTGTATAAATGACCAGACGAATGGTATTGGAACCGACATCTATAATTCCATATTTTTCTTTCTCCATGATCATCCCTCGCATTCTGTCCGTTTTCATTAGCCGTTGTACACAGTATTCCTTCCCCACTGCTTTTTAATCATGAAAAGTCCTGCTGCAGAACCGATAATTTTTTGTCTTCCAAGCGATGCTCTCCCTGTATCTGTGCCATTGAAGACATGTAATTCATTAACTCTTCCATTTTCGCAGTCGTCCATTTCTCGCCTGCCACCACCAACGGAATCCCCGGCGGATAAGGAATTACCATGCCCACAGCTATGCGGCCAATGGCCTGAGTATAAGGAATCCATTCATAATCAGCCAAGTCGATCTCCTCAAACGACAGCTCCGGAACGCTTATTTCAATGGATTCCTGCAATTGAACTGCCGGAATCGCTCTGTCTTCTTCCCGGACTAAGCGAACCGCTTCTTTTAAACGGCTCCGCGCTTCTGCAAATGGATAAGCATGCCGTTGCTTCAGCAAAGGCAAAATCAGCAGTACTTGATAAGGATCAGCCATTTCGGCGTAAAGGCCTGTCTGCTCCATTTTCTGCTTCAATTGAAAGCCGCTGTAATTCTCTACTCGCAACAGTAATTTCAGCGGATCGTCCGATTCAAACACAGTAAGATGGGGAATGGTCCGTAAACTATTGATAAAGTCCGTGCGTTTTCTTTCAAACGTCCGAATATCCGGCTGCGAATAACTTTGGATAAAAGAGCGGGCGTCATCCAAAGAAGCCAAAATCAAATAAGACGGACTGCTCGATTGAAACATCCGTAAGTACTTTTCGATTTTTTTCCTGTTCACTCGAGTACCCTGTAAATGCAAAAAAGAACCCATTGTCATAGCAGGCAATGTTTTGTGGGCGGACTGCACCACTGCATCAGCTCCCAATGCCAAGGAAGAAACAGGGAACGGTGCACCTGCCTGAAAATGGGCGCCATGAGCTTCGTCTACAAGAACAACCATTTCTCTGCTGTGGCACAACTGGATGATATTGGTTAACTCTGTTGATGCCATGCCGTAATAATTGGGATAAGTCAGCACTACTGCTTTCGCATCCGGATAAGCAGTAATGGCTCTTTCCAGCGATTCATACGACACTCCAACTGCGGTCATCGAATCATTGTCCCACTGCGGCGAAACGTAGATTGGCCGCACTCTGGCAAGTTCCAATGCATGAAAAATGGATTTATGCGAATTGCGCTGGACAATCACTTGGTCCCCCTCCTCACAAGTCGCATGGACCATCGCCAGATTGCCGACCGTCGAACCATTGACCAGGAAGAAACTTTGGTCTGCTCCATAAGCTTCTGCCAGTAATAGCTGCGCCTCTTTAATTGCTTCCTGAGGAAAATGCAGATCGTCCAATCCCGTCAATTCTGTTACATCATAAGGCAAGGCAGCCGTCATCTCACTTGGAAGATTGGATAACCCTCCCTGTTTATGGCCGGGCACATGAAATGAAATTGATTCCTGTTTCTGAAATTCCAGTAAAGCGTTCACTAACGGACGTCGTTGCAACATGAATTTCCATCCTCACATTTCGTAGATTGTTTTCAGTATACCCATTTTAATGGGGAAATATTGCCTCAGAATGTATTCCGGCCAATAACTTGTATTGCCCCTTATTATACAGGTTCTAAAAAAACAGACAAAAAAAGCCGTTACCGGAATCGGTAACGACTTTCTT
>NZ_RIAX01000015.1 GCF_003719725.1 Planococcus salinus | reverse complement strand
GCGGTCGGCTTCCGTGTCACTGAGCCCTGGTCTGTGAAACTTTCTTAACAAGAGTAATTTTTAATAAGACAAACAGAAAAAGACGTTCAATCAGCTGCGGCTGATTGAACGTCTTTTCTTTATCCAACAAAAACAGTGTATTGTAACGGGAAAATGCATACACCACAATCACTCTACATTCAGTGGTGTTAACCTTATTCATCTTTTATCTCCATAGCCCGGCTTCCCAAGCAATTCGAACATGTTTTGTTTATATAACTCCACACCAGGCTGATCAAAAGGATTTACGCCTGATAAATAAGCACTCATGGCGCAGGCTTTCATGAAAAAGTAAATCAGATAACCCGTATGAAAATCATCCAGGCGTTGAACTTCCAGCGAAAGTACAGGAACGCCACCTTCCACATGGGCCAGGGCCGCTGCATCAAGCGCCTGCTTATTCACCTCATGCAAAGTTTTATCAGCCAGGTAATTCAAGCCATCTACATTTTCTTCATCAAAAGGGATTTTGCTGCTGTGCTGATCTTCCTCAAAACTTACCATCGTTTCAAATAGAATTCTGCGTCCATTTTGCAAATACTGACCAAGCGAATGCAGATCAGTCGAGTATATAACAGACGCCGGAAATATCCCTTTCCCCTGCTTTCCTTCACTTTCTCCAAATAACTGCTTCCACCACTCATGAAAAGCAGTCATTGCCGGTTCATAACTGGCTAACACTTCTGTTGAATATCCACGCATATTTAATATTTGCCGATATGCAGCATATAAATATGCGTGATTTGCAGACAGATTCGGCTCGGCAAGATCTTTTTCTGCTTGTTTGGCGCCGTCAAGCAACGACCGGATATCTACTCCTGCTACCGCCAACGGAAAAAGGCCTACTGCCGTTAAAACTGAATATCGGCCTCCGATATCAGGAGGGATTTCAAAAGATTGGAACCCCTCTGTCTCAACCGATTTTCTTAGAGCTCCTTCGGAGGCATCGGTTGTTGCAATGATTCTTTTTGCTGCATCTTCCCCATACTGGTCATAAAGCCATTTGCGAATGGTCCGAAAAGCGATGGCTGGCTCAGTTGTTGTACCTGACTTGGAAATGACATTGACTGCCACATTTTTGCCCTCAATATATGACAGCAGATCTTCCATATAACGGCCACTCAAATTTTGGCCTGCATAAATGATTTGCATTGAGTCTAAACCGAATGAAGGACGCAACAGCTTTTTGACGGCTTTTGTCCCTAAATACGAACCACCGATTCCAATGACTATCAATACATCCATTTCCTGGCGGATCTCTTCAGCTGACTTTTCGATTTTTTGCAGCTCCGATTCTTTTATAGAAGATGGCCAATCCAACCACCCCAAATATTCAGCTCCCATGCTCTTCTTTTCATGCATTTTGCGGTGAGCAACTTCTATAAAGTCCTGCATTGCTGTCAGCTCATCTTCTTCCACAAACTCCTTAATGTATTTCTCATTTAAAGATACTGTCATTATGACAACCACCGCCCTTTTTATAGTGCTTTTAGTTTAACATTTTTCCTGATGTTAGAAGAAAGAAAACACCTTTTTACAAGGTGTCTTAGCCAGTGGACTAAGTGACCGCTGTTCGGACATAGCGATGAGACACCGCATCCCCTGCATATGATTTGTATAAGTTTCCTCAAAATCAGGAAAGAAATTCGATTCGACATTTTACTTATGTAAAAATGCTTTTCCTTATGCAATTTGTCTTAGCGGAAATTTAAAAACCAAGGAGGAAGAGATCAATTTGGATCGTGCCTAAATCGTTTTAAATCGACTTTTCCGCTTTGGTCAACCTCCACCCCTTCAGTTTGAAGGAAGACGGTCTGCGCATGTCTGGCCTCTTCATCCCTGAGCATAATTTTTCCTTCTGCATTCACCACGCGGTGCCAGGGAAGCTCATGCTTTTCGCTTAAGCTGTGAAGAATTCTGGCCACCTGTCTGGCTCCTCGTGGACTTCCAGCCTGGACAGCGATTTGTCCGTAACTCATCACTTTCCCCGGAGGTATTTCTTTTATGATTTGAATCGTCTTTTCTGTAAATGGCTGCATTTCAAGTCTCATCCTATTTATTTTTACTTTCACATTCAACTTTCGTTGAACTCTTTTACTTTCTCCAGTAATTTTCCATTGCGGTATTCTCCCACTACTTCATAGCTGAACTCATAAAGCGGGAGTTTTGCTGTTTCCGTGGAAAGCCCTCCACTTTTGTGATGAACAACTTTATAATACTCCACCATTCGTTCAACCAATTCTTCCAACCCTTCCACCGATTGCTTTTTTTCATGCAAAAGAGGCCTCTTTAAGTCCACGTTTTTCACATCATCCTCATATCTGCTTTGCAGATGCTTTAAATCCTTTACTGTTTCGTCAAATAAAATCTGTTTTTTTTCAAACCGATAGTGATTTCTCCAATAGACAAAAACTTCTTTTGCCAATCCAAGCCTTTTCGCACCTTCTGCTGCGTTCAATCCTTCTTCCACACAAAGTTCGTACATAACTTTCTTCAATGACTTTTTATACTCTCTTTCCACTACCCCTTTATACTGCCAGTATCTCATAGTATTACCCCCCAGGCATTAAGATTAATAGTTCGTTCAGGTTTTCTTGTTTTACCTAAACATTTCTATACCGTTTAACAATGTCTGTTTCTTCTGCAGAGATGAGTTCCTTAAACATTGCTTCGTTGTGGATTTTATGTCCGACATAAAAAAGTTCCGGGTCACGGTTGCTTATTTCTTGTCTGGTCTTGTCTGCAGTTTCAGACTCCCCTTTGTAATCGCCTCCGAGGAGAAACGATGTATAATAATTTTCCTTTCCCCATTCCGCGATTTTCAGCAGCAGAGCCTTCATGGCTTCCTGGATTCCCGGTTCATCAAGACTTCCTTCCAGATGGTGATAAATGGTATCTTCTGTGGTTAACACGTAACAAGCTGTCACTAACTTATTTTCATAATAGGCTCCAAACAAATGCAGGTTTGGGCCCAGTGAACTGACCAGCGCTTCGAAATAATCATCGGTGAAAAAATAATAGCTATCCGCTTCGTCTCTTCTACGAACAGCCGAATAATATAACACCAGAAACTCAAACATATGGCGCACAGTTCCCAGTTTTTTCACAGTCGGTTCCTGACTCCCTGTAGTTTGTAAAGCACCGCCGTTGTCTTCCTCCAATGGAACCCGAGGTGCTGAAAGCTGATTAAGATCAATGGAAAATGTATCGTATAAGGGCAGGACAGTCAGATGATCTTCAAATAACAATGCATTTTTCTTCCAAGGATGAAATCGGATGAATTCAGCTATGATATTTTCTCTTGAGCAAAACTCGGAAAACTCTTCTCTGAAGTGCTGAACCAGCTTTCTTGTGCTATCGACTATATTTAAAATCGGCCCTCCATAGCCGAATGGTGTGGTGATGTCATAAAAGTCCATCGATCCTTTCATGATTTTCCGTTTGATGAAAGGATAAGCGACTTCTCCATGGTCATCCCGGTAATAAAACAAAAAAGGCTCTCCTGGATCCAGCTTTACTGCACTTAAAAAATACTGCCTGTTATAGTAAATGTCTGCATCTTCAAAGGACTCTACTATCTTTTTCCATTTTGTATGATCGTGTACAGGCACAAGTTCATGCATAATTCTCACCCCCCTATTATTGCCCGATGATTTTAACGCTGTGAACAATATCGCTTCCTGAAATTCGTTGATGTATAAAGCCCAGGAAAACGAATATAACCGCTCATTCCCAACCTTGCTCTCAAGGTTTAGTGCACTCCGCGGTCTTTCTCAAACGGATTTAAACTTATTGCCTTTTCTATATAAACTGTTTCGAAACTTTGATGATGTGAGGACAGCGGGTGAAAATTATTTGGTTGTGAACTAACAAAGGAAAGTCTGCTTCAATGGACATGCCTCCTTATACCTGTTATTTTATTTTTATGTGTTTTTAAAAAATTCAGATAATTATAGTTCCTTTATATCATATATTTTTTACATCTTCTACACTTTTTCGAAATTAATTAAATATTTTTTAAATTCCGATAAGTAAATCGTCATTATAAACGGATATTTTTATAGCTTTCAGCCGTTTTTTAGTTTTAAATACCTATTTTTTTATATAGTAAGGGAAGCGATAAATAAAAGGCTCTACCTTAATAGAAACTTATAAAAAATAATAGCTTTTTATTTTCTCATCCATCACAAGATACAAAAAAAGAGTTCCGCTCCTTAACAGAGCGAAACTCTTTTCATTTTCTCCATAATCCGATAATCCCGTTTCGACGGTAGATGATTTCTTCTTCTTCCAATCGCTTCAATACTTTTGACAAAGTTTGGTGCGGTATATTCATCTCGCTTGTAATTTCTTTAATGGTTTTAAAAAGCACTCCTTCAGGAGAAGCATTTCTCAAGAAGTACTTCATAAACCTGTCCCCTGCATCCATGATGCGATCCGGCTCTTCTGCAAAACATTCCCGGCTGGTATCCAGTAATTTATTTTCGGTGAAATGCTGTCTTTCAGATACGTCTTCATTTCGTAACCGTACCATGCTTCATCCTCCTTTTTTATTTTTGAAAGTAATAATTTTCGATTCTACTGCCTATATACCCTCGATTTAATAAATTAGTCATCATAACGAAAATTAGTTAATTTTTTCTAATATTTTTTATTAATTTCATATATTATGCAGGATTGCTCAATTACTCAGACCGAAACTTTTCAAAAAAGTTCTGGCATGTAAAAATCCGGCTGTTCAGTAACTGAACAGCCGGATTTTATTTACCTTTTCATTCTGGTTTCAATAAAGTCTTTTAATACATGGATTCCAGAAACACAATCGTTCAAGGAAGACCATTCTTTTGGATTGTGACTGATTCCTTCTTTGCTTCTTACAAACAGCATGGCCACAGGCAGATGCCGTCCAAGAATCATTGCATCATGGCCAGCTCCACTCGGTATATAGGTGGGAGTGATTGAGTATTTGACAAGAGACTCTGCCAGTTCGGACTGCAGTTCCTGTGCAATCGGCACTGGAAGAATTTTGGTGTTCTGCTGAACGTTTAACTGAATCCCCCTTGCCTCTGCAATTGTTTTGGCTTCATCTATTATCCGATCCAGCAATTCGTTCCGCGTGTCTTCCTGGATATCACGGATATCCGCATGCAGTGTAACTTTTCCAGGTATTACGTTAATGCCATTTGGTGAGACTTCCACTTTCCCAACGGTAGCCACCGCTGTGTCACTTACTTGTCCGGGGAATTCGGCTATTTTTGCGATGAATTCCGATGCTGCCACTAACGGGTCTTTCCTGCCGATCATCGGTGTATTGCCTGCATGCCCCGCTTCCCCTATAAATTCAAGTTCTGTCCAGGCCGGCCCTGCAATGCCGCTGACAATTCCAACCGGCTGTCCGGTTTCTTCAAGCTTCTTCCCTTGTTCGATATGTACTTCTACGAAAAGTTCCAACTCGCTGAGATCACGTTTAGCTTCTCGAAACTGTTGCAAAGAACTACCATAATGCTCCAGGACCTGTTCCAGAGTTTCGTCGTTGTAATCGCGCAGCTGATCGATTTCCTGTTGGGTAATATCGCCAGTCATGGCACGGCTGCCCGTCAATCCACTGTTGAACCTGGAGCCTTCCTCATCGGTGAAAATAACCACTTCATACGGTTTGTCAGGCGTATAGCCCGTCTCTTTCCACGCCTCCACGACTTCTAACGCAGACAACACACCCAAAGGACCGTCAAAGTTTCCTCCGTTCGGCACACTGTCGACATGAGAACCTGAAGCGATCGCTTTTGCTGTATGGTCTCGTCCTTCCAAACGGCCGACCACATTTCCGGCTCCATCTTCCGACACTTTCAAACCGGCTTCCACCATCCAGTTTTTTACCAGTTTTTTTGCGCTTTTTTCTTCATCTGATAAACCGGGACGTGTCACACCGCCGATTTGCGTATATCCTATTTCGGAAAGCTCATAAAGTCTTTGCGCTACCCGTTCACCATTTACACCGGAATGGCTAAGTTCACTGTTAAAGTCCTTCATTAAATTTTCGAATACGGGATTTTCCTTAGTCATGTCTAGTCATCCTTTCCAGTTATCGGTTTATTGATTTAAATAAGCCCAGGCATACTGTGCATAAAGTTCCGCTCCAGTCTCCATCGCCTCTTCGTCAACATTGAATTTGCCATGGTGATGTGCCCAGTACGTGTCTTTTTCGGTATTGCCGCTTCCGACCAGTGCAAAACAACCAGGAACTTCATCCAAATAAAATGAAAAATCTTCTCCGCCCATTGTCGGCTTTTCATCGTAGAGCACATCTTTGCCAAAAGCTTCTGCAGCGACGTATTGCACCAGCTCGGCGCTTTCTTTTTCATTGATCACTGCCTGAGTTCCGCGGATATACTCAACTGTTGCCGTTCCGCCGTAAACAGCCGCTGTATTTTCTGCATAAATCTGAAGCTGCTTTTCAATATGGTCACGCGTGGCTGGATCAAAGCAACGGACTGTCCCTTCGATTTCAGCATTCTCTGCAATTACATTAAAGCGCGTCCCCACTGTCATTTTCCCCACCGTCACCACTGCTGCGTGCTGCGGATCAACAGTGCGTGAAACGACAGACTGCACATTCATCACGAAGGAAGATGCGATAACAGAAGCATCGATGCAATCCTGTGGTATCGCGCCGTGGCCACCCTGTCCTTTAAAATGAATCTTGAATATATCAGCTGAGGCAAAAGATGGTCCCGCATTGCACGCCACACTGTGAGTCGGAATCTGGGACCAAATATGAATGCCGAACGCATTGTCGACTCCCTCGACCGCTCCTTGTTCAACCATCGCTTTTGCGCCGGTAGCCACTTCTTCTGCAGGTTGGAAGATGAACCGGACTGTACCCGGCAGTTCATCCTTGATGTTGACCAAAGACTTCGCAGCCGCCAGCAGCATGGCTGTATGTGCATCATGTCCGCAGGCATGCATTTTGCCCTTCTCTTTTGAGGCATATACCAAATCATTGTTCAACTCTTCGACTGACAATGCATCCATGTCTGCCCGCAGCGCTACCGTCTTCCCGGCTTTCCCGGCTTTTCCGCCTTTCAACTCCCCGATGACACCGGTGGGATCGGTCTTGCGGCATTCGATGCCTAAGTTGGTCAAGTATTCAACTACATATTGGGTTGTGTTGTGTTCTTCCCAGGACAATTCAGGTTCACTATGCAGCTTTCTGCGGATTTGAATCATTTCATCACTATTGTCTTTAATGGCTTGTTTGATTTTTTCGTTTATCACAGAAAATCCCCCTTTGCTATTTACGTAAAATGAACAGAAAGAAAATGCCTTGCCTGAATCAGCATAAGCAATTCGCTTTCTTTTCTTCAACTTACATATTTTTTGTGCTTCATTGGTATTAAAGGAAGCCCACAAAAATACCGGCCAGGATTACGGAGACGATGGTCACTGTCACGAATCCTGCCACCAGCATCGGCGGCAGCATATGGCTGGTCAGCACCTGGCGTTCTTTAGGGTCATCCGTCAATGCATTAATCACTTCCACTGTAATGATGTAATCAGCCGGAAATCCATACAAAGCAGTCAAAGAGACGGCAAAGGCCATTTCCTTGCTGACTTTGAGAATTTTCCCCGCAACGAAAGAGAACAAATACATCCCCACCAAGCCGATAATGATACAGCCGAACAACGGATATAGAATTTCAAGCATCATTGACGGGGTGGCATTTTTCAAGCCGTCGAATATGTAAAGCAGTAAAGCCATGATGGCAAAACCGAAACCGTTCGCTTTTTTCAATGGATGCCTTTCAAGGAAGCCAATGCTGCGTGCGACGACTCCGAACAGCAGACACAGTACAAAAGGGCTTATTTCTACAACCGGGGCCGCCAACGTTGAGACCAGGTAGGCCAAGTAACCGACAAATGCCAGCCGGAAAAATTTAAAGAACTCCGTATTGTAATAATCGGGAAGCTTAGAGAACATTTTCAATTCTTCTTTTTCTTCAGAATTCTCCAATTCCAAAACGGTCTTTTCCGTCAGTTCATTATTCCTGTATTTGCGCAAAAGGGCTTTTCCTTCCCTCTTCAGCATGATGGATGTCAAAGGGTAGCCGGCAAATCCCTGCACCACATAAATGACGATTGCAAACACAGACAAAGTAGTCAGCCCTGCCGCCTCTGCGCCTTCGGACATAATAAGAGCGGAGACAATGCCTCCCACTAATGGTGGAATGGCTACAATGACTGTTTCAAACCCAAATAGCAAAGTACCGATTCCCAGTAAAATTACTACGATTCCCAAAATACCTGCTAAAGCTATTAAAACAGTTTTCCATTGCTGTTTCAATTCCTGCAGCGACAGCAACGTTCCCATATTCGTGATCAATAAATAAATAAGTAAAGTTGCCACAACAGGAGGCACTCCGGCTATAGCCACAATCTCTGAGGGAAAGAAAGTCCAATACCCAAGTAAAAAAAGGATTCCGCTGATAAAAATGGATGGAATCCAGGCTCTCGTGCGGATTGATACAATTTCGCCGATAAAAAGAATGAAAACGATAATTGCCAGTGCGAGCATTTGCGCCATAAAATCTCCTCTTTCTTCGTCTTTTTCCACTTTAACGCGTTCAATTGCTAAAGTACTTAGCCATAGTAGCACAAATCCGGTTTTGTAAGATATAGAATAAAATAACTACTTAGAAAGTGCAGAATAATTCATATAAAACTTCTTCAAAATTCGACTTAGTTGTCCGAATATTCTACAATAGAGTTATCGGGTTTCTAAAAGCCCAGTAAACACAAGGGGAGGAAATTAGAGCATGGAAGGAAGACATTATATCAATGGAGAGTGGAACACGTCGGGGAATGGTGTAATCGAGGTCATGAATCCAGCAACCGGGGAACAGGTTGGAACAGTTCCAAATGGCGGAGAAGAAGAAGCGACAAAAGCAGTGGAAGCTGCAGCCGCCGCTTTCCCTTCATGGTCGAAAACGACCGTTTACGAACGGGCAGAATTATTGATGAAATGGCATGACCTATTGCTCGAGAATAAAGAAGATGTCGGAAAGATCCTGACTATGGAAATGGGGAAACCATTGGCAGAAGCCATTGGTGAAGTTGAATATTCAGCTTCTTTCATTTCGTGGTTTGCGGAGGAAGGCAAACGGGTTTACGGACGGACAATTCCGGCAAGCAAACCCGGCAAGCGGATTCAGGTCAACAAACAACCGGTGGGAGTTGTAGCTTCCATTACACCTTGGAATTTCCCTGCCGCTATGATGGCGCGCAAAATGGCGCCGGCGCTTGCGGCTGGATGCACATTTGTCGCAAAACCTGCAAAATTGACACCGCTGACTGCAGTTCGCATGTATGAATTGGCAGTGGAAGCTGGTTTTCCGAAAGGCGTCATTAATCTCGTATCCGGCAGCGCCTCCAAAATAGGAAAGGTTTTCACCAGCCACCCAGATGTGCGAAAATTGACGTTCACCGGCTCTACAGAAGTCGGAAAAGAACTGATGAAACAAAGCGCAGAGACGATGCAGAACCTGTCACTCGAATTGGGAGGGCATGCTCCAATCATCGTTTTGGATGATGCGGACCTGGATTTGGCTGTCGAAGGAGCTATGGCTTCCAAATTCCGCAATGCCGGCCAAACATGTGTCTGTGGGAACAGGATTTATGTACAGCAAAGCATCGTAGAAGAATTTTCCCAAAGACTGCAGGAAGCCGCTTCCAAATTGAAAGTCGGCAATGGTTTGGATGAAGGTGTTCAGATCGGTCCACTGATTGATAAAGACGGCTATGAAAAATCTGATCGCCACGTCAAAGATGCAGTGGAAAAAGGAGCAAAGGTGTTAGTGGGCGGAGACGGCAGAACAGAAAACAACTCCTACTTCTATAACCCGACGGTACTCGTGAATGCAAGCTCTGATATGCTGGTGATGCACGAAGAGACTTTTGGTCCTGTAGCACCGATCATGTCTTTCGAAACTGACGAAGAGGCTGTGAAGCTGGCAAACGACACGAGATTCGGCCTTGCTGCATATTTCTTTACAGAAAGCATGTCACGCGGCACTTATCTGTCCGAAAACCTGGAGTATGGAATTGTGGGCTGGAACGATGGTGCCCCTTCTTCTGCACAGGCGCCGTTTGGCGGCATGAAAGAAAGCGGCATCGGTCGTGAAGGCGGGCAGGAAGGTTTGGAGGCATTCCTTGAAACAAAATATGTCTCAATCAAATTATAAAACGCTTACTCAGTGACAAAGTGAAATGAAATGCATAAAAAAACGGCCAGGAAGTTTCCTGGCCGTTTTCCTATGAACATTATTGAACAGTTTCATATGACATGATCCCGGCTTCGGACGGTTTGGTGACCAGGCACTGATAATGAGGAAACCGGATTTTCAGCTTTTCGGCTACTCCTTGTTCTTCCCCTTTTTCCACCGCAACGAACAAGGACGGACCCGCGCCACTGATGACCGAACCAAAAGCCCCTATTTCCCGGTTAAAACTCCGGATTGCCTCAAAATCGGGGAACATGCTTTGACGATATGGCTCATGGAATGTGTCTCTTTCCATCATCCGGCCCACTGTTTTCCAATCATTCAGGGCCAAAGCCGCTGACAGGACATTCCCTGCCGCGCTTCCACGTGTCGCTGCCGAATGTCTCAAGGTTTCCGGCAACAGTTCCCGTGATTCCGCCGTAAGGAATTCGGCCGGCGGAACAAGGATGATGACTCCGATATCAACATGGGGCACGTGGATTGTCTCTAAGACAGTCCCGTCATCATACGAAATCGTCAGTCCTCCCATAAAAGAAGCGGATATATTATCAGGGTGGCCTTCCATTTCACTGCCGATTTCCACCTTTTCCTTCTGAGACATTTTTAGATCAAGAAGGCGATCGGCAATTTCTATGCCTCCGGCGATGGCTGATGCACTGCTGCCAAGCCCTCGCCCTAATGGAATATCAGTTTCTATGTTCAGTTTGACCGTCGGCAGCTGCTTATGATAGCGGGCAGCCACTTTCCGGGCAGTTGCGATGATTAAATTATCAGTTCCGCAGGGCAATTGCCGATAATCCGGATCGACGTATTCCACGGACATGGTTGGAGAAGGACACACTGTGATTGTCAGGTACAAATCCAAAGCCATGCCAATCGAATCAAACCCAGGTCCAAGGTTTGCAGTTGATGCCGGTACTTTTACCGAAAAGTCTCTCCAACTCATGCTTTCACACCTTTCTTCAATTCCTCCCAGAAACGCTCCATATCTTCCGGGACAAGAAGCGCTTTGTGTTCATTCACCGAAATGGCGGTTTCCGGGTCTTTTAAGCCGTTGCCTGTCAATATCGCCACGACTGTCGAACCTTTTTTAATCATCCCGTTTTCGACTTGTTTTTTTAGTCCTGCAATCGAAGCACATGACGCTGGTTCAGCAAAAACGCCTTCTGTCGATGCCAGTAACTGATAGGCTTCCAGAATCTCTTCGTCGCTTGCAGCCAAAATGGTGCCATTGGATTCATCGAGCGCATTTAACGCCAGGTTCCAGCTCGCCGGGTTGCCGATCCGGATGGCAGTTGCTACGGTCTCCGGATTTTCCACTACCTGGTTATTGACGATCGGTGCAGCCCCTGCTGCCTGGACCCCTAAAAGTGCAGGGCGTGCGGCACCGGTTTTTTCAGCATATTCACTGAATCCTTTCCAGGAAGCAGAAATATTTCCGGCATTCCCTACCGGCAATGCAAGCAGATCCGGCACCTGTCCCAGCTGGTCGATAATTTCGAAAGCAATCGTCTTTTGCCCTTCCAGTCGATAAGGGTTTACAGAGTTGACCAGAGCAATGCCCGCCTCCTGGCCGACTTCCCTCACCATTTCAAGTGCTTCATCGAAATTTCCTTTAATGGCCAGAATTTCAGCTCCATACATCTTTGCCTGAGCCAATTTCCCAAGAGCGATGCGGCCTTCAGGTATTACGACAATCGTACGCATTCCTGCCCGTGCCCCGTAGGCTGCAGCAGAAGCGGACGTATTGCCTGTTGATGCGCAAATCAGCACCGATTTCCCTTCTTCTTTGGCTTTCGCCACTGCCATCACCATGCCACGGTCCTTGAAGGAACCGGTAGGATTGGCACCTTCCAGTTTTACATGAAGGTCAATCCCCCATTCTTCCGATAATTTCTCCAAATGCACCAGTGGCGTGTTGCCTTCCTGAAGAGTCAAAGCCGGTGTGGCTCCATTGACTGGAAGCCATTCTTTATATTGTTCGATCAGTCCTGGCCATCTCATGCTGATTCCTCCCCTTCTATGCGGTAATGGCTGATGACGCTTGCCGTTCCTTCCAATTCTTTTATAACATCCAAATGTTGCTGTCTCGAAATTTTATGTGTAAGCAAGACCAATTCGGAATTGCCGTCATCTTCTGCCGGATGCTGTTTGACCGATTGGAGGCTTGCACCGTGTTCGCTGTAAATAGCAGTCAGTTTTGACAGCACGCCTATCTCGTCTTTGACGCTTAGTCTATGGAAATACTTTGAGTAACGGCTGTCTTCCGGTTTAATCATCCGTTCGTACTGTGCAGCGTGGACTCTTTTGCCGTTCACTTCAAGCAATATGTTGCGGCAGGCCGCAATAACATCCGAAACAACAGAAGTAGCCGTCGGCAAAGACCCTGCACCCGGACCGTATAACATGGTTTCTCCGACTGCATCTCCATATATGTATACAGCGTTGAATTCGTTATTAACCGAGGAAAGCGGATGGGAATCAGGCAGGAAAATCGGTTCTACCGCCACTTCAATGCCATCTTCATCTTTAGTTGACGATCCAACCATTTTCATTGTATAGCCGAATCCTTGAGCAAGTTCCAAATCACCGTCCCGGATTTCTTTCATCCCTCTGATCAATACATCATCCAAGTGAACTTCTGTCGAATAAGCCAGAGACGATAAAATGACCATTTTTCGGGCCGCATCAAGACCGTCCACGTCGGAGGAAGGATCCGCTTCTGCATACCCAAGCGCTGTCGCTTCAGCCAACGCGTCTTCATAGCTCATGTTTTCCTGCTTCATTTTCGTCAAGATGAAATTCGTTGTACCATTTACAATTCCCATTAAACTGGAAATTCTGTCAGAAGCCAAGCCGTCTTCCAGCGTCCGGATAATCGGAATGCCTCCTGCTACACTTGCTTCATAAAAGAGATCGCATTTTTTCTCATCAGCCAACTTCAGCAATTCATGGCCATGTTCCGCCATCACATCTTTATTGGCTGTTACAACTTGCTTCCCTGCAGCAAGAGCTTTTTCAATTGCTTCTTTGGCTTCATCCATTCCACCCATTACTTCCACAATGATATCAAGTGAGGGATCATTCAATATTTCCTCTATATCCGTTGTAAAGACTTCTGGCTCCAACGATGCAAGCCGGTCTTTGTTTTTGTTCTTGATCAGAACTTTTTTAATGGAAACTTCTACGCCCAACTTATGGCGCAGATCTTTTTGATGCTGCTGCAAAATCGTGGCAACACCGCTTCCGACTGTTCCGAATCCTAATAATCCGATGGAAATTTCATTTTTCATTGACGATTCCTCCTATGGTGTGTACACTGTGAAAAAACAGCTGTTTTTATCATAAGGACATTATAGTATTAGTTCAGTCGTAAAACAACCCTGTTGGCAAATTTAATACAGATAGGATTTGATCAGATGAAGGTATGCAAATTCGGCGGCACATCAGTTGCCAGCGCCAAGCAACTTAAAAAAGTGGCCGCTATTGTCAAAGAAGATCCAGCACGGCAGATTGTTGTTGTTTCTGCTCCCGGAAAACGCTACGAGGAAGACGAAAAAGTTACAGACATGCTCATCAAACTGGTGCAGGCAGCTTTGTCAGGAGAAGATGTCTCCCATCCCCTGGAAGCAGTGGTTGAGCGCTATGCCATAATTGCTGGTGAACTGGGACTTGGAAAAGAAATAGTGGAAACGATTGAAGCAGATCTTGAAAAGCGGCTTCAGGAAGACAAACAAAACGCCGCTCTATTTACCGACCAGCTGAAAGCGAGTGGTGAAGACAATTCCGCCAAATTGGTCGCAGCTTATTTGACTTCGATTGGACTTCCAGCCAGTTACATAAACCCCAAAGATGCGGGGTTGGTTGTCAACGGTTTGCCGGACCGCGCTCAAGCGCTTCCGGAATCCTATACCAACTTGTCCGCTTTGAACCGCCGTGACACCATCAGTGTGTTTCCTGGATTTTTCGGCTATACCCGAGAAGGTGTGCTGCGGACTTTTGAACGTGGCGGTTCCGATATCACCGGATCGATTTTGGCTGCTTCCGTGAAAGCGGAGATGTATGAAAACTTCACAGACGTCGATTGTGTCTTTGCAGCAAATCCGAGGTCGGTGGAAAATCCCGTGGAAATTGAGCAAATGACTTACCGGGAGATGCGTGAATTGTCATATGCCGGATTTGCCGTTCTTCACGATGAAGCATTAATGCCAGCGTATAAAGCCGCTGTTCCCTTATGCATAAAAAACACCAACAACCCTAAGTCTTCCGGTACCATGATTGTGGCAGAAAGGGATATTTCCAACCGGCCGGTAATCGGTATATCCGCTGACAGTGGCTTTTCCACTTTATACGTCAGCAAATACTTGATGAACCGCGAAATCGGATTCGGGCGCAAGTTGCTGCAAATATTGGAAGACGAACAAATTTCCTATGAACACATTCCGTCTGGCATTGATAACCTTTCTGTCATCATACGCAGTCACCAGCTGTCACCTGAAAAGGAAGCACGCATCATCGAGCGTGTAAAAAATGAATTGTATGCTGACGACGTCCATATACGCAGCGAATTTTCCATGGTCGTACTCGTAGGAGAAGGCATGAACAACAGTACAGGACTGGCAGCAAGGGCCACTGATGCCATTGCCAGGACGGGGGCCAATATCGAAATGATCAACCAGGGGTCTTCAGAGGTCAGTCTGGTATTCGGCGTTTTGAAAAAAGATGAGAAAAAAATTCTGAACGAATTGTACAAAGAGTTTTTTGAAGCGGCGATAGTTGTCTGATTACCCGAGAAGCAGGCACATTGAGGGAGAAACAGAAACGGGTGGAGAAAATTATTTTCTCCACTCGTTTTTCTTGTTTATTCAAAAAGAGCCTGTTTTGTCTGTCTATTCAAATTGCCGATACTTCAACAAAAAAACTCCCCGCTGCCTTTTTAAAGGCAACAAGGAGTGAATATTACGACCAGTCAGTAAGAAGCGGCCCTTCTTTGCCGCGGACGGGATCGTTGTGCGGCAGTGGAGTGTTTTGGATATCTTCCAGCACATAAGGGCGTTCCTCGGGTTCTCCTGTCTTTTTATTGGGCTGGACTCCTCCCGGATAAGCTCCCACAACTTTAAAGTCAGCACTGCTGTCGAGTTTTTTATGCCCGGTTCCTGCCGGAAGCACGGCGACATCGCCAACTTCAACTGTCAGCTCAGTCCCTTGCTCTCCTCCTATCTGCAACGTCGCCCTTCCGGAACGGACGCCCAGAACTTCGTGGGTGTTGCTGTGATAATGATGGTAGTCGAACACATCCCCTGTCCAGCTGTTTGTCCAGTCATTACGGTTGAAGATTGTTTCGATTTTTTCAGGCGCCTCTTGAAAAGCACGCGGATAAAACACCACCGGCAGTGACGGATTATTGGGAATCGTGCCATCGTCTTCAAAATACAATAATTTCACGTCAGACATGTGCCATCAGCTCCTTTTTGTTATACAGGACTGTACCCTGATCGCAGCAAAATATTCTCAACGGGAATATACATTGACGAATTGGGATGTAATCATCGACTCCAGCAGCGGCGGCAATTGTTCAAAAGCATTTTTTATATTCAGGCGTTCGGTCCGCTGATGGGCATCCCGGCCGAAAGGGCCGACATTCAGAACAGGAGCCTGCAACTTGTGCATATTCTCAAACGGGATGCTGTATGTTTTTCCATACACCGGTGTATTCATCTCGTAAGTCACCCAGCCGTCTTTTTGATCCTGGAAATTGACATAACTCAGATCTGAAATCCCATTGAAGTAATGGCCCTGCTTCACCTCGAAACCATACCTCTCCTTCGCTTGTTCCGTAAAATGATGGATACAGGACTGAACAAGCGAAGAGCCACTGGAATTGACCGGTGGATAATAAGGTGGTGCAAACATTAAAATCACAGCAGGCGTCAGCTCATGGCATTCCATCAGGAGGAGGTCTGCTATGGCGTGTGATTGTTCCCGGACATCCATTTCCCGGTTTTCCGTGACGATTTCAGAAATGATGGCTTCCACTTTTGCTTTCCCCAATTTCTTCTCAGCGTATTCTTTTAATTCTTCAAAAAGCAGAACTTTCACTTCCCGCACGGGTTCTATCTGTTCCCTGCGGCACATTTCCATGTAATCTTCACTCATCCGATTCATCGCTTTTCGCACTGCCTGATCGAAAAGTTCCATGACATCAGCAGCACTGCGCTCCAGCAAGAACACATTATACATGCCTACAGCGCGATATGGTGTCTGAGCTGAATACTCCATTTTGACGTCTCTTTGCAAAACAGTAATCGGCAACGGTGCAGTTTCTTCCAGGACAGTTTCCTGGAACAAGGGGTTCCAGTTCATTTCCTGAGCCAGATAAGAAGACATGAAGTTGGACGGCAGACTGCTGAGCGGCTCTCCTATATGTGACTCTTTTCCATAGAAAAGAGCGCTCGGCATGATTTTACCGATGGTACCGGAATAGACTTTGAAATCATGCTCATTCGGATCTTGTGCAAATACAGGTTCCCCGTTCAAGAATAATTTGTAATCCAAATTATGCTCTTCACTCAACTCGACAAGTTTTGGAACTGCTTCACGCATACCGTTTGAATTGATTTCCTCATCCGGAACAGTCAAAAGCAGCAAGTTGACCGGCCACTCTTCAATGGAAGCTTTTTCAATGAGTGCCATATGAAGTGTAAGCCCCGCTTTCATATCCATGGTTCCGCGTCCGAACAAGTAATCCCCTGATTCCAGATCTCTGCGCACTTCTTCCCTCAACGTTTCTTTCCGGTCATGAAGAGCGGAAGTCAACTCTCTCGGTTTACAGGCAAGTGGTTGAAGCACGCCGTAGTCTTCTGTGCTCACCGTATCAAAATGGCTGAGCAGGACAACTGTATCCCTGGCTTCTTCGTGCTTGTACAAAGCCGTCAGGAAAGTCCGGTCCCAGTTGACCTCCCCCAGTTCCAACAGATGGGGATTTTCCTGGAAATAAACAAGGTTCTCCAATTTAGCTTTCGCTTTTTTGGGAAAATCAATTTCCCCTTGCGTTAAATACACACTTTCCCATGACACCATTTCACATAGCAAATCAGTCATTTTTTCAGGAGTATCCCACAGACGTTTCATAAATCAATTCCTCATTTCAGATAAAAGTTAAGTCAGCGATCCAATAAATTTTTCCAGACGGTCCATACCCTCTTCCAGTACAGGCATTGCATAGGCATATGAAATCCGTAAAAACCCTTCGCCGTATTGAGTAAAAGCTGAACCAGGAACGGCCGCCACGCCGCCTTCTTTCAGCAGGCGTGTGGCAAATTCAAAGGACGGCATTCCGAACTTTTCGATGGATGGAAAAATGTAAAATGCTCCTGTCGGCAACACGACATCTATTCCCATGTCCTGCAGGCGCCCGTAAACGAAATCTCTCCGCTTGATGTATTCTTTGTTCATCTCTGCAGGAACATGCCGCTGATTGTTCAACGCTTCGATGGCAGCATACTGACCGGGAACCGAAGCACAGACCGTGTTGTATTGGTGGACCTTGATCACCTGATTCATCACCTTTTTAGGTCCCAACACATAGCCGATACGCCATCCGGTCATCGAATGCGATTTTGAGACACCGTGGACAAGAATCGTCCGGTCGCGCAAACTTTCATAGCAAGCAAATGTGCAATGCTTGCCATTAAAGGAGTTTTCACTGTAAATTTCGTCTGTGACAACAAACACATCATGCTTTTCCAGCACACGGACCAATTTCTCCACTTCTTCCGTGCCCAGGGTCACTCCTGTTGGATTGGAAGGGAAGTTCATCAGCACCGCTTTCGTGCGGTCGGTAATCAAGGACTCCAGATGTTCAGGTGTCGGCTGGAATCTGGTCGAGGACGTATCCAGATAAACCACCTTCCCTCCACATAACTGAACAAGCGGTTCGTACCCTGAATAGGTCGGAGCCGGTAAAATCACTTCATCGCCTTCTTCCAAAATGGTCCGGAAAACAGAATCCAGCCCTTCGCTTGCACCATTTGTCACGATGATTTCATTTCGGTGATCATACTTCAGTCCATAGGTGTCCTTAAAAAAAGATTCTATGGCAAGACGCAACTCTAATACGCCTGCATTATGGGAGTAATTCGTCTGGTTATCCCGGATCGCCTGGATGCCTGCTTCTTTTACGGCTTCAGGGGTCGGAAAATCGGGCTGGCCGACTGTTAAATTGATGGCCTCCGGATAGTCGATCATTTGATTGGCAAATTGTCGAATGCCGGAAAACACCAACTCTTCGGCTCGACTGTTAATGGATACACTCATGAAAAACAACCTCTCTTCTGAAAATGGAAATAATTATTCGTACAAGCCCGGAAGCCATAGAGACAGCTCGGGAATAAACGTGATGACCAGCAGACAAACAATCATCGCAAAAAGGAATGGCAAAACGGCAGTCGCGATTCTTTCAAACCGGACACCCCCTACACTCGATGCCACAAACAAGTTGACTCCCAGCGGTGGTGTAACAAAACCGATCGCCAGGTTTGCTACCAATATGACACCAAAATGAACGGGATCCACTCCTACAGCCGTTACAATCGGCAGCAAAATCGGCGTCAGTACAACAAGTGCTGATATAGTATCGATGAACATCCCCACTACTAATAATAATAAGTTAATCGCCAACAGAATAACAAATGGATTTGTTGATAGCTCTGTTAAGAAATCGGAAATTTCTCCTGGAATCTGCTCGATGGTCATAAAGTAAGCAAACGATACGGAAAGCCCGATGATAATCATCGTTGTTGCATTGATGACAATCGCTTCCCTGAAGCTTTCGTACAATCCCTTCCAGGATAATTCCCTGTAGACGAACTTACCGATGATGACGGCATAGACAACTGCTACAACAGCAGCTTCTGTTGGTGAGAAAATACCGCCGTAAATACCACCAAGGATAATAACGGGAATCAGCAAAGCCCATTTTGCTTCCCAGAAAGCTTTCACTACATCTTTAAAAACGAATTTGGTGTCTTCCCCTGGTTCTGGCTTATACCCTCGTTTTTTGGAAATTAAGTATGCGGTCAGCAATAATCCCGAACCAACGATGAAGCCAGGGATGATCCCTGCCAAAAACATACTGCCGACTGACACACTGCCGATGACTCCATACAAGACAAACGGGATACTCGGCGGAATGATAACGCCTATGGAACCAGCCGAAGCTGCTACTGCCGAGGCAAAGCCGCCACCGTAATTGCGTGCCACCATCGCCGGAATCATGAATCCACCGATGGCTGCCACTGTTGCCGGGCCTGATCCCGAAATGGCAGCAAAAAACATACAAGCTACAATGGTCACCATGCTCAATCCGCCAGTCATCCAGCCGACCATGGCTGCCGCCAAATCCAACAGTCGTTTGGAAACGCCACCCTTGCCCATTAAAATACCTGCAAGCATAAAGAATGGAATCGCCAGCAATGGAAAGGAGTCAAGCGATGTAAAAGCTTTTTGTGTAATGATGCTGAGCGGCAGGGTAGAGCCAAAGTAAATGGCTGTCAATGCTGAAACCCCCAACGCAAAAGCGATCGGCACACCGATCAGTAAACAAATAAATAAAGTCCCGAATAATAAGGCTATTGTCATCCCGGAAGTTCTCCTTCCTTGTGCATTTCATAATCCCCCTGCCAAATCTTTCTCAATTGCTGGAGCAGGCGGATGCACATGCCAAAACCGCCAAGCGGGATTGCCAGAAACGGGATCCACATTGGCATCTGCATGGCAGGAGTGACCTGGCCATTTTGAATACTTGTTAAAACCAGCTGGGTGCCAAAATAAGCTAGAAACAATGCAATGCCAAACCATATAGCAAGAGTTATGGTTTCCAGAATCTGTCTTGGAACTCCTTTAAACCTGGTGATAAAAGCCTCCACTCGTATATGCTCCCGCAACTTCACTGCATAGCTGGCTCCGATCCAAACCTGGAAAATATGGATGTAGCGAGCCATCTCTTCTGTCCAGCTTGGTGCGTTGGAAAAGACATAGCGGCCAACAACCTGACTGAAGATTAATGCCACCATGACAACAAGCGTCAATACGAGAAAAGCTTCTTCCGCTTTTGCAAACTTCTTTATCATAAGCCCTACTTCCTTTCAGAAAAGAAAAATCAAGGAATTGCTTCCTTGATTTTTTTGTTGTTCTTTTTTATCCTGCTTTATTGATTGTTGGCTTCAAGCGCACGATCAATCAAATCTCTGCCAATTTGGTCTTCATATTTTGTGTAGACCACTTCAGCAGCCTCACGGAATGCTTCGCGCTGTTCGTCTGTCAAATCATTGACTTGCATGCCTTCCGCTTTCAATTGCTCGAGGAATTCAGCGTCCTGCTGTTGAGCCAATTCACGCTGTTCATCGCGGAACTCTTCAGAAGCTTCCATGATCAATTCCTGAAGGTCTTCGGGCAATCCGTTGTAGAAGTCATCGTTTACCAACAACGCAGTGGCTGCATAAACATGACCTGTTAACGTCAGATAATCCTGCACTTCATAGAACTTATTTGTGTAATAAAGTGAAATTGGGCAATCCATCGCGTCATATGTTCCTTGCTGAAGGGCTGTGTATAACTCACCAAATGCGAAGGGAGATGCATTTGCTCCGAAAGCGTTGAACGTATCGGTATGCATCGGACTTTCCAAAGTACGCATTTTCAAGCCTTCCATGTCTTCAGGCATTTCAATCGGATGCTCGTTATTCGATACATGGCGGAAACCATTTTCACCAAACACAAGGCCTTTTAAACCGTTTTCTTCCAGACCAGCCATCAATTCCTGACCCAATTCGCCATCAAGGGCCCGGTACGCCGCTTCGTTGTCGTTGAACAGGAACGGCAAATCAAACACTTGGAAATTCTCGTTAAACGAAGCCATAGCCGCTACCGCCGGAATTGTCATTTCGATATTCCCTAGTTGCACCGCTTCAATCGCTTCGCGGTCAGATCCGTAAAGCTGACCATTCGGGTAAAGTTCCACAGTCAGTCGGCCGTCAGACTCTTCTTCCAGCTTTTCTTTAAATTCAAGCGCTTTCACATGTGACGACTGTTCTTCAGGCACCAGGTGCGCCAATCTGATTGTGTACGTTTCTTCGCCTTCTCCGCCACCATCTGATGTCGTGCTTCCTCCGTCCGGTCTTCCACAAGCTGACAGGATAAATAGTCCGATAAGTAATAAACCCAGTAATTTTTTCATAATGCCTCCTATTTGATGTATTCCAGCAAACGTTTTTCGATATTTTTCAGATGAAGTGCCATTTGCTGTTTGGCTGCTTCAATATCCCCTTTTTCAATCGCTTCGATAATAGACAAATGTTCATGGTAAGCTTCTACAGCACTTTTGCAGATTGTTTCAGACAACAACAGAAAAGCACGGCTTCCACCTGTGTTCACCGTATAAATCATTTCTTTCATGCGTTTGTTGGAATTGCTGCTGTAAAGCAACGCATGAAATTCCTGATCGGTGTCCATAAAGCAGACATAATCATTTTCTTTGACCGCCTTTAACTGACGCGCCGCGTTTTCTCTTAAATCAGGAATGACACGCTGTTGATCTGCCTTCGATAAGTGTTCAAGGTTATGGATTTCAAGTAACCTGCGGATTTCCATAATCTCTTTGACGTCTTCATGATTAAAACCGGCAACCACTGCAGGACGGGTTTTCCTCAATTCGATAAGCGCATCAACAGCTAGTCTTCTCAGTGCTTCCCTCAAAGGAGTTCTGCTGATGCCCAGCTCAGCAGCAAGTTTTTCTTCAGGGAGTTCTTCCCCAGGATCAAGTTCTCCAGTGATAATCATTTTTTTGATGTACTCGTACGCCTGTTCAGCTAAAGTGGCTTTTGTAGCGATCTTTTCCATAGTTCCTCCTTCCTTTCTCGAAGATCCATACAGTGTATACTGTATACAGAAAGTATAGAATATGTTAAATTGTTTGTAAATATAAAATGATAATATTCAGCAAAACAAATAGCTTTTTATCTGCCCAGCAAAAAAACCAAGGAGCCGGCTCCTTGGTTTTTCCACCACTTATTCATTGGCAGCCAATGCCTGTTCTATCAATTCGGGACCTATCTGGTCTTCGTACTTTTCATAGACAGGCTGTGCCGCTTCACGAAACTCATTGCGCTGTTCTGCTGTCAAATCGTTCACCTGCATTCCTTCAGCTTTCAACTGATCCAGAAATTCCACGTCCTGCTCCTGGGCCAGTTCACGCTGAGCATCCCGAAATTCTTCGGAAGCTTCCATCACCAAGTCCTGAAGATCCTCCGGCAGGTTGTTGTAAAAGTCATTGTTGGCAAGCAGGATGGCCGCTGCGTATACATGCCCTGTCAATGACAAATAATCCTGCACTTCATAGAACTTGTTTGTGTAGTAAAGTGAAATCGGACATTCCATGGCGTCGTAGGTACCTTGCTGGAGTGCCGTATATAACTCACCAAATGCGAACGGTGAAGCATTTGCACCAAATGCTTTAAAAGTATCTGTATGAAGCGGATTTTCCAATGTCCGCAACTTTAAGCCTTCCATATCTTCCGGCTTTTCGATCGGCCCTTCATTATTGGAGACATGCCTGAATCCATTTTCGCCAAATACCAGACCTTTTAAGTCATTTTGTTCTAAATCAGCCAATAGTTCTTGTCCAAGGTCTCCATCGAGCGCTTTATATGCAGCGTCATAGTCATTGAACAGGAAAGGCAGATCGAAGACAAGGAATTTTTCGTTGAAAGAAGCCAGTGGGGCTACAGCAGGAATGGTCATTTCGATATTGCCCAGCTGTGTCGCTTCGATTGCTTCCCGGTCTGAGCCGTATAGCTGGCCATTCGGATACAGTTCAACTTTTAATCTGCCATCCGATTCCGACTCCAGCTTTTCTTTGAATTCCAAAGATTGAATGTGTGCTGAATGCTCTTCCGGTACCAAATAAGCAATACGAATTGTGTGTACTTCATCCCCACTTTCATCTCCAGATGAAGTGGTTGAATCGTCAGGGCGGCCGCATGCAGCCATGACAACAAGTAAAATGAGCAGTAGTCCGTATAATTTTTTCATAATTCCTCCTGTGAACTAAGTATTTACTATGTATAGCACCTCTAATAGTACCCGAATACTTTCAAACGCAAACCACCAAATTTTCAATTTTATTATATACTTTTAAAAAAGGAGTGTTGTTTTCGTGAAAAATAATTGGTTGGAACATCTGAAAGAAAAGTTAAAGACTGATCAATACTCATCCAGCGAAAGTGAACGCTATCGTCACAGCCACGACGAATCCTCGCATCACGCTGTTGAACCGGAAGTCGTATGTTTTCCGGAATCCAAAGAAGACATACAAGCAATCCTGGAAACAGCAAGAACTTTTGGCATTCCTGTGACCCCCTTTGGAGCAGGTTCCGGGCTTGAAGGACAGGCGATTCCTGTAAAAGGCGGCATCTCTCTGGATTTTGAACGGATGAATCAGGTGTTGAAGTTTTCACCGGAGGACATGCAAATCACCGTACAGCCGGGCATCACACGCAAGCAGCTGAACAAATTGATCAACCGGCAAGGCTTGTACTTCCCCATCGACCCTGGCGCTGATGCTTCAATTGGCGGGATGGCAGCCACTAACGCCAGTGGCACAACTGCTGTGCGGTACGGAACAATGCGCGATCAAATCACAGATATGGAAGTTGTACTCGCGGACGGAACGATTATACATACAGGATCAAAAGCAAAAAAATCATCTTCTGGGTATCACTTGACCGGTTTGTTTACCGGCTCGGAAGGAACGCTCGGAATCATTACGGAAATCACCCTGAAGCTGCATGGAATTCCGGAGCATGTCATCGCTGCAAGCTGTACATTTTCAACTCCACGTGAATGCGCGGAAGCGGCTCATATGATTCTATTGAGCGGCATTCCAATCCTTCGTATGGAATTCGTTGACGCCTTGAGTATCAGCCAGGTAAATACCTATGGAAATTATGGAATTCCAGAGAGGCATTCCTTGTTTTTTGAATTCGCCGGCATGAAAAAAGCGGCTGAAGAAGAAGCAGTGCTTGCGGAAGAATTATTGACAGGTTTGGGAGCTGAAAATTGGAAAGTCGCTGTGGATGCGGAAGAACGATCGCTCATTTGGAAAGCGCGTCATGAAATGTCTTATGCTTTCCGCCACCTAAAAGGAACGAAAGTTACAGGTGGAGATGTGTGCGTGCCTATCTCCAAGCTGCCTGATTTGATCGACTATGCCCGTGAATTGATCGAAGAAAGCGCTTTGGTCGGTGGCATACTCGGCCATATTGGAGACGGCAACTTCCACACCTTGATCGTCTTTGACTCCGAATCCCCTGCTCAGCAGGAGGCAGCTGAACTGGTCAATGAAAAACTGGCTTTTCGGGCCATCGAACTTGGCGGCACCTGCACAGGGGAACATGGTGTAGGAATCGGAAAAAGGAAATTCCAGCAAACCGAACACGGCGCAGCAGTGTCGGTCATGAAAAATATGAAACAACTGCTCGACCCGGAAAACCTGCTGAATCCCGATAAGATTTTCGAATAAAAAAAGCCATCCCCGGATGGCTTTTTTTATTTGTCCATTAAGTTGATGCTCCGCTCTTTTTTAAAATCCAAGTCGCTCTCGGATTGAAGTGGCGTAGTTTTGGCTGACCGGCAGCATGGATCCGTCTTTTAAAGTCAGCAAGTAATTCGAGGAAAGATCACGGCTGATTTCTTCGATGAAATGGATGTTGACGATATAAGAACGATGAACCGGCAAAAAAGTATCCGGCAATTGATGCCGCAGGTTCTTCAATGTATGGATTGAACAATAGGTCTCGTCTTCTGCATAGAACCAGGTCTTTTTTTGGCTGCTTTCTATATGGGAAACTTTATCAATCGCGACCGGGCGCCACCTGTCTTCCAGTTTTCCTGTCAGAAACTGCAGCGGCTGCTTTTGACGGACCGGATAATCCGGCGGCAAAATAATGACCAATGCACTGGACTCTCCAGCTATGCTGACCGGGTAACCGATTCCGTAATAGGCAGAGCCGTCCGCAGAAGGTTCCATCAACCGCTCAATACGTTTTCCTTCTATATATGTACTCGCTGCGACGCTTCCGCTTTCGACCGCTTGTCCCGCCTGAATCCGAAGGTCGTGAATTCCCGCTTTGTAATAGATATACTGCTTTCCTTTAGCGATTGCGATTGAAGCTTCTTTCGGAATCCAATCCCCCATGATAAATCCAAACTGTTCCAACACACTGTTTTCCATACACCGATTCCCCTTTCAAATGTCTTTGTCGCGAAATCTCTGCTTCTGTCATGAAATAGACGCTTTTATCGAATTTTCAAGACAGTGTAAATATTCTGTTATATAGTAATATACATCAAAACAAACTGTATTAATACAGTTAATAAAAACTTTTTTATTCGGAAAGGGATGGGTTAAATGGTCAGCAAACAATTACAGGTGGAAATGTTGAATAAGAGCTGGGAAGAAGACAGCAGATGGAATGGAATTGAACGTCCGTATACAGCGGAAGATGTTGTGAAACTTCGGGGGTCTGTTCAAATTGAGTATACGTTGGCTAAAAGAGGAGCAGAGCGTTTGTTCCGCTCCATTCACGAAACAGACTTCGTCAACGCTCTTGGCGCATTGACAGGAAATCAGGCAGTTCAGCAAGTAAAAGCTGGCCTTCAGGCAATTTATCTGAGCGGCTGGCAAGTCGCGGCCGATGCCAACTCAGCCGGTCAAATGTACCCGGACCAAAGCTTGTATCCGGTCAACAGCGTACCGGATGTTGTAAAAAAAATTAACCGGGCACTTCAACGTGCCGATCAAATCGACAGTGTGGAAAACACAGAAGGCTTCGACTGGTTTGCACCGATCGTAGCAGATGCGGAAGCAGGCTTCGGCGGACCGCTGAATGTTTTCGAATTGATGAAAGCCATGATTGAAGCCGGTGCTGCAGGCGTCCACTTTGAAGACCAATTGGCTTCTGAAAAGAAATGCGGACATTTGGGCGGAAAAGTCTTGTTGCCTACTCAAAATGCAGTCCGGAACCTTGTCTCTGCAAGACTTGCAGCTGATGTACTGGGTGTACCGACTCTCTTGATCGCCCGTACAGATGCAGACGCAGCCGACTTGATCACCAGCGATATCGATCCGGTCGATCATCCATTCATCACAGGAGAACGGACGCCTGAAGGATTCTACCGTACGAATGCCGGAATCGATCAAGCCATTGCAAGAGGCCTTGCTTACGCTCCTTATGCAGATTTGGTTTGGTGCGAAACCTCCCATCCAAATTTGGAAGAAGCGCAGGCGTTCGCTGATGCCATCCATGCAAAATTCCCTGGCAAATTACTTGCCTATAACTGTTCCCCTTCTTTCAACTGGAAAGCGAAACTGGATGACGAAACAATTGCGAAATTCCAGGTGGAACTCGGAAAAATGGGTTATAAATTCCAGTTTGTCACACTTGCCGGTTTCCATGCATTGAACAACAGCATGTTCGAACTGGCTTATGACTATAAAGATCACGGCATGGCAGCCTACTCGAAACTGCAGCAAGCTGAGTTTGCCAATGAAGCGAAAGGCTATACAGCAACCCGTCATCAGCGTGAAGTGGGCACCGGTTATTTTGATGAAGTGTCACAGATCATTTCCGGTGGCACAAGCTCCACGACCGCGATGAAAGGATCAACAGAAAGCGCTCAATTCCAAAAAGAAACAGTTTAATGAAAGGATGATTTGATTGATCACGAAGTCGAATATCGTCATTAAAGGAGACGCCATTCCAGGAATGGAGACCATTTTAACACCTGAAGCTTTGGAATTCATTGAAAAACTGCATGTCCAGTTCAATAAACGCCGTGTGGAGTTACTGGAAAAGCGGCAGCAGCGGCAACAGGAAATCGACGCGGGAACTCCACTCGATTTCCTTCCTGAAACCAAACATATCCGTCAAGGCAATTGGACAATCGCTCCATTGCCTGAAGATATGAAAGACCGCCGTGTCGAAATTACCGGACCGACAAACCGCAAAATGCTCATCAATGCCTTGAATTCCGGAGCAAAAATGTTCATGGCGGACCTGGAAGATGCCACGGCTCCCAACTGGCATAATATCATCGACGGACAAATCAATCTGCGGGATGCCGTCCGGCGCCAAATCGATTTTGAAATTCCTGAAACCGGTAAACAATACGCACTCAAGGATGAAACGGCTGTTTTGATGGTCCGCCCTCGCGGCTGGCATCTGATGGAAAAGAACATCGAAATTGATGGCAAACCGGTATCCGGCAGCCTGGTCGACTTCGGCTTATACTTTTTCCATAACGCCCGGGAATTGATTGACCGTGGTTCCGGTCCCTACTTTTACCTGCCAAAGCTGGAAAGTCATCTGGAAGCGAGGTTATGGAACGATGTCTTCGTTTTTGCACAAGACGAACTCGCCATCCCGCAAGGCACCATCCGGGCAACCGTTCTGATTGAAACGATTCTGGCCGCTTATGAAATGGATGAAATTTTATATGAACTGCGCGATCATTCAGCAGGACTCAATTGTGGCCGATGGGATTATATTTTCAGCTTCATCAAACGGATGCGCAACCAGCCGAAGTTCATCTTGCCGGATCGGTCGCAAGTGACAATGACTGTCCCGTTTATGCGCTCCTATACATTACTGTGCATCCAAACTTGCCATAAACGGAATGCTCCGGCTTTAGGCGGAATGGCTGCCCAGATTCCGATTAAAGGAAATCCTGAAGCAAACGAAGCCGCTTTCCAAAAAGTGCGTGAAGACAAGCGCCGCGAAGTGCTGGATGGACATGATGGCACATGGGTCGCCCATCCCGACCTGGTGGCAGTCGCCATGGAACAATTTGATGAACATATGCCGACAGCCAATCAAATCGACCGAAAACGCAGTGATATTCATGTTGAAGCGGAAGACCTCGTCGAAATTCCAAGAGGTACGATTACCGAAGAAGGCCTTCGCTCCAATATTTCTGTCGGTATCCAGTATATCGCTTCCTGGCTGTCCGGCAACGGTGCCGCACCGATCAACCATTTGATGGAAGACGCCGCCACTGCCGAAATTTCCAGGTCCCAAGTCTGGCATTGGATCCGCCATCCGCAAGGCGTCCTGATTGATGGACGCAACATCGATGTCAGCCTGTTCCACGAACTTACAGGTGAAGAAACCGACAAGATCAAAGAATCAGTGGGGGAAGATCGTTATCTGTCCCGACGTTATGCAGAGGCCAGCGAGTTGTTTACAAGTCTTACATTGCAAAGTGATTTTGCCGAATTTTTGACACTGCCCGGGTATGAAAAACTAAACTGATACTGGAGGAGATCACTATGAAAACAATGAAAACTTTTGAAACACGCGCTAAGAAAGAATGTCAGGAATGCGGAAACGAAATCAAGGAACAACGCGAATCGATCGTCTATGAATGCGAACGGTGCATGGGACAACGAGCTGAATAATATTCCTTGCTAAGATTGAGGAGTGGCCCTGAAAATCATTCAGGGCTACTCCGAGGCTGTCGAGAAACTTTCATCAGCCTTTTCCATTTCGCTCCAGGCGGACGCTTTCCGCGGGCATGGCTTCAGTCTCCTCGTCGCTGCGCTCCTGCGGGGCCTTCAGCTCATGCTATTACCGCAGGAGTCGCCGCCTTCCGCTTCATTCAGTTCCCATTACTGATTTTAAGGCGGTTAAAATAAGAAATCAGGATATACCATTGATTTCTTGTTTATAGAACAATGGGTAAGATATGGAGCAAAGCAGCGGAGACTCCAGCGGGATAGCGCAGTGCTGAAATCCACTCGGGCGCCGAGCCCGAGTTAGTTCAGCGCAAGCCCGCAGGAAAGCGGAGCTGGTTTGCGGAATATCTAGGTACTGAACCGTTTCTCAACAAGCTAGGAGTGGCCCTGAAAATCATTCAGGGCCACTCCTTTTTCTGTTTATAATTTCTTCCACAAGGTACAGTATAGGTAAAGACTCAATAAACCTTAGAGGTGGAGTGATTTCCTTGGACCATTCTGAAAAAGATCCGTTGGTTGATGCCAGACCGAGTGCTGATAAGAATTGGTTGTCTCTGGAGAAGTCGCCTTACCTGCTTCAGCATGACAGCAACCCGGTCAATTGGTATCCATGGAGCGATGCAGCTTTCAAAAGAGCCGCTGCGGAAAACAAACCGGTATTCCTGTCCATCGGCTACAGCACTTGCCATTGGTGCCATGTCATGGAGCATGAATCATTTGAAGACGCAGAAGTGGCGGAATTATTGAATGACCATTTCATCGCCATCAAAGTGGACCGGGAAGAGCGACCGGATATTGACACGATTTACATGAACATCTGTCAACTGCTGACCGGTGAAGGCGGTTGGCCGCTGAACGTTTTTTTGACACCAGAGCAACGCCCGTTTTATGCCGGAACGTACTTTCCGAAAACAAGCAAGTATGGCCGCCCCGGCATGATGGATGTTTTGCCTCAGTTGCTCCATGCCTACAGGACCGATCCTGAAAAAATCCAGGACGTCGCCGACAAACTGACCGGTGCATTGCAGCCGGGAATCCAGACAAACACACAGGAAGTTTCTTCAGAAGTGATTGCCCAGGCCCATGCCATTCTGGAAGGGGAATTTGATTCTTCATTCGGCGGATTTGGCGGTGCCCCTAAATTCCCGTCACCTGGCCAATTATTGTTTTTGCTCCGGTATTACGCCGTCACCAAAGATCAGAATACGATGGAGATGGTTGAAAAAACGCTGGATTCCATTGCGGATGGCGGAATTTACGACCATGTCGGCTTCGGCTTTGCCCGTTATTCGACCGATCCGAAATGGCTGGTCCCCCATTTCGAGAAAATGCTCTATGACCAGGCCTTGATGATGATGGTCTATACAGAGGCATTTCTGATTAACAGAAACCCCAGTTACCGAAAAATAGTTTATGACACAGCCCGTTTCCTGAAACGGGAAATGCTGCATCCGGATGGCGGCTTTTATTCTGCCATTGATGCGGACAGTGAAGGGGAAGAAGGAAAGTATTATGTCTGGTCCGCTGATGAAATAACGAAAATTCTGGGAACCGAACAAGCGCCGGTATACCGTGAAGTTTACAACATCACCCCTCAAGGGAATTTTGAAAATGCAAACATCCCGAACCTGATCGGCACAAACAAAGCAGCCATTGCCGACAAACACGGAATGACACTTGTGGAACTCGAAAGACTGTTGGAGAATTGCCGGCAACAATTGCTGGCGGAACGGCAAAAACGTAGTTACCCTCATTTGGATGATAAGATTTTGACTTCCTGGAACGGACTGTGCATCGCGGCGATGGCAAAAGCCGGTGCAGCTTTTGCTGAACCGAAATTCCTTGAGCTCGCTGAAAATGCTGTAGAATTTGTAGATACTCACTTATGGCAGGAAGAGTATCTCTACACCCGCTGGCGGGAAGGAGAAGCGAAAAACCTCGGATACTTGGATGATTATGCGCATCTGCTCTGGGCTCATATCGAATTATATATGGCTACGGGTGCTGTGGCGAACCTGGCAAAAGCAAAACAACTGGCACAGGCTTTGCTTGAACGCTTTGAGGATATCGGCCAATATGGATTTTTCTTTACCGATAAAGAAGCCGAAGCACTCATTGTCCGGGACAAAACAGCGATTGATGGAGCGATGCCTTCGGGCAACGGCATCGCAGCGCTGCAATTATGGCGCCTTGGCAAGCTGACAGGCGATAACGACTTGTTGACCAAAAGTGACACAACCATCACCGCTTTTGCCGATATTGCAGAAAAATACCCTTCCGCCGTTTTGATGCTGCTGACTGCCCGGCTGGCTTTTCAAGCCGGCGGCAAGGAAATTGTCATCAGCGGCACATCACAAACTGAAAAAAGCGCCTTGCTTCAGTTTCTGAGGACGTCTTACCGGCCTTACGATGTATGGCTTGAAGCGACTGTGGAAGCTGCCGGGACCATGCCGCTGACAGAAGGGAAAATTCATGACGACATCCCTCTCGCTGTTTATGTCTGTGAAAATTATGTATGCAAAATGCCGCTGTTCGATCTCCAGGAAGTGAAGCAGCGGTTAGCTCAGTAAAAACCGCCCAGGCAGCTGCTTGGGCGGTTTTGTTGAAATCCATTATGGTTGTTTGGATGATTTGATGCGGTAACGGGAGTCTTCCTCCAGTTTATTGAAGATTTCGATGTAACGGACTCCTGTGTCTTTTTCTTCCGTAGGAGCTTCTTTGTCATCCATTACATCTGCCAACGGTTTTGTTTCCGGTTCGATGACCCTCGATTCAAAATCCTCCATCAAATCCTGAAGCGCGTCATAGGAATCGATTTGTTTATCTTTCTTCACTTCTTCAAACAACCGTTCCGATTCTTCTTCCGTCAGCTGCACATAGCCGACCATGATCTGCTTTTCAGCCATTCAACGACCTCCTGTCGAGCTTGTTTCAGTTTCTCTTCTATACCTCGACGAATCAGCTGGTAAACATGGAACAGCTATGCCTTCTCTCCTTTAGCAGAAGGCAACCGCTCTTTTCCGGCTTCCCAGAAAAGCGGCGCCTTTTTCGGCAGTTTGCCGAACACAAAACTCGCCAATGGAATAAAACGATGGAACCACCAAATGACGAAATAACAAATGACCACCACCAACACATACTGGAAGAAAATCATGAAGTGCCAAGAGAACCAGCCGTCCCGAATTGGGAAATAGATGTTCACTTGCGTAATGACATATGGATGCAGTAAATAATAGCCGAAGGAATAATAAGCCAGGTTTTTGACTTTTTCTATGGCGTCGCTGTCCAGTTTGACAACGAGCCGTTCCGACAAATGGAAAAAGTACAAGCCGCCGATCACCAGGAAACCGATGCCGATCAATTTATACAATTCTTCCGGAATCGGAACGCGTGTATTAAACGCATTCTGATAACGGATCAGCACATAAGGTACAGCGGCACACAAAAATGCCAGACCGAGCAGTACGGTTTTTGAACCGGTGATTTTTGCCTTGATGGCTTCATAGTGAAGTCCGATCCAGGCGCCCAGTAAAAACGGACTGATAATCGTCACGAAAAACGGTCCGCTCGTCAAACGGTATTCCATATTCACGAAATAATATACAAATTCGATGACAACCCCGACTGCCCATAAATACTTCCGCAAAAAAGCCGATTTCTGGACGATGAACAGCATAATCGGAAAGAACAGATAAAACTGGACGACCAAAGAGATGAAGTGGAGTTGATATTTACTGCCCCCGTGAAGGATGTTATCCAATATCCCACCCATGTCAAATACTTTATGGTTGTAGTAAATAGCATCCGCTTCATAGATAAGTGACCAGATAATATAAGGAATCAATATGTAGACGACGCGTTTTCGGAAATAATCGAGCAGTACTTTCGGCGTCAACTCGCGATTTCGGTAATTATAGAAAAAGACAATGCCGACCAGCATGATGAATAAGCCTGCTTCCACGCGGACGATATTATTCACAAAATGATATGATATATGCTGAATCGTATTGGGGGAAAACAAATGCGTATACGGTGCCGTTACATGAACCAGCACCACCATCAGCATCGCGAATACACGGATAAAATAAATCGATTTTATTTCTTTCTTCAACTTTATACACCTCATAAATTAAAAAAGGACTTATAGCGTCAATATATACCAATAGCTCTAGTTAATAGTATCATAAAAGCCTCCTCGGCTCATCTGGCATTTGCAAAGCACTAGAACACCTCTGTGCTTTCCGATATGATTAAACTATATATGTTAAACTAAAGAAATTAGCTTTTATACACCGCTTCGGCCGCTTTGGGCATAAACCGGTGCTCCTGCATCGCTTCGCTGCTTCGTCGCAAAGGCATCGGCCAAACTATCTTTGGCCAATGCCTTTCCCGCCATGAGCCGAGAAGAGCACTCGTCTCATAGCTCCGCCCAGCCCGTGGACGCGCCGGCGCTAAGAAATTTATTAAATAAGAGATAGGCTTCTGTTTTCCTGCTGTTAAACTAAAAGATATGGAGCAAAACAGCGGAGACTCCAGCGGGATAGCGAAGTGTCGAAATCCACTCGGGCGTCCAGCCCGAGTTAGTTCGGCGCAAGCCCGCAGGAAAGCGGAGCTGTTTTGCGGAATATCGACAATTAGAGATCATTAAGTTTAACTTATTATAGAGATTAAATTATGACAGACCGGAGTGATAGTTGTGCGCGTAGCCATATTCGATTTTGACGGAACATTGTATTCGAAAGAGACTTTTCAGCTGATGATGGACCATTTAAAACATCACCCTGAACATAGCAAGCGATACCGGATGTTTTACCGTGCCATTCTTCCTCCTTACCTGGGGCACAAATTGAAGATTTACCCGGAGAAGAAAATGCGCCAGCGATCAGTCCAGGCGTATCTATCAGCGCTTCAGACTTTTTCGCGAAATGACCTGGAACAGTATTTTCAGGAGATTGCGGAGAAAATGCACGCTGACATGAACCCCGGCGTGGTCGAAAGGCTCAAGCAACATGTCGCAAACAATGATTATGTCATGCTGGTATCAGGCGCTTTCATGCCGCTGCTGGAGGCAGTGACCAAAGAAATGCCAATCCAGACCATCATCGGCACGGAAGTCCCCTACAAAAATGATCTGCTGGACCACCGGACTCCCATCGCCCATATACAAGGCCCGTTGAAAACGGAGAAAATAAAAGAGGCTTTGGCCGGCAAAGAGATCGATTGGGCGAACAGTTCTGCATACGGTGACAGCTTTTCTGACTTGCCTGTGCTGGAGCTGGTGGGAAATCCCGTCGCCGTCCAGCCGGAACCCCGCCTCAAAACCGTGGCCCAACAACGGAATTGGGAAATCATTTAGAGTCTATATAAAAACAAGCCGGCTGCGCATTTGCACAGCCGGCTTGTTTTATGTGTTTCTTCGCGATTAGAGCGAATTATTTGCGTTTGAAAATTTTTATTTGCGAGGAGGAGAATTTATTTGCGATGGCGGAAATTTTTTTGCGTTCCGACCTAAAAACCCCTAAAACCGACCCACTCTGTTCTATTCTGATAAGCTTTCGATGCACACACGCACACCTTTTACCAGGTCCTCATGCGACCAGCTCGGAATCTTGCCATGCTGAATCCCCAGCTCATGGGAAGCCGGCATATGGAGAAATCCCGAAAGCATGTCCGGCTTTTGCGTTTTGGCGTAATGCAACCCTTCGTACATGACATTGTTGCACAAATAAGCGCCAGCCGTATTGGACACGTCCGCCGGCAAGCCGGCTTCAATCAGGCGATTGACCATCTTGCGGATCGGCAAAGTGGAGAAATAACCTTCTTCCCCTTCCCCGCGGATCGGCTCATCCACCGGTTTATGCCCTTCGTTGTCCACTGCACCGTCTTTTACATTGATCGCAATGCGTTCCGGTGTCATTTTAAATCTGCCTGCAGCGAGGCCCAGCGAAATGACTGCATCCGGCTCCACTTCTTTTATCAGTCCAAGCAGGCGTTCTCCTGATGAGTGAAAATCCACCGGCAAAATCCTGCCGATCACCTCATACCCACCGATCGTTTCGCTTTCCAGTTCCTCCACCACTTTCATCGTTGGATTCACTGTAAAGTCAAGGAACGGTTCAAATCCCGTCAGTAATAATTTTTTCATCATTAATCCCTCCATCTTCCATTATACAAAACTGCCTGTCTAAAAAATAGAACGGATACAGCCCCCTTCTGTCGACTCTTTCCTGAAAGTTCATCGCATGCTCAAATCTTCCACTGATTCTGTCCTTTTGCCATGCTATAATCGAAGAAGCATGACAAAGCAGACAACAGAGGTGGACATTTTGTTCAGAAAGATCACGTTATTGATATTGGTCGTATTTTTTATGACGCTTATTTTATTCGCGGGCATGATGTATATGACGCACGAAGAAGAAGTCCATTCTGTGGACGGATTAAGCTTGACGATAGACAAACCGACGCTTTTTACACTTTCCGATCCTGAAGTCAGTGAAGAAGGTTCTGATATCCGACATGAACGTGCCATCAAGCTGCTCGGTCTTCAGCTCGGAACGTATACCATTGTGGAACGGACGTTGGACAATGATGTCAAGCTGCTGTTTGAAGAAGTCGATAATACCGGATGGATGCCCTATGCACTTTCCTTGAATATGTCAGGTCTGGAAGGCGGGGAACTGACTTCCTGGAACCCTGAACCCGTTGACCCATCAGAGGACCCTGTATACGGACAAGACCCGACAAGCAACCCTTTCGGCGCTATTGAATGGAATGGCAACGAGTTGCTTCAGGGCCAAATCTATGTATCCAGAGAAATTACACTCGGCGATGGTACAGAAGTTATGGAACTCCGCCACGAAAACCCCAATTTGGAGTTTGAAGAAGGCACCGTCCTGAAAAGTTTCTGGCTGCCTCCGAAACATATTTCCCAGACATGGACCATGCTGGCGCCAGCACCTTTGTTTGCAAGCGAAGAAGCTGAACAGCAATGGATCGACTTTTCGTTGAATAATCGACAGGAGCAATTGAATTGGCTGACCCCTGAAGGCCCTTTGGTGAAACTTCCACTGACGGACGACCCGCGGACGCAAATGGCCTATGGCTTTATCGCGGAACGGACACAAGACCCCACTTCAGCCGAATGGAACGAAACCTCTCCTTCGTTGTTTTTCGAATCGATGATATTGAACGCTGAAGTAAATCAGGACAACTAATAAAAAGCCGGCATACCGAAATCGGTGTGCCGACTTTTTCATTTCAAAAGAAAAAGAATCGGCAAGCCGTATCGCTTCAAAATAAATTGAAAAATCAGTATACTGATGATAGATAGAAAGATGTCTTCCTCATCCATACCACTATTGTGAAAAAACAAGGAGGCTGGTCAGCATGAACCGCGAACGTCTGAATCCAAAAGAAATCGAACGCCGTTTGGATGAAGATTTTATGGCATCTCTTGATATGGTCGGTGAAGGAGCACCTGATTACTCTGTGTTTGAGGAAGACGACGCACTGGAAGCAGAGAAAAGTGAAGAGATCAAAGCAAAAGACCTTCACTGATCTTCATGGAAGCACCTCTCTCGAATGGGAGGTGTTTTTCTCTGTGCATTGAAAAACCTCCTGTCTCATGAAGACAGGAGGTTTTTATCATTCCATCATTTCAGCCACAAGTTCATAGGACCGCAGACGGTCTTCCTGATGGAAAATCTGCGAATTGACAATCACTTCGTTGGCTCTTGTTTTCTGGATGAAATTTTTCAGTTTTTGCTGGACGACATCCGGTGTTCCAACGATCATGGAATCGCTGTCCAGCTTTTCCCTGAAGATGGCGATTTCCCGGTCAGTCCAAACTTCTTTCAAATCATCGATCGGCGGTTGGAATGTGGTCGGTTCTCCCCTCATCAGCGAGAACATCTGCTGCTGTGAGGAAGTCGCAAGCCATTCCGCCCGTTCCTGTGTATCGGCAGCAATGATGTTGACCCCTACCATCGCGTACGGTTCTTTCAAGGCAGCAGACGGCTTGAAATTCTGATGATACAATTGCAGCGCCTGCATGGTGAAGTCCGGCGCAAAATGGCTGGCAAATGAGAATGGCAAACCTTTATAGGCAGCAAGCTGTGCGCTGAAGCCACTGGAACCCAGAAGCCAAATCGGAATGTCCAGGCCTGTGCCCGGATACGCGCGAACCCGTCCAGCCGGGTTGTCGGAAAAGTAGTTCTCCAGTTCATCGACCAGCTGAGGAAATTCATCGCCGCTGCTGTGAAGCGTCCGTCTCAGCGCAAAAGCCGTTGATTGGTCGCTTCCTGGTGCGCGCCCCAGACCCAGATCAATTCTGCCTGGATACATCGCTTCCAGCGTCCCAAACTGCTCAGCAATGACGAGCGGTGCATGGTTCGGCAGCATAATACCGCCGGAACCGACACGGATGGTCGAAGTCGCTCCTGCGATATGGCCGATTAAAACGGACGTCGCTGAACTGCCGATGCCTGGCATATTATGATGCTCAGCCAGCCAGTACCGGTTAAATCCCAGCTTTTCTACATGGCGGGCCAGCTCCACGCTATTTTTGAACGACTGGCCTGTTTCGCTTCCTTCATTGATCGGCGCCAAGTCGAGAACGGCAAGTGGGATATTTTCAAACTTCTTTGTTGGCATTTCATTCACTCCTTATCTTTACCATTGTAGCGATTAAATCGGATCAATTCATTTTTTCAGCTCACAACGGCTGATCCGATAGTACGGCAGTGACTTTTGCCCACTACTTTACACCTTCGGATCAGAACAGGATCTGCAACTATTCCTTCTTCTTTTCCAATAAAACAAGCCCGCCCTCTGCAGACAGTGGACTGGGCTGAAACATCTCTATTTCACCAGATTCAGCGATGTCAAAACTGAATGAAGCGAGGATTCGAAGCGCAATTCCATTGCGTCTTTCAAGAAATGCAATTGCTTCGCATGTTCCGGCTTGACGCCCGTAATGATGCCTTCGACTCCCATGATCCGCAGGCTTTGAAACATGGATTCCAGAAGAGTGACACCGTCAGCTGCTATCTGCTCCATTGCCGTCAAATCGATGATAGCGGTCTCCACATCCTGTTCATAGACTTCATTCAAAATTTGAGAACGGACCGCTTCGATTTTTTCAGAGTCCAAATCTCCAAACAACGGAATGAGAAGCTGTTGCCTGCCAATTTTGATACAGGGGGCCGACAACTCCCTCACCTGCTGCAACAACAGCTCCGTCCGTTCCTTTTCACGCAGCAAATCGAAGTTGGTATCATTCAGCCGCTTTCTCAAGGTGATCAATTGATTGGAAATTTCGTTGATCCGGTTGTCTTTCGGAACAATGATGACGTTCACAGCAGAAGCACTTTCCCAACGACTGTGTACATCAGCCAATAACAGCTCTTCCGTCAACGTTTTAAAATTCAACTCCAATGCCGCAGAACTCTTGTCCGGCTTGAAAAAATGGCGCGCTTTGTTTTGGCTGCCCGAGTCAAGCAAATCCAATAAAGATGCGCAACGGCCAAACAGAGCCTCTGCTTCCTTTGAACAATCCGTGATAGCCAAATTGCTGTCCAGTTTGAGTGCCGGCAATGGACATTCAGCCAATTGAGAAATGGAAGTCATCGTCTGCCTCCTTTCCTGTTTGAATCCAGTCTTTCAATTGTTGTAAATCTTTGACCACAACGGTGCCTTCCTCACGGATAAAAGAAGGATCGGCAATTGAAACCGCTCTTCCTCCCAGGAGAATGACAGGCTTGAAATCGAGTTCCCGGAATGCTGCTGCATATTGCTGCAAAGCGGGCAAACGATAAACCAGTGCCGCTGACAATGCCACCACTTCCGGCTTCCAGCGTTTGGCGGATTCAATGGCCGACTCCAACGGAAGGTTCGGTCCCATATAGTGAACCTGCCAGCCATTTTCTTTAAACAAAGATGAAACCATTTTCATCCCGATATAATGGCCTTCTCCTTCAGGCCCCAGAATCATTGCTTTCCTTTTTATCCCCTTGATTGATTCACGCTTTAACTCAGCAGCAGATACTACAAAATCGCACACGGCAGTCGCCAGGTGCTCATCTGCCACACTGATGATATTATTTTCCCACAATTCGCCGATCCGGTACATCGCCGGCGTTAACAACTGATGATAAAGATCTTGTTGAGAATGTTGCTGTAAATATTGTTGAACCAGCTGCAGCGCCTTTTCTTCTTCTCCTGCCAAAAACAAATCAGCCAATTCCTTCGGTTGGATCTCCATAGTAAGCTCCTTTAATTCACGTTTGCTTCAAGCATGAGATTGCTTCTTCCAGGCATTCCAGCATAAATACACGTTCATCCTCTTCCAGATGCAGCGGAAGAATATCGATCAGTCGCTCAAAGTTATCAATAATCAGCGCCGTCTCTACATTCCGGCTTGTCAAAACGGTTTCCAGCCAAGATGAGTAATCTGTGAAGATTTTTTTGTCTTTTATGGAAAAGGCTGTTTCAAGGTGGTCCAAATGATGAAGATTGTCTTTTTCGGTATGTACAAATCCACGCTCGCCGAACCGTTCCCAAAGAGTTGGATATGCTTCGTATATGCTCTTAGCTGTTGCAGCCGCAATGTGCTGTTTCGTTTCCATTTTCATCGTGCCACCACTTCGTATTGCCGGACTTTCGGGATGATTCCCGCCAATTCCTGATCCGGGTAATTCTTTTCGAGGTCGTGGATTTCTTTGAATTCCTGGCTTCTTACCCAAGCCTGGTACGCTTCCTTTGTCTGCCATTCCATGTGGACGGTTAACTCATTCGTTTTTTTAACATTCTGTATGAGCCGGAACGAATGAAACCCAGGGGCATTATCAACCCGCCTGGAACGGTTTTGATAAATCCCGATGACTTCTTCTGTTTTATCCGGCGGCACCAGAACAGTTGAGGTGACAATATACATGTTTTTCTCCTCTTTTGTGTGATTTTGATTATTACATTATAACATTTCGGATATCGTATTAAAAGAAATGCACTATCCCTGACTCCGTGCAAGAATTAACCAAATTAACTTCTTCAATTTTTCTTGTATTCAGTGAATTCTTCAGGTAAGCTTATACTCATCGAAACAAAATCTAATTTCATATGATATTTCTTATCAAGAGAGACGGAGGGAATTGGCCCTTTGATGTCTCAGCAACCAGCCGACAGGCCACGGTGCTAATTCCAAAAGGCCAAACGCCTGGCAGATGAGAAGAATTCATTTCCTTTCGCAGGGAGCTTTCTTCTTTTTGAAGAAAGCTCCCTGTTTTGTTTTGACTGATGACTCGTGCAAAAGCCACAAACAGGCAGAAGAAAAGTACTCCCATTACATTGAGAAAGAAGGAATTTACATGACAATCAAAACAGCCACCCAAGCCCCATTCAAAGCCGATCACGTCGGAAGCTTGCTGCGTCCTGAAAATTTGCAGCAGGCAAGGCAAAAATTCAAAGACGGCGAAATCACAGCAGGACAGCTGCGTGAAATCGAAACACAGGAAATCAAACGGATTGTCGATAAGCAGATTGAAGTTGGCCTCAAAGCTGTAACAGACGGGGAATTCCGCCGGACTTTTTGGCATACGGATTTCATGTCGCATATTAATGGCTTTGAAGGATACATTCCTGAGAAAGGGTATCAATTTCACGAAGGGGAAACAGAGGCATATGATGTTCGCAATATTGGAAAAATCTCCTTTAATGAAAATCATCCATTCATCAAAGATTTTATCGAATTCAAGGACATTGTGGCCGACCGGGCAATTCCAAAACTGACAATTCCAAGTCCCAATCAGTTTTTCAATGAAGGAATCCGTGATGTAAAGCTGTATCCCGATATCGAAGTATATGCACAGGACATAATTCAGGCATACCGGGATACCATTCAAGCATTTTATGACGCAGGTGCCCGTTATATCCAGTTTGATGATGTGTACATCGCCGGCCTTTCCTCCCCGGACATTCCGTTCAACGACGGGCAGTTCTCAAGAGAATTTCTTATTGATCTGGCTTTGCGTGTCGCCAACGGTGTCCTGGAAGGAAAGCCTGAAGATTTGTCCATCACGACTCATCTGTGTCGCGGGAATTATCGTTCGGACTGGGCCTTCAAAGGAAGCTATGCATTAATTGCTCCGACTTTATTCGCTAAAGAAAAAGTCGATGGCTTTTTTCTGGAATATGACGATGAACGCTCTGGCAGCTTCGAACCACTGGAGCACATACCAAATGGCGGCGCAAAAGTGGTGCTCGGTGTTTTTACGTCGAAAAAAGGTGAGTTGGAAGACAAAGAAACCATCAAAGCGCGTATCGATGAAGCCGCTCAATTTGTGCCATTGGAGCAGATTTGCATCAGTCCCCAATGTGGGTTCGCATCCACGCACCATGGCAATAAGCTGTCAGAACAGCAGCAATGGGACAAACTGAAGTACATCGTCGATCTGTCAGAAGAGATTTTTGGCGAAAAATGATGGAATTTAATGGACTGGGAGCTCTGTAAGCGAAGAGCTCCTTTTTTTATATTTTTTCAGTGATTCCTCCTGCTTGTTATCGCGACTTTCTCTATTTAATATCAAAAACCAGCAAAAAAGCCACTCCAATTCCATAAACACTCTGTCATGTTTGGCTTTTCGCCAATGATGGAGTGTTTATGTCATTAAGAGTGGCTTTCTTTCACTAATTGTTAGACTGTAAACTCAAATTGTTTTCACGCCTGTCAAACTGCTTTCTTTGCTGTCTTTTGGTCCGGATGTTCTCGGCCGCAATGCAACACCTGATTCTTCCGCTGCTTGCGATACAGCTTTGGCGACAACGGTCGCCACACGCGGATCAAATGGGGCAGGAATGACATAATCCACATTCACTTCGTCTTCCCCAAGCAAATCAGCAATTGCCAGAACAGCCGCCATTTTCATCGAGTCGTTGATTTCAGTGGCACGGACATCCAAAGCGCCACGGAAAATCCCAGGAAACGCCAGGACATTATTGACTTGGTTCGGGAAGTCGGAACGCCCCGTACCAATCACTTTGGCTCCGGCTTCTTTAGCCAGATGAGGCAGAATTTCCGGATTGGGATTTGCCATGGCGAAAATGATCGATTTAGCGTTCATCGTTCTGATCATGTCTTGTGTCAACGCGCCTTCCGCAGAAACTCCGATAAAAACATCCGTTCCTTCAATCACTTCTGCCAACGAACCTTCTTTTTTCGACTGGTTGGTGATTTTTGCAACTTCTTCTTTATAGGGATTCATGCCGTTGGGACGTCCTTCATAAATAGCGCCTTTTGTATCACACATTACCAGATCTTTGACACCGAATTTGCTCAGCAGCTTGACCACCGCAATCCCTGCGGCTCCGGCTCCATTCACGACTACGCGGGTTTCTTCCAAAGTTCTGTCCGTCAGCTTCAGAGCGTTGATCAAACCCGCGAGCGTAACAATCGCCGTCCCGTGCTGGTCGTCATGAAAGACCGGGATGTTCATCTCCTTTTTCAAACGCTCTTCTACAACAAAGCACGTAGGCGCGGAGATATCTTCCAAATTCACACCGCCAAAACCGGGTTCCAGTAATTTGACGGTATTCACGATTTCATCAGCATCGGTGGTTTTCAAGGCAATCGGAAACGCATCGACTCCGGCAAACTCTTTAAACAGTACGGCTTTTCCTTCCATCACAGGAAGAGATGCTTCCGGGCCAATATTGCCAAGTCCCAGAACCGCAGTTCCGTCTGTAACAACAGCCACGGTGTTCCCTTTCATCGTGTATTCGTATACTTTTTCAGGATTTTGTTCAATTTCTTTGCAAGGTTCTGCGACACCAGGAGAATAAGCAAGGCTTAGATCCCGTTCATTTTCAACTGCCACTTTCGAGTTGATTTCCAGTTTCCCTTGATGTTTGCGGTGCAATTGTAATGCTTCCTGTTTTAAGTTAGACATTGCCTCATCTCCCTGATTGGTTTTGTTAATTATAACGAATCTATTCAGGATTAAAAGCTTTTTGTTCCACATTTTTAAACTTTCAGTCTTTTGTATGAGACGAAAAAGCCGCTCTGTCAACGAGCGGCTTTTTGAGCGCGTCACCTACTGGGCCGTATATCCACCATCCAAAATTACCGCTTGGCCGGTCATCCCTTTGGCCGAATCACTTGCCATATACAAGGCCAAATCCGTCACTTCTTTCACATCCAACAGGCGCTTTTGCGGAACAAGTGGATACAGCACTTCTTCCAATACTTGTTCAAGCGCGATATTGCGCGTCTTGGCCAAATCGGCGAACTGGTTGCGCACCAGCTTTGTATCCACATAACCCGGACAAATCGCGTTGACCGTCACACCGTCAGTGGCTGCTTCAAGCGCTGCCACTTTTGTCAAACCGATGACGCCATGTTTGGCGGAATTGTATGCCGCTTTGCCGGCGAATCCGATGACGCCATTGATCGAAGCCATGTTGATGATGCGCCCGAACTTTTGCCGGCGCATATGGGGCAGAGCATACTTTGTGGCAATAAACGGAGCAGTGAGCATGATTTTCACCAGCAGTTCGAACTTTTCAGTCGGAAAATCCTCAATCATCGAGACATGCTGCATGCCGGCATTGTTCACAAGAAAATCGATGCGTCCGAACGTTTCCACAGTAAAGTCGATGGCTGCCTGGATGTCTTGTTCTTTTGTCACATCACAGACGATTCCTCTTGTGTCTCCTCCAAGTTCAACGACCGCTGAATCGACGGTTTCCTGTACCAAATCCGATATAACTACAGAAGCACCTGCTTCAGAAAATGCTTTGGCAATATCATAGCCGATTCCCCGTGCCGCTCCAGTGATAAATAACACTTTTCCTTTCATCCCATTTCCCCCCGTTTAAATAGCGGTCCAGCCGCCATCCACTTTGATTGTTTCTCCTGTCACAAAGTTCGACAGATTGGAAGCCAGATACAAAACGGCTCCTGAAATGTCTTCCGGCTTGGACAATCCATCCAATAAAATGCGGTCATCGATTTCTTTCTTGAAATCGGCGTCTTCAAGCATTTTGGCCGTCAACTCGGTTTCAATGAAAGTTGGCGCTACTGCGTTGACACGGACGCCCTGCTTGGCCCATTCGACTGCCAAAGCCTTTGTCATCTGCACAAGACCGCCTTTGCTGGAGCAGTAGGCGGCCCGCTTGTAATAACCGACAAACGCCATCTGGGAAGCGATGTTGATGATTCTCCCGCTTTGTTGTTTCAGCATATATCCTGCTGCCGCCTGGCTGGCGAAAAAAGCAGATTTCAGATTCAGGTCGAGTACTGTGTCCCAGTCTTCTTCTGTCACTTCCATTGCAGGTTTTGCGATATTGACACCGGCATTATTGACCAGCACGTCCACACTGCCAAACGTTTCCGCTGCCGTGTCGATCAACTTCCGTACTTCCCGGATTTCACTTAAATCTCCCGGGACAGCAATGCATTTGTCATTGAATTCATGAAGCTCCGTCAATGTTTTGTCCAGTGCTTCCCGGTTGCGTCCGGAGATTATGACATTGGCGTTCAGTCTTGCGAAAGTCAGTGCGATGTCTTTGCCGATACCTTTGCTGCCTCCGGTCACGACGACAGTTTTGTTTTCAAGTTCAGAAAAATATCCCTTCATTTCTCTTCCTCCCTGCTGTTTTCCAAATCCTTTTTCAAGAAATGGATCAGTGTTTGCTCCCGTTCTGCATTAATCCGTTCCGACTCATTCCGTTCCCACTGGTAAAACCCTTCACCGCTTTTATCCCCCAGTTTCTTTTCATCAACCAGCCGGCTCAATGTTTCACCGGATTGCTGATCATTGCTGAGATCGGCGAACAAATAATTCGAAATGGCCGAAAAAATATCCAATCCGCCCATATCCGCTGTCATCAAAGGACCAGTGACCGGCAAACGCCGACCAATGCTGTATGTAACCGCCGCATCGATATCTTCTTTCGTGGCAGCACCTGCGTCAAGCAGTGCCTGGGCTTCCCGAAACAAAGCATATTGCAGCCGATTGCCGATGAATCCCGGGATTTCCTTCTTCAACAAAATCGGTTTTTTGTTCATGGACTTCAGAAGTTCCATCGAGCGTTCAACTGTCCCTTCATCCGTCTGCTCGCCAGATACCACTTCCACTAAAGGAATCAAGTGAGCCGGGTTCCAAAAGTGAGTGACCAATAAACGTTCGGGATGCTCCATTTCTTCTGCCAAAAGAGTCGGTCTGAAGCCAGATGTGTTGCTCGCGATGACGACGTCTTCCGGAACAAGCGTTTCGAGTAGTTTATACAGTTTCTTTTTCTGTTCCAGCACTTCCGGAATGGCCTCGATGATAAAAGTCGAGTCAGCGACCACATCTTCCAATACGATGGAAAAATGGATTTGGTTCCGGATTTTTCGTGCGGCTGTCTCATCAAACAACTTATTTTCCATCATCACCTTAAGTTTGCTTGCAAGGCCTTTTTCGGCGTTTTCCAGATCTTTTGTGTTTACCCCGTAGACGCTGACTTCCAGACCTGTCCATGCGGCTGACAAAGCGATGGAATGTCCCATCGTACCTGAACCGATGATTGCCAGTTTCTCCATTTATTACACCCCTTCTTCATTCGTATGTAAAACGACGTATACCCAACAAACTACCATATTACTAGTCTGTTGGGTATCCATTACTATATTATAATCCCAGAGAAAACAGCACGACTGCCAATGCAGCACCAAGCAATGGTACGACAACGGACAATGCACCAAACGCAGGGTATGCATCTTTATGTGTTTCTCCGGCAATTGACCGGATGGTTGTCACCACATAACCGCCCTGCGGCAATGAATCCAGTGATCCGGAAGAAATGGCTACTGTACGGTGTAACTCCTCCGCATCAACGCCCATATCCAGATAATGCGGCGCCAGCAGCGGCAACGCAATCGCCTGACCGCCTGACGAAGATCCTGTAAGCCCGGCAATGACCGCTACAGCAAGTGCGCCGCCAATCAACGGGCTGCCTGGAATATCCGTCATAACATTGACTGCCGCTTCAAAAGACGGAGTAGCTTTCACGACGCCACCAAAACCGACTACTGCCGCCGTATTGGCGATGGCAATGACCGCACCCATCGCTCCGTCACCGAATGCTTTCGCCAAGTTATGGAAGTACTTGCGGTTGATGATATATGTAGCTAAAATTCCGCCGCTCAATGCAATGATCAATGCGGAAGTTCCCAAAATATCATGGAAAATAAACGAAACGATTAAAACTACCAACAACGGAATCATGCTGAGCAGTGGATTCGGCAATTTGCTGCTTGGTTCTGCAGTCGGGTCCGTCGGTCTGGAGACGAAATGCTCCCCTTTCGATTTCGCTTTGTTGATCATTTTCGTCAGCCACCAGTATCCGAACACCATCATAAAGACAGCGACAATTAAACTGACTTCCCATCCTGCATAAGGAGTTGTATTTAAAAACTCAATTGGAATCCAGTTCTGGATTTCCGGAGAACCGGCTGAAGTCATCGTAAACGTGGTGGAACCGAAAGCAAGTGTCGCCGGGATAAAACGTCTCGGCAAGTCTGCTTGTTTAAACAAGCTGAGTGCCATCGGGTAGACCGAGAAAGCTACGACAAACAAGCTGACGCCGCCATATGTCAAAACAGCACAGGCAATGACAATTGCCAAAGCCGCCCGTTTCATCCCGATTTTCCCGACAATCCACTGGGACACACTGTCTGCAGCTCCGCTGTCTTCCATCACTTTACCGAAAATGGCCCCCGTCAGGAACATCAAATACCAGGAACCGATGAAGCTCGTAAAACCATCCATGTAATTCGTTAAGTAGTTTACACCACTTTCGTCTTCTAATAATTGCGGAAACAACGGCAAGCCGTTCAATACCGCGACGAACAACGCTGTCAGCGGTGCGGCGATCAGAAGATTCATCCCTCTCATCGTCAAAAACACCAATAATGCCAACCCGCCGAACATTCCGATCATCCCAATAATCTCTAACACTGATAAAACCTCCATCACCTGCACATAAATTCTTTCATATAAACAGGCAGTATGACTCCCGCTTAAAGCTTGAAACAAGCGAGAAATCTACTGCCCGTAAATGCCTTATTGTTTTCCGTATCTTCTTACTCGAAGTAGTGCCTGTTCAGCATGTCCCTCGAAGTTTTCCAATTGGCAAAGACGCGCAGCGTATTCGCCGATATATGCGCTCGCTTCAGGGGTGGTCACTTTCTGGTACGTTACGGTTTTAATGAACTTGCCGACCCATAACCCGCCTGTGTAGCGTGCTGCACCTTTTGTCGGCAATGTGTGATTCGTACCGATTACTTTATCTCCGTATGCAACATTCGTTTCCGGCCCCAGGAACAAGCAGCCGTAATTCGTCATGTTTTCCAGGAAATAATCCGGGTTTTCCGTCAAAATTTCCACATGCTCGAATGCCAAACGGTCCGCTTCGATCCGTGCTTCCTCAATCGAATCAACGATTAAAATTTGCCCGTAGTCTTCCCATGACACGCTGGCCACATCTGCAGTCGGCAATGTCTCCAATTGGCGTTCAATTTCTTTCACTGTTTCTTCAGCCAGCTGTTCAGAAGTTGTGATCAAAGCACCCGGCGAAGTTGGTCCGTGTTCGCCTTGTCCCAAAAGGTCTGTAGCGATCATTTCAGCATCTGCTGTGTGGTCTGCCACCACCAGCGTTTCAGTAGGTCCGGCAAACAAATCGATGCCGACGCGTCCATATAGCTGACGCTTCGCTTCTGCTACAAAGGCGTTACCTGGTCCGACAATCATATCGACCGGTTCAATCGACTCGGTACCGATGGCCATGGCGCCCATTGCCTGGATACCACCCAAAAGGTAAATTTCGTCTGCTCCGGCAAGTGACATAGCAGCGATTGTGGCATTCGGGATTTCACCATTGATCGGCGGAGTGCAGGCGATGACCCGTTTGACGCCCGCCACTTTAGCGGTCAGAACACTCATATGTGCCGAAGCGACCATCGGGTAGCGGCCACCTGGAACGTAGCATCCTACACTGTTTACCGGGATATTTTTGTGACCTAAAATAACGCCTGGAATTTGTTCAACTTCCACGTCGTTCAAAGAAGCCAATTGCGCTTCAGCAAACGCGCGGATGTTTTTCTGTGCAAATTTAATGTCTTCAATAACGCTGTCAGGAACTTTGGAAACGATTTCATTTATCTGCTCTTCAGTTAACCGAAAAGACTCCGGAGACCATTTATCGAATTTCTCAGATAATTCACGAACTGCCTGGTCGCCTCTTGTTTCAACATCTTCCAAAGCTCCAGCTACGATTTTCGAAACTTTCGAATCGTTGGCACTCACTTCTTCCGGTGATTTGCCCGCTTTAAATACTTTAACCATTTTATTACCCCCATCATCGTTTTTTGAATACGTATTCAAAATGGAACTAATTCAAAGAATAGGCGAATCATTTCCGATTGTCAACTCTATTTTTACGTGGTTTTTCGTTCAATAAGCGAACCATCCACTTCTACTGTCTTGATCAAACCGCTGTATTCGTCAATTTCTGAAAGCAGATAGTTTACTGTTTCTTCAACCATTTTCTCAATCGGCTGCTCCCATGTCGTCAACTCGTACGCCGGCCAGGATGCCATATCGATGTTGTCAAAACCAATGATTTTCGTATCTTCCGGGACACGGATGGAATGTTGGCGGAGTGCATCCAATGCGCCCAAAGCCATAATGTCATTCGCTGCAAAAAACGCAGAAGGCACCTTCTTGCCTTCGAGCACTTTCAACGTGGTTGCATACCCTCCTTCGTACGTAAAGTCAGAAGCATATTTCCTATAGGCGACCTGGTTCCGTTCAAGAGTTTCCCTGAAGCCGGCTTCCCGTTCCCTGCTGGTCGACGTGTTTTCATTTCCGGCGATATAAACCATGTCCCCGCCGCCTTTGCCGATCAAATACTCCGCTATCTGCCGGCTGGCGCTCAGGTTATTGCAGCAAACAGTATAGAATTCGCCCGTTTTCAATTTCCGGTTGAAAAGCACCAGCGGAATTTCGTTTGACCTGAAAGCTTCTGCAGCGCTCAATGCCATTGTCGCATCTGTAATGACGACGCCTGCCACATTGTAATTCAGCAAAGTCTCAATATCTTCTTTTTGGATTTCGTCGTTGTTCGTATGAACGAATAAAACGCTGTAACCCCATTTTTTGAAAGAAGCAGTGAACTGCTGCAGCACCTGCGGATAAAATGGATTTTGCACGCCTTTCATAACCAGACCGATAATTTTTGTCCGATTTGTTATGAGACTTCTGGCAAACTCGTTCGGCCGGTAGCCAAGTTCTTCAGCAGCAGCCAGTACTTTCTTCCTTGTTTTTTCCGACACGTTCGCCCCTTCGAAATAGACCCTTGAAACTGATGACTGCGAAACTCCTGCAAGCTTTGCTACGTCCTTGGCGGTTACCACGTTTTTCATTCGTCCTTCAACCCTTTATCACTTGATTATCTACAAGCTTACACTACTTTTCAGTGAGTGGAAATCCAAAGACAATACAGAGTCAAAAGTTTCTACATTTTTGATGCAACTGCTGTGTTCATTGTCCTGGACATCACGGTTGGATTACCCATTCACCGACTTTAATCTCCTTCCTCAGAATCTTCCATGTCTTCATAGTCTTCCAAGTCGTCTTCATCCGGCGGATTGCCGTCGGTTGCATCGGTGTCAGGGCCCGGAACTTCGACTTCCGGTACAGCAGGCTCATCAGCTCCACATCCACCCAACAGCAGCGCGAAAACCAATCCGAAGGCAGTCAACCAGGTTTTCATATTTTTCCCTCCTTTCTGTTCTGGAGAATTTTTATTATTCCCAACTGATGCCGGCTATTCAATTGTTTCAAGCGAGGATGTAACCACGAACTCCTCTTCCCCTTCTTCTGATAAAAATTCACGTTTCACTTCGCCGAAACCTTCTGTGATATACGAACGACTGACCGAGCTTTCGCTTTTGTTCTCAATCACAATGGCATCTTCAAAGGTGTCATAAGGTGTTTCAACTGTCGCTCCTGTTTCAACGATGGTTCGACCGTTCATTTTGTTGCCTTCTTCAATCGGAAACTCCAAATAAGTGGAAATGGGTTCCAATGCGCTCAGTTCTTCGGCAGTCGCTGTGTACTCTTCGTAAAACTCCGGTTCTTCTTTCACCAGTTCCACTTTATCCTCAGACAGCCGGTAAACACGCAAGAGTATAGTGCCTCCGTTGTCTTCATATAAAGCGATGTGGTCTTCCTCCAGATATTCCGTGCGAATGCTGAGCGCGGCATATTCAATGCCTTTTCCTTCATAAGTCGCTGTTGTGCCGTCTTCCATGAAAAATGCATATGGATCCACATTTTCCCCTTCGCTTTCTCCAAGTTCTTCTTCAGAAGCCTCCTCTTCAATGGCTTCTTCGACTTGTTCCGGGTCTTCATCGGTTACATTGGTATCAGATCCGGCCGGAATTTGCACTTCGGGTTCGGGCGGGGCGTCATCGCCGCACGCACTTAATGTCAACAACGCCAGCATTCCAGCGGCGATTGTCATTTTCTTCATAAAAATCTCCTCCTTCAAGCATAATACGGTAAGCGAAGATTCTTTTATTTCCAATCCAAGTACACTGCATTTTTGTTAAGATAAGGAAAGCGATAGGACGCAACTTTTTAAGTGAGGATGAAAAGGATGAAACGCATACTACTGACAGTTTTTGGCTCAGCGGTTTTTTTCCTGGCCGGCTGTAATGCAACTGAAACTCCGACAGCCGAAAAGGCGGTACATGGAACGCAGGAAACGGATGAAAGCTGCAACCAGGAATTATTGAAACAGGACCTGCACGACATCTCCGACCAGGAATGGGAAGTCATTTACTTGTCAAAAAATGATTTCGACCAGTATCTGTCTGATTTATCCAAAGCAGGTGAAGCCGGGATGCAGTTGGTCGCCAACGTTAAAATGAACCAAGGCGAAATTATCATCACATTGAATAACAGGGATGGTGAATCTCTCGATAATCTTTTTGCAGCCCCGTATTTCGATACGTTAATCCGTCGCTTATACGTCAATTCTGCTTATTTCGATAACCAGCAGCCAACCATTATCGTCAAAGATCTGAACGGTACTGTGCTTGCCGAAAACAAAGAAGCAATGGACACCGGAAAAATCGATGCATACATGGATTGACAGGTCTTGCTGCTAAAACGAATAAGGGCTTCGCCTCTTCTGAAAATGAAACTTTCCCGTTTCTTTTTCCATACCCTTCCCGCAGGTCAAAAAAACTCAACTGAGCCGGCTGCTCGTGTTACATACCTGACTTTCAAGGGTATAAGGTCACTAAGCCAATTGCTTTTTCTGCAATTGAGAAAAACCGAATGGAGGGAGTACCATGGCCAGACATGAAGAGTCAAAAGAGCCGGAGAAGAAACGGAAATGGAAAGTTCCCCACATCTACGTCATCTTGTTCATCATGATTGCACTTGCCTCCCTTGCCAGCTATGTGATTCCAGCCGGCCAGTTTGACCGGGTGGAAAATGAAAGCGGAGCAGAAGTTATTCAACCGGAAACCTTTTCTTATATTGATGCTACGGCTGTCACTTTTTATGAATTCATGTTCTCTATACCAGACGGCTTCATACAGACAGCCGAAATTATTTTCGGTATTTTGATGATCGGCGGAATGTTCGCGGTTATCGAACGCACTGGAGTTATTTCCATCGGCGTCAATAAACTGGCACAGAAGTTTTCCGATAAAGGGCTCTGGATTATCCCTACCTTGATGATCCCATTTGCTTTGTTCACTACATTTACCGGCCAGGTAGAACTCAGTTTAATTTACTTGCCGGCCATCCTGCCGTTGGTCCTGAAATTGGGCTTTGATAAAATCACAGCTACCGCCATTGTCCTTGTTGCGACCATTTCGGGATTTTCCCTGGCATTGACAGTGCCGGCCAACCTCGGGACCGCCCAATTAATCGCGGAACTCCCATTCTACTCAGGCTTGTGGTACCGGGCAATTATATTAGCCGTTGTTTTATCGGTCGGCATGTTTTATGTCTGGCGTTACGCAAAAAAAGTGCAAACCAATCCCGAATTGAGCATTACGTTTGATGAACAGGATACCGATCAGCATGAAGATACCGATTTTACTGAAACCAAAGCAACCAAAAGACAAATTTATACATCCATCACATTATTGATTGCGTTTGCTTTCCTGCTTTTTGGCCTATTGAATTATGGCTGGTATTTCCGTGAATTGACTGGATTATATGCACTTATCGGAGTAGCTGCAGGACTCGTCGCGGGACTCAGCACCACGGAAATTGCAGAGTCTTTCAATGAAGGGTTTAAACGCATCTTGCTGGGCGCCATCGTCGTCGGGATTGCACGGGGAATCGCTGTCGTCCTGGAAGCAGGAGAAATCATGGATACCATTATTTTCGCTTTCGGGAATTTTGTCGATTTCATGCCGAATTCATTGACGGCAGTGTTCATGATGGTTGTGCAGGCGTTGTTGAACTTTCTGATTCCTTCCGGCAGCGGCCAGGCGATGGTCACTATGCCAATCATGACCGGCTTATCCGATTTGACCGGTGTGACGCGGCAGACGGCTGTACTGGCGTTCTTGATGGGTGACGGCTTCACCAACATTTTTTATCCGACATCCGGCTATTTTATGGCGACACTTGCCATCGCGGGTGTACGCTGGGAAAAATGGCTGAAGTTCATTTTTCCGCTTCTCATTGTTTGGTATTCCATTGCCATCGTCTTCCTGATCATTGCGCAGTTTATCGATTATGGTCCGATGTAGAAGAAATCCCGTTGCAAATACAAAGCCCAAGACCCACGCCTTGGGCTTTTTTATTATTCTTTCGCCTGCAGGTAAGACAGCGAGACTTTTAAGTTGGCATTGCGTTCCCTGATGACATCGAGGAGTTCACGGTCTTGTGTCGTACTTTTTCTGCGGATGGTAAATGTATAAAGGATCATGGTCCCCAGATTCACGGTTTCCACCTGACGCAAATGATAATCTTCCGTTTTGTCTTTTAAAATGTCATCGAACATGTTTTCATGGTTCAAATTTTCCGGCACCGTCACTTTCAATACCTGTGTATCATGGCCTCTGCCGTAATCCGCTTTAAACAGGAAATAAAATACTGCGCAAGCAAACAAAGTCAGAACAATCGCCAATTGAAATTGGTACAAGCCGCTGGTCATCCCTACGCATAACCCGAAGAAAATATAAGCGATGTCTTTGGCATTGGTAACAGCACTTCGAAAACGGATCAGTGAAAAGACCGCAAACAAACCGAATGCTACTCCCGCATTGCCGCTGACCACATTCATGACCACCGATACCACGACACTCATCATAACAATGGTGTGGACGAAATCCTGTGAGTAACTTTCACCCGTAAAAGTCATTTGATAAACTTCGGTGATTACCAAGCTCAATACTGCAGCAATAGCCATTGCGGCTAAACTTAACCAAATGGTCGATTCTCCTGTAGCACTATTGTAAGTAAACAGCCTATCGATTAATTCCATTTTCATCTTCCTCCCCAATTTGTATTTTCCAATAACCCGCATTGTTGATGTAAGCAATCCTCCAACAGCTCCATGCTGGAACAAAACTTTGACGCACTGCGCTGTTCACATTCAAGAGATTGGAGAATGCGCGTCAGCCAAAGAGGGACGCTGTCATTCACTTTCACTTCAAGCACTACCAGATTCGAATCGATGAAATAAATGCCATGCGCTCCTTGTTCCAACAGTAAATCCTCTTTTCTGCACCGTAATTCCAAATCAAATGTGACACGGAGATCCGCGTCTTCCATGCCGTGAAAAGCCTGTCGGTCATAGCTGATAATCATTTTGGGTTCCAGCTGATAGTACTTCATAAAGTAATCGATTTCCCGCAGCACCTGGAGGTTGGAAGACTGGTAACTGTTCAAGTCAGCCGTATCTCCTTCCTGCAAATAACGATAAGCTTCGCGAAGCGGCATGATCAATCTTCTTTTGTTGACGACATTATCATGCTTTTGCTTTACTTCAAAAAACGCATCTCCTCCAATAGACGTAACGCCGTACGTACGCAGACGAAGTTTTTGCCTGTACTTCAGCTTGTTTTTTGTTTCAAAGTAAATCTGCTGCTCCGCATTGTCGAAATACAGGCTTGATACCGTATATTTTCCATTTTGCCCGTATTTGTCTGGCCGCATATACATTTGCAGCTGTCGAATCAATTCTTTATATTGCGGTTTTGTGATTAAATACTTCTGTTCCCTTCTTCTGAAAATTTCCAAAGCCATGATACGCTCTCCTTTCATTAGTTTTTCTTACTGGGATAAGTTAAGTGTAACGGGCAATTATGTGAATCTTCTTAAACGATTATGAGAAGTTCATGAGAATGAAATCGAGTAGAGGGAAAATAAGCTAACTTATTTTCGCCC
>NZ_RIAX01000014.1 GCF_003719725.1 Planococcus salinus | reverse complement strand
AAGAAAGTCGTTACCGATTCCGGTAACGGCTTTTTTTGTTGGAGACTGAGGCGGCCTGTCCATACAGCTGGAAAGGCAGTTAAGTTTGTATTGTCTCTCCTGTCCCATTGTTTAATGAGAGTTGAGAAAAAGAAACCCATGAAAGCATATAAAGTACAGGGTCGATTACAAGATAAATGGTTTTAATCGTTGCAATCCCGGTATGCATGAATTAATATAGGGTTTGATTCTTTAAGGGGAAATGAAAGGGTGGGTTTGGTGGATATAAATCCTTGGTTAATGGTCATTATAATTTTCTCCATTAACATCGTATATGTCTCGTTTTTTACTGTGCGCATGATTATGACGTTGAAAGGTTACCGTTATTTAGCTGCACTAGTCAGCATGATTGAAATTGTCATTTATATAGTGGGACTTGGTCTGGTGCTGGACAACTTGGATCAAATCCAAAATTTGATTGCTTATGCACTCGGATATGGATCCGGTGTTATTATTGGGACGAAAATTGAAGAGAAAATGGCGCTGGGGTACATTACGGTAAATGTCATTACAATAGACGAAAGCGATTATTTGCCTCGCAAGCTGAGAGAGAAAGGTTATGGAGTAACGGACTGGGATGCCAATGGAATGGACGGTGGCCGTCAGGCGATGCAAATCCTGACACCGCGTAAAATGGAATTGCAGCTGTATCAAACAATCAAGGAAATAGATCCAAAAGCGTTCATCATTGCATATGAACCCAAGACCATACACGGCGGTTTCTGGGTGAAAGCGGTAAGGAAAGGAAAACTGATGAAATGAGCAGAAAGACAGAATGGTTTGAAGTCGGTGAAAACGAAACAGTGGAAAGCTGTTTGGATCGAATGAAAAAACAAGGGTACACCGCTGTCGGCAGGAAAGAAGAGCCGCTGTTTGAAGAAGTGAACGGCAAGCCAGTTCCCGTAAGGCAAATTATCAAATTTAAAGGAAACAAGATCAATGAATTATAAGAAACCCCTTACAAAACCGAACAATAGAATAACGAAATATAATAACGTTCGACTTTGTCATTGACCCTATGAACACATCTTGTTATGATAAGTAAGGAAACCCCATATATGCAGAAGAATTGGCTTCTGCGTTTCTACCAGGACACCGTAAATGTCCGGACTATGCGGGAAAGCAACTTACGGAATTGAAACGAAGGATGTGCTTTTTTGTGCCATCATCTATATATTCGTTTAACTCAAAGTCCTTAAGTAAACTGCTTTTCACGTCATGTGAGCAGTTTATTTGAGGGCTTTTTACTTTTTAAAAGGAGAGATTGGGTATGAATCCGCGAATCGGCGTTATAATGGGCAGTTCGAGTGATTGGGAAACGATGAAACATACATGTGATGTGCTGGACGAATTGAGCATCCCGTATGAAAAAAAAGTGGTGTCTGCACATCGCACGCCGGATTTGATGTTTTCATACGCTGAAAAAGCCAGGGAGCAAGGCTTGCATGTCATTATTGCCGGGGCAGGAGGAGCGGCGCATTTGCCGGGAATGGTGGCAGCGAAAACAACATTGCCGGTAATCGGAGTTCCGATTCAGTCCAAAGCATTGAATGGCTTGGATTCATTGCTGTCAATTGTGCAAATGCCAGGAGGTGTACCGGTAGCCACTGTTGCTATTGGGAAAGCAGGCGCAATCAACGCAGGGCTTCTGGCTGCACAGATACTGGGGACGGTGGATTCAGAAGCTGCAGAAGCACTGCAGTCGAGAAGAGACCGTACCCGAGAAGATGTATTAGAAAGTTCGGAGGATTTGATATGACAAAGACGATTCTACCAGGGCAGACAATCGGCATAATAGGAGGAGGACAGTTGGGGCGCATGATGGCGTTGGCAGCGAAAGAAGCTGGCTTCAAAATTGCGGTACTGGACCCGGGCATGGATTCCCCAACCGGACAAGTCGCTGATATTCAAATTATCGCTCCTTTTGATGATCCACAAGGGCTGGATGAGCTGGCTGACGTGAGTGACGTCATTACGTACGAATTTGAAAATATCGATGCCGAAGGATTGCGGAAGCTCACAGAAAGTGCCTATGTCCCGCAAGGTTCTGAACTGATCCGCATCACTCAAAACCGGATTTTTGAAAAGAAGGCGATTGCCGATGCCGGAGTACCCATCGCTGAGTACGTAACTGCTGCTTCTTTTGAAGAACTGGCTGAAAAAAGTGCTCAATTGCCTTTGCCGTTTGTGGTAAAAACGGCAAGAGGGGGATACGATGGAAAAGGTCAGCAAAAAATTTCTTCTGTAGAAGAGTTGGGACTTGCCGAACCGCTATTCCAAAATGGTGAATGTGTAGCTGAAACGTTTGTGGAATTCACGAAGGAAATATCGGTGATTATCCAGCGCAATGTGCATGGCGAAGCAGCGATTTTGCCGGTAGGGGAAAATATCCATAAAGATCATATTCTCCACCAGACGATTGTTCCAGCCAGAGTGGAACCGGAGACTCTTGAAAAAGCGGAACAAGCTGCAAGACAAATAGCAGGTCATTTAAATATGGTGGGTACTTTGGCAGTAGAGATGTTCGTGTTGGAAAATGGCGATATTGTTGTGAATGAATTGGCGCCACGTCCCCATAATTCAGGTCATTATTCCATAGAAGGAACCAACAGTTCGCAATTTCATCAGCATATTCGTGCCATCTGCGGCTGGCCGCTGAGAAAACCGGTTTTATGGACGAATACGATTATGGTCAATATACTGGGCGAGCATGTAGCACCACTTACGAAAAAGATTGCTCAGTACCCGAACTGGTCGATACACCTTTATGGCAAAGAAGAAGCGAAGCGGAAACGCAAAATGGGGCATGTCACTATTTTGACAGCTGACTTGAATGAAACACTGACAGAAGTAGACGAATCCGGCATTTGGTCGGAATAATTGGAGGAACTTTAGATGATCGCACGTTACACAAGACCCGAAATGGGCGCAATTTGGACAGATGAAAACCGTTATAATGCTTGGCTGGAAGTCGAAATTTTAGCATGTGAAGCATGGGCGGAAATTGGAGATATTCCGAAAGAAGACGTGGTGAAAATCCGTGAAAATGCTTCATTTTCTGTGGATCGCATTTTGGAGATTGAAGAAGAGACGCGTCATGATGTAGTGGCATTCACACGGGCGGTATCGGAAACGCTTGGAGAAGAGCGCAAATGGGTCCATTATGGATTGACTTCAACAGATGTGGTGGATACAGCATTGTCTTATTTGATCAAACAGGCGAATGTCATTATCCGCAAAGACCTCACTAATTTCATTGAAATCCTGGCGAATAAAGCCAAAGAACATAAAATGACGGTCATGATGGGCCGCACACATGGAGTGCACGCAGAACCGACGACTTTCGGTTTGAAACTGGCGCTGTGGCATGAGGAAATGAAGCGCAACCTGGAGCGCTTTGAAGCGGCTGCCAAAACGATCGAAACCGGGAAAATGTCAGGTGCGGTTGGAACTTACGCGAATATCGACCCTTTTGTTGAAGAATATGTGTGCAAACAATTGGGGCTTGCTGCTTCGCCAATTTCCACACAGACCCTGCAGCGTGACCGCCATGCGGAGTACATGAGTTCACTGGCATTGATTGCGACATCGATTGAGAAGTTTGCCACTGAAATCCGTGGGCTTCAGAAATCGGAAACACGGGAAGTGGAAGAGTTTTTTGCGAAAGGGCAAAAAGGATCTTCCGCCATGCCGCATAAACGCAATCCGATCGGTTCGGAGAATATGACTGGGATTGCCCGTCTGGTGCGCGGCTATATGGTAACAGCTTATGAGAACGTGTCACTTTGGCACGAACGGGATATTTCCCATTCATCTGCAGAACGTGTGATTTTGCCGGATGCGACGATTGCGTTGAATTATATGCTCAACCGGTTCGGCAATATTGTGAAAAACTTAACGGTATTCCCTGAAAATATGAAACGCAACATGGATTCGACACTTGGCTTGATTTATTCGCAGCGTGTGCTGTTGGCACTGATCGATAAAGGGATGGCACGGGAAGCGGCGTATGACACCGTACAGCCCTGTGCAATGGAAGCTTGGGAAAACCAGACGCATTTCCGCGAAATTGTGGAAGCAAATGACACGATCACTTCGCAATTGTCGAAAGAAGAGCTGGATGATTGCTTTGACTATAACCATCACTTGCAGCAAGTGGACATGATTTTCAACCGACTTGGATTAAACTAAACGGGGGCTTTAAACATGGAAAAGGGTCAGCTATTGTACGAAGGAAAAGCAAAACGCTTATATGCAACGGACGAACAGGATATTTTGTGGGTGGAATACAAAGACTCAGCGACAGCTTTCAACGGTGAAAAAAAAGAAGAAATCGCCGGCAAAGGAACACTGAACAACAAAATCACATCATTGCTTTTCGAACGGTTGCAGGAAGCGGGAATTGCTTCCCATTTCGTCAAGCAATTGTCTGACCATGAACAGCTTGTCCGGCAAGTAGCCATTATTCCCGTAGAAGTGGTAACAAGAAACGTCGTAGCCGGCAGCATGGCAAAGCGTCTCGGTTTGGAGGAAGGAACGGTTCTGAAGCGGCCGATCGTTGAGTTTTATTACAAAGACGATGCGCTGGGCGATCCGATCATTACAGAGGACCATATTGAAATAATGGAGCTGGCGTTACCGGAAGAAGTCACACAGCTGCGCGAAAACGCCTTAAAGGTCAATGAAGTGTTAATCGGCTTTTTCAAGGAAGTCGGTGTCGATTTGGTTGATTTTAAGATTGAATTTGGCCGTGACGGAAACGGGCAAATTTTGCTGGCTGACGAAATTTCACCGGATACCTGCAGATTATGGGACACGGAGACCAAGCAGAAACTCGATAAAGATGTCTTTCGCCGGAACCTTGGCAATTTGACAGAAGCATATGAACTCATTTTAGCGAAATTGGGAGGACAACATTCATGAAAAAAGTAAAAGTCTACGTAACATTACGTGAAAGTGTATTGGATCCACAAGGTTCTGCAGTGATGGGATCGCTTCATAAAATGGGCTACGGTGAAGTGGAAGATGTCCGGATCGGCAAATACATGGAATTGATGATTGAAGACGGGGAGCGCAATATTGAGGCGATGGTTGATGAATTGTGCCATAAATTATTGGCGAATACTGTGATAGAAGATTACCGATTTGAAATTGAGGAGGCTGTCTCGCAATGAAATTCGCAGTCATCGTGTTTCCAGGGTCGAATTGTGACTTGGATATGTATCATGCGGTCAAGGATGAACTTGGGGAAGAAGCGGAATATGTGTGGCACGATTCAAAAGACTTGAGTGGTTATGACGGGATTTTATTGCCTGGCGGATTTTCATACGGGGATTATTTGCGCTGTGGAGCCATTGCCCAATTTTCAGGCGTCATGGAAGAAGTGAAAAAAGCGGCTGAAGCCGGCAAGCCGGTTCTTGGCGTCTGCAACGGTTTTCAAATTTTGACGGAAGCCGGCTTATTGCCAGGCATGCTGCTGCGCAATAAAAACTTGAAATTCATGTGCCGGACAGTCGGGTTGAAAGTGGAGAATGCCAACACGCTGTTTACCAATGAATATGCAGAAGGACAGGAAATACAGGTTCCCATCGCTCATGGTGAAGGCAATTACTACTGCGACGATGAAACTTATGAAAACCTCAAGAAAAACAACCAGATTGTCTTTTCTTATGCGGACGATTTCAACGGCAGCCGCAACCAAATTGCCGGTATCATCAACGAACGCGGAAATGTGCTCGGGATGATGCCTCACCCGGAACGTGCTGTGTCCGACTTGATCGGCGGCAGCGACGGACTGGCTTTATTCAAATCAATTGTCAAACAGTGGAGGGAAGCAAATGTCAGTCATGCTTGAACCAAATGCTGAGCAAATCAAACAACAGAAAATCTATCAGCAAATGGGCTTATCCGATGCAGAATTCACAATGGTCGAAGACATCTTGGGAAGAACACCGAATTACACGGAGACTGGCTTGTTTTCAGTTATGTGGTCTGAGCATTGTTCTTATAAAAACTCAAAACCGGTATTGTCGAAATTCCCGACAAAAGGTGAGCGTGTATTGCAGGGGCCGGGAGAAGGCGCCGGTATTGTCGATATCGGAGATGAACAGGCAGTCGTCTTTAAAATGGAATCGCATAACCACCCTTCTGCAATCGAGCCTTATCAGGGTGCGGCAACGGGAGTCGGCGGCATTATCCGTGACGTCTTCTCAATGGGAGCCCGTCCGATTGCTTTACTGAATTCACTGCGTTTTGGTGAATTGACGACACCACGTGTTAAGTACTTGTTTGAAGAAGTGGTCGCCGGGATTGCTGGATACGGCAATTGCATCGGCATCCCGACAGTTGGCGGGGAAGTTCAGTTTGATGCTTCCTATGACGGCAATCCGCTGGTCAATGCCATGTGTGTCGGCTTGATCGATCACAAAGACATTCAAAAAGGGATTGCCAAAGGAACAGGCAACCCGGTTATGTATGTCGGAGCGAAGACAGGGAGAGACGGCATCCACGGAGCGACATTCGCTTCAGAGGAATTGACGGATGCATCGGATGAAAAACGCCCTGCTGTCCAGGTAGGGGATCCGTTCATGGAGAAACTGTTATTGGAAGCGTGCCTGGAATTGGTGAAATCCGATGCATTGATCGGGATCCAGGACATGGGGGCGGCCGGTTTGACTTCGTCGTCTGCGGAAATGGCGTCAAAAGCCGGATCCGGAATTGAAATGGATTTGGATCATGTCCCTCAGCGAGAGCGCGGCATGACGGCTTATGAAATGATGCTGTCTGAATCACAGGAGCGGATGCTGATTGTCGTGAAAAAAGGCCGTGAACCTGAAATCGTCGAGCTTTTCGAAAAATACGGCTTGGATGCTGTAACGGTCGGAACAGTCACGGACGATTCCACACTTCGACTGAAGCATAAAGGGGAAATCGTGGCAGAAGTGCCGGTTGATGCGTTGGCGGAAGATGCACCGGTTTACCATAAACCATCAGCGGTACCTGCTTATTTCAAGGAATACCAAACGATGCCGAACGAAGAACCGAAAGTCGACAATCACGGCAAAGCGCTGTTGAATTTATTGCAGCAGCCGACGATTGCCTCGAAGGAATGGGTTTATGATCAATACGACCATCAGGTTCGTACGAGCACAGTGGTCAGCCCAGGGTCCGATGCAGCGGTGATCCGTGTCCGTGGTACGAATAAAGGTCTGGCGATGACGACTGACTGCAACTCGCGTTACATCTATCTGGATCCGGAAATGGGCGGCAAAATCGCAGTGGCGGAAGCGGCGCGCAATGTTGTAGTGTCCGGTGCAAAACCGCTGGCCATCACGGACTGCCTGAACTTCGGCAACCCGGAGAAACCGGAAATTTTCTGGCAGCTGGAAAAAGCGGCGGAAGGCATGTCGGAAGCCTGTACGGTGTTGGAATCACCTGTAATTGGCGGAAACGTCTCTTTATATAATGAAACAAATGGAACAGCTGTTTATCCGACACCGACAATCGGTTTGGTCGGGCTCGTAGAAGATTTGGCCCACGTGACCACACAGGATGCGAAAAACGCCGGGGATGTTGTCTACCTTGTCGGAGAAAGCTTTACGGAATTTGGCGGCAGCGAACTTCAGAAATTGGTCGAAGGACGTATTTTCGGCAAAGCGCCTTTCATCGATTTGGCGGTTGAAGCAAAGCGCCAGCAGGAAATTCTGGCAGCGATCCAACAGGGGCTTGTCGCTTCTGCTCATGATGTAGCGGAAGGTGGAGTAGCTGTGGCACTCGCGGAGAAAACCTTCGGCAATGGCCTTGGAATGGAAGTGACACTTGAAGGGAAAGCGACAACGGCATTGTTCAGCGAATCGCAATCGCGTTTTGTCCTGACAGTATCTCCTGAACATACGGAACAATTTGAACAAATCGTAACGGATGCCAAGCGGATTGGAACAGTCACGGAAGACAAACTAATCATCAAAGGCGAAGACGGCGGGACATGGATCAATGATTCAGTCGAAACGCTTCGCTCAGCTTGGAAAGGAGCTATCCCATGCTTGCTGAAATCAGAAGCTTAAACGAAGAATGCGGCGTATTCGGTATTTGGGGCCATGAAAATGCTTCACAAATCACCTATTACGGATTGCACGCCCTACAGCACCGGGGACAGGAAGGTGCGGGCCTTGTAGTGACAGACGGCGAGGCACTCAAAGCATTGAAAGGCGAAGGATTGGTCAACGAGGTTTTCACAACGGAAAAGCTCTCCGCCATGACCGGCAATGGGGCGATAGGACATGTCCGTTATGCCACAGCGGGCGGCAGTGGCATCGAAAATGTCCAGCCGCTGCTGTTCAATTCGACGACAGGAAGCCTGGCCATTTCCCATAACGGAAACCTGGTCAACGCAACTCAATTGAAAGGCCATCTGGAACGCCAGGGCAGCATTTTTCAAACGACTTCCGATACCGAAGTGCTGGCGCATTTGATTAAGCGCAGCGGATACCAGGACTTTGAAGAAAAAGCGAAAAATGCGTTGTCTTTGCTGAAAGGCGCATTTGCCTGTGCGATTTTGACGGAAGACGCGATGTACGTCGCTTTGGACCCGAATGGTTTGCGCCCCTTGTCGCTTGGCCGTTTGGGTGATGCATGGGTAGTGGCATCTGAAACTTGTGCATTTGATATTGTGGGAGCGGAATTTGTCCGTTCTGTAGAACCGGGTGAATTTCTGGTCATCAATAAAGACGGGATGCGGGCGGATCGTTTTGCTTATCCAAACGAACGTTCCATCTGCACAATGGAGTACGTGTATTTTTCCCGCCCAGATTCGGATATTGACGGTGTCAATGTCCACTCGGCACGGAAGCGTATAGGGAAGCAGTTGGCCAAAGAAGTGAATATTGAAGCGGATGTGGTGACAGGGGTCCCGGATTCAAGTATTTCAGCGGCGATCGGCTATTCCGAACAAAGTGGTATCCCGTATGAATTGGGATTGATCAAGAACCGTTATGTCGGAAGGACCTTTATCCAGCCTTCACAGGACTTGCGTGAGCAGGGTGTGAAGATGAAACTGTCACCTGTGCGCCAAGTGGTCAACGGCAAACGTGTCGTCATGGTCGATGACTCCATCGTTCGTGGAACAACTTCCCGATACATTGTCACGTTGCTGAAAGAAGCGGGCGCAACGGAAGTTCACGTGGTCATCAGCTCACCGCCGATCAAAAATCCATGTTTCTATGGCATCGACACGAGTACTTCGGGCGAATTGATCGCAGCGAACCACTCGGTGGAGGAGATGCGTGAAATCATTGGTGCCGACTCGCTGACATTCCTGTCAGTGGAAGGCATGGTCGAAAATATCGGAAGAACCGATCCGGGCTCAAAATGCGGTCATTGTTTAGCGTGCTTTACCGGCGAATACCCGACAGACATTTATCCGGATACAGTATTGCCGCATGAAAAAGAAACAGTGTAATAGGGGGAAATTTTGTGTCAAAAGCATATGAACAAGCAGGTGTGAATATTGAAGCGGGCTATGAAGCCGTAAACCGCATGAAATCGCATGTGGAACGGACGGCCCGCAAAGGGTTGATGGGAACGTTCGGCGGCTTCGGCGGCATGTTCGATTTGTCAGAGCTCCAGCTGAAAGAACCGGTTTTGGTATCCGGAACAGACGGCGTTGGTACGAAATTGAAACTTGCATTCATGGCAGAAAAGCATGACACAATCGGCATTGATTGCGTGGCAATGTGTGTCAACGATATTGTGGCACAAGGAGCAGAGCCTTTGTTTTTCCTGGATTACATTGCGGTGGGCAAAGCCGTTCCGGAAAGAATTGAACACATCGTCAAAGGTGTCGCGGATGGTTGTGTCCAGGCTGGAGCGGCACTTATCGGCGGAGAGACGGCTGAAATGCCGGGCTTATACGAAGAAGATGAGTATGACATTGCGGGATTTGCTGTCGGTGCAGCTGAAAAATCGAAAATCGTGACAGGGGATAAAATCGAACAAGGCGACGTTTTAATCGGTTTGGCTTCGAGCGGCATCCATTCCAATGGGTACTCCCTTGTTCGTCATATCATGTTTGATCAAAATCACTTTCAGATGAATGAAATAGTGGAAGGCTTTTCGGATTTGGGGCCAATTGGCCAGGAGCTGCTGACTCCGACAAAAATCTATGCAAAAGCAGTGGCAGCAGTGGCAGCTGAAAACGAAATCCACGGCATGGCCCATGTAACGGGGGGCGGTTTTATCGAAAACCTGCCGCGTATGATGCCGGAAGGGCTGGGTGCGGAAATCGAACTTGGCAGCTGGCCGGTATTGCGCATTTTTGAATTGTTGAAAGAAAAAGGCTCATTGAGCGACCGTGATTTGTATTCGGTTTTCAATATGGGCATTGGATTTGTGCTGGCTGTTTCACCGAACGACGCAGAACAAGTGTTGGAAACAGTGAAAGCTGCCGGAGAGCAGGCTTATAAAATCGGTCATGTTTCCGATGCGGCTGGTGTACAATTCAAAGGCGGACAGGATGGCAGCCTGCATGAATCATAAACTGACAAGAATTGCCGTTTTCGCTTCTGGAAACGGCTCTAACTTTCAAGCAATCGCCGACGCTGTGCAGGCAGGGGAGCTGCAGGCGGAAGTGGCGCTGGTTGTGACAGACAAACCACAGGCGGTAGTCGTGGAACGTGCGAAAAAAGCCGGTGTGGAGTCTTTTTCTTTTATCCCTTCTGAATTCGATTCAAAACAATTGTATGAACAAATGATCAAAGAAAAACTGGAAGAACTGGAAGTCGAGTGGGTTGTCCTCGCCGGTTACATGCGTTTAATCGGACCGGTACTGCTCGAAGCTTTTGAAAATCGGATCGTCAATATTCATCCCTCTGTATTGCCTGCATTTCCTGGAAAAGACGCTATTGGCCAAACGATGGCAGCAGGCGCTGAGAATGCTGGAGTGACTGTCCATTTTGTGGATGCCGGTATGGATACAGGAAAAATTATTTCACAGGAATCATTCCCGGTAGCAGGTCGCGACCGGGCAGCAGTCGAACAGAAAATCCACGAAATCGAACACCAATTATATCCTGCGACATTACAGCAATTATTCAGCCGGTGACATGCCGGCCATAGGAGGACCTTATGCAAAAAAAGAGAGCTTTACTCAGTGTATCGGATAAATCAGGAATTTTGGAATTTGCTCAGGAATTGGAAACGATGGGCTATGAATTGTTATCGACTGGCGGTACCAAGCGCTTTCTGGAAGAGAACGGCGTTTCCATCACTGCAGTCGATGAAGTGACCAACTTTCCGGAGATCCTGGGAGGTCGCGTCAAAACGTTGCACCCCTTGGTCCATGGTGGATTATTGGCCAAACATGACGATGAAGAGCATCAACAGGAAATGGCTGAAAACGGCATCTCGCCAATCGATATCGTTTGTGTCAATCTGTACCCGTTCCGCCAGACCATTTCAAAGCCGAACGTCAAAGTGGAAGACGCCATTGAGAACATTGACATCGGCGGACCTACGATGCTGCGTTCCGCTGCCAAAAACCATGCCTACGTAACTGTGATCGTAGATGCAACGGATTATGACAACGTGTTATCGGAACTGAAACAACAGCAATCGACATCTCCTGAGACGCGCCGCCGTCTGGCTGCAAAGGTTTTCGGTCATACTGCCGCCTATGACACGTATATTTCCAATTACTTGAACGACTTGATTGGAGAAGAATATCCTGAACAATTATCTTTTACATATGAATTGAACCAGACGCTGCGCTACGGAGAAAACCCTCATCAAAAAGCTGCTTTTTACCGCAATCCGATCGGCTCTGATTTCTCCATTGCCTATGCGCATCAATTGCATGGCAAAGAATTGTCCTACAACAATATCCAGGATGCCAATGCAGCTTTGCAGATCATCAAAGAATTCCTGATGCCGGCAGCAGTAGCAGTCAAGCATATGAATCCTTGCGGAGTTGGCACTGGTGACACAATTTCAGAAGCGTTTGCGAAAGCTTATGAAGCAGACGCCACTTCCATTTTTGGTGGCATTGTCGCAGTCAATCGATTGGTGGACGAGGAAACTGCAAAGCAGTTGTCTTCCATATTCCTGGAAATCGTAATTGCACCGGCGTTTTCTGATGAAGCGATGGAACTGCTGACACAGAAGAAAAATATCCGTTTGCTGACGATTCCGTTCGATCGTGTCCGCAAAGACAAGTGGAATACTGTTACAGTCGAAGGTGGTCTGCTCGTTCAGCAGCCTGATACATTCGGTTACGATGATGCAGATATCCGTGTCGCTACCGAGCGCCAGCCGACGGAACAGGAATTGGCTGCATTGAAACTGGGATGGAGCGTAGTGAAACACGTGAAATCGAATGCTATAGTTGTATGCGATACAGACATGACATTGGGAATTGGCGCCGGCCAGATGAACCGTGTGGGAGCTGCAAAAATCGCCCTTGAACAAGCTGCAGAACGTGCGCAAGGTGCGGTTATGGCTTCGGATGCCTTTTTCCCGATGTCCGATACAGTGGAAGCTGCTGCCAAAGCAGGAATCAAAGCCATCATTCAGCCAGGCGGTTCGAAAAAAGACCAGGATTCCATCGACATGGCGAACCAGTATGGTATCGCGATGGTCTTTACAGGTGTACGTCATTTCAAACATTAAACGGGGTGCAAACAGATGAAAGTATTGGTAATCGGACGTGGCGGCAGAGAACACGCCATCGTGCGGCAGTTTTCTTCCTCTCCTTCCGTTGAACAGGTTTACGCGGCACCGGGCAACGACGGTATGGAAGCGGATGCCGAATTGGCAGCAATCGATGAAATGGATTTTGAAGCGCTGGCGGCATTTGCTAAAAACAATGACATCAGCTTTACATTTGTTGGACCGGAGCAACCTTTGGCCAACGGCATCGTTGATTTTTTTGAAAAGCAGGGGTTACGTATATTCGGACCTTCCCAAGCGGCTGCCCGTATTGAAGGCAGCAAAGCGTTTGCGAAGGAATTAATGAAAAAATACGAAATTCCGACAGCTGCATATGAAACGTTCATCGAAACGCAGCCGGCCATTGACTTTATTCGCCGTCACGGAGCTCCGATCGTCGTAAAGGCGGATGGACTGGCTGCCGGAAAAGGTGTAGTGGTGGCCATGACGGAAGAGGAAGCGGTCGATGCCGTGAACGAGATGCTGGAAGGCCAGAAATTTGGCGATTCAGGTTCAAAAGTGGTCATTGAAGAGTTCTTGGCGGGGGAAGAATTTTCCTATATGTCATTTGTCCAGAATGGCCATATTTATCCAATGGTTATTTCGCAGGACCACAAACGGGCATATGACGGAGACCGAGGGCCAAACACCGGTGGGATGGGCGCTTATTCTCCGGTTCCTCAGATTTCACAGCAAGTGGTGGACGATACGTTCAAAGCGATCGTTGAACCGGCTGTCAAAGCAATGGAAAAAGAAGGCTCGCCTTTTAACGGCATCTTGTATACGGGTGTTATTTTGACAGAAGATGGCCCGAAAGTCATTGAGTTCAACGCGAGATTCGGCGATCCGGAGACGCAAGTCGTGCTGCCCCGGATGACCTCAGACTTTGGTGAATTCATCGATGCTGTTTTAAACGGTCAGTCTTTCGAGCTCAGCTGGGACGACCAGGCAGTGGTGGGCGTTGTAGTAGCTGCTGAGGGTTATCCCGGCACGGTGAAAAAAGGCGCCACCCTGCCGGATTTATCCCGGATGTCAGGCGTAGGCATCACATATGCCGGGATAAAAAGGCAAGGCGGTTCGTTGGTTGGCGACGGCGGACGTGTGCTGCTGGTTTCTGCCAACGGTCAAAACATACAAGATGCACAAAAAAAAGTATACGAACAGCTGCAGCGTCTGGAATGGAAGGGCTTCTTCCATCGCTCGGACATCGGCTGGCGTGCAATCAAATAAAGCTCATGTTATAATGAAAGATGACACAGATTCTCCAAGAAGATGTGTCATTTTTTGTTTACTGTCCTGTATACGGGATATTATATAATTGTTGAGGATTTCAACAGTCCACTTTCACCTCATTTTACACTCCAGACCACCAGAAATTGTGCAGGACCCCAGCAGGAAAAACACACAAGACCCAAATTTGAGAGGAGCACATTGAATGAATTGGTATGAAAAATTGAATCAGTATTTTCCAGTGGAAGAAATGAAATCGAAAGAGCATATGGATGCTTTATTGAAGGAAAAGGGCAGTGTCTATTACAAAGACGAAGGTCCTTACCATGTGCTGATGTATGCGGAATTTCCGAATTTCACGTTTGTGGATTATCTGTTCGTTTCAAAAGAATCCAGAGGCATGGGGCTCGGCAAAAAGACGCTGCAGATGCTGAAAGACAAAAACAAGCCGATCATTTTGGAAGTCGAACCGGTCGATTACGAAGACACGGATACGGAAAAGCGGTTGCGCTTCTATGCACGGGAAGACTTTCAACACGCAGCTTCAATCGGTTATTGCCGCCGTTCACTTGCTACAGGCGAAGAAAATTCAATGGAAATCCTTTACTGGGCGCCGAACGGCGAATCGGAAGAGGAAATTTTTGAAGCGATGAAAGTGATGTATCAGGATATTCACACGTATAAAGACCAGCAATTCTATGGTGACTCGTATGAACCAGTTTCGGATGTATTGACGTTTCAGGAAGAGGAAAAAGAGAACGTCCTGAAGGCGCTGACGAAACAAACCGCAAACTAAAGAAAATCCACGCCGTGTGCGTGGATTTTTTGTGTCCATTTTTTGTAAGTAAATTAGTCAGAGAGAGCAGGCTGCCTGTATTTTCATGCAAGATTATGCTACGATAGTATGTATTGAATTGTTTAGTAAAGGAGCAGGCGCATGGGACATCCATTATGGAAAAACAACGAAATCAGAAACCAGTTAAAAATAATTACAAAAGAAGCGTCGCCGGACATGGTCCTGACCAATGCTTATTATCTGCACAGTATTTTTAAAAAATGGATGACAGGAAATATTTGGATCAAAGGCGATCGCATTGTTTATGCAGGAAAAGAAATGCCGAAAGTCGCTTCCCATACAACGGTAACCGATATGGCTGGAAAGTTCATCGTTCCGGGTTATATTGAACCGCATGTCCATCCATATCAATTATACAATCCACATACATTTGCAGACTTTGCTATTCAACGGGGGACTACCTCGTTCCTGTCGGATAATCTGGCGCTCTTTTTGGCGTTAGAGAACAAGAAAGCGTTTTCTTTTTTGGACGAATTAAACAAATTGCCGTTTTCTTTTTATTGGTGGACACGTTTTGATTCGCAGACAGAACTGGCACATGAAGACCAACTATTCACTTCCAAGACGGTGGGAGAATGGCTGGAACGGCCCGATGTCCTGCTTGGCGGAGAACTGACCGGCTGGCCGAAGCTGCTTGATGGCGATGACCAGATGCTGTATTGGATACAAAAAGCGAAGACGCATTTGAAAAAGATAGAAGGCCATTTTCCAGGTGCTTCCGAAAAGACCATCGCCCGCATGAAATTGCTTGGAGCGGATGGCGACCACGAATCCATGACTGCTGAAGAAGTGGAAATGCGCTTACTGCATGGTTACGGTGTTACGTTGCGCTATTCTTCCATCCGTCCGGATTTGCCGGTATTGTTGGAAGGGATTATCGAGCGCGAGTTGAACGTCTTCGATAAATTGATGATGACGACAGACGGTTCGACTCCTGCATTCCATCTGGATGGCATTATGGATCTGTGCATCAAGATTGCACTGGAAGCGGGAGTTCCAGAAATCGATGCATACATGATGGCTTCATATAACGTAGCCAGATTCTACAACGTGACAAGTCTTCATGGGGTCATCGCCACTGGCCGCTATGCCAATTTGAATATTCTCGATTCCACCGATAACCCGGTGCCTTCCGGTGTCATTTCAAAAGGGGTATGGATGAAGCGGGATGGAGAAAAAGTTCAATCTCTGCCGCCTGTCGACTGGTCCGTCATGCCGGATCTGGAACTTGATTTTGAATTGTCGGAAGATGACTTTCAATTTTCCATGCCATTCGGTCTTGAAATGGTCAATGATGTGATTATTAAGCCGTATTCTGTTAATGTGGATACGCATGATGGCAATCTGGCTAAAACACATGATGAAAGCTTTCTGATGCTGTTGGACAAGCACGGCAAATGGCGCGTCAATACATTGATCAAAGGCTTTGCCAGCGAAGTCAGCGGTTTTGCATCATCTTATTCCAACACCGGTGATATTGTTCTGATCGGAAAAAATCGGGATGATATGTGGGCAGCATTCAATGAGTTGAAGCGCATAAAAGGTGGCATCGTACTGGTGGAAGAAGGCGAAACGGTTTGCACATTGCCGCTGCCAATCGGCGGCACCATGTCGGAGTTGCCGATGGAAGAATTGATTCCTCAGGAACTGGAGTTAAAAGAGGCGCTGAAAAAACGCGGCTACAAGCATGGGGACGCAGTTTACACCTTGCTGTTCCTGCAGGCGACCCACTTGCCGTACGTGCGGATCACCCAGCAAGGCATTTACGACGTCAAGAACAAAAAAAATCTGTTTCCCGCGTTTATGAGATGATCAATACAGTATTCCTGCATGCAGTGAATTTTTCTATTATAGAAGGAAGGAGTCTCCGGCACTGCAGGAGATACATAAGATATGGATGTATCAAGAGAAGAAAGGACAGTGAAGTGGTATGCAGGTCGACAAAATCCGGGGAGCCCAAACCGATCAATTAATCGAGGCGATCCTGGCGTTGAAAGATAAAGAAGAAGCATATCGTTTTTTCGATGATTTATGTACAATCAGCGAGATTCAATCTCTTGCCCAACGCCTGGAAGTGGCTCATATGCTGCGGATGAAAAAAACTTATGAAAAAATAAAGAACGAAACCGGTGCAAGCACTGCCACCATTTCCCGTGTCCGCCGCTGCCTGAATTACGGCAACGACGGCTATGATGAAATGCTGGGCCGTCTGTATCCGGACGAAAAACCATTTCAACTTCCAAAAGACTGAACGAAGGAATGGCTCCAAAGCCAGTACAGCGATGCTGTAGCGGGGAGGAGACCTTCTGCTGTATGAGAAAGAGGAAGGCTGTCCAAGAAGTCTATGTTTCGGCTTATTGGACAGCCTTTTTTTTGTTATAATGAATTGATGTAAAAAGAACCGAAGTTAGGGGAATCATCTTGGACTTTCAAACATGGCGCCATGTATTTAAACTAGATCCGGCCAAACCGATTTCTGATGAACATTTGGAACGAATTTGCGAATCCGGGACCGATGCCATCTTGATTGGCGGCAGCGATGATGTCACACTCGACAATGTCCTTGATTTAATGGCAAGAGTCCGGCGTTACAGTGTGCCGGTCGTATTGGAAGTATCGACAATCGAATCAGTAACTCCCGGTTTCGATTATTACTTTATTCCGACCGTTTTGAACAGTGACCAACCGAAATGGATCAAAGGGCTTCACCATGAAGCCATCCGGGAGTTCGGTGAGGTCATGGACTGGGAAGAACTTGTACCGGAAGGCTATTGCATTTTGAACAGTGAATGCAAGGCGGCAACGTTGACAAAGGCAGAAACCGACTTAACAGCTGAGGATGTTGTGGCTTATGCAAGGATGGCCGAGCATTTTTTCCGTTTGCCGATTTTTTATCTGGAGTACAGCGGCACTTACGGAAATCCGGAACTCGTTGCTCGGGTACACGGGGTATTAACCAATACCCGGCTGTTTTACGGCGGCGGCATCAACTCCATCGAGAAGGCGCAGGAAATGGCAGCCCGGGCTGATACGGTGGTTGTTGGCAATATTATTTACGAAGATCTTAAAAAGGCGATTTCAACGGTGAAGGCAGTTGCTGAAACCGAGCAGAAATCGATATAATAGAAGAACAAACGTTCGAGGTGGTGCACAATGGAATTGATAACGAAGAATTTACTGAAAGGGATGAACCCTGAGCAGCAGGAAGCGGTCCAAACGACTGATGGTCCACTGCTCATCATGGCGGGTGCCGGATCAGGGAAAACGCGTGTGCTGACACATCGCATCGCTTATTTGGTGCTGGAAAAAGGAGTATATCCGTCCAATATTCTGGCCATCACATTTACCAATAAAGCGGCCCGTGAAATGCGCAGCCGAATTGATGGCCTGTTGGGACATGGAACAGGGGAGCGCATGTGGGCCTCGACTTTCCACTCGATGTGTGTACGGATTTTGCGCCGCGATATCGACCGGCTGGGCTTCTCAAAAAACTTTTCGATTTTGGATACGACCGATCAATTGACGGTCATCAAAAATGTATTAAAGCAACAGAATCTGGATCCGAAGAAGTACGAACCACGGGCGATGTTGAATGCCATTTCTTCGGCTAAAAACGAGTGCATTGATGCCAAGCGTTTTGCGGAGGAACTGAACGAATTGAATCCGTACGAAAAAACCATTTCAGAAGTCTATACGGCGTATGAAAAACGGCTGCAGAAAAACCAGTCGCTCGATTTTGATGATTTGATCATGACTACATTGACCCTTTTCGACAAGGTTCCGGAAGTGCTGGAGTTTTATCAGAACAAGTTCCAGTATATCCATGTAGACGAGTATCAGGATACCAATAATGCGCAATATCAGCTGGTCCAGAAACTGGCGAGTAAATTCCAGAACATCTGTGTAGTCGGGGACTCTGATCAGTCGATTTACCGTTGGCGCGGAGCGGACATCCAGAACATCCTGTCGTTTGAGAAAGATTATCCGAACGCAAAAGTGATCATGCTGGAGCAGAATTACCGTTCGACGAAACGGATTTTGCAGGCAGCAAATGATGTCATCAAACAAAATACCAGCCGCTATCCGAAGGAATTGCGTACAGACAATTCAGAAGGCCAGGCCATCACGCTTTACAAAGCGGGGGACGAACGGCAGGAAGCGCAGTATGTTGTCCAGACGATACAAAATCTGATGAGGGAGGAGAATTACAAAACCTCTGACTTCGCTATTCTTTACCGGACGAACGCCCAATCGCGTGTGATGGAAGAAATGTTCATGAAATCGAATATGTCCTACACCATCGTTGGAGGCACGAAGTTCTATGATCGCAAGGAAATCAAAGATTTGCTGGCTTATTTGCGTTTGATCGCCAACAATGACGATGACTTATCGCTTGCACGCATTATCAATGAACCAAAACGGGGCATTGGAGCCACTTCGTTCGAACGGATGGCGCGTTTTGCCATCGAACAGGACCGCACGATCATGGATGCATTGCAGGAAGTCGACTTCATGGGCCTGTCTCCGAAAATTGCCCAGACAGCGCTTGAATTCCGCTCGATGATCGAAAACTTTACACAAATGCAGGAGTACTTATCGGTGACAGAGCTGGTCGATGAAGTATTGAACAAATCTGGATACCGGCAAATGCTGCAAAACGATAAAACGATCGAAGGCGAAAGCCGTTTGGAAAACCTCAATGAATTCTTATCGGTCACACAGGCATTTGAAAAACAAAGCGATGACAAATCACTCGTGGCGTTTTTAACGGATTTGGCGCTGATTTCCGATATTGACTCACTGGATGACGAAGAAGAGGAAGACGGACCGATCATTTTGATGACTATGCATGCAGCAAAAGGTCTTGAATTTCCAGTTGTCTTCATTATCGGTTTGGAGGAAAACGTTTTTCCGCATTCGCGTTCGAATAACGATGACGAAGAACTTGAAGAAGAGCGCCGTCTGGCGTATGTAGGGATTACACGCGCAGAAAAGCGTTTGTATTTGACGCATGCTTCTTCACGGACACTGTACGGCAAGAGCAATTATAATATGCCTTCCCGTTTTATCAGTGAAATTTCGGATGATTTGATCGAACAGACGATAGCGAGCCATCGTGCAGGTGCCCCGACACGCTTTACACAGGCTCCCAAACGTGCGGCCGTCACACGTCCGGCTTATAAACAGAGCGGTGGCGATAAAATGGGCTGGCAAACGGGCGACAAGGCGAAGCACAAAAAATGGGGCGTCGGGACAGTTGTCAGTGTCAAGGGTGAAGGCGAACAGACAGAACTGGATATCGCATTCCCGAGCCCTGTCGGCATCAAACGATTACTGGCGAAGTTTGCGCCGGTTGAAAAAGAATGATCGGGAGGTAACGGAATGGATCGCATCAAAGCAGAACAACGTGTCAGTGAATTGAATGAGCTGCTGCGTGGTTACGGCCACGCCTATTATGTGTTGGATAAACCGGCTGTTCCGGATGCTGTCTATGACCAGCTGCTCAATGAATTGATCGAATTGGAAACCATTTATCCGGATTTGGTGTTCCCGGATTCGCCGACGCAGCGTGTAGGCGGGACACCCCTTTCCAACTTTGACAAAGTGACACATGAGCGCCCGATGCTCAGCCTGTCGAACGTCTTCGGAGAAGCGGATTTGCGGGATTTTGACAAACGTGTCCGCAACGGTGCAGGAAATCAGATCGAGTATGTCTGTGAATTGAAAATTGATGGGCTGGCTGTGTCGCTTATTTATGAAGACGGCAAATTTGTCCGCGGAGCTACGCGCGGGGATGGACGCATCGGTGAAGACATCACCGTCAATCTGCGGACCATCCGCGCGATTCCTTTGAAACTCAACCAACCGGTTTCGATCGAAGTTCGCGGTGAAGTATTCATGCCGAAAAAATCGTTTCATAAGCTGAACGAAGAACGTGGTGAGCGTGGCGAAGAACTATTTGCCAATCCGCGAAATGCTGCAGCCGGCTCCCTTCGCCAGTTGGATCCGAAAATCGCCGCAAGCCGCAACCTGGATGTCTTCATTTACGGCATTGGCGGAGACGGGGAATCCTATAACTTGAGTGAGCATGACGAAACGTTGCATTATTTAAGCGATCTTGGATTCAAGACGAATAACGAACGGGAGCTTTGCCGAAGTGTGGAGGAAGTCCTCGCTTATATAGAAAAATGGACTGAAAAGCGAAATAGCCTGTCCTATGAAATCGACGGAATCGTCATCAAAGTGAACAGCTACTTGCTGCAGCAGGAACTCGGATTTACCGCCAAAAGCCCGAAATGGGCCACGGCATACAAATTTCCTGCAGAAGAAGTGATGACTACCGTCCGCGACATCGAACTCAGTGTCGGCCGGACAGGCGCAGTGACACCGACAGCAATACTGGATCCGGTAGCGGTGGCAGGGACCACCGTTCAGCGGGCTTCGTTGCATAATGAAGACCTGATCAAAGAGAAAGACATTCGCATCGGAGACAAAGTCATCATCCGAAAGGCCGGGGACATTATTCCGGAAGTGGTCATGGCATTGATCGAACAGCGCAGCGGTGATGAGCAGCCGTTTAATATGCCGGAGAACTGCCCCGCTTGCGAGGCGGAACTGGTGCGCATCGAAGGGGAAGTGGTCCTTCGCTGCGTCAATCCAAAATGTCCTGCACAAATTACCGAGGGGCTGATCCATTTTGTGTCCCGCAATGCCATGAACATCGATGGCCTTGGTGAAAAAGTCATCGAGCAGCTTTACCGGGAAGGACTGGTGGCAGATATTTCGGATCTGTACAAATTGACAAAAGAGCAATTGCTGGAACTTGAACGGATGGGCGAGAAATCGGCGTCCAACTTAATCGCCGCAATTGATGCGTCGAGAAGCAATTCCATGGAAAAGCTGTTGTTTGGCCTTGGCATCCGTCATGTCGGGGAAAAGGCGGCCCGTATCCTGTCGGAACATTTCGGATCGATGGAAAGCCTGATGGCTGCCACCGTGGAAGAGCTGACGGATATCCATGAAATCGGGGAAAAAATGGCCGATTCTGTCGTCACGTATTTCGATAAAGAAGAAGTACAGGAATTGATGGAACGTTTAGCGGCGGCAGGCGTCAACTTAACATATACGGGGCCACGTGTCCGAGTGGAAGAAGGAGCCAACGCCTTTGCCGGCAAAAAAATTGTATTGACCGGCAAACTGGAACAAATGACACGTCAGGAAGCCCAGCAGAAAATTGAAGGGCTTGGCGGCAAAGTTTCCGGCAGCGTCAGCAAGAAAACAGATCTGCTGATTGCAGGGGCGGAAGCCGGTTCGAAGTTGGACAAAGCGATGGAACTCAAAGTGGATGTATGGGATGAGGAGCGTCTCATCGCTGAACTAAGTAAATGAGGAGATTTATGAAATGAAGCACTTATGGTGGATTCCGGTCAGTATATTGTTGCTCACGGGATGTGTCCCTTCTGTAACAGACGAAACGGAAGTTCTGAATACAGAAGAGGAAGTGGAGACCGCGATTATTCCGAGCATGCAGCTGGATGAACAATATTACCGGACGCTGCTGCCCTACAAAGAAAGCGCCACAAGAGGGAACATCGTGAATCGGATGAATTCACGCTATGATATTAAAGAAGCTGAGAATGGCCTGTTGCGTTTGTCGCAGCGCCAATTCTCCCCTGATGATTATTATTTTCAGGAAGGACAGAAAATTTCAAGCGCAGAGGCGTCGACATGGTTGAGAAGGCAAGGCGAAGAAGACGAAGCGCGGACGCATCATCCTCTTGGCCTGAATGCGGCTGACACCAGAACAGCCGAACAGACAGCAGCTGGAGAAAAGCCGCCTGCGTCTCTGCTGGCGCACATTCTGGAGCAGAATTATTTAGTGAAAACCGACGAAGAAACGATTCGCCTTGGCGGAGTATCCATCGGCCTGGCGTTGAACAGCATTTACTATAGTTCGGTGAACGGCGTGTCGTATGAAGAGTCCGTTCCGAGCTCTCAGCTGATTGAAGAAGGGCAGCGGATGGCTGATGAAATCGTCAAGCGTCTGAGGGAAAAAGAAGGAATGGCGGATGTGCCGATTGCGGTCGGCCTGTTCAAGCAAAACAGCCGCAATGCCATTTCTCCAGGAACTTATTTTTCATATGGAGTCGCCCCAGGGGGACAGGAGGCAGTCGCCAATTGGTCGGCTGTCAATGAGGAATACGTAGTGTTCCCCACTTCAAATTCGGAAGAAATCTACAGGGAAGTGGACACCCAGTTCCGCAATTTCAAGCAGGATGTGGAAGAGTATTTTTCAAATTTCACAAGCGTCATTGGAACCGGCTTTTATCAGGATGACCGCTTGCGGGAATTGAAGGTTGAAGTGCCGATCCAATTTTACGGAGCTGCCGAAATCATTGGATTTACACAATACTTGACGGGCCTTGTGCTCGAACATTTCCCTCAGAATATTGAAGTGACAGTGAGTGTCACGTCGACTAATGGACCTGAAGCACTTGTAGTAAGAAAAGTGGATCAGACAGAACCAATTGTTCATATATACGAATAAGCCGTGCTGGCGCGGGGACAGCTGCGAGGCTGTCTCCACTCGTTTTTAGGCCGGGCTCCAGCGCCCGGGTTCTCGGGCGCTGGAGCTTTTCTTTTAATAATGGTATGATAGACCGTATGTTTTATTGAATCCGGAGGTGTATAGAAATGGCGAAAATGACCAAAGAAGAAGTAATCGAAGTAGCGCATTTGGCGCGCCTGGCAATTACTGACGAAGAAGCTGAGCATTTTGCGGAACAGTTGGAAGCAATTACGAATGCGATGGAATTGCTGAATGAATTGGATACAGAAAACGTGGAACCGACGACGCATGTACTGGAAATGGCGAATGTATTGCGGGAAGACAAAGCCGAACCGGGACTGCCTCGAGAACTGGTGATGAAAAACGTGAAAGAACAAGAAGCGGGACAAGTGAAAGTACCAACGATACTGGACTGATTGTGAGGAGGGAAAAAGATGAAATTAGCAGATAAAACAGCTGCAGAACTGCAGGAATTGATACATACGAAAGAATTGACGATTGCAGATCTCACTGAAAAGACGTTTAAACGGATCGAAGAACTTGATTCAGATGTGGATGCCTTTTTGGCATTGAACCAGGAGCAGGCTTCTTCTCAGGCCGCAGAAATGGACCAGGTGCCTTTTGAAGAGCGCGGCCCATTATTCGGTTTGCCTGTCGGCGTAAAAGACAATATCGTGACGGAAGGCATTGAGACAACCGCTTCAAGCCGTATTCTGGAAGGGTTTAACCCGATTTACAACGCCACAGTGGTCGAAAAACTGCGGGCGGCGGGCATGGTGATTGTCGGCAAACTTAATATGGACGAATTTGCAATGGGATCCTCCAATGAAAACTCGTATTACAAAAACACGAAAAATCCATGGAACCTGGAAACCGTACCCGGTGGATCTTCAGGTGGTTCCGCAGCCGCTGTGGCTGCTGGAGAGGTGCCGTTCACATTAGGTTCGGATACAGGCGGCTCAATCCGCCAGCCGGCCTCTTTTTGTGGTGTGGTCGGCATGAAACCGACTTACGGCCGGGTCTCCCGCTTTGGGTTGATCGCTTATGCGTCTTCTCTTGACCAAATCGGTCCGGTTACACGGACAGTCAAAGACAACGCTTTGCTGTTGAACGTCATTGCTGGACATGATGAAAAAGATTCGACTTCCGCCAATGTGGACGTACCTGATTTTGCAGCTGCGTTGACAGGAGACATCACTGGATTGCGCATCGGTGTACCGAAAGAATATTTTGCACAGGGCGTAGGAGAATCTTCGGTCAAAGCGGTTAAAGATGCCTTGAAAGTACTTGAAGAAAAAGGTGCCATTTGCGAAGAAATCTCTTTGCCACATTCCAAATATGCACTTTCTACGTACTATTTGATCGCATCATCAGAAGCTTCTTCAAACCTGTCCCGTTTTGACGGGATCCGTTATGGTTATCGTACAGAAAAAGCCGGAAACTTACTGGATTTCTACATGAACACACGTTCAGAAGGTTTCGGCGATGAAGTAAAGCGCCGGATTATGCTGGGAACCTATGCATTAAGCTCCGGTTATTATGATGCTTATTATAAAAAAGCACAAAAAGTGCGGACTTTGATAAAAAATGACTTCGACAAAGCGTTTGAAAAATACGACGTCATCATCGGGCCGACCACGCCAACACCATCATTTAAAATCGGCGAAATCATCGATGATCCATTGACGATGTATGCCAATGATATTTTGACAATTCCGATCAACCTGGCTGGCGTCCCGGCTATTTCCATCCCTTGCGGTTTCGATAACGGACTGCCGCTTGGTTTGCAGATCATCGGGAAATACTTTGATGAGGAAACCGTTTATCGTGTTGCTGATGTTTTTGAACAAGCAACTGATTTTCATAAAAAAACTCCTCACATATGGGAGGGAGCAGCACAATGAATTTTGAAACAATCATCGGGCTTGAAGTCCATGTCGAGCTAAAAACAGATTCCAAAATGTTTTCACCGGCTCCTGCCCATTTCGGGGCAGAACCGAATACCAATACCAATGTCATCGACCTTGGCTATCCCGGCGTGTTGCCAGTCGTCAATAAACGTGCAGTGGATTGGGCGATGAAAGCGGCTCTTGCATTAAACTGCGAGATTGCGCGCCATACCAAATTCGACCGTAAAAACTATTTTTACCCGGACAACCCGAAAGCTTACCAGATTTCCCAGTTTGACGAGCCGATCGGCGAGCACGGCTGGATTGAAATCGAAGTGAATGGGGAGAAAAAGCGCATCGGTATTACACGCCTGCACATGGAAGAAGATGCGGGGAAACTGACTCACACCGGCAACGGCCATTCATTGGTCGATTTTAACCGACAAGGTACACCGCTCATCGAAATCGTTTCAGAACCCGATATCCGGACGCCTGAAGAAGCTTATGCTTACTTGGAAAAGATCAAATCGATCATTCAATATACCGGTGTTTCCGACGTTCGGATGGAAGAAGGATCGTTGCGCTGTGACGCCAATATTTCCCTGCGTCCATACGGCCAGGAGGAATTCGGAACGAAAACGGAATTGAAGAACTTGAATTCATTCAACTTTGTCCGCAAAGGAATTGAGCACGAACAGATCCGTCAAGAACAAGTGCTGTTGTCAGGCGGAGTGATCGGGCAGGAAACCAGACGTTATGATGAATCGACAGGCAAAACAGTTCTGATGCGCGTCAAAGAAGGATCCGATGATTACCGCTATTTCCCGGAACCGGATCTGGTCGACATTGTCATCGATGATGCATGGCTGGAACGGGTCCGTTCGGAAATCCCTGAATTACCGGATGCGCGGAAAGCACGTTACGTTTCAGAACTTGGCTTGTCTTCCTATGACGCTATGGTACTGACACTGGCGAAGCCGATTTCCGATTTCTTTGAAGCGACAGTCGATGCCGGTGCAGATGCCAAGCAGGCTTCCAACTGGATCATGGGCGAAGTGTCCGCTTACTTAAACGCGGAGCAAAAAGAACTGAGCGATACGAAACTGACGCCTGAAGGATTGGCTGGTATGATCAAGCTGATTGCAGAAGGCACCATCTCTTCGAAAATTGCCAAGAAAGTATTCAAGGAATTGGTGGAAAAAGGCGGCAACGCCGAAGACATCGTCAAAGCGAAAGGACTCGTCCAGATCTCGGACGAAAACACATTGCGTGAATATGTCACTACCGCTTTGGACAACAACCCGCAATCCATTGAAGACTTCAAAAACGGGAAAGACCGTGCCATCGGTTTCCTGGTCGGCCAGATCATGAAACAGACAAAAGGGCAGGCCAACCCGCCATTGCTGAACAAGATTCTTCAGGAAGAAATTGCGAAAAGATAATAAAAAGCGGTCCTTTAAGGGCCGCTTTTTTTATGATTGGACTATAACAAACGTTTGAGTTCATGAAGTGAAATAGAGAGGAATAGGTATTAACATTTTCGCTGATTCTTCTTTAAAAGTATTATTTCAATGCTTCTTGTTTTCTTTTGTGTCTGATTACATAGAAAGTAATTATAAATAACAGTAAATAAATAACCAGAATAGCCGTTCCCAGCGTCGGGACAGAATTGTAAAGTTGTATAAGTTGATAAACGGCTGCTGCCAAAACGAAAAATAAGTAAACGAAGGCATGTTTTTTATTTTTCATGAATAGCGATGTAAAAATTATCATAGTTATGGTGATGATGGTTAGGGGAGTTACAAGAATTAGTACGTAAAACAGGAAGTTGTTATCCATCGATGATTCCTCCTTGGATGAGAGATGACTAAAATTGAAAGTTACTAAAAATCTGAAAAATCTCTCTTAAGACTACCATAGATGGAAATTACTGAAAATCGGCAACTTGGAACTTCCCGGATTCTTTTGCAACCACTTCTGCTGAAGGGGTTTGCTCTCAGTTGTCTATTATGTGATAACCATTGAATTAGCGCTAATTTAAAGGAGGATCAATAGCATTAAATGATAGAGCTTTAACTAAATTATTTGAAGCTTGCTCTCTGGACAAGTAAACTGAAAGAAAGGAGAAGTGATATTATGACGACTGAACAGGAATATTTTGAAAATGCGATTACACTTGAAAATTACATGTCTCAAATGGAGTCCAATCAAGAAACTTCATACTCCATCTACGAAAAATTCGAGCAGCCGGAAGACCCTGAATTTATCGGGCTGTTGACAGAAAAAAAACCACACATACTGGTCATTACAGAAGATTGGTGCGGTGACGCCATGATGAACAACGCCATTTTACGGAAAATCGCAGATGCGGCAGGCCTGGAAGTCCGCTGTGTTTACCGTGACCAGAACCTGGAATTGATGGATCAGTATTTGACAAATGGCGGGCGTTCCATTCCAAAATACATTATCCTGTCAGAAGAAGGGGAAGTCCTTGGTGACTGGGGACCGCGTGCTCCGGAAGTCCAGGAATTTGTCATGGAACAGAAAGCCAAACTTCCGGCAAAAGACGATCCGCAATTTGAAATTCATCAAAAAACGATTCTGGGGGAAATTTCAGATGGCTTTGCCTGGAACGAAAAATTCTGGCAGGCGGTCTACAAAGACTTGCGGAAAACATTTACAGAAGCGTTGAAATAAAAAAAGAAAAGCCGGCTCGTGGTCAGCTCATTCCTTGAGTGGAACTTCTATCGGGTCATGGTTGTCCTATTTTCTATAGAACGTGGAGAAAGGCTGAATTTGTATGAAACGTGCAAGAATCATTTACAATCCAACTTCCGGACGCGAACTTTTCCGCAAGCATTTGCCGGAAGTGCTCGAAAAGATGGAGTTGGCCGGATACGAAACTTCCTGCCATGCCACTACGTGTGAAGGAGACGCCGTCCATGCTGCAAAACTGGCAGTGGAAAGGGAATTCGACCTGGTAGTGGCAGTTGGCGGGGATGGTACATTGAACGAGGTGGTGTCGGGGGTATCCGAATACGAACGGCGTCCGAAAATCGGCTTGATTCCAATGGGCACAACCAATGATTTTGCCCGTGCGGTCCATATTCCGAGAGATATCAATAAAGCTGTCGACATTATCATCCAGGGAGATTCCATTCCAGTCGATGTCGGGAAAATGGATGACCGGTATTTCATCAATATTGCAGGTGGCGGAAGACTGACTGAGCTGACTTATGAAGTGCCGAGCAAACTGAAAACGGTGCTTGGCCAGCTGGCTTACTACCTGAAAGGCATCGAAATGCTTCCTTCGATCCGTTCGTCCAATGTCCGCATTGAATACGACGGTCAGGTGTTTGAAGACAAGGCGATGATGTTCCTGATCGGCTTGACCAATTCTGTCGGCGGTTTCGAAAAGTTGGCACCGGATGCCAGCATCAACGATGGCAAATTCACGTTGCTGATTTTAAAAGAAGTGAATATGGCTGAATTTATTCGTCTGGCTTCTCTGGCTTTGAGAGGAGAGCATTTGTCAGACCCCCATGTCATTTATACAAAAGCCAGCAGAATTTCTGTTTCTTCCAAAGAACGGGTTTTACTGAATCTGGATGGGGAATACGGTGGTGTACTGCCGGCCACTTTTGAAAACTTGTATCGCCATATTGAAATGATGGTTCCGATTCAATCAATCAGTGAAAAAGACCGTAAGTGAGAAAAGCGCAAGCGTTCAGAAGCAGAAGCTAACCTAAGAACGCGAGGTCCTGTCGCAGCGGTTACCTGACGAACATTCTGCGGGCCCCCAAGAATCTGGGCGCTGAAGACTGGACATGAAATACCTAATTTACTAAACTCTTTCAAGATTGAAAGCTTATACTTTCTTAGTCAGTAAAAAAACCTGGCATGTGGAAATACACCCACATGCCAGGTTTTTCGTTGTTATATGATTGGTTGTTAAAGAAGTTCGATTGCTTTGTCCTGTTCCGCTGCAAGCTTTGGAAGATCGTCCACTGGTTCCCAATGGAATTTGAAGACGCGGCCATTGTCCTGGCCATCGCTTTCCACCAGGTGCTCCCAGTAATCTCTTGGTTCACCGGTGTATTCGAAGTGGAAAATATTGCGTTCATATACTTTATCTTTATGATCCGGGTAATAATTATATTTTTGGATTTTCCCTACAAATTCCAATGCCTCCCGCGGCAATCCCGTTTCTTCCTGCACTTCCCGGTAAAGTGCGTCAATCAGCATTTCGCCTTCTTCGATTGTTCCTCCCGGCACTTGCAGGCCGGCTTCCGGTTCTCCTTCGTGCTCGAACACGAGCAATTCTTTTTGGTCTTCATCGCCTTTGGTTATATAAGCGAATACTTTACGTCTCGTTTCCATGATGCATCACCCTTTATCTTTGTTCACTCTAGAATACTAAATATTTAGAAAAATTTCAACTATTTTTTCTTTCGCTGTCACAGCTTATTCAAACTTAGCGGGGAAATCGAGGCTTGAGAAGAGTTTGGCACAGATTGATTGAGGTACAATAGGTAATAGAAGAGCTTGACTGCATGTTGAAAGGGGACAGGAAATTGGGAATAGAAGATAGTGCCTTTTTGAGTCGCATCCTCACTTTACTGACTTTGTCGTTCCATATCATCTATGCCACTATCGGCGTCGGTGTACCGCTCATGATCATGATTGCACAATGGGTGGGTATCAAGAAAAAAGACGATCATTATATTTTGCTGGCGCGACGTTGGGCGCGTGGATTTGTCATCACGGTTGCCGTTGGGGTTGTTACCGGTACAGCAATCGGTTTGCAGTTATCGCTGCTGTGGCCGAATTTTATGCAGCTGGCAGGAAACGTTATTGCACTGCCATTGTTTATGGAAGTATTCGCTTTTTTCTTTGAGGCGATTTTTCTGGGTATTTACCTGTATACGTGGGACCGGTTCGAGGACCAGCGGAAACATTTACTGCTGCTGATTCCAGTGGCGCTCGGTGCGGCGATGTCATCGGTTTTCATCACCATCGTCAACTCGTTCATGAACGCGCCACAGGGATTTGAAGTATTGAACGGTGAACTGGTCAATATCAGTCCGCTGCTGGCGATGTTCAGCCCCGCGGTGCCGACAAAAGTGGCGCATGTCATGGCTACGGCATTCATGACCAGTGCCTTTTTGCTGGCATCGATTGCAGCGCTGCGCATGCTTCGCGGATCTGATCATGTCTACCATAAAAAAGCGTTGTTTTTGACGATGAAACTGGGGCTGGTGTTTTCCGTTGCCACCGCCTTGATCGGAGATTTCTCAGGAAAGTACCTGGCTGAATACCAGCCGGAAAAACTGGCGGCTGCCGAATGGCATTTTGAAACAGAAGAGGAAGCAAGGTTGATCCTGTTCGGAGTGCTTGACGGAGAAGACGTCAAATACGCCATCGAAATTCCTTATGCGCTGAGTATACTGGCACACGGAACGCCCGATTCAGAAGTGATCGGATTGGAAGAATTTCCGGAAGATGAAATTCCGCCACTGTGGATCCATTATTTGTTTGATACGATGGTTACCATTGGCATGTGGCTGGCATTTTTGTCGTTTGTCTACGTCGTGGCTGCCTGGCGCAATTGGTCGTTTGCCAGAACGAAATTGTTCAGATGGCTGCTGCTGTTAAGTGGTCCATTGGCTCTGGTGGCGATTGAAGCCGGTTGGTGGTTCACGGAGGTTGGACGCCAGCCGTGGATTCTCAGAGGATATATGAAAACCTCGGAAGCTGCTACGACAAGCGGCCAAGTCGATTTAATGATCATTTTGTTTGCAGGTCTTTACTTTATTTTAGGCGTTGGTACGATTGTGGTGCTGACACGGATGTACCGCCGCAATCCGGTGGAAAAAGAGCTGGCGGCAAGGGAAGCTGACAAAGGCGGTGACAGACAATGACTTTAGAAATTATCGGAATTTCGGTTCTGTGGCTGTTCCTGTTTCTGTATGTCATTGTGGCGTCGATTGATTTCGGCGCCGGCTTCTTCAATGCCTACAGTGCTTTTACAAACAAGCAGCATATCCTGACGGGTATTATCCAGCGTTATTTATCGCCGGTGTGGGAAGTGACAAATGTATTTTTCGTTTTTTTCTTTGTCGGGATCATCGGATTTTTCCCGCAAACCGCTTTCTACTACGGCACGACTTTGCTGGTGCCGGCAAGCATCGCGCTGGTTCTGTTGGCCATCCGCGGTTCGTATTACGCGTTTGCGACATACGGAGCTAAAATCAATCACAGAGGCTATATTTACATGTACGGATTATCGGGCTTATTGCTGCCGGCAGCTCTTTCACCGGTGCTTGCCATGTCCGAAGGTGGATTTATCAAACTTGATGATGGGTCACCTTATCTGGATTACTGGACTCTTTTCACGAGTCCGCTGATGTGGAGCATCGTCGTATTGAGTTTGACAGCGGTGCTTTACATTTCTGCGGTGTTCCTGACCTGGTATGCCAATAAAGCCGGAGACGAAAAAGCGACGGACCTGATGCGCAAATACGCCCTTGTCTGGGCAGGCCCTGCCATCATTACGGCAACCGGCATCATTTTTGAATTACGCGGCCATAATCCGGAACATTACGCGCGGATACTTGATCTTTGGTGGGTATTTGCCATCTCGTTCCTGTTATTCGTCGGAACCGTTTACCTGGTGTGGAAACGCCGGAATTACGGTCTGGCGTTCATCTTGCTGGTCGGCCAGTTCTTTACAGCTTTCTTCGCTTACGGTGCATCGCATTACCCGCACCTGCTGTATCCGTATTTGACGATTTACGACAGTTTCACAAATGAAGCGATGGCCATTGCGCTGATCGTTGCGTTTATCGCAGGGCTTGGGCTGCTATTGCCTTCTCTTTACCTGCTGTTCCGTCTGTTCTTGTTCGATAAGGATTACGTTAAAGGGAAATCGGATTACCACGCCTGAAGGAGGATACGAAAATGCAGGATTTCTTGATATTTTATGCACCGTTTATCGTGCTGATCGGGTCGATCGCTTTCGGCTTCTGGTTTTCATTGAAAGACGGACCGGTGTCGAAAGACCGGAAATAGACAAGCGCGTGCAGGTTTTTGCCTGCCGCGTTTTTTTATTGTATGATTAAGCAATGTGAAATGGAGTGAACGAATTGAAACCAGTAACGAAAAACGATCGGCTTGTTGTCCATGTGGAAGATTTGACGCATGACGGAGCAGGCGTCGCCAAAGTCGACGGCTATCCGTTGTTTATACAAGGTGCTTTGCCGGGGGAAGAAGTACAGATCCATGTATTGAAAACATTAAAATCCTATGGCTTTGCGAAATTAATCCAGATTGAAAAGCAATCGCCTTTTCGGGTGACGGCGCCCTGCCCGGTCTTTGATACATGCGGCGGCTGCCAAATCCAGCATCTGTCGTACGAAGGACAGATGAATTTTAAGCAAAAACTTGTGCGCGACGCTATTACGCGCATCGGTAAATTGCCGGACGTTCCGGTTCATCCGGTAAAAGGCATGGACCATCCATGGCGCTACCGCAATAAATCCCAGATTCCTTTTGGTCAGGAGAACGGCCGTGTGGTGGCCGGGTTTTACCAGACACGTTCCCATAATATTGCCGATACGGATATCTGTATCATCCAGACACCGGAAGCCGATGCCATCATGGCCGGCTTGAAACGGAAGTTGATCGACATGGGCATCGAACCATATGAAGAACAGACTCATCGGGGGATGCTGCGGCACGTCATCGTCCGCAAAGGACGTGCGACTGGCGAAATCATGGTGGTGCTTGTGACAAAAAAGAAAAAGTTTCCTCAACGGGAACAGGCTGTCGAACTTATTAAATCGATCGTTCCGGAGACGGCATCGATTGTTCAAAATATCAATCCTGAAAAGACCAATGTCATTTTCGGTGATGAAACGATCACGTTATGGGGCAAAGACATCATCGAAGACCGCATCGGTGATGTGCGCTTTGAAATTTCCGCGCGTTCTTTTTATCAAGTCAATCCGGAGCAGACGGAAGTGCTGTACGGACAGGCGTTGGAATATGCCGGGCTGACTGGGGACGAAACGGTCATCGATGCTTATTGCGGCATTGGGACGATTTCCCTTTTTCTGGCTCAGAAAGCCAAGTTCGTCATGGGTGTCGAAATCGTTCCGCAAGCGATTGAAGACGCCAAACGAAACGCCGAGCTTAATGGATTCACCAATACACTGTTTGAAGCGGGCCCTGCGGAACAGGTTATTCCGCGCTGGTATAAAGAAGGCCGTGCAGCCGATGTATTGGTCGTCGATCCGCCGCGCAAAGGCTGCGATGAGCAGTTGCTGCGCACCATTCTGAAACAGCAGCCCAAACGTGTCGTTTATGTATCCTGCAATCCGGCGACACTGGCACGCGATCTGCGGATTTTGGAAGATGGCGGTTACCGGACGCAGGAAGTGCAGCCGGTTGATATGTTCCCGCAGTCCACTCACTGCGAAGCCGTCGCCTGGCTGGAATTTAAACAATAAAATAATACGGAACAAAAGAACCGATAAGCACTGGCTGCTTATCGGTTTTCTTTTGAGATAAGAAGGGAATAATTCCGATTATCTAGAATTAGCTAGATACCGATACATCGAAAAAAAGGAAGGGGGAGTATGGCGTGTGGGTCAGAAGGTTCTTTTTTAGAGTAACCAAGCTCTCCTGGATGGCATTGGGCATCTCGACAATCGTTTTGCTTATACTCAGCGCCTTGGTGCTGCCATGGATTGAGCCTGAAACGTTCCCCGACGTGTTGACTGCTTTATGGTATACGACGACGGCTGTCCTGTCCGTTGGATTTGGCGATGTCGTGCCTCAGACGTTGGGCGGCAAATTATATACAATGATTGTTCTGTACGGTTTTGGTATTGGCTTGATTGCGAGCTTAATCGGAAAGGCGTTTGACAGTATTGGGCTGTTCAGAAAACATCGGGAAAGAGGTGATTTGGTGTACGAGGGAAAAGATCATATCATCATTATCGACTGGTCGCATAAAGCCATCAATGCAATAAAAGAAATTTTCTCGAAAGACGAAAATGTGGAAGTGGTCATCATTGATAATATTGAGAAAACCCAAATAGTCGATGACCGAATCCATTATGTAAAAGGAGATGCCACAGATGACAAAGTGCTGACAAAGGCCAATATCCTGAAATGCAAAGCTGTATTGATTTTTGCCGATGATGGCATCCATGATCAGATGCTGACGGATGGGAAATCGCTGATCATCGCCACCACAGTGGAGAGGATGGCACCAAATGTTCATATTACAGTAGAAGTTGAACGCGAAGAACATGTGCAGAACTTCAAGCATATCCAAGTCGACAACTTCATACTTTCAGACGCTACGATCGCCAAGCTTGCGGTCGGCTCAATTCTGAAGTAAGCGGAGTTGCTTGTGAATGACTGAAAAAGAAAGATTATTCGAAACATACATTCATGTTTCATAAGAACAAAAGGGGGGGTAAAGAAAAGAGAGAACATCAACAAGGAGAGACGGAACATCATGGAACAAATACCTGAGTCGAAATTTGAAGACAAACGAATGAACGTCATCGAAGAACTGGTGGAGCAAAATGTCTTCAAGATAAATGGCAAGCAATTATACGAAACGTCGCTATATGAATTGATGAAAACATATACGGAAAAAAATTAAGCCGGTTATTCCGGCTTTTTTCAATGATATCACCTGACTATGAAACTGGAGGAATTTCGATGCACCAGAAAAAACTGGAGGAGTATCGGCGTGATCGCCTGGATGAAATGACGATTGCCGAACTGCAAAAGGAGTTGACAGAAGGGCATATCACTTCTGAAGAGCTCGTCTTAATGTACAAAGAAAACATTTCCTTGCGCGACAAAAATACAAACGCGGTTTTGGAAATCAATCCGGATGCTTTGTTGACTGCTCAGGCGCTTGATTTTGAAAGACGCCATAAAGGGCCGCGTTCTGAACTTCATGGCATTCCGCTCCTGGTGAAAGACAATATGAACACGGCAGACCGGATGCATACCAGTGCTGGCTCCCTTGCTTTAAAAGATCATTATGCCCGGCAGGACGCCAAAGTTATTGACAGACTGCGCCAAGCGGGAGCTGTCATTTTGGGAAAGACGAACATGACCGAATGGGCCAACTTCATGTCGGATAAAATGACCAACGGCTACAGCTCAAGAGGCGGGTTGGTAAAAAATCCGTATGGTCCCTTTGACGTTGGGGGATCAAGCTCGGGCTCGGCAGCAGGAGTTGCGTCGAATTTGGCGGCTGCCGCAGTTGGGACAGAGACGTCGGGTTCCATCATCAATCCAGCTGCGCAGAACAGTCTCGTTGGCATAAAACCGACTGTTGGCATGATCAGCCGTCAGGGAATCATTCCACTGGCGCATACGCAAGACACGGCCGGGCCGCTGGGCCGCACCGTGGAAGACGCGGTTACAGTTTTCGCTGCCTTGGTCGGCACAGATTCCGAAGATGCCATTACGGCTTTTGCTGAACCTTTTGAAGGCTATGATTGGAAAGAACATTTGAAAGAAAACGGTCTCCAGGGAGTAAAGCTGGCAGTGCCCCGGGAGTTGATCCAAGGGAGCATCCGTGATGAGCAGTTGACGCTTTTTGAAAAGGCACTGGAGGATCTGGGAAAATGCGGAGCGGAAATTCTGGATGCGGTGTCGCTCGGTTCTGACCAGGAAGATTTGGGGTTTTCGGTTTTACTGCATGAATTCAAAGCAGACCTCAATGCTTATCTGGCTGAGACAGATGCCACCAATCCGATCCGTTCGTTGGCTGACGTAATTGCCTTCAACAATGAGAATTCAGAGGACATGTTGAAGTTTGGGCAGAATCTGTTGGAGCAGGCAAATCGTCTGACTGGAAATTTGACGGAGCGGGAATATATCGAAGCACTTGAGCGAAACCGTTTTCTGGCTGCCGAACAGGGAATTCATGCCACATTGAAAGAAGTGGGCGCTGACGTATTTGTGCTGCCACAGGATTTTGGCTGTAATGTCGGAGCCGCCGCCGGATTTCCATCCATTACTGTGCCGTATGATTTTTCGGAAACCAATGAGCCGTTTGGAATAACATTCAGCGGGCAGGCGTTTGGGGAACCGAAATTGATTGAATACGCCTACGCATTTGAACAAGCTACAAAAGGCAGACGAAAACCATAAAAAAGCTGAGCCGTTTACAGGCTCAGCTTTTTTGTTGCAATCCATTCAAGTAATGCCACACGCTTTCCAGCAGTGCAGACAGTTCAGGTTCGCTTGAACTGTGGGTTGCCAAACTGGACAGCACACTTTCCACCAGCGCTTTCCGTGGGTTTTCCCCGCTGATTTCTTCTGATAAGAAACGGGTGAGCTGTTGGACGCTTTCGTTATCGCCACTTGTTTCAGCATAAGTCTTCAGTTTTGAGCTTAAGGTTTCCGCTGATATGGTCTCTGCAGGTCTGTCAACCGGCAGCTGCTTTTGACGGATAAAAGCATCACCGGTTTCAATCTGATGCGTGACAGCCGTCTTTAAGCGCCTGATTACGAATGCAGCCAATTCCTTTGTGGGCAGGTCATCGGTGGAGGAGAGTTTCCAAATATGATTCAGCTGCTGGATGGAACCATGTACAATTGCCGCGTTTTCCAGCGCAAAAGCTTCCGCTTCTTTTCCGAAGACGTCGACGATCCGTGAAGAAATCCAATTCAATTCAGTTACATACGTATCTTTTGCATACTTCTTCAGTTCTTCATCCTGTGAGTAGAAAATACTTTCATATAAGGCGAAAAGGTTTTTTTCACGGTTCAGCCGGATGCGGATGCACAGCTGTTCAGCCAGCACATCCAGATCATCGACAGGTTTGCCCAAAGCTGCGGCCATCCGTTTTTGGCGGATTTCACTGCCGATGGATTCCATGATGGCGATCAGGCATTCGGTTTTGGAGGCAAAATAATTATAGAAAGTGCCTTTGGAAACGCCCGCTTCGTCCAGGATGTCCTGAATGGAAGAGGCATTGTAGCCTTTGCTTATGAACAATGCATATGCGGCATTGATGATTTTTTGTTTTTTGGGGTTCATTTTCATCACCTTTATACTGTCAGTCTATTTATATATTAACTTGTAAACGCTTTTAAATCAATGTTTTTGGAATTAGAGTACAAAAATATTGATAATAATGAACAGCCGGTATAGAATAATGAAATGGAGAAATAAATAAGTAAATATTCAAGGAAACATACGGAGGAATAACAAGAATGACAGAACAGAAAAAACCGCCTTATGGCATTATAGCAATTTTATTCACTGGAGCATTTGTGGCGATTTTCAATCAGACCTTATTGAACATAGCATTGCCGGAAATTATGGCCGACCTGAAGATCGAGGCTCCGACTGCACAATGGCTGGTCACCGGGTATATGCTGGTGAACGGAATTCTCATACCTGCCAGCGCTTATTTTATACAGCGGTATTCAAATCGCGCCATTTTCATCGTGGCGATGTCGCTGTTTTCTTTCGGTACATTGCTGGCAGGCGTAGCTCCTGTTTTCGAAGTGCTGCTGGCAGGGAGAATGATTCAGGCATCAGGATCGGCATTGATGATGCCGTTACTGATGAATGTCATGCTCGCAGCTTTTCCAATCGAAAAACGCGGACAGGCGATGGGAGTTTTCGGGCTTGTTATGGTCGTGGCTCCGGCAATCGGTCCGACGCTGTCGGGATTTATTGTTGAACATTACTCGTGGCGTATTTTGTTCTTTATCGTATTGCCCATTGCATTGATCCCGCTTGGTCTTGGAATCTTCAAACTGAAAAACCTGACTTTCCAAAACAGGGAATTGTCACTGGATAAATTTTCATTAGTATTATCCAGTCTGGGTTTTGGTGGGATCTTATACGGTTTCAGTTCTGCCGGAACGATGGGTTGGGGCAATCCGTATGTGTATGGAACGATTATCATTGGAATCGTGTCATTGACGCTCTTCGTTTTACGCCAATTAAAGCTGAAAGAACCATTGCTTGAATTCCGGATTTATAAATATCCGATGTTCGCATTGTCTTCTGTCATTTCAGTCGTGTTATCGATGGCCATGTTTTCGGCGATGATTCTGATGCCGATTTATGTCCAAACCATTAAAGGCATTTCACCGATCGGTTCGGGCTTATTGATGTTGCCCGGTGCACTCGTCATGGGGTTCATGTCACCGGTCACAGGCCGTCTGTTTGACCGTTTTGGTGCCAAGGTGCTGGCGATACCGGGCTTGTCGCTGGTTGTCATCACCACTTACCTGTTCAGCCAATTGTCGATGGATACCAGCTATTTTAACATCATGGCCATCTATACAGCGCGGATGTTCGGTATTTCAATGGTAATGATGCCGGTCATGACGAACGGCTTGAATACGCTGCCGATGAAATCCTACCCGCATGGTACAGCTGTCAACAACACCCTTCAGCAAGTCTCCGGCGCCATCGGTTCAGCATTTCTGATTACGATCATGAACACGCGGACAGAGTCGGCGGGAAGAGAACTTGCTGCAAGCGGTGCAGCACCTGAAAGCATTGTGAATGCGGCGATGCTCGAAGGCATCAATTTTTCGTTTTTTGTTTCCACATTCATCGCACTTCTGGCACTGGTCCTGTCTTTGTTCATCAAGAAACCGGTAAGGGAAGTGACGGAAACGGAGAAAGAGGTTGTCTACAGACAAAAAGAGGTAACCGAATCATAAAGAGAAACTTCTCCATGGGGATGCTTCATTTCAATTGCATCGTAACATGAAAAAAGCACGAGGCTGACCTGTTTCCCGGGTCAGCTTTTTTAGCTCCAAAAAAGCGGGCAGGCGCTGAATATGGTACACTAAAAGCATCGAAAAGAAGGTGGAATAGACATGACTTTTATAAATGAATTAAGCCCGATCTGGCAGGAAAAATGGAAAAACGCCGGTTTTGAAGCAGCAATGCCGATCCAGGAACAAATGGTGCCGGAAATGCTGGCAGGAAACGACATTGTAGCTGAATCCCCGACAGGTTCGGGCAAAACACTGGCTTATGTGCTGCCGATTCTGCAGCGCGTCAACCCCGAAAAGCCGGCGACACAGGCTATGATCGTTGCACCATCACAGGAATTGTCGATGCAAATTGTCAACGTACTCCGTGAATGGACAGAAGGAACAGCTGTTACCGTTACACAATTGATCGGCGGAGCCAATATGCAGCGCCAACTTGAAAAGTTGAAAAAGAAACCGACCATCGTCGTAGGGACGCCCGGGCGTTTAAACGAATTGGTGAAAAGCAAGAAATTGAAAATGCATGAAATTCGCATGCTGGTATTGGATGAAGGCGATCAATTGATGGCAAGGGAACATCGCAATGTCATGAAGAACCTGATTGAAAAAACTCAGCACGACCGTCAATTGGTGCTGGTATCAGCCACCATTACAGAAGAAGTGGAACTGGTGGCTGATCGTTTGATGCAGCATCCGACGCGTCTTCGTGTAACTGCAGAGGATATGCCGGCCCAAGGAAAAGTTACGCACTCGTTCGTAAAAGTCGATGAGCGGGACAAGACAGATATGCTGCGGCGGATTTCCCACATCGAAGGAGTAAAGGCGCTGGCATTCGTTAACAACCTGGATCAATTACTGATGAAGGAAAACAAACTTAAATTCCGTGATGCCAAAATCGTGGCATTGCATTCTGAAATGAAAAAAGATGAACGCAAAAAAGCGCTCGATTTGTTCAGAAAAGGGGAAGTCGCTGTCTTGATTGCGACGGAAGTGGCTGCGCGTGGATTGGACATCGACGCAGTGACGCATGTCATCCATGTTGATGTGCCTCAAACAGCCGAACAATACTTGCATCGCTCTGGACGGACAGGACGTGCGGGGGCTGATGGAGAAGTGCTCACTTTACTGGCATATGCCGATGAACGTCATTACAAAAAACTTTCAAAACAATTGCCTTCCAAGCCTGTCCAGAAAATAATACATGGAGGCAAGTTGGTTGAAGGTTCGAGTAAAACCGTTGCTGCAAAGGGGAACCGGAAATGACGTTTGAAGAAAAGTTGGAGCAGTACGCTGAGCTTACTGTGCAGGTCGGACTGAATCTCCAGCCTGGACAACCGGTCATGATCAATACCACTACGGATGCCATCGACTTTACACGCCTTGTCGTAAGGAAAGCGTATGAAGCGGGAGCCAAACGTGTATATGTCAATTACGAAGATCCAATTCAGACCCGGCTTCACTTCGATCTGGCACCGGATGAAGCTTTTCAGGAGTTTCCGAAGTGGGTTGTTGTTCAGCGCGATGAAATCATTGAGGCCGGGGGTGCATTTTTATGGATTGACGCAGAAGATCCGGACTTACTGACAGGCGTTTCTTCAAAACGATTGTCTGACCATCAAAAAGCAGCGGGAAAAGCATTGGAACGGTATCGTCAAGCAGTAGGGACGGACAAAGTGGCCTGGTCGATTGTCGCTGTGCCTTCTGAAAAATGGGCCAAAAAAGTCTTTCCTGATCTTCCTGAAGAACAGCAGATTGCCGCCTTATGGAACGCCATCTTCAAGACTGTTCGAATAGGCGATCGCAATGCCGTGGAGCACTGGAAAGCTCACATCGAGGCACTTGAGCACCGTGCCGCCTTATTGAATGACAAGAAATATGAAAAATTGCATTACACTGCGCCAGGAACGGATTTGACCATTACTCTTCCAGAACCTCATATTTGGCTGACAGGAGCTTCCAAAACTCCTGAAGGCGTTCACTTCATTGCCAATATGCCGACGGAAGAAGTTTACACAGTTCCTGTGAAAAGAGGAGTGGACGGTTATGTGCGGAACACAAAGCCACTGGTGTACCAAGGAAATATCATTGATGACTTCACGCTGACATTCGAAAAAGGAAAAATCGTCAAAGCGGAAGCTGGAACTGGGCAGGATTTGCTGGATGAAATGATTGCTTCTGACAACGGAGCCTGTTATTTAGGGGAAGTGGCATTAGTGCCGCAACAATCGCCAATTTCCGAAACCGGAATTCTGTTTTTTAATACACTATTCGACGAAAATGCATCGAATCATTTGGCTATTGGAGACGCTTACCCCACTTGTTACAGAGGGGCGCGTGATTTGGAGCGAACGGAACTGGAGACACTTGGCTTGAATACTTCCATCATTCATGAAGATTTCATGATTGGAAGCAGCGCAATGGATATTGATGGAATCCGCCGGGACGGAACAAAAGAACCGATTTTCAGGAAAGGAAATTGGGCACAGTAAGAGGTGAGGGGATTGAGAAGATATTGGCTCGCAGCTTTGACCGCCCTGTTTATGAGCGGGATTGCCATATCGGCACATGCTGAAGTGAAAGCGCCTGCTGCATATGTGGGACTTGGCGATTCGCTCGCAGCCGGACAGACACCTGCTTCTGAAATTGACACGGGCTATGTCGATTTGATCGCTCAGGAATTGATGCGAAACCAACCGCTGGCATTTTACACAAAAGATTTGGCGTTTCCCGGCTTCACGACTGAAGATGTATTGGAACGGGTGAAGTCTGAAGAAGCACAGGAGCTATTAACGGCGGCAAATATCATCACAGTATCAGCCGGAGCGAATGATTTGTTGCGATTGGTGCAGACGGATCCAATGCAGGGTTCACTGGCATTCAATCAAATACAAGTGAATTTTGCTTTGGACCAGGCACGTTCCAATATGGAAGCTATCTTACAGGAATTGAAAGAACGGGCTCCCTGTGCCGACATTTATGTCATGGGGTATTACTTTGCTTACCCGCATATGCGGGTAAGCCAAAAAGCGGGAATAGCTGAGCAGCTTGATTTACTGAATGAAATTTTAGAGCGGACGGCTGACAAAGCAGGGGTCCATTTTGTTCCAGTGGACAGTTTTTTCGGGTATGATGCAGTCGATAAGTTGCCGAATCCAGCCGATGTTCATCCAAATATCGAAGGATACCGGGCCATGGCCAACGCTTTTTTCACTATTTATCAAGATGCTTGGGAAGTAGCGCGTGAGGAGTTGCCCGAGCCGAACCCGCTGACGTTCGAAGAGATTATGCAAGCACGCGAACAAAATGAGGATACTCCAGCACAGGACGGCAGAAGTGAAGAAAAAGAACGCGATAATCACGCTTTCCGTCCTTCTGACCAAGTCAAAACGGATTATTTGGCACTTCGGGAAGCGATTCCTTACATCTAGGAAAAGGCTGACCATTATAAAACCGCGCGAAGAGTATGCCTCTTTGCGCGGTTTTTTTCATAAGCCATGCTTATTCTATCGGCGTCTGCTGCGGTCGCTATTTTGCTGGCTGCTGTCTTTGTTTGCATTGTTTTTCTTTCTGCCTTTTGTTATTTTCCGGATAATCGGATAAGCGACGGGTGCCACTTTGATTGCTGTTCGTACGATTCGTCCAATTCCCATCATTACATCTTCCTTCCTAAGTAAAGGTATTATTCACTTTCCCTGTATCCGCTTGTGGCAAACCTGTTATTTGGCTTGCGCATGGGTTACCAGGATCTCTTTGTATTCATGAACGCTTGGAATGGATACATATTCCGCGTTGCCGTGCCAGTCGTCTCCGACAGGACCGAATTCAATTGCACCTTTGCATTGGGGGGCGGCGAAATAATAACGGGTATCCGCAGCGCCGTGCTGTCCGAATAATACGGCGTCTTTGTCGGTTGTTTGTCTGATGGCTTTTTGCAGGTTTACGACATAAGGGTTATCTTCAGGAGTGATTAAAGCAGGCGTCGAAGCCCCACTTGTTTCATACTCCATTTCCAGATTCAATGCATCGGCAAGTTCTGCCATTTGACGAGCAATCTCATCAGGGTCCTGGCCAGGCATATAGCGTATATCGTAGGACATTTCACAAATTTCCGGCACCATATTATATCGTTCCCCAGCTTTGATGATGGCCAAATTGACTGATGGCTGGTCATAGTACTCTGTGGACTCTTTGCGGAACGGCAGTTCGGAAGTCGCCATATGAAATTTCATCGCAGACTCAATGGCATTGACTCCCTCCCACGGACGGCTGCCATGGGCAGGCTGACCTTTAAAAGTCATATCCATATGCAGAATCCCTTTGGACTGCAGTCCGACTTTTAAACCTGTCGGCTCGCCACAAATGACAAAATCGCCTGTAAATCCTTGGTCGACCAGCCATTTGGAAGTGTTCCGTCCGCCGATTTCTTCGTCAGTGACGATATGTAATTGGACGATCCGGTTCAGCTTATTTTCATCCAAGTCAACAAAAGCCTGCATCATGGCAGCGACACCGGCGCGCATATCTGCCGTGCCGCGACCGTATAAGCGCTGTTGTTCCACCATAGGAGAAAATTGCTCGTCATGGCCGGGCACCACATCGACATGGCCATTCCATATAATGGTCTCTTCTCCCTTTCCTTTGGTTGCAGTCAGCATTAAAAATCCATTATTGTCGTGGATCGTTACTTTTTGGCCCTTTTTCTCCAGCCAGTCGGCACAAAAATGAAGAGCTTCGTTTGCTCCTTTTTTGGTATAGCTTTCAATCTTAATCAATTCCTTCAGCATATCAATCATGTTCGTCATTATTCAGCAGCTTTACCGTACAGCTGCCTCCACCACCTTTCCAAACGCATTTGTACATTATTTACCCTGTTGTGCCCTCTTGAAACGAAGTTGCTTTCCCTTTTGGGGTTGTGTACAATACAGGTATCGAAAAAGAATGTATACACCACAAGGGGAGCTGTTGCTGAGAGTGAACGATCCGTTCTTACCCTTTGAACCTGTAAGTTAACACTTGCGCAGGGATGTGGATGGAAACCTGCTGTTACGCGGCGTCAGGCTCTGTCCTGATGCCGCTTTTCTGGTTTTTTCTGCCCTTCTGGTGCTGTGCATACCCACACGAAGGAGGAACTTATGAGAAACAAACGGTTGTTGTTAATGATGGAAATTGCGATTTTTGGCGCGTTGGCTTTTGTCCTGGATTTACTGGCTTTCAGCATGCCGCAGGGCGGCTCTGTCAGTTTGGCACTGATTCCAATCGTGCTGATGGCCTTTCGACGCGGCACCCTGGCCGGAATACTGACAGGAATTACGATGGGTCTGCTGCAGGTCGTCACCGGTCGGATTTATGTCGTGCCGCTGTCATTTACTTTCGCCTTTACACAGGTGACACTGGATTATATTGTGTCATTTGCAAGTGTCGGGCTGGCGGGTTTGTTGAGAAGCAGTTATTTGAAAAATCTCCGCAATGGCAAGAAAGGAAAAATGGCAGGAGCGGTTATTATGGGGACTTTCATCGGTTCGTTTTTGCGTTATCTTGTCCATGTCATCGTGGGAATCTGGTTTTTCAGTGAATTTGCAGAAGGCAACGCAGTAGTTTATTCATTCGTTTATAATGCCACGTATATGGTGCCGATCTTTTTAATCACAGCTATCGCCTGTTCAGGGCTGTTCTCTGCAGCTCCGCAATTGGTGAAAACAAAAACATGAACAGCGCTTGTCTGCCTTAATGGGCGCCTGCGCTTTTGTTATTGTCCAGTCTCCGGCGCCCAGATTCTCGGGGTCATAAGCCACTCTGACTGTGCGGCACAGACATGCCGCTTCGCCAGACCGTCTTATGCCCGTCAAATCTCCACGGGCGCCTGCGCTTTTCTTTTATGTTATACTTTTTGATAGAAAATTTGAAAGAAGGGTTTAGATGATTGCAACGAATGATAAAGATATTGAAATGCTGAAAAAGGCTGGTCGAATGGTCGCTGAAATTCGGGAGTCGATGAAAGCGGCAACCAAGCCGGGCATGACTACAAAAGAGATAGACGAAATCGGCGGTAAGCTGTTTGAAGAACTTGGAGGTGTTTCCGGACCAAAATCGGAATATGATTTTCCGGGTTATACCTGCATCAGCGTCAACGAAGAAGTGGCTCATGGCATCCCGGGCAAACGGGTGATAAAAGATGGGGACATCGTCAATATTGATGTTTCGGGATCTTATGAAGGGTATTTTGCCGATACAGGGATTTCTTTTGTTGTTGGAGAAGGACACGAAGACAAAGAAAAAATCTGTAAAGTGGCAGCGTCCGCTTTTGACCGCGCCATGACAAAAGTCAAAGCGGGTTCTAAACTGAACCAGATTGGGAAAGCGGTCGAACGCGAAGCGAAGCAGGAAGGCTTGTTCGTCATTAAAAATTTGACTGGGCACGGCATCGGCAAATCACTTCATGAAGCTCCTCAACACATCTTGAATTACTATGATGCATGGGAAACAACCATTTTGAAAGAAGGAATGGTTCTTGCTGTGGAGCCGTTTATCTCACAAAAAGCGGAACATATCGTGGAATCAGGCGATGGATGGACATTCATCACACCTGATCAATCATTGGTCGCGCAAATCGAACACACTGTGTTGGTGACAAAAGGCGAACCGATTTTACTGACAAAACTAGACTGATAGACACAAAAAAGGACTGCCGAGCAGTCCTTTTTTGTGTCTATCCAATTAAAATGATTAAACCATAAAGTACATGCTCTAGTTGCGAGCCAGGTATGTATACCAAGATTTCCCGATGTAAAATAAGGGCATAAGCAATAAAAACAACAACATACTCTTATCTGCTCCACTCAGAAATAAAAAGAACACTATCCCGGCAAAACCAGCCTTTCCTAAATGAGCATACTTCATCGTTTGCCTCCTTCTGTCAGAATCAGCTTTGAAAATTACGACGCTGGTCTGGCTTTTTTTTAATCAGCAGAATGCCGGTCAGGATGACCCCTGTCAGAAAAAGCGAGGAAGCGGTAACAAGCAATTCATCGGTGTTGTTTTTAACAGCAATCCCGATGAATGCCCATACAAACACGAGTGCAAAAGGGATATCGTTATGATGAAATCGTATATGAAGCGCCAATGCAGTAGCGACAGTCAGCATGATGACGGCCCACAGCTCATTGCTCAATCCCCATCCGCTCCAATTGTAGTAAGTTAAGACGTAACTGATGTTTGTGATGGTGGCTACACTGACCCACCCCATATGGATCGATACCGGCAGGCGTTCCGTGAATTTTCGTTCTGCATCGTCATACTGATAGTACAGAGCGATCAAAGAAAGCAGATAGCCGAACATGGCTACGAGTGACCAGGCAAAGAATTCGTAATGCCACAAGAAAAGCCAGCTGATGTTGAATACAGCATTGAGTAAGAAAAACACAGTTATTTTAACGGAAGGTGTTTCCCCTTTTTTCAGCCGGAGCCAAAAGCCGATTATCCAAACAGCCAACAGTATGTAAATGACTGACCAAATTGAGAATACATAACCAGCCGGTGTAAACAGCACAGGCAACCGATTGGAAATTTCTCCGGTCGTCTGTCCATTGATCGGCAAAATATTCGCTAGGGCATTGACGACAATTATGGCAAGAAAAGCAACTGTCATCAGCAAAACACGCAGCATAGAAATCCCTCCTTAAGCTTTAGTATACCTGTCATTGTTTCGTGCCACAATTCACAATTTGTGGAAACACTTCAAATTAGACAAACCAGTGACAAAGAGGAATGCCTTTCTCCAACAGTCGGAGAAGGGGCGCAAGTTCCGTCAAGAAGACAAAAATGATATACTTATAAGTGTTTTTAGAAAATTTAGTTTGCCGGGAGGATGTACGATGACAGTGAAATTTTCAGAAGTCTGGGATTTGGACACACTTTTTCCAGGAGGAAGCGATTCCAAAGAGCTGCGTTTACATATGGATGAGGCAGGACCGAAATTGGAGGAGTTCGAGAAACGGGCTCAACGTTTTCAGCCTCCGTCTTCCAGGGAAGATGCGGAGCGGTTGGCTTCATTGCTTGAAGAGATGAAAGATACCATGCTGCATATTGACCAGGCTGGGTCTTTTATCGGTTGCTTGATGGCACAAAATACAGAAGACAAAAAAGCGGCGATTCTGCAGAGTGAATCTTCTTCTCAAAACGCCCGTTTCCAAAGTTCTGTGCAAAAGATCCAACAGGATCTGAGCAAAGTGGACGACGTGGTGTGGCAGAACATTCTTGATACGGAGGAACTGCGTCAATTCGATTTTTTCCTCAATGAATTGCGGGATGAAGCGAAGATGCTGTTGTCTGAGAAAGAAGAGAATTTGATAACGGCGCTCAGCACTGACGGCTATCATGCGTGGAGCCAGCTTTACGACATGCTGGTAGGAGATATTAAAGTCAGTGTGACAGTGGATGGAGAGAAAAAGACGCTGTCGGTTGGCCAAGCGAATAATTTAAGCTCCCATGCTGACGGTGCTGTCAGAAAAGAAGCGTATGAAAGTCTGGAAGCCGCCTGGATGGATAAAGAAGAGTTTTTTGCCAAGACGTTGAACTCGATTGCAGGCTTCCGCCTGGAAACTTACAAAAAAAGAGGATGGGATAATCCACTCCAGGAACCATTGCATATCAATCGCATGAAGCAGGAAACCTTGGACGCGATGTGGAGCGCAATCAGTAAAAACAAGCAACCATTTGTTGATTATTTAGCTAAAAAAGGCGAACTTCTTGGAAAAGATGGACTGGAATGGTTTGATGTTGACGCGCCTGTAACGGAAAGCAAACAGCAATATTCCTACCAGGAAGGTGCGGAATTCATTTTAAAGCATTTTGGAAAGTTCGGGCCTGAACTTGAAGCTTTTGCACAGAACGCTTTTGAAAAAGGGTGGATTGAAGCGGAAGATCGGCCAAACAAACGTCCAGGAGGATTTTGTACCGGATTGCCAATGTCAGAGGAATCACGTATTTTTATGACATACAGCGGGTCAATGTCAAATGTCGCTACACTGGCCCATGAACTCGGACATGCGTTCCATTCTTTTGCCTTGCGTCCTGTTCATTCCTTAAACCGTTCATATGCCATGAACGTGGCTGAGACAGCTTCCACTTTCGCGGAAATGATCGTTTCCGATGCGGCGGTGAAAAGTGCCGAATCAAAAGAAGAGAAGATTGCCCTGCTTGAAGATAAAGTGCAGCGCAGCGTCGCATTTTTTATGAATATCCATGCTCGTTTCCTGTTTGAAACCCGCTTTTATGAGGAACGCAAAAAAGGTGTAGTGCCTGCAGAAAGACTGAATGAGTTGATGCAGCAAGCACAAGTTGAAGGGTTTGGAGGCGGACTTAAATCTGGACATCCCCATTTTTGGGCTTCTAAACTGCATTTTTATATCACGTATGTGCCATTTTACAACTTCCCGTACACGTTTGGTTATCTGTTCTCGTTAAGTGTATATGCAAAAGCACTGGAAGAAGGAAAAGGGTTCGAGGAAAAATATATGGCGCTGTTGCGGGACACGGCAATTATGACAGCTGAAGACTTGGCGATGAAGCATCTGCAGGAAGACATTACACAGGAAGCATTCTGGGAAAAAGGGATTGCTTTGTGTGTGAAAGATGCCAAAGAATTCATCACATTGACGTCTTCTGTGGATTGACGGATATGAACTTGCTTTTTAATGGCCGGACATGTTACCTCCGGAACTTAACCGTAGACGATGCAGCTGAAATGGTTCAGCTATTGCTCCGAAATCGCGATTATTGGGCAATATATGAACCACGCCATAGGGACAGTTATTTTACCGTTGCGGTACAGCGGGAAAAAATCAGGGAATCCATTTACCAGGCCCGCGAAAACAGGGAATACAGTTTTGGCATTTTTGAGCATGACACCAATAAACTGATAGGTCATATATCCATGTACAGTATCAAAAGGCTTCCATTTCTCAGCTCGCTGATCGGCTATTCGATTGATGAAGGATATATCGGGAGAGGAATTGCAACCGAAGCTGTCAAGCTGGTGATAGCATTCGGCTTTGAGCAGCTCAGACTTCATCGCATTGAAGCATATGTGTCCCCCCGCAACCTGGGATCGATCCGTGTGCTGGAAAAAGCAGGATTACGGGAAGAAGGCTTGCTGCAGGAATTTCTGTTCATCAACGGGGAATGGGAAGACCATTATTATTATGCCATGCTGGAGAGCGAGTTTTGAAAGGGTAAGGCCGCCTATAAAAAATGGTGGAAAGAAATCGTTAGATGGTTTGAGGAATGACAGACTGAATGGAAGAAGGTGCACAATGATGAGGGACAAACAGTTTTCGTATCATAAATGGGCAACTTTGAAATGTCTGGAGCATGTGCAGGCTGCCGGAGAAGAGCTTTATACACAGGAAGCTGCCAATTCATTCGCAACCATCAAAGATACAGTGGAACATGTCATCGGGGTTGAAAAACTATGGTTGGATCGAATGAATGGCATCGGGAAACCAGTGTTTGAGCGTTTTGATGTGTCAACAATTGACCGAGCGAAAGAAGCTTTTCTGCTGCTTCATGCCGAAATGGAATTGTATTTTTCTTCCTTATCGGAACAGCAATGGGAAGAACGGCTCCGCTACAAGAATATGCGGGGGGATGATTTTGAACACAGCCGTGAAGAAATGCTGTTCACTATTGTCAATCATGCTTCTTACCATCGGGGCCAAATCACTTCTTTCCTGCGCCAATTCGGCAAGGCAGGAATTCCGCTTGATTATATTTATTATCAAAAGCAAAACCGCTGAGGAGATATTCCTCAGCGGTTTTGCAGGCTGTCGAGAAACTCGGCAGCTTTCTTTCATTCGGTTCCAGGCAAATGCCTCCAGTAGTGGCATGGCTTCAGTCTCCTTGTCGCTGCGGAAAACCGGTGCTCCTGTCTCTGCATCGCTGCGCTGGCTTCGAAACATGAAAGGGCGTTGCATCGCTGCGCTGCTTCGTCGCAAAGACATTGCCCGAACTGCCTTCGGTCAATGTCTTCTCAGCGGTTTTCATTGCCATTAATGAGTAAGTCCAATTTGCCGGTCGTCGGATCGATGACCAGTCCGTGAACAGGCACCGAACGATCCATCAAAGGATGATTTTTCACCATTCGCACACTGTGGCGGACGCTTTCTGTGACATCATCAAAACCTTTCAGCCACTCATTCACATCCACTCCGGAATACTTTATTGTTTCAATAGTTTTTTCATCGATGCCCCGTTGTTTCATTTTTTCCAGGGTGCTGTCGGGATCAATGGCGGACATTCCGCAATCGTAATGACCAATTATGTAGATTTCGTCTGCGTTCAACTCGTACACTGCAACAAACAAACTTCTCATGATGCCGCCAAAAGGATGGTTGATGACAGCACCTGCACTTTTCACGATTTTAACATCGCCATTTTTCAGGTTCATCGCTTTCGGAAGCATTTCGAAGAGCCGTGTATCCATGCACGTCAGAATGACGACCTTCTTATCGGGAAACTTTGTAGTGATAAACTGCTCGTATTCTTTTTCTTCCACAAATTTTTGATTGTACTCCAAAATTTCATTCAGTTTAGACATCCAATTTCCTCCTAGATGGTTTATAGTCTTTATTTTAGACGAAATTCCCCGTAAAAAGTACTTTTATGCGTAATCCCAAACAGCAAATCTGTAATACAGCGCGTTGAAGGTGAGGTCTCCTGTTTTATCTGGCGATTTTATCGAGTTTGTCCAGCATAACAAGGGAACGGCCAGTTCCGACTGCTACAGACTCCAATGGATTGGGTGCCATATGGACAGGAACAGACATTTCTTCCGACAGCCATTGCTGCATCCCTTTTAATAATGACCCACCGCCGGAAAGAACCACTCCTTGATCGACGATGTCGCCTGATAATTCCGGCGGACAATCTTCCAAAGTCGCCCGTATGCATTCCAGTATCGCTGACAGTGACTCTTTCAAAGCTTCCTGGATTTCGGTGGAAGACAAATTCACGGTTTTTGGCAATCCGGTCATGATGTCGCGCCCCCGGACATCCATCGTTTCGGTCTTATGGGAAGTAAGTGCGTACCCTATTTCTTTTTTGATATTTTCAGCAGTTCGGTCACCGATTAATACATTATAGTGTTTGCGGACATAATGAATGATATCTTCATCCATCCGGTCTCCAGCAACTTTCACGGTGTTTGAAGAAACTACACCGCCAAACGAAATAATGCCTACTTCCGTGGTGCCGCCGCCAATATCAACAATGACACTGGCAACCGGTTCACTGACTGGAAGGTCAGCGCCAATTGCTGCTGCCACTGGCTCCTCGATTAAATGGACAGTCTTTGCACCGCTGGTTTTTACAGCATCGTGAATGGCTCGTCGCTCCACAGAAGTGGCCCCCGAAGGAGTGCAAACCATGACATTCGGTTTGCGGAGAGAAGTGCCCAATTGTTTAGCGGCTTTTTGCATGATCATTCTTAACAACTCAGTTGTTACATCAAAATCCGCAATCACACCATCTTTCAGCGGACGTACGATGCGAATTGAATCGGGTGCTTTTCCTATCATCAATTTGGCTTCTTCACCAATTGCAATGACTTTTCCTGTTTTTGTATCCATGGCGACAACAGAAGGCTCATTGAGAATAATGCCTTTCGATTTTGTATAAACAAGTATATTCGCGGTTCCTAAGTCAATTCCGATGTCGAGTGAAGAAAACATGTTCAGCCTCCTATGTAATAGACAAGTTTTTTTAATTGTACCATGTGAAAAGCGCTGCATTTCCCAATTGTAATGCAATTGAAATATATAACAAAAGGCTACCATACTCCTTGCTTTGGCAAAAGAGGGCTAATGAATCAACAGGGGGAAAAGAAGCGGGTATAAGAAAAAGGAAGTTGAAAATCAAAAGCCGGTTTCTGTGAAGAAACCGGCTTTTGACTGTTTTCTATTGTTTGTCGTCTACACCTTTTTTATCGTGGGCCTTGTCGAAGGCGACTTCGGGAGTCGGGTCAATGATTTCTGCATCATGCGTATTAAGCCCTTTTCCTAGGAAGTGCATAAGTACCGCGAAGAAAAGGCCGATTACCACCATAAAACCGAGAACAACTGTAACACCGTATAGCATTCTGATAACTCCTTTCTTGTCTCTGCTCATCATTTGTCATTATACACGAAAACAAGAAGGAATTTAAGTGACAAATTTTAAAGAATCAAAATGCCCAATTTCCGTTTCTGAACACGGGTTCACGCGAACCATCTTCCAAAATCCCATCAATATCCATCTGTGCAGAGCCGATCATGAAATCCACATGAGTGATGCTTTGGTTCAAACCACGTTTTTCAAGTTCTTCCGGAGACATGTTTTTGCCGCCTTCAAGACAGAACGAATAGGCACTGCCGATCGCCAGATGATTAGAGGCGTTTTCATCAAATAATGTATTGTAGAACAAAATATTCGAATCGGATATTGGCGACTGATGCGGCACCAGTGCCACTTCTCCTAGGAAGTGGGACCCTTCGTCAGTAGAGACAAGCTGTTTCAGCACATCTTCGCCTTTGGCGGCAGTGATATCGACAATTCTGCCATTTTCAAATGTAATTTTGAAGTCGTCAATAATGTTTCCGCCGTAACTCAGTGGTTTGGTGCTTGATACATAGCCGTTAACACCGGTTTTATGCGGAACAGTGAACACTTCTTCGGTTGGCATATTGGCCATGAATGTATCCCCTTTTTCGTTGACGGAACCAGCTCCGGCCCATACATGGCCTTTCGGCAACCCGACTTCCAGGTCGGTGTCCGGAGAAGTGTAATGAAGTTTGGCATATTTTCTTTCGTTCAAATAATCGACTTTTGTATGAAGCAGGTCGTTATGCTGTGCCCATGCTTTGATAGGCTGGTCGACGTCAGCCCGTACCGCCTTGAAAATCGCCTTCCATAAGGCCTCTTCCTGCTGATCTTCAGGAAGGTCGGGGAAAACCTTGGCTGCCCATGCCGCTGAAGGGGCAGCGATGACGGTCCAGCTGATTTTATCCGACTGAACATATTGACGATACTTTTTCATGGCAGTGCCGGCTGCTTTTTGGAAGTCGGCGATTCGTTTCGAATCAATGCCTTTTAACAAGTCAGGACTTTGCGAAACCACATTGATGAACGCCGCTCCCTGTTCGGCCAGCTGTTCCCGCTGCTGCACTTTCCAGGCGGGAAAGTCCGAAAAGGAGTCTTCCGGTGCCAGCTCGTAGCGGATGCGTGTAATTTCATCATCATTCCAATCAACGTGCACTTGTCTAGCGCCTATTTCATAGGCTTTTTTGGTAATTAGGCGAACCAGTGGGGCCGCTTCCAGCGAAGCAGCGATATACAGCTGCTGACCTGGCTGAATATTGACACCTACATTGACGACCAATTCTGCATACCGTGACAAGGTTTCATTAAAAGATACCATTTGAATCTCTCCTCTCATCCTTCTATAGTAGCAATTTTCAGTCATCACACGCAATGGGCACGCAGAAATTTGTTTTGATAATCCTTGCAATTTTTATTATAAAAGTTTAATATATAAACAAAAGTTTAAAGAGGCGGTGAAAATTTTGAACCGGAAAGAATCCGAAGTGTTGGAGATGATCCGCAAGAACCCTTTTTTGTCACAGCAGGAAATGGCTGATGCTCTGGAGATGTCAAGGCCGGCGCTTGCCAATTTAATCTCTTCTTTGATTCGCCAGGGGAAAATTGTGGGGAGAGCTTATGTCCTGCCTGAAGCGGATACAGTGGTTTGCATCGGCGGAGCGAATGTGGACCGTAAATTCCGGATGGAAAAACCCGCACAGATGGGCACATCAAATCCGGCTTCTGTAGCGGGGAGTGTGGGCGGTGTCGCGCGCAATATAGCAGAGAACCTGGGGCGTCTGGGGCACTCTGTCCGTCTGATGTCCATCGCCGGCGTGGATTCGGAGTGGAAGATGATCGAAGAAGCATCAGCGCCATTTATGGATACTGAATTGACGCAAACTGTAGATGGATGTTCGACGGGAAGCTATACAGCCATTTTGCAGCCGGACGGTGAAATGATCCTGGCAATGGCGGATATGGCCATTTATGATTTGTTGACACCTGACTATGTGGCACGGCAGGAAAAAGCGCTGATGTCTGCGGGTTTCCTGGTAATGGATTTGAATTGCCCGAAAGAGACGGTGGAATATGTTCGGGCTTTTGCCAAGGCGCGTCAGATCCCACTTGCCGTGATTCCTGTATCTGCCCCAAAGATGGAACGTTTAGGCAAAGAGCTGGACGGCATCACTTGGCTGATCCTGAACCGGGACGAAGCGGAACAGCATTTAAATTTTTCCATCAAGTCGGAAGCTGACTGGCAAAAAGCTGTGGAGCGGCTGCTGGACAGTGGCGTGGAAAACGTAGTGGTCACCAATGGAAAAGAAGGCGTTATGGCAGGAAACGCACAAGGCATTACGCATTACAAAGCCATCAGCATTTCAGCTGTGGAGGATGTGACAGGAGCGGGAGATGCCTTTTCCAGCGGCTTGGTCCATGGTATTTTACTGGGCAAGGAATTTCTGGACATCGTCCATTTCGGTCTGGTCAATGCAGCCAGAACTTTACAGAGCCAGGCAACGGTGCGGCCGGAATTGACGGCCATTCAATTACAAAAAGATCGGGAGGAATTACTATGACAACAATGATCACGTATTCAGCAGAAGTAAAACAGGCAATGGAAAATAAGCAGCCGATTGTGGCTCTCGAGTCAACCATCATTTCACATGGTATGCCGTATCCTCAAAACGTGGAGACAGCGCGTGTCGTCGAACAGATCATCCGTGACAACGGAGCTGTGCCGGCAACCATTGCTCTTATGGATGGAGCAATCAAAATTGGTTTGTCGGATGAAGAATTGGAACTGCTCGGCAGCAGTCCGGATGTGGCAAAAGTGTCGAGACGGGATCTGGGACAATTGATAGCCACCAAGAAAATTGGTGCTACTACCGTCGCGGCGACGATGATCTGCGCCAAGCTGGCGGGGATCCGTGTTTTCGCTACAGGAGGCATCGGCGGTGTTCACAGAGGTGCTGAAACGACAATGGACATTTCAGCCGATCTGGAAGAACTGGCCAAAACCGGTGTAGCCGTCGTATGTGCCGGCGCGAAATCGATTCTGGACATCGGCCTGACACTGGAATACCTGGAAACCAAAGGCGTACCGGTCGTTGGCTATCAGACTTCCCAAATGCCCGCTTTTTATACCCGTTCAAGCAGTTTCGATTTAAGCTCGCGTGCAGATGACGTAAAAATGCTGGCGGGCATGTTGAACGCACAGTGGGAACTCGGATTGGAAGGCGGGGCAGTAGTGGCCAACCCAATCCCGCAAGAACATGCACTGGAAGAGTCGTTCATCAATGGCATTATCGAAAAAGCCATGACTGAAGCAAAAGAAAACGGCATCTCCGGCAAACAAGTGACGCCTTTCCTTTTAGGGAAAGTCAAAGAATTGACAGAAGGGGCCAGCCTCGTGGCCAACATCGAATTGGTCAAACACAATGCTAAAGTAGGAGCGCAACTGGCAGTAGCCTACAATCAACTATCAGCGCAATAAGACAATGGAGAAGCTCTCGCGGGGGCTTCTTTTTTTGCGCGCACAAAAGGTTTTCGGATAAGCGATATGAGGAATACAGGAACAAGGAGCTGAAGCAAATGAAAACAGATGTCTTCATCAGCGGAGGCGGTATCGGCGGCTTGACGCTTGCGCTTAAACTGGTACAGCGGGGTGTGGACGTTGTACTGGCTGAAAGAATGACCAAAACGCCGCCAACTTATAAAGGAGAGCTGCTGCAGCCAAAAAGCATGCAAATTTTCGATGGACTCGGATTGTACGATCACATTGTCAGCCGTTCCCAAGAAATTAACGTGCTGGATATGCTGGAACTATCGAGTTCTTTAACAGTGAGAGATCAATCATTCATGGATTACAATGTGCTTCCAGGCAAATACAATGCCGCTTACATGATCCATCATGAAGAGCTGAAGAAAACTATTCTCCAGGAAGCCTCAGAATACACCAACTTCCATTACCTGAGTGGGACGGTATGTAAAGGTTTCACTGACCAAACAGTGCAGCTCCAGAGAGGAAAAGAGCGGTTTGAAGTGGAAGCATTCTACTATTTTGGAGCAGAAGGACGTTCATCGGTGACACGAAAAGCGATGGGCATCGAGATAAAGGAAACGCGCTATAATCACCATTTCCTGACGGTATCGTTTCCACGGCCTGAAAATTTCACTGAAGGGCAAATCATTTCAACATACAACCGGTTTTTGGGGCTGTTTCCATTGCCCCATAATCAGGTCCGAACCGTTTATTTGATTCCGGAAGGGGAGTACAGAGAACTGAAAGAAAAGCCCATCAGCCATTTCCACAAGTTGTATACCGATTTGGCACCGGCAATGGATGGCTATGTGCAGTCGTTGAACGATTGGAAAAAAATCCAGCTGATGATTCCGGTCATGTTCCATGCCCCTTCGTATGTCAAAAATAACAAAGCGATTATTGGGGACGCGGCACATGCCGTTCACCCCATGGCGGGAGAAGGCATGAACATGGCAATCCAGGATGCCGACATCCTCGGGGAACTGGCGGCTGATATGCTGGAAAGCGGAAATACTGCACCTGAGCATTTAACCTGGTATGAGAAAGTCCGTTACAAACGTGCAGAACATGTTTTGCAGTTAAGCCATTTGGCAGCACTGGCTTACTCGTTTCCTTTTAAGCCGGTCAGCTATCTTCGTACCCGGACTTTCGAGCGGATGGAAGAAGATCCGATTCTTCATTTCAAACAAATGCTGAATATCTCGGGACTCGGAATTTGGCGTGAAGGTATGAGAGACCGTTTCATCCAGGGAGGCATTATGCCGGTGCGCGCCAAGAGTTTGCCGACAGACCGGAAAGAACTGAAATATTTTACAAGAGAAGATGATTATCCGTGGAAAGTGGAGGGGTTTGAATGATTGATGTGATGAAAATGCTGAAGGCCAGGATGTATATGAAACGAAATGAACCTTTTTTGTCCAGCTGGCATGCCTACGTGGGATACGAACTCGAGTTATTCAAAGCATTTGAACGGCCGGTTTCGACTTTTGATGTGGCGGATGCGTTTCAATTGGATGAAGCGCTGCTTGAACAGTGGGTCCACGTAGGAGTATCCATTGGCCATTTGAAAGACGCCGGGAGAAATCGGTACAAGACGTGGAATACATGGAAATTGCCGAAACCCAAAGGGCAAAACTCCTCAGGGGTTTTGCTCAAGGAAATGATGGAATTACATATCCCGACTTTATTGAACTATCCTGAGATGATGCGTACCAAAAAGCGCCGCCATTTTGAAGAAGAAAAGCATGCGCCGACGGTTGCAGAGACAAGCCGCATGCTGGAAGTACTGGCATTGCCGAAGATCGCCAAACGGATGAAAGAACAAAAGAGTCGATTGGTATTGGATATTGGTTGCGGCGAGGCCGGCTACATCCAGAAACTGGCGGAACGTTTTCCCCATGCCCACTTCAAAGGACTGGAAATCAGTCCGGTCGTAGCAGAGAAAGCCAGGCAGTTGACCAAAGGGTTAAACAACGTGGACATCGATAATGCTGACCTTTGGGAGTACAAGCCCGACCGATTATATGACATGGTCATGATGAACAACGTCATCCATTACATCGACCTGGAAGAACGGCAAGGCCTTTTTACGGAACTTGCCGGCTGGCTGCAAGACGGCGGTGTTTTATCAGTCATCACGCCCATTGCGGGAAGCGGTGACAGCCCGCCATTTGTCAACGCGTTCAACAGTTTTTTTTCCGCCTTTGATAATCTGTACCGCCTGCCGTCACGCGATGAATTGACTGTATGGGGAGAAAAAGCGGGAATGACGATGCTCGGAATCCAAACCGTCATCAAAGAAGGCAGCTGGTATGTTGTACAGTATAGAAAGTAAAAAATCCCCTGAAGTTGATCCTTCAGGGGATTTTCGTTATCTGCGAAGTGAGCCCAGCTCTTGTGCAATGGCCTGCATTTCGTTTGGTGTAATGGAATTGCGGCTAGCCACCATTTCATACAATTCCCGCAAGTCTTCGTACTGCGAAGCATTGAAGTCTTCCGCTTTCATCGCATCCACATTGACCATCCGCAATTTTGATTTTATTTCTTCAATCATGAAATTGACGTTTTCTTCGGATTGCTTGGATAAATCCATGATAAGTTCCTGCCTTTCGGTGTAGTATAACTTATCATTTCATTATTCAAAAAGAATGTCAATTGGTGGTGCACCCCAAAAGTTAGAGTTCAAAACTAAC
>NZ_RIAX01000013.1 GCF_003719725.1 Planococcus salinus | reverse complement strand
CTTTCACCATCTAGATAGTTGCCATGCCTGGCACACCAATAAAAAGAGCTGGCAAATGCCAGCTCTTTTAAAGTTGTTTAAAAAATTGGTGTAGAAATGCAGGCATGATGTCCAGGATCCGTTCGTCCGGATTGAGCTTGGCATGATGCAAACCATGGGAAGAATCGACTCCCGCCCAGAACATCAACCCTGGAATCTCAGCGGTGAAGTAACCGAAGTCTTCCCCGGTCATCGCCGCTTCGCTGCGAATAGCCTGGATGCCTTCAGCAGAACCGGCAAAGCCGAGAAATTTTTCGGCCAGTTGGTCGTCATTATTGACTTCCAGATAACTGGAGCCGTAATCGATGGAGAGGCGACATTCGTACCCTTCTTCAATGGAACGGCATATCGCTTCGATCCGCTGTTTCATCTTCTGCATTGAGTCATTATTTAACGTACGGATTGTACCTTCCAATCGTGCATGTTCGGCGATGATGTTTTGAACAGTTCCCGCGCTCAGTTTGCCGACAGTCAACACGGCACTGTCCATCGGATTGACGTTGCGGCTGACAATTGTTTGAAGCTGCAGCAGCAATGCAGCCGCAGCCACAGCCATATCCTGCGTCAGATGCGGATAGGCTGCGTGGCCTCCTTTGCCGTGCAAATCGATGAACAATTCGGATGTGTTGGCAAACAGCAAGCCAGGTCTTGTTCCCACGGTGCCAACCGGCAAATCCGGTGCAATATGCAATGCGTAAATTTCATCAGGCAAAAAGTCCGTTCGTTCCTGCTTCAGCCATTCCAGCAGTGGCAGAGCGCCTCCCGGACCTTCTTCCGCCGGTTGAAACAGTATGACCGCATCTTCGTCAATCGGGTCATTCACCAGCTTGTCCAGGAAGCCGATGGCGATGGCCATGTGAATGTCGTGACCACATGCATGCATATAGCCCGGATGCTCTGACTGGAAGTCAAAACCCGTTTCTTCTGTGATCGGCAAACCATCGATATCCGTCCGCCAGCCAATTGTCCTGCCGGGATTCAAGCCTTTGACTTTTACAGCGATGCCGGTTCTCCAACGGACAATTTCCAATCGCTCTTGAGGGAAAGCATCCAACAGGTTTATTAAATACGCCTGTGTTTTTGTCTCCTGAAAACCGATTTCCGGTATTTTATGTAAATCTCTTCTGATTTCCACTAAATCCATCATGATTTCTTCCTGTTACAGCTGTCTGAGTTCGTGTTTCAGCTCGGTTTTTGAACGTGTTTTTTCATCCATCAATTTCAATACACGGGCAGGTGTTCCGCCCACGACGGCGTTTTCAGGAACATCTTCGATCACCACTGCACCTGCTGCAACAACCGCTCCTTTGCCGATGCGTACACCTTCCAATACCACAGCGTTCGCTCCGATCATTACATCGTCTTCTACGATAACCGGTGTAGCGGAAGCTGGTTCGATGACACCCGCAAGTACTGTACCTGCTCCAATGTGGCAGTTTTTCCCGACAGTGGCACGGCCGCCAAGAATGGCTCCCATATCAATCATCGTACCATCGCCGATAACTGAGCCGATATTGATGACAGCGCCCATCATGATGATGCAATTGTTGCCGATTTCCACGTTTTCACGAATGAAAGCACCTGGTTCGATGCGGCTGTTGATATTTTTAAGATCCAACATCGGAATAGCTGAGTTTCTGCGGTCATTTTCCACCACGTAATCTTCAATACTTGCCTGGTTTTCTTCCAGAACTTTTTGGATTTGTGCCCATTCTCCGAATACAGTCGCCTGGTCGCCTTCACCGAATACTTTTGAATCAGCCCCGAAGTCCAAAGAAGCGACGTTCTGGCCTTTTATGTACAATTTTACCGGTGTGGATTTTGTTGCATTCTGTATGTACGAGATAATTTCTGTTGCGTCCATCTGTTTCATTTTAAAACCTCTTTCTATGTGTGATGTTGTCATTATAGCTGATTCCAGTGATAAATTCACTACTTCAGCTTAATAAAGCGGCATGTTTTTTGACTATATCGACAAAGGCCTCAACTTGCCTTAGCTGAAAAGAGGAATCATATCCGATCAGCCAAGTGTCTCGTGTCAATTCCAATTCTTCAGCCGGATTGGTCAACGGCATCATATGAACGTCTTCCGTCCCCGTCAATGTAATGGAAGGTAAAATCGCGTAACCGATTCCATTGACGGCCATTTGTTTGCAGGTTTCAATCTGATCTACCGTGATTTGACGTTTCGGACTGGATTGAAAATGTTTTTGCCACCATTGTTGAATTTCTTCAAAATAATTGGAGTCACTTTTAAATTGGATGAATGGGCGCTCTGTCTGTATGACTTCATCCATCGACTCAATTTCTTTATCGACGAGATACAAAGTATCCCGGAACAAATGGATTTTTGTGCCTTTCCATTCCGTATGGCCGCGGACTATTCCGACATGCGCTTCCCCTTCGTATAAAGCGCGGACAATTTCCGAGCTCCAACCGGTGATTAACTGGATTTTCGCTTCCGGATAAAGCGTCACGAAATCCTTCAGCACTTTTGGAAGCCAATTTTGGCCGATGATTGTAGCACAGGCAATTTTCAATGTCCCATGGACTTTTGAAGTCATGGTATGCAAAAGTTCGTAGACTTCCTCTTTGCGCTGAATGACTTCTTTTGAATAACTGATGACCAACTCCCCTGCCGGTGTCGGTGTCAGGCCTTTTTGGGAACGAAGGAATAATTGTTCTCCCCAGTCTTTTTCAATCGATTGCAGACGCTGGGAAAGAGCTGGCTGGGACAGAAAAAGACGTTCTGCCGCTTTTCGCATATTGCCTTCTTCAGCCAAGACTTTGATGATGGTTTCTTCAGTTGACATGGCTTCTCCCCCTTTTTTTTCTGGGCAATCCAAAAATTAACAGGAAACTGATTGCAGCACACAAAGCGGTCACAGCGTAAACATTCTGCAATGCCATGGACAATCCGGTCTGCAGAAAACGAACTGTTTCAGACGGGATGGATGTGCGGCTTTCCGAAGTTAATAAATCATTCACTGAGTTCAGCGTAAAATCACGGCTGTGCCGATCATAATAACTCAGCAGTGTGGAATTCAAGATACTGCCTAACAGAGCCACTCCGATTGTGCTGCCGAGATTTCGCATAAACACATTAGAGGCGGTAGCAGAACCCCTTTGCTCATACGTCACAGCTGCTTGGATCGACACGATGAAAGCAGTGCTTGTCAATCCCATACCAACCCCCACAAAGAAACTGGACATGGCCGCCCATAAAGGTCCATACTCAGGATTCATGAAGACAAACAACAACGTGCCGACGATCAAAAAAGCCCCGCCGGCAAGCGACGTTCTGAAATAGCCGATTTTTATGAGCAGACGGCCAGAGAAAAAGGAGGCAATCGGCCAGCCAATGGACATGGCGGTCAAAGTAAAGCCTGCAATTGCGGCTGGTTGTTCCATGACGCCACTGACATAGGCAGGTAAGTAACTCGACACTCCTATGAGAATAATGCCGGTGGCCAAAGATACCAGATTGGCATACAAAATGGCCCGGTTGTTCCATATTTCAAAAGGCATCATCGGATTTTCCGCTTTTTTTTCGGTTATGACGAACAACAGAAAAACGATGACGGCAGCAGCTGCCAATACCACAGACTGCCAGCTTGCCCAGTCAAAACCCACGCCGCCTTCCACCAATAAGTACAATAAGCTCGACAAAGAAACGGTGAGCAGCAGAGCCCCCATGTAATCAATGGAAGGATTTTTCTTTTTAGCAGGTTCCACCAGGAAAATCATCACACCTGCCAAAGCTAAAATACCAAGCGGAATATTGACCCAGAAAACGAACTCCCATCCGACGGTGCTGACCAGCACCCCGCCTATGGCTGGTCCAGTCACTGCTGAAATCCCCCATACGCTCGATAAATACCCCTGGATTTTGGCTCGCTCATCGGAAGTGTAGATATCCCCGACAATCGTAGTGGCGATGGGCAGCACCGCCCCGGCCCCCATCCCTTGAATAAAGCGGAAAAAAATAAGCTGGTCCATGGAAGCTGCCAACCCGCACAGCAAAGATCCCGCCAAAAAAAGAAGAATTCCCGTAGCAAAAATCGGTTTACGTCCAAAAATATCAGACAGCTTTCCGTACAGCAAAACCGTCACCGTGCTCATCAGCAAGTATGCAGAAAAAACCCAACTGTACTTAGAGAACCCTCCTAAATCAGCGGCAATGCTCGGCATAGCGGTAGAGACGATCGTCGCTTCCACCGCTCCGATGAACATCGCCAGCATGACTGAAGCCAATACCAAGGGACGATTTGTTTTTTTCATCTAGTGACCCACTTCCCATCGACAGAAAAAAGACCTCTTGTCGAGGCCCTTCATTCGGCTTTACTGATTATTTTTGTCCTGATAAATTTTCTTCTTCAATTGCTTTAAGATAACTCTTCTCGTCAAAATGCCCATGAACAGCCCATCATCATCCACTACGCATAAAAAATTCTGATTGATCAATAAATCCAATGCTTTTTGGAAACGTTCATCGACTTTTATCAAAGGAAAATCAGTCTGCATAATTTCTTCAACCCGTATGTCAGGCAAGCGCTCATATTCGATATGTTCCATCCCCAAGATGGAATCTGTAATAATCTGTGTATTGATCAGGCCTCGAAACCGGTATTTCCGATCCAGTACCGGAATTGCAGAATAACCTGTTTTCGTCAGTACAAGCAAAGCATGTTCAGCACTGTTCCCGACTTGTACATGAGCGACTTTCTCGGAAGAAATGATGAAATCTTCAATATATGTGTCAAGAAAGTCTCGGTTAGGTAAAGAAATCATATACTCTACTCCTTTTGCATCCAAGAAAAGGATGCTATTCTTTCCGTCTCCATCATATCATATTCCATTTCCTGAAACTATTAAGCGCATACATTTTCCTAAAATGGATATTTATTGAGCCACTGTCCACCGTCAAGCGTCACGATTTCCCCGTTCATATAAGAGGCTTTTTCGGACATGATGAAAGCAGCCAGTTCTGCGACTTCCTCCGGTTTTCCGAATCGTCCGAGAGGGATCGACTCCAATGTCCGCTTGGCTACTTTTTCAGAATCCCATAGCCGGTCTGCGCCGCCGGTCCGCTCAATCGGTCCCGGTGCGATGCCATTGACACGGATGCCGAATTGAGTTCCCCACTCGACAGCCAATGTTCGCGTCAAAGACATGACCCCTGCTTTCGCTGCGGCAGAGTGGGCGACTCCGGCTCCTGCGTTCCAGGCATAGGTGGCCAACATATTGATGATACTGCCTTTCACACCGTTGTCAATCCAGTAATTCCCCACAGCATGAGAGCAAAAGAACGTCCCATTCAAAACAATATCTATAACTGATCTCCAGCCATTCGGCGATAACTTCTCTGCATGGACAACGAAATTACCTGCCGCATTATTGACAAGTCCATCAATGCCTCCAAACGTTTCGTGTGTGAACCTCACCATTGCTTTAGCGTGCTCCGGTTCCCTTACATCCATTTGGAACACTTCCACCGTTCCCCGGTCTCCTGAAATCTTAGTGACTGCCTCGTTCAGCTTTTCCATATCACGGCCTGTAATCACTACATTCGCCCCTTCAGAAGCGAATTTTTTGGCCATATGTAACCCCATTCCGCTTGATCCACCTGTCACGATAATCGTTTTATCTGTAAACATAGGAATACCCCTTTCCTGTCGATGTAGTGTAATCTTTCCACTCGGCTTCTTTGGTTTATCCTGTGCCTTCATCGGTATACAGCCGGTCTGAATTTTGATATGATACAGAGGTACCAGCTTACCAACTTTATGAAGAAAGGAATGAGCCCATGCCAAACAAACGTTCAGATTCTGATATAGCTCAGGCAATATTCACCGTGAACCGACACGCCAAGACCGCCCCTGACAATCAGTATTTATATGCGTTAAAAAAAGAATCGCTTTTGTCCATGATTCTCCAGAACCGTGCCCAGAAAATCGGATTACACTTCAGTAAAAACCCCCGGAAAAGTCAACAGCAATCTTCAGTCCTCGTAAAATGTGGCGATTATTATTTTCATATGCTGCCTAAAAAAGAAGATTTTGAAAGGCTTGACCACTTGGGTCACTTGGATGAGACATACCGTAATCCGCCAAGCCGTATGAACCTGAAAGTGGCAAAAGAGATTTTGCGGGATTTCACCGGCTTGGAGCCAGCCAAAAAAGAACCGGCGGCTTCACAGTTCAGCAAGTCTTATAAACCCCGTCAAATGGACCGGTTTTATTCGCCCAAAAAATCCTATTTCGATTAAGTGTACAAATGAATGTAGCAAAAGCCGGAGCCTTAGAAAGGTCTCCGGTTTTTTTGCCTTCTGCCACGGGCTGCCGATCAATTGAAATAGTCAATCAGCGCCTGGGTTCCTTTTTCTCCGTAGCCTTTATCGGCCAGTTCTTCATACATACTGAGTGACAATTTCAAACCTGGCAGCTTCAATCCCCATGCCTCAGCTTCTTCAGCAGCTATTTTCATATCCTTGATAAAATGTTTGATATAAAATCCAGGCTTAAAATCTTCAGCGATCATTCTGGGTGCCAGGTTGGACAGTGACCATGACCCAGCAGCTCCCGTCGAAATAGAGCGCAGGACATTTTCAGGATCAAGGCCAGCTTTTTTTGCATATATCAAAGATTCGCATACCCCGATCATATTGGAGGCAATATTAATCTGATTGCACATTTTTGTGTGCTGACCCGCTCCGGCCGCTCCCTGATAGATAATAGTCTCACCAAACAAATCCAACAACGGCGATAATTGTTTGAAAATTTGTTTATCACCACCCACCATAATGGAAAGCACACCGTTCTTTGCGCCGATATCTCCGCCTGACACCGGCGCATCCAAGGCGTACACGCCCTTCTCTGCTGCTGTGTTGTAGATGCGTTGAGCCAAGCTGGGTTTGGAAGTCGTCATATCGACGAGGATAGTGCCGGCACTTACTGACTCCAACAGGCCGTTATCTCCAAAATACACTTCTTCCACGTCTGCTGGGTAACCCACCATTGTAAAAATCACTTCCCCTTTTTCAGCTACCTGCTTCGGAGAATCCAACAACACTGCTCCTGCTTCCACAAGGCTCTCTGCCTTTTTTGCTGTCCGTGTGAACAAAAAAACCTCATGTTTTTCTTCCAGCAGATGGTTTACCAAGCTCTTTCCCATAACGCCCGTGCCGATAAAACCGATTTTCATATGTATGCCCTCCTTTTACTTATTTTCAGTTTAACAAAAATCGTCAGAAAATTCACTGCAAAAAAAAGGCAAAAAAAGAAGCCGATCCGTAAACGGACCGACCACAAAAGGGGGAAATGAGAATGTTGCTGTGTTCAAATATACTATGCCCTCCTTAACACACCTTTAAACATGTTCTTTTAAATTTTTTTATTTTTTCTTTTGAAGTTTTTCTTTCTTTATTTCAGCTCTTCTTCCGAATAAGTGTATACGGTCTTTCCGTGATGAAAAGCAGCGCCGGAGAAATGTTTGAAATCTTTACGTGCCACCAATATTTCACGGAATTTCAAAAAATCTTCTTTTTCTATAGTAAGGGAAGAAATTTCCCCGGTTTTCAATTGGTCCAGTAATTCATTGTAATCAGTCATAGAATTGCCTCCTTTTACTTCGGTCTGCTTCAGCCCTTCTGATATAATATGTAACGGATACCATACCAGAATGGTGTGAATGATCATACAGCATAACGTTCGGCGATACGAATATTATACAGGAACCAGGAAATTTGAACATCTTTGAATTTTCCATTGTTCCGCGTAATCACGTTTTAGATTTTTAGGAGGCTCGCTTTATGGCACGTTTTTTTTCTGACTACAATTTATTCATTTTACTGCCTGTTGCTTTTGGGCTGTATTACCTGGCATTCCAGGACACTTCGGTTTTTTGGTATATGTACAGTTTCGCTCTTCTCGTTTTGATTTCATTCGCCATAGTATATGGCATGATCTTTGATGAGATGGTGACGTGGAAATCTTTGATTTACGGGATTGGTTATGGAACTGTAATCTACGCAATTGTAGCAGCAGGATTTCAATTGCTTCAGCTTTTCCCTGTCAATATTGAACAATCTGTCGAGTCGTTTCTTTCTGCTTTTGCGCCGACTTCCATTTGGCATTATTTACTTTTAATGTTTATCATTGTGCCAGGCGAGGAATTCTTTTGGAGAGGGTTTGTACAACAGAAGTTAAAGCAGTACCTGCCGACTTCTTTTGCCATCCTGGTGGCATCGGTATTATTCGGACTGGCATTGGCACTGGGGGGATTTTGGCCCGGTATGTTGGCTGCCATTGTTGCCGGCGCAATATTGGGCATTTTATATGAATGGAAAAAAAGTATGCCAGCCATCATTGTCACCCATTTGGTCATGATTGTTCTATTGTTCCTTATTCTCCCTCTACCTGTATAAAGTGAAACATGTCATACTGTTAATGCGTCAAATGCAGTAAAAGGAGGAATTATTATGAAAAAGAATTTATTGTTTGCGGCATCATTACTGGCAGTGAGTGGCTTTATGGCAGCGTGTGGAACATCCGACACTGCGGAAGAACCGACAGAAACGACGGATACTTCCGAAGAAACAGCAGACACTGCCCCTGAAGATACCGTAGAAGAAGCTCTCGAAGAAGAAGTGGCTGAGGATGTTCCGGCTGAAGAAGCAGTGGAGGAAGAAACAGAAGACAGCGGATCAGGGACTGACGCCACCGAAGATAGCCCCGAAGAAGCTTCCGGCGATGTTTCAGAAGCTGTTGAAACAGAAGGAACGTTAACGCAAAGTGATGAACAGGCGTATGAACTGTACGTCCTTCCTGGATACGAATTGACATCGGAAGAACCAAACAAAGATTCTCTCTACGTGGCGGAAGACGATTCAGTGTTTATGCGCATTGAAACATTCACCACAGAGCAGCTGGACTTTGCCTCTGCTGAAGAAACGATGAAGCAAACCCTGAATGCGGTAAATCCGGATGCAGAAGCAGTAGAAGGACAGCCGTTGGAGAATTCCGCTGTTACAAATTCTTCTGTTTACGAAGTTGACAGTACAGAAGGAACGGTAACCGGAATTACTTTTGAAAAAGAAGACCTCATTGTGCGCCTGACCATTTTTGATAACGAAGAATTGAATGCTACAGAAGATTTCAAGAGAATGGGACAGACGATAGAACGAACCGAATAAACGAAAAAAAGCCAGCCCGCGGGCTGGCTTTTTACTTCTTTCAATAAGACAAATCCTTGATCGACAACCCCAGTTTCTTCATTAATTCGATGGCTTGTTCTTTTTCTTCTGAAGACAAGGCATTCGTCAGCTCATGCAATCGTCTTTCGTGTTCCGGGAAGATTTCAGCCATGAATTCTTTCCCTTTCTCGGAGATTTCAGCATATGTGACTCTGCGGTCAGTCGGGCAATTGACTCGTGTAATATAGCCGCGCTTCTCCAATTTATCAATTACATACGTAATCGAACCGCTGGCCAGCAGGATTTTCCCCCCTATTTTTTGCAGGGGCTGTTTCCCTTTGTGGTAGAGGAGCTCCAATACAGCAAATTCAGTTGGGTTGACACCATTCTCCTGAAAAAAATGATTGGTTTGCTCGGTGATCGCTTTTTGGGCACGGGACAATACAATAAACAGTTTCAAGGATTGCCGAATTTCTTCATTCATCTATTTCACTCTTTTCCATTGATTAACTTGTATTTTACTAATTATAGCCTCTTTTCCATAAGAAGGCACGGCTCAAGCGTTCAAGCCGGAGCTTATCCAATGATGACACGTTCTTTCGGATAATGGAACTTTGTCGGATCTGTTTTGCCGCCGATGGTGAAAAGGAAAGAAATCAGCCCCACACGGCCGATAAACATCAATCCCATGATAATCAGCTTGCCGACCGAAGATAACTCATCTGTTATGCCAAGCGACATACCGCATGTTCCAAAAGCAGAAGTGATTTCAAAAATGATTTCCACTGGAGTCGCAGTCTGTTCAGTGATGATCAACGTCATGGTCGCCCCAAGCACCATGAACATCGCCAAAATAATCACCGCAAAAGACCGGAAAACGTCCACCAACTGGACTTCACGCTTGAAGATTTGAATGTTATTTTTGCCTCGTGCGAAATTGATCAGAAACAGAATGGCGATGGCAAAAGTGGTCGTCCTGATTCCGCCTCCAGCCGAGCTCGGTGAAGCTCCAATAAACATCAAGGCACTCAGAAACACATCTGTCGCTTCACTGAATGCCGTAATGTCAATGGTGGTAAGTCCACCCGAACGGGAAGATACCGAATGGAACATCGCAGCAAAAAACGTCTCATGCCAGGATTGCCCTTTAAAGGCATTGAAAGATTCAAGAAGCAAAATGCCCACCGTTCCAATCACCAATAGAATACCGAACGTACTCGTAGTGATTTTTGTAAACAAGGAAAAACGGAAGTTTTTATTTTTATTGGACAGGAACTCACCCAATTCGATCAGTACGGGAAAGCCGATTGCTCCCAGGATAATCAGAATCATGTTCAGGATCTGCACAAAATAATCATTGTAAAATGGAATCAGTGACTGCCCGGTGATGTCGAACCCACCGTTCGTTGTAGCAGTAACGGAAGCAAAGACCCCTTGCAGAAGGGCTTCTGAAAAACTGTCAAAAAACTGGGTGAAGTACAAGGTGAAAACCAGGGCGCCGACTGCTTCGATCAACAATAGAATTTTGATGATTTCCCTGATCAGTTTTACAACTCCGGCCATGCTTGATTGGTTATGGTCCACCATGATCAACTGGCGTTCCCGCAGGCCGATATGCTTGCCGAGCAACAGCCAGAAAAAGGTCCCGATCGACATGATTCCAATGCCGCCTAATTGTAAGATGAACATAATAATGATAATGCCGAACACCGAATAGGTCTCGGCAATATTCACAACCGTCAGGCCTGTAACGCTGACGGCGCTGACAGCGGTGAAAAGGCTATCGATGACCGAAACGTTGATTCCTTCCTGATGAACACCCGGCAGGCGAAGCAATATAAAGGAAAAAGCGATCGCCACGAAATAATAGGAAACGATGGCCTGTGCAGGTGTTAAATTTCGAATTCTCTGGAACGATTTATTCATGGGTCCGATTTCCTTTCAGGCATTTATTCTCTCCTTATTCTAGGGAAAGACTCCTGAAAAAGAAAGCAAAAATAAAAAAACCCTGTGCCACAGCTTCGCATCCACTGACAGACAACTGTCTGCCGGTGGATGCGAAGGTCTGTGCAAAGGATCTCTTTTACAAAGCTTTTTCCTGTTTGTTCTTCCGAACCCCCACCAATGCGCCAACTGCTACAATACTGACCAGCACAATCCAGAACGTAATCGTCCATGGAGTCGAATGTGGTGTGTCATGTGGCAGAATGCCGAGTTTTTCATGGGATAAAGTCAAGACGAGTAATTTTACGCCTACCCATCCGACTACTACGAACGCAGCGGTTTCAAGCTGTGGATACTTTTCAAGCAGCCGGACAAATTTGTGCGCTGCGAAACGCATGATAATGACACCGATTAAACCACCTGCCAGCATGACGGTAAATTGTCCGCCGTTTATACCGCCTACATCAAAATTGCCAAGATGGGGCAGAGTCACCGCCAAAGCGACTGCCGCCAGCATGGAATCGATGGCAAAGGCAATATCCGCCAATTCCACTTTCAGAACGGTCATCCAGAAACCTGAACCTTTTGCAGCTTCCGGTTCGATGGAATGTTCCTGTCCTCTTCGCTGATCGTAAATATGTTTGGCTGAGATAAACAGCAAATATGCCGCCCCTAAAGCCTGTATCTGCCAAATGTTTACCAACAGGGTGATCATGAAAAGTGCTGCAAAGCGGAAGATAAACGCTCCGAACAAACCATAGAACAATGCTTTCTTTTGCTGGGCTTTCGGCAAGTGCTTCACCATCACTGCCATTACCACTGCGTTGTCAGCAGCCAGCAGTCCTTCAAGCCCGATCAGCACCAACAAGACCCATGCATACTCCAATAAAACCGCTTCCACTTTTTTCTCCTCCTCGTTTGTGCCCAGCAAAAAGACCTCTGCCTTGTAAAAAGGCAAAGGTCTCGCTAAGCAAATTAAACTGCTATCATAGCCGATGGTGTTCTACCATGTATTGACGACTATGAAATAGGTTCCCCTATAGCTACTCCCCTTCGACTGAACGTCAAAAGCGACTCTGTTGTAATCTGATTATAGCACCGTTTACGGCGTTGTAAAGCGGTTAGTGGATGGGTACGTGATAATTTTTATCAGCTTTATGCCGTTGATAAAAAGACACCATCGAAGGCATTGTTTCAAGAAAATCAGCACATTCAATGCCACTTCCCTGCAATAGCCTTTCGGCATTCGCTGTATCGAAAGCGGCTTGCCAGACCAAGTAATCCATCGTTTCAGCCTCTACGCCAAGCAGTCTCCGGACGGTCGGTAACTTTAAAGAAACCGCAGCCAGATTGAGAGGCAACCGGCTCTTCGGAAACTTTCCAGTCATATGATACACCATCGACCGATAAACTTCTTCCACCGGATGAGGGCGGGGATCCGTCAAATGCACCGTTTCTCCTGCTGCTTGTCCCAATTTGCTCAAATACAACGAAGCTTCCAGTACATAGTCAACCGGGACCACATTAATAGAAGATGTGGAACGGCCAATGTATGGAATCACAGGCAATATCTTCATTCGATCAATCATATTCAGAAAAAAATAAGGTCCATCAAATTTTATTGTTTCCCCTGTCTTCGAGTGCCCGCGCACAATACCTGGACGAATGATGGTGACAGGCAGGCGTCGCTTCAGTTCTTCAACCAGCACTTCCGCTTCGTATTTGGTTTCTTCATAAAAGTTCTTAAACTTCTCGGGACGCTTTAATTCGGTTTCATACAGCACACCTTCCCTGTTTCCAGCCACGTATGCCGTACTGAAATACATATAGCGTGTAACGGATGGCAATTTAAGCAGAAACTCGTTAACATTTCCTGTCCCTTCTATATTAACTCTTCTGGCCACTTGTTGTGGGACTGCCAAATCATAAATAGCCGCCAGATGCCAAAACTCGATGCTTTTGGTTCTCAAATATGCCAGGTCTTCATTGCTTAACCCAAGGTTGCTCTGTGTAATATCCCCTGTCAGTAACCTGATGGGGCGGCAATTCGTTTTGGCTTCGATCCGTGCCACTTCCTGCTCCGCTTTTGTTTGTTCAGAAGGCAGATGGATCACTGAAATCCCAGCACCTTCCTGAGCCTTCCTTTGAACCAGCTGACTGGCGATAAATCCTGGAAACCCCGTAAACACCACTTCTGTCATACTCTTCCCCTCCCTTTTTACATTATACTAAATTTTCCATCAATAAAGAAAAAAGTAAACCCGAAGGCTTACTTTTTGTTCATCATTCTTGTTTCCGGATCGATCAGACTGTAGACAACCGGGACTACATATAAAGTCAGGAAAGTGGAACTGATCAGGCCGCCAATAACGGCAATTCCCATCGGCTGGTTGATTTCTGTACCTTCTCCGATACCGATCGCCAAAGGTGCCAGTCCCAGAATGGTTGTCAAAGCTGTCATCAAAATGGGGCGCATACGGTCACGCACCGATGTAATGATGGCATCGAAGGATTGCAGGCCAGCCATTTTGCGCTGATTGATGTAATCCACCAGCACAATGCCGTTGTTGACCACAATCCCGACAAGGACCAGTATCCCGATGATGGCTGTAATGCTGATGGGTGTCTGTGTGATGTAGAGGGCGATCGAAACGCCGATGGCCATCAGTGGCACAGTAAACATGATCACCAATGGATACTTGTACGATTCGAATTGAGCGGCCATGACAATGTAGACAAGTACTACCGCCAAGGCAAGAGCCAGCAGCATGTCATCAATGGCATCGTCGAACAATTCGCGGTCTCCGCTGAACGAAATCATCGTCTTGCTGTCCAGATTCAGTTCTTCAAGCGCCTGGTCCACTTCATCCGACATTTCACCAAGTGATACATTTGACCGGTGCTGCAGCGTAAAAGATACACTTCCCGCCTGGTCCACACGCTGAATATTCACCGGTCCCTGTGCAATTTCAATATCGGCTACACTTTGAAGTTCAACAAAACTGCCGGAAGGTGTGCGCAATTTCAAGGTTCGCAGTTTGTCGACGCTGTTTCTGTATTGTTCCTCGAACTCCACATAGACGCTCAGTACATCTTCCGTTTCCGTCAATACTTGAGTGGCCAAAACCCCTCTGGTGATATTATTGACAGTCTGGGCAATCTGTGCCGGAGCAAGCCCCTGTTCGGTTGCCGCTTCCCGGTCGACCGTAATTTGGATTTCGTCAATGGTTTCGTCACGGTCATTCGTCAATTCTGCCACATCGGGCAAACCGCTCAATGCATCGGTAATTTTGGTGACAGCGTCATCCAGTCTCGCGCTGTCGGTATCCGTCACTGTAAACGACAAGGTGTTCGGTGTGGACCCGGCCGCTGTCTGCAGGTTGAAAGCGACTTCCGCTTCATCGCCGACTTTTTCCAGCACCCGCGGCTGAACCTCATCCACGAATTCAAAGACGGACCGTTCCCGTTCTTCGAATGGACTGAGTTTCACATAAATTTCCGCAATGTTCGTTGCCAGAGAACCTTGCTGTGTGGCACCGACCAAGCTGACGTAGACATCCACGTCTTCTTCCATTTTCAATTCTTCTTCAATCATTGTGACCACTTCGTCCGTAGCACTGCGGGAAGAACCGTTTTCCAATTCCACGGAGACACTGACAAAGCCTTCATCGGTCGCAGGAAGAAATTCCGTCCCTACCTGAAAAACACCGTATGTGCCGATTCCGAGGAACAACAGGGTCACACCTAATACAGCCAGCCGATGGCGAAGCGCCCATTTGACAGAGCGCTCAAACCGCCCGATGGCCTTGGAACGCTTTTGCCTCTCTTCATGGTTGACTTTCGGTTTCTTCAGCATGCGGGAAGCCAGCATTGGAATCACTGTCAACGCCACTGCCAGGGACGCAAATAAGCTGAAGGAAATCGTCAGGGCGAACTCGAAGAAAATTTCTCCGATCAATCCTGTAATGAAAATAACCGGCACAAAAACGGCAACAGTCGTTAACGTTGAAGCCGTAATGGCACCTGCGACTTCCCGTGCGCCGTCAGAAGCTGCTTTTTTTGAATCTTTTCCCATGGATAAGTGGCGTTCGATGTTTTCGATGACTACAATCGCATTATCGACCAGCATTCCGATACCGAGAGCCAAAGCACCGAGCGTCATGATGTTCAATGCGAAATCCGCAAAAAACATCAGCACAAACGTGACGATAACTGAATAAGGGATGGCAATGCCGATGATAATCGGGCTTTTGATGCCCCGCAGGAAAGCAAACAAAACCAGCATGGCAAAAATGCCCCCGAAGATGAGCGTCTGTCCGATATTGCCGACAGCAAGCTGGACATATTGGCCCTGGTCGAACAAGACATCGGCTTCCACATCGGCAAACCTTTCTTCAGCCAGTAATTCATCGAGCTTGTTCTGAAACGCTGTCGAAACGTCCGCCGTATTGGCACCGGATTCCTGCAAGGCAGAAAGCAGCACAGCCGGTTCCTGATTGGCTCTTGTTTCGCTGCTTCGTTCCCGCTCCCCTAATGTGACTTCGGCGACATCTTCAATCGTGACATGATCTCCGTCCAAAGGATCAATCGTGACGATCAAATCCCTGACTTCCTCCACACTGGTCAACGTGCTGAGAATGCGCGTTGTTAAATTCCGGCCATCTTCCGTTTCAATCGGTTCCCCGGGCAGAGACAGGTTATTGGCCTGAATCATCTGAACAATATCAGCCTGCTGCAACCCCCGGTTTTCCAGCTCCTGCTGGTCCAGGGCGATGGTAATTTCCTCTATCAACGTCCCTGAGATACTGACATCCGCCACCCCTTCTGTCTGAAGAAGTTCCGTTTCCAATTCCTCCGCCAAAATGCGGACATCGGTGTCGGACGCTGTGGCACGCAAGGATAATTGCATGATTGGGAATTGGGCAGGATCGAACTTTAAAAACCGCGGTTCATTGGAATCATCCGGTAAAAAAGTTTGATCGATCCGCTGGAGAATATCGGATTGAACGTCGTTGATATCAGTCGACCAATTGAATTCCAACAGGATAAAGTTGGAACCTTCCTGTGAAGAGGATTGGATCGATTCAATTCCAGGCAAAGTCGATAAATTGGCTTCAAGCGGCTTTGTCACTTTCTCGCTGACTTCTGTCGGGCTGGCACCCGGATAATTGGTGACCACCACTCCGATTGGCGGATTAAGCTCAGGTATCAGCGTAATGGGAATCCGAAGAAAAGAAACGACTCCCAAGATTATAATCAAAAACATAATGACGGTTGTAAAAACAGGCCGCTTGATTGAAAAATCACTTATCTTCATTGGTTCCAAACCCTCTCTGTATTTCGTCCTTTAATCATAAGAAAAAAACGAAGGGACCGCAAATTTGGCTCAACAAAAAAACCTGCCGTTAAGCAGGTTTTTTTATTAAAGCAAACTGTATAAGCGGATATCCGGATTCTTGTCCTGGAACCATCTTGTGGCAAACTCGTTTTCAAACAGGAACACGAGGTTATCGTAGCGGTCTTTGACCAGCATGGAGCGTCCGCTGGACATCGATTCTTTGACATCTTCTTCGTTCTCGATCCAACGCGCGATTTTTGAGCCGATTGGTTCCATTCTCACTTCTACGTTGTATTCATTTTTCATACGGTGCTCGAACACTTCAAACTGAAGCTGACCAACCGCACCTAAGATCACTTCTTCCAGGTGAAGCGTCTTGTAATATTGGATGGCGCCTTCCTGAACCAATTGAAGAATCCCTTTATGGAAATGCTTTTGCTTCATGACGTTTTTGGCAGTCACTTTCATGAACAGCTCAGGAGTAAACTGCGGCAAAGCCTCGAACTGGAATTTCTTGCCGCTCGTAATCGTATCACCGATCTGGTAATTCCCGACGTCATGCAAACCAATAATATCCCCAGCGACAGCTTCATTGACCATTTCCCGGTCATCAGCCAGAAACTGGGTGGTCTGTGACAGCCTGAATGACTTGCCTGTTCTGGCCAGAGTGACATTCATGCCTTTTTCAAATGTACCGGACACAATACGGACAAACGCAATCCGATCTCGGTGAGCCGGATTCATATTGGCCTGGATTTTGAATACAAAACCGGAAAAGGGCATTTCCACCGGATCGACGGCTTCGTTTTCCTGCGTATCGCGTGCCTGCGGTGAAGGCGCGAATTGAAGGTAAGTCTCCAAAAATGTTTCAACACCGAAATTCGCCAGGGCGCTGCCGAAAAATACCGGTGTCAATTCACCGTTTTTCACCCGGTCGACGGAAAATTCATTTCCGGCTTCGTCAAGCAATTCAATGTCTTCCATCGCCTGTGTATAATAAGAAGTTTTCGTCATTTCGTGGTCTTCCAGCAATTGGCCGTCTTCGTCGACTTCCAGAAACCGCGGACCTTTTGAACGGAACGGTTCCACCCGTTTGTTGAAACGGTCATAGATGCCGAGGAATTCTTTACCCATGCCAATCGGCCAGTTCATGGCGTATGACTGGATTCCAAGAACTTCTTCCAATTCTTCCATCAGCTCCAATGGTTCTTTCCCCTGGCGGTCCATTTTATTGATAAACGTGAAAATTGGAATGCCGCGCATCCGGCATACTTTAAACAGCTTGATGGTTTGTGCCTCAATCCCTTTGGCCACATCGATGATCATCACAGCGCTGTCGACCGCCATCAATGTACGGTACGTGTCTTCACTGAAATCCTGGTGGCCCGGTGTATCGAGAATATTGACACGATGTCCGGCATAGTCGAATTGCATGACAGAAGAAGTGACAGAAATCCCCCGCTGCTTTTCGATTTCCATCCAGTCGGAAGTCGCAAATTTCCCGGTTTTTTTGCCTTTGACGGTCCCGGCATCCCGGATGGCTCCGCCGAATAAAAGCAGTTTTTCTGTTAATGTCGTTTTCCCGGCATCCGGGTGGGAAATGATTGCGAACGTTCTTCTATTTTCAATTTTGTCTTTTAATTGGTCTGACATTTTATAATCTCCTTTATTTCTACTTATTACATCTTAGTGAAGGACAGTGAAAAAAACAAGGATTAGGCAGCTGTCCTGAAAAAAGAAGCCAATAATGGCTTCTTTTAACGGAATTTATGAAGAGCTTCTTCAATGGCAATGTCTTTGTCACTGTGCGGGTATTTTGTGGATCCGATAATCTGGTAATCTTCATGGCCTTTGCCAGCCAGAATGATCAAATCCCCCGCCTCTGCCTGCCGGACAGCATGTCTGACCGCTTCTTCCCGGTCCCCGATGCAGGCGAAGTTATCATGAGTCATGCCGGCCTGCAAATCATTCAGGATGCTGTCATAAGCCTCATCCCGCGGATCGTCTGTCGTCAGAACGACGTAATCTGCGACAGAAGCTTTTTCCGCCATGATCGGCCGTTTTGTCTTATCCCGGTTCCCCCCTGTACCCACCAGAAAAATGACGCGTTTCTTTTCGAAATCCCTGATGGAATCCAGTGCTTTTTCAATGGCGTCCGGTGTATGGGCATAATCGATGAACACCGAAACAGGGGCTTCCAATTCCACTTTCTGCATGCGGCCTTCGACTGGAGCGATTGTGGATAATGCCGTTAAAATATTCGCCAGCTCGAAGCCTTCGGCGTACAATGCCGTAATCGCTGCCAAGGCGTTGGAAACATTGAAATGGCCGAGCAGGTTCATCGCCACTTCGAACTCGCCTTCCGGACAATGCAAAGTGAACGTTGTCCCTTCATGATTCATCCGGATATTCTCTGCTTTGAACTGAGCTTTATTTCGGACACCGTACGTATAAACAGGATGCGGCGTCATTTTCGCATATTTTTCAGACCAGCTGTCATCTGCATTCAGTACGGCTTGTTTCCGTTCACCCAAGTTTTGGCCGAGCTGTGAAAACAGCAGTCCTTTTGCATGGCCATACTCTTCCATCGTTCCGTGAAAATCAAGATGGTCATGCGTCAGATTGGTGAAAATCGCCGTTTTAAACTCCACACCCGCCAACCGGCCGAGAACCAGGCCATGAGACGACACTTCCATCGTCATATGGCTGCAGCCCTGCTCTTTTGCACGGGCGATCATTTGCTGTGTCGTCAACGCATCGTTTGTCGTATTGGCGGACTGATGCAATTCGCCGTTCAAGTTAAAGCCAATGGTCCCGCTCAACGCCGATTTTTCCCCGAGTTCCATCAAAAGTGAATGCAAAATACCGGAGACACTCGTTTTGCCGTTCGTTCCGGTGACACCGATCATGTGAAGCTGCCTGGAGGGATAATTGTAGAATTTTGCAGCTGCCAGGCCCAGTGCGCGAGAAGTATCATCCACTTGAATGACTGCTGCTCCAGTAATCGATAATGGTTTCTCAGCCATTACCACTGTTGCCCCTTTTTCTACGGCTTGCTGTGCATAATCATGGCCGTCAACTGTATAGCCTTTGATGCAAACGAACAATGTGCCTTCCTGCACATTTCTGGAATCCATCGAAACGTGCTGAACCTGTTCCGGCAACGAACCGGAAACGAGTTGATAAGGGATATTCCCGAGTAATTCTTTGCTGTTCATAAAAATCCTCCTATGGTATGTAAGACGCTTTCCTGATCTTTTAATCATATCAAAATCCCGTCCACTCCGACAGCCTGAGTTCAATCGCTCAGGCAGAATATATCCTCAATTAAAAAAAGAGCCTTACTGGCTCTTTTTAAACCTTACGTATTAATCATCACGGTCTGTTTCCGTTTTCAGAATGGTACCGTCCTGTGCATTGACGTGAATTTCGTGGTCCACACGACCATCTTCAATTTCCACTTCATAGTAAGTTACACCATTGTCCCGGTCCAATTCCACTTCTTCTACAGTTCCGCTCACTGTGGCAAGAGCTGCCTGCGCTGCTTCGTCTGCACTGATCAAGGGCTGTGAACCTTTTGCTGCATTTTCTGATGAATTCTGAGAAGCAGCTGCTGACCGGTTAAAGTCATCATCGTCAGCGTCTTTTTCCTGCTTCAGCACTTCCCCGCTGTAAGCATCCAGTTCCAGTTCGTATTCAAACTCGCCGTCTTTTATTTCGATGTCATAATGACGTCTGCCATCATCGCTGTCCAGCTCCACATCTGTAACCATTCCGTTGACCACTTTCAGTGCTTTTGCCGAAACTTCTTCAAATGACAGCCTCTCAGCTGAATCTGCGCTTCCTTCTTCCACCTGGACAACGGCGGGTTCAGGACTCGTGGTGCCAGTCTGTTCTTCAGCCGTATCTGTGTTCGCCAGGACAATTCCTCCAAAGCCGAGAATACCGACCGTCATTGGGATGTAAATCAATTTTTTCATGTAATTCTCCTCCTCAACTGTTTATACTTTTACTATAGACAGCGATCCTGTGAATACAGTTAAAGGATTATGAGAATTTGATGAGAAATGCATGAACATTTTTTCATGTTAACTGTCCCATTCCACCGTCAGTATTTCACCTTTGATGGCATGGACTTGAACAAGCACTTCCTGGTCGGTTTCATCGTTTTCGATTTCCACCAGGTACAATCCCCCGTCATTCGTTTGCTGAAATTCCACGCTATCGGCTTCTCCTGCCAAAACCGTTCTGGCGATGGCAACAGCTTCTTCGCGGCTGATGACAGTGTCCGGTTCAGGTTCCGATTCTGCTTCCGCAGGATTTGTGGTAATCCTTTTCACTTCTCCCGTGCCGGCAGAAAGGACAATGGTGGTGAGCTGGTCTTCTCTCCTTATTTCCACTTCGTATTCATTGCGTTCTTCAAAGTAACGGATGTTTTCAACCGTACCATCCACTTCGTTTACAGCCACAGACTGTGCTTCCTGTTCCGTCAATTCTTTCACAGGCTCTTTTCTTTCCAGAAGTTCCAACTCTTCGACCTGGCCATTTTCTTTATTGACAGAAGCACGGTATTGGCCGTCCGGCCTTTGAAATACCACATGAAAATAACCGTCTTTTTCCACGGTCTCACTGACCGTCCCCCCGTGCATTTCAGTGACTACCGCTTTTGCCTCGTCCCTACTGACTTGTTGTTCAGCGCTGTCAGGGAACAATAGGATCGCCAAAACAACTGCAGCCAATAGCACCATCAATACTGATACAACCATCCACTTTCTCATCATGATCCCTCCTGGCTCAATTCTAGCCCACCAGCATTAAAATTTGATGAGAAAATAATCGATATCGTCGTACCCAACTGCTCCACACTTTCAATTTCCAATGTAACTTCCAGCGAATCCGCCAACTGCTTGGCGAGCGCTAATCCTAACCCAAAGCCGCCGGTTTCGCGGCTGCGCGCTTTGTCCACACGGTAAAAGCGCTCAAATACATGGGACAGAGATTGTTTCGGGATGCCGATTCCGTAATCTCTGATTTGAATGACCGTAGCCCCTTCTTTTTTCGCCACGACTTCAATCCGGTCTTCACTGTACTTCCTCGCATTATCGAGCAGAATATACAAAAGTTGCTTTAGTTTCGCAATATCTGTCGTTTCGGTCAGCACCGGTTCTTCTGCCTCCAGCAAAAATTCCCGGTCGTAGGAAGCCTTCATCGCGCCTATCGTTTCTTCCAGAATCCTGACAATGTTCACCTGCACCATTTCTGTCTGATATTCCGTTCTTCTGGCCAAATGAAGCAGTTGTTCGATCAATGCTTTCATTCGTTCTGTCTCAGCCTGTATGGCAGCCAATCCTTCTTCTGCGATTTTTTCATCTTCCATTCCTTGTCTTTCCAAAAGTCTGGCGTAGCTGCCAATCACCGTCAACGGGGTTTTCAATTCATGAGAAGCATTGGACACGAATTCTTCCTGTTTGGTGTAGTTCTCTTCCAGAAGCCCCATCATTTCGTTGAATGTATTCCCCATTTGAGCCAATTCGTCCTGAGAATCACCTGTCACCGGAAGTTTTTCAAATTTTCCGTTGCGCTGAATCCGTGTCATGGTCTGTGTCAGATCAGTGATTGGCTGCGTCACGATTTTCCCGAGTGCCGCACTGGAAATCACAATGGGAATCATCCCAATCAGGATGGCCGACAATAACACAAATCGCAAGGTTCTCATGTTCTGAGAAACTGCCTGAAAAGACTGCGCCATCATTATTTCCGCCACTTCTCCATCTGTCCAGATCACCGGTGCCTTCGCATAGCCAAACCGTTCTCCGTCCACATCAATCATGCCGGATACCCCTTCGGTACCGGAAGGAAATTCACCTGTAATGGAGGGGTCGTAAATCGGGGGAATCAGTTCTCCTGTTGAATCAGTCACTTTCACTAATCCATTTACCGGAACGTAAGCGCGCAGAATGCTCCTTGGGTCCTCGGAATCCGATGCATTGAGTGTCGTGACAAGAGAATCCAATTCTGTTTGCAGTCGATCAATCTCCGTCGAATAGGTCAACCGGCTGAAAGCAAAATAGATGATCAGCGTCAATACCAGTAAGATGACCAGTGTAAGCAGCGTTGACGACAGATGGATTTTATTTTTCAGCTTCATGATTCTGCTCCTTCAGCACATACCCCACTCCACGGACTGTCTGTATATAGCTGGTTGCTTCCCCGGCGTCCACTTTTTTGCGCAAATAGCGAATATAGACATCAATGACATTTGTATCTCCATAGTAGTCAAAGCCCCAAACTGCATCGAGGACTTGCTCACGGCTCAAAACCTGGCCGGGATGCTGCATGAAAAAAAGCAAAAGGTCGAATTCGCGCGGAGTCAATTCAATCGCACGTCCATTTCTGCTGACGTCACGGGTTTTTTCGTTCAACTCCAGGTTGCCGAAACGGTATCCGTCTGAACCTCCACTTCCTGAATTCATGCGCAAACAAGCGCGGATGCGAGCCAGCAGCTCTTCAATTTCAAAGGGTTTTGTAACATAATCGTTGGCCCCCAAATCGAGCCCTGCCACTTTGTCTTTCACATCGCTTTTAGCTGTCAGCAGAATGACCGGCAGCGCAGCATCTGACGCGCGAATACGTTTCAACACGTCCAAGCCATGAATTTCCGGCAGCATCAAATCCAGCAGCACCAAGTCCCATTCCGCCTCACGGAATTGGATCAATGCTTCCGATCCTGTAGAAGCAACACCTATCGTGTATCCTTCGTATGTAAGTTCCAGTTCCAGCACACGGGCGATATTCTTCTCATCCTCAACGATCAAAATACGATCCGCCACATCCATCACCTCTTTTTCTTCATCATAGCAGTTTCCAAAACAAAAAAGCGACCCGCAGGCCGCTTATTTCAGAATGGTTCTGGCTAATCTCACTTTTTGCCGATACGGCGGAAAAACAAAATCGGTTGAAAGTTTTGTCGACTTTTTCATCACTGACTTGGAGTGGGTAAACGCTTCGAAACTCTTTTTCCCTCTGTAGGAGTTGATGCCGGAAGGACCAACTCCCCCGACAGGCAGGTAAGGACTGGCGAAATGGGACAGGGTGTCATTGATGCACCCGCCACCGAACGACAATTCTTCCAGGAAAAAATCAATGGCCCGTTCGTTTTCCGAAAACAGATATGCTGCCAGAGGTTTCGGCAATTTGCGTATGTGATGCAACAGCACCGGAAGTTCACTGTAAGTCAACACAGGCAGTACCGGACCGAATATCTCGTCCTCCATTGACGGATTGTCCCAGGTTATGCCGTCCAACACCACCGGTTCTATGAACAAGTCGGCTTTGTCCATTTTTCCTCCGATCCATATATGGCCAGCTTCTTTATGGATGAGATCGGCAAGCCTGTCAAAATGTTTGTCATTGACGATTCTTCCGTAATCCGGATTTTTCTGGATATCTTTCCCGTAAAACTTCTGAATGGTCAAATGCAATTTTTCCATGAATTCTTTTTTTACCGATTCATGAACACAGAGATAATCAGGCGCTATGCACGTCTGGCCATTGTTCAGGAATTTCCCCCAAACAATCCGTTTGGCCGCCAAGTCCAGGTTGGCCGTCTGATCGATGACTGCCGGACTTTTTCCGCCCAGTTCCAACGTCACGGGCGTAAGCCGTTCAGCTGCCGCTTTCATGACTATTTTTCCTACAGCTACGCTGCCGGTAAAGAAAATATAGTCAAATGATGAATGAATCAGCGCCGTCACTTCTTCTTTTTCGCCTTCCACCACTGTCACATACTGAGGCGGGAAAATCTCTTCTATTATTTCCCTTACGACAGCAGCTACATGGGGTGCCGATTCAGAAGGCTTGACCACGGAGCAGTTTCCGCCGATGATGGCACCCAATAAAGGTTCAATCACCAGTTGAAATGGATAATTATATGGTCCGATGATCAGTACAGATCCATAAGGTTCATGCATGATAAAGCTTTTCGCCGGCTGCATGTGCATCGGTGTCTTCACCTGTTCCGGTTCCATCCATTTTTCCAGGTTCTTGGACATGTAATTGATGCTGTCCAATACAAATCCAACTTCATTTGTATACGCTTCGAATTCACTTTTCCCCAAATCCCTTTCAAGCGCAACCATGATTTTGCGTTCCTTGGCAACAATGGCTTTCTTCAGTTTCGCCAGCTGCTCTTTCCGAAAAGCAGCCGGCTTGGTGACGCCTGTGTAGAAATATGCGCGCTGCCTTTCAATCATCAGTTCAACATCTGCTGTCGTAAGACTCACAATGACAACCCCTTTGTTTCCGATTTATACCACAACATTCAATCATTATTCTGCCAACAGATCGTCGATGTACCGCTGGACGATGAGACCTTCTTCAAATGAAACAAGGAAAGTCGATTGTTCCTGCATTTCTTCAAAAAGAGACGGAACCGCTTCGAAGTCAGTAATGTGCCGGCGGTCTTCATGTTTTTGGGACTCATACAGTTCGGACCAGTTTTCAAGCGTCAACACACCCTGTTCTCCGTACACTTTGAACTGCAATAATTCTTTTTGTCCAATTCCGCTGAGACCAGAAAGCAGTACCGGAATTGCATCCTGCGTTTGAGCAGCTGCTATAATGCCTGTTTCACATAAATCAGGGTTCTCCGGATAAGTGATTTGATGGGACTGTATAGTCAATTCACCGAAAACCCGATGGATCAATTGCAGATAATGCGGGAAAACTTCTCTGACAAAGCCCCCTTGGCTGCGCGAAGCGATCCATGGATTTTGCTGCCAGGCACGTGGCCAGTCCGGAAAATAGGTCTGGAGTTCAACCCGGACCACTTTGCCGATGCTGCCGTTCCGCACTCTCTTTGCCATTTCCCTTACAGCCGGTTTATACATCAACGGAAAATGCATCGCTGTATTGATGCGGTTTTCTGTTGCGGAAGCCACCATCTGCTCCCCGTCTTCCACATTATGGGCCAGCGGTTTTTCACTCAGAATATGAATACCTGCACTCGCTGCCTGATTGGCGATTGTGGAATGATGAGCAGGAGGTGTTCCGATATATACCCAGTCAATTTCTCCATGGAGAACCGCTTCCAATGAATCAGCTATAGGAACACCATAAGTTTGTTGAAGGTACTGCAAGCGCTCCTGCTGTTCATCGAATACTGCTTTAATTTCGACATTCGGTTCCTGTTGGATTTGTTTGATGATCCGTTCTCCGACGATTCCTGCTCCAATGATGCCAATTGAAATCATAAAATCCCTCTTTCTGCTATGCCATAAGGCTTAAAATGTATTTCCTGTTTATTAGTTTAACCTTTTGGGGTATAGAATAGTCAAACAATAAAGAATAACTCCCTCTGCGGAGAACAAACAAGAACAATTGAAGGAGGAATTTATAATGGCAAAACAATCAAACTGGTGGGAGCCCATCTTTTCAGGTGAACTGGAAATCGGATTGAATAAGGAGAAGCTGGAAGAAATGGACCATGAAGGATTTTTATATTTTGATGAAACACAGCCCGAAGCGGAGTCGCATTTATAATTGAGAACGTCGTTGAATTTTTGCCGCACAGGTACATAAAAACGCCTTTTCCATTTCGATGAAAAAGGCGTTTTCGTTTGCTGTCATTCGATACTGCGCCATAAATACAAAGAAGCATACGATAAATAAGGCGACCATTCCGGAAGATGCTTCAGGATTTCCTCCACTTTCGGCTTGTCCTGCCGGTGCCATTGAATTTTCAGGGCATTTTGCAGCCCGATGTCGGCCACCGGAAACAAATTGGGGCGTCCCAGTCCGAATAACAGAAAGTTCTGCGCGGTCCAGGGGCCGACCCCTCTGTAGCCTATCAGTTCTGCGATAATTTCATCATCTGGTTTCTCTCGCAGCGCCTCAAGATCCAGCTCGCCTTCTGCTATCGCTTTTGACAACCCGATAATGTATTCCGCTTTCCTTGTACTGAACTGCAACTTTCGAAAGTCTTCAACTGCCAGCTGTGCAATTTTTTCTGGATCAGGATAAAACCAAACCCCTTCCTTCCGCTCTCCGTACCCCTGCACAAAACGAGTTGTCAAAGTATGGGCGAACGATAAATTCAGCTGCTGATGGATGATGCTTTTCATCAGAGACCCATATAAAGAAAATTCACGGACAAGGGGCGTCCCTCTGTGTTCTGTAAAAAGAGCAGCCAAACTGGTTTTCTTAAAGTGAGCGGCGACCGGTTCCAGTGATTGGTGAAAATGAAACAGCTCCTTCACTTTTTCCACTTGCCCTTCTTTTATTCCTTGCAGCAAAAACATAGGATCTTCAGTGGTTCCGACTGCCTTGACGGTTACAACATTCCCTTCTTCCATCGGCACTTTTACTTGTTTCTCCGATATATCAATGGCGTGCAGCGGATCCAGTGACAACCGGTCCAGCGCACGTTCAAAATCATAGATAAACGGCAATGATATATGCATACGCCACCTCCTGAGCTAAAGGTAATGCAGCTTATTTCCTTTTGCAAGCCGATCACACTGTCGTATAATGGACAAGGAAAGCAGGGATCAGGATGAAAAGGAAACTATGGTTATTACTCTTCACTTTGTTGCTTATCGGAGGCTGTGGACTGTGGGAATCCACCGATACAGGCGGCACGGAAAACCGCACCGAAGTCGATGTGCTCTCGGTTATTGATGGCGATACCGTCAAGATTATGTATGACGGGAAAGAAGAAACGGTCCGTTATTTGCTGGTCGATACACCTGAAACCAACCATCCTCGTTTCGGAGAACAGCCGCTTGGCAAAGAAGCGACTGAGGAAAACCGCCAGATCATTGAATCCGGCGACGTTACAATTGAGTTCGATGCAGGAGAACGTTACGATGACTACGGTCGGCTGCTTGCGTACTTTTATGTCGATGGGGAAAGTGTACAAGAGCAATTACTCCAATCCGGCATGGCGCGCGTCGCATATGTTTATCCTCCAAATACTAGGTACTTGGATGATTTCAAGCAGGCTGAACAAATTGCCAAAGACGCAGGCACAGGAATCTGGGCAGTGAAAGACTATGCGACAGACAGAGGATTTGATCCGTCGGCTTTTACAGATTCCGTTAACATCGATGCTCAGGAAGAATGCAGGATTAAAGGGAATATCAACAGCAGCGGAGCCAGAATCTATCACCTGCCGGGCACCCATTCATATGAGCAAACCAATCCGGAAAAGTGGTTCTGCAGTGAGCAGGAAGCACAGGAAGCTGGCTTCAGAAATGCCGCAAATTGAAAAAGAAGGCTATCATAAGGAGAAGAAAAGAGCATTTTTTATGCCCTTTCTTCTCCTTTTACGGTTGGGAAAGCTCTGCTTGCAGATGTTCACCCACCACTTCCGCCCATAATTCATAGCTTGGGCTGCCGGGAAGCACATGGCCTGCCAGCAGTTCTTTTACCGTCAGCTTGTTTTCGGCCATTTTGTCCATCATCAGATTATGTGTGTCAAAAAAATGCCATTCTTTCGATTCAAAAAATTTTCCCATCTCAAACGCATACTGATCGTAACTGAAGCCGGCGGCAGGTTTAATGATTTCGTAATTGACAAAAGGGTTTGCCGTTTGGATAACAATCATTGCTTCAGGGGCCCCTGCCTGCAGTTCCTCCATAGCCCATGTCACCCGGTCTTGAAACACTGGCAGCGAACTTCTTGCTTCCCCTTCCGTAGGCAAGCAAATTTCAAAAATCAGGATATCCGGATGGAAAGCCATCGCTTCCTCCAGTTTATCTTTTGATACAATTTCCGTCTCGTGAGAACCGCAATGGCCAAAGTCTTTAACTTCCACTTCTGTACGCTCCATTGCTTTGAAATTGCCTTCCAGTAATTCTTTCCATGAAGACCGGGTAGCCTGTTGTTCGCCATTGACCGGGATGCTGCTACCGACCAACGAAATTTTTGCCACGCCGTTTTTCAGCGTCAAATACCTAACTCTGTCAGCTAATGTCTGGTCTTTTGCCATCGCCAGTTGATTCAATAACTGTTCTTTATCTTTCTCTTTCTGTTCCATCTTTTCATGATAAGTCGCTAAGCTTTCTTCACCCTGAACTTGGATTTTATGATTATATTGTCCATAGGTCCACCATAAGGCCACAACACAAAAAAATGGCAGCAAAATTTGAAAGATCCGTTTTTTCATTTCCCCACCCCCGGGACAATGTTCTTACGTAAATAGTATCACGACAATGAAATATATTCCATAAAAATAATTAAATGTTCTGAATAATAAAAACCTTTTTCTTCTCCCGAAAGAGAAGAAAAAGGTTTAAGACTTGGTGATGTATCAATTCAGCGCATTCTGAAGCCACTTAACAGACGGAAATAACGGAAGAAATAATCAAACATTTCGTCCACTCCTCTTCGAGGATTGCATTAAAATGAATCAACAAAAAAGAAAATGAATAAGTTTCATGCTTACTTCCTGCAGCAAAATTCAACGCATTCTTAAACGACTTAATAAACGGAAATACTGGAAGAAATAACTAAACATATCATCCACTCCTCTTCGGTTAATGCCATTGGAATGAATCAGGATTTAAAAAGAAAAGAGCCATTTTTTTCAAAACAGGGAAGGCTTCAAACATTTAAACAAGGGCACCCTGCCATCGAATACCGAACTTAACAGGTTTTTCCGGCATCTTACTGCTCAGCTTCAAAACCATTTTGATTAATTAATCACTCAGCTCAATCTCCAAGTCGTAAAAATATAGGGAATTCTGATCGCTGTATTGATGGTATAATTCCTCCCAAACGAAATGCCATGTAACAATTTCTGCATTTCTGATCAAGTATACTGCGAATTTATTATAACATTATTATCAGAATAATCAATTATTTATTATTTTTATCCCCCTTTATATTTTTTAAGTTTTTTATTATCTATATTGACTTTTTCTGCAGACAGGATATAATTATATTTGTCCTTGAAATTGCGATTCCTTAGCTCAGCTGGGAGAGCGCTACCTTGACAGGGTAGAGGTCGCTGGTTCGAGCCCAGTAGGAATCATAGAGAAGAATGTGAGAAGAGACCGTGTAGCCATAAGGGTTGCGCGGTTTTTTATTTTGCGCTGCTATCATTTAACTGTGGACAGCAAGCCGGAAAAAGTGGCGAAAAAGCGACGAACTCACCGGAAAACGCGTTTTCGATGTAAATCATTGATGTAAATTTGGATATAAAAAGCGCCTACCGATATAGAAGGTTTAGCGATTTTATATTATTCGATTATCCGAACCCTGACAATCTCATCAATAGGTCGCTGGTTCGAGCCCAGTAGGAATCATTGGGTGCCAAACCCGCAGCAAGCTTTCGGAACAAAGCTTGCTTACCATAAGAGTCATTGCCTCCGGGCAGTGGCTCTTATTTTTTTGCATATAAAAAATCCCCGCTCGAAGAATTGTCTTCAAGCGGGGATTTCTGTTTTACGATTCCGTTGCTTCCACTGTTTTAGGTTCTTTCTTATCCCGTGACAGCCACTGAAGAACGAACAGGATCACAAACACGACGGCTCCGACGATATCCGACATGCCTTCCGGATAAATCAACGCCAGTCCAGTTGCAAATGTAATAATGCGTTCAAACCAGTTCAACTTGCGATACCAATAGCCGATCAAACCGGCTCCGATGGCAATCATACCGGTAATCGCTGTAATCAGCACCCAAATCAGCTCGGGCCATGTTGTATCGATCATCAGTAACGCCGGCGACAGCACGAACATGTACGGAATGATAAATGCGGCAATCGCCAGTTTGGCTGCATTGATCCCCGTCCGTATCGGTTCTCCACCAGAAATTCCGGAAGCAGCAAATGCTGCCAGCGCAACCGGCGGCGTAATGTCCGCAATAATTCCGAAATAGAATACGAAAAGGTGTGCCGACAACGCCACAACGAGCGGCACCGCAGCACCGACCGGCTCATCGATCATCAACAGCGTAATGATGGCAGGAGCAGCAATGGTTGACGTGATGACGTAGTTGGCCGTAGTCGGTGATCCCATTCCAAGGACAATGGCGGCAAGCATCGTAAAGAACAACGTCAACAGGACGTTTCCGCCTGAAGCAGAAACAAGTCCATTCGCCAAACTGAGACCGAGGCCGGTTTTGACGACGACCCCTACAATAATCCCGGCGGCTGCAGTGGCGGCCGCCACCGCCAAAGCGGTTCTGGCGCCATCGACAAGTGCATGAATCATGTCTTTGAAGTTAAGTCGTGTCTCTTTATCAAATGCACTGACAACGATTGTCAGAACAATGCCGTATAATGCCGCCTGCATCGTCGGGATTCCAATCAGCAGGAAAATGATGATGGCAAAGATAGGTGTCAGCAAATAGATTTTCTTCAGTACTTCTTTGCGGTCGGGCATTTCTTCTTTGGACAGCCCCTTCAGACCGATTCGCTTTGCTTCAAAATGCGTCATGATCCAGACACCGGTAAAGTACAGCAGCGCCGGAATTGCAGCGGCTTTGGCGATTTCCCAGTAGGTGACGCCCCCGATAAATTCAACCATCAGGAACGCTGCAGCACCCATGATCGGCGGCATCAATTGTCCGCCTGTTGAAGCCGCGGCTTCAACTCCGCCGGCGAATTCTTTCTTGTAGCCCAGTTTCTTCATCATCGGGATGGTATAGGAACCGGAAGTTACCACATTGGCAACCGAGCTTCCGGAAATCGTTCCTTGCAGCGCGCTCGAGAAAATGGCAACTTTTGCTGGTCCCCCAGTCAAATTACCGGCCAATGAAACGGCCAGATCGTTAAAATACTGTCCAACTCCTGTTTTTACCAGGAAAGCACCGAACAGCAGGAAAGTAAAGATAAACGTAGCGGAAACTCCAATCGGCGTTCCGAGTACTCCGTCCGTGGTAAAGAACATCAATTGCACGAGCGACTCCAGATCCTGGCCTCTGTGGCGCAGGAACCCTGGAAAATAAGGTCCAAAAAACGCGTAGGCCAAAAATGAAGCACCGATGATGGTAATCGGCATGCCGACAGCCCGTCTCGTAGCTTCAAGTGTCAACAGGACTGCTACAATACCAACAGCCAAATCCAGATCGGTGACTCGGCCGACGCGGAATACCAGATCCTCGTACATGATCGGCCAGTAAGCTCCGACTCCGACGGCCATCAGGGCCAGAATGTAATCATACCAGGCCACTTTATGGCGGATCCCTTTTCTTTTCATCGCTGGAAACAGGATGAAAATCAGCGACAGTGCAAAACCCAGATGGATGGAACGCTGAATATAAGCCGTGTACTGGCCGAAAATAGCTGTATACAATTGAAACAAGGAAAACGCTAACAAGCCATAAAAAACCACATGTTTCATGATGCCTGATAAATCGCGTGTATTGGATTCCGGATCGTATTTCTGCAAGATCTCTTTCTGTTTTTCTTCAGAGATATACGATTCTTCTTCCGGCGGTAATTTCATTTCTTCTCTTTCTTCTGGCGGCAATTTATCGCTCATACAGATTCACTCCTTCTAATTGCTGAAAAAAAGACAACCGCTGGACACGAAACGTGTAAGTTTTTCCTCTGTCCAGTGTTTTCTTTAAGTCAATTTCTTTGCCGTCTACTATAAAAGATAAACCGGCGTCGACGTCTCCTACAAGCAACCGGAACTCCGGCAGTTCTGTCGTCATATTCTTAATAAAGTAACTCCCATCTTTTTCAACAAAACGTTCCCCTTCTCCTGCATTCGAAGGCATTCCGATATTAAAATCTTCATATTCGACTTCAGTCGCCATCAGCGTATTGTCTTCGAGCACCCGGTAGCTCTCCAGGACATTCGACAGATGTATGGAATGAGTATATTTGATTTGAAAAGCGGTGTCTACCAGTGGCGCAAAAGCTGTTAAACGATCAGTCTCGCTGTCAATAAACACATAATGCTTTTTAAGTGGGATTAATGCAATTGCGGAGCCAAGTAAGATGAGGGCAAGAATCGAAAGAAGCAGCTGATACGTGAGTGTGGATCGCATAATTCATTCTCCTCCATGAGCCAAAAAAACAAATAACGACGATAAAGCTTGCGCTTTATCGTCAATTATTGTGTTCGTCTTATTGATTTACTTCGTCAAAATAGCGTTGTGCCCCTGGATGAACATCGATTCCGATCCCATCAAGAGCCGTTTCAGCTTTGATAAATTCCGCTTTTGCATGCTGGATCTGGTCTGTATTTTCATAAATGGCTTTTGTAATATCGTAGACAAGGTCTTCCGAAAGGTCGTTCTGTGCCACCAGCATCGCCAGTACAGAAACCGTCGGCACTTCTTCCGTCAGTCCATAAATGCCTGAAGGCACCGTGTCATGTGCATAATATGGATATTGTTCAATAAGCTGGTCTGCTTTGTCCTGTTCGACCGGTACAATGACCACGTCTGAAGTAGCGCCTAAACTTTCAACTGCTCCAGTCGGTGTTCCGGCTGTGATAAATGCAGCAGCAATCTGTCCGGACTGCAGACTTTCCTGTGATTCACCGAAGTCCAGGTTCTGAGCATCGATATCATCCATTGTCATTCCATGAACTTCCAAAAGCTGTTCAGCGTTGATATAAGTTCCTGAACCAGGTGCTCCGACCGAAACACTCTTTCCTTCCAAATCTTCAAAGGAAGCGATGCCAGAATTAGCAGTCGTTACCAATTGGATCGTTTCCGGATAAAGGGCACCGATGGCTGAAACCGTATCGATGACTTCTCCGTCAAACATGTTCGTTCCTTCTGAAGCGTAGAATGCCGTATCTGTTTGAACGAAAGCAATTTCTGCAGTACCGTCAGCCAATGCTGTCATATTCGCTGCAGAAGCCTGTGATACTTCAGCCGTCGTGTCCACGCCGGTTTCTTCCTGAATGATGTTGGCCATTGCTCCGCCAAGCGGGTAGTAGGTTCCTGTCGTACCACCAGTCAATATACTGATGAACTCAGGGTCTGAACTTTCGCCGCCCCCTGTATCTCCACCGTTGCCAGTGTCTGTAGCCGTATCATCGCCACATCCAGCCAAAAATACTGAACCGGCTAAAGCCATTGTCGCAAATAATCCGAATTTCTTTTTCAACATAAAATGACCTCCTTTTTTATAGATGAATCCACGTTCATCCTTATGTTACCATGACTTTCTATTCAGTTACAATTCAATTTTCCAATTATTGATGCAAGGCGCATTACATTAGCCACCTTTAAGTGGAAGTTCCATCAATATTCGTTTCCGGCGCCGTATTTTCGGGAATCAAATCTTCAAATGTTTTCCCCTGTTCCTCCAAGTCACGTGTTCTGTGAGCAATGCGGGACGATGCACAGGCGGCAACGCTGGCTACCAGATCATCCAGGAATGTATGGACATTGCCGCCGGCTTTCGTATCCAATTTACGAATGACGCCGATTTTATTTTTATCTAAATGACCGAAAGTTGTGACGGCAATACTGCCATAGGTGAGGACTGCTCCCAGGCCGATCATTTCATCCACACCGAACAAACCTTCATCTGTTCCGACAATTTGCTGGAGCGGGCGGGATAATTTCCCTTGTTCCGCCAGTTCATCCAGTTCAATACCGACCAATAAAGCGTGTTGGACTTCCCGCTTTTGCAGCACGCTTTCCACTGACTCCATGCAATGGTCGATGGTCAGCCCTTCATTATAAGGCGATTGCATTTCCAATACGATTTCTGCAATATCCTCATTTGTTACGCCTCTGCGTGCCAACGCTTCGTGGGTTGCTTTTGTAACTTCTTCCGAATGCACACGAAAGTTTCTTCCATCCATAAACAAACTCCCCTTTCTGTATCTGGTAATGTTCTTCTCCATTATACCTCTCTACTGGAATATGTTACAATTTTCGTACAGAAACCACTAGGAGGACTTGAAGATGAACAGAGGAACTGTGGAAGATCTGACGCTTTACAGCGAAGCGTTACAGGAAGATATGCAATTGCTGGTTTATCTGCCTTTCAATTATTCGCCTTTATACAAATACACTTTGGTTATCGCATCAGATGGCAAAGATTATTTCCAATTGGGGCGTGCCCCTCGTGTAGCAGACGAACTGCTGGAAAATCAGGAAATTGAAAACATCATTTTTGTTGGCGTCCCTTACAAAAATGTCAAGGACCGCAGCACTAAGTACGAGCCGACCGGAAAGCAGCACGCTGCATATTTGCGTTTCCTCGCCCATGAGCTCGTCCCTTTCCTTGATGATAAATATCCGACATACCAGGTGGGAATGGGACGTGCCCTGATTGGGGATTCTCTGGCAGCCACTGTGTCTCTGATGGCCGCCCTGAAATACCCAAACACTTTTGGCCGGGTTATTTTGCAGTCACCGAAAGTCAGCGAAGAGCTGCTGGAAAAAGTCTCGGACTTTTCTTCTTCTCATTCTTTCACCGTTTATCATGTCATCGGCAAACAGGAAACTGAAGTTAAGCTGACTTCAGGAGAAACCGAAGATTTTCTGGAACCGAACCGGGAATTAAACAAAATGATGAAAGAAAAAGGGTTTTCCATCTTCTACGAAGAATTTGAAGGAGACCACACGTGGAAACATTGGCAGCCGGACCTCAAACGGGCGCTTATCCAAAACTTCGGGGTATAAATCCGGTTCGTCTTCCATATGTATCTTTGCTATACTAAGTATATAAATCACCATTTGACTAGGAGGTCTTTTTTTATGAAGTACGGTGTTGCGGTATTTCCATCGAAAAAATTACAGGACTTAGCCAATTCTTACAGAATGCGTTACGATCCTCATTATGAACTGATCACCCCTCATATGACATTAAAAGATCCATTTGAGGCCAATGATGCGGAAATCAAAGACGTGGCAGAAGAGATGGCAAAAATCGCCAAGCGGCAAAAGCCCTTCAAACTGCACGCGACTCGCGTCAGCACTTTTTCACCGGTGACGAATACACTCTATTTCAAAGTAGAACCGACACCGGAAATCATGTCGTTGTATGAAGACCTGCATTCCGACTTTTTCGGCGGGAAACCTGACCATTCGTTCGTTCCCCACATTACCATTGCGCAAAAAATGTCTGATTCTGAGCTTTCAGATGTTTTTGGGCAGTTGAAAATGACAGGAATCGACCACGAAGAAATCATCGACCGGATTCATCTTCTTTATCAGTTGGAAGACGGGTCCTGGACCGTGTATGAAACATTCCGCTTAACAGGAGATGATCAGTAATTGCAGAAAGTTAAAGTTGTGGAAAATCCCCACGAAAAAGAACATGCTTTTGAAGTACGGAAAACGGTTTTTGTGGGAGAACAAGGAGTGCCGATGCATATTGAATGGGATGAGTACGACGACAGTGCCACTCATTTTGTCGGTTACAATTTAGAACAGCCTATTGCGGCCGGCCGTGTCCGTGAGGTCGAAATGGGAACGGGGAAAGTTGAACGCGTTTGCGTACTTTCTGATCACCGCGGACAACATGTGGGTGTATTGATGATGGATGAGATGGAAAACTATGCCCGTTCAGCAGGTTTGTTCACTTTAAAATTGAATGCACAATCATACGCTGTGCCATTTTATGAAAAATTGGGCTATACGGTTACATCTCCTGAATTCATGGACGCAGGCATTCCCCATCGCGCGATGGAAAAAACATTATAACAAAAACAGGTCAGCCTTTTCGGCTGACCTGTTTTTTGCTTAGCAATCACTTCATTATAGAATATGATACCCGCTGTCCACATGGATGGTCTCCCCTGTGATGCCGCGCGCCATGTCACTGAACAAAAAGGCTGCTGTGTCTCCCACTTCTTCAGGAGTTGTGTTACGCCGAAGTGGTGCTTTTTCCTCGATTTCACGCAAGATCGAATTAAAGTCACTGACTCCTTTTGCCGACAGTGTCCGAATGGGACCGGAAGAAATGGCGTTGACGCGTATGCCGTGTTTCCCCAAATCTGCCGCCAAGTAACGTACAGACATTTCAAGTGAAGCTTTGGCCACGCCCATGACGTTGTAATTCGGCATAACCCGTTCTCCGCCAATGTATGTCAAAGCCACAATACTGCCGCTTTCAGCCATGATCGGCTTGGCGTATTTGGCAATGATGGTCAGTGAATAGGAACTGATATTCTGCGCCAGCAAAAAACCTTCCCGTGAAGTCTCCGAAAAATCTCCTGACAGCTCTTCCGTCTTGGCAAAAGCGATACAATGAGCAAGACCATGGATTTCTCCTACTTCTTTGCCGATTGTTTCGAAACAAGCCGCCACGTTCTCATCATCTGTGACATCGCAGGGCAAAATCAATTCATGATTGCCTTCCAATGTTGCTACCAAGTCCCGTACCGACTTTTCGAACCGTTCTCCGGCATATGTAAAAATGAGGCGGGCACCCGCTTTATCCAGCGACCTTGCAATCCCCCAAGCAATGCTGCGCTTATTGGCGACACCCATGACCACGTAAGTTTTGCCTTCTAATGATATTGACATTTCCATTCCTCCCACTTTTCTTTATTACCTGGTACTAATAATACATCACAAAAAAGAAAAGTGCAATTCGCACTTTTCTATAGCTGTCCCAAAAAAGTGGTTGCCAGCCCGAGATAAATCAAAATGGAGATAATATCATTCAATGTTGTGATAAAAGGGCCTGAAGCGACAGCCGGGTCGATTTTCATGCGATGGATCAACAGCGGAATAAACGATCCGCCGAGAGTCGCCACAAAAATCGAGCTCATGACTGCAACTCCAACCAGCACGCCGATCACCAGTTCACCTTTCCAGAAATAGACCAGCCCCACTACAACCAATCCGCAAACCAAACCGGTGATCAATCCAGTGCCGGCTTCCCTGAACAGCAACTTGATCTTGCTTTCTTCTTCGATATCTCCTGTTGCAATACCGCGGACCGCAACCGCCAGTGCCTGCGTACCGCTGTTACCAGCCATTCCTGCGATCAATGGGATAAACACCGCCAATAAGGCCACCTGGTCCAGCGTCGCTTCAAACATCCCCATTAAATTGGCTGTCAGCATGCCGAGAAACGTCAGCAAAATCAGCCATGGCAGGCGTTTCTTGGCAGCAGCCAGCGATCCTCTGTCAAAAGACACCATGTCCGACACAGCCGCCAACTTGGAATAGTCATCCGATGCTTCTTCGTCCAGAACGTCGATGATATCATCGACCGTAATAATTCCCAGTAAGTGGTTCTGGAAATCGACGACCGGCATAGCCAGGAAATCGTAGTCTTTGATCATTCTGGCTACTTCTTCCTGGTCTTCCCCGACAGAAACACTGACCACCCGTTCATTCATAATGGCGCTGATCAGCGTGTCTTCATCCGCCACAATCAAATCGCGCAGCGTCACAATCCCTGATAACTTGCCATCGTCATCGACGACAAAAACATAGTAGATCGTTTCCGCGTTCGGTGCCGCATTTCTCAGAATGTTCATCGCCGAACGGACCGTTGAATTTTTGGGGATTGCCACAAATTCTGTCGTCATGATGGACCCGGCGGTATATTCTTCATAATGAAGCAAATCTTTGATTTGTCTGGAAGATTCTTTGTCCATCATCGTCAAATAACTCGCCACTTGGTCTTTGTTCAGGTTGTTCAGGACATCTACCGCATCATCTGTGTACATGGATGAAAGCAAATCTGAAGCGTACGTTACGTCCATTTCTTTGAATAGCTCTTCGTATTCATCATCATCCAATTCAATCGCTTCGAAAATATCCGCCATTTCTCTGGGAGAGAGATACTGATACAACAATTGGCGTGTATCGGAATCTGCTTTTTCATAAAATGTGGCCTGGTCATATGGATGGTGTGCCAAAAATTCGTCCCTGAATTCCTCGACACCTCTGTGTTCCAATAATTCATTCAGAATTTCTTCGTTTAGTTCTTCATCACGCACCTGTGTTTCTTCCATCATGTATGCTCCCTCCTTCCGAGTGATTATTTGCCTGCTTTCTGAGTCAATACGTTACACTAACATTAACTAAGTTGTATGAAAAACTGCTTTTTTCGTTCCAGGAGAAAGCTGAACAGTGTACAGTTTCTGCACGGCGGCAAGTTTGTTTAACATACTATGTAAAAAGAAATACAATCCGTAAGAGGTGATTTAAGTGAAATATGACGTAATCGGTGATATTCATGGATGCTATGCTGAATTGCTGGAATTGATTGACAAGCTCGGATACCAAAAACAGGACGATGTATACATTCACCCAAAAGGCCGCCAACTCGCTTTTGTCGGAGACGCCATGGACCGGGGGCCGGAGTCTTTGGAAGTGCTGCGTCTGCTTTTTGCCATGCAGGACAAAGGCATCCTGCATTATTCCCCGGGGAACCACTGCAACAAACTTTACCGTTTTTTCAAAGGCAACAAAGTGCAGATTACACACGGGCTCGAAACCACGCTTGCTGAATGGCAGCAGCTTGAAAAAAAGGAACAGCAGGATTTCCGTGCGCGTTACTTGCACTTTTATGAAGAACTTCCTTACTACCAGGAACTCGAAAACGGATTGGTCGTGGCACACGCTGGCATCAGAGCGGACATGATCGGCAAACCCATCAACAAAAACATCGCCGTCTTCGTCATGTATGGCGATATCACCGGAAGGTTTCATGCAGATGGGCGGCCGGTCAGAAAAAATTGGGCAAAAACGTACAAAGGCAGCCGTTGGGTGGTTTATGGGCATACTCCCACCGAAACACCTTACCTCATCAATAAGACCGCCAACATTGATACAGGTTGCGTATTTGGCGGTTCACTGACCGCTTTTCGGTTTCCCGAAGAGACCCTTGTATCGGTCCCATCTCAACAGCCCTATCAGCCGGATCGCTTTCAGGCTTATGACTGAATCAATTTTGCCATATCGGGTGTCAAAGAAGAAGTGAAATGTACTTTTTCCCCCGTTACCGGATGGAGCAATTCAAGGCTTATGCAATGGAGAGCCTGCCTGCTTATCAGCTCTTTGCTTCCACCGTACAAATCATCCCCGATCAGAGGATGGCCCATGTGAGCCATGTGCACTCTGATCTGATGGGTCCGGCCAGTGTTCAATTGCAGGCGGACATGGGAAAAATCCGGAAATGAGCGCAGCACCTGGACCTGTGTCTCTGCAAATTGACCATCCTGCCGGACTTCCCGTTCGATGATGCTGGTTCTTTTCCGCCCGATTGGAGCTGTAATGAGAAAATCCTTTTTCTCGAAATTGCCCTCTACCAGTGCTTCGTATTGCCTCTTCATCTTTTTGGACTGCTGCTGCTGGGACAGAACATGATGAATATGGCGATTTTTGGCAATGCAGACCAGTCCGGAAGTATCCCTGTCCAGACGAGTCGCAATGTGCAGCGTAGCGGGTATCCCATGATCTTCAAAATGGCCGGCAACGCGATTCGCCAAACTCCCTCTCGGCTGGTCTCTTGAGGGTATGGTGTTCAGCGCGGGTGGTTTGTCGACAATCAGCAAGGCCTGATCTTCATAGACAATATCCAAAGGACCTGTTTCCGCGACCAATCCGTCGCTGCGCTGTTCGTTCGGGAAAACAACCGTCACGGCGTCGTCTTTCTCCAGGATGTGCCGGACCGTCACTTCCTTTCCATTGACCAGAATCCGACCTCCCCCGTATTTCACAGAAGCAAGCGTTCGCTTTGAAATGCCCCATTGAACCAATGCGTCCCGCAATAAAAGCGGCGCTGTTGCTGTAAACACCAATTGAAAAGGATTCATTGCGGTCACTTTACCTTTCACTGTCGATAAACGAATCGTGGACCCGTTTCCAGAAAGGAAAAGATCTGAAACGCGCAAAACGCACTCTTTCTTTGGCCACTTTGTATTCGATTGATTTGACGTCTTTATGCAACAGCTGCAAATGATCCACCGTCACCATGAAGTCCGGAGCTTTGACCGGCTTCAATGTACATTGATGATGGCCCGGCAACACCAAAGGTGAACCGACCGTACGGAAGACCCGATTATTGATCGACGCCATTTCCGTCAGCTGAATCGCCTGCAATGACGGATGAATGATGGCTCCTCCAAGGGCCTTGTTATAGGCGGTGCTGCCTGATGGTGTGGATACGCACAGACCGTCTCCCCGGAATCGCTCGAAATGGTCTCCATTTAATATTACATCCATGACCAACGTGACATCCGGCGATTTGACTGTCGATTCATTCAATGCCAGATAGACAGAAGGCTCATTGGAATTCTGGTAGTTGATGCTGACTTCCAGCAAAGGATAGTCGATTACCTGGTATTCTTTTTTGGCGATGGACAATACAAGTTTTTCAAGTTCAATCGGCTTCCAGTCCGCATAAAATCCGAGATGTCCGGTATGTACACCGACAAACGCGACAGTGGATAATTGTTCCCGGTATTTATGAAAAGCATGCAACAGGGTGCCATCACCGCCGATTGACAGTACAACGTCCGGAGAGTCCTCTTCCCACGTCATCCCGAAATCCTCTAAATAGGCTTTGGCAGTTGCCATCAGGTCATTGGATAAATCATCGCTTCTTGATATGATAAAAAATTTCATCGCTCGCCTCTTCCTCCTTCCCGGTCAGCTGAAAAACGCGAACCTGGAGATTCTTTGTATTCATTAAAATAAGCTTGAGCTTCCTGGATTTCATCCCGTATTTGAGACATCTCTTCATCAAGCTGAAAGGCAGCTTCTGCCGCCCGCTGAAGCCGAAGCTGGATTTCTTCCGGGAAAGCCCCTTTATATTTGTAGTTCAGTGAATGTTCGATGGAAGCCCAGAAATTCATGGCCAATGTCCGTATTTGGATTTCCACGACTATCTTTTTTTCTCCTCTGATCGTCTGCACGGGGTATTCAACGATGACATGATAAGAACGGTAACCGCTCTTTTTTTCACGGGAAATATAATCCTTCTCTTCGATGATCCGCAAATCGTTGCGTTGACGCAATAACTCGACAACGGTCTGGATGTCCCCTACGAATTGACACATCATCCGGAGACCGGCAATATCCTGCATATGACGGGCCAGTTTTTCCGAAGGCTCAAACGGGATCCCTTTTTCCAAAGATTTATCGTAAATGCTCGCCAAAGGTTTTACGCGTCCCGTTACAAATTCGATGGGTGAATTTGTACTGTCGGTTTCGTATTGCCCGCGCATTCCTTTGAATTTCACTTTCAGCTCGTCCACCGCTTGTTTATAAGGTACTAAAAAACGATCCCATTGCCCCATTTCCACTCCTCCTCACTTCTCACGCTCTTGAAGCAAGTGCCTCATGAAAAGCCTTTTCAACAGCCAAGTGAAAAGCTTCGCCATAATTGTCATTGCCTTCGATATTGTCGATCAGCATCCACATCTCTTCGTGGAACGAATCAAGCGGCAATACCTGTTGCCCCCAACTGAGCAACGGCACATCTTCCCGCTCCAGGGCTTGTGCCAGGAATGGCCAGGTTTCTTCTGCAAATTGGACATAGATAAACTCGTTTCCTGTGTCGAGTAAATATACGAAGGCATTATGATCTGTATCGGTAATCATTTGACCAGCTGCTTCCAGCGATTCAAACGGCTCAAGTTCTTCGATTGCAAACTGTATTTTTTCTTCGGTTACACTTTCTTTTTTAGCTTCGACAAATTTACGCAATTGAAACTTCCTTTCTGTATCTGTTCTTAATAGTGTAATTTTACCACAGCTCTTCCATTCGTTGCAGTTTCGGTTGGACTATCTGATAATATAAGTAATGGAGAGGTGATAGAATGCCAAAAGAAATCGAAATCGAATTCAAGAATATGTTGACGAAATCGGAATACGAGCAGCTTCTCTCTTTTTTCAATTTCACAAGAGAAGAAGCAATTACACAACAAAACCTTTATTTTGACACTGCTGAATTCCAATTGAAGGAGATGGAATCCGCTCTCAGAATCCGGCAGAAAGACAACCACTATGAATGCACCTTAAAAACTCCTGCTCCAGAAGGGAAATTGGAAATAACCGATTCCTTGACGGCCCTGCAAGCGAAAGAAATGAGTGAAGGGATTTCATTTCCGGCCACTGAAGTAAACGCGTTCCTGGAAGAGAAAGGGGTCAACTGGCGGACTTTGCGTCACATCGGTACGTTGACCACTCACCGGATTGAGTTTGAATACCAACAAGGGTTACTCGTTTTCGACCATTCAGAATACCTCGGCAAAGAAGACTATGAGGTTGAATACGAAGTTACGGATGCAGCAGCCGGCAGGCGCCTGTTCCTGGAATTTCTTCAGCAGCACAACATTCCGGTACGGCAGGCGGACAAGAAAATTGCCCGTTTTATGAAAGCGGCAGAAGCTGGGCAGTAACAGGGAATTGCCTGGATATTGAGTCGCCCTGTCAGCTTACGGCAGTCGATTTGTTTGTTAAATTTCTTATCCGTTGTTAGAATGAGTTTACAGCTAAAGCAAAGGGGTTACGATGATGACTGGAAAACCAATTATTCCGTACGAAGAAATCGGTGCGGAAAGACTGTCACGCCTAATCGACGCATTTTATAAGCGCGTGGGACAGCATCCGAAGCTGAAGCCGATTTTCCCAGACGATCTTACAGAAACCGCCAGAAAACAAAAACAATTTATGACCCAATACCTTGGCGGGCCGAATATATATTCAGAAGAACATGGACATCCGAGATTGAAAGCCCGGCATTTCCCTTTTCCAATTACTCCTTCCAGAGCCCAGGCCTGGCTGGAATGTATGAGCGAAGCAATGGATGAAGTGGGACTTTCCGGGAAGTTACGTGAAAACTACTATAATCGACTCGTGCTTACTGCGCATCACATGGTTAATCGGCAAGATAGCGAGGAGGAATTCGAGTGAACAATTTGGACATGGTAGACGAGGTATGCGAAGGCACAAATTGCGCAAAACCAATGGAGCTCTATGTTTTCGTTGACCCTCTCAGTCCTCAGTGCTGGGAACTTCAAACCATTATTCGGAAGTTGCAGATCGAATATGGGCATTACTTCTCGTTGAGGACGGTCCTGACCACCAAACTGGTAAATTTGAATACCATCAGCAAAGAAGCGAATATCGACCCGGATCAGCTCTCTCATCCTGTTTTGGCTTCAGTTGCCGTCAAGGCTGCCGAATTGCAGGGAAAAAGGGCTGGAAGCCGCTTTTTGCATAAACTCCAGCAACATATATTGCTGAAGGAAAAAGATGTCTGTTCATATGCAATACTACTGGAAATTGCAGAAGAGGCAGAACTGGACCAGGGGGAATTTAAGCGGGACTTCCATTCCGTACATACGGCAAAAGCGTTCCAATGCGATTTGCACATTACACGGGAAATGGAAGTTGATGAAGTGCCCAGCATTGTTTTTTTCAACGAATGCATCGAAGACGAAGGAGTCAAAGTATCAGGCCTTTATTCTTATGACGTTTATAAAACTGTTTTGTCCGAGATGCTGGGTGAACGGGACTTGAACCGGCAATCCCCTCCATCGCTTGATGAATTATTTTTAAAGTATTCTACGATGGCTACAAGGGAAATCGCTTCAATTTACAATATATCCGAGCAAACTGCTGAGTTCGAGTTAAAAAAACAAATGCTCCAGCAAAAGCTGGACCGCATTAAATTGCCTGAAGAAACATTATGGACGATCAAATAGGTCCGCCACTGTGGCGGACCTATTTTTCCGGCCAAAAGAAAAGGCGCCTTCCGAAACCGGAAGGCGCCTTTCTATGTTACACAAAGGGGATGGGAGAAATGTTCACGCTCAAACAAAGGGGTGTATGTTTGTATGTGATTTATTTCACAACATAACTTTATCACGGCATAATTTATAAATCAATACTTCTTCCTTCATTTCACAAAAATGCCATAATGTAAAGGCATACAAATATATCTTTTTTAAAATTCGTTATGTTAATAAAACAAAAAGAGAGGGGCGCCCCCTCTCTTTTTCTGTTATTTATTCAGCAACAGCTTTTCCAATTCGTCCAGCTTTTGTTCGAATACTTTACAGGCTGCTTCCACTGGCCCTGATTCCGTCATATCAACTCCAGCTTTTTTCAATACTTCGATCGGATAATCAGAACTTCCCGCTTTCAGGAATTCATTGATGTAACGATCGACAGCCGGTTGTCCGTCTTCCAGGATGGCTTTGCTCAAGGCTGTTGCTGCACTGAATCCTGTGGCATATTGGAAAACGTAGTAATTGTAATAGAAATGAGGAATTCTGGCCCATTCCAGGCCGATTTCCTCGTCTATCGCCACTTCTTCTCCAAAATACTTCTTATTCAGATCGTAATAGACTTCGGTCAGCCGGTCAGCTGTCAACGCTTCTCCGTTTTGATCCATCTGATGGATCAGGTGTTCAAATTCAGCAAACATTGTTTGGCGGAATACTGTACCTCTGAATCCATCCAGCCAATGATTCAGCAGGTATATCCGCTCCTGCTCATTGTCTGTCGCTTTGACCATATATTCATTGAGCAATGCCTCATTGGTGGTTGAAGCCACTTCTGCCACAAAAATGGAATAATCCCCATAGACATACGGCTGGTTGGCACGCGTGTAATAACTGTGGACACTGTGTCCGAATTCATGAGCCAATGTGAAAAGGTTATCGACGTTATCCTGCCAGTTCATCAAAATGTACGGGTTCGTCCCATAGCTTCCGGATGAATAGGCACCACTGCGTTTCCCTTTGTTCTCTAATACGTCCACCCAGCGGTTATTAAGGCCCTTTTCTACAATGCCTACGTACTCTTCTCCCAGAGCTTCCAGCCCTTTGAGCATAGTGCTTTTTGCTTTTTCGTATGGAATTTCCATCTCCACTTCTTTTACCAGCGGCGTATACATGTCCCACATGTGAACTTGGTCAAGCCCCAGCACTTCTTTCCGAAGCGCTGCATAGCGGTGCAGCAGATGCAGGTTGTTGTTGACCGTTTCCACTAAATTGTCGTAGACCGTTTCAGGGATATGATCATCCGACAAAGCCGCTTCACGGGCGGATGAATAATAGCGGACCCGCGCATTGACATTGTCCCGTTTGATGTTGCCCGATAAAGTGGATGAAAAGGTGTTGCGAAACTTCCCATAAGTTGCATAGACTGCTTTGAAAGCATCTTCCCGCACACGTCGATTATCGCTTTCCAAAAAGCGGATATAGTTGCCGTGCGTAATCTGCACCCGCTCTCCGTCCTCATTTTCAATTTCCGGAAATTCCAAATCCGCATTATTGAGCATACTGAAGGTTTCAGAAGGCGAGCTCACCACTTCCGACATCTGTGCAAGCAAAGCTTCCTGTTCCGCCGGCAGTACATGCGGGCGCATTGCATTCAATTCTTCCATGGCGTGTCTGTATAAGTGCAACCCTTCGTGCTCTTCGATGTAGCTGTTTAATACCGCTTCGTCCAGCTCCAAAATTTCCGGCACCAGAAAAGATAAACCGGCCGAAATTTTTGCAGCCAGTGATTTGATGCGACTGTCCATCCCCTGGTACGTAGAATTAGTCGTGTCCTGATCGTAGCGCATATGGGCGTACGTATACAATTTGCGCAGACGCTGTGATAACTCGTCTTTATAAACAAGCACTTCATACAGTGCTTCAGCGTTCTTCTGAAGTGTTCCCTGATACGAAGCAGCTTTCTCGGAAAGTTCCGCTACAGCTGTAAACTCCTGTTCCCAGGCTTGATCTGTTTCATAAATGTCTTCAAGTTTCCACGTCAATTCTTCAGGGACTTGATCTCTTGTAATAATTTTTTCAACCATTCGAATTCCTCCTTTGGCGCTCTCTTTCGGGAGCCGAACCATCTTTTATTTTCTCAATTTTCGCAAGCTTTAGCAATAGCTTTCATACATTATCTCAAAAATTCCCAAAGGACCCGCTTCTTTTTGCTCCATCAGCTGATGCAGCTTTACAAAAGTCTCCAACAGCTTCACCACTTCTTCGATGGAAGCAAAAGCAGCTATTGGTATCTTCCCGGAATTCGCCAACGCAAACATCGAAATACCCTTTCGCTTAGCGGTCAGAACTTTCAGCTGCCACAGCACAGCATGTTCTGCAATGCATTCCGCTTTTTCCAGCGGCAGACCGATACTGTCGGGGAAATTTTTCATATCCAGCCGTAATTCGTAACAGCACCTCCAGAAAACATTCTGGTAACGATTCTTGGAATAGGCTTGAGAGGCGATAAACTGGCGGCGGGCACGGGAATAAAGAACCCAAAGTTGCCGAAACTCTTCCTTTGATAAACGACGGGGTATGCCAAACGGAAACGATTGCTGTTCCGCAGTCAACTGTTTTCCTTTTCCCACCCAGCGATTACCGCTTATGTAAAACAAATTCGAATAGTAAAAAAAGCGGTTGGCTTCGGGTAAAAATAGCACGAGATAACTGCTGCCTTTATTTTTTTGAAAAAAAGCTCTTTCATGCGCTTTTAATCGAATAAGCTGGATGCCATCCTCCGTTTGTTCTTTTACTCCTTTGATCCATAAAGTTCCGATATTCAGTTTCTTATACCCTTCTGTACGCTTGGTGATATGGGAAACAGAAATGGGGCTGCATTGGAATTCCACCGCTGTTTGTCCGTTCACCAGCAAGTCAGCTCGTTGACGGATGGCCGGCAGGTATTTCTCGATTTCCACGGGAAGTTGGTGGCGATGAAAAAAATGATGAAGCAGGCGCTTTCCCTGCAGATGAAGAGAGGATTCAGGTTCACTGAATGCATCACATTCAGAGAGGGATCTGTGAGAAAAGTGGGGAATTTTAATGTCACCGATTTTTAATATGACAGAAGCTCCACAAATCGGGCAAAAAAATTGTTCTTTGTTTCGCAGTGTCAAAAGCTCTTCACGCGCGTACGCATCTGTCAAATAGAAAAGCTTCTGGTCTTTAGTGAAAGCAGTTAATATGTGAATCACTCTCCTTTTCTATATTGTAAGAAAATTCCTTCTTTTTAGCAATAGAGAAGGCAGCGGTGCTTAAACCTTAAAGCTGTGTTAAATAAGTGAGCAGGGCAAAAAAAATAAGATCTCCCATAGGAGACCTTATCCAAAGTAATGGAGGATATTCGACAAAGCGTCTTGTTTGAAGATTTCCTTACCGTATTCTTCCAGACGGTGAATGGTAAGTGGTGACGTCTTCAGATACTCACTGATGACGCTGACGTGATTCTTCACGTCTTCATCAGAATGCAGTATTTCATCAAATTTGGCATATAAATAATACTTGCCTTCAAAATGATGGAGTGACGTCTCGACCGGTACGTACTTAAGTCTTTCCGCTATCGGCAACAATTCCTCTACTTCCGAGAGGATAAAAGTGTATTCGAAAGTTTTCGGGTCCGGATCATTGAAAACGGGGTCGAATTCATCGAACTCATGGACGCCTGTGTCTTCGCCTGAAAACATTTTGCGTCGCTCTTCAATGTCGTCCGGCATATCGATTTTTTGGCCGTCTTTCGTCAATTGCGCTCTTGTCACAGTCACTTCCAGGCCTTTATCCATAGCTTGCACTTGGATCCACAACGGACCTTCCATTGCAAAGTCTGCTTCTTCGTTTACTTCGTCCATCATTTCCCAAAAAAGCTCTTCGCTTTTATCCCGGTTAAACCAGATTTCATCACGGCTGAAGCCGCGCTCTTCAACATCGAGATAGGAAATATAAAATTTTACTGTATTGTCATTAATGCGTTCGATTTCCATTTTACACCTCTCCTTTCGAAATGGGCTAAGAGGATTTCCTCCTACTATGGTGGGGTGTCTATTCATTATAACTTCCCTGGGGCAATAAGAGAAAAATTCTGCCTGTTGCCGTTAGCGGCAGCAAGTTACCTTGTAGTTTAATGCAGTTATCGATGGAATGCAACACATTAAAATCAGAAAAGCTGTCCCACTTCCATTATGAAATATCATAAAGGCCGGACAGCTTTTACTTATTGATCAGTTTACCATTCGTTGCGCTTCAAGCAGTTGATATGCTCTCACTTTACGAGGAAGGAACCGGCGGATTTCATCTTCGTTATATCCGACTTGCAGTCGTTTCTCATCCATGATGATTGGACGACGAAGCAATCCGGGATGTTCTTGTATCAATTCATACAGACGCTGAAGTGGCAAACTTTCAACATTGACATTCAATTTTTGGAAAATCTTCGAACGCGTTGAAATGATTTCGTCAGTACCGTCTTCAGTCATACGCAATATTTCTTTGATCTCGCTGATTGTCAGCGGTTCGGAAAATATGTTGCGTTCTGTATATGGAATATCGTGTTCCTCCAGCCAAGCCTTTGCTTTCCGGCATGATGTACAGCTAGGGGATGTAAATAAAGTTACCATCATATTCAAGCACTTCCTTTCGGATTCGGGGAAATTCAGTTCAGTTATTCTTACATTAGAATCAATCTAATTTAGAAGCTTTATATTGATTATACAATACTTAGCTTACATTTCATACATCGATACAGAAAAAATATAAGAAATCCACGTATTTTTCACAATATCGAGACATGTGTGTCGTGTCTTATTGTTCATTTTACCCTTTTTCAAAAAAGCTTAAACGTGTTTTCTAAAAATTATTTATTCTCAATTACGGTTCCTGTTTGAAAATTGCGGGGCTATACAGATAATACGTTTGACGGCTTAAAAAGTTTCAAAAAGCCCTATCAAAAGACAGGGCTTTTTAAAAAACGTATTAAGGTGTATAATCCACGCCTTTCGAATAGCTGTTTCCCGCGTTCCATAACAGGAATTCTTCGATGCCATGATCATTCAGTGCTTTGATTTGTGCTTCCACTTCAGCTTTTCCATATACTTTGTAATTCCCGGCACCTAAATAAGAAGCCGTGAAATCCTGCAGCCAGGGTCTGGAAACTGGTGGATTTTCAAGCTCTGCCAGTTTTGCGTTTTCCACTTTCGAATACTCTGCAACCAGGTTATAAGGTTCCAAATCCGGTTTCGCAATACCGAAATAGGATGTCCAGTGACTCGGGTAAATCATGGAAGAAATGACATCCACATTCTCAGAGATTTTCGAGAAGTTCTGTCCAATGCCTGGAGCTTCCGGCAATGTAGCGGAATAGCCAAAAATATCCACCGAAACTTCCACGTCATAAGGTTCCAGCTGTTCTTTTGCATAAGCGACAAAATCGGTAACTGCTGATACGCGGCTTTGCGTATCATCCTGTCCATTTCCTTCATATTCCCCTTTGGAATAATTCAATGTATCGGCACGGTGTTCAAAGCCTTCAGGGAAGCGGACATAATCGAATTGCACTTCTTTAAAGCCAAGCTTGGCTGCTTCAATGGCAATTTGTACGTTATAATCCCATACTTCCTTCATGAACGGGTTGACGAAAGCTTCGCCGCGGTTATTCTTCCATACTGTGCTGCCATTCGTAAACGACCATTCCGGCTTTTTCTCCGCCAGCACTGTATCTTTGAAGACGACTACCCGTGCAATCGGATAAATCTGCTTTTCTTCCATATGTTCAAGCATAGCGCGTGGATCGTTTATATAAGGTTGGCCAATGTCAAGCGATGCCAATTCACTTCCTTCTTCCGGCTCAAAAGTCAAATAGCCGTAGTCTTCTTTGACATCTATAACCATCGCATTCAAATCTGTCGTATCCACCAGGTTGACCAACGAGTCAAAGCGTGAGCCCCCGGCAGAATGTGCCGTGACAAAAATCCCGCGGACGGCATCCGGATATTCAAAAGTAAGGCCTGAATCATACTTATACAATTGAGATGCCGACAGCAATTGAGAATCAAGTTCCACAGCTTTGTATGTACGAGTGGTAAAGTCTTCCGCTGCCTCTTCTGTTGCTGCTTCAACCGGTGATGCCGCCGCCATTGCTGTTGCTAGCAAAATACTTGCCGCTGACCATTTAAGAAGTTTCATGCCGCGAATCGTCCTTTCTGTTGCTTTTTCTTTATTCTAACATTTTCTTATGGAAAGGAAAGGGAATACCCGCAAGTGAAACCGATTCATTTAACATTCCTATTCGGATTTCCATATTGCTCTAATTTCGTTCTTTGTATTATACTTAGTAGATGAATAGTAAGCGTTGAAAAAGATAAGTAGGTGCAGTGCCTTCTTCCAGAGAGTCTGTGGATGGTGAAAACAGACGGAGGCCTGCAGTGAATGGACTTTTGAGCTGGATGGGTGAACTGACAGTAGCCCAGCCCGTGATCTTCACGTTACGAAGAAGAGTGGCCGGCGACGGCAACTAGGGTGGTACCGCGGAAAAACACATCATTCGTCCCTTTATCCAGGGATGTGTGCTGTGTTTTTTTATTATTAAGGAGGAATTTGGATGAAGAAGATTTTTTCAGGCGTTCAACCAACCGGTACGGTTACACTTGGTAACTATATCGGCGCATTTAAACAATTTACTGAACTGCAGGATGAATACGACTGCATTTTTTGCATTGTCGACCAGCATGCCATCACTATGCCGCAGGACCGGCTGGAATTGAGAAAAAACATCAAAGCCCTGGCTGCCCTTTATTTGGCGGTCGGCATCGACCCCGAGAAAGTGACGCTGTTCATCCAGTCAGAAGTCCCTGCTCACGCGCAGGCCGGCTGGATGCTGCAGTGCGTCGCAACGATCGGCGAACTCGAACGGATGACGCAGTACAAAGATAAGTCCGCCAGAACGACCTCTGTGTCTGCTGGGCTATTGACCTATCCACCGCTGATGGCGGCTGACATCCTGTTGTACCAGACACATATTGTTCCGGTGGGCGATGATCAGAAACAGCACATCGAATTGACACGGGATCTGGCAGAACGGTTTAACCGCAAATACAATGATGTGCTGACGATCCCGGAAATCCGGATTCCCAAAAACGGGGCACGCATCATGTCTCTCCAGGACCCGTCCAAGAAGATGAGCAAATCGGACAGCAACAAAAAAGCGGTCATCACGCTGTTGGACGATTTGAAAACCATCGAGAAAAAAATCAAAAGCGCCGTGACCGATTCAGAAGGCGTCGTCACCTTCGACCGCGAAAACAAGCCTGGCGTTTCCAACCTTCTGACGATCGAAGCGGCCCTGACCGGCCAAACGATTGAAGACTTGGTTGCCAAATACGACGGCTCGGGCTACGGCGACTTTAAAGCTTCCGTTGCCAAAGCTGTAACGGAACACCTTGCACCGATTCAGGAACGCTATGCTGAGCTTTTAAACTCAGACGAACTGGACAAAATTTTGGACGAAGGCGCCGAGAAAGCCAATCTCCTGGCGAATAAAACCTTAAAGAAAATGGAAAATGCCATGGGACTGGGACGCAAAAGAAAATAAGCATAAGAAAGAGGCTGCGGAATCCGCAGCCTCTTTTCTGTATTTACCGCAATGATTTAGGATTCAAAGCATCTTTCAACCCTTCTCCAATAAAGTTAATTGATAAAATTGTCAGTGTCAGCGCAATCGCTGGAGGCATCCAAATCCATGGTTTGCCCTGCAGGACATCCGGCTCGTTGGCGGACGCCAGCATGATTCCCCAGCTCGGTGTGGACTGCGGTACGCCGAATCCAAGATAGCTCAATGCTGATTCAGCGACGATCATGCTGGCAAAAATCAGTGTAGCCTGTACAATAATGGTCGACATGACGTTCGGCAGCAGATGCTTCCATATGACTTTGACAGGCGAACAGCCGATTGACAGGGCCGCCAGAATGTATTCATTCTCTTTTTCAGCCAGAATCTTGCTCCGCACGAGACGCGCGACACCTCCCCAGCTCAATACCCCGATCACGATAATCAGCACCCATAAGCCGTCTACAATGCCGTAAAGAATGGTGTTCAGGACCATAACAAACACAAGAAACGGGAAATTCAATACCAGGTCAGTGAATCTCATCAGGATATTGTCAACAATTCCACCAAAGAAGCCCGCAATCGAGCCGACCAGTGTACCTAATGTAATAACCATCAAGGTGGCACTGAAACCGACCAGCAAGGAAATCCGGCCTCCGTAAAACAACCGTGTCAACACATCCCTGCCGCTTTTATCGGTTCCCAGGATATGCTCACTGTTCGGCGGAATATTCATCGAGCCGATATTTACTTTCACAATATCCGGTGAAGGGGATAAATAAGGTGCAAGAAATGGTGCCAGCAGCGCCAAAATCGTCACTACCAGAATATATACCGAGCTGACCATTGCCAGTTTGTTCTTAAAGAATTTCTTCCGTGCTATCTGCCAGGGAGACAAGCTTCTTTCCGGCTTCTTCTGCTGCGTTAAAGTTGTTGATGATGCCAATTTTGCTTCCTCCTTAATCCAAACGGATTCGTGGGTCCACGACGCCGTATAATATATCTGCAATCAAATTGCCTACCAGGGTCAGAACCGACAATAACATCGTCAAAGCCATCAATGTCGGATAGTCCCGACTTAAAATGGATTCAAGAAACAATTGGCCGATTCCCGGGTACGTGAAAATGGATTCCGTGATAATCGCTCCGCCAATCAACGCTGCAAAGTCAAATCCTAAAAAAGTGACTAATGGGATAATCGAATTGCGCAGAATATGAACGTTGTAGATCTTCTTCATCGGTGTTCCTTTGGCACGCGCGGTGCGCACAAAATCTTTCCGTGAATTTTCGATGATGTCATTGCGTAAAAATTGCGTGTAAGAAGCCGTGCTCATCGCTCCCAGGACAAGCGCGGGAAGCAAAACATGATGCAGCCGGCTGAACCAGTATTCCATAGTACCTTTTTCCACTAAAATATCGACCGACCCTCCAAACGGAAACCAATCAAGCTTAAAAGAAAAAAGATAAATCGCGAACACTGCAGCAACGAAAGATGGAATCGCCAGCATGATGTAATTGATGCCGGCTATTGCATTATCGCCGATCGTATAAGGCTTTCTCCCCGAATACATGCCCATCATAAAGGCAAGTACATAGGTGATAAACAAAGCCGTTAAGCCAAGGAAAAGCGTATTCGGCAATTTCTCCAAAATGACATCTTTTACCGGAATTTTAAAACGGGTCGATTTTCCGAAATCGCCCTGGGCAAACCCCGTGATCCAATCGAAGTATTGAATGTGAATCGGGTCGTTGTATCCCAATTTTTCTCTCATTTCTGCTATATATTCCGGGTTGGTATTGAGCGGATCGATTTCACCGCTTAACGAATCCCCCGGCATCATTTTGGCAAGTGAAAAAACCACGATGGAAACAAGAATGAGCATAGGAATCATTCCAAGCAACCTTCTAATCGAATACTTAAGCATATATACTCTCCTTGTCTGTAAAATTCTCGGCTGAGCTCTTCGGCACGGTAAGAATTATTTCCATTAAACATTCCTTACCGTGCATAAGAGCAAATTATAATTTTTCAACGATGGGCTATAGTTAGCCCATCGTTGAAAGTTTGGTGCTGTTCTTATTCTGTTACAAACCATTCAGCTGGATTGTTTTGGCCGGACACATCATACTCAGTGCCGCCGACGCGTTTATTCAACGCTTTGATTTCTTCCAATTCAGCGATGTAAAGCATTGGAACTTCTTCGTTGACAATCTTCTGCCATTCGATATAAAGATCAGCGCGAGCCTGCTGGTCTGTACCGACGATATCGATATTCAACGCATCGTCAAGCAACTGGTCGGCTTCTGGATTGTTGTAACGAGGGTAGTTCCATAATTGATCGGCTTTCCATAGACCGGATGGATCCGGATCAGCAGCTGTACTCCAGCCACCGAAGAACGTTTCGATTGAAGGGTCATCTTTTTCAATCATGTCATAATACAGATTCACTTCGACCATTTCGAGTTCTGTTTGGATCCCTACTTCATTCCAATATTGCGTGATGGCTTGTGCGCGTGATTCAAATGTCGGGTTGCCTGTTGCATAGTGAGAGAATTTTACGACAAACTCATCTCCATTTGGATCTTCACGGAAACCGTCATCATTCGTATCAACGTATCCGGCTTCATCAAGCAATGATTTCGCTTTTTCCGGATCGTATTCGTAGGTGTTCAATTCGCTGTCATCCGCTGCGTTCCAGTGAGAAGTCGGAACCGGTTTGTTGATGACATTCGCATAACCGAAGAAGAAGGCATCCACCCATTCCTGGCGGTTGATGGCATACATCATCGCCTGACGCAGTTCTTTGCTTTGGTATTTTGGCAGTTCTTCAGAAATTGTCTGTGTTTCGTTATCGAATACGCCAAGCTTGAACCCGACAAAATAATAAGAAAGGCCAGGATAAGTGACGATTTCGACATTTTCCAATGGCTCAACTTCCGGCCCTGTGACTGGTTGAAGTGAAATCATGTCAACGTCTCCATTTTGCAAAGCGCCTACTACTGAAGAGTTGTCGATAACACGGACAATAATTTTGTCAAGGTTTACGTCACCGTTCCAATAATCTTCGTTTTTCGATAACTCTAAGGATTCACCAGCAACAATGTTGTCCACTTTGAAAGGTCCGATTCCAATTGGAGTGGAACGCACCCATTCAGATGCTGACATTTCAGCAACTGGAACATCTCCGAGTACCGATTCCGGAAGTGGGTATACCCACAGGTTTGTTAAGTTGTTGACGCGTGCTTGGTCAAAAGTGATGGTAATTTCATAGTCGCTTACCACTTCAATTCCGGAAATGGAGTCAGCTTCCCCTTTACGGAACGCCTCTGCTCCTTCAATTGTCTGGACGTTCGTGTAGCGAGGTCCGTCATAATCAGGGCTTGCAATCGTTTCAAGAGCAAATACCCAGTCATTGACTGTCAGTTCTTCACCATTATGCCATTTTACGCCTTCTTCGAATGTGAAGTTGAAGACTTTATTGTCTTCCGTTTCCCATGAAGCGACATTTGGCTGTGGTTCCAAGTTTTCGTTGTAGTCGATCAATGGTTCGTCAAAAAGGTCAATCACTTCACCATCTGTTGCAATACCGTAAAATGCGGAAGAGAACAATCCTTCAGGTGGAGCGTCGATGCCATATACCATAGTACCGCCTTGCTGTGCTTCTCCTTCTGTTGCTTTTTCGTCTGCTGTTCCTTCATCTGTGTCTGCTTCTTCTGTTGCTGTATCGCTGTCATTGCCGCCGCATGCCGCCAAAAACGCAGACAGGACAAGAATTATTGCGAAGAGCCAGATTAACGATTTGTTCTTCATGTTTTTCCCCCCAAAAAATTATTTTTTGATTTAATACAGGACGCACGCAACGTGATGTCCGGGACGCACTTCTTTTAATGGCGGCTTCTCTTTTGAGCAGACGTCCATTGCCATCGGACAGCGCGTATGGAACGGGCAGCCCGAGGGCGGATTTTGCGGACTTGGCACATCGCCCTGCAGCACAATCCGTTCTTTCCTGATCGCCGTATTTGGTTCGGGGATCGCAGAAATCAGAGCTTGTGTGTAAGGGTGAAGCGGTTCTCTGTATAAATCTTTATTTGAAGCGACCTCAACGAGGCTGCCCAAATACATGACACCGATCCGATCACTCATATGTTTGACGACACTTAAATCGTGTGCGATAAACAAGTAAGTCAGATCGAATTCAATCTGCAACTCTTTCAGCAGATTCAATACTTGCGATTGAACAGAAACGTCGAGTGCCGATACCGGCTCGTCTGCCACAATCAGTTTGGGATGAAGCGCCAGGGCACGAGCGATCCCTATACGCTGACGCTGACCGCCTGAGAATTCATGAGCGTATTTGTAATACGCTGATTCCGGAAGTCCCACACGTGTCAGCAAAGCTTTTATTTCTTTTTCCAGCTCTTTTTTATTTCGCTTTTCATAATTGAGAATCGGCTCAGCAATGATATCGCCGACCATTTGCGTCGGATTCAAAGAAGCATAAGGATCCTGGAAAACCATTTGAAAGTCACGGCGTGCTCTTTGCAGTTTTGAGCCAGACAGTTTTGTGATGTCTTTTCCTTCAAAAAGAATTTTTCCGTCTGTTGGTTTCAACAGCCTCAGGATGGTTCGTCCGGTGGTTGATTTGCCGCATCCCGATTCACCGACAAGCCCGAGTGTCTCGCCTTTGCGGATTGTGAACGACACGTCATCGACTGCTTTTACATTTCCGACTGTCCGTTTGAAAAACCCGCCTTTGACTGGGTAATAAGTTTTCAAATTTTGTATTTCGAGCAGTACATCCCGGTTTTCCAAACTGTCGATGCGATCTTGGATAAAATCTCTTGTTGTCATGCCAGCCCTACCCCTTCTTTATGGTGTTTTTCGTTTTCGGGCCAGCTCTCATCGTATAACAGGCAGGCCGCTTCATGACCCGGAGCCGTTTCCCCCAGTTGCGGAGTCACAGACAGGCATTCCGGCATGGCTTTGGGACAGCGGTTGGCAAAACGGCAGCCGATTTCCGGCATATTGATGATAGAAGGAACAAGGCCTTCGATGGTCGCAAGCTTTTCCACGTCTTCATCCATCTTTGGAATCGCTTTCATTAATAATTTGGTATACGGGTGCTTCGGATGATTGAATAATTCATCCACTGTGCTGCGCTCCACAATCTTCCCTGCGTACATGACAATCACTTCATCACAGATCTCAGCTACAACGCCCAAGTCGTGGGTGATCATGATGATTGCCATATCGTTGGCTTCCTGGACTCCTTTTAATAAATCCAGGATTTGTGCTTGGACGGTGACATCCAATGCCGTCGTGGGCTCATCTGCAATCAACAGTTTGGGCTGACAGGCGATGGCCATCGCAATCATCACCCGTTGCCGCATTCCGCCTGACAATTGGTGTGGGTATTCATCTGCAATCTGCTTGGCACGCGGAATCCCCACACTTTCCAAAAGTGAAACAGACCGTTTCCTCGCTTCCTTTTTTGAAAGCTTCTCGTGATTTAAAATCACTTCTTCAATTTGATAACCAATTGTGAAAACAGGATTCAACGAAGTCATCGGTTCCTGAAATATCATGGAAATATCTTTCCCGCGTATTTGATTCATTTTTTTATCTGACAAGCCAGCGATATCTGCTCCTTCAAAAGCAATTTCTCCGCCCCGGATCTTTCCGATTCCTTGCGGAAGAAGCTGCATGATGGATAAGGACATGACGCTTTTCCCGCAACCCGATTCACCGACTACGCCGACAATCTGTTTGCGGTCAACGTCAAAAGAAACGCCTTCGACTGCATTATAGTAATCTCCGTCAATTTTGAATCCTGTCTGGAGATTTTTCACTTGAAGGAGGGGTGTCTGCTTTTTGGATGCTTGAGTGACTGACATATAAACACCTCTAAATTCTTTTTTTTCTGTTAATTTTTAACTAATGTAAAGTTTATTACAAAATATCTTATTACGCAATAATTATTTTTTAATTTTAACAATCCTGTTTCTTTTCTGACATTCCGGTTTCACATAATTGGCGGTTTCTCAGGGAATTACACAAGAAAAAACCTTCACAAAGTTTTAAAAAAATTTAAAATACTACTTTAGAGTAATAAAAAACGCCTTGCCGGAAGTGGCAAGACGCTATTGGAAATTTACGCTTTTTTGAAAATCAGTGAAGCATTGTGACCGCCGAATCCAAGTGAATTGCTCATGGCATATTCAAATTCTGCCTGTCTTGCTTTATTGGGAACGTAATCCAAATCACATTCTTCATCAGGAGTCTCCAAGTTCATGGTCGGAGGCATAATTCCTTCTTTCAAAGCCAGTGCTGTAAAAATGGCTTCGATTCCGCCTGCAGCTCCCAATAAGTGGCCGGTCATGGATTTGGTGGAACTCATGCCCAATTTATAGGCATGCTCTCCAAATACCGTTTTCACAGCAGTTGTCTCAAATTGGTCATTATAAGGAGTACTCGTGCCATGGGCATTGATATAGCCGATCGACTCTGCTTTTACATCTCCATCTTCGATTGCCTGTTTCATCGCTCTTGCCGCACCTTCTCCTTCTGGAGCGGGAGCCGTAATGTGATGGGCATCTCCGGTCGAGCCATAACCGATCACTTCTGCATAAATTTCTGCTCCACGTGCTTTGGCATGTTCATATTCTTCCAGAATCACAATTCCGGCGCCTTCGCCAATGACGAATCCGTCACGATTTTTATCGAACGGACGTGAAGCTGTTGCTGGATCTGCATTTGTCGTCAAAGCTGTGTTGGCGGTAAAGCCGGCAACCGAAAGCCTTGTAATGGGTGCTTCTGCTCCCCCGGAAATCATAACGTCCGCATCCCCGCGCTGGATCACTTTGAAAGCATCCCCAATGGAGTTTGTACCGGAAGCACACGCAGTGACCGAGCAGGAGTTGATCGCTTTGGCCCCGAAATGAATGGAAACTTGGCCGGAAGCCATATCCGGAATAATCATCGGAACGAAAAACGGGCTGATTCTTCTGACTCCCCGGTTATTCAAGACGTCCATCTGATTTTCGATTGTTTCCATTCCGCCGATGCCTGAACCAATCCAGACACCTGTCCGCAAAGCCGTCTTATCATCCAATTCCAGTTTGGCATCTTTCATCGCCATAATGGACGCTGCCAGGGCATAATGCGTAAAACGGTCCATCTTACGCGCTTCTTTGCGTTCTATATAATCTTCAATTGAGAAATCCTTTACTTCCGCAGCTACTTTCGCTGGGTACTGATCTGCATCGATTCGCGTTAGTGGACCGATGCCGGATTTGCCTTCTTTTACTGCATTCCAAGTGGTTTCAATATCATTGCCCAACGGCGTAACTGCCCCAATTCCAGTAATTACTACTCGACGATTTGACATTTTTGTATCTCCTTTTCGCATTAACTGTTATTTTCCCCATCTCATGGCAATTCCGCCCCAAGTCAATCCGCCGCCAAATCCGACCATTACGATAAGGTCATCATCTTTGATCCGGCCTTCTTCCACGTCTTCCACAAGAGAAATCGGAATGGAAGCTGCAGAAGTATTGCCGTATTTATGGATGGTTTTTGACATCTTCTCCACCGGCAACTCAAGCCGCATGCGAGATGCTTCCATGATGCGGATATTTGCTTGGTGTGGAATCAGAAAATCCACATCTTCCTTTGTCAGTCCCGCTTTTTCAAGAACGTTTATTGCCGTTTCTCCCATTTGACGCACGGCGAATTTAAAAACTTCCCGTCCGTTCATGACCAGATGTTCGTCCTGGTACAGATGTTTTCCGCCACTGCCATCAGAGCCCAGTTCAAACGACAAAATGCCTCGTCCTTCAGAGACTTTTCCGAGCACTGCCGCTCCAGCTCCGTCGCCAAACAAAACAGCTGTATTGCGGTCTTCCCAATTAGTGATCTTTGAAAGTTTTTCAACGCCCACTACCAGGACATATTTGTATACGTCCGAGTCGATAAATTGTTTTCCCGTCACGACACCATACATAAAGCCTGCGCATGCCGCAGAAACGTCCATGGACGCGGCGTTACGAGCACCCAATTTTTCCTGCAGCATACAAGCCATTGAAGGAAACGGCTGATCCGGTGTCACTGTCGCCACAAGGATCATACCTATTTCTGAAGGGTCAATGCCCGCATCTTCAATCGCTTTCTGTGCCGCATTGAACGCCATATCAGACGTATCCTGCTCATCTTTGGCTATGCGGCGCTCTTGTATGCCTGTCATCGTGCGGATCCATTCATCGGAAGTATCCATGCGTTTTTCCAAATCGAAATTTGTTAGTTTATCATCAGGCAAACATCTGCCGATACCGATTATCCCAGCATTCATAATGGTCCCTCTTTTCGATTGTCATCAATTGTTAGTACCTGGTGTCAATCATACGTGATTGCGTCATTTTTTTCAACTGTCCGACATACTTCGGACAAAAACTCCCGAAATACGTGAAACTTTCTTTCTGTCTTGATGGGCATGTGATATGATAATGGAAGATATTTTATGTAGAGGTGAAATGACATGCAGTTTATTGCAACTTTTTTCTGGTCGGTTTTATTGATTTCATTGTTAAACTACGTAGTAAGCGCAGTTCAAGGCGTGCCTTTCGATTTCATGATGGGTGTATATATTTCCTTGGCGGTTTCCGTCCTGGTCTTTGTGTTGGCCAGCCTCATCCCAAATGAAACCGTTCCCGATAAGCATTGAAACCAAAAAGAAGCATGAGCCGATAAGGCTCGGTGGTGCACCCCAAAAGTTAGAGTTCAAAACTAACTTT
>NZ_RIAX01000012.1 GCF_003719725.1 Planococcus salinus | reverse complement strand
TTATTATTGACGTTTTGCTGTTCGGTTTTCAAGGTTCAGTATAAAAAATAAATAGTGGAGCGGGTGAAGGGAATCGAACCCTCATCATCAGCTTGGAAGGCTGAGGTTTTACCACTAAACTACACCCGCAAAATAAGTATAAAAATTATGGCGCGCCCGGCAGAAGTCGAATCCACAACCTTCTGATCCGTAGTCAGACGCTCTATCCAATTGAGCTACGGGCGCATACGTTTGGTGCGGCCGAGAAGAGTCGAACTTCCACGGGATTTCTCCCACTAGGCCCTCAACCTAGCGCGTCTGCCATTCCGCCACGACCGCATTGAATTATTTTAGGGACGAATTCTATTATAACCCGTGACCAACTCAATGTCAATGAAAGTTTTTTATTACTAGAGGATCTTTTTTAAGTCAATGTTTAAAAAATATGGCTGGGGTACCTGGATTCGAACCAGGGCATGACGGGATCAAAACCCGTTGCCTTACCGCTTGGCTATACCCCATTACAATGGCGGTCCCGACCGGGATCGAACCGGCGATCTCCTGCGTGACAGGCAGGCATGTTAACCGCTACACCACGGGACCTTTTTGGTTGCGGGGGCAGGATTTGAACCTGCGACCTCTGGGTTATGAGCCCAACGAGCTACCGAACTGCTCCACCCCGCGACAATAGTATATATGAAGATTTGTTATGCTCTCTGCGTAATGGACATCTGCATCGGCTTACGCCTGCTTCGATGTTACTGCGCCGTCTTCGTACGGCTTGTTGCTCCACCCCGCGACAATAGTATATATGAAGATTTGTTATGCTCTCTGCGTAAGATCTATATCTGCACCGGCTGCGTTACTTCGTTCTTGCAGCGGAAATTCTATTATACTCATTTCGGCGAGTTATTGTCAAGAACTAATTTCTTGTTAAGTTATATGACTATAACGAAAACCATTATCTCGCTTATGTAAAATGATGACCCCTACGGGATTCGAACCCGTGTTACCGCCGTGAAAGGGCGGTGTCTTAACCGCTTGACCAAGGGGCCCTTAATGGCTCCGAAGGTAGGATTCGAACCTACGACCATCGCATTAACAGTGCGGTGCTCTACCACTGAGCTACTTCGGAATAATGCCGCAATCACTTGTCGACTTTTTCTATTATAAAGACCTCTTCAGAAATCGTCAACTGCTTTTTAAAAGAAATTTTGTTATTTCTTTTTTATTATTTGTTTCCAGGAATTTTAGTGATAAAAATTGCTGCCAATACAAAAAAAGAGCCTTTGATTATGGGCTCCTTTTCATGTCACCATTGAATTGTCAGCGTGCTCATTTCATCGCCAGCTTTCCGGAACAGCGTCCACAGCGATATCTTTCTGTATTCATTCGGATCTTCCGAATGTAATCTAGATTGCATGAAAGACATTGATAAACATACCGCTTAGATGATTGCCTTTTCTTTTGAATATCCAATGTTGAACAAAAACGAGGCGATTTTGTTTCTTTCAGTAACTTCCTAAAATCAGCATCGCGGTGCCTGTACCCTTTTCCTTCAATATGAAGATGGTAATGACACAACTCATGTTTGATGATCCCTTCCAGTTCATTGAAGCCGAATTTTTCGTAGGAACGGGGATTAATTTCGATGTTGTGTGATTGGAGCATATATCTTCCGCCGGTTGTCCTGAGGCGTGAATTAAAAATCCCTTGATGCCAAAATGGTTTATGGAATACTCGAAGTGAAATTTCTTTTATGAGTTCTGTCAATTCTTTCTCTGTCATGCTGACTCCTTTCTTCTTTTGCATTAAGTAAAACGGCGGTCCCAGAATTTCTGGGACTGCCGATTGCAACTTTCCTTATTTATAATTGTTCTTTCGGCTGCAGCATTGTCAGTGCAATACGCCCTTTGTCTTTTTCCACTTTCTCAACCCAGGCTGTAACGATGTCTCCGACAGCCACTACTTCCAAAGGATGTTTAACAAATCCCTTCTTCAATTTCGAAATATGGACAAGCCCGTCCTGTTTTACTCCGATATCAATGAAAGCGCCAAAATCGACGACATTTCTGACGGTACCTTGGACCTCCATTCCGGGAAGCAAGTCTTCCATTTTTAAAATATCATTTTTCAATAAAGGCTGTGGAAATTCATCACGTGGATCTCTTGATGGTTTCTGCAGTGTATCGAGGATATCTTTTATTGTAATTTCCCCCACTGCCAGTTCCTGACTCAGCTCGCTCACATTCAATTCAGCTAATTTCGAAGCCAGTTGAGGTTGTCCTACATCTTTTTTGTCAGCATCCACTATCTTCAATATTTTTTCAGCAGTAGCGTAGCTTTCGGGATGAATGCCTGTGGCGTCCAGTGGATTCTTGCCTTCAGGGATTCTCAGGAATCCAATTGCTTGTTCATATGTTTTGGTTCCCAGGCGTGGTATTTTCTTCAGCTGGGCTCGCGTGGTGAAACGTCCGTTCTCGTCGCGCATGTTAATGATGTTTTCAGCAACTGTCTTGCTCAATCCTGCCACATACTGGAGAAGCGACGAAGAAGCAGAGTTTACATTTACACCGACCTGGTTAACAGCTGTTTCTACCACAAACGTCAACTGGTCTGCCAGCTTCTTTTGGGAAACGTCATGCTGGTATTGTCCAACCCCCACAGCTTTCGGATCGATTTTCACCAGTTCGGACAAAGGATCCTGAAGACGGCGGGCAATGGAGGCTGCGCTCCGTTCTTCGACTTGAAGGTCTGGAAACTCTGTTCGAGCCACCTCCGACGCTGAATACACACTGGCTCCCGCTTCATTGACGATGACATACGAAACAGCGGCGTCTGATTCAGCCAGGAAATCGGCCACAAATTGTTCCGTCTCTCTTGAAGCCGTCCCGTTTCCGATTGCCATTATTTCTATTGGGTACTTCTCTGTCAATTGCTTCATAACTTTATTTGCGCTTTTTTTATCATTTCTGGGGGGATGAGGATATATCACAGCAACTTCCAACAATTTTCCGGTTTCATCGATAACGGCTAGTTTGCAGCCGGTCCGATAAGCCGGGTCAATCCCCAGCACCATCTTGTTTTTCATCGGAGGCTGCAGCAGTAAATTCCGCAAGTTCTCTGAAAAGATGTGGATTGCCTGCGCTTCTCCTTTTTCGCTCAGTTCCGCTCTGATTTCGCGCTCAACAGAAGGTTGAATCAGCCTCTTGTAACCATCTTCTATGGCTGAATTCACCACTTCTGTTGAGGGAGTACCTTCTTTCAGCCATTTATTCTTCATGATCCCCACAATCCGCTCGACTGGCGGATTCACTGAAACTTTTAAAACGCCTTCTTTTTCCCCGCGATTAATGGCCAACACCCGATGGGGGACGATTTTTTGTATGGATTCTTCATACTCGTAATACATTTCAAATACTTGCTTTTCGTCTTCATGGTCCTTTTTTGCAACCGTCGCAATCGTACCGTTTTTTCTGGTCATGTAACGCACTTTCTCCCGGATATCCGGATCGTCCGAAAAACTCTCTGCCAATATATCCTGAGCGCCTTGGATTGCTGCTTCTGTGGTTTCAACACCTTTTTCCACAGTTATAAATTCGGCTGCTTTTCGCTGGACATTATCAGGCGTGAATTTCATCAGCCAGTCAGCGAGCGGCTGCAGCCCTTTCTCTTTTGCGATAATAGCTTTAGTCCGCCGCTTCTGTTTGTACGGCCGATACAAATCTTCCACCCGTTGAAGCACAGTAGCGGCATGAATCTCTTTCTCCAGTTCGTCGGTCAGTTTTTCCTGCTCTGCAATGGAGCGGATCACTTCCACTTTGCGCTGTTCCAAATTCTGGATATATGTATAACGATCCTCAATGGCTTTGATTTGGACTTCGTCTAAAGAACCGGTGGCTTCTTTCCGGTAACGCGCGATAAAAGGCACTGTATTTCCATCTTCGATCAAAGCGATGACTTGCTCCACCTGGTGGGGCCGGACATTTGTTTCTTTCGCGATTACTGTATGTATTTGTTGTACTTGCATGCAAACACTTCCCTTCCATATCCTCTTATTTTATCATGCTTTAACGCTCAATGGGGTTGGAGTGCCGGTGAGCGGAATTTTCTCCTGCCACAGAAAAAAGAAGCCTGCTCATTTGAGTAGGCTTCCTGATATGAATGTTGCGTCATCACCGGTTTCAATGGTATTGAGTATATCGCAATACAGCCGTTCCGGAGTTCCTGACCTGCGCATCATAGCTTTAGGGTTCCTTAATACCACACCGTCGGAATGAATCAAAAACAGATCGTCTTCCACATAGGTATACAATTGGGTACGCAATTTTTGTGGGCGTCCAGACAAATAGCCCATGACCGGCAAGGGGTAAATCACTTCATCCGTCCCTTTTCGGTAAAGGTAAAAGCGGATATTGCCAACACAGCTGTATTCCAAGGTCTTATTTTTAAAATCGACTTTGAAAACCGCCACTGCAGCCCCGCGTTTTTGTACCATTAAACTATTAAAGCGGTTCATTAATTCATCAATTGTTTCGTGGTGGTATTGTTCCAAAATCTGTGGAATCACCTGGGAAGATTCCCGCGCAACGGGTCCGCTGCCTAAACCATCTGCAATCGAGCAAATAAAATAATCGTCTGTCAAAACGGTGTAGTAGCTGTCTCCCGATTCATAGTTTCCCTTTTTGGCTTCATTGAAAATACAGGCATCGACAAAACTGTGCTGAATTCTCTCCACTACGAAACCCCGCCTGCTGCCAGTATGGCTTCCTGAAGCTTCTTAATCGCTTTTCGCTGAAGACGGGATACATGCATTTGGGAAATTCCGAGTTTGTCACCTGCTTCTTTTTGGCTCAATTGCTCAATATACGTGTATTGGATAATTTGTTTTTCCCGTTCAGACAGCACATTCATCGCCTCTGCGACCAACATACGCTGATCCGCTTTCTCATAGCCGTGATCTTCCTGGCCCACTACATCAAATAGCGTGACCGTACTGCCATCTGAATCGGCTTCCAATGAATGGTCCATGGAAAGCGCCTGATAGCTTTTTCCCATCTCCATCGCTTCCAACACATCATCTTCATCCACATCCAGGTACTCTGCAATTTCCCAAACATGAGGTGATCTCTGCAGTTCTCTTGTCAGCACCTCAACAGTCGCTTTAATGCGCGGACCCAGCTCTTTTATCCGTCTCGGCACATGGATGGCCCAGGTCTTATCACGGAGAAACCGCTTGATTTCACCAATGATGGTAGGCACCGCAAATGCTTCAAAACTTCTGCCATAAGATGGGTCATAACGTCTGATGGCACCTAAAAGGCCCAGCATCCCCACTTGCGCAATGTCTTCATGGTAAGATTTACCATTTGAATATTTGCGCGCAATGGACTCCACTAGACGCTTGTAATTCATGACAAGATTGGTTTGAGCTTCCTCATCTTCGTTTTTTTGATAAGCCTCAATCCATTCAAGCACCTGTTCTTTTGTAGGCTGATTAGGATGAGATCGTTTCGACATCCTCTTCCACCTGCTCTCCTCCAACATACTTTGTCATGAAGACTGTAACGCCTTCCTGATGATGGACTTTTACTTCATCCATTAATGTCTCGATCAAATATAGGCCAAGGCCTCCTTCTCTCAGAAACGTGATCTCTTCCTGGTCGTGATAAGGTCCGACTTTGGTTTTCGTTTCTTCAAAATCAAAGCTTTGTCCGTGGTCTGCCACCATTATTTCGATTTTGTCTTTGTATAAAGCACAACCGATGACGACTTCACCATCTTCTTCATCTCTATAAGCATGTTGAACAGCGTTGGTGACGGCTTCACTTGAAGCGATCTTCAAATCTTCAATATCATCATAGGAAAATCCGATGCGGCTGGCCAAGCCTGAGATTGTCAGCCTGGCTACGCCTACGTACTGCGATTTGGCAGGGACCCTCATTTCAACGTAATCAAAAGGACGCATATTATTTACCACCTTTTCCGACTGCTTCGATATCCATGATGTCTCCTAGTCCAGTTATATCAAACAATCGTTTTAACCGTGCTGAGAGCCCTTTTAATTTTACATGGCCGCCATTTGAATTGATGGATTTGTAAAAAGCCACGAAAACTCCCAACCCTGTACTGTCCATATAATTAACGTCGGATAAATCCAACACTGCTTCCAGATTCTTTTCGTTTTGGTATGTTTCTAATTTCTCCCGCAAGACGGGTGCGGTATGCGCGTCAATTTCCCCACGAACGATACCCGTTAACACATTATTCGATTCTTCTAATTCCACCTGAATGTTCATCTCTGTTTGACACCCCATTTTTCTGTAATCACATCAGCTAAAAAGCCACTGTAGATTTATTTACCACCATTTCCCGCACCTTAAACCCAAATTCTAAACCTTTTTATAAATCACCAAAGTAAAGTCATCGCTGAGTTCAGCATTTTGCATACGGACCAACTCATCATAGACATGCCGGACGATCACTTGTGCGGGCTCATCTTTCATTTGATGGATCAACTCAAAAATAACTTCCCGTTCGATGAAACCTTCTTCGTTACGACCTTCCGTCACACCGTCAGTCATCATAATCAGCAAATCGCCTTGTTCAAGGTGGACTGTATGCTCTTCGTACTTTGCAGCTGGAGAAACGCCCAGCAACAGGCCTTTAGAGTTAAGTTCCGAGAACGTTTCGGATTTCGCCCGATATAGAATGGCTGGCTCATGGCCGGCAGAACCATAGGTCATGGTTGCTTCGCCAGCGTTGTAGCTGCCGTAGAACATCGAAACAAACATTGAATCGTCTATGCTTTTCTCTACTACGCGATTGATGACATCCAATACATCTTTTGGTCGTGCCCGGGAGTTATTCAAACTGTCCATGCCGAATTTGACCATGGACATGCAAAGAGCGGCGGGTAACCCTTTTCCGATCACATCCGCTACCGCTATGCCGGCATGCCCTTCCTGGTCACTGACAAAATAGACGTAATCCCCGTTCATCTTCCGTGCCGGAATCGAGAGCAACCCAATATCCAACCCTTCCAATGACGGAGTCGTCGTTTTCAACAATGTTTCCTGGACGTTAGCCGCCAAATCCATTTCCACTCGCAGCTCTTCCTGTCGCTGAAGAAGGCTTTCGCGCTCTTGCAGCGCCAAGCCGTAACTGATCATCATCTCAATCAATAAATCAAAAGAATGCCAGACCACATCCGGCAAATCTTCATACATTTCCTGCATGGCAGCTTTGTGCATACTGATCACTTCTTCAGGTGAAGTGTTTTCAGCAATCAGCTGCCTGCTGAAGTTTTGGCCGTCGTACAGATTCTGCTCAGACTGCCTTTGCATATATTGTCTTAAAATCTCTTTGTATTGACTGTCGATTTTTTGAACCATCATGTGCCCCCCTATCGCAGCCATTTGGTAGCTCTTATATCTGTTCCCTCGCCTTGGGTGGTGTCAATTTTGAATTCATCCATAAGGCGCTTTACACCCGGCAACCCTGCACCCAATCCTCCGGAAGTCGAGAAGCCGTCTTCCATGACTTTTCGCACGTCCGAAATTCCAGGCCCGTTATCTGCCGCTATGATCATGATGCCTTTCATTCCATTATTTGTTAACCGCTGGATTTCAATCTTTCCGTGTCCAGCGTATAAGTATATGTTGCGAGCCAGCTCGCTGATGGCCGTAGTAATACGGGCCTGGTCTACTGTGCCGAAGCCAAGCTCTTTCGCTACATTGCGACCGAGTTGCCTCGCTGCTACAATATCCCATTCTGTCTGAATTTCCACCGAGGATTGGTTGCTCATTCTTAAGCCTCCAATTCCAATTGAAGTTTATCCAAACCATTTTCCAAATCCAGTGCTGTCATAACATCTTCTAACCGAATCCCTAACTCGATCAGAGTGATAGCCACTGCTGGTTGGATACCTGTAATAACCACCCGTGCCCCCATAAGACTTGACATACTGATGACATCCCCCAGGACTTTGGCGATAAACGAGTCAATAAAATCGATGGAGGTCAGATCAATAACCACTCCCCGCGCACTTGTTTCATGCAGTTTTGTCAGTAAATCCTCCTGGAATTGAATGGCCGTTTGATCGTCCAGTTCCCATTGGATGGAGACGATTAAAGTATCTCTCAGTTTTAAAATCGGAATTCGTACATTCATTATTCATCAACCTCCACGATTTTTCGATTTGTCCAGGCTAATGCCTGCTCGACTCCACGCTGCAATGTGCTCGATGTCGTGAAGTCATTCAAATTGATGCCCAATGTCACAATCGTTTGGGCAATTTCAGGACGGATGCCCACCAGCATGCATTTCGCTCCGACAAGACGTACAGCATCGGCAGCTTGTATGATGTGATGAGCAACCATGGTGTCGACTACGGGAACTCCAGTAATATCTAGGAGAACAACTTCTGCCCGGTGCTTGACTACACCTTCGAGCAAGTTTTCCATAATGAGCCTGGCCCGTTCCGTATCGATTGTTCCGACAAGCGGCATAACCGAGACTTTGTCGAAAACGGGAATCAGCGAAGCAGAAAGTTCCTGCAATGCAATTTTTTGTAGACTCACCGTCCGCTCCCATGTCTTTGAATAAGCATCAATGGTTTTATCCCGAATCGGTGTAATCCAGTTGCTGAATTCTTTCATATAATCCCGGGTATTGTTTTGTGTAATAATACCTTCCTGCTCCATGCCGTCAAAGACGATTTCCGAAAAATGGGTGATTGCTTTGGTCACAAAAGTGATGGACCAGCCTAACCGCACCACTTTCTCTGAAAAATCATAGAGCCGGTTTTCGTATGCCTGATGGCTTTCCAGTAAATTTGAAGCCATCAAGTCGGCGAATTCCCGGCTTGTTTTGTCCATTATCTCTGGAGGTGTCATCTGAAAGGAACGTTCATTTTCGTCTTCTTTCATCTGCTCTTTCCACTTCGAAATAATCTCTGTTGTATTTTCCTGAATGTATTTGGCTATTTGTCTGTTCATGCTTGAGAGAGAGCCTCCTTAACTTCTATGTCCACAGTTTATGTACGTTTCCTTTATTGTATCGGAAAAAAAGGGTTTGCACATCTATTTTAATCTTACCGCTTTTTTTCATTCATAAAAAGGCACCCGAAGAAAGCTCTCTTCAGGTGCCTTAAGGAGTATGTATGCTAGAACTTTACAAGGCCAAGACTAATTTCCAACGCCTCGTCCACTCTTTCCATCAAAGATTCGTCAAGATGGGTGATTTTATCAGTCAACCGCGACTTGTCAATTGTCCGCAATTGTTCAAGCAAGATAACCGAGTCACGTTCAAAACCATACTTCTTTGCATTGATCTCGACGTGAGTCGGCAATTTCGCTTTTTGTATTTGCGCCGTGATTGCGGCAATGATTACAGTCGGACTGAAACGATTCCCGATATCGTTCTGTATCACCAATACTGGGCGGGTCCCTCCTTGCTCAGACCCGACTACCGGTGATAATTCTGCAAAAAAAACGTCTCCACGTTTTACATTCAAATTGTCACCCTCCGCTTACGAGTCGCACGGTCGTGTGCTCCGCTTCGTATTCTGCATGAGAACATTCACAAGCGATTGACAGATTGATTTGTGACATCTCCACGTAGCCTTTGATCATTGCTTCCCGAATGTGATATGAATCATATATGTTTTTGGTTACCCGTTGAGTTGAAACGTAAACATAATCACCACGTTCTTGGATTTGATCATCCGAATAAGCAGTCAGTTCCGCTCTCATTTGCTTCGGCAGTTTTACAACCACTTTTCTTGTCTTTGACTTCTCGTACACAGCCGACACCTCCGAAGTTCCCGTTCTTATCTTTTTTCACTACTTTATCTTAACATTGTATCAGCACCGTGAAAAGACAAATCTTGAAGGTCGGCACTTCCGGTGTAGATGCGCGGGATCCTTTTTGTCAAAATACATGGGATTTCGTATGGAATTGTACCCAATTTTTCAGCCCATTCATCTATTAGAATATGTTCATCTTGCTGCCGGCCAATCAACTGGACTTTTTCCCCGACCGGCATTTTTCCGGTGAGCCGAATCATGCACTGGTCCATGCAAATACGTCCGACGATCGGCACGCGCTGCCCCTGAACCAAAACTTCCTGGCCCTGCAGTCCTCGTAACAGCCCGTCAGCATAGCCGATCGGCAATGTCGCTATCCATTCGTCTTGTTCGCAGCGGTAAGTGGCACCGTAACTTAAAGTATCGCCAGCCTGCACTTTTTTAACGTGAATGATTTCCGTCTCCAGGCTCAACGCCGGCTGCAATTTAAATGGCATTTTTCCTCTTACATAAGGAGATGGAGCAATTCCATACAGCGAAATGCCAACGCGTACCGCGTCGTACGACAAGCCGGGATGCATGATAGCGGCAGCGCTATTAGAAACGTGAACCATGACAGAAGGATCGTCCAAGAAATCGATGATGGATTTCATTTGGTTTATTTGGTTCTGGAACAATTCTCCGGATTCTTCATCTGCTGTAGCAAAATGAGTGAAAATGCCATCAAGGGAGAAAGAATGTTCCCGCAGAAAAGAAAGTGCCTGTTCTGCTTCTTTCACTTGAACGCCTACCCGTCTCATCCCCGTATCCACTTTTAAATGAACCCGCAAGTCTGGCAGGTTTGAATCCATGGCTTCAGCGGCCATCGAAAGCCATTCCAGCGAAATAGCCGTAACCGTTATGTTCTCCTGCTGGGCAATCGGCAGAAACCTTCCCGGCACTGCCCCCATGACCAACACATCTTCTTTCACATTGTTCCTGCGCAGATAAAGGGCTTCATCAGGCGTGGCAACTGCCAAAAGTTTCACTCCATTCGAAACCGCCTTTTTGACGACTTCCAGAACGCCATGCCCATATGCGTCAGCTTTCACTACCGCGATGACTTCTGCTTGTCCTGCTCTTTTTTGAAATTCCATTAAATTTTTCTCAATCGCAGTCAAGTCAATGACCGCTTTTGTAGGTCGATAAAATTCCATTATTATTCACCACTTCGTCAGTTAGTTTGCAAAAGGACTTGCGCCGCTGCATAATCCTTTGTGTGGGTTATGGAAACCAGGCCTTGCTCCTGCTGCTGAAAATAAATGCCGGGTTTTCCATTTTCGTCTTTTCGGACTTCAATGTCCTGAAATGAACAAGCTTTGCCGATCCCTGAACCATTCGCTTTTGAAAACGCCTCTTTTGCAGCAAATCTGCCAGCCAGGAATTCCACTTTCCGCTTATCTGACAGCCGTCCATATTCGGAAAGCTCCTGCCTGGTCAGAATCCGCTCGCGAAATTTTGCTGATTTCGAATCAAGCTTTGCAATTCGGCGAAGTTCGACAATATCCAAGCCGATTCCTGTAATCATAAAGGTTTCTCCTTTCATTCACAATCGGTAAAAAGGTATAATGTTATGTATGAAATAGAGGTGACTACATGTTTATACGCAATGAGAGTTTTTCACAATATCTACGGAAGTACCCGGTTGTTTCAACGTTGATCGCCATCAATGTATTAATCCATCTTATCACATGGATTCCGTTTGTTGGACAGTACATCTATTATTACGGCGTCGGTTCCAACTTCCTTATTTCCACCGGCGAATGGTGGAGATTCGGGACCCCCATCTTCCTGCACGGTGGCCTGATGCACCTGCTTTTCAATATGTTTGCGCTATTCCTGTTCGGGCCTGAACTGGAACGGCTGACAGGAAAAGTCCGCTTCATCACCATCTATGCACTTTCCGGTCTTTTCGCTTCAGCGGCAACTTATTTTTTGCAGCCGCTCGAATACACCCATGTCGGAGCCAGCGGAGCCATTTTCGGTATTTTTGGCGCTTTTGGTGCTTTATTATATCATGGCGGCCGCACCATGCCGCAGCTTAGACAAATTATACTGCCGATTATTGTGATAAGTATAGTGATGACTTTCCTGACACCGAATGTGAATGCGACTGCCCACATTGCCGGAATGATCACCGGTTTTCTGATCGGGCTCAGTTATTTCCACCCCAAGCGGATTGTCAGTTGGAGAAATCGGAAATAGTATAAAAGGAAAAGGTCAGTCCGACAATTCGGGCTGACCTTTTGAGACTGTCGAGAAACACAGCATTCTTCTTTCATTCCGTTCCAGCCGCACGCTTTCCGCGGGCACGGCCTCAGCCGCTTCCTTCGCTTTGCTCAGTCCAGGGTCTTCGGCTCGTGCTGGTCCCGCAGGAGTCGGCGGCTTCCACTCTATTTAATTTCTTCCTAGTGATTTTTTGTTAACTGATATAGAAACAGAGTCTATCACTCGGGTTCTCATTTATGAAATATATCTGAGATATGGAGCAAAACAGCGGAGACTCCAGCGGGATAGCGAAGTGCCGAAATCCACTCGGGCGCCAAGCCCGAGTTAGTTCGGCGCAAGCCCGCAGGAAAGCGCAGCTGTTTTGCGGAATATCGGGTTGCTGGAAATTTTCTCAACAAACTGAAAAGGTCAGCCCGACAATTCGGGCTGACCTTTTTCGTGTGCCGCCAATTTCTGTTTGGACGGCTCGTACCACTCGAGGATCCTGGTGCCGTCCTGCCGATCCATATGATCGATGCGTGCCGTCGCTCCAAGCATCCCGGATTTGATGGTCGCCTGGATGGAAGCGACATCTTTTCGGCGCTGAAAATAACTTTGCGTCACTTCAATGGCCTGGATTCTCTTTTTCATCATAAAAAAAGTGTGCTTGCTGATGCCGCGGAACTCCATTGTCAATTGCTTGCCGATCAATGCATACCCCATCGTCCGGTGCTGCCAGACTGCCAATGCCAATACAATCGGTACAATCAGCAGCGACAGCAGGCCCAGCGGGAAGAAAAAATAGCTGAGCACCCCGATGAGCGGAATCATCCACAGAAAGTCCAAGCGGTAAAAGAAGCGCAGGCTGCGTTTTGGCGCTTTGGTCATCTCGGGCGTCCAATTCGTTTCCGGAAACAATTCGGCCACTATGGGAATCATGTCTTTCTTCTTCACCAATGGGAACAGACGGATTTTTTCGTCTTTGTCCCCAATTGAACCTCCTGCACTTTCCACTGTGACAGTGGCATATCCGAACAGTTCCCGCAGCGGATTTTGTGAAACCTGCACTCCTTGTATCCGTTTAAACGGCACAGAAACTCTCTTCTTCTCCAATAAGCCTCTGGTAATATAAATATGATCTTCATCTGTATAAATAGTGAATTGGTAATTTGCCAAAACAGTCAGTATCACGGAAATCACCCAAGCGATGGCCAGACCGATAAAAACCAGTAAAGCCACAATCAATGCACCAAAACGCCAAAGTACCATCACTTCTTCATATATGGCGTCATAAGGAATCAACTCGGAGAATTGTGAAAAAAATACAGCTACCGCTGACAAAACAACACCAATTCCTCCGGAAGTCGTGGCAAGGATCAACAGGGACCTCATATTCATGCGGTATACCATGCGTGCGTCCTTTTTCTCTTCGGGTATTTCCGCCTGTTCTTCCGATGGATGCTCAACTGCCGATGCGGGTTCCCGGAAGCCACGCTTGGCAGCTTCCATTTCAGTTTCGATACGGTCGGCATCTTCCCGTGAAATGGCTGTCAACTCCGCCTCTGCTTCCCCCATTTTTCCCGAACCTGCAGTTTCCACTTTGACTTTCACCAATCCAAAAGGCCGGTGGAAAATTCCTTCAGTGTAATTCAGGCTTTGGATCCGGTCAAACGGAATATACCGTTTCTTTTTGACGAACAAACCATATTCAATACGCAGTTCACCGTCTTCAAACCAGTACACAAAACGCTTCCATTTGATAATGCCGGCGATCAATAGAAACAATAAGACGACTCCACCGATGAGAACCGGCAATAATTCTATCCAGCCCCCCGTGAACATGGCGCTGACTCCACCATCTCTGAAAATATTGACCCCAAAAATAACAACAAACGGAATAATCAGCTCTTTCAACCCTTTTACAAAGTTTATAAAAGCAGACACTGGATGCAGTTTGTATCTTTTTTCAGACATCATCTTCCGCCACCCTTGCCAATACGGAAATACGGGCTCTCAACTCGTCCGCTTCCGCTGTGATTAATGCTGGAATCGTATGGGTTGTTGCAGCAGTGGAAATTGAAATTTCCGCCAGGTCATACTTCCGCAATATAGGCCCCTGCTCTGTGTCAACGTGCTGGACACGGACCATCGGAACCAATGTCCGCTTAACGATAAACAACCCGTGCTGAAGTTCAATCTCCTGCTCCCGTACTTCGTACCGCCAGCGTTGCCACCGGATCTTAGGAAATAAATAGATAAATAAAAATCCAAACAAAATTGGAATCGCTGCATAAATCCCATACAGCCAGCCCGGGCCTTCGAGATAATAAGTAAGGATGCTGGCTCCCACGGCAAGCAGGAGCAAAACAGTCGTCTGGATTATTCCATACAACCGCCATACTCGCAAACCCTTTTTGGAAATTTGGTTTTTCGGTTGGTTGTCCATTGGCTTCTCCCCCATCACATTCATACTATTTATACGATTCAGTCCTCAAAACGTTTCACTCCATTGTATCGCATAATGACTGGACAAAAAAGACGGACCCGAAAGCAGTTGCCTGCTTTCGGGTCCGTCTTTTATTTTTGACCGCTTGCGTTTTTCTTTTTAGGATTCATGACGGCGCGTGCGTCCCGGACGTCCGCCGCCGCTTCCGCCTTCACGGCGTCTGCTTGCACCTGAAGATGAACGGCCTGAAGATGGATGGCCAGATGAACGGTTGCCTTTATAGCCGCCGCCTCCACTGCGTCCGCCTTTACCTTTGTAGCCGCCTCCACGTGAAGGAAGTGGGCGCTCTTCAGAAATTTGAACCGGCGTATCTTCCGGTTCTTTTGTCATTGTTTTAAGGGCAGCCGCAACCAAATCGACAGCATCAAATTTCTCCAGCATTTCCGTAGCAAATGCACGGTAGTCGCCCAGATTGTTTTTCTCTGTCATTTCGACCAATTGCTCCATCGCAACGCGTTTTTGGCCCAGTACAGCCTCATCAGCAGTTGGAGGAATCAAAGCTTCCATTTTTTTCTTCGTCGTTCTTTCGACGATGCTCAAGTAACCCATTTCACGTGGTGTTACGAACGTAACGGCAACGCCTTTTCTACCTGCGCGTCCAGTACGTCCAATACGGTGAACATAGCTTTCAGGGTCTTGCGGAATGTCAAAGTTGTATACATGTGATACATCAGAAATATCAAGTCCGCGTGCTGCAACGTCCGTTGCAACCAAAATATCGATTTTCCCTGCTTTGAACTGCTTCAACACAGACATGCGTTTTGCCTGGCTGAGATCGCCGTGAATTCCTTCAGCCAAATAGCCGCGGATATTCAAAGCTTTAGCCAATTCATCGACCCGGCGCTTTGTGCGTCCGAAGATGATTGCAAGTTCAGGTTGTTGAACATTCAAAAGGCGTGAAAGGATGTCGAATTTTTCGCGCTCCACTGATTTAACATAGAACTGCTCAATGTTTTCAACAGTCATTTCTTTTGATTTGATTTTTACAACTTCAGGCGTTTTCATGAATTTCTCTGCAATGCGGCGGATTGCATCCGGCATCGTCGCTGAAAATAATAATGTCTGACGTGTTTCAGGAACACTTGACATGATTTTCTGGATGTCTTCGATAAAGCCCATGTTCAACATTTCGTCCGCTTCGTCCAGCACCAATGTATTCACATTGTCGAGTTTAAGCGTACGACGGTTGATATGGTCAATCAATCGTCCCGGTGTACCTACGATGATTTGCGGGCGATTTTTCAGTGCACGTATTTGACGGCCGATTTCCTGGCCTCCGTATACGGAAAGAATGCGCACATTTTTGTCTTTACCCAGTCTGTAAAGTTCTTCAGAAACCTGGATTGCCAATTCACGTGTCGGTGCGATGACCAGCCCTTGAACATTGCCGTCTTTTGTATCGATTTTTTCCACCAAAGGGATACCGAACGCTGTTGTTTTACCAGTACCTGTCTGTGCTTGCCCGATAATGTCTTTGCCTTCCATTCCAAGACGGATTGTGCCTTCCTGGATTGGTGTTGCTTCTTCAAACCCCATGCGTCGTACGGACTTTAAAGTTGTTTCGCTAATATTTAAATCTGAAAATTTTACCAAATTTTTTCAATCTCCTTTTGTCTTCATCTGATTTACAAATGGTGTACATTTTAGATGAATTCATGACAAGGTCGAGCCTTTATGAGGAACTTTCACGTCGAAAATCATGCTCTGTAGTTTTAAGTCAGAGGGGATGTGTGAACAGGAAAAGCTCGGTCTTTGCCGAGCGGTCTGATCGGCGGGCACTTGTAACCCTGTAAGTAGAACAAACCGTTTTGCTCAAAAAAATACTCTTCACAGGGAAGAGTGTCTCAAAAATGTATCCATTGCTTCCAAAATAATAACACGATTCATCATCATATGCAATCAATACACAAAGGTTATAATAATCAGTTTACTGTTCCGCCTGTTTTAAAAAGCGCAGGACCTGTGCAAACCAGTCGTCACAGTCGTCACTGTAGCAGATTAAGTGCTGTCCGGATTCTGAATGGATCAGGTGTTTTTCTCTAGACCCGATTGTTTCGTAGATGAACTCAGCAGCCGAAACAGGGACGATTCCATCTTTTTTTCCCTGAACGATAAAGACGGGTACCTCAATCAGCCTGTAATAAGGTTCCACCATTTTTACGACGCGCAAAAACTCAAATGCGGAACTGATGGGCGTCTTTGTCAGCTTGTATTCATATAAGTGAAACAACGTATTTTCTGTCAGCCGGCCCTTTATGGCATCCCAGGCAGCACTTTGGATTTCTTCCAACAGCTGAACAGGACTGATGTATTTAACGGCAGCGCTCAACAGCACCAGCCGGTCAATTTTGTAACGCATCGCCAAATACATGGCAATCAGGCCACCCATGGAAAACCCGACAATGTAAACGCGCTCTGTTTGTTTTTTTAACTCTTTAAGTGCAAGCTCTGCTTCCATCATCCATGCTTCGGCACTGCGTTTTTTTAAGTCGAGGGTGTCACCGTGTCCCGGCAAGGTGGGGATTTTCACAATCCAATCTGTTTCTTTTTCAATATAGTCGGCAAACGGCTGGACCTCAAACGGCCCGCCGGTAAAGCCATGAATACATAACACACCCGTCTTCACGCGGCTCCCCTTCTTTCTTCAAGCCGTAAAAGGCTCAATGACGTTCTCGAGCGCCATTCCCCTTGAGCCTTTGACCAGTATCAGCGAATCAGCACTTATGCTTTCTTTCAGAACATCAATAATCGGCCCATAATCTTCTTCGCTCCAGAACAAACGGCCTCCGTAGGACGCTGACAATTTTTCATAAAGCCACTTCATGCGTGGACCATACAAACAGACCCCCGCGAGGTCGTCCGTGATCAATGAAGCAAGCGCCTCGTGATAGTCCTTTTCTTTTTCTCCGAGCTCCAGCATATCCCCGAGCACGACCCATTTGTCTTCTTTCATCGTCGTTTCACGGATAAAGTTCAAAGCTGCCTTCATTGAAGACGGCGCTGCATTATAAGCATCATTGATGAATGTTGACCCGTTCCCTGCCGCGATCATTTGCATGCGCATATCGGTCAGGGCTGCATCTTTCAGCGACTTGCGGATTTCATCTTCCGACAATCCCGCTTCCAGGGCGATCAGAATTGCAGCAAGTGTATTTTTCACTTGATGCTCCCCCAACACCGGAATAGTGAATGTGGCGTCAATAATGCCACTGACCATAAAGCTGCTGCCGTTTTCAGTTGCAGTAATATCCGTTACCGTCAGTTCGTTGTTATCCCCAAAACCGAACGACACCGCCTGCGGGAAGTCTTCCACCAGCTCCTGCAATAAAGGTTCGTCACCATCGTAAAATAGTTTGCCGTGCCTTTCCAGGCCAGTCACGATTTCGAATTTCGCCTTGGCAATCGCTTCCCGCGAACCAAGGTCCTGCAAGTGTGCTTCACCGATATTGGTGATGACCGCATAATCCGGACGAGCCAGGTCCGACAAAAATTCTATCTGTCCCGGGCCGCTCATGCCCATCTCCAGAACCGCCACTTTGGTATCTTCGTCCAATGACAAAATGGTCAGCGGCAGGCCCAATTCGTTATTGTAGTTCCCTTGCGTCTTTTGCACTTTGTAGTAAGGCTTTAACACACTGGCCACAAGATCTTTGGTCGATGTCTTGCCGTTCGATCCCGTGATCCCGATAAATGTAGCTGATAATTCATCGCGATAGGCCCTGGCCATCTCCTGCAATGCTTCTGCACTGTCTTCCACATACAGCAGCGGCAGATCTTTCGGAGGATGCGGTTCACCGCGCTGCCAGAGAGCGGCGGCTGCTCCTGCTTCGAAAGCCTGCTGAACATACTGGTGTCCATTCACGCGTTCCCCGCGGAACGGGATAAACAAATCTCCCGGCTTCAAGGTGTTTGTGTTGATCGACACTCCTGTCACCACAATATTTTTCAAGTTGGTTTTGACACCTAACCATTTGGCAATGTCTTCAATGTTTTTTTTCATGTTGTCTCTCCACTCAATCCATTCTGACTTGCAATAGCTGTTTCTCTTCATGACGCTCAATTGCCAGCTCGATCAGCCGCTCAATCAAATCGGGATATGGGAGCCCTGTATTTTCCCATAATAGCGGAAACATGCTGTATGGTGTAAATCCGGGCAATGTATTGATTTCATTAATAAGAATCTCGTTGGTGGCCGTCACAAAAAAATCGGCGCGGATAAGGCCTGAACAATCGAGGATTTTAAAAGCTTTTGTCGCAGCTTCCACCAGCTTTTCGTACACTTCCGCTTCGAGTTCAGCAGGAATAACCAATGCCGTGTTGCCATCCTTGTACTTTGCCTGATAATCGTAAAATGCTTTCAAGGGTTTAATCTCACCGGCTACTGAACATTCCGGATAGTCGTTGCCCAGAACGCCAACTTCAATTTCGCGTGCAGAAACCCCTTGTTCAACGACAATTTTCCGGTCGAACTTTAACGCTTCCTCCACGGACGCCACTAATTCTTCAGGGGATTCCGCTTTGCTGATTCCCACGCTTGACCCTAAATTGGCCGGTTTCACAAAGACCGGCCAGTTCAATTCCGCCTTTATTTTTTCAATCCAGAAAGCCTGATCGTTCTGCCACTCTCTTCTTATAAAATACACGTAAGGCGTCTGGTTCAAACCCGCCTGGTCAAATAATTGCTTCATGATCACTTTGTCCATGCCTGCAGAAGACGCCAGCACACCGTTTCCGACATACGGCACATTCATGACCTCCAAGAACCCCTGCACTGTACCGTCTTCACCGTTCGGCCCATGCAGCAAAGGAATGATCACATCCAGTTTCTGTGCCGGGTCGGACGGCAAAAATCCGGCAACGTCGTTCGGAGTGGAACTGCCTTCAGCAATCTGCAATTGTTCGATGCCCGATGCCGCACCGGTCAAAGCCGGCCCTTTTCTCCATTCTCCTTCGTGAGTAATGTAAACGGGGATCACTTCATACTTGTCAAAGTTCAATGCCTTTGTCACAGCGCTGGCTGTGGACAGCGATACTTCGTGCTCCGCTGATTTGCCCCCGTATAATAAACCGATTCGTTTTTTCATTCAATAAACCTCATTTCGTTATCCATATTGCTTAGTTTATCACGAACGAAGAAAGACGAAAAATTTTTCCCTCTTAACTTCCGAAAATCTTAAGCCCCACCACACCTGCGATGATACAGCTTAAAAAGAACAATTTGGCCGGTTGTCTGCTTTCCTGAAAAAACAGCATGCCAACCACTACACTGCCAGCTGCTCCGATGCCCGTCCAAATGGCGTAGCCTGTCCCGACAGCAAGGTCGGTAAGTGCAACGGAAAGCAAATAAAAACTGAGTGCTCCAGTGAAAACGGTCAATACGGTGTATTTTTTCACTTTAAAACCATCAGACAATTTCATCGTCGTCACAAAAGCGACTTCGAAAATACCGGCAACGATTAATATCGCCCATGCCATTACACATCCGACTCCTTTTCCAGCGACTCTTTGCCGTCAGTTATTTTCAGGCCGACAATGCCGATAATAAGCAGGCACAGGAAGGCGATTTTTTCAATGCTCGCATTTTCATCAAATAAAATGATTCCCAGGATTGCTGTACCCGCAGCCCCAATGCCAGTAAAAACGGCATAAGCTGTGCCGATCGGAATTTCCACCATGGCTTTTGCAAACAGCAGAAACGTCACAACGATGAAAAACACGGTCAAAATTGACGGACCAAAATTTGTGAACCCTTCCGCAAGCTTTAAACCGATGGCCCAAATAATTTCTGTCAGCCCAGCAACCAATAAGTAAATCCATGCCATGCTATCTCCTTCTTTCTGCACTGCTGTTTATAGTAGTACAAGGTTGAGCCAAAAAAAAATAATACCCGTTACCGGGCATTATATCCATTGTTTTGTTTTTCTGTCATAGACGATCTTTCTGCCGGCTTCCTGTTTGAGGTGTTCCTGGATATCAGACTCAAATTCATCCAAAAATGAGATTTCTTCCACCGGCCGCACATGGATCTCAATGGTTTTTTTCGTCCGCTCCGGATCCACCAAAGACAACAGCACGCCGTCCCTGAAATCCTTCCTCAAAGTTGACAGAATATCCTGCGGCAGCTCCGGTATTAAATCTTTGGCCTTTCGGCGCCAAAAGTTCTGTCCGTTCTCTTCCCTCCGGATCAGGCCTGTAAAATAATTGCCCACCAGTTCATTGAGCCGGCTTATGTGCCGGAAATAAATTTTGGTGGTCCGCTCATCCTGGCTTGCTAAATACACAAATTCGTTTTGCAACGTCGGATAAAAAGGCGGCCGAAGCGTTTCCTTTTTGTGCCCGATATATAAAAGCTCCGCTTGCTCCCGCGGCGTTAAGGAATTGAGCTGTTTTTCACTTTTAAAATCAATCCAGCAAAATTCACTTTTCTTATTGGCACGTACTTTGCGCAATTGGCTGTATTCTTCCTGAGGAACAAAGTCCATATACGTATGCATATTGAAAGAAGCGTCTTCATAGGCATGTTTTAAGAGCAGTAAATTTTTCGGCATTTGCATAGCATCCATGAAATGGGCGAAGGTGAGACCACTGAAAAGAGCGAACTGGTCAGCGTCATTTAAATAAACATATAAGTGCTGTATATAATAATTAGCATTCAATGGCTTTTTCGTCATGTCCTTCACTCCAATCTTTTCTATTATACGGTGAATGTCCCAAAAGATGAAACATCCAAGCTCTGTCGGCGTCATTACTTTTGTAGCAAGCGCATTTTCAGGCAATACGTTATAATGTAAACCGGTTCCACATTCTATAAAGCACAGGTGAACGCAAATGCAAACAAATAAAAGCTTTGCAGACCGTATTGACTGGTCGCTGGCTTTCCTATTATTCTTATTTTTCATCGTCAGTTTGATCGCCATTTCTTCGGCGCAGACTTCGGGGCAGTACCTGGTAAATTTTGTTCCCCGGCAAGCCTTGTTCTATGTGGTTTCCGTCGGCATGATAGGCGTTCTCTTATATTTCGAACCCGAACACTACAAAAAAACGGCTTATTATTTGTATGCGTTCGGGATTTTGACTCTTTTTATCCTGATGATTGCTCCGGATGGAAAAGATCAAATTGCAGAGCCGATCAATGGCGCAAAAGCATGGTTCCATACTCCTATCGTCAACCTTCAGCCGGCGGAATTCATGAAAACTTTCTATATTCTGGGCCTCGCAAAAATGATTGCTGATCATCATGAAAAAAACCTGTTGAAAACCTTGAAAACCGATCTTTATTTATTTGCAAAGATCGGTGTTCTGATGCTGATTCCACTGGGTTTTATCTTGCAGCAGCCTGACCTCGGGACCGCCCTTGTCTTTATCGCCATCACTTTGGCGATCGTGGTGGTATCAGGGATCTCCTGGAAAATCATTTTACCCAGCTTCGGCGGCATCGCTGCCATCGGCGCTTCGCTGCTGTGGATGGCTGTTTATAAACAGGAGATTCTGACGGATACATTTGGGGTGAAACCTTATGCACTCGCGCGGGTTTACACGTGGCTCGACCCCTATTCCTATGCAGACAGTGAAGGATACAACTTAGTCGCAGCCTTGAATGCCATCGGTTCAGGAGAAGTTTTCGGAAAAGGGTATCAGGGCCGACAAGTGTACGTTCCCGAAAACCATACCGATTTTATCTTCACTGTAATTTCCGAGGATTTCGGCTTTGTCGGAGCAAGCATTGTCATCATTTTATTTTTCATGCTCATTTACCATCTGACCAAAATCACGTTGCAACTGAAAGATCCTTTCAGTACTTATGTATGCGCAGGCATTATCGCCATGATCACTTTCCATGTGTTCCAGAACATTGGAATGACCATTCAGCTGTTGCCGATTACCGGCATTCCTTTGCCGTTTATCAGTTACGGTGGCAGTTCTCTGATCGGAAACATGTTGGCTCTCGGCATTGTTTTCAGCATGAAGTTTCATCATAAAGCATATATGTTCGGAAGCAACAAAGAAGCTGAGTAAAAAACTCCGACGCCCAGGCGTCGGAGTTTTTATTATGATTGCGTTTGGGGGTTATGCGGCAAGGCAAGCGCTTTCAGTAATTCAACTCGAGATTTTGTGATTTTTGCTTGGATTCCCAGTTTCGATAAATTTGAAACGATCGTGCGAACTTCTACGTCTTTCGCCATCCATATCACCTCTTTATTTGTATTTCAATATTTATCCCGCTTTATCGGGCAATGGAGACAAATCCCCATTGAGTGAAATCCCTCTTATATTGACGCATATTTGATCGGCTTGTTTCTCCGATTTATCTAAACATTTGACTTTTCTGTGTCTATGCATATAATACCATCATTTCAGGTTTATAAACTTTTCAATTTCGTGACAATTATAAAATTACTGCAAAGAAGCTTATTTCTTTTACCCGGTCAGCTGCAAAGCAGGAATCGGAAATGAAATAGACGCCACCATCGTCACGGCAATTTCCATAAAGAAATTGTCGTTTATGGAAAACAAGCGTAAACTGGGAGCAGAGCCTTTTAGAAAGCAGGAGTTTTTGCCATGAAAAAAACCATTTTACTGTTGATGTCTGTCCAATTTTTTGTATATCTTGGATTCGGCATTATTATACCGGTGCTGCCGGAAGTTATTGTCCAGCAAGGATATTCAGATATCCACGTTGGAGGACTGATCACGATCTATGCCCTATCGTCTTTTTTCACTGCACCGCTGTGGGGCAGACTTTCCGATAAAACCGGGCGCAAAAAGCTGATATTGGTCGGCTTGGCTGGTTTCAGCCTCAGTTTTTTCCTGTTCTCCCTGTTCCTTGATCACCTGGTTTTGCTTTACTTGTCGCGGATTGTCGGGGGGCTTTTTTCCGGAGCATTGTACACGGCTGTAACAGGATATGTGGCCGATATCACATCAGACGAAGACCGCAATAAATACATGGGCTTTCTCGGAATGTCGATCGGCCTCGGCTTTATCTTCGGTCCTGCCATCGGCGGATTGCTTGGTACCGTTTCATTGTCCCTTCCGTTTACAGCTTCAGCCGTCCTGGTTCTGCTTTTGATGGTTTATGCAAGTATGGTATTGAAAGAACCGAAACGCCAGGGAGAAGCAGTAAAACGCGCGCTGCTGCCAAAAGGTGTCAGCACATTATGGCAATACCGCGTCTCCTACTTGTTTCTGTTCTCTTTCATGGTGACGTTTTTGCTGGCAGGTCTGGAATCGACCTTTCAACTGTTTCAAATTGAGCAAATTGAAATCACCCCTTTGCAGTTGGGTTATTTGTTTATGGCCAGCGGATTTGTCGATGCCGCCATCCAGGGAGGTGTCGTCCGCCGTGTCAAAGATGGCACAGAAACAAGATGGATCATCGGTGCCCAAATTGTCACGGCGGCCGGTTTGTTCCTGCTGCCATTCACGAACAGCCTGTTGTTTGCCGGTGTCGCGCTCAGCATTTTCACGGCTGGCAACGCGCTCGCCAGAACTGTCTTAGTATCATTGACGTCGAAGGAATCAGGCGGGAAATATGGCACGGCGGCTGGTATGACTTACTCGATGGACAATATGGGCCGCATCATCGGACCTTTGTTTTTCACGTGGCTTTTGACGATGCAGGCTGGATCGGTTTATTATTTGTCCGGCGCGTTGGCCATTGCCAGCATTTTGCTGATCATCGCCTACAGAAATTCCCCCAGAACCTTGCGTACCACAGAAAAAGCAAACACTTCTCTCTGAAGTGTTTGCTTTTTTTCGTTTAATAAGGTGTCCCTCCATTGATATGGAGAACTTGCCCCGTAACGTATGAGGAATCATCGGAGGCCAGGTACACATACCCCGGCGCCAGTTCATCCGGCTGTCCCGGACGCCCAAGCGGCGTACTGGCGCCAAAACTCTCCACTTGATCTGCCGGGAAAGAAGCCGGAATCAGCGGCGTCCAGATTGGTCCCGGTGCCACTGCGTTGACACGAATTCCCTGTTCGGCAAGCGAACCGGAAAGAGATCTTGTGAACGCCAGGATGGCTCCTTTTGTTGCCGAATAATCGATCAGCGTTGGCTCTCCCCGAAATGCTGTAATTGAAGTTGTGTTGATGATGGAGCTTCCGGTTTTCATATGCTCGAGTGCCGCTTTGGTCAAATGGAACATGCTGAAAACATTTGTACGGAATGTCCGTTCCATCTGTTCCGCCGTTATATCTGTCAAAGAAGTCTGCATATGCTGTTCAGCGGCATTATTGACCAGTACATCCAGTTTTCCAAACTCATCGATGACTTGCCGGATGATGTCCCGGCAGTGCGATTCCTCGCCGATATCGCCAGCGACCAACAAACAGCGTCTTCCTTCCTGCTCAATGTAGCGTTTCGTTTCTTCTGCATCTTCATGCTCGTCAAGATAGGAAATCGCCACATCTGCTCCTTCTTTTGCAAACGCTACAGCCACTGCACGGCCTATACCACTGTCCCCTCCGGTAATTAAAGCCGTTTTTTCCGGAAGGCGCTGGGCTTTTCCAGCCAAATTTTTTGCAAAGTCAGGTGCCGGTTCCATTTTCGATTCAAACCCTGGCTGCCTTTCCTGCTCCTGACCCGGTATATTTGTCGGCTTGTCTTTTTCCAATGCGCTTCACCCTTTCCAGATTTTCATTGCCCTTGAAGATTTCCCTTTTCTAATTTTTCATAAACCTCCCGCACACCGAATAAGCACCACACCGTCGTTCATTTCTGAAGGCTGGACCGTATCTGAGTGGCAGCAGCGAGGTCAGGGTGTGCTTCTTCCAGAACGGAAGGCCGCATCAAATAATTCGTCATTAAAATGAGGCATACACTGCTGCTGATAACGACGTATTCAGCGGGCATCAAATCAAACAGCAGGCCGAACAGCAAATAACCAAGTGGCATCATTGCCATCGCCATGGATTCAACGATCCCAAGAACACGTCCGCGGTATTCTTCCACGACTTCTTTTTGTATCATGACACCGATCGGCGTGTTGACAAAAACGTTGGTGATGCCAAAAGTCAGCATCAGCATGAGGTAGAAAGAAACCATGACGGGATAGGGAAGTTCAATGATAAGCGGCAATCCCAGTCCCGACAGAAGAACAGCCATGCTCAACACCCCACGCTTGGCGAACAACAATGGAAATTTCACTTCTTTTCTGATGGAAAAATACACGGAAGCCAGCAGCATGCCACCCGCGATCATCCCTTCGATAAAACCGAAATGAGTCGCTTTGACGCCCAATTGCTGAACCGCTATAAAAGGCAAACCGATCATCAAAGCAGAGAAAAAGAAATTGACTCCAAGAGCCACCGTCACAATGACCATCACCGGTCGATTGGATTTGACGTAAAATATCCCTTCTTTCATACTTTCTCTCACTGTTTTATCCGCTTTTGTGAGGTTCTCTTTTAAGCGGCGCGTGAATAACTGAAAGTCCATGGTGGCTTCCATCACTACTGCGATAGAATATGCGGCTACTTGGATGGTGAGAAATGTATGGATGGACACGAATCCAAATAACATGCCGCCCACGACCGGACCTCCGATTGTCGCTATGGCAACTGCCGACTGGTTGAAGCCCATCGCCCGTTGAATCCGGTCCGGATCGATCAGATTGGCAATGGCAGAAGAAAATGCAACACTTGTAAACATCGAACTGGCGGACACCAGCGCCGTTGCAGTATAAATCGCCGCAAGTGATAATCCGGCTGTTATACTGTAAACGAGCAAACCACCGACCGACACAATACTGATGGTCTGTGACAAAATCACCACAACTTTCTTTGGATACCGGTCTGCTGCATACCCGGCGAAAGGAGCCATTACTGCGCGCGGCAAAATGCTGCAAATCAAGTTAAGGGCAAAGCTGGCTGCAGATCCGGTAAGCGCCAAAATGTATAGACTGATCCCAAATGCATAGACTGAACTTCCGAAAGTTGAAATGACCTTGCTGACGGTGAAAGTGTATAAATGATAAGTGGCTCTTCTGACTTTCATTGCTTCGTCCATAATTTTCACTCCCAAGCAAAAGTTTAATTTAATTAAACAAAATATAGCACGCAGCTGTTGAAAATACAACTGAAAGTTTAATATAATTAAACAAAAGAGGTGGAATGATGACTACATTAGGACAACGCATTAAAAAGCTCCGTAAACAAAAAGGATTCACACTCCAGTCCCTTGCCGGAGAAGAACTCACCAAAGGCATGCTCAGTTTAATTGAAAATGATAAGGCCAACCCTTCCATGGAAAGTCTGGCCTATATTGCCAAAAGGCTGGGAGTGGACAAAAATACATTATTGGAAGAAGTACCTCCTGCCGAATTGCGGGATTTGCTTCAGGAAGTGGAAACAGTCTTTAAGACAGGTTCAGTACTGTCAAAAGAGGAACTGAAGAAAATCACCACTAAAATCCAACCGTATATTCAAAAACTGCCGGATCGCTATGAATCAGCCCGTTTGCTTGAAATCTACAGCCGCTGCAGCTATCACTTGCACTTGAGCGATTGGCCAAAAATGTTGGAAAGAGCGGAAGAAATGTATGAAGGCCTGCATCTCAGCAGCAAGCTGGCTGATGTGCATATATTCAAGGCCACGACAAAGTTTGTGGAACATCAATACCTTCAATCTCTGGAAATGCTGCAGCAGTCCCGAAAGCTGTTGGAAGAACGGGGCATCATCCTGGATCCGCTGAAAAAGTTGGATTTTGATTACTTGGAGTCCATTCTGTATTCTGCAGCCGGTGACACAGAAAATGCAAAACGGATTATGGAGGAAGCGATCGCGTACTCCAGGGAACAGCAGATTTTTTACAAAATCAGTGAGCTCTATCGGCTGGCCGGCTTTCAGGCAATGCTGGAAGGCGATGTTGCGGCAAAAGACTATTATGTACACAAATTGCGTTTGTTCGCCCAGTTTGCTGACGACGACAGCATCGACGCCTTTGCCGACCTGGTGGAAGCACATTACCACACTTCGTTCACACATGAATACGAAAAAGCTGCTGAATACATTGAAAAGAACATCGAAGCGATCAGCGAAGAACAAAGCAACTTTTTCCTGGAAAAAGGAAAAATGCTTTACGGCTTAGGACGATATGAAGAAGCTTTCGAATGGCTCAACCGCCATGCAACTCCTGAGCACCTTCATCACCCATATGACTTGTCGATGAACTACGAAAAAGATGCATACCTGGCATTGCTGTACGATAAACTGGACAAGGTTGAACTTGCCCGGAGTCATGCTGAATCAGCCAAACAACATATTGCACCCATGCCGGACTCCCCTTACAAAACCTTTATCATGGAGGTTTACGGTCAACTGGTGAAATAAGGAAACCCGCCTTTTTCAAGGCGGGTTTCCTGCTTTATGATATTCCCTGTACAACTCCGCAAATTGCATCAGCGACTCAAAATCCTGTTCAAAATCGGGCTGTATGCAAGAAATTTGGAATAGGCGGTTCCGTGTTAAATAATCACTTTTCATATGCAGTTCATAGCCTGACAAATGCGCATCGAAAGGAAAATGACTGAATTCTTTTTCGGCTCTGAAGGTCACAGCCGCCGGGGAATCATATGTATGCACCGGCCAGCCCTGCGTGTGTTGCTGCAGTTTTTTCATGCGGTTGTCCAGTAAAGCATAGCGGCCGGGATAAGCTTTGAGCGCTTTGTTGACAGTTTTCAATAAGCCATATGATATGGTAAACGGCGCATTTTCGCTGTAAAGCCCCAGATCCAGCTAAGCGGGCAGCAGAGAATCTGGACCAATTGGATGGTTGGCAAACACAAAGGCCAGTCCGCTCATCGTGCCGACTGCTTTGCCGCTGACAGCCGTGGCCAGCCATATGTCTTTCAGTGACAAAGGCACCGCTCCGAAACTGCTGATGCAATCGAGACATAATTTAATATTGTATTGACAGCACAAAGAGCTTATCTTATCCACTTCATTTATCATACCCATAGAAGTCTCGCCATGAATCATTATCATCCAGCAAAAGCTGCCGTCTGCTACTTTTTGTTTAATCTCCTCACAGGAAAACGGGTCTCCCCACGGCTTTTCCATCACTTCGAAATCGAGCTGCCAACGCTTTGCCTGCCGGACCATTCTCCTGCCGAACTCGCCGTTTACAAGCACAATCCCTTTTCCCTGCAATCGTTTTACTTGCCCCAACATCGCTTCGTTTGCCAGCGTCCCGCTGCCATTCAGCATGTACGGCTGGGCGTCCGTCAGCTGCACCAACTGCTCTTTCACTTCCTTGTAAACCGACTGGAATGCAGCAGACCTGTGAGACAGCGGCAGCTCCCCGAAAGGTGCTGCCAATTCTTTTGTCAGTTGAACCGGTCCTGGATGGAACAACGCTTTTTTTGTCTGCAGACGGGCAGCAACCGACTGCTCATATGTTCTCCGGGTAGTGACCATGGGGATGAAAACAGCATCTCCTGCACCGACCGGCTTGGCAAAAGCTTGGAACCCCAGCTGGCCGTAAAGCTTCAACTCACGGGTAGTACCTGAGATCACGGCCGAGTCATAACCGATTTCATGACATAAATCCGCCAACGCACGCGCCAGCAAAAAGAATACACGCCCATTCCGGTATTCTTTCTTCACAGCCAGAAGCCTGATTTCACAAGCCTTTCCCAAGTCAGAAATAAACTCTTCCACTTTGCCGATTTTGATGTCCAATGAAAACGGCCGTTGCTCCCGGAGGGCAATCATGCCGACAATGGTTGACTCCTTCAGCACAATCACATACGTATTTTCATTATGGAACGGATCCACCCGCCGGCCTGTTGTCGTTTTTTCATGCTGCGGGATTTCTTCGACAAACGTTTCGTAGTTCAATTTGGCAATCGCGTCGAACTCCGCTTCTGTACGGGCAATTTTGCACCAATACACACGCCCCCCTCCTTTTAACAGCGCTGAAAAACTTCTTCTATATCATAGAGACTCAAATCAATCTCCGGAAGTTCCTCCAGTGCAAGCTTTGCGAGCTGACTCCCCAGGTAAGGACCCGCTGTAAGGCCGGATGCGCCAAGGCCGTTGGCTGCGAATAAGTTCCGGTGTCCCGGCACTTGGCCAATGAAAGGCAGGGCATTTGGAGTGGCCGGGCGAAAACCGGTAGCAGCTCCTGCCATTTCTGTCCGCGCCAGTCTCGGGACAGCATCCAATACTTTATCAAGAATGTGGTGGACACCCCCTGCAGTCATTTTCACATCAAAGCCTGCGTCATTTTCGTGTGTCGCGCCGGCAACAATCCGTCCATCCTTGAAAGGCACAACATACTGGCCATAAGGCACCATGGCAACCGGCCATTCAGAAGTCGTGTTTTCGTCAGCCTGCAAATGAAGAATCTGTGCTTTTTGCGGCACAACATCGAGCAGCAAACCGAGAGGCCGGAACAACTCTGCCGCCCAGGCCCCGCCGGCTGAGACAATACTGTCTGCCACAAACTCCTGCCCTGCTGCACTTACGCCAACCACTTCCCCGTCTTTGATCACCAGGCTGGCATCTCCGGTAATTTGTCTCGCGCCCAGTTTGACGGCAGCTTGGATTAACGCATCACGGACAGCACGGCCGTCAACACGTGCCGCTCCGCTGACGTATAAAGATCCATATGCTTCAGAAGCATATGGCAGCAATTGCTTGGTCTCTTCTGGAGTCAAACGCTTGATGTCCCCCATTTCCGGCGCCTCTTCCCGCCGCTCACGCGCTTTTTGTTCCATTTTATCCAGCTTGCTGTCTTCGTGGATGCTTACGATGCCGACTTGTTTATATCCTGTCTCTTTTTGTCCTTGCTTTTCCAAATCCTGAATCAGCCGGGGATAATAAGCCGCTCCGCTTTTTGCAAGCCCATACCATGCTTTGTTCCTTCTTTGCGATATCCACGGGCAGACGATGCCAGCCGCCACCCCCGTGGCCTGTCCCCTGTCTCCCCGATCAACCAACGTTACCGCCGCTCCGGATTTTGCTGCGTGGAAAGCAGCCGAAGCTCCAAGAATCCCCGAACCGATAATAATAATTGATTTCATCTTTTACACCTGTCTTCCCATATTCTTATCTATTCAGTTTACGGGATATCAGGGTGAGACTCAAATTCCCCTAAATTACACAGCTGCGGATTTGAATTTGAGAATTCGGGTAAAACATCTACTAGACATAAATACAGAAAAACAAGGAGGTATCAGCATGGAAAGAAGTTCATCAACCGACCGTCTTGTCCCTATGACGACGGTTAGAAGCAAAAACACGAAAGAAGTTGTCAAAGGCGTGTATTGCTTTCCGATCCAAGTTGTTAATACTTATCTGATTGGTAACCCCGGTATGAGCAATGATTGGGTTTTGGTCGACGCCGGAATGCCGCGTTCAGGCCATAAAATATTAAAAGCGGCAGAAAACTTATTCGGACCGGATCACCGTTTAACAGCGATTATTTTAACTCATGGCCATTTCGACCATGTCGGCGGGATCGCTCAGCTGCTTGAAAAATTCAATGTTCCTGTTTATGCCCATCCGCAGGAACTGCCTTTTTTAAACGGTGAACAGGATTACCCGCAGGCGGACGGTTCAGTGGAAGGTGGCCTGGTTGCCAAAATGTCCCCACTGTTTCCGGTTGAATCTGTTAACATTTCAGAACACCTTCATATTTTGCCGAGTGATGGAAGCGTACCGGGAATGCCGGGCTGGCGTTGGTACCACACTCCGGGCCATTCGCCGGGACATGTTTCCCTCTTCCGTCTGAGAGATCGCGTGCTGCTCGCAGGAGACGCCTTTGTGACAGTACGACAGGATTCGGTATATGACGTCATGCTCCAACGAAAGAAAGTCCACGGACCTCCCGTCTATCTGACGACTGATTGGCAGGCTGCGGAAGAATCAGTGAAAAAGCTTGCCGACTTGCGGCCTTCCATTGCCGCCACAGGACACGGGAAAATTATGAGAGGTTCTGAATTGGCGAGAGGGTTGGTCGATCTATGTGAAAACTTCAAAGAAACAGCAGTGCCGGATCATGGCAAATTCGTTTCTAATAGCGGAAAATAAACTGAATTACTAGAATAAACAGAAAAAACCTGTACATTACAGGTTTTTTTATTGTAAAATGAAAAAATGAAAGAAATTTTTCAAATATTTCATTAACAGGTTTACCTGTCACTAAAGTGGGTAAATTATAGATAGCGTGTCGGCTTTTTTTGCGATGCAATAAGAAATGGAGATGAGAGCATGATTAAGAAAGCGCTGTTTGTTTCGGATCACGGGGATCCTTTAGCTAAACTTGGTGGTAAACAAGCAGGAGGACAAAACAACTATGTAAAGCAATTGGCGCTTGCCCTTGAAAATCAAGGTTGGCAAATTGATGTTGTGACTCATTGGTGTGATGAGACAGCACCGAAGATTGAAAAATTCGGTACCAACTGCCGGGTAATTCGAATTGAAGCCGGCTATAAGGGCTTTGTCTCCAAAAACGAAATGTACTCCATGTTGCCCGATTTTTACAAAGAAATGAAAGAAACCCTGTCGCTCCGTTCATATGACATGGTTCACACTCATTATTGGTTATCAGGACTGATCGGGAACAAATTGCAGGAGGAATTTGGCCTTCCGTTTGTCCATACGTCTCATTCACTTGGTTGGGCGAAGGAAAAAGCGACCGGAGACCGCGATGAGCGCCGGATGAAAGCTGAAAAAACCATTTTGCAAAATGCCAATCAAATTCTGGCAACAACAAATAGTGAAAAAGAATTGATTCAGCAATATGTTGAGTCGCCATCCCCCATTAAAGTAATCCCCATTGGGGTTGACCAAGCATTTAAAGTGCGAGGAAACCGTTCCCATCTAAGGAAAAAGTTCGGCTACAGCAGTCCTCTCTTTGTTTTTGCCGGAAGATTGGAGACCACAAAGGGAATCTATACTTTATTAAGAGCTTTTCAGCTTCTTGTCGAAAAATCCAACTCGTCGTTTCATCCGACATTGTTGATAGCCGGCGGGGAAGAAGATTCCATTGATCCAAAGACAAGGCTACCGCGCAGCCACAAGTTAAGAAAAGCGATAAAAGGTATTGAAGACAAAGTTGAATTTCTTGGGCCGCAATCACAGGAACAGCTGGCATTATTGTTCAACGGGGCTACCGCTACCATTGTTCCAAGCTATTACGAGTCATTCGGCATGGTCGCTGCAGAAGCCCAAGCCTGTGGCAGTCCGGTAATCGCGTCTGATGTTGGCGGATTGAAAAATGTCGTTCAGGATGGAGTTACCGGCTTATTGGTAGAGCCTAAAAATCCGCAGGACCTGGCAATAGCGATGGAAGTCCTTTCGGTCAATTCGTTGCTGGCCCAACGCTTCAGCAGACAGGCTATCCGTATAGCCGACAGAGACTTTCAATGGCCTTCGATTTCAGAAAAAATAAATGATATGTATGAGGTGATCATGGGTGCACCAAGCAACACATATGTTAGCAACCGACCTGGACGGGACGTTAGTTGGCGATAAAAACAGTTTGCAGGATTTACTCACTTACTACAAAGAGCAGACGTATGCCGTGTCCCTGATTTATATCACGGGCAGGCATTTCCAGTCTGCTCTTTCTCTTATGGAAGCGGAACAGTTACCCCGCCCGGACATTCTGGTGACGGATGTCGGCACTGAAATTTACATCGGTGAGACTTTCGAAAAAGACAGAGAGTGGGCGTCCCGAATGTCCACTGGCTGGGTTCCGGAACAAATTGAAGCTGTGGCTTCCCGCATTCCGGGAATGCAGAAGCAACCACTGCCGGTAACAAGCCGCTGCTCTTATTACGTCGGGAACGACCAACAGGCCGAAGAGTTCAAGCGACAACTTGATGAGGAAGGAATTTCCCATAAATTCATTTACAGCGGCGGACGGGACGTCGATATTCTTCCTGCAGAAAGCGGAAAAGGGCAAGCCTTACAATACATTTTGTCCAAGTACCGGCTTGGCAAAACAAAACTGCTGGTGGCCGGCGACTCAGGAAATGACCGGGATATGCTGACATTGGGTTATCCTTCTGTCATTGTAGGCAATGCACAGCCCGAGCTCCTTGAATGCCCGGAAAGCCCGCTTATCTACCGTTCAACCAAAGGGTTTGCTGGAGGGATACAGGAAGCCTGGCAGCATTTTCACTCCTGAACCCTGCCTTTCTTTGCCAATTACCATACGCAAAGAAAGGCTATTTTTTTGTACATATTGCAACCATTTGGAGTATCCCTTTGTTTTTTTTATTTTTTCGTTTATATTTAGTAGAAAGGCAATTAGACGATACGGAGATTTTTTACGTTTCCACTAGTATGTAGAAAGCTTAGTTTATGCCTACGAACAGGAGGAAATCGAGATGAGTAAAGTTGCGAATTTGCAAAAAGAATCCATGGTCATGCTAAAAGAGACAAGCCGGACTTTTTTCATCCCCATCAGCTTCTTGGAACCCACTTTAAAAAAGACCGTCGCTTCTGCTTATTTGTGCATGCGGGCGATTGATGAAATTGAAGATCACCCTGAGTTGGAACCAGAAGCAAAGCAGTCGTTACTGTTGAAAATCAGCCAAATGCTGAAGTCTGAATTCAATACGGCTGAATACACCGGGCTGATGCAGCCGTATGAACATATTCTTCCCCCTGTGACTCAAAGGCTTGGCGACTGGATCAGGCTTTGTCCGGAAGACATTGTCGGAAAAGTGAAAGATTCCACTTCAATTATGGCTGAAGGGATGGCCAAGTGGGTGGAAAAAGACTGGGTCATTCAAACACGTGAAGACTTGGATGACTATACTTACTATGTAGCCGGACTTGTCGGCGTAATGCTCAATGACTTATGGAAATGGCATGACGGGACAGAAACAGACCCGGAGCTCGCTATTGCTTTCGGGCGCGGGTTGCAGGCTGTCAATATGCTGCGCAACTATGATGAAGATCTGGAGCGGGGGGTCCTGTTCGTACCGGAAGGATGGACCCGCGATGATATGTTCAATTATGCCAACGAAAACTTAGCAAAAGCTGATGAATATGTAAAATCCATTAAAAACAAGCGGATTTTAATGTTTTGCAAGGTGCCTCTTGCGCTCGCCCACCGTACATTAAAAGCTTTAAAATCAGGGCGTGAAAAAATCAGCCGCATAGAAGTAGAAGGCATCGTTGATCAGCTTAAACGGGAAGAAAAAATCACTTAACGAGGAAAACACATTCAAAAGATTTTTTGAATGTGTTTTTGTGTCTCCAGCTTTGAGTCCCCGTAAAAAGACTTAGGAATATTAAAAATAATTACATTTCGCTGCGCCAGCAGTTTGTCCTGTGGTTCAATTACGGTATACTAACAGAGACAAGAGCCATCCTTGTAAGGAGACAGGAAAATGACTTTAACTATTTTAAGTATACTTACAGCCACTATTTTTATATTGAATATATTTCTTGCTGCAGCGCTGGTTTTCTTGGAACGCCGTGATGCCTCTTCGACATGGGCGTGGTTGTTGGTTTTATTTTTTGTTCCGATTTTCGGGTTTTTCGTCTACCTTCTTCTCGGAAGAAGGCTGCGTAAAAAAACGCTCTTTAAATGGGAAGGCCGGACAAGGATCGGAATTGAAAGTTTAATCGCTCACCAAATGAATGACCTGCTGGATGAGAACTTTCGATTTAACGACGACACTCCCAATGCATACAAGGACCTTATCTACTTGCATCTTCGCAATAACGGCGCCCTGCTGACACAGGATAACGCTGTCCAGATCTTTAATGATGGCAAAGAAAAATTTGATGCGCTGCTTGAAGACATTAACCAGGCTGAAGACCATATACATATCCAGTATTACATTTTCCGGATGGACGATCTCGGCAACCGAATCGTCAATGCATTGATCACCAAAGCGGAGCAGGGAGTCAAAGTCCGTCTGCTTTATGACGACATGGGCTCACGCAGTCTCAGCAAAAGAAAATTTAAAAAACTTACGGAAGCCGGCGGAGAAGTGGAGACGTTCTTCCCTTCCATGATGCCGTTGATCAACCCCCGATTGAATTACCGCAATCACCGGAAGATTGTTGTGGTGGATGGCAAAGTAGGTTATATCGGTGGATTCAATGTCGGTAATGAATACCTTGGATTAAACCCGAGATTCGGTTACTGGCGGGACACTCACCTTCGTTTGGAAGGAAGTGCCCTGTACCCTCTACAGACCCGTTTCATCCTGGATTGGAACCAGGCCTCATTGCGGCATGACATCGAGTACAGCGAAAGATATTTCCCGCCAGTATTGTCAAAAGGAAACACCGCAATGCAAATCGTATCCAGCGGCCCTGATGAAGAATGGGAACAGATAAAAGACGGTTATATGAAGCTGATCAATATGGCTGAAGAATATATCTACATTCAAACGCCTTATTTCATTCCCGATATCAGCTTTTACGATGCCATCCGTGTTGCAGCTCTTTCGGGTATCGACGTCCGGGTGATGATTCCGAACAAACCCGATCACCCTTTCGTCTACTGGGCCACTTATTCATACGTTGGCCAATTGCTGCGGACAGGTGCCCGTGTTTTCATCTATGATAACGGCTTCCTGCATACAAAAATGATTGTCACGGATGACAAAGCTTCCACTGTCGGAACTGCCAATATTGATGTTCGGAGCTTTAAGCTGAATTTTGAAGTGAACGCTTTTATCTATGATGAAAAAGTGTCTGCTGATCTTGCCAACCTGTTCCATCAGGATACGGAACTTTCCACCGAATTGACTTTGGAAATGTACCTGGAGAGAACCAAAATGATTAAAACCAAAGAATCCATCGCCAGACTGCTCTCCCCTATTTTGTAAGAAAAGCGGAGGCAAGGTATAGGCCGAAGAATTCGGTCTATACCTTTGCGACGAAGCAGCGAAGCGATGCAGGAGCAGAACCTTTGCGACGAAGCAGCGAAGCGATGCAGGAGCAGAACCTTTGCCCTCGCCGCTTCCATTCCCATCCGCCAATGAAAAAATAAAGACACTACAGCAATATAATCCCATAGAAAAGCACGACGGAAAATCATTCATTTTCCGTCGTGTTTTTAAGTTTTGAGGCTTATGAGACAGCCCCTTTTCAGTGAAGCTGTAAATATTCTTCTAAGGTGATTTCTTTTTCATGAATTTCTTCAGCTATTTCCTTGCCTACATAACGAAAGTGCCAGGATTCGTGCATGTAACCGGTAATGCTTTCAGCTCCTTCAGGGTAGCGAAGGATAAAGCCGTATTGATGGGCATGGTTTCTGAGCCACTTCCCTCCTTCAGTGTCACCGAACGAAGCGGACGCCCAGTGTTGCTCCTGCCCCGCTTCTCCGATGTCAAAAGCGAGGCCTGTCTGATGCTCGGAGAATCCGGGACGCGCGCTGTAACGATCTGCTGCTTCCTGTCCGTCTCTTGCGACATAGCCGGTGTACAATTCTTTCTGACGGGCAAACCCACGATAAGTGCTGAATGCGACAAGATCGATGCCTTCTTTGAGCGCATCCGTTCTCATGGTCTCAAATGCCGTTCGGGCTTCCGGGTCTTCTCCGGGTTCATAACTTGCCGGAAGGGGATGCTGTTTGTTTGCCAGCAGTACACCGTCAATGACGGTCGGCTCTTCGGGGAGCGTATCACCTGTCGGATAAACAGTGGCATCCGGCACATTTTCAGTTCCCGTCCCCTCTTTTTCAGGCTCCTCGGAATCCTTTTTTTCCGGTGTTTCCGTATCTTCCGGCAGTTCTTCTGCCGGTTCCATATTGTCATCTGAAGTTTCTTCTATCGTCGTTGAGGTTAAGGCAGCCATGCTCTTTTCAATATCCCAGTCATGCAGAGATATCCATAAGGCAACACAGGCCATAGTTAAACCGAGCCCTGTTCCGATAATCCATTTTATGTACCCGTTCTTTTTTTCAGGGTGCCTGTTCGGACGCGTTCGCATGATTTTTCCTTCTTTCTGCTGAATTCTTCTTAATTCTACCATTTCTTATTCAGGAATTCCCTCGATCAGTTAACTTTCATCAGTACTTTTCTGTAGAACCTCCATCGTATGAAAGGTGAAAATACCGATTAAAAAGGAAATAACGCAGACCTGTATAAAGGCCTGCGTCAGTTTACAGCAATATGGTAATCAATACGATGACAAACAAAACCGCGAAAACGACGGCCATGCCGAACATCCACTTTGCTTCCCGGTCCATTCCCTGCTCTTTCATCTGCCGGTAACGGAAGCTGTTGGTCAACACGAACAACAACGTCATCAGCAAGACCGTAAACTCCAAATAGCCCATGAACAACAGGACGAGTGAGGCGATGCTGAGTACTGCAATACTGACTCCCTGCACTACTTTCTTATTCATATCTTCATCTCCTAAAAAAGAAAGCCGGCGGGATGGCCGGCTTCCGCTGTTATTTTTTGTCCTCTACCGCTTCGATCGCTTTTTCGGGATGTTCCGAATAGAACTTCCGCCCGATGAACGTCTGGATGATCAGCAGGATCCCGCCGACTGCCCAGTAAACAGGCAAAGCAGCCATTGAAGTGAACGAGATGAACATGATCATAACAGGAGAGATATAGATAAACATTTTCATCTGTTTCTTCTGCTGTTCAGGCATTGTCCAAAGTGACACACGTGCCTGGAAGAAGTAAACCGCACCGGCGATCAATGTCATGGCAATATCCGGTGCACCGAGGTTAAACCACAGAAACTCGTGCGAACGAACGTCTGGGGAATACAGGATGGCAAAGTAAAGCCCCATAATGATCGGCATTTGAATAAGGACAGGCAAACATCCCATGTTTAATGGGTTCACTTCATACTTTCTGTAAAGACCCATCATCTCTTGCTGAAGTTTCATTTGCTCTTCTTTGTCTTTTGTTTCTTTCAACCGCTTTTGGATATCTTCCATTTCCGGACGCATTGCATCCATTTTCACTTTCATACCTTGCTGGCGCTTGTACGTCCGAAGCATGAATGGCATTAAGATCAGACGGATGATAACTGTGATGGCCACAATCGCCATTCCGTAACTTCCGTTGAATAAATTCCCTAAATAATCGAGTGAAAAATCGAATGGTGCTACAAAGATCGAGTAGAAAAATCCTTCTTTATTTTCCACAGCAGCACAGCCACTTAATAAGACAACAGCAACTGCCAAAAACAGCAGTAATGTAATTTTCTTTTTCACTTTAGTCACCTACACCTTTTTAAACTATAGAGAAGTATACCTGTAAGGAGAGCAAAATTCAAACGACGGAAATGAGATCATCTTTTTTCAAAGAGGATGTGACAACTTTTCGAATGTCCCCGGGCCTGTCGGTTGTTTGGAAACGCAAAAAAGAGGAGAATGTCTTCTCCTCATTTCGCATTGGGCAATGTATACCGGAAGTAGGGGATGTGCTCACTATCGCGGAATTGCTTAGGCGTGACAGATGTATATTTCTTGAATATGCGCGTAAAGTAGCTTTGGTTACAAAAATGGAACTGCTTCGAAATATCGGAAATGCCTTTATCGGAATGCCGAAGATAATATTGCGATTCTTCAACCCGTCGCACGTTCAAATATTCGACAAGTGTAATTCCCGCATGTTCCCGAAAAATGCGGGACAAATGACTGGTGGAGATATGAAAATGTTTGGCGATGTCTTCCACCGACAAGTCACGTTCCACTTCATCATTGATATACATCACCACTTTGTTGACTGTCTGGTGGCCAAAAGATGGCTGTTTTCTTTCAGAAATAATCGAAACGAAAAACTCGATCAGTTCATCTGCCACGTACAGGAATTCAGAATCATTCATTCGATTATCCACCATTTCAACACAAGCTGCATTGAAAGCAAATGCTTTCTTCGGCGGGACACGCATTTCGTAGAGTTTTCGCGCCATTACTGAAGAAAGGATTATATAGTAGTTACGAACTTCCCGAATGGTATTTTTTCCAGCCCGCAAGGAGATCATATCAATTAAGATCCGCAGCGTCTTTTTGGCTCTTTCTTTTTCAAGGTGATGAATCTCATAAATCAGCTGAGTTTCAACTTCGAAAAAGTTTTCCAATCCTTCATATTGCCCCAAAACTTCGCTTTCGTTCATGAAAATTTTGGAAATCGTCTCTTGAATCGTAGGTACAGCAATCATATTCATTTTTTCCCCGTCTTTCTTGTACAGTTTTTGCAGCAGATATTTCAACTATATACTTATTTGAACTGGAAGAACATAGTTTTGCATGGAAAATAAGTTATTTTTACAAAAAAAATTTTGTTAATTTTTTACTACTAATACTTATTATATCAGAAAAAAGAGTAAAATACCTTTGATACAGGACGATTTAGGGGATAAAAAGTTTCATTTTATTTTCCTTTTTTCCTTTCATCCTCTTTCGCACAAAAGGCAACCATCTCCTGGAGATGGTTGCCTTTTAATCTGCCGGGTCAGGAGGCACAAGCGCCCGGATATGCCGTGGCATCACTTCTACAACAAAAGGTGTGGCACAGCCTTCATCACCGTCAATGTTGCAGGATAAAGGTTCGGTTGTTTTAATTGAAACTTTGGTCGTTTGTACCACTTCAACAGCCGGGTCTTTTTCCAACTGCCCTCTTATCAACGCACTGGCCATTCGGATAAAAGCGGGCAAAGCTGCGTTTTTCACAATATAGAGATGAAGCAACCCATCATCTGTCAGTGCTTCAGGTGCCAGTTTTTCAAACCCCCCCACCGAATTGGTGAGAGCAACCAACACTAACTTCGCTTCCCCCGACCACTCTCCATGGTCGTGGATGATGTCAAAATGCATTTCCTCGTCCGACGTAATAGCTTTGATTCCTTCCAAAAAATAAGCGAAGGCTCCAAAACGGGTTTTTTGTTCCGGCGAAACTTCATAAGTCGATTCGGCGATGTGACCAATCGCTAAAATATTCATGAAGTAAAGATTTCCCACTTTTGCGATATCGACTCGTTTTTCCGTTCCGGTTTTAAGGGCTTCGATGGCTTCAGGCGGGTCCAATGAAATGTTGAGGGCCCTCGCAAAGTCGTTGACGGTCCCCAGCGGAATCAAGGAAAACAATGGCTGATGCGATTGTTCCGCCAGACCAGTCACCGCTTCGTTAATGGTTCCATCCCCTCCCATCGCTACTACAAAATCGTACTTTTCCTCACATGCTTCCCTTGCAAAGTGAATCGCGTCTCTTTCTTTTTCAGTGGCCCTCGTGTCGACGGCATAACCCATGTCTTCCAAGGCCGTCTCCACTTGTTCACGGTATTCAACTGCCTGCTCTTTTCCAGCAGATGGATTTAAGATAAACATAGCCTTTTTCATCCTGTGACCTCCGGTGATATAATGTCTTTATGTGTGTCTTTACCCTTCTTTGGTGTAAAGTTAATCCATCTGTTATTCATTCGTTTACGAAAGTGAGGGGCTTTTTTGCGTTTCTTTATATATTTGATTATTTTCTTCGCTTTCTTCGATCTTTTCGCCCAGCTTCCGATCATGAGTCCATTTGCGATTTCTTTAGGCGCAACACCGTTTCTCACAGGACTGGTTGTCGGAATGTATTCGCTGTCGAATACCATCGGAAATCTTATTTCCGGTATCTACTCGGACAGAAAAGGACCGTTTGCTATTTTGATTGCCGGTTTATTTTTGACCGGAGGCATTTTGTTCTCTTATTCGTTGGCTGAAGGGCCTTACAGCCTGTTGCTGATCCGTTTTCTTCATGGAATTTTTGCCGGCTTGACCATCCCGGCTGCTTTCACTTATTTGGCGAACCGGACTGATCACAGCAGGAGAGGAAAAGGGGCTGCTGTTTCAGGCGCATTTGTAGGCATGGCGGCCATCACCGGCCCTGCTTTCAGTGCCATCTACACAAGCCGCACCAGCACTTCCGAAACCATGGCCATCATCGGCGGCATTTTGCTTTTGTTGGGCGTAGCTGCTTTTTTCATATTGAAGAGATCCGTTGAAAAAAAAGACGAACTTCCGGAGCCAGCTGTTTCTGTAAAGCAATTGCTTGCTAACCGTGGATTGATTCAGGCATTTTCAGGTGCTTTTTTCCTGATGTTTTCACAAGGGGTTCTCGCTTATATGCTTCCTTTAAAAGTGGAAGATTTGGATTTTGCTTCAGAAATGAGTGGTTTGCTGCTGAGTACATTCGGCATTTCGGCGATTCTTGTTTTTCTGTTGCCGGTCAATCGTATCTTCGATAAAAGCAAGCCTGTCTATACCTTGATTGCTGGTTTCCTGTTGATGGGCGGGTCTCTCTTCTTTCTGAGTGCCGTCACTATGGCACCCTTGCTGTATGCTGCGATGTGTACTTATGGAGTCGGATTTGCTTTGCTGTTCCCGTCCATCAATTCCTTGTTGATCGATTCGACGACCCCTTATTCCAGAGGCAGGGCATACGGGTACTTTTATGCATTTTTCTCGGTTGGCGTGGTGGCGGGTTCGAGTGTAACGGGGGCATTGGCAGTAACGGCCAATGGAGGGTTTGTCCTAAGCGGCACTCTCCTGATCCTTACGGCGGCAGTAAATATTTTTGCCAGTAAAAAGCAGACCTGCTCAACAAATTAAATTTTTCTAACCCAAAAATAAAAAGGATGGGATTTACCCATCCTTTCTACAGGTTTTCAGTGTTGATCTTTGTTTCAGGAGCTACGCTTTCCGTGTTCTCCGATTTTTCGCGGCTTGTGTCATTGGGAGAAAGTTTGGCGTTTTCGTCTTCCTCTTCTTGTCCCTGCTCGTTTTCATTGTAGTATTGAACGCTTGTCATAGCTCCTTCAGATACCATTTTGTTCTCGCGGGGGGTTTCCGGGTTATTGCGCTTTTCTTCCTTTTCGTTCTTATCCAGGTTTTGAGATTCCATAAAAGCATTCACCTTCGCTTTCGTATCGTTAAAAGCAATTGTCGCTTTTTCCCTGTTCTTCGGATCTTTGAAATATGCGTATGCACCGGCAGCCAAACCCGCCAATAACAAACCTCTTCCTTTTCCTCTTGCCATTTGCACCACTCCTATCAGTCGCTTTTGTTGTTACTTTACCCTTATCCGCTTAAAGAGAAACTTTACCAGCGGGCTCTCCGTCTTTACTGCCCGTCAAAATATGAAAAAACAGCACTTTATCAAAGCTTTTAATCCTGCAGCTGCTTGCTGTGGAGTTTCATGTCGACATGAGGGATGCCATCTTCTTCATAGATGTCAGAAACTGTTTGGAACCCGACCGACTCATAAAATTGCTGCAAGTAAACCTGACCCTGCAATTGGATTTCCTCCGCCTTCCAGTGCGTCTGGATAAAGTCGATGCATTGATGCAATAACCGGCGTGCAAGTCCACGGTTTCTCGCTTCCGGATGCACGATTACCCTGCCGATGGACGGCGCCTCATATTTCACTCCTGCCGGAACGAGCCTGGCATATGCCAGAGTTTTCCCATTTTCTCCGTATGCTATATGAATAGCCTGTTGGTCCAATCCATCCAGTTCCGGATAAGGACAATTTTGCTCAACGACAAATACATCCACGCGAAGCTTTAAAAAGTCATATAACTCCTCTGTTGTCAGTTCATCAAATTGATACGTTTTCCAGCTCATTGCTTATCTTCTCCTTTCTTTATTATTATTCCACATCATTGGCTATTAGCGGCCTTTTTTGATATGATGACAAAAAGAATTTCAGAGGTGATGGAATGATTCGTGCAGGCACACCACAAGATATAACATCAGTTCAGGAAATTGCCCATATCAGCTGGAGCGATACGTATGAGGGCATTATTCCTTCTCAAATACAAAAAAGCTTTTTAGATAAATCCTACTCGGCCGCCATGGTGGAAATGAGACTCGAACGAACCATCCTGCTTTTGGCAGAGCATGACGGGGAGGCAGTCGGTTTCGCCAATTTTACCAAAGTGGACGAAGACGGAGATGCTGAATTGATTGCCATGTACTTGAAACCCGAACATCAACGAAACGGTTACGGCAAGCAGCTTCTGCACAGTGGGCTCTCTTACCTGTTGAACGGCTCCCAATTATTCGTATACGTTGAATGTGAAAACAAAAAAGGCCGTCATTTTTATGAGACGAATGGTTTTGAATTGGTTGAGGAATTTGAGGAATTATTTGAAGGCCACCCTTTAAAGACAGCAAAATACGTTTACAGAATGAAAGCACCCGCTATGTGAGCGGGTGCTTTTTTGTTTTACAAAGGACGATACGGTGTTTCATCTTCACGTCGCACCGTGTCATCTTTTCGAAGCATATCATCCTGCAACGGCGGTTTGCGCGCAAAACACATGATAGCTGCGATGTAGAACAGGATAGATGTGATGGACAACAGCCCTGCAAATACCCCGGCTAAGATAAAGAACAAGCCGGCAAGCCTTGGGTTGCGGTCTCCTTTAAGATTCACGATAGCCAGAATTGCAAAAATGGTGCTGATGACCAGAATGGCGATGATTACCCAAAAAACAATGCCGGATCCACCGATAAATACATTCACAGCGTCAACCACCATCTGAGCTTCTTCAGGGTCGGACAGCGCAGGGTCATTCATTATTTCCTGTTCCAGCTGCTGTTGTTCCGGGCTTCCTTCAAAGCCGCTTAAGCTGGTGAGCAAAAAGATCATCAGAAAAATGACCAATACATTGAACACTGCACCGATAATTCCCAGAATCCGTTCTCCTGTCCTGTTGATTTTATTGCTGTTCATTGGCTCCACCTCTTCCTTATGTATTCTTCTTTTATTTATACGTGAATAATCGAAGATGGTTTCATATTAAAAGATTTCCCTATCGAATTTCGATTAAACCATGTTTACAGCATTTTCAGCCGGGTAGTTAGAAAGTAACAACATTTTGAGAGGAGCATCACGAAATGGAAAAGAAACTGATTTTTAACCAGGCAGATTTTCTGTACGGGATAGGCGGAGCGTCAATTTTAACGGCTGTTGTATTCTTTATGACTACTCTATAAAACGGAGGTTATGTATGGATAATTACATAGCAGGCACATAAAAAGCAATCCACTGGTCAGTATCAGCGGATTGCTTTTTAATATTTATACTTTTACATCTTCATAGTCTTTGTAGCGGTCGAACGCTACCACTGCATAGGAACATACCGGCTCCATTTTATACCCTTTTTCACGTGCATATTCCGCAGCGCGATCCAATAATTTTTTTGCAATCCCTTGGTTGCGCAATGATTCATCAACAAAGGTATGCTCAATGACCATCACATTCGCCAGCTCCGTCCAGGTGATTTCAGCTTTGACTGACTCACCTTCTGTGTAACGATATGCAAACTCGTCTTGTCCGAGTTCTGTCAATACAAATTCCATTCCGATTTCCTCCTCATATTTTCTCCTGTGGAAAGCATTTTTCTTTATCCATTAATCGTTAATGGACGAAGTGATGCTTCGATTTGTGCCCGTTTCGGCTCAAGAAATGGAGGCAGCGCCAAGCTTTCCCCCAGGTGATCCATTGATTCGTCAGTTGCAAAGCCCGGCTCATCCGTCGATAACTCGAAAAGAATGCCATTCGGTTCCCGAAAATAAATCGCTTTGAAGTAATAACGGTCGACTTCTCCGGATGTCATAAATCCGTTTGAACGCAAGTAAGCATTCCATTTGCTGTATTCTTCAAAGGTTTTTACACGAAACGCCACATGATGGACACTGCCTCTGCCGGGTCGTTCTGGAGGAAGGTCCGGACGTTCCTCTAAATGTACTTCGCCGGCGGGGCCTCCTTTTCCTGTTGAAAATACGAAAATTTCTTTCATCCCCTTTACATCAGAAGGATAAGAGCCGATCATTTCAAAGCCCAGGATGTCCGTTAATACGGCAGCCGTCTTTTCGCTTTTCCGGACAGTTAAGCGCACAGGGCCCAATCCAACAATCTCATAGCCTTCCGGTATCTCTGCCTTTGTCCAAGGAACGCCATATTCGATACCGGTCCCATCATCTACTACCAGCATTAAGCGCGACCCTTCAAAGTCCTGGAACGTCACGGACAGCCGGCCAAAACGCTGCTCGATTTGGCCGTGAGGCACATTGAATTCGTCAAATCGCCCAATCCAGTAATGCAGCGCGGACTCGCTTTTTATTCGGAACGCTGTGTTACTGATACTGGAAACGCCGGGGTACGTCCTGCCTGCCATCGGGATATCGAAATATGTCATATCCGTTCCCGGTGTTCCGACGGCATCGGCATAAAACAGATGATAAGAAGAAGTACTGTCCTGATTGACACTTTTCTTTACTAAGCGCATTCCAAGAATGCGCGTAAAGAAGTCATGATTTTTGTTGGCATCTGCTGTGATGGCTGATACGTGATGAATTCCTTCTAACTTCATAAAAAACTCCCCCTCTTATCTTGAATTCGAGATATTATCTTTATATTACACCTCACTGCTGCCCCAATCAAGAAAAGGACCTTATAAAAAAACAGACATGCCGCGATGTGTGCGGGCATGCCTGTTCGGTTTTGTCAGTTAAACCAGGAACGGATGGTATTGGCGATATTGCGGAAAAAATCTTTCACACTTTGCCAAAACCCTTCATCATTTACAATGTCACCGATTCCTTCGCCAATGGTTTTACTTATATCCTCCAGCTGTGTCGACCATTCAGAGAAATTGATATCCAGTTTCCGGATGCGGTCCATTAAATCGATCAGTAATTGACGGTCTTCCGGGCTCAGTTCAATTTGCAGCTTCGACAGCTGTTCTTCTACAATCTGTTCCACTTCTTCACGGGATGCCGGATTGTTTTCAGCGATCTGCTTTTTGATTTCTGTCAGCAATTCACTTACTTTCTCATCGCTTATTTCCCCATCCGCCAATTCAGTGGCAACTGACAGCTCATCATTGGCCACATCCGTCCGCTCCGGATCCAGTTGTTCCCCGTTCACTTCGTATGCTTTATAAATACCTACCAAGGCGGAATGCCCTGTCACCGGTTTTGGTGCTGCCACTTCCACTGTCGCGCTTTCAATCCCTGCAGTCAGCATGGCATTGGCGTACATTTCTGTTGTCACTTGCGTAATATTTTCAGGTGTCACAATCTGAATAACGAGGTCTTCTCCTGCATCTTTACGGGTAATCTTTGCAGAAGAATACATATTCGCCCGCGGATCCCCGTCCTGGATGTAGGTTACGAGGTCCTGTCCCGTCACTTCGATTTCTTCGACTTCCACTTCCTCCGAGACATTCAAGCTTTCCGAAACACTTTCTTTTTCAGCGGCCGTCAAGTCGCCACCGTAGACGACAATCGGTGCTCCGAACTTTTCGTTTATCCCAACATTCGCAGAGCCGGGCGATGGCAATAAAACCGATAACGCAAACATCACAGCAATGGCCGTAATCATTTTTTTCATATCAACTAGCCCCTTTCTCCAAATTAAACGCTGTTCCTCGGAAAAAGTTGCATTCGTCAAGTGGTCAACTTTGTCCAGCCTTCTTCTTGTACAATTTTTCTGTTTTTATAAAGCGTTCCCAACGCCCGTTTGAAGGCAGCTTTGCTCATGCCGAACATTTCCTGTATTTCATCCGGTGTGGATTTGTCCGTAAACGGCATCTGACCGCCCGACTCCTCCAAAAAACGCATGATTGTTTCTGCATCTTCCGATAAACGTTCCTGCTTTCTCGGAAGAAGCGAACCGTTTAACGTCCCGTCTTCCTTAACATCAATGACACGGACTGTTTTTTCTTCTCCAAGCCTCGGCTCTTCTTTGCGCTCTGTTTCGTGCACAAAGATCCGGTACATTTCGGGCACTGAAATCATGAACGTACCAACGGGCAACAGCCGGTAAGCCCGCGCTTTCAAGTCTTTGTTGAATACCGATTCAGGAGCCGGCTCGATCAATTCGAGCACTTTTTCTTCGGTTGCCAGACGGCCATACAAATCACCCAGCCTGTCGGTCCGAAGTGTCATGAAAAGGTGATCACCAGCTTGAGGCCATAATTCCTTTATCTGCGGCAAATCAGCCGCCAATACGTAGACTTCACGTGTGGTCCCGATATCAACTATTGCCCCTTCACGCGAAACTTTCAACACTTTCGCCCAGCCATATTGGCTTGGCAAAATATGCGGAATCATCGGTGTGGCAGAAATTCCGCCCTGGCGATTGCGGTACAGGAAAACTTCAATTTCTTCACCGATTTCCTGTCCTTCTTCAATTTCCGATTCGTTCATCATCACTTCATCACCAGATCCATCCGTCAAAATCCACTGTGATGTTGAACGGTCTTTAACTTTCAATGTTGTTTTTACTCCTGGATGCAATGCCATAATCGCAACCTCCTTCTGTCGTCTAACTGTCTTTTTCTTCTTGCTTCAGCTTCTCCAGTTCCCGGATCAAATCCGGCCGCGCTTCAAGTAACTGAACCAAATCTGCAATCCTGTCGATTGAGTTCCAGCTTAAATGATGCTCAATGCCTTCCACATCTTCATAAATCCGCTCCTCGTCCACTCCGATCACCCGAAGAAACTGTTCAAGAAGGTCATGGCGCATCAAAAGGCGCTTCCCTAATTTTTGCCCTTTGGGGGTTAACACAAGACCCCGATACCTTTCATAGATCAAATAGCCGTCTTTGTCCAGCTTTTGGACCATCTTGGTTACGGAAGAAGGCAAAACCGATAATGCTTCCGCAATATCAGATACCCGCGCATATCCTTTTTGTTCTATTAATGAATAAATGATTTCAATATGGTCTTCCATACTTGGAGTAGGCAAAATTCGTTCCTCCCTAACTTAACTAGTATCAGTTTACTATACCCCACCTCATCAAACAACTGAGTGGGAAAGCACAGAAAACACAGAGTTTTCACCTGACAGGTTTGTGTAAAACTTCCGGAGGGTAGATATTACTATACCGATACAGAAAGGGCGGGTGAAAAGCGTGGGACGAATTCTTTGGATTATTTTAGTGGTCATCATTGTTATTTGGTTAATCGGATTTTTGATGGATGTGGCCGGAGGGTTGATTCACCTTCTATTAATCGTCGCAGCGATCATTTTAGTCATTAACTTGGTCACAGGCAGAAGAGGCGTTTAGCCATACCAACCAAAACTGCTCACCCAGCTCAGAAAACCGCAAAAGCTTTGCCGGTAATAGCATTTCTTGCCCTAGCCGGAAAGACTGGAGCAATGCGAAGGGCTGGGCATGAAAAACACAGAAAAAAGGTCCGAGAATTGTCTCGGACCTTTTTTATTGTCTGACTTTCGCATATACACAGGTATCGCGAAGTTTGTTGTTCACTCTTGAAATCGACTCGTTGCGCAGGATTCCCTCAAGCTCAAAATCTAGGCGTTCCGCCACTGCCCGGCTGCGGACATTGTCCGGATCACATCTGATTTCCACCCGATTGGCACCCAGTTCCTCAAAAGCGAAACGGGTGATCCGTTCAACCGCTTCTGTCACATATCCTTTTCCTTCAAAGCGGTTATCGACCCAATAGCCGATTTCAAATTTCCGGACTTCCCAGTCAATCCGGTGAAGACCGGAAGAACCGATCAATGTCCCCGTTTCTTTCGAGAAGAAATGCAGCCGCAGATCTTTTCGCAATTGAAAATTGGCGGCTGCTTCGATTAACTCGGCTTCCGTTTCTTTCAAGTCCGGATTTTTCTGAGCGAACGGCAGCCATGGACGAAAAGCTTCCAGTGAATTCTTCACCGCTTCAAAGCTTTGCATGGCGTCCTCCCTCTTCGGTGCGCGAATCAGGAGCCGTTCCGATTCGAATGACTCCGGAAAGTCCAGCAGAACCGGATTAAACGGCGGTTCTTTGATCGGTTCCACCGTATCTTCCCAAAGAACCGGCGTCGTGATGCCCGCTTGCCAATCCTCCCGCGTCATCCCATACGTCACTGCATCGTAGTAGCGGTTTTCTTTTGGAGAAAACCAGGCCTGCCGTAAATGCGCTTCCTTAACGAATCCGGTTCTTTCAAACGCTTTGCGCATGGCGAAATTGTCGTGGCGTGTGTTGCCTTCCAACCGGATTTTCTTTTCCGGCAACGAAAAAACAAAATCGGCCACCATTTTCAAGGCTTTTGGTCCGTATCCTTTTCCGCGGTATGGATCTGCAATCCGTAAATCGAATAGCGGAATCTCATCCTGCAGATCAAAAATCTTCACCAGTCCCACTTGCTGGCCCTCGTCATTTTCAATCCAGAACGTCGTCACCTGATCCGACTGATAACCGCCTTCTTCAATCGTTTTCTGAATCAGCGCACGGACTGGATGTTCGTGTCCGTGGTAAGGCCATGAATTCGTCGTCATAAAATGAATCAGCTGTTCCTGTTCTTCCATCGTCCATTCTGTCAATTTCACAAAATAATCCCCCAAGCCTTGCCTACTTCTGAATCTTTACAAGCCGAAGGGCATTCAAGATGACCAGCAGTGTAGCTCCCATATCTGCAAAAATCGCAATCCATAATGTCAGCCATCCCGGAATAATCAGAAGCAAAGCGATAATTTTAAGCCCTAAAGCAAAAATGATATTTTCCTTTATTATACGCAAAGTTTTTCGGCTTAGTCGAATGGTATAGGGAAGTTTCTCCAAATCATCGGCCATCAGCGCAATATCCGCTGTCTCCAGTGCCGCGTCTGTACCGGCACCACCCATGGCGATTCCGACAGTGGCAGTAGCCAGAGCCGGTGCGTCGTTCACGCCATCGCCCACCATGGCAACACGGCCATATTTTTGCTGCAGTTCTTTGATGGCTGTCAATTTATCTTCCGGCATCAGCCCAGCACGTACATCGCTTAATCCGATTTCGGCAGCGATGGCGTTGGCTGTCACCGGATGATCGCCCGTCAGCATGATGGTTTCTTTAATGCCCATGCCTTTCAGTTTCTCAAGGATGGTTTGGCTTTCATGGCGGACAGGGTCTGCAACCGCGATGCCGCCGATCAATTCCATTTCTGAAAAGACCGCCATCACCGATTTACCCTCGTGCTGCAATTTCTCATAACGTTCCGGAATCGCCAGCCTGTGCTCTCTGGCCCATTCCAGGCTGCCGACGGCAATGTGCATGCCATTGACTTGCGCCATAGCCCCTTTGCCTGTGATCGATTGGAAGTTTCCATGCCTGTATACGCTTGGAGACTGTTTGGTAATCGCTCTTGCCAATGGGTGCTGAGACATGGTTTCGACAGAAGCAGCGAGTTTCACCACGTCTTTTTCTTCGTATCCTTTTTCTGCAAAAACATCCGTCATTTCCGGATACCCTTTGGTCAAAGTACCGGTCTTATCAAACGCCAACGCATTGATCCGTCCCGTTTCCTCCAGATGGATGCCGCCTTTGATCAGAACCCCTTGTCTCGCTGCATTGCCGATGGCTGTAACAATTGCAACTGGCGTGGATATGACCAGTGCACACGGGCAGCCGACCACCAGTACAGCCAACCCCTGGTAAATCCACAACTGCCAATCTCCAGTCAGATAGCCGGGGACGAGAGCGACAAAAAATGCGATGGCAATAATGGCTGGTGTGTAGTATTTCGCAAAGCGGTCGACGAACTTCTGAGAAGGCGCTTTTTCAGCCTGCGCTTCTTCCACCAGGTGAATAATTTTAGCGATCGTCGTATCTTCCGCATGTTTGGTGACCGTGACTTCCAGGGCTCCTTCTTCGTTGAGCGTGCCGGCGAACACTTCATCTCCCGGCTGCTTGTAAGCCGGAATCGATTCACCGGTAATGGTGGCTTGATTGACGGAAGAAGTGCCGCTTGCCACTGTTCCGTCCATGGCAATTTTCTGCCCTGGTTTAACAATCAGCACATCACCGATTCGAATTTCTTCTGTATCCATTTCGAGCAGTTCCCCTTGCCGCTGTACCAAGGCACGTGCAGGGGCGAGATCCATCAAGCTGCGGATCGACTGCCTTGCCTTGCTCATCGAAAAATCCTCCAGCGCTTCACTGATGGCGAATAAAAACACCACAACGGCTCCTTCACGCCATTCCCCGATTATCACTGCCCCGATAATGGCAATGGTCATCAAGGTTTTCATATCAAACTGGAACTTTGACAGGTTCTGAAGTCCGGTCCAGAACATATGATAGCCTCCGACCAGCATCGAAGTCCCAAACAACCCAATGGACCACGCACTTGTTTCAGTGGTTTGAAATGAGACGATGATTCCAGCAACGAGCAACAGGAAGGAAATCACCGTTTCGATGGTTTGCCGCTTTTTGTAGAAAGGGATGTGCTGCACTTTTTCTTTTTCGGGATAGACACGGATATGGTCAAAAGCACCTGCCTTTTCCAATTCCTCAATTGAAACATTGCCATCGACGGTCAATTTGGATGCTCCGAAATTCAGATTGACTTGTTTGATGGCAGGCAAGTCCCGGACATTTTTTTCGAACTTCGCCGCACAGCTCGTACACGACAGATTTTCAAGACGATAGGTCTTTTGCATTTGGCTCACCTTCTTTCGCGTGTTCGTGAGCAATCGTCACCAATTGGTGAACATGGTCATCAGCCAACGAATAATACACCTGCTTCCCTTTTCTGACGGAACTGGTAAGTCCCCGGTCTTTCAGATAGCGTAAATGGTGGGAAGCAGTCGCGGTAGAAGAGCCTATGACAGCTGCAACATCACAGACACACATCTCTTTTTCGATCGTTAACGCGTAAGCGATATTCAGCCTGGTATCATCTGCCAAAGCCTTGAAAAGCGATGCCACTGCCCTCAGGTCCGGCATAAAGCGGATGACATTCTCCACGGCTTCAGGATGGATTTGGGTCACTTCACATACATCTTTCATCACTTTACCTTCTTTCATTCAAACTTCCATTTGATTGTTTTCTTCAGTATAACGGTGTTTGTTTGAATAGTCAAACAACGGTTTGAATGTTCTCTATGATCAGGTTTTCTGATGAAACGTTCAACTTCAACAAAAGGATTTAAGTTCAGCATTGGAGAATATATCATACTAAACCGAAGGAAATGGAGGGGTGTGGACATGTATCAAAAAATACTGGTGGCAGCGGATGGATCCGAACATTCAAAGCGGGCTGCCCAGGAAGCGATCAAACTAGCCAAAGGCCATCCGGAAATGGCTGTCACTCTTTTATATGTCGTCGATTACGATAAGGCACGGAACGAGATCCTAAAAAGCCAACACACTCCTGATGACGCGACTGAACGGAAGAAAAACCTATCGCCACTGGAAGAACTGTTCCGGTCCGCCGGCATCAATTGTGAAACCACCATTCTGCAGGGAACTCCCGGCCCCACAATCGTCCGCCACGCCAATGAAACCGGATACGATCTTGTATTCATCGGCAGCCGCGGCTTGAACGCCTTCCAGGAAATGGTGCTCGGCAGCGTCAGCCACAAAGTGGCCAAACGCGTCCAGGCTCCGGTGGTCATCGTGAAATGAACCGGCGGGTGAGCAGATGGATATTTTTTTGGTACAATAACAAGAAAAAGAAACGGTGATTTTATTGAAAAAAGGAAAATTGAATGCCATTACCGATGTTACCGGAGTTCAAGTCGGCCATGTGACGCTGGAGCAAAAACTGTCGGAAAAAGAAGCGGTCTGCACCGGCGTGACGGCCATTCTGCCCCACGAAGGTAATTGCTTCGAACAAAAAGTTCCTGCAGCCAGTTTTGTGTTAAATGGCTTCGGCAAGACAGTGGGACTGATCCAAATGGAAGAACTCGGCTTGTTGGAATCCCCCATCATGCTGACCAATACATTCAGCGTCGCATCGGTGCTGCAGGGCACGCTGAACTGGATGCTGGCGGAAAATCCGGCAATCGGCGATTCCACCAGCTCACTCAATATCGTGGTGGGCGAATGCAACGACAGCTATCTGAATTCGATGCGCCTGATGGCCGTAAAACCGGAGCACGCAGAGCAAGCCATTCAAAATGCCGGAACTGATTTTGCGCAAGGCGCAGTCGGCGCGGGGAAAGGGATGATTTGCTACGGAGTCAAAGGCGGCATCGGTTCGGCCTCTCGGATCGTCGAAAAAGAGGGCTTGTCCTATACGGCTGGCGTGCTGGTGTTGACCAATTTCGGCCGCAAAGAAGAACTGGCTATTGCCAATTGGAAGAAGGACGACGATGCGCCTGAAAAACCGGACGGCTCGGTTATAATCATTGTCGCCACTGACGCCCCCGTCAACAGCCGGCAATTGAAACGGTTGGCAAAACGCGCGGCTATCGGGCTGGGAAGAACCGGCAGCCATGTCCATAACGGCAGTGGCGACATCATCATCGCGTTCTCCAATGCAGTGACCTTTCCGCACAAAGTGCAACATGCCTTCACCCAGGAACAAGTGCTGCGCGATGACCATGAGCTGATGAACGAATTGTTCCAGGCAGTCATCGAAGCCACGGAGGAAGCGGTTTACCAATCCCTGCTCCATGCCGAGACCACAGAAGGACGGCTGGGACGGGTAATTGAAAAAGGAGAATTCAATCATTGAACAGCAGGAAATAACCAGAAAAAGAAAAAGGAATGTCCCTGGCACTTTCGGGACATTCCTTTTTCTATCCGGCTACAGTGTAAGCCAGACTGAACAACACAATTCCGCTGATTAAATTAGCGGCCAGATATACCAGTGCACTCTTCCATTTGCCTTCTTCCAGATCTTTGACTGCATCGAGCGCCATTGTCGAAAAAGTCGTGAACGCCCCTAAAAAGCCGGTAACCCAGAAAAGGGAAAGCAGTCCACTGGCGACAAAAGCACCCAGCAAGAAAGAACCGAGGCTATTGACGAACCACGTCGCTGCTTTTGGATGGCGTGAACGGCTTTCGGCCAGAAGGTAGCAGAAATATCGGCATACGGCTCCCACAAAACCTCCAAGGGCAACTGCCATCATTCCATTCTCCCCTTTCTTCCTGTCCAGACGCCACAAGCAGCGGCGACAACAGAGCAAAGTGTCATAAGAATACCGAATGCAATACCTGATACAACCGAATTCTCCAAGAGATGGAACCAATCGCTTGAAAAAGCAGAGAACGTTGTGAACGAGCCAAGAAAACCTGTCGACAGAAACAGCCGAAGTTCTGCAGACTTGTCATGAAGCCGGATGGCGGCAACACCGATAAGAAAACTGCCCAAGAGATTGACCACCCAAAGTTCCCATCCGCTTGGGATGACTGCGTAAATCCAGGCTCTCAGGAGCGTGCCGGCCATACCGCCTGCTCCCACCGCTAACATACGCTTCACACAAATCGCCTCACATCGTTTTTGTCCATATTATATCTTAATCCGCATTCAGGATTAAAGAAGATCCTTCTATTGCAGAATCGATTGGCGTTTCATGAAAGTTCCCTTCCGCCCAATCGTCCACCTGATTGTGAAAGTAATCCGATTTTACATGGCCGCTGAGACCGGGGCCGACAATATGATAAGCGCTCGATAAATCGCTCAAATCAGCGACAAAACGCCAGGAGGCGCCGTGATTGACATTGCCTTCTGCATTAAAAGCGGCTGCCTGTACGGTAATATTCGAACCGCCGACAGGCAGCGGTTCAGGATTCAGAAACTGGGCGAATATCGGTGAAGCTCCCCCGAGCGGATGCGGGAATGTCAATTGGTGATAATCTCCCCACTCCCAGCTTTTGAAGTCATCGCCGAAGTCTTGTTCAATCTCACGGAGGCTCGTATCCAGAGCGTCTGAGAGCCACTTTCCAACTCCACCATATTCCGATACCCAAACCCCTTCATGGCCGCCAAATGCCTGGCGCATCATTTCATCGGTAATATGATTTTTCCCAGGCAACAGCTTATAGACGTCTTTCGGAAAATCATCTGCTAAAATGGTTTTCGGCAACTGCTTCATCCATTTATGGAAAACGAGCGGTGCAGCCTGATCCGGGCTATCAACCTGGTCCCACTCCATCAGCATATCCAGTACTTCTTCGTGCTGATCGGTTTCTTTCCTTACTGCATTCACCATATTTTCCAGAAACTCACGTGCGTATAAATTTTGCTGATCCATCTGCAATGCCATCATGTCTTCTTTGGTCAAGTTATCCGAAGCTTCCAGCACTTCAGCAATTCGCTGGTACCGGTACGGCTGAGCCCAGAAATCAGTGATATGGTATTCATAGGAATCATCGACCACTTCGTTGTTTGCTGTAGCGATAAAACCTTCTTCGGGGTTTACCAATGTCGGCAATTCATCAAACGGCACATATCCCTCCCAGCCATATTCAGCGGAATCCCCTGGCACCGGCAACTGCCCGTCCCCCCATTTCCGGATCGGAATCCGTCCGTTGGCTTTGTAAGCAATCGTGCCATCTGTCGAAGCAAAGACAAAGTTTTGAGCCGGAGCCTGGAAGTCTTCCAGCGCCGCCTCGAACTCATCCCAGTTGCCGGCTTTGTTGAATTTCAACACAGCCTGCAGTTCAAGCGTCGGCTCCAATGCTGTCCATTGCATCGAGAACAGCGCTTCAGGATCTTCCTCTTCATAAATAACATTGGAGATGATCGGACCGTGGCGTGTCACCACTACTTCGAAAGGCTCCGCCTCTTGTCCTTTTATGGCAATCGGCTCATCCCTCACTTCCGCCTGCTCCCATTCCCCTTCATACAGAAATTGCGTGGGATCGACAGGGTTCGGCGTTTCAATATACAAATCCTGGACATCCGGCCCGACATTCGTCACGCCCCAGGCAATGTCTTCGTTATGGCCAAGGATGATGCCCGGAATGCCGGCAAAAATGACGCCGCTGACGTTCTGTTCGGGAGACTTTAAATGCATCTGGTACCAGATTGAAGGAGTGCTGAGTCCAAGATGCGGATCGTCTGCCAACAGTGGCAGCCCGCTTGCGGTTTTATCTCCCGCCACCACCCAGTTATTGCTGCCGTTGAATTCAGGCGGCAGCAGTGAAGCGTCGAACCTTCCGGCCACTGCCACTTGCTGATTTTTATTCTCTTCGATAATGGAAGGTGCATGGTCAGGATAATCAATGAACAATTCTTTCGCCTTATCTTCCGGGAATTCGTTTAACGCAAAATGCCGGATGGCTAACGTCGACCAATTCCCGCCGAGGTCGTAAGCCATGAATTTGCCGATTGCCAGCGAATCAATTGGCGTCCAGGGTTCCGGTTCGTATCCAAGAAGGGCAAATTCGTAACTTAAGGATCTATTTTCTTTTGCCTCCTGCAGGTAAGCATTGACCCCTTCTGCAAACCATTCGAGAACCCGTTTTGTTTCTTCATCGTAGCCTTCCCATGATTTCTCCGCCGCATCTCTCAAGCTGAACGTACGAAAGAATTTATCTGTGTTCACTGCATCGGCACCCACCGCTTCTGCCAGACGGCCACTGGCTTGCCTGCGGGACAAATCCATTTGAAACATTCGATCCTGGGCCTGCACATACCCTTGTGCACGGTACAGGTCGGCATCCGAGTCTGCCGCAATATGCGGTACACCAATCTCGCTTCGGATAACTGTCACGTCGGCATCCAACACTTCAAGATCAATTTCCCCCGATGTAACCGGAACAGATTTTCCGATGTAACCGTTTACAAAAATCAAAGCACCTATGACAATGATGGCCATTATTCCAAAAGTCCCGAGCAGCAGCTTTGGCCATTTTCTTTTCCGAACCTCTTTTTTCATATAATTCCCCCTTTTCCCCTCCTTTTTGATTCGACCGGGAAATGGGAAATCCCTTCCACTTCCATAAGAAAAGCCCGCGATTTTTTCGCGGGCTAATCCAAAATATCTTCTTCGCCAAAAACCATTTTCACTTTGGATACTTGCTTTTTTTCGGTCAGGACATACAGCACATCGCCCACTCGCAGTTTTGTCGTCCCTGTCGGCATGACCAGTCTGCCGGAGCGAATAATTGCGCTGATCAACGTTTGCTTTGGCAATCCGATTGTTTGGACAAACTGTCCGGCAAACGGCGATTTTTCCGATAATACAACTTCCAGCATCTCAGCATTCGCCCTGTCCATGGAGACAAGTTCAAGCGAGTGAATCCGTTTTGGGGACGGCCGCCCATTCAGCGACAACTTTTCCGCCATAAAAGGAATGGTGGAGCCCTGCAGCAAAGCAGAAGTCAGGACGATAAAGAACACAAAATTAAAAAACAGAAAACTGTTCTCGAGACCGGCAAGCATCGGGAAAGTTGCCAATACGATCGGCACCGCCCCTCTCAGGCCCGCCCAGGAGATAAACAGCTTTTCCTTTATGGAATAATTGAAAAAAGCCGCCGAAATAAAGACCGCAATCGGCCGGGCAATAAAAATCAGGACCAGCGATAATACAAGGCCTTTCCAGATCAACTCCCATTCCACCAGTTGACTTGGGAATACCAGCAATCCGAGCAACATAAACATGACAATCTGCATGAGCCAGGCAAATCCTTCGTGAAAACTGATGATTGAATGGCTGTGAGTCAATTCACGGGTACCGATCACCAACGCTGCCAGATAAACAGCAAGCAATCCGCTGCCTCCCAGAATGGCCGTGGAGCTGTAAATGAAGATGGCAAACCCTGCAGCTAATACTGCGTACAGGCCCGAAGCATCCAACTTGATGCGATTGATGGTCCAGGAAGCGACATATCCTAAAACGACCCCGAAAATCGCACCAAGCCCCATCTGCAATAGAAAACTGCCGAACATCGTCCAGCCGGAAGAATCGGGTATCATGATCAATTGAATAAATGCGATCGTTAAAAACATAGCCATCGGATCGTTCGTTCCGGATTCCGCTTCCAGTGTGGAAGAGATTTTCGCTTTGATGTTCTGCCCGGCCAATACGGAAAAAACCGCCGCCGCGTCAGTCGAACCAACAATTGAGCCAAGGAGAAACGCTTCCAGCCAGCCGATATCGAGGATATAATAAGCAACCACTGCGACGACTGTGGTCGTAATCAATACACCTAAAGTCGCCAGTACCACGGATGCTCCCAGGACTGGGCGAATATTCTTCCACTGCGTCTGCAAACCACCTTCAAACAAAATGATGATCAAAGCGACAACTCCGACCATCTGCGCTATTTCTGCATTGGAAAAATAAATCAGACCAGAAATGTCACTGCCGAGGATCATACCAATAATTAAAAAGAGAACAAGAGAAGGAACACCGGCACGTGCTGAGATTCGAGTCATCAACACGCCGAGTAAGAGGAAAAGACCGCCAAGCAGGATAATGCCGTTAATTGAGAAATCTATGAATAACAACTCCTTTTGCGCTTTTATACAAGTCGAACCCGAAAAATCAGCTTTAAACACCGTTCTAAACGTAGTCCGTCCAGTCCGCGGATGCGTCAACGCTAAGAAACACGCCAAATCATAAGCGGTTATCTATACTTTACTGTTACGCGGGAAATCAGCAGATGAAGGTGAGCAGTTCAACTTCTGTATAAGATAATTATAGCATAATATCTTTCAATTAAAAAAAGCGGCACTCCTCTTCAAAGAGCGCCGCATTCAGGTTACAGTAAGTCTTCTCCCACAATTTTCACTTCAAGTTCTAAATCGATGCCGAATTTTTCGTTTACCGCCCGCTTCACCATTTCGATGGTTTGGATATAATCTTGAGCGGTCGCATTGTTTTTGTTGACAATAAAACCGGCGTGTTTGGTCGATACTTCCGCACCTCCATATCCTTTACCCTGTAAACCACTTTCCTGGATCAGTTTTCCGGCAAAATTCCCTGGCGGCCGTTTAAAAACACTGCCTGCAGAAGGAAATTCAAGCGGCTGCTTTGATTCCCGTTGAAACGTCAACTCGTCCATCTTGGCATCGATTGTCGTTTGGTTGCCCAGCTCCAATTCAAATTCGGCTGACAGCACATAATAGCCTTTTTTGGTAATCACACTTTTTCGGTAGCCGAGCTCCAGTTCTTCTTTAGTCAATACGAGCTTCTCACCATTTCGTGTCAATACAGTCGCTCTGCGGATGACGTCTTTGACCTCTCCGCCATATGCCCCCGCATTCATGGCCATCGCTCCACCCACAGACCCTGGAATTCCACAGGCGAATTCAAACCCGGTCAGGCAATGAGAAGCGGCAATTTTCGAAACGTCTTTAATGTTCGCTCCGCCCTGCGCTGTTACCGTTAAGCCGTCGACTTCCACCGAACGCAGGCTCTTCAAATTCAAAACTATGCCTCTTACCCCTCCATCACGGACTACCATATTGGAGCCATTTCCAAGAAGCAGCAAAGGAATATTGTTGTCATAAGCATATTTTACTGTATAAGCAGTTTCATCGTCAGTTGTCGGTGTTACAAAAACATCAGCCGGCCCACCCATTTCCGTCAGCGTATGAAGGTGTAGCGGTTCATCGATTTTCACATGATCATCAAGTAAAAAACGACGAAGGTCTGTTGTCCATCTTTCTTTCGTCATTTAAAGCAAATCCCTTCTAAACTTTTACCTTCTAATAGTATCCGATGTTCTTCCCTGTTTGACAAGCAAAATCGATGGGATTCATGCAAAAGACAAATTTTAATCTCGAATTCGAGAATTATTAATTAAATACTATTGACTTCGAGATAGATATTCGTTATATTGATGTCAGCACATAATCTTTAGGAGGAATTTCATTATGAAAAAATGGACAGTTGACGCAACACATTCGGAAATCGGATTCTCAGTAAAGCACATGATGATTTCAAAAGTTAAAGGCAGTTTTGGTTCGTATGAAGCAACCGTTGAAGCAAATGAAGAAGACCTGCAAGGAGCGTTGATCGACTTTAAAATTGATGTAAACAGCATCAATACAAACAATGAAGACCGCGACAACCATTTGCGTTCAGCTGATTTCTTTGATGCAGAAAATCACCCTCACATCACTTTTAAAGCAAATGATATCGTCAAAAAAGGCGAAGAGTATGAGTTGACTGGCGACCTTACCATGAAAGGCGTTACACGCCCGGCAACTTTTGAAGTTGAATACGGCGGAAAAGGCACGAACCCGTGGGGTGTTGAAGTTGTAGCGTTCAGCGGAGAAGGAAAAGTAAACCGGAAAGATTTTGGCCTGACGTGGAACCAGGCGTTGGAAACCGGCGGTGTCATGGTCGGCGAAGACATTAAAATCACGCTTGAGCTAGAAGCGAACCCGGCTTAAGTTCGAAAAGCAGGTTAAAAAAGCCATTTGCGCATACGCACTGCCCCGAATCGGAGCAGTTCAATACGCGAATGGCTTTTTCTTTGGGAATTTCAGGTTTATTTGCGACTAACCATTCAAACGAAAAAGCAGTACGGAGTCAATTCCCGTACTGCTTTTTCGCGTTCATTTTTCTTCGATTCGCTTGAGCGGTTTTACAGCCGGACCTTCCAGCACTTCTCCAGTATAAGAAAAACGGGAGCCGTGGCATGGGCAGTCCCATGATTTTTCTGCATCGTTCCAGCCCACTTCACAGCCCATGTGTGTACAGGTGGTACTGACAATATGCACCTGACCATATTGGTCCTTGTATCCACCGGCTCTTTTACCGTTCACTTTCACATGAGCCCCTTCATCTTTCGCCAATTGATCCACTGTTTTTGAAGGACGCTTGAGCTTTCCTTTGAGCAGCTCTTTCGCCACAGATGCATTGTCTTTCACAAAACTTGCGGCATCGACCGCCTTCATTTTCGGACGAGTTGGATCAAAAATTTTGGCATAAGGGTTTTCGTTGCCCTGAACCTGATCAGCCAGCATCACACCGGCGATTGCGCCGTTCGACATCCCCCATTTATGGAAACCTGTTGCGACCAGAATGTTATCGTAACCTGCAGTGATTGTTCCCACGTACGGAACTTGATCGAGTGTCGTCATGTCCTGCGCCGACCAGCGATACGGAATTTCCCGGATGCCGAAATGCTGCTCCCCAAATTGTTCGAGGTTTCGGTAATGTTCCATTGTCGGTGTTTTGCTTTGTCCTGTCGTATGGCCATCGCCTCCGATAATCAGCAGTTTCTCCCCGTCATCAGTCATCACGTACCGCAAAGAACGTTTTGGCATTTCCGCGCTCAGATACATTTCATTGGGCACTTCTCCGTTTATTTTCGCTGCAATGGCATAAGAACGGTTAATCGACAGTCTGGAAAAATACATGCCATCATCGTCATTGAACGGATAATGAGTGGCCACAATTACCTTATCACAGGACAGGTGGGACAGATTTTCGGTCTGGATGACCGGGTCTTTTTTCTTCAACACTTTCACAGCGCGTGTCTGTTCATAAATTGTGCCGCCAAGACGCTCAATTTCCTGTACCAGCGCTGCCAGGAATTTCAGAGGATGGAACTGTGCCTGATTTCGCATGACAATTGCTTCCTTAACGGGAAACGGCAGTTCAACTTCATCCTTTGCCAGCCCGCCGTCAATTCCCAACTTTTCATACGCTTCCGCTTCTTTTTCAATCAGCTTGGTCCCAAGCAGCGACTCAGCGTAAACAAACGCTTTCTGAGGCGTCAGATCGCAATCGATATTGAGCTCTTTGGCCGTTTCTTCAATAAATCTTTTCCCGGCCATATTGGCTTCATAATACAACTTTGCGTTTTCTTCCCCAATGGTTTTAATCAATGGAAAATAGAACAATCCGTGTTGCGCAGTTATTTTGGCAGTGGTGTAGCCCGTCACGCCATCAAGCAATTTACCGGCATCCAGCAACGTCACTTTCCTGCCCGCTTTTGCCAGCAAATAGGCACTGATGACGCCGACAATTCCGCCTCCAACGATGCCTATTTCAGTCGACTCATTCCCCTGCAAAGGCGAATAACTGGGAATTTCCTTGTAATCTCTCCAATAAGACTTTGAAGATTCCGGAATACGGCTTGTATTTTCATTCTGCGACATAGTGTTCCTCCTATAATCGTTTTACTGATTATTTACCCTCCCTTGACTGTTTTAATCCATAGAAAAAAACCGCAGGCAATAAATCGCCTGCGGTTTTTTCCTTCTATATATTAGGCGTTTACAGTTTGCAACGCCCGTGCTTTTTCTTCTACACGCTTCATGCCTTCAGCAATGATTTCCTCTGCACGGTCAGGATACATATTATGTCCTTCGATGATGACTTCTTCAATGTTTTCAATGCCGAAGAAATTCATAATCTGGCGGATGTAATTAACGCTCATTTCACCTGGAGCCGTCTCCGGAGTCGAATAAACACCGCCGCGTGCATTCAGGATCAGCACTTTCTTCTCAGGAACCAGTCCAACTGGGCCTTCTTCTGTATATTTAAACGTCACACCTGCACGGTAAATATAATCGATGAACGTCTGCAGTGGAGCCGGAATGGTTTTGTTCCATAACGGGAAGGCGAATACTACAAGATCTGCTTCCAAAAATGCATCCATTGCTTTGTTGGCAGCTGTCAAAATGCGCTGCTCCAATTCGTTCAATTCTTCTGCCTGAGCAGACTTTTGCATGGCGTCGAAAAAGTCCTGGCCAAAATACGGCATATCTTCCTTAAAGACATCAAATGTCTTTACGCTCATGTCAGAACCGATGCTCTCCATAAAGACTTCGTACATTTTGCTGGATACGCCTTCTGATGCAGGGCGGTTATTGGCTTTTACTACTAAAACGTTCATTTCGTTGAAAACTCCCTTTACTTTATAATTATTATCTCGAATCAAAGACATCTTCATATTAATAGAAAACTGCTCTTGCTTCAACTAATCTGCTTGTCGACCTTTTCAACCGTCACAGGAATCTCCAGTACAGTAAGTGGTCTCTTTTTTCCCCATAGGCTTCAAGGCAGGACGGATGCCCTCCTCTTCCGCAATCTGTTCAAGAGCTTCCACAAAAGATTCCACTGGCTGTGCTCCGGAAATTGCGTACTTTCGGTTCACCACAAAAAACGGCACACCCTGGACACCAATTTGTCCAGCTTCTGAAATATCCGTCTCCACGTCCTCTGTAAACTGGTCAGAAGACAAGACTCGCTGGGCTTCTTCCCGCGGCAGGCCCGAGATTTCCGCAATGTCCAATAACACTTCTGTATTGCCCACATTGCGGGCTTCAATAAAGTAGCCGTGCAATAAATTCTCTGTCATTTCTGCGTCTTTCCCCAGTGATTCTGCCCACTTCACTAAGCGATGAGCAGCCAATGTATTGGCCTGGACCATATTGTCAAAGTCATATTCCAAGCCAACCGTGCGCGCATGCTGTGCGACACCTTTCGTCATCTCTTTTGCCTGTTCCACCGTTTGTCCCATCTTTTTTGCCAAAGACTCATAAGTGGATATAGTGGAATCCAAAGGCGCAGCAGGATCCAGCTGATACGCTTTGAAAGAAACATCCGCCTGGCTTTCGAATCCCGTTTTCTTTAAAGCTATTTCAAGTGTGCGCTTGCCTATGTAACAAAACGGACACACATAATCTGACCAAACTTCAATTTTCATTTTATCCACCTCTTTTTTATTACTATAGCAACCAAAGATATGCTCCTCAATTTTTTTGCTTATAAGAAAAGCGGAAGTGCCCGGGTAGCTCTGACAGG
>NZ_RIAX01000011.1 GCF_003719725.1 Planococcus salinus | reverse complement strand
CAGAAGAAAGTCGTTACCGATTCCGGTAACGGCTTTTTTATTAAGTTTTATATAAATCAATTAACTTATACTAAAGTCGAAAACCAAATTAACTTGCAGCTTCATGGTTGAATTTATTAGAATAAGGGAAAGCATTAATGAGGTGAAAATTATGGAGCCAGGAAAATATAAAATAGAAGATGTTGAAAAAGAGACCGCCTTTTTGAAAGCCATAGATGGATCGAACATACAGCAGACTTTTCCTGTCGCCAAATTTGAACACAATATTACAGTGGGCGATGTTGTAGAAATTTGGGAGGAAGGCGCAAGATGGAGGACTAAGTATCTTGAGGAGGAAACCAAATCTGCTTCAAGTCATACAAAAGACTTTTTGAATCGAATATTCGAGCAAGAATAACTACAGCAAATACCTCGGGAGATTTTACTCTCGAGGTATTTTTTAAAAACTCGCTTTTTCGGTACATAGTATTTGAAATTAACAAAATGGTTGGTATATAATTAAGTCAAATATAGTCAAAGTCAACTTTTGACGTATTATGTATCGAAGAGGTGAAAGCGATGCGGAATATTTCAGATGTGATTGAAGGTTATTTGAAGCAGGTTATCGAATTAAGCGAGAGGGACCATATTGAAATCAAACGGAATGAAGTAGCTGAGAAATTTCAATGTGTACCATCTCAAATAAATTACGTCATCAATACAAGATTTACGCTTGATCGGGGATATTTAGTGGAGAGTAAGCGTGGCGGAGGCGGGTATATTCGGATCAAAAAGGTTCGTTTAAACAAGAAGTCAGATGTGATTTCAGAAGTTATTGAACGACTGGAACAAGGGGCTACTCAGAGTATGGCAGAGGATATCGTTTTTCGTTTATTGGATGAAGAAATAATATCCAAACGAGAAGCTAAGCTGATTTTAAGCGCCATTGACCGTTCGACACTTTTACTTCCACTGCCGGTACGGGATGAAGTGAGGGCAAGAATTTTAATCGCAATGCTCTTCACGATAAAGTATCAGTCGAACACTTAAGGGGTGATAAAATGATATGCGATAAATGCGGGGAACGCCCTGCAGCAGTCATAGTAAAGAAAAATCAGAATGGACAAGTGTTTGAACGGCACTTATGCCATGTTTGTGCAGCTGAAAATCACAGCTTGAATATCGCTTTTGAACAGGATCCGTTGGCTATTCATCAATTATTGTCAAATTGGTTTCCAAACCACCAAGCATCGGTAAGTCCGGTGAAAAAAGAAGAGACAGTTTGTGATACCTGTGGCTTTTCTTTTAATAAATTTTTGAATCTCGGAAAGTTTGGCTGTGCAAATTGTTATGATACCTTCAGCCCTCAGTTAGATGAAGTTTTTAAGCGGCTTCATAATGGGAATACAGAGCATAGAGGTAAGATTCCAGCTTCATATGGAAGTACCTTAAAAATAAGAAAAGAAATTGAAGAGCTCCGCAAACAGATGCAAACAGCGATCGAAGAAGAACGCTTTGAAGAAGCGGCAAGATTGCGTGATGAAGTAAAAGAGCTGAATACACAGCTTGAAGGAGGTGCTTCTGATGGCAATTGACCGGTTTTTACAACATAAAGCGAGCAGTTGGATGACCAATACCGGAGAAAATACCGATATTGCGATGAGTACACGAATAAGGCTGGCTCGTAATTTAAATGACTTTCGTTTTCCATATGCTTTTTCTGAAGACGAAGCATTGAAAGTTGATAAGGCAATTTCTTCAGTTCTACTGGACCAGGGGAGCGACGTGAACCAGAATTTTACTCATATCGATATCCAGAACATTCCACAGCTGCAGAGGGAAGTTTTAGTGGAGAAACATTTAATCAGTCCTAATCTGGCAAGAGGTCAACATCCCGGTTCCGTGCTGCTCTCAGAAAATGAAGAATTAAGCATTATGATTAATGAGGAAGATCATTTGAGAATTCAAAGCCTGCAGTCAGGTTTTCACCTCCAGGAAGCATACCAGGCTGCCAACCAACTGGATTCCCTGTTGGAAAAGCATCTGTCATATGCTTTTCATGAAAAATACGGGTATATGACCAGCTGCCCGACCAATACAGGAACGGGGATGAGAGCATCCGTCATGCTTCATTTGCCGGCGCTTACCATGTCTCATCAAATTACACGGATCATTCCGGCAATCTCCCGAATCGGTATGGTGGTGAGAGGAATATATGGAGAAGGCAGTGAAGCTCTTGGAAATGTCTACCAAGTGTCAAACCAGCTGACGCTCGGCAAGTCGGAGTACGATATTTTGCGGGAGCTGCAAAATATCACGGAACAAATTATTGAGCAGGAAAGAAGAGCGCGGGACATCCTGTTGAGCAATTCTCCCATGATGCTGGAAGACCGCATTTACCGCTCTCTTGGTATTTTGACGTATTCACGCTTATTGTCCACGGAAGAAGCGGCGAAATGTTTGTCTGATGTCCGATTGGGTATTGATTTGAAAATGATTGAAGATATTGATATGTCGATTTTGAATGAGCTGATGATTTTCATGCAGCCGGCTTTTCTGCAACAATATTCTCAGAAACCATTGCAGCCGAATGAACGTGATTTTGCCCGCGCGAAACTTTTCCGCGAGCGGTTGAAAGAGGAAAAAGCAAACAGTGAAGGAGAGGATTTTAGATGATGTTTAATCGATTTACACAACGCGCCCAAAAAGTTCTTCAATTGGCACAGGAAGAAGCCATTCGAATGAAGCATGAATCTATTGGAACAGAGCATATTTTGCTTGGGTTAATTCGCGAAGGCGGCGGGATTGCAGCTAAATCCCTTGAAGCGATTGAAGTGAACACACAGTTGATCGAAGAAGGTGTAAAAGAGTTGGTCGGTGTCGGTGAAAAAGATGTCGGTCCGATTGTCCACTATACACCAAGAGCAAAAAAAGTGATTGAGTTGTCAGTGGATGAATCACGTAAATTGGGTCATTCCTATATTGGAACAGAGCATCTACTGCTTGCGTTGATCCGTGAAGGGGAAGGCGTCGCAGCACGCGTTCTAGGGAATGCAGGCGTCAGCCTGAACAAAGCGCGCCAACAAGTGCTTCAGCTTCTTGGCAGCAATGAGCAGGCATCGACTGGAACAAGCCCGAATGCATCCGCTAATACGCCAACTTTAGACGGCTTGGCCCGTGACTTGACTCAAGTGGCTCGTGATGGCGGATTGGATCCTGTCATCGGCAGAAGCGACGAAATTACACGTGTGATTGAAGTGTTGAGCCGCAGAACGAAAAACAACCCAGTATTGATCGGAGAGCCGGGTGTCGGTAAAACGGCGATTGCAGAAGGTCTTGCTCAACAAATTGTAAATAATGAAATTCCGGAAACCCTGCGTGACAAGCGTGTCATGGTATTGGATATGGGGACAGTAGTTGCCGGAACGAAGTATCGTGGGGAATTTGAGGACCGCTTGAAAAAAGTGATGGATGAAATTCGCCAGGCAGGAAACGTCATTCTGTTTATCGACGAACTTCATACGTTGATCGGTGCTGGTGGAGCTGAAGGCGCCATCGATGCTTCCAATATACTGAAACCATCGTTGGCACGCGGTGAATTGCAATGTATCGGTGCTACTACATTGGATGAGTACCGCAAATATATCGAGAAAGACGCAGCGCTGGAACGGCGTTTCCAACCGATCCAAGTTGATGAGCCAACTGTTGAGGAATCCATTTTGATCATCAAAGGTCTGCGTGATCGCTATGAAGCACACCACCGTGTGAAAATTACGGACGAAGCCATCGAAGCGGCAGCGAAAATGTCGGACCGCTACATTTCGGACCGTTTCCTGCCGGATAAAGCGATCGATTTGATCGATGAGGCAGGCTCGAAGGTAAGGTTGCGCTCATACACAACTCCACCGGATTTAAAAGAGCTGGAAGCAAAACTGGAAGCTGCACGTTCTGAGAAAAATGAAGCAGTGCAAAGCCAGGAGTTTGAAAAAGCAGCGTCATTGCGCGATGCTGAGCAGAAATTGAAAGATCAATTGGAAAAAACGAAGAAAGAATGGAAAGAGAAACAAGGCAAGGAAGAGTCGGAAGTGACGGTTGAAGACATTGCAAAGGTCGTATCCATGTGGACAAGCATTCCAGTGTCGAAATTGGCTCAAACCGAATCCGATAAATTGCTGAACCTGGAAAGCATTCTGCACAGCCGCGTAATCGGGCAGGATGAGGCAGTTACCTCTATTTCCAAAGCGATCCGCCGAGCCCGTGCAGGCTTGAAAGATCCGAAGCGCCCGATTGGTTCCTTTATCTTCTTAGGGCCGACTGGTGTTGGTAAAACAGAACTGGCTCGTGCGCTGGCAGAGTCCATGTTTGGTGATGAAGATGCAATGATCCGAATCGATATGTCTGAATACATGGAAAGACATTCGACTTCCCGTCTGGTGGGATCGCCTCCAGGTTATGTGGGCTATGAAGAAGGCGGTCAGTTGACAGAGAAAGTCCGCAGAAAGCCTTACTCGGTTGTGCTGTTGGACGAAATTGAGAAAGCGCATCCGGATGTTTTCAATATCCTCCTGCAAGTGTTGGAAGATGGCCGTTTGACGGATTCAAAAGGACGCCGTGTCGATTTCCGCAATACGGTGATTATCATGACTTCCAACGTAGGGGCAGAGGAACTGAAGTACAATAAATACGTTGGATTCAACTTGGAAGACGCCAGAACAGACTACAAAGATATGAAGAACAAAATGCTGGCTGAGTTGAAGAAAGCGTTCCGCCCAGAGTTTTTGAACCGTATTGATGACATGATTGTGTTCCATTCTCTTGAAAGAGAAAACCTGCGGGAAATTGTCAACTTAATGACGAAGCAGCTGACAGAGCGCTTGAAAGAACAAAACATTGATTTGGAACTGACAGATGCAGCGCTTGAAAAAGTTGCAAAAGAAGGATATGATCCGGAATACGGGGCACGTCCGTTACGTCGTGCACTTCAAAAGCACGTGGAAGACCGTTTATCGGAAGAAGTGTTGAAAGGCACAGCGCTTGCCGGCCAACGCATCACATTTGATGTGGAAGACGACGAGTTCGTGGTTCGCACGAAAGAAACAGTGAAAAATCAGTAAGCGAGGACTTTCCGCTCGCCGGATTTCCGGTGAGCGGTTTTTTTATTGTAGAAGGAGGTACCATGGCTAAGAAAAAAACAAAATTTATGTGCCAGTCGTGTGGATATGAATCGGCAAAGTGGATGGGAAAATGTCCAGGTTGCGGTGAGTGGAATAAGATGGTGGAGGAAGTGGAGGTAGCCGCCCCAAAAGGGACACGGGGGGCATTTCAGCATTCCGCCTCTGTCGCACAGAAAGCGACTCCCATCAATGCCATTGAGACAAAGCAAGAACCCCGAGTGGAAACAAAGCTCGGAGAATTGAACCGTGTATTGGGAGGCGGGATCGTTCCTGGCTCACTCGTTTTGATCGGCGGAGACCCGGGAATCGGAAAGTCTACACTCTTGCTGCAAGTTTCAGCGATGCTTGCGAACAGCGGAAGCCGGGTTCTGTATATTTCAGGAGAAGAGTCAATCCGTCAGACCAAACTGCGGGCAGAGCGATTGGCTGCTTCTTCTCCGGAATTGTTCATATACGCGGAGACCAACCTGGAATTAATCCATCATACGATTGAGGATGTAGCTCCTGATTTTGTTATCGTCGATTCGATTCAGACGGTCCACCACCCCGAAGTTACTTCAGCTCCAGGCAGTGTAACGCAAGTGCGGGAAAGTACAGCGGAGTTGATGAGAATCGCCAAAACAAAAAACATCGCGATCTTTCTTGTTGGACACGTAACAAAAGAAGGGCAAATTGCCGGACCGCGTATTTTGGAACACATGGTGGATACCGTACTGTATTTTGAAGGTGAACGTCACCATACGTACCGGATCTTAAGGAGTGTTAAAAACCGCTTCGGTTCAACCAATGAAATCGCCATTTTTGAAATGCTGCAAAGCGGGTTGAAAGAAGTGCTGAATCCGTCTGAGCTGTTTTTGCAGGAGCGTTCAAGTGGAGCGGCAGGTTCGACGGTTGTCGCCTCAATGGAAGGGACGCGTCCGATTCTGGTGGAAATTCAGGCTTTGGTGACACCTTCGAGTTTCAATTATCCGAAACGGATGGCTACAGGCATTGACCAGAACCGGGTTTCGCTGTTAATGGCAGTATTGGAGAAACGAGTAGGAATGCTGCTGCAGGCACAGGACGCCTATATAAAAGTGGCAGGTGGTGTCAAGCTTGATGAGCCGGCGATCGATTTGGCGGTACTGGCGAGCATCGTGTCGAGTTATCGTGACATTGCGCCGAATGTATATGACTGCATCATCGGTGAAGTGGGATTAACCGGCGAGATTCGGCGGGTCTCAAGGATTGAACAACGCGTACAAGAAGCAGCGAAACTCGGATTTAAACGAGCGATTGTGCCAGCTTCCAATCTGGGGGGCTGGGATTATCCGGAAGGAATCCGGGTCGTCGGTGTTGAAAATGTGAGCGACGCATTAAAAGAAATTTTTCCACAATGAGGAGGCGTTTTGCCTCCTCTTTTGTTTATATAAATTATAGTGACTTCAACTTGTATAGATGCCTTTAGTGTCATCTAAGCGTTTCTCAGGTGAAAAGTGTATAATTAAATTGAGGAGGTGGGACTATGTTAAAAAGGATTATTCAAATTTTGTTTTTGCTGGTCGGTGCTACTGTCGGAATTATACTTATACCTAATGTGTTTGGACTTATTTCTTTTCTCGACAATCCCTGGATTAATAATCCTTATGTGGCAGCTCTTGTCGGCGCACTTATTTTCTTATTATTGTCTTTTTTGTTCGCCGATTTGTTAGTGAATTTCATGAAATGGATGGAAGAAAAGCTGCTTCATGCTCCGACACTGGACTTATTATTTGGTACAATCGGATTGATTATTGGATTGGTCGTGGCATTTCTTATCGGATTTGCGTTAAGCACCATTGATATTCCTCTTGTGGCGACGGCGGCACCTATTGTTTTATCTGTTGTACTCGGTTATTTGGGGTTCCAGGTAGGATTCCAAAAAAGGGAAGAGCTGTTGGCCATGCTGACGCCTGCAAAAGCAGCAGCGTCGAAAAAACCTGAACTGGTGGATCCTGTCGAAAAGGCGTCCTATAAATTACTGGACACGAGCGTCATCATCGATGGACGCATTGCCGATATTTCCGCTACCGGTTTTATGGAAGGCACTTTCGTCGTTCCACAATTCGTTTTGTCTGAACTCCAGCACATCGCGGATTCATCGGATACATTGAAACGAACACGGGGACGCAGGGGGCTTGATATTTTAAAGCGTCTCCAAAGCGAGCGCCTGGATGCCATTATGATTACCGAAGAAAGCTTTGATGAAGTAAGTGAAGTCGATTTGAAATTAATGCGTGCTGCCAAAAAAATGGGCGGCCAGGTGGTGACCAACGACTTTAACTTGAACAAAGTGTGCGAACTTCATAATGTGCCTGTTTTGAACATCAACGATCTGGCCAATGCCGTAAAACCAGTGGTCATTCCGGGAGAGGACATGCACGTGGTGGTGATCAAAGACGGCAAGGAACAAAATCAGGGGGTTGCTTACCTGGATGATGGAACGATGATTGTCATTGAAGACGGCAAAGGGTTTATTGGTGAAGCAATTGACGTTACGGTGACCAGTGTATTGCAGACTTCTGCCGGCCGGATGATTTTCGCAAAACCCCGGGACGGCAAACAGGCTTTGAAGAATGGATAAAGGATGTCAGTGAATGAATTATACAGTTGTGTTGCCCGCTGCCGGAAGCGGCAAAAGGATGAAAGCGGATAAGAATAAGTTGCTGCTTGAACTCTTCGGTAAGCCGATTTTTGTTTATACGCTGGAAGTGTTTCAGCAAGACCCCAGCTGCGAAGCGATTTGGCTGGCGGTAAAAGAAGAAGAGCGATCTATGATTGAACAGAATGTGAAGAAGTATGGCCTCACGAAAGTGCAGGGATATGCCACGGGGGGAGCGGAGAGGCAAGACAGTGTAAGAGCCTGCCTCGAATCCATCCCTCCCTGTGATGTTGTACTGGTCCACGACGCCGCGAGGCCATTTATCGAACCGCTCGTCATTTCCCGGTTGGCAGCAGAAGCGCATGCTATGGGAGCGGCAATTGCAGGAGTTCCAGTCAAGGATACGATTAAAAAAGCCGACAATGGAATCATCATGGAAACGGTCGATCGGGACCAGTTGTGGATGATTCAGACGCCTCAGGCATTCACTTATGAGCTGATCACTCATGCAGCCCAAAGTGCATTTGAAGATGGCTTTCTCGGAACAGACGAAGCGATGCTGGTGGAACGGCTTGGCCAACCGGTGCAAATAGTTGAGAGCACGTATGAAAATGTTAAAATGACGACGCCGGATGACCTGGTTTACGGAAAAGCTATTTTGGAAAGTCGCAGACAGGAGGACCAAAGATGATTCGAATTGGACAAGGATATGACGTACATCAACTGGCGGAAGGGCGACCTTTCATTTTAGGAGGGGTGGAAATCGAGCACGACCGCGGATTGCTCGGACATTCGGATGCTGATGTCCTGTTGCATACGATCACCGATGCAGCGCTCGGAGCGATTGGCGGAGGAGACATCGGCAAGCATTTCCCCGACACCGACCCTGAATTTAAAGATGCTGATTCCCGCAAATTATTGACCCATATCTGGCAATATGTTAAAGAACAGGGCTATGAACTGGGGAATGTCGATTGTACAGTGATTGCCCAGAAACCAAAGCTTGCTCCATACATTGAACAGATGCGCCAATCGATTGCTGAGTTGCTGGAAGCGGATGTTTCGCAGGTCAATGTAAAAGCCACCACTTCAGAGAAGCTGGGGTTTACAGGACGGGAAGAAGGGATTGCAGCGTTGGCCGTAATTTTATTGACGTCACGCCCGCTTTCACTGGACGTTCCGGAATGATAGAATAACAGAAGGATTAACGTAATTTTAGGAGGAAATCAAATGACACAAGAAGTACGCGTACGTTACGCACCGAGTCCGACTGGGCATTTACATATCGGCGGTGCCCGCACAGCCCTTTTCAATTATTTATACGCACGCCACAACGATGGCAAATTCATCGTCCGTATTGAAGACACGGATACGGGCCGCAATATCGAAGCTGGAGAATTGTCCCAACTGGATAATTTGAAATGGTTGGGTCTGGAGTATGACGAATCAGTGGATATCGGCGGTGAATACGGGCCGTATCGTCAGATGGAGCGGCTGGAAATTTATCAGGCCTACGCAGCTGAAATGCTGGATAAAGGAAGTGCCTATAAATGTTTCTGTACACCTGAGAAGTTGGAAGCCGAGCGTGAAGCACAACGCGAAGCGGGCATTGCTGCCCCTCAATACAGCGGGACTTGCCGCAATCTATCAGCTGCTGAAGTAGCTGAAAAAGAAGAGGCAGGAATGCCTTTTACCATTCGAATGAAAGTGCCGGCTGACGTTACGTATAAGTTCGATGACCTGGTGCGCGGCCCGATTTCTTTTGAATCGAAAGATGTGGGAGATTGGGTGTTGATGAAAACAACCGGCATTCCGACGTATAATTTCGCAGTAGTCATTGACGATCATTTGATGAAAATTTCCCATGTATTCCGCGGGGAAGAGCATTTGTCCAATACGCCAAGGCAGCAAATGGTGTTTGATGCATTCGGGTGGGAATACCCTACCTATGGTCATATGACACTGATTATTAATGAAGAACGGAAAAAATTATCAAAACGTGATGAGTCAATTTTGCAGTTCATCTCTCAATACAAGGAACTTGGCTATATTCCGGAAGCCCTGTTCAATTTCTTTGCGCTTCTTGGCTGGTCTCCTGAAGGAGAGGAAGAGATCTTCTCGAAAGAGGAACTTATCCGTATCTTTGATGTAGAGCGTCTGTCAAAATCTCCTTCCATGTTCGATAAACAAAAATTGACGTGGATGAACAACCAATACATCAAGCAAAAGCCGCTTGAAGAAGTGGTGGAGCTATGTTTGCCCCATTTGAAAAAAGCCGGGAAGCTGCCGGACACTCTGTCAGAAAAACAGGCGGATTGGGCGGAAAAGCTGGTTGCCCTTTATCATGATCAATTGAGCTTCGGAGCAGAAATCAATGAGCTTTCCGAATTGTTCTTTGTTGACGAACTAACATATGGAGACGCTGAGAAAGAAGTGCTGGCCGGAGAACAGGTTCCTGAAGTGATGGCAGCCTTCAAGGAACAGTTGGAGTCACTTGAAGCATTTGAACCAGCGGAAATCAAAGCCGCGATCAAAGCTGTTCAAAAATCGACTGGCCACAAAGGGAAAAATCTATTCATGCCGATCCGTGTAGTCACAACAGGGCAGACGCATGGCCCGGAATTGCCGGATGCTATTTCTTTATTGGGCAAAGAAAAGACCATTGCCCGTGTCGCACAGTACGCAAGTGCGTAAAATTGACTTCTCCATTGAAACGTGTACAATGAACTTACTATTATTCAAATCATTGACGAGAAGAAGTACAGACAGCATGCTCTAAAGAGAGGGTCATCACCGGCTGAAAGTGATCCGAGCCCCTGTTGTTTGGAAATGCCTCTCTGAGTGCTGAGTCGAATCGAGTAGACCAGACGTAGGCCTGCGTTAAAGGCGTTGGAGAGAGAAAGGCCAGTACCATGTCCTTTCTAATCAGAGTGGAACCGCGCATGTAAGCGTCTCTGTCATTAAGTTGACAGGGGCGCTTTTTAATTTGCAGAAAAAAGGAGTTGTGTAATGTGTGGAAATTTTTGAAAGACGATGTTGACGTCGTTTTCGAACAAGACCCGGCTGCGCGAAATTATTTAGAAGTGATTTTGACATATTCAGGTTTGCACGCCATCTGGCTGCACCGTTTGGCACATTTCTTTTTTACAAAGAAGCTGTTTTTTATCGCTCGTGTCATATCGCAAATCAGCCGCTTTTTAACAGGAATTGAAATTCATCCGGGTGCTGTGATCGGCCGCCGTTTCTTCATTGATCACGGAATGGGTGTTGTAATTGGAGAAACCTGTGAAATCGGTAATAATGTCACGCTTTACCAAGGCGTGACCCTCGGGGGAACGGGTAAAGAAAAAGGAAAGCGTCATCCTACACTGGAAGACAATGTGCTGGTCGCGACAGGAGCGAAAATTCTCGGCTCAATTGTAGTCGGCGTCAATTCAAAAGTAGGGGCAGGGTCTGTTGTATTGAAAGATGTGCCGGCTAATTCGACGGTTGTCGGCATACCCGGAAAAGTCGTCATTCAGGACGGCGTGAAAGTAAAACGGGATCTGAACCACCAGAATATGCCGGATCCGGTGATGGATAAATGCGATGCAATGGAAGCGAAAATTGCTTCGCTGCAGCGGGAAATCGAATTACTGAAAAAAGCTAAGCAGGAAGAAGGGAACACGGAATGAGTATTCAGATCTTCAATTCATTATCGCGTCAAAAAGAAGAGTTTGTTCCATTGGAAAAAGGAAAAGTGAAGATGTATGTATGCGGACCGACAGTCTATAATTACATCCATATTGGCAATGCCAGACCGGTCATCGTCTATGATACAGTACGCCGTTACTTGAGTTACCGCGGCTATGACGTTACGTATGTGTCTAACTTTACTGACGTTGACGATAAATTGATCAATGCGGCACGGGAACTGGGAGAAGAAGTGCCGCAAATAGCCGAACGCTTTATCAAAGCTTATTTTGATAATACGAAAGCGCTGGGTTGCGCCGAAGCGGATGCTCATCCACGTGTTATGGAGCATATGCCCCAGATTATTGAATTCATCGAAGCGCTGATTGATAAAGAGTATGCCTATGAATCGCAAGGTGATGTCTATTACCGTACGCGTAAATTCGACGGGTACGGCAAACTATCCCACCAGTCGGTTGATGAACTGAAGAGTGGGGCCCGTGTGGAGATGGGCGATAAAAAAGAGGATCCTTTGGACTTTGTACTGTGGAAAGCAGCCAAGCCAGGGGAAATTTCCTGGGACAGCCCATGGGGAGCAGGCCGCCCGGGGTGGCATATTGAATGCTCCGTCATGGCGCGTGAGCATTTGGGTGACACCATCGATATCCATGCCGGTGGCCAGGATCTTACTTTCCCCCATCATGAAAACGAAATTGCGCAATCGGAAGCAATGACTGGAAAACCATTCGCACGTTACTGGATGCATAATGGCTATATTAATATTGATAACGAAAAAATGTCGAAGTCCTTGAATAACTTTGTTCTCGTTAATGACATTTTAAAAGAGCTGGACCCGCAAGTGCTGCGGTTTTTCATGTTATCCGTCCATTACCGGAATCCGATCAATTATTCGCAGGAGCTGGTGGAAGATGCCATCGCGGGCCTTGAACGTTGGCGGACAGCTTACAACAATGTAAAGCATCGCCTGAGTGTTACAGCCGATCTGGGCGACCAGACGGATATCTGGCAGTCAAAAGTCGACGAAATCAAACAAGCCTTTATCGAAACGATGGATGATGATTTCAATACAGCAAATGGTATTTCCAAGCTATTCGATTTGTCGCGTCTGTCCAATCAGTACCTGGCGGAAAAACAGACGTCAAAACAGGTGCTGGAATCCTTTATCCAGACATTTGAAGAGCTGGCGGGCGTTTTGGGCTTGCCATTTCAGCAGGAAGAAGAGCTGCTGGACGCAGAAATCGAAGCCTTGCTGGAAGAGCGGATCGAGGCACGGAAAAACCGCAATTTCGCCAGAGCGGATGAAATCCGGGATTTAATGAAAGAGAAAAACATCCTTTTGGAAGACACAGCGCAAGGCACTCGCTGGAAGAGGGGGTAATGAAGTGGATGTGTTGCGAAACAATGATGTGGACCAGCTGAATGCGCTGGCACTGGCTTATATGGGCGATGCTGTTTTTGAGCAGGCAGTTCGTGAACATCTGCTGCGTTCCGGAAGGGTAAAGCCCAATACGCTGCATCGGCAATCGACAGCTTTTGTTTCTGCCAAAGCCCAGGCCATGGTGTTGAAGCGATTGACTGAAGAAGGGTTTTTGACAGAAGCGGAATTGGCTGTCATGAGAAGAGGGCGCAATGCCAAGTCGGGAACGGTGCCGAAAAATACAGACGTGCAGACCTATAACTTCAGTACCGCATTTGAAGCGGTACTGGGCTGGCTGTACCTGAAGAAACAACAAGATCGGCTTCAGGAAATGGTATCTTACGCCATTGAAATTGTCGAAGAGCTGAGAGGAGTGATCAAATGACTGAAGACATGTCCCCCGAAATCATCGGCGGCAAAAATCCGGTACTTGAAGCATTGCGGGCCGACCGTGACGTCAATAAGATATGGATTGCAGAAGGCGTACAGAAAAAAGGCCTAACAGAATTGCTGCAACTGGCAAAAGAAAAAGGAGTTCTTGTGCAGTTCGTGCCGAAAAAAAAGATAGACGGCTTGACGGACTCAAATCACCAGGGAATTGCTGCTGCAGTTGCTGCCTATAATTATGCCGAACTTGAGGATCTGTTTGAAATTGCTGCTTCCCGATCTGAAGACCCGTTCTTTCTCATTCTGGATGAGTTGGAAGATCCTCATAATCTTGGTTCGATCATGAGGACGGCAGACGCAGTGGGAGCCCACGGGTTGATTATCCCTAAGCGACGCGCTGTGGGACTGACAGCAGTGGTGGCTAAATCTTCCACCGGTGCCATTGAGCATATACCGGTTGTGCGGGTGAACAACTTATCCCAAACCGTGGACGAGTTGAAAAAGCGTGGCGTCTGGATCGCAGGTACAGACGCAAAAGAGTCGGTGGATTACCGGAAAATGGATGCCACTCTTCCGCTAACGGTAATCATCGGCAGCGAAGGACGAGGAATGAGCCGAATTTTACGGGACAAATGTGATTTCCTTTACCAATTGCCGATGATTGGGCATGTGACATCGCTGAATGCCTCTGTAGCAGCAAGCCTGCTCATGTACGAAGTTTATAGAAAGCGCCATCCAATCGGTTGAGCATATGAACATTCTGCTTGTGGACGGCTATAACATCATCGGTGACTGGCCGGAGTTAAAGAAATTAAAAGAGGACAAGCTGGCAGATGCGAGAGATCGCTTGATCGAATTGATGGCTGAGTACCGGAGTTACAAAGGGTGGCGTGTCATTATTGTTTTCGATGCGCATTTTGTTCCCGGCATCGAAGCGAAAAATGTCCAGCATGAAGTAGAAGTTATTTTTACACGGGAAAACGAATCGGCGGATGAGCAGATTGAGAAGTTAGCGATCAGTTTAAAGAACCGCCGTGATCAAGTGTATGTGGCAACGTCTGATATGACCGAGCAGTGGGTGATTTTCGGTAAAGGAGCGCTGCGGATTTCTGCCCGGGAACTGCAAATTGAAATGGAAGAAATCCAAAAGAAAATCTCTTTGAAAGTGAAGGAAATACAGGAGCAGCAGGCATTTTCCAAAATACATTTATCCGTAGAAGTGGCAGAAATTTTTGAAAAATGGCGCCGCGGGCAGAAATGACAGGTTGACGCTCAAATTTTTCTTCCTGTATACTGAATCTATCGAGGCTCGCGCAACCGGAGGGATACCCGTGGGAAATCATGAGCAAGTTCAACCGCAACCATTTACAGCCATGACAGATGAAGAACTTGTCGATCTAGTCCACAGCGGAAATTCCGAAGCATTGGACTTTTTAATCACAAAGTTTCGGCATTTTGTCCGCATGAAAGCCCGTTCTTATTTTTTGATTGGCGCAGATAAAGAGGACATTATCCAAGAAGGCATGATCGGTTTGTACAAAGCAATCCGGGATTTTCGAAGCGACAAACTGTCTTCCTTCAAGGCGTTTGCAGAATTGTGTATTATTCGTCAAATTATCACGGCGATCAAAACAGCTACCCGGCAAAAGCATATTCCTTTGAATTCCTATGTATCGTTGGACAAACCCATTTACGATGAAGAATCCGACCGGACTTTAATGGATGTACTGACCGGAAATGGTGTGGACGATCCGGAAGAGCTGATTATCAATAACGAAGAATTTTTGTATATGGAAGAGAAAATGGGCGAAGTATTAAGTGAGCTTGAGCGTGAAGTATTGACGCTGTATTTGGATGGGCAGTCTTACCAGGAAATCTCCGAGAAACTTGAACGCCACGTCAAATCAATCGATAACGCACTTCAGCGAGTAAAGCGAAAGTTGGAGCGGCACCTTCAGGCAGATGAAACGAGGACGTCCTGAGCTGAGTTGACAGTCAACAAGTAAGGTGATAACCTTGAAAAAGCTTCAAACTCGAATAAGGTGAAAAAATGGCTAAAAAAATCGTTTTGAGCTGCTCGAAATGTGCATCACGCAATTATGCGGTTCCGTCTAAAGCGGAGTCAGGCACTCGTTTGGTTCTCAAAAAGTTCTGTGCCTATTGCAATGAGCATACCGAGCATAAACAGACAGTATGAATTTCAGGGATATACCAGACGATATAAAGTGATATTGAAATTCGGAGGTTAGTAATACCATGGGTAACATTGGCGCTTTCTTTAACAACGTCATGTCGGAAATGAGAAAAGTCAGCTGGCCGAGACGCAAAGAATTGACGAAGTATACAGTTGTCGTTCTTTCGACGGTAATTTTTATGGCTCTCTTCTTCGCAGTGGTCGACATAGGCATTTCAGAATTATTCCGCTGGTTCATCGCATTTTAATGGCAGCAAACAAGAATAACGCATAAAAAATAGCCCGTCATTCTACGCGAACGGGTTTTTTCATTTGGAGAAAAAGGAGGGATGGACGCTTAGTCCGCACGAATATGGAGAAAAATTGGTATGTGGTCCATACGTATTCCGGTTATGAGAACAAAGTGAAAGCCAACCTGGAAAAGCGTGTTGAAACAATGGGCATGCAGGATAAGATCTTCCGCGTCATTATTCCGGAAGAACAGGAAACGGATTTTAAAGACGGCAAAAAGCGTACAGTCATGCGCAAGACTTTCCCCGGCTATGTGCTGGTGGAGCTGATTATGACGGATGAGTCCTGGTATGTAGTCCGCAATACGCCGGGTGTTACCGGATTTATTGGTTCATCAGGCGGAGGGGCAAAGCCAACGCCATTGCTGGATGAAGAAGTTGATTTTATTCTGAAGCAGATGGGTATGACAGAACGCAAAGTGGACATTGATTTTGCTGTCAGCGACGTAGTCGAAGTGACGGATGGCCCGTTTGCCAGCTTCCAGGGCAAAGTGGAAGAGATTGATGATACGAAAGGGAAAGTTAAGGTTTCCATTGATATCTTTGGCAGAGAGACAAAAATGGAGCTTGATTTCGAGCAGGTCCAAAAAATATAAAAGCTGCTTGCTATTCCTTTTCATAAGTGGTATTATTTCATAGGTCAGACTGTCATAGGACGCTCTGTACAATTTAGCTAATTCTATCAACAAAGTTGACAGACTAGATATTGAGTGGGAGGGGAAACCCTATTACCACATCACGGACTTAAGGAGGTGTGTTTCGTGGCTAAAAAAGTAATTAAAGTTGTAAAATTGCAGATTCCTGCAGCAAAAGCTAATCCAGCGCCACCGGTTGGTCCAGCATTGGGTCAAGCAGGTGTTAACATCATGGGCTTCTGTAAAGAGTTCAACGCACGTACTGCTGAACAAGCAGGACTGATCATTCCGGTTGAGATTTCAGTATTTGAAGACCGTTCATTCACATTCATTACGAAAACTCCACCAGCTGCCGTTCTTTTGAAAAAAGCAGCAGGTATTGAATCAGGTTCAGGCGAACCGAACCGCAATAAAGTAGCGACTGTGAAACGCGATCAAGTTCGCGAAATCGCAGAAACTAAAATGCCGGATCTAAATGCCGCTTCAGTAGAAGCTGCAATGATGATGGTTGAAGGTACTGCTCGCAGCATGGGCATTACAATCGAAGACTAATTACAGCAGTTGTTTTTGGATGGGTTGCGTGCGTTCGTAATGGACCACGCAGCCTTTAATCGTGGGAGGTTCATTCCGCTATACCACAACAAGGAGGACGTTTTAAAATGGCTAAATCAGGCAAAAAACTGCAAGAAGCAGCAAAGTTAGTTGACCGTACAAAATTGTACAGCGCAACAGAAGCAATCGAACTTGCGAAAAAAACAAGCGTAGTCAACTTCGACGCAACAGTAGAAGTGGCTTTCCGTTTGGGGATCGATACGCGTAAGAACGACCAGCAGATCCGCGGAGCAGTTGTGCTTCCGAATGGTACTGGTAAATCGCAAAGTGTATTGGTATTCGCAAAAGGCGATAAATTGAAAGAAGCAGAAGCAGCTGGCGCAGATTACGTTGGCGATGCTGAATATATCCAAAAAATCCAACAGGGATGGTTTGACTTCGATGTAATCGTGGCAACTCCTGACATGATGGGTGAAGTTGGTAAGCTTGGACGCGTTTTGGGACCAAAAGGCTTGATGCCGAACCCGAAAACAGGCACAGTTACATTTGATGTAACAAAAGCTGTTCAAGAAATCAAAGCCGGTAAAGTAGAATACCGTGCTGACAAAACAGGTATCATCCATGCACCGATCGGTAAAGTATCTTTTGACGATCAGAAGCTTGCTGAAAACCTGGAAGCAATCTACGATGTAGTCCAAAAAGCGAAGCCTTCAGCCGCCAAAGGGACTTACGTTAAATCGTTGAATGTTACAACTACGATGGGACCTGCTGTAAAAGTGGATCCAAGCAAAGTAGCTGTAAAATAATTATTGACATATCATTTTCTTTTCGCTATAATAGCGAAGTTGGAAATATATATATTTGTACCGCAGACAGCAGGGGCGCCAGCCGCTTAATTTATCCCTGCCGAGGACATGATGAATTCAGAGAACATCTTTTATGATGCTGATTTTATGCCTCTGTGTCTGTTAAAGGCCAGAGGCTTTTCTTGTGCCCGGGGACGGTACGAATGAAAATTTTATAGGAGGTGCCAAAATGGGAAAAGCAATTGAAACGAAAAAAGTCGTTGTACAGACAATCGCTGATAAGTTCGAAGCTTCAGCTTCTGTTGTAGTTGTGGATTATCGCGGATTGAACGTTGCTCAATTGACAGAACTTCGTAAACAGCTTCGGGAAGCAGGCGTTGAATTCAAAGTTTACAAGAACTCAATGACTCGCCGTGCGACTGAAATGCATGGTCTTGAAGCGATCAACGAACACTTTACAGGTCCAAACGCGATTGCATTCTCAAACGAGGATGTAGTAGCACCGGCGAGAATCATCAATGATTTCGCTAAAGCAAACGAAGCGCTTGAAATCAAAGCGGGGGTTATCGAAGGTGCGGTTGCATCTGCTGATCAAATGAAAGCTTTGGCAGAACTTCCATCACGCGATGGCTTGCTGTCTATGCTTCTCAGCGTACTACAAGCTCCAGTCCGCAACTTTGCTGCTATTACAAAAGCAGTTGCAGATCAAAAGGAAGAACAAGGCGCTTAATAAGTTAGCCGGCTAAGCAACACAAAAAAATTAACCATCCAATAGGAGGAAAATATAATGACTAACGAACAAATCTTAGACGCAATCAAAGAAATGACAATTCTTGAACTTAACGACCTAGTAAAAGCAATTGAAGACGAGTTCGGCGTAACTGCTGCTGCTCCAGTTGCTGCAGCTGCTGCAGGCGGCGCTGCTGAAGAAGAACAAACTGAATTTGATGTAGTCCTAGCTTCTGCTGGTGACCAAAAAATCAAAGTCATCAAAGCAGTACGCGAAGTTACAGGCCTTGGCTTGAAAGAAGCGAAAGCTCTTGTTGACGAAGCTCCAAAAGCTCTTAAAGAAGGCGCTTCTAAAGAAGAAGCTGAAGAAATCAAAGGCAAACTTGAAGAAGTTGGCGCATCAGTAGAAGTTAAGTAATTTTATGAACAAGACAGAAAGCTCGTCAGTATCCACCGACGAGCTTTTTCTTCTTTTCAAATGAAGTTAGTGAAGGCAGTTCATATCTGCAAGGAGGGCTCCGTATGTCACAGCATTATTATTCCAAAAATCCTCAAACAAAAAGCAATCCTCAAGAATGGACATACACGTTGCGGGGGGAGCAGTTCCGGTTCCAGACGGATGCTGGTGTATTCAGCAAAGGGGAAGTGGATTTCGGTTCCCGCTTATTGATCGAAGCTTTTAGAGAATCGGGAGTGGACGGCCCAATGTTAGATGTAGGGTGTGGTTACGGACCGATTGGAATGGCAATTGCAAAGGAATTTCCCCAAACAGAAATTCATATGGTGGACGTTAACTCGCGGGCACTGGAATTGGCAAAAAAAAATACGGAAAAAAATGGCGTGACGAACGTGTCTATATATGAGAGTGATGGCTTGGCTTCTGTAAAAGAAACCGGCTTTTCGTCCATTTTGACAAACCCACCGATACGGGCAGGAAAAGAGACCATTTTTCGTTTTTATGAAGAAGCATACCAAAAGTTAACGGATGGCGGTTCTTTGTGGGTGGTCATCCAGAAAAAGCAGGGAGCACCTTCCACGCAAGCGAAATTAGAAGAACTTTTCGGGGAAGTTCGCGTAGCGGACAAGAAGAAAGGGTACTTTATTTTTGAAGCGAGAAAAGTTTGACTTGACAAAACGGCTATGATATTATAATAAAATGCAAAATTTATTATTTTGAGGTCGTTTGCCCTTTTTGGGCATGGCATAACGACAGTTTTAATCACGGGTTAACCGAAAATGAGCTAATTTTTAGTCTCGTTTTCTTTTTGTCTTTTCGATATCATACACTATTTTGTGGAAATCGCAAAGACCTATAATCGTTTTATTGAGGGGTGAATAAGTTGGCAGGTCAACTAGTTCAGTACGGTCAACATCGTCAACGCAGGAGTTTTTCGAGAATCAGTGAAGTACTTGATCTCCCGAACCTGATTGAAATTCAATCAGCTTCTTATGAGTGGTTCCTTGAAGAGGGGCTGCGCGAAATGTTTCGGGACATCTCGCCGATTGAAGATTTCACAGGGAATCTTTCACTCGAATTTGTTGATTACAGTCTCGCGGAACCAAAGTATCCAGTAGATGAATCGAAGGAACGGGACGTCACATACGCTGCACCGCTTCGCGTGAAAGTACGTCTCCATAACAAAGAAACAGACGAAGTGAAAGAACAGGACGTCTTCATGGGTGATTTCCCACTGATGACCGAAACTGGAACGTTCGTCATCAATGGCGCTGAACGTGTCATCGTTTCTCAGTTGGTTCGTTCGCCAAGTGTTTATTTCCATGACAAAACAGATAAAAACGGTAAAAAAGGTTTCGGAGCTACTGTCATCCCGAACCGTGGAGCATGGCTAGAATATGAAACAGACGCCAAAGACGTCGTCTATGTCCGAATTGATCGTACACGGAAATTGCCGGTAACGGTTTTGTTGCGCGCATTAGGATTCGGTTCTGACCAGGAAATCATCGACTTGCTTGGTGATAACGAATATCTTCAAAACACCCTTGAAAAAGATAATACCGAAAGCACTGAAAAAGCGCTTCTTGAAATTTATGAACGTCTGCGCCCCGGAGAGCCACCGACAGTCGAAAGTGCGAAAAGTTTGTTGTACTCTCGATTCTTCGACCCGAAACGCTATGATTTGGCGAATGTCGGCCGCTATAAGATGAACAAAAAACTTCATATCAAAAACCGCTTGTTCAACCAGACCATCGCTGAGACATTGGTGGATCCGGAAACGGGCGAAATTTTGGTGGAGGCAGGAACTGTCATCGACCGTCGTGTCCTGGATCGGCTGATTCCGAATCTGGAAAGCGGCGTCGGATTCCATACCGTTTCTCAAGCAGGCGGTGTTCTTGACGAAGATGTCACATTGCAATCAGTCAAAATTTATGCGCCGAATGACGAAAATCAAAAAGAAATCAAAGTCATCAGCAATGCTTATATAGAAGATAAGATTAAGCATGTAACATCTGCAGACATCATTTCTTCCATCAGTTATTTCTTTAACCTGTTGTATGGAGTCGGAAACACAGATGATATCGATCACTTGGGTAATCGCCGTCTTCGTTCAGTAGGCGAGCTGCTGCAAAACCAATTCCGTATCGGCCTTTCCCGTATGGAGCGTGTGGTGCGTGAGCGGATGTCAATCAATGACACGCAAGCAATTGTGCCGCAGCAATTGATCAATATCCGTCCGGTTATTGCATCGATCAAAGAGTTTTTCGGCAGCTCCCAGCTTTCCCAGTTTATGGACCAAACAAACCCATTGGCTGAATTGACGCACAAACGTCGTCTGTCAGCGCTTGGACCTGGTGGTTTGACGCGTGAACGCGCTGGTTTCGAAGTGCGTGACGTTCACTATTCTCACTATGGCCGGATGTGTCCGATTGAAACGCCTGAGGGACCGAACATCGGATTGATCAATACACTCTCCACTTTTGCGAAAGTGAATAAGTTCGGTTTCATTGAAACACCATATCGCCGTGTGGACCATGAAACAGGAATTGTAACGCCTCAGATTGATTATCTGACGGCAGATGAAGAAGATAACTACGTAGTGGCTCAGGCCAATGCGAAGTTGGCGGATGACGGCTCATTCGTGGAAGAGGAAGTTGTAGCGCGTTTCCGCGGGGAAAACACCTTGTTCAAACGGGATCGCATCGATTACATGGATGTATCTCCGAAGCAAGTAGTATCTGTGGCAACTGCGTGTATCCCGTTCCTTGAAAACGATGACTCCAACCGGGCGCTTATGGGCGCCAACATGCAACGGCAAGCAGTTCCACTCTTAAACCCGGAAGCTCCTTTTGTCGGAACAGGAATGGAACATCTTGCAGCCCGTGATTCAGGAGCTGCAGTGACTGCCAAAAACGAAGGAATCGTTGAATATGTAGAAGCGAAAGAAATTCGTGTTCGCCGTGTCGAAGTTGTTGATGGCAACGAAGTAAAAGGCGACTTGGATACTTACAAACTGCAGAAGTTTATCCGTTCCAACCAAGGAACAAGCTACAATCAACGCCCGATTGTAAAAGTTGGAGACCGCGTTTCCAAGCGGGACATCTTAGCTGACGGCCCTTCAATGGAGCGCGGTGAAATGGCATTGGGCCGGAACGTCCTGGTGGCATTTATGACATGGGACGGCTTCAACTACGAGGATGCCATCATCATGAGCGAACGGTTAGTGAAAGATGATGTGTATACATCTGTTCATATTGAAGAGTACGAATCCGATTCACGTGACACCAAGCTCGGGCCGGAGGAAATTACACGCGATATTCCAAACGTCGGAGAAGATGCTTTGCGCAACTTGGATGACCGCGGCATTATCCGTGTCGGAGCTGAAGTGAAAGACGGAGATATTCTGGTGGGGAAAGTTACTCCTAAAGGTGTGACGGAACTTACTGCTGAAGAACGCCTCTTACACGCTATTTTCGGAGAAAAAGCGCGTGAAGTGCGTGATACTTCGTTGCGGGTGCCTCACGGTGCTGGCGGTATTGTGCTGGACGTTAAAATCTTCAACCGTGAAGATGGCGACGAATTGCCACCGGGTGTAAACCAGTTGGTTCGTGCATATATCGTTCAGAAGCGGAAAATCTCTGTCGGCGATAAAATGGCTGGTCGTCACGGAAACAAAGGTGTTATCTCAAGAATTCTGCCTGAAGAAGATATGCCATTCATGCCAGACGGCACACCGGTCGACATTATGTTGAACCCACTGGGTGTACCATCCCGTATGAATATCGGTCAGGTACTTGAGCTGCACCTTGGAATGGCTTCCCGTTCCCTCGGAATCCATATGGCTTCCTCTGTATTTGATGGAGCAAATGAAGAAGACGTGTTGGAAACGATGGAAGAGTCGGGCATGCCGCGCGACGGTAAGACGGTTCTATATGATGGCCGCTCGGGTGAAGCATTCGACAACCGCGTTTCTGTAGGGATCATGTATATGATCAAACTTGCACACATGGTTGATGATAAACTTCATGCCCGTTCAACTGGACCTTACTCCCTCGTTACGCAGCAGCCTCTTGGAGGGAAAGCGCAGTTCGGTGGTCAGCGTTTTGGTGAAATGGAAGTTTGGGCACTTGAAGCATACGGTGCTGCTCATACGCTTCAGGAAATCCTGACGGTTAAATCGGATGACGTAGTTGGACGAGTAAAAACTTACGAAGCAATTGTAAAAGGCGAAAGCGTACCGGAACCAAGTGTGCCGGAGTCGTTTAAAGTGTTGATAAAAGAGCTTCAAAGTTTGGGTATGGATGTTAAAATGCTGACAATTGACGATGAAGAAATTGAATTGCGGGACTTGGACGATGAAGAAGATCTGCAACCGGCAGATTCATTGAATATTTTACCGATCGCAGATAAAGAAGCACCTGTTAGTACAATTGAGTAATAGATGGAACCGGACAGCTCCGACGGGCTGTTCGCCTTCCAGTCACTTGGTCATAAAAGAGGAAGAGCCACGCAGAAACTCGAGACAAAAGGGAGGTAGGCTCCTTGATAGATGTTAATAATTTTGAGTATATGAAAATCGGATTAGCGTCACCCGATAAAATTCGCTCATGGTCTTATGGAGAAGTCAAAAAGCCGGAAACAATCAATTACCGTACATTAAAACCCGAAAAAGACGGGTTGTTCTGTGAACGTATTTTTGGACCTACAAAAGACTGGGAATGTCATTGTGGGAAATACAAGCGAGTTCGCTATAAAGGCGTTGTCTGTGATCGTTGTGGCGTTGAAGTCACCCGTTCAAAAGTACGCCGCGAGCGCATGGGCCACATTGAATTGGCAGCCCCTGTATCTCACATCTGGTATTTTAAAGGGATTCCGAGCCGTATGGGCCTTATCTTGGATATGTCCCCACGCTCACTCGAAGAAGTAATTTACTTTGCATCTTATGTAGTAATCGACCCTGCCGATACACCACTTGAAAAGAAACAGCTTCTTTCCGAGAAGGAATACCGTGCTTATCGCGATAAGTTCGGCAAAAAATTCCAAGCGGCAATGGGCGCCGAAGCGATCAAGCGCCTTCTGCAGGAAATTGATCTTGAACGCGAAACAGATACGTTGAAAGAAGAATTGAAGACGGCTCAGGGCCAGCGTCGCACTCGTGCCATCAAGCGCCTTGAAGTTGTGGAGTCATTCCGTAATTCAGGAAACAATCCTGACTGGATGATTCTTGACGTTCTTCCTGTAATTCCACCGGAGCTTCGTCCGATGGTTCAGCTGGATGGAGGCCGTTTTGCAACTTCTGATTTAAATGATCTGTACCGCCGTGTCATCAACCGGAACAACCGGTTAAAACGTTTGCTGGACCTTGGAGCGCCAAGCATCATTGTTCAGAACGAAAAACGGATGCTGCAGGAAGCAGTAGATGCACTGATTGACAATGGACGCCGTGGCCGTCCGGTAACAGGGCCAGGAAACCGTCCATTGAAATCACTTTCCCACATGCTGAAAGGGAAGCAAGGGCGTTTCCGTCAGAACCTTCTTGGTAAGCGTGTTGACTATTCAGGCCGTTCGGTTATCGTAGTCGGACCTACCTTGAAAATGTATCAATGCGGTCTGCCGAAAGGAATGGCAATCGAGCTGTTCAAGCCGTTTGTGATGAAAGAACTGGTGGAGCGCGGCTTAGCCCATAACATTAAGAGCGCGAAACGCAAAATTGAACGCCTTCATTCCGAAGTTTGGGACGTCCTGGAAGAAGTGATCAAGGAGCATCCGGTTCTGTTGAACCGCGCACCGACACTTCACAGATTAGGTATCCAGGCATTTGAACCGACACTTGTGGAAGGAAAAGCGATCCGTCTGCATCCTCTTGTATGTACTGCATACAATGCCGACTTTGATGGTGACCAAATGGCCGTTCACGTGCCGTTGTCATCTGAAGCGCAGGCTGAGGCCAGATTGTTGATGCTTGCAGCTCAGAACATTTTGAACCCGAAAGACGGAAAACCTGTAGTTACACCGTCTCAAGATATGGTTTTGGGGAACTATTACTTAACTCTTGAGCGCAAAGATGCGGCAGGCGAAGGAGCTACCTTCTCCAGTCCGGAAGAAGTGCTGGTTGCTTATCAGACAGGGCACGTTCATTTGCATACACGAATTGCGATTCAAGCGAAGTCGGTCAATAACCCGACTTTTACAGATGAGCAAAACAAAATGCTGCTATTGACTACAGTCGGTAAGGTGATTTTCAACGAAATCCTGCCGGAGTCATTCCCGTATATCAATGAACCGACGGATTATAATTTGCAGGTGGAAACACCGGCGAAATATTTCGTCTCGACAGCAACGGATGTTCGCAAGCATATTCAAGAAGCAGAGCTTGTGACGCCATTCAAGAAAAAAATTCTCGGTGAAATCATCGCTGAAGTGTTCAAACGTTTCCATATTACCGAAACGTCCAGAATGCTTGACCGCATGAAGAGCCTAGGATTCAAGTATTCCACACAGGCAGGGATCACGGTCGGTGTTTCTGACATCGTGGTGCTTCCTGACAAAGGTGAAATTCTGGTGGATGCGCAAGCCAACGTGGATAAAGTGTTGAAACAATTCCGGCGCGGTCTTATTACCGAAGAGGAACGTTATGCACGTGTTATTTCTTACTGGAGTAACGCAAAAGACATCATTCAGGATAAACTGATGGCGTCTCTTGATAAAACCAACCCAATTTATATGATGAGTGATTCCGGTGCACGTGGTAACGCGTCCAACTTTACGCAACTTGCCGGTATGCGCGGACTCATGGCCAACCCGGCTGGACGCATCATTGAATTGCCGATCAAGTCTTCATTCCGTGAAGGGTTGACGGTACTCGAGTACTTCATCTCTACTCACGGTGCCCGTAAAGGTCTTGCCGATACAGCACTGAAGACGGCCGACTCCGGTTACTTGACACGCCGCTTGGTCGATGTGGCACAGGATGCGATTGTGCGCGAAAACGATTGTGGCACTGACCGTGGTTTGCTGGTCGGAGCATTGATGGAAGGCACGGAAGTAATCGAAGAGCTGGATGAGCGTATTGTTGGGCGTCATGCGAAGAAAACAATCCGTCATCCTGAAACTCAGGAAATCCTTGTGAAAAGAGACGAATTGATCACTCAGGATTTAGCCCGCCTCATTGTTGAAGCAGGCATTAAAGAAGTGACAATCCGTTCAGCATTTACTTGTAACACCAAGCATGGCATTTGTAAAAAATGCTATGGTACCAACTTGGCGACTGGTGACGAAGTTGAAGTGGGTGAAGCAGTCGGTATCATCGCTGCCCAATCAATCGGTGAACCAGGAACTCAGTTGACGATGCGTACTTTCCACACAGGTGGTGTAGCAGGGGATGACATCACGCAAGGTCTCCCGCGTATCCAGGAAATTTTTGAATCTCGTAATCCGAAAGGACAAGCGGTTATTTCGGAAATTACTGGTACGGTTACAGAAATTGATGAAATCCGTGAAGGCCAAAAAGAGATTACAATTCAAGGGGACGTCGAAACGCGTAAATACCTGGCTCCTTACAATGCCCGTTTGAAAGTGGAAGAAAACGACGTGATCAAACGCGGCGAGGTATTAACGGACGGTTCGATTGATCCGAAACAATTATTGCAGGTTAAAGATGTTCAATCTGTTCAAGTATACTTGTTGAAAGAAGTCCAAAAAGTATACCGGATGCAAGGGGTTGAAATCGGCGATAAACACGTTGAAGTTATGGTGCGTCAAATGTTCCGTAAAGTTCGTGTGATTGAAGCTGGCGATACCGACTTGCTTCCAGGCTCATTGTTGGATATTCACCAATTTACAGAAGCGAATGAAAAAGCGGTGCTTGAAGGCAATATGCCTGCAACGAGCCGCCCAGTAATTCTTGGTATTACCAAAGCTTCTCTTGAAACTGAATCATTCCTGTCAGCGGCATCGTTCCAAGAGACAACTCGCGTTCTTACAGACGCGGCCATCAAAGGAAAACGAGATGAGTTACTGGGATTGAAAGAAAATGTCATCATCGGTAAGCTGGTTCCAGCAGGAACAGGCATGCAACGTTATCGTCAGATCAACATTGCCCAACCCGAAGAAGACACACAAGAAGAAGTAGTAAGCAGCGAATCATAAAAACATTCCGGGAAGCTCATAAGCTATTGAACTTCCCGGAGATTTTTTTGAAATTCAGTTGACATCAGCTGCGTACAATGATAATATGTTGAGGGTTGATGGTTAGCTGACTGAATCATGTCGGCGAAACAATCATCGGTACAAAGCAAACAGTAAAAGCAAAGAAAGCGGGATTGTCCAAGAAATAATAGTGGCAAAAGACGCGGACGATCGAATAGCCGAGCAGATGGTTCAGCTAACGTAAGAAAAGGTATTCCGGTCGGATTTGCAGTTTCACGATTAAAGCTTGGCAAAGCGGGACATTCTTGTCGCGCCAACAGCTGCAGCGGTTACTGGATAACAGTTTTTGTGTGAAAAACACAAAGACTTTGTTTTTACCCAAAAAATGAACCACCTGGATATGTGGTATTAGAACACCTTTTGAGAGGAGGAAAAATCGATGCCTACAATTAACCAATTAGTTAACAAGCCTCGTAAACCAAAAAGCTCGAAATCAGACTCACCAGCGTTGAACAAAGGGTATAACAGCTTCAAAAAGTCTCAGACTGACGTAAGCTCACCTCAAAAACGTGGAGTTTGTACTCGTGTCGGTACAATGACACCGAAAAAACCAAACTCGGCATTGCGTAAATATGCCCGTGTACGGTTGACTAACCAAATCGAGGTCAACGCATACATCCCTGGAGAAGGCCATAACCTTCAAGAGCACAGTGTAGTTCTTCTTCGCGGCGGACGCGTAAAAGACTTACCGGGTGTGCGTTACCATATCGTACGTGGAGCACTTGATACAGCTGGAGTAAACGGCCGTATGCAAGGTCGTTCTAAATACGGAACAAAACGTCCTAAAGAAAAAAAATAATCAGTTAAAGTAACGAAGAGATTTCGTTGAAAGGAGGAACATACATGCCTCGTAAAGGTCCTGTAGCTAAACGTGACGTGTTGCCGGATCCAATTTATAATTCGAAATTGGTGACACGCTTAATTAACAAAATGATGGTCGATGGAAAAAGAGGTACTTCACAAAAGATCCTATACGGAGCGTTCGAACTAGTTAAAGAACGCAGTGGTAAAGATCCGATTGAAGTATACGAACAAGCATTGTCGAACATTATGCCGGTTCTTGAAGTACGTGCCCGCCGTGTAGGTGGAGCGAACTATCAAGTACCAGTGGAAGTTCGCCCTGAGCGCCGTACGACTTTAGGTCTGCGCTACCTTGTAAACTATTCACGTCTTCGTGGGGAGAAAACAATGGAAGAGCGTTTGGCTAATGAAATTCTTGATGCAGCAAACAACACTGGTGCATCAGTTAAGAAACGTGAAGATATTCACAAAATGGCGGAAGCAAACAAAGCATTTGCTCACTACCGCTGGTAATTTCTTTCAAGATGTTAAAATCTTAATCCGAAACGGAAGGAGAAAAACAACATGGCTAGAGAGTTCTCCTTAGACAAAACACGTAATATTGGTATCATGGCTCACATCGATGCCGGTAAAACGACTACTACGGAGCGTATTTTATACTACACAGGCCGTATCCATAAAATTGGTGAAACACACGAAGGTGCTTCTCAAATGGACTGGATGGAGCAAGAGCAAGAGCGTGGAATCACGATCACTTCTGCTGCTACTACAGCTTCATGGAAAGGCCACCGTGTTAACATCATCGATACTCCAGGACACGTAGACTTCACTGTTGAAGTTGAACGTTCTTTGCGTGTACTTGATGGTGCGGTTACGGTTCTTGATGCTCAATCAGGTGTTGAGCCTCAAACTGAAACAGTGTGGCGTCAAGCTACAACATACGGGGTGCCACGTATCGTATTCATCAACAAGATGGATAAAATTGGTGCGGACTTCCTGTATTCTGTAAACACTCTTCATGAGCGTTTGCAGGCTAACGCTCATCCGATTCAATTGCCAATCGGTGCAGAAGACAGCTTCTCCGGGATCATTGACCTGGTTGAAATGAACGCGCGCTTCTATGCCAACGACTTGGGAACTGAAATCACTGAAGGTGAAATTCCGGAAGAATACAAAGAGCAAGCTGAAGAATGGCACACCAAATTGGTGGAAGCTGTTGCTGAGCTTGACGAAGATTTGATGGAAAAATACCTGGGTGGCGAAGAAATCACTGTGGACGAACTGAAAGCAGCCATCCGTAAAGGAACATTGGATGTTGAGTTCTACCCGGTAGTTTGCGGAACTGCCTTCAAAAACAAAGGTGTTCAGCTGATGCTTGATGCAGTATTGGATTACTTGCCATCACCATTGGATGTACCACCAATGACAGCTTTACTTCCGAACTCTGATGAAGAAGTATTGCGTCGCCCTGATGAAAACGAGCCTTTCTCTGCATTGGCATTTAAAGTAATGACAGATCCATACGTCGGGAAATTGACTTTCTTCCGTGTGTACTCTGGAACACTTAAATCAGGTTCTTATGTACAAAACTCTTCAAAAGGTAAGCGTGAACGTGTAGGACGTATCCTTCAGATGCACGCAAACTCCCGTGAAGAAATCGCTGAAGTTTACTGCGGCGATATCGCAGCGGCTATCGGTCTTAAAGATACATCTACGGGTGATACTTTAAGTGATGAGAAAAACCAGGTAATCCTTGAGCGTATGGTATTCCCTGAGCCAGTAATTTCTCTTTCAGTAGAACCGAAGTCAAAAGCGGACCAGGACAAAATGAGCCAGGCTCTAGGGAAATTACAGGAAGAAGATCCAACATTCCGTGCGCATACAGATCAGGAAACTGGTCAGACAATCATCGCAGGTATGGGTGAGCTTCACCTTGATATCCTAATTGACCGCATGCGCCGTGAATTCAACGTAGAAGCTAACGTGGGTGCTCCACAGGTATCATACCGTGAGACATTCCGTCAGTCTGCTAAAGTTGAAGGTAAATTCGTACGTCAATCAGGTGGACGTGGACAATTTGGACACGTTTGGATTGAATTTGCTCCTAACGAAGAAGGAGCCGGTTTTGAATTCGAAAATGCGATCGTCGGTGGTGTAGTTCCGCGTGAATACATCCCAGCTGTTGAAGCGGGTCTTCGCGACTCACTGGACAACGGTGTTATTGCCGGCTATCCATTGGTGGATATCAAAGCTAAATTGTTTGATGGTTCATACCATGATGTTGACTCGAACGAAATGGCATTTAAAGTTGCTGCTTCCATGGCACTTAAAAATGCAGTTTCTAAAGTTAACCCGGTTATCCTTGAGCCGATCATGAAAGTCGAAGTGGTAATTCCTGAGGAATACCTTGGAGACATTATGGGTGACATTACGTCACGCCGTGGACGCGTAGAAGGTATGGACGCTCGCGGTAACGCTCAAGTGGTCCGTTCAATGGTTCCACTTTCTGAAATGTTTGGTTATGCCACTTCATTGCGTTCGAATACGCAAGGCCGCGGTGTGTTCTCAATGCACTTCGACCACTATGAAGAAGTACCAAAATCAATTGCAGAAGAAATCGTCAAAAAAAATAAAGGCCAATAATTGAATTTTGGTCTTTAATAAAGTATAAATAATTTGTATGGTCAAAGCGGTAGGCGCCTATCGTTTTGGCACTCAAATTGCCAGCTAACATAAATTTTGAGGAGGATTTTTCTAATGGGAAAAGCTAAATTTGATCGTTCTAAAACACATGCGAATATTGGTACAATCGGTCACGTCGACCATGGTAAAACAACTTTGACTGCTGCAATCGCGACAGTTCTTGCTAGAGCGTCAGGCGGGGAAGCTCGTTCTTACGACCAAATCGACAACGCACCTGAAGAAAAAGAGCGCGGTATCACAATCAATACTTCACACGTTGAGTATGAAACTGCTACTCGTCACTATGCACACGTTGACTGCCCAGGTCACGCTGACTATGTTAAAAACATGATCACTGGTGCTGCACAAATGGACGGCGGGATCCTTGTAGTATCTGCTGCTGACGGCCCAATGCCACAAACTCGTGAGCACATCCTTCTTTCACGTCAAGTAGGTGTTCCTTACCTGGTAGTATTCTTGAACAAATGCGACATGGTAGACGACGAAGAACTACTTGAACTAGTAGAAATGGAAGTTCGTGACCTTCTTTCTGAATATGACTTCCCTGGCGATGATGTTCCTGTCATCAAAGGTTCTGCTCTTAAAGCTCTTGAAGGAGAAGCTGAGTGGGAAGAAAAAATCATGGAATTGATGAACGCAGTTGATGAGTATATCCCAACTCCTGAACGTGACACTGACAAACCATTCATGATGCCTGTTGAGGACGTATTCTCAATCACTGGCCGTGGTACGGTTGCAACTGGACGTGTTGAACGTGGACAAGTTAAAGTCGGCGACAACGTTGACATTATCGGTATCACTGAAGAAGCAAAATCTACAACTGTAACAGGTGTAGAAATGTTCCGTAAATTGCTTGACTATGCTGAAGCTGGTGACAACATCGGTGCACTTCTTCGCGGGATCTCTCGTGATGACGTTCAGCGTGGACAAGTATTGGCTAAACCAGGCTCAATCACTCCACACACAAACTTCAAAGCTGAAGTTTATGTTTTATCAAAAGAAGAAGGTGGACGTCACACTCCATTCTTCACAAACTACCGTCCGCAGTTCTACTTCCGTACAACTGACGTAACTGGTGTTTGTAACCTTCCTGAAGGCGTAGAAATGGTTATGCCTGGCGATAACATCGAAATGGATGTTGAGTTGATTTCTCCAATCGCTCTTGAAGAAGGAACTAAGTTCTCTATCCGTGAGGGTGGACGTACTGTAGGCGCTGGCGTTGTAGCTTCTATCACGAAGTAATTTCGTCAAAACCGACCCCCATCTCAGTTTTTCTGAGATGGGGGTTTTTTTATTGTCTAAAATTACCTCACTCCAACTGTCGTAAATTCGGGGTTTTCTGGTCCGTTCACAAATTTTTCGAAAAAAAATATTTTTGTCGGAAAGTGCGATATATCGCTGATGTAAACGGATACATGAAAAAGGAAAATTCAAAATTGCCTAAAAAGTTTCAAAAGGCGATTGACAGAGCTTGAAATAGGCGATATGATAGCAACAATTTACTGAAAGCATTTGAATATTACGTCAATTACTAATTAAATCATATAAAGAAAGAAGTGGACATCATGAGCGAACAAGTTATCTACATTAACGGCGAATTTGTGGGTAAAGAAGATGCTAAAATTTCCGTTTACGATCACGGATTTTTATACGGGGATGGAGTTTTTGAAGGCATTCGTTCATACAACGGGAACGTCTTCCGTTTAGAAGAACATCTGGGGCGTCTTTACGATTCAGCAAAGTCCGTTATGCTGGAGATTCCACACACCGTTGAAGAGATGACAACACTTGTTGTCGAGACGCTTCGACGCAATAAGTTGAAGGATGCTTATATCCGGCTTGTCGTTTCGAGAGGGATTGGGAATCTGGGGTTGGATCCTTTCAGCTGTGCCAAGCCCAATGTCATCGTAATTGCGGAGCCGTTGTCCATTTTCCCAAAAGCTCTATACGAAACGGGAATTGAAATTGTCTCGGTGGCAAGCAGACGAAGTCGCTCAGATGTACTAAGCCCAAAAGTAAAGTCACTCAATTACATGAACAATATTTTGGTCAAGATTGAAGCTAATTTGGCCGGTGTCTCGGAAGCATTGATGCTGAACGATCAAGGGTATGTGGCTGAAGGTTCGGCCGATAACATCTTCATTGTACGCAACAATAAGTTATTGACGCCGCCCGGATATGTGGGAGCGCTGGAAGGCATTACACGCAACGCCATTATGGAAGTGGCTGCTGAAAAAGGATACGACGTGCAGGAAGGTGTATTCACCAGACATGACGTTTACGTAGCAGACGAAGTATTTCTAACCGGAACTGCTGCAGAAGTGATAGCGGTAGTGAAAGTGGACGGACGAGTTATTGGGAAAGGTACTCCAGGCCCGGTAACAAATGATTTACTTTGCTCATTCCGCCAGCTTGTTCAGGAAGACGGCGTTAAAGTATACGGAGAACAGTTGAACGTAGTGTAAAAAGTTCAGACAGAAAAAAATAGTTGTATCTCAATGACGAGGTAAAAGTAAATGGAACTTGTATTCACAGAGAGCCGGTATTGGTGGAAGCCGGCAATACTCCCATTTACGACATCCCCTCTGAGTGGATTGCTGAATGGTTTCGATCGTATAGGCAGTCCCGGTGCTCGACTAAGGGCATCGTTATCAAAGGACGAGCATTGCTTGTCCATGAGGTTGCGGTTGCGCAACGAAATAGGGTGGTACCATGAAGCTTTTTCATCCCTAGACGAAGAACATGTTTCTTTGTGTAGGGATGGAAAAGCTTTTTGTTTTGTTCCACTAAGACTTAAAAAGAAGGAGGCGGACAGATTGGAAGCACAAGTAAAAGTAAAAGAGAAAACAGAACAGCAGCCAGGCGGCAACGGTGCAGACGTCCTTATTCAATCATTAAAAGCGCAAGGTGTGGATGTGATTTTCGGCTACCCGGGAGGGGCTGTACTTCCTATTTACGATGCATTGTACAAAAATCCAATCCGACATGTTCTTGCACGTCATGAGCAAGGAGCCATACATGCCGCCGAAGGATATGCCCGAGTTTCAGGGAAGACCGGAGTTGTTCTGGCAACTTCAGGACCAGGAGCCACAAACCTGGTGACTGGTATAGCGGATGCTATGCTCGATTCCCTTCCGCTTGTCGTGTTTACCGGACAAGTTGCAAGTTCGGTGATTGGAACGGATGCTTTCCAGGAAGCGGATATAGTGGGAATTACACAACCGATTACAAAACATAATTATCAAATAAAGAATGTTGAAGATTTACCGAGAATCATTAACGAAGCTTTTTACATCGCTTCCACTGGCCGCCCCGGGCCGGTAGTAGTGGATATTCCGAAAAATATTTCCACAGGGTTGTTTCTGACCATTCCTGAACATGATAAGGAAGTGGAGCTGCCGGGGTATCAGCCGACAACGAAACCGAATTATCTCCAAATCCAAAAAGCGGTACAAGCTCTGACGAAAGCAAAAAAACCTCTGATTCTGGCAGGTGCGGGTGTACTTGCTGCAAAAGCTTCAGACGAATTGAAAGAATTTGTGGAACGCCATCAAATACCGATAACAAATACGTTGCTGGGACTTGGCAGCATTCCAGGGAATCATCCACTGTTTCTGGGGATGGCTGGAATGCACGGAACCTATACAGCGAATACGGCCATATGTGAATGCGATTTGTTATTGAACATCGGCGCAAGGTTTGACGATCGCCTGACTGGCAATCTCGCTCATTTTGCACCGAACGCAAAAGTGATTCACATTGATATCGATCCAGCTGAAATCGGGAAAAATGTTCCTACCGCTATTCCGATAGTGGCTGATGCAAAAGAAGCATTGAAGGAGTTGTTGCGGCAAAACTTTACCGGAGAAGAAACGGATGCATGGCTGATGAAACTATCAGCAGATACAAAGAAATTCCCTCTTCAGTATAAGGCTGAAAAAACAGAGGAAATCTTGCCGCAACAAGCAGTCGAGTTAATCCACCGCTTGACGAAAGGAGACGCTATCGTCACGACTGACGTTGGACAGCACCAAATGTGGACCGCTCAGTATTACGAGTTTAACCACCCGCACAACTGGGTGACTTCAGGAGGACTCGGAACGATGGGCTTTGGCTTTCCGGCTGCCATCGGTGCTCAATTGGCCAAGCCGGACCAACAGGTAGTATCCATAGTCGGTGATGCCGGATTCCAGATGACTTTGCAGGAACTCTCACTTTTACAGGAGCTTCGCCTTCCCGTGAAAGTTGTCATTCTGAATAATCAGAGCCTGGGAATGGTGAGACAATGGCAGAACACATTTTACGACGAACGTTATTCCCAATCGTTGATTCATGTGCAGCCCGATTTTGTGAAACTGGCACAAGCATACGATATTAAGGGTTATAAGGTGGAGACGATGGAAGAAGCGGAGAAAGTGTTTGCTGAAGCATTCAATTCGCCGGAACCGGCATTGATTGATTGCCGGGTGATGCAAATGGAAAACGTATATCCAATGGTCGCACCAGGCAAAGGGTTGAACGAGATGATTGGGGTGACGGATGAATGAAACGAATTATCACAACAACAGTAATCAATCAAAGTGGTGTGCTGAACCGCGTCACCGGCCTTCTGATGAAGCGGCAGTTCAATATAGAGAGCATATCGGTTGGTCATACCGAGCAACCGGGGATGTCCAAGATGACATTCGTCGTCAATGTAGAAGATGAAGGCAAGTTGGAGCAACTGCTGAAACAATTGCAGAAGCAGATTGATGTGATCAAAGTAAACGACATCACTGACAAGGCGATGGTGATGAGGGAACTGGCTTTAGTGAAAGTTGTCACTCCGCCGGCTGTCAGAAGTGAAATCTACAGTATCGTTGAACCGTTCCGGGCGACTGTTGTTGATATGAGCAAAAACGTAACGACATTTCAAGTAACAGGCGACCCGGAGAAAATTGAAGCATTCATCGACATGGTCAAACCTTACGGAGTCAAAGAACTGACAAGAACCGGTGTTTCGGCTTTCGTCAGGGAAACTCAAAAAGCGCAAACCGCGCAATTGAATATACTATAAAAAACCCACAAACCTTAGGAGGAAATGAAAAATGGCAAAAATGTATTATAACCAAGACGTAAACGAGCAGGTACTGAACGGAAAGACAATCGCAATCATCGGATATGGTTCACAGGGCCATGCGCACGCACAGAACTTAAAAGAATCAGGAAATGACGTGATTGTGGGTGTTCGCCCAGGGAAATCGTTCGACCAGGCACAATCCGACGGCATGCAAGTAGCGACGGCAGCCGAAGCGGCAAAAGCGGCAGACATCATCATGATTCTGGTACCGGATGAGCGCCAGACGCAAGTCTATAACCAAGACATCAAACCAACGTTGACAGCCGGAAAATCACTTGTTTTCGCCCATGGTTTCAATGTTCACTTTAACCAAATTGTCGCACCGGAAGATGTGGATGTCTTCCTGGTAGCTCCAAAAGGACCGGGACATCTTGTACGCAGAACATTCGAAGCGGGAGCTGGTGTGCCAGGACTGTTCGCCATTCATCAGGACGTTTCAGGCCAGGCGCGTGATGTAGCCCTTGCATACGCAAAAGGTATTGGTGCTACTCGTGCCGGTGTACTGGAAACGACGTTTAAGGAAGAAACAGAAACGGATTTGTTCGGTGAGCAGGCAGTTCTTTGCGGCGGCGTAACTTCTCTTGTAAAAGCAGGATTTGAAACACTTGTAGAAGCGGGTTATCAGCCTGAACTTGCCTACTTCGAATGTATGCATGAATTGAAATTGATTGTTGACCTTATGTATGAAGGTGGCTTGTCAGGAATGCGTTATTCCATTTCAGATACAGCGCAATGGGGCGACTTTGTATCAGGACCGCGCGTTGTCGACGCAGATACAAAAGATCGCATGAAAGACATCCTGACAGACATCCAAACAGGAAAATTCGCGAAAGGCTGGTTGCTTGAGAACCAATTGAACCGTCCGGAATTTACGGCAATTGAAAAAGCGGAAGAATCTCATCAAATCGAGCAAGTTGGACGCGAATTACGTGCAATGATGCCGTTCGTCAATGAAGGAAAGAAAGACAAACCAAAAGAGGTGGTCGCGAATGCACAAAATTGATATTTTCGATACAACACTGAGAGATGGAGAGCAATCGGCAGGCATCAATTTGAATACCGCAGAAAAAATTGAGATTGCCCGCCAGCTCGAACGTTTTGGAGCGACAATTATCGAGTCAGGATTCCCGGCTGCTTCGCCGGGGGACTTTGACGCAGTTCAGCGCATTGCTGGGATGGTGAAAAACTCCATTGTCACAGGATTGGCGCGATCCGTGAAAGGGGACATTGACCGGGCATGGGAAGCGCTGAAAGGTGCCGAACAGCCACACGTTCATATCTTCCTGGCAACATCACCTATTCATATGGAACACAAATTAATGCAAACACCAGATCAAGTCGTTGAAAATGCGATCGAATCGGTGAAATATGCAAGAAAATTTTTCCCGCTTGTCCAGTGGTCAGCGGAAGATGCATCCCGTTCGGAGCCGGAATTCCTGGTTCACATTATCCAAAAAGTAATTGAAGCCGGCGCCACTACGATCAACATCCCGGATACGGTCGGTTATGCGACTCCTCATGAATACGGAGCGCTGTTCAAATACATTAAGGAAAACGTACGGGGAATCGAAAAAGTGAAGTTGTCGGCTCATTGCCATAATGACTTGGGCATGGCGACCGCCAATACACTGGCTGCCATTGAAAATGGAGCTACGCAAATTGAAGGCACCATCAACGGCATCGGCGAGCGGGCAGGGAACGTGGCTCTTGAAGAAATCGCTGTAGCGTTGCATATCCGCAAGCAGGTATATGGTGTAGAGACGGATATCAACCTGGGTGAGATTAAACGAACAAGCCAACTTGTCAGCCAGCTGACAGGCAGCCTGATCCAGCCGAACAAAGCTGTGGTCGGTAAAAACGCTTTTGCTCACGAATCCGGTATCCACCAGGATGGAATGCTGAAGAACCCGTTGACGTATGAAATCATCACCCCAGAATTAATCGGGGATGCTAGCACAGAGCTGGTATTGGGCAAACACTCCGGAAAACATGCATTCAAAGACCGTGCCATCAAAATGGGCTTTGACTTGAGTGATGAAAAACTTAAAAAGGCGTTTGTTGAATTTAAAAAGCTTGCAGACCGCAAGAAACAAATTGTGGAAGATGATTTATTCGTTTTGCTGACAGATCAGCAGATCCAGGACAAAGACACACCGGTATACGAATTGGAAAGTGTACAAGTTCAATATGGTACAGCAAACATCCCAACAGCGACTGCCTCAGCAAAAGATCCAAAAGGTGAAATCATCCATGAAGCGGCAACGGGGGCAGGATCGGTTGAAGCGATTTTCAATACGCTGGAACGCATCGTGGAAGGAAAAGTTCACATTCTGGATTATCGTGTAACATCAATCGGCAAAGGGCGTGACGCTCTTGGAGAAGCCGTCATCAATATGAGTTATAACGGAGAAACTGTGACAGGGCGTGATGTAGCCCAGGATGTACTTGAAGCAACAGCTAAAGCATACTTGAATGCAGTTAACCGTCAAATTATTAAAGAAGATCAAAAAATACCATCACCAGTGGCAGCAGGATAATACAGACGTATCAAACGAGGAGGAATTTATAATGGAAAAAACAATAGCGGTATTGCCAGGCGACGGAATCGGACCAGAAGTAACAGAGGCGGCAGTTAAAGTGCTGCAATCCATTGCAATGCGTTATGGACACACTTTTCATTTAAAGCAGGCGGCGATTGGTGGAACAGCGGTGGATCAATTTGAAAATCCATTGCCTCAGGAAACAATTGAGGTTTGTGAAGCGAGCGACGCGATTCTCCTCGGTGCAGTCGGAGGTTCAAAGTGGGACCGTAATCCTGCTCACTTGCGTCCAGAAAAAGGATTGCTGAATATCCGAAAGCATTTTGATTTGTTTGCGAATATCCGACCTGTCAAAGCAATTCCTGCTCTTTTGGGCTCATCGCCTTTGAAACAGGAAGTTGCCAAGGAAGTGGACATGGTGATTGTCAGAGAATTGACAAGCGGTTTGTATTTCGGGGAGCCAAAGCAGCGTTCCGAAGAAGCGGCAGTCGATACACTGGTTTATACAAGAAAAGAAATTGAACGCATTGTCGATCAGGCTTTTGAAATTGCGCGTACACGCAGAGGAAAAGTCACTTCCATCGATAAAGCGAATGTATTGGAAACAAGCAAGCTGTGGCGCGAAGTGATGGAAGAACGTATGACAGCTTATCCCGATGTGGAAGTAGAGCATATGCTTGTCGATTCGGCAGCAATGAAGCTGATTACAGATCCACGCGCATTTGATGTCATGGTAACGGAAAATATGTTCGGCGACATCCTGAGCGATGAAGCTTCGGTCATCACAGGTTCTTTGGGGATGCTGCCTTCAGCAAGCGTCCGCTCAGATGGCTTCGGCCTTTACGAACCGGTACATGGCTCAGCACCTGATATTGCAGGGCAAGGGAAAGCGAATCCATCAGCCGCAATTCTGTCGGCAGCGATGATGCTGCGCCATTCATTCGGCCTTCATACGGAAGCTTCGGCAATTGAAGCAGCGGTTATGGGCGTTTTGGATGATGGATACGGCACAGGAGATGTAATGAGAAATGGCAAAGGCATCGTCTCTACTGAAAAATTTGTGACAAAAGTAATCGAAGAGTTGGAAAGAGAATTGGTATCAGAACACATCATGTATGCGTATGTGTAAGTGAAAGGAGCGGTTCGCATGGCGAAAACGATTATTGAGAAGATATGGGAGCAGCACATTGTATACGAAGAGCAAGGAAAGCCGGACCTGCTCTATATCGATCTTCATTTATTGCATGAAGTTACATCTCCTCAAGCATTTGAGGGACTGCGCCTGAACGGCCGGAAAGTCCGGCGTCCGGATTTGTGCTTTGCAACGATGGACCATAATGTGCCGACGCGGAATCGGGACATCATTACCGATCCGATTTCCCGCAAGCAAATTTCCACGCTGCAGGACAATTGTGATGAGTTCGGCATCCCGCTGGCGGGAATCAACCATCCTGACCAGGGCATTGTCCATGTCATCGGTCCGGAACTCGGATTGACACAACCGGGCAAAACCATCGTCTGCGGTGACAGCCATACCTCCACGCATGGCGCATTCGGCGCTTTGGCGTTTGGGATTGGAACAAGTGAAGTGGAGCACGTTTTATCCACGCAAACCCTTTGGCAATCAAAACCAAAAACCATGGAAATCCGTATTGACGGGGAGCTTGGATTTGGTGTGGCGGCGAAAGATGTTATTTTGGCGATTATCTCGAAATTCGGAGTGGATATGGGGACTGGCCATATCATTGAATACACAGGGGAAGCGATTCGCAACCTATCGATGGAAGAACGTATGACCATTTGCAACATGTCCATTGAGGCAGGTGCACGGGCAGGGTTGATCAGCCCTGACGAAACGACAGTGGAATACCTAAAAGGCCGTCGTCACGTGCCAAAAGGCGAAGAGTTCGAGAAAACGGCAGCTGGCTGGTTGGCGCTGGCTACGGACGCCGATGCTGAATATGACGTTTCATTGAGCATCCATGCCGATGAAATTTCACCTTTTGTTACGTGGGGAACAAATCCTTCTATGGGCTCCGGTATTGCTGAACACGTTCCATATGCTTCGGACTATGAAACACAGGCCGACCGTGAAGCATTGCAGCAGGCACTGAAGTACATGCAATTGGAGGAGGGGACACCATTGTCTTCCATCGACATCCAACATGTCTTTATTGGCTCTTGCACCAACGCCCGCCTGGGAGATCTTCGGGCAGCAAGTGAAATCGTGAAAGGCAAAAAAGTGCATCCTTCTGTTACGGCCATCGTAGTTCCGGGTTCTGAAACGGTAAAAAGAGCGGCAGAAGAAGAAGGGCTTGATCAAATCTTCCTGGAAGCCGGCTTTGAATGGCGGGAAACAGGCTGCAGTATGTGTCTGGCGATGAACGAAGATGCGGTGCCTGCAGGGGAACGTTGCGCATCCACTTCCAACCGGAATTTTGAAGGCCGCCAAGGTGCAGGCTCGATGACGCATCTCGTCAGTCCGGTGATGGCTGCAGCAGCTGCTATTGAAGGGCATTTGACCGATGTTCGAAAATTTATGCAAGAACCCGTGCCATCATCATGAAATTGGCGAAGGAGGAGGCCTTTTAATGAAACCCATCAATAAAATCTCAAGCATCTTAACACCGCTTGACCGAAAAAACGTAGACACAGACCAGATCATTTCAAAAGAATTTCTGAAACGCATTGAACGGACCGGGTTTGGAAAATATTTATTTTATCATTGGCGCTTCCATCCGGATGGCACGCCGGTAGAAGAATTCGTATTGAACAATCCGCGCTACAACGGCTCCGAAATTTTAGTCGCACAGGAAAACTTCGGCTGCGGCTCTTCACGCGAGCACGCCCCGTGGGCAATCCAGGATTACGGTTTCAATGTCGTCATTGCTCCGAGTTATGCAGATATCTTCTATAACAATTGCGTAAAAAACGGAATTTTACCGATTCGGCTGTCCAATCAGCAAGTCGATGAGCTTATAGCCAAAGGAACTGAGAAGCCATTTCAGCTGGAAGTGAATTTGGAAGAGCAGACGGTAACCGGGGAAGACGGAACACGATATGAATTTACGATTGATCCTTACTGGAAAGAAATGCTGTTGAAAGGATGGGACGAAATCGCTTTGACTTTTCAATACGATTCGCACATCCAGGAATATGAAGAAAAAAGACAGCAGGCATAGAACTTTGAAAACCTTCGCTTAACGAGCGGAGGTTTTTTATTTTTCTAACTGTTTTAACAATGGATGTTCGTGTTGACAGCGATATAGCATTTTGGTATTTTAAATCCTGTGCTTTAATGCTTTAGTAAACTAAAGGGGATTAATTATTATGAATGCAGTTATCGTGGCCGTTCTGGTCATGCTCGTTTTAAGTTTGCTCCGTGTCAACGTCGTGTTCGCTTTGCTGGTCGGGGCATTGGCGGGAGGATTAAGCGGCGGCTTGTCTTTCGCGGACACCGTCACTTCGTTTACAGAGGGGCTGGGGGAAGGAGCGACAATCGCTCTCAGCTATGCCATGCTTGGGGGCTTTGCGGTGGCCATCTCGAGAACCGGAATCCCGGAACTCTTGGTTGCGGGCGTGTTGAAAATTGTCAACCGCGATGGAGAAACGACAAGAGCCAGTCTGGCAAAAGTGTTGATCGTATTGGCGCTATTGGCCATGTCGATTTTTTCACAAAACCTGATTCCGATTCACATCGCCTTCATACCGCTATTGGTTCCGCCAATCCTTCATGTAATGAATGAACTACGGATCGATCGCCGGTTGATTGCAGCCGTTCTGACATTCGGCCTGACGGCTCCTTATATTTTGCTGCCGTATGGCTTTGGATTGATTTTTCATGAGACTATACATGAACAAATGGAGCTTGCGGGATTGGCAATTGATATGGCGGATATTCCGCGCGCGATGGCTTTGCCGGTGGCTGGCCTGGCAGCGGGGCTTGCTATTGCGATTTTCTTTTCCTATCGAAAGCCACGGGATTACCAGAAGAGAACAACTAATATAGTAGAAATTCAAAAAAGGACGGCTTCGATGAAAGACGTCATCGTCACAGTAGTTGCGTTAATTGCAGCACTGTATGCACAGGTTGCGACAGACTCGATGATTATTGGAGCGCTTGCCGGTATTTTGGTGCTGTATGTGTTCGGCGCGATGAAATGGCGGGAAGCGGATGACGTGTTGAGCGAAGGCATGCGTATGATGGCGTTTATCGGATTCGTCATGATTTCCGCCAACGGCTTTGCGTCAGTTCTTAAAGCAACGGGAGCGATTGAATCATTGGTCGGAGGTGTATCCGACTTGTTCGCAGGCAATCAGGGAGTGGCAGCGCTTGCCATGTTGCTGGTTGGTTTGGTGGTGACAATGGGGATTGGCTCTTCGTTTGCGACCATTCCGATCATCGCCGCCATCTTTGTCCCAATGAGCCTGGAGTTCGGTTTCAGTACGATTGCCATCATCGCTTTGGTCGGTACAGCGAGTGCGTTAGGTGACGCCGGTTCTCCCGCATCCGACTCGACGCTTGGACCGACTGCCGGATTGAACGTGGATGGACAGCACAACCATATTTGGGATACGGTGGTGCCGACGTTTATCCATTACAATATTCCGCTCGTCATTTTTGGCTGGATTGCCGTCATGCTGCTGGGGTAAGCTCGAAATGTTCGGACTATTAGCGTATGTGTTGAATCTGAAACAAAACCTGCTATACTAATAAAAGCGAATTAAAAAGAATTTCGCGCAACCACTTGCGAAGTTCTTTTTTCTTTTGTATAATGGTGAATGTTGGTCTTTGACTGCGATGAAGCGAGAGGTTACCGATACACCCGGCCGCTTTGCCATGGCGAGTGATTGGAAAATTTTCGTGGAGAATGTCTATCAAAAATAGGCGAAAAGGAGGGAAAGTAATGGCAAAACAGAAAATTCGTATCCGTTTAAAAGCATATGATCACAGAGTCTTGGATCAGTCTGCTGAGAAAATTGTAGAAACAGCTAAACGTTCAGGTGCAAGCGTATCGGGGCCGATCCCGTTGCCAACTGAGAAATCAGTTTATACAATCTTGCGTTCAGTGCATATTTACAAAGATGCTCGTGAGCAATTTGAAATGCGCACACATAAACGTCTAATCGATATCATTAATCCGACACCACAAACTGTCGATGCATTGATGAAACTGGATTTACCATCCGGCGTTGACATTGAAATCAAACTTTAATCGGTAAACGAAATAGAAAACATAAAAATTTGCAGGAGGTGTGACGACATGACCAAAGGAATCTTAGGTAGAAAAATCGGTATGACGCAAGTTTTTGCTGAGAACGGTGATTTAATCCCTGTAACTGTAATTGAAGCTTCTGCAAACGTAGTTCTTCAAAAGAAAACAGTTGAGGTTGATGGTTACGAAGCAGTTCAGTTAGGTTTTGAAGACAAGCGCGAAAAGCTTTCCAACAAACCGGCTAAAGGCCACGTAGCTAAAGCGAACACTGCTCCTAAGCGCTTCATTCGCGAACTTCGCAATGTAAACTTAGCTGATTACGAGATTGGTCAGGAAGTCAAAGTTGATGTATTCGCAGAAGGCGATGTAGTAGATGTAACAGGAACAACAAAAGGTAAAGGTTTCCAGGGTGTTATCAAGCGCCACGGACAATCACGCGGACCAATGAGTCACGGTTCACGTTACCACCGTCGTCCTGGTTCAATGGGTCCGGTTGCTCCAAACCGTGTATTCAAACAAAAGAAATTGCCTGGTCAAATGGGTGGCAACACAATTACGATTCAAAACCTTCACATCGTGAAAGTTGACGCTGAGCGTAATTTGCTTCTTGTTAAAGGGAATGTCCCTGGATCCCGCAAATCGTTAGTCCGAGTAAAATCGGCTATCAAAGCGAAATAATCATTTTCATAGGAAAGGAGGAAACAAGAATGCCTAAAGTAGCTTTATTAAATCAAACAGGTTCACAAGTTGGCGACATCGAATTGAACGACTCCATCTTCGGTATCGAACCAAATGAATCAGTATTATTTGACGCAGTCGTATCGCAGCGCGCTTCACTTCGTCAAGGTAATCATAAAGTAAAAAATCGTTCTGAGGTAGCTGGCGGCGGTAAAAAGCCATGGCGTCAAAAAGGTACTGGACGTGCCCGCCAAGGTTCAATCCGTTCACCACAATGGCGCGGAGGCGGTATCGTATTCGGTCCGACACCACGCAGCTACAGCTACAAACTTCCTAAGAAAGTCCGTCGTTTGGCTCTGCGTTCTGCTCTTTCATCAGCAGTGGCTGGAGAAAACCTGATGGTACTTGAAGGATTGAACTTCGATGCGCCAAAAACAAAGGAATTCACTAAATTGGTGCAAGACCTTTCAGTTGGCAAAAAAGCGTTGTTCGTAACTGCTGACCTTGATGAGAACGTAGCATTGTCTGCGCGCAATATCCAAGGCATGACAGTAGTGCCGGCAAACGGCATCAACGTATTAGATCTGCTTGGACATGACAAAGTGGTCATGACAAAAGCGGCAGTAGAAAAAATTGAGGAGGTGCTTAGTTAATGGAAGCACGTGATATTCTAAAGCGTCCGGTCATTACTGAGCGATCTTCTGAAGTAATGGCAGATAAAAAGTACACTTTCGAAGTGGACACTCGCGCTAACAAAACACAAGTAAAACAAGCGGTTGAAGAAATCTTTGACGTGAAAGTTGAAAAAGTCAACATCATGAACTACAAAGGCAAATTCAAGCGCATGGGCAAACATGCAGGCTACACAAACAAACGCCGCAAAGCGATTGTGAAATTGACTGCTGACAGCAATGACATCGAATTATTCGAAGTATAATTTGAAAAGTTCTTAAAAGAACTACTATATGAAGGAGGGAAACAACATGGCGCTTAAAAAATACAAACCTACCTCCAACGGCCGTCGTAACATGACCAGTTCAGATTTCGCTGAAATCACGACGAACAAGCCTGAAAAATCGCTTTTGAAACCGACAAAGCGCAAAGGTGGCCGTAACAACCAAGGTAAGTTAACTGTACGCCATCACGGTGGTGGCCATAAACGCCAATACCGTGTCATCGATTTCAAACGTAACAAAGATGGCATTCCAGGACGCGTTGCTACAATCGAGTACGATCCGAACCGTTCTGCGAACATCGCATTGATTCATTATGCTGACGGAGAAAAACGTTACATTCTGGCTCCTAAGGGAATTTCAGTTGGAACGCAAATCATGTCAGGTACTGAAGCGGACATCAAATCAGGAAATGCTTTGCCATTGGCAAACATTCCAATGGGTTCTACAATCCACAACATCGAATTAAAACCAGGTGCTGGCGGTCAGCTTGTACGTTCAGCTGGAGCTTCAGCTCAAATTCTTGGTAAAGAAGGAAAATACGTAACTGTTCGTCTGCAATCAGGCGAAGTTCGCATGATTCTTGCTACTTGCCGCGCTACAATCGGTTCTGTAGGGAACGAACAACACGAATTGATCAACATCGGTAAAGCAGGACGTTCACGCTGGTTAGGCAAACGCCCAACAGTACGCGGATCTGTTATGAACCCGAACGATCACCCACATGGTGGTGGTGAAGGTCGCGCGCCAATCGGACGCAAATCACCAATGTCTCCATGGGGCAAACCAACTCTTGGATACAAAACACGCAAGAGAACGAACAAGTCAGACAAGTTCATCGTGCGTCGTCGTAAAAAATAATTTGATTTCGCTACGGTTCCAGAGTAGAACCGTGGTGCAATCACGAAGGGAGGATCCCAAATGGGCCGCAGCTTGAAAAAAGGACCTTTTGTTGACGATCATCTTATGAAAAAAGTTGAAGCGCAAAAAGGTTCCGAGAAAAAACAAGTGATCAAAACTTGGTCTCGCCGTTCTACAATTTTCCCGACATTCATCGGACAGACAATTGCAGTATACGATGGCCATAAGCACATCCCTGTATACGTGACTGAAGATATGGTAGGCCATAAACTAGGTGAATTTGCTCCAACACGCAAATACGCTAGTCATGGTGCAGATGATAAGAAAACAAGACGTTAATTGAGAGGAGGATTTCCCCATGCAAGCAAAAGCTGTCGCTAGAACAGTACGTATTGCTCCTCGTAAAGTCCGTTTAGTAGTAGATTTGATCCGAGGCAAGCAAATCGGCGAAGCCGTTGCGATTTTGCGTCACACTCCGAAAGCAGCATCGATTGTTGTTGAGAAGTTGCTAAAATCTGCAGCTGCTAACGCAGAACACAACTACGAAATGAACCTGGACAACTTGGTTGTCAGCGAAGTGTTCGTAGACGAAGGACCAACATTGAAACGTTTCCGTCCAAGAGCAATGGGACGTGCAAGCGCGATTAACAAACGTACAAGCCACATCACATTAGTGGTATCTGAGAAGAAGGAGGGATAATTCGTGGGACAAAAAATAAATCCAATCGGGATGCGTATCGGCATCATTCGTGACTGGGAGTCAAAATGGTACGCTGAAAAAGACTATGCGACACTTCTTCACGAAGATATTAAAATCCGTGAATACATCGAAGCACGCTTGAAAGAAGCTTCCGTTTCTAAAACAGAAATTGAACGCGCTGCAAACCGTGTCAACATTACAATTCACACTGCGAAGCCAGGTATGGTAATTGGTAAAGGTGGATCCGAAGTAGAAGTACTTCGCAAACAGCTGAACGCAATGACTGGCAAGCGTGTACACATCAACATCGTAGAAATCAAAAGAGCTGACCTTGATGCGACATTGGTTGCTGAAAGCATTGCACGTCAATTGGAAAACCGCGTGTCTTTCCGTCGTGCTCAAAAGCAAGCCATCCAACGCACTATGCGTTCTGGCGCTAAAGGGATCAAAACACAAGTATCTGGACGTCTAGGCGGCGCTGACATTGCGCGTGCTGAACACTACAGTGAAGGTACTGTTCCGCTCCATACGCTACGCGCTGATATCGATTATGCGCATGCTGAAGCAGACACAACTTATGGTAAGCTTGGCGTAAAAGTATGGATCTATCGCGGTGAAGTCCTTCCAACTAAGAAGAAATCTGAGGAAGGAGGCAAATAATATGTTAATGCCTAAACGCGTTAAATATCGTCGTGAGCACCGAGGCAAGATGCGCGGAGAAGCTAAAGGCGGCAAAGAAGTAGCATTCGGCGAGTTCGGACTTCAAGCTACAGAATCAGCTTGGATCACTAACCGTCAAATTGAAGCTGCACGTATTTCCATGACTCGTTACATGAAACGTGGCGGTAAAGTTTGGATTAAAATTTTCCCGCATAAGCCATATACGAAAAAGCCTCTAGAGGTACGTATGGGATCTGGTAAAGGTTCACCTGAAGGCTGGGTAGCGGTTGTTAAAACCGGTAAAATAATGTTCGAACTTGCTGGAGTATCTGAAGAAGTGGCACGCGAAGCATTGCGCCTTGCATCTCACAAACTTCCGATCAAAACCAAGTTCGTAAAACGTGAAGAAATTGGTGGTGAATCGAATGAAAGCTAATGAAATCCGTGACCTAACCACTGCTGAAATCGAACAAAAAGTGAAATCACTGAAAGAAGAGCTTTTCAACCTTCGCTTCCAATTGGCTACTGGTCAATTAGAAAATACTGCGCGCATCCGCGAAGTACGCAAAGCGATTGCCCGTATGAAAACTGTGATTCATGAAAGAGAAATCAGTGGCACTAACTGATAAATCGAGAGGAGGTTTGCAAGTATGACTGAGCGTAACCAACGCAAAGTATACACAGGCCGTGTTGTGTCTGACAAAATGGACAAAACCGTTACAGTAATGGTGGAGACTCAAAAGAAGCACGCATTTTACGGCAAACGTGTTAAATACTCGAAAAAATACAAGGCTCATGATGAGCAAAACGAAGCGAAAATGGGCGACATCGTTCGCATCATGGAAACTCGTCCGCTATCAGCTACTAAACGCTTTCGCGTCGTAGAAGTGATTGAAAAAGCGGTTATTATCTAATTTAAATAAGTTCGGAATACAAGAAATTCCGGAGGGAGGTTACCTAAGTGATCCAACAGGAAAGTCGTTTAAAAGTTGCAGACAACTCGGGTGCTCGTGAAGTATTAGCGATTAAAGTACTTGGTGGTTCTGGTCGCAAGACTGCAAACATCGGTGACGTAATCGTTTGTACCGTGAAAAAAGCAACACCAGGTGGCGTTGTTAAGAAGGGTGAAGTCGTTAAGGCTGTAATCGTTCGCACGAAAAGCGGAGCTCGCCGTAAAGACGGTACTTACATTAAATTTGATGAAAATGCATGTGTTATTATTCGTGACGACAAAGGTCCACGCGGAACTCGTATTTTCGGACCTGTGGCGCGTGAACTTCGCGACAACAGCTTCATGAAAATCGTTTCACTTGCTCCTGAAGTTCTTTAATAAATCAATGTGCCATACCAAGGAGGTGCGACAGAATGCATGTTAAAAAAGGCGATACAGTTAAGGTGATCTCTGGTAAAGATAAAGGCAAAACAGGTGTTGTTTTGACTGCTTTACCAAAGAAGGACCGTGTGCTTGTAGAAGGTGTTAACATCGTGAAAAAGCATACAAAACCGAACCAGGCAAACCCGCAAGGCGGAATTGTCAGCCAAGAAGCAGCAATCCACGTTTCCAACGTTATGCTACTTGACCCGAAATCCGGCGAGCCGACTCGTGTAGGATACAAGGTTGAAGATGGTAAAAAAGTTCGTGTTGCAAAAAAATCCGGTGAAAAATTAGATAAATAAAATTCCTGAATGAAGGGAGGGTACACACATGAACCGCCTACAAGAAAAATATACGAATGAAATCACTCCTGCTCTAGTGAGCAAGTTTGAATATGAATCAGTGATGCAGGCTCCTAAAGTCGACAAAATCGTTGTCAACATGGGTGTCGGTGAAGCTGTCCAAAACACGAAGTCTCTTGACTCAGCTGTTGAGGAATTGCAAACAATCACTGGTCAAAAACCAGTTATCACAAAAGCTAAGAAATCTATCGCAGGCTTCCGTCTACGTGAAGGTATGCCGATCGGATGTAAAGTGACACTGCGCGGAGAGCGTATGTATGACTTCCTGGATAAATTGATTGCTATCTCACTTCCACGTGTACGTGACTTCCGTGGGGTTTCGAACAAATCGTTCGACGGCCGCGGCAACTACACACTTGGTGTGAAAGAACAATTGATCTTCCCTGAAATCGATTATGATAAAGTTTCGAAAGTACGCGGGATGGACATCGTAATTGTAACAACTGCGAATTCTGATGAAGAAGCTCGTGAGTTATTGACACAATTCGGAATGCCGTTCCAAAAGTAAACATGAGGGAGGCGTAAACGTGGCTAAAAAATCCATGATCGCAAAACAAAAACGCACGCCAAAGTATAAAGTACAAGATTATACGCGCTGTGAACGATGCGGACGCCCGCATTCAGTAATACGCAAATTCAAACTTTGCCGTATTTGTTTCCGTGAACTTGCATACAAGGGACAAATTCCTGGCGTGAAAAAAGCCAGCTGGTAATCCCCTAATTTGGGAAGGAGGTAAAAGTAATGACAATGACAGATCCGATTGCAGATATGCTGACACGCATTCGTAATGCAAACATGGTTCGTCACGAGAAATTAGAGCTTCCGGCTTCTAATGTGAAAAAAGACATCGCTGAAATCCTTAAGCGTGAAGGTTTCGTTCGTGACGTAGAATATGTTGAAGATGATAAACAAGGCATGATCCGGATTTTCTTGAAATACGGAGCTAACAACGAACGCGTTATTACTGGATTGAAACGTATTTCAAAACCAGGATTGCGTGTTTACGCGAAAACTAACGAGGTGCCACGCGTACTAAACGGTTTGGGAATCGCATTAGTATCAACATCACAAGGATTAGTAACAGACAAAGAAGCCCGCGCGAAACAAATCGGCGGAGAAATCATAGCATACGTTTGGTAATAAGCAACAAACGAATGGAGGTGCAACAGAATGTCACGTGTAGGTAAAAAACCAATCGAGGTGCCTGCTGAAGTTACGGTTACAGTTGACGACAACAACTTCGTAACAGTCAAAGGCCCTAAAGGCGAGCTATCTCGCTCAATTAACAAAGATATTACAATCACACAAGAAGATAACGTGTTAACATTGACACGTCCTTCCGATTCAAAAGACCACCGTACAAACCACGGTACAAGCCGCGCATTGCTGGCAAACATGGTAACAGGTGTTTCTGCTGGATTCGAACGTGCGCTTGAATTGGTCGGTGTCGGATATCGTGCTCAATTACAAGGGTCAAAATTGATTCTTAACGTGGGCTACTCACACCCAGTCGAGTTCACACCTCCAACAGGAGTTGAGATCGAAGTTGCCGGCAACACAAGAGTCGTTGTCAAAGGCATTGATAAAGAAAGCGTTGGAGCACTTGCTTCAAACATCCGCGCAACGCGTCCACCAGAGCCGTATAAAGGCAAAGGGATCCGTTACGAAGGAGAAGCAGTTCGCCGCAAAGAAGGTAAGACAGGTAAATAATGCTGCTTAGGCAGGCTGAAAGGAGTGACCTCAGTGATTACGAAACTCGATAAAAACGCATCACGCAAAAAACGTCACGCTCGTGTCCGTTCAAAAATTACGGGTACAGCAGAACGTCCGCGTTTGAACGTTTTCCGCTCAAATAAATACATTTACGCTCAATTGATCGATGACATGAATGGTGTGACACTTGCAAGTGCATCTTCTATGGAAAAAGACTTCGGAAGCGATGCTACAGGCAACGTGGAAGCAGCAGCAAAAGTTGGCGAACTAGTCGCAAAACGTGCTACTGAAAAAGGGTTGAAATCGGTTGTTTTTGACCGCGGTGGTTATTTATATCATGGGCGTGTTAAAGCGCTAGCAGAAGCAGCACGCGAAAATGGTTTACAATTTTAATAGAAGGAGGGACACATTTCATGCGTCGTATTGATCCAAACAAACTTGAACTTGAAGAACGCGTAGTTACGATTAACCGCGTAGCGAAAGTTGTAAAAGGTGGACGTCGTTTCCGTTTCTCCGCATTAGTTGTTGTTGGCGACAAAAATGGCAAAGTCGGTTTTGGTACTGGGAAAGCACAAGAAGTTCCAGAAGCTATCCGCAAAGCTGTTGAAGATGCGAAGAAGAACCTAATTGAAGTACCAATGGTTAAAGGAACAACTCCACACTTAGTAACTGGCCGCTTTGGTGCAGGTCAGATTCTTATCAAACCTGCTTCACCGGGTACTGGAGTTATCGCAGGCGGACCTGTCCGTGCGGTACTTGAGCTTGCCGGAGTACAGGATATCTTGTCTAAATCTCTAGGTTCAAGCACACCAATCAACATGGTACGTGCTACTATTAATGGTTTGACTCAACTGAAGAATGCTGATGAAGTGGCTAAGCTTCGTGGCAAAACTACAGAAGAGTTATTCGGATAAGGAGGGAAAATGACATGGCAACTAAACTGGAAATTACCCTCACAAAATCTGTGATCGGTTCAAAACCGGCACAGCGCAAAACAGTTCAATCTCTTGGGTTGCGCAAAATGCATCAAACAGTTGAGCACCAAGACAACGCAGCCATTCGTGGAATGCTGGACAAAGTCGCTCACTTAGTAACTATCAAAGAAGTTTAATCCCTGATTTCTATAGAAGGAGGTGCCAACCAAATGAAACTTCATGAATTAAAACCAGCAGAAGGTTCACGCAGCTCGAGAAAGCGCGTTGGACGTGGTATCGGTTCAGGAACTGGTAAAACGGCAGGTAAAGGTCATAAAGGTCAAAACGCTCGTTCAGGCGGCGGTGTTCGTCCTGGCTTTGAAGGTGGTCAAAACCCATTGTTCCGTCGTTTGCCGAAGCGTGGATTTACGAACATTAACCGTAAAGAATACGCAATCGTGAACGTCGATACGCTGAACCGTTTCGAAGACGGCACAGAAATTACACCAGAATTGCTTATCGAAACAGGTGTTGTGAGCAACGAAAAAGCTGGAATCAAAATTCTGGGCAACGGTAGCCTGGAAAAGAAATTGACAGTGAAAGCTCACAAATTCTCTGGATCAGCTAAAGAAGCGATTGAAGCTGCCGGCGGACAAACCGAGGTGGTTTAATGTTTCAGACAATCTCCAATTTTATGCGCGTGACTGATATTCGAAATAAAATCATCTTTACATTACTGATGCTCGTCATTTTCCGTATCGGGACATTCGTTCCGGTGCCGAATGTTGATGCAGAAGTATTACAGGCGACAGACCAAATGGGTCTGATCGGCTTCTTAAATACTTTCGGTGGAGGCGCCCTTGCTAACTTTTCGATTTTAGCAATGGGAATCATGCCTTACATTACCGCGTCAATCATTGTGCAGCTTCTGCAGATGGACGTTGTACCGAAATTTGCAGAGTGGGCCAAACAAGGAGAAGTCGGAAGACGAAAACTTGCACAATTCACTCGCTATTTCACAATTATACTGGCCTTTATCCAGGCAATCGGAATGTCTTACGGGTTTAACCAAATGTATGGTGGGTCCTTAATACAGAATGATACGATTTCAACTTACATCGTCATCGCGATTGTGTTAACTGGTGGTACAGCATTTCTATTGTGGCTTGGTGAGCAGATTACGGCAAAAGGTGTGGGGAACGGTATTTCGATTATCATCTTCGCAGGGATTGTCGCTGCAGTACCAGGCGCCATCAATCAATTATATGCTCAGCAGATCGAAGGGGCTGGAGATCAACTCCCGATCAACATTGCCATCATGGCTTTGCTGGCATTGGCTGTTGTTGCCATTACTGTATTGGTGATTTATGTTCAACAAGCGTTGCGTAAAATTCCGATCCAGTATGCAAAGCGGGTTGCTGGTCGTGGCCAAACAACCGGTGGGCAACAAACACATTTACCTTTGAAAGTAAACGCGGCCGGAGTTATCCCGGTAATCTTTGCAGTGGCGTTCATCATTACGCCGCAAACCATTGCTTCTTTCTTTGGTGCCAACGCGTTTACGGATGCCATTCAAAATACGTTCGACTATACACGTCCGGTCGGCATGGTCATCTATGTCGCTCTGATCGTAGCGTTCACGTATTTCTACGCATTCATCCAGGTGAATCCTGAAAACGTGTCGGATAACTTGAAAAAGCAGGGTGCATATATTCCAGGAATCCGTCCGGGTAAAAATACGCAGGATTATTTGACAAGTGTGCTGTACCGTTTGACTTTTGTCGGAGCCATCTTCCTGGCAGTCATTTCAATTCTTCCGATTTTCTTTATCAACGTTGCGAATTTACCGCAATCGGCGCAAATCGGCGGAACCAGTTTATTGATTGTTGTAGGGGTTGCGCTTGAAACGATGAAGCAATTGGAATCGCAGCTTGTGAAACGTCATTATAAAGGCTTTATGAAATAATCAATGGATGAAGAGGGGGCGTGAAAACGTCTCTTGTCCAATTGTCTGAGGGGGCAAAACGTATGAATATCGTATTAATGGGTCTACCAGGTGCCGGCAAAGGCACACAAGCAGACAAAATTGTTGAGAAGTACGACATCCCTCATATTTCTACAGGTGATATGTTTCGTGCAGCCATCAAAGGTGAAACGGAACTGGGCTTGAAAGCAAAATCGTTCATGGATCAAGGTGCACTTGTACCTGACGAAGTGACTATCGGTATCGTCCGGGAGCGACTCAGCAAGCCGGATTGTGAGAAAGGCTTCCTATTGGATGGCTTCCCTCGCACAGTTCCTCAAGCTGAAGCGCTGGAATCTCTTCTGGCTGATCTTGGCAAACGAATCGAGCATGTCGTAAATATCCAAGTTGAACAAGACGAACTAATTGCACGTTTAACAGGTCGTTGGATTTGCAGACAATGCGGAACTGCTTATCATACTGTCTTCAACCCGCCGAAAGTGACGGGAGTGTGCGACAAAGATGGTGCGGAACTGTATCAGCGTGAAGACGACAAACCTGAGACCGTCACAAAGCGTTTAGAAGTAAATATGCAACAAACACAACCGCTTCTTGACTTCTATGAAGACAGAAACGTGTTGGAAAATATAAATGGACAGCAGGATATTCAAAAAGTATTTGCTGACATTGATGCTCTTCTAAAGGGCGACCGAGGATAATTCCCGGCGCCGGGCGCAGTTAGTTGCCTCCATGTGGCTTTAAGGAGCACCGGAGATATGAATTTTCGTGAGCTGCAAAAGCAAACAAGGCCTGCTATGCGAATGCTGGTGAAGAATTGCATGACCGTGCATTTCCTCGTCGGAACGAGTATAATGGGTTTCGTGGAAGCATCTGTGTAACGGGTTTGGAACTCATCCAAGGCAGTCCGGGCAGTCGAGGATACATGAGACGACAGACTGACTTAACCGGATTACCCCCGCCCCGCTTGTGTGCGGGAGGCGGAACTCGGATAGCGTCTTTCAAATGTCACTCATGCATTCCTTGCGAATGAATAACATACACCTATTCAATCAGCAAATACTGTTTGAAGATGAGAACCTGATTTGTATACAGAAGGGAGACTGGGTCGATGGCGAAAGACGATGTAATTGAAATCGAAGGAACAGTCGTTGAGACTTTGCCTAACGCGATGTTTAAAGTGGAACTGGAAAACGGCCATACGATTCTTGCACATGTATCAGGCAAGATTCGCATGCATTTCATCCGCATTCTGCCAGGAGATAAAGTGACAGTGGAACTTTCTCCTTACGATTTAACACGCGGTCGTATCACATACCGTTTTAAATAATCTTTTGCACTCCGGACTACTAAGGAGGTTGGGTTAGATGAAAGTGAGACCATCTGTAAAGCCGATCTGTGAAAAATGTAAAGTTATTCGCAGAAACGGTAAAGTAATGGTAATCTGTGAAAATCCGAAACACAAACAAAGACAAGGCTAATTTGAAGGAGGTGCATCGCACACATGGCACGTATTGCTGGTGTTGACATTCCGCGCGATAAACGCGTTGTTATTTCATTAACATACATTTACGGTGTTGGGAAAACTACTGCACAGAAAGTTCTTTCTGCTGCTGGAATCTCTGAAGACACACGAGTTCGTGATCTTACAGAAGATGAGTTGAACAATCTCCGTGAGCAACTAGATCAGTACAAAATCGAAGGTGACCTTCGTCGTGAAGTTTCTATGAACATCAAACGCTTGATGGAAATTGCTAGCTTCCGGGGAATTCGCCACCGCCGTGGACTACCTGTACGCGGTCAAAACACGAAGAACAATGCGCGTACGCGTAAAGGTCCTCGTAAAACTGTAGCTAACAAGAAAAAATAATCAGTAAAGGAGGTTTCTTCTTAACATGGCACGTAGACAACAAACTCGTAAGCGTCGTGTGAAAAAGAATATCGAATCCGGTATTGCTCACATCCGCTCAACATTCAATAACACAATTGTTACTATTACCGATACGCAAGGAAACGCAGTATCTTGGTCAAGCGCAGGTGCTCTAGGATTTAGAGGTTCACGTAAATCGACACCTTTCGCTGCTCAAATGGCTGCTGAAACTGCTGCGAAAACATCAATGGAACATGGCCTTAAAACTTTGGAAGTTACAGTTAAAGGTCCTGGTTCAGGTCGTGAGGCTGCTATCCGTGCACTTCAAGCTGCCGGACTGGAAGTTACAGCTATCAAAGACGTAACTCCGGTACCTCATAACGGTTGCCGTCCGCCAAAACGCCGTCGCGTGTAATCGTTAATCTGAATAGGATTTCTGAACATCACGACTTACTGAATGTGTTCCGAACTGTAGCGAAAGTCTGTGACTATCGAATTCTTGATGAAGCGAAAAATACACCGACGTTTTGAAGGAGGGTAAAATGAATGCTCGAAATAGAAAAACCAAAGATTGAAACGGTTGAGATCGGCAACGATTCCAAGTTTGGTAAATTTGTTGTTGAACCTCTTGAGCGTGGATATGGAACCACTTTAGGAAACTCCTTACGTCGAATCTTACTTTCATCTTTACCAGGCGCCGCTGTTACTTCTATTCAAATTGACGGAGTACTGCATGAATTTTCTACAGTCGAAGGTGTAGAAGAAGATGTGGCTTCCATCATCTTGAATATCAAGAAACTGGCTCTGAAAATTTACTCTGACGAAGAAAAAGTCATTGAAATTGATGTGAAAGGTGACGGAACGGTTACGGCTGCAGATATCACGCACGACAGTGACGTGGAAATTCTGAATCCGGATCTATATATTGCAACAATCGCGAAAGGCGGCCATCTCCGTATGCGCATGTATGCGAACCGTGGTCGTGGATACGCCCGTGCAGATCAGAACAAACGTGAAGATCTTCCGATTGGTGTCATCCCGATTGACTCTATTTACACTCCTGTTTCACGCGTTAATTTCCAAGTGGAAAATACCCGTGTGGGCCAACTGGCGCATTTCGATAAACTTTCCCTTGATGTCTGGACAGATGGCAGCATCGGTCCGAAAGAAGCAATCGCGCTTGGCGCAAAAATCTTTACAGAGCATTTGAATATCTTCGTAGGATTGACAGACGAGGCGCAAACGGCTGAAATCATGGTTGAAAAAGAAGAAGACCAAAAAGAAAAAGTCCTCGAGATGACGATCGAAGAACTTGATCTTTCGGTTCGTTCTTACAACTGCTTGAAGCGTGCGGGTATCAACACGGTACACGAACTGGCAAGCAAGTCGGAAGACGACATGATGAAAGTCCGCAACCTTGGACGTAAATCACTTGAAGAAGTGAAAGTGAAATTGGAAGATTTAGGACTGGGTCTTCGTAAAGAAGATTAAGCATCCAAAGTCCGTTCCGAACTATTCAACAAAGGAGGGAAACTTCAATGAGAAAGCTTCAACGTACAAGTTCTCAACGTAAAGCACTATTACGTGACCTTACAACAGACCTAATCGTACACGAACGCATTCAAACGACTGAAGCTCGTGCGAAAGAAGTGCGTTCAACTGTAGAAAAAATGATTACACTTGGCAAACGCGGAGATCTTCATGCACGCCGTAAAGCTGCAGCTTATATCCGTCGTGAGCTAGTAACGACTACTGATGAGGAAGGCAACGAAAGCACATCTTTTGCTTTGCAAAAATTGTTTGACGACGTTGCACCGCGTTATGCAGACCGTCAAGGCGGCTACACACGCATCATGAAAATGGGGCCTCGTCGTGGAGACGGCGCACCAATCGTTATCATCGAATTAGTTTAATTTGGGTCATCGATCCAGGTTAAAGCCTTTGGCGGTTGCCACGGATTTAGATTGGCGCATGCGCTCTTCGGGATTCTGACGCAACGACGCCGGGGCATCATTGAATTACTGGGAGAGGGTATTGACCCTCTTCTTTTAGCATCATGGTTTATACGACAATATGAAAAGCTGAGTGTTATGATGAGCGAGCCTGTATGGTGGCGTCTCGTCTAGCTCTACGCACCTCATTCAACCCCGGCTTAAGCAACCGGGGAGCCATAGAGACAGAAAAGCGCATTTCTCTGAATGAGGTGCGCGCTTTTTTTATTTATTCTGCTTTAACGGAAAATCAATTGACTGTCAAAGCCTGTAGAGTGCAACTGGCAACTCGCAGAAAGCCACGCTGGTTGGGGTTTCAATTTATTTTACATATGCTTCTGAAAACGAGTAGAGTAGAGCTTAGGAGAGAACGGGGAGGCGAGCTTAGATGAATTCGACGATATTGTCATTTGAAGATGTGACATTCACATATATGCCGGAAGACGAGTCGGTCCGTCCTGCAGTGGAGAACTTATCCTTTTCGATACAGGATGGGGAATGGATCGCCATTGTCGGCCATAACGGTTCAGGCAAATCAACCATCGCCAAGTTGATGAATGGGTTACTGTTTCCGCAGCAGGGGACAGTCCGTGCCATGGGCCAAACCATGTCCGAGGAAAGTTTATGGGATATCCGGTCCCAGATGGGCATGGTGTTCCAAAATCCGGATAATCAGTTTGTCGGGGCTACGGTTCAGGACGACGTGGCTTTTGCGCTGGAGAACAACGGTGTACCGCACGAAGAAATGGTGAAGCGTGTGAAAGAATCTCTCCATCAAGTAAAGATGGAAGAGTACGTGGATCACGAACCCCATCATTTATCCGGCGGCCAGAAGCAGCGCGTCGCCATTGCAGGCGCACTGGCTTTAAAGCCGAGACTGCTGATTCTGGATGAAGCCACTTCCATGCTGGATCCGCAGGGCCGTGTGGAAGTGATCGAGACCATCCGGGAACTCCGTGAAGCCACGGGGCTAACTGTTATTTCCATTACCCATGACCTGGAAGAAGCGGCGCTGGCTGACCGCATCCTGGTGATGAATGCAGGGCATAAGCACGGGGAAGGTACGCCTGATTCGGTATTTTTGGAAGGAAATGAACTGACCAAACTGGGCCTGGATCTGCCTTTTGCTATGCGGATGACGCATTTACTCCGGGAAGCGGGTTTGCCGCTCACGAGAGAACACATGACTGAAGACGAATTGGTGGATGAACTATGGACATTTTACTCCGACAAGTAGGCTATAGCTATGCAGTGGACACGCCTTTTGAAAAAAGGGCGTTAACTGATGTTTCGCTGCATATCCCGTCCGGGTCCTACACAGCAATCATTGGCCATACAGGCTCAGGGAAGTCGACGGTGCTGCAGCATTTAAATGCTTTGCTGAAGCCGACAGAAGGCGCGGTCATCATCGGAGACCGAAAAATCGAAGCCGGCGTCAAAGCGAAAAATCTGCGGGATATACGCCGCCAGGTCGGCATTGTGTTTCAGTTTCCCGAACAGCAGCTGTTTGATGAAACGGTGCTGAAAGATATTATGTTCGGACCTTTGAATTACGGAGTTCCGGAAGAAGAAGCAAGCCGCCGGGCGCACGAACTTGTCGAACAGTTGGGTCTGCCCAAAGAAGTGTTGGGCAAATCCCCTTTTGACTTGTCTGGAGGGCAAATGCGCAGAGTCGCGATTGCCGGTGTGCTGGCCATGGATCCTGAAGTGCTGGTGCTGGATGAACCGACTGCCGGGTTGGATCCGCGCGGACGGCGGGAAATCATGGACTTGTTCCATCAGCTGCACATCCAGAAGGGGCTCACGACGGTGCTGGTTACCCACAGTATGGAAGATGCGGCGCGCTATGCTGATCAAGTCGCCATCATGCACAACGGCCGCTGTGTGGTCACTGGGGAGCCGGGTGTGATTTTTGCAGATGAGGAACAATTGGGAGATTACCGCCTGGAGCCTCCCCGGACAGTCCGCCTGCAGCGGCATTTTGAAGCGCGGACGGGGCTCAAGCTGGACGGCATTTCATTAACAGAAGAGGCGTTGGCTAAAAACATCGCGCTGGCACTGGCGGAAGGGCGTGATTCCGAATGATGGAGAAAATGATTTTCGGTCGCTTTATTCCCGGTGATTCGCTCGTGCACCGCCTGGATCCGCGCGCTAAAATCCTGTTTGTCTTTTTGTTCATCGCCATTGTCTTTGTGGCTAACAATGCCATCACATATGGCCTGTTAATAGGCTTTACTTTGCTTGTGGTATTTATGTCCAGAATCCGTTTGTACTTTTTAGTGAACGGCTTGAAACCAGTGATGATTTTAGTGATTTTCACTTTTCTGCTCCATATCCTTTTCACAAGAGAAGGAGCGGTGCTGCTGGATTTAGGGTTTATGTCCATATATGAAGAAGGGTTGCGGCAAGGGATTTTCATTGCCATCCGATTTTTGGTGCTGGTCTTTATCACGAGTATTTTAACACTCACCACATCCCCTATTTCCATTACGGACGGCATTGAGGTTCTGCTTGGGCCGTTCAAACGCCTCAAGCTGCCGGTGCATGAACTGGCACTCATGATGTCCATTTCGCTTCGGTTCATCCCGACGCTGATGGATGAGACCGGCAAAATACTGAAAGCGCAAATGGCCCGTGGCTCGGACATCGGGTCCGGTCCTGTCAAAGAACGGATCAAAGCGGTGGTTCCATTGCTCATTCCCTTATTCGTCAGTGCCTTTAAGCGGGCGGAAGATTTGGCGACAGCAATGGAAGTGCGGGGTTACCGCGGAGGAAGCGGCCGGACGCGTTATCGCCAGCTGAACTGGCGCTTCAAAGACACAGCCAGTTTGCTGGTGCTGGTTGCACTGGCCGGCACGCTTTGGTATTTCCGCTCATAAGGAGAGAATATATGAAACGATTACGTGCGAAGATTGCTTATGACGGCTCGGGGTTTGCAGGCTATCAAATCCAGCCGGACTCACGAACCGTGCAGTTGGAGCTGATGAACGTCCTGGAAAGGATTCATAAAGGGCAAAGGGTTCAAGTCGTGGCAAGTGGCAGGACCGATGCAAAAGTCCATGCCACAGGGCAGGTCATCCATTTCGATACGCCGCTCACTATTCCGCTGGCAGGGTGGCTGAGAGCGTTGAATGTATTGCTGCCGGAAGATATCCGGATCTGGCATATCGAAGAAGTGGATCAAACTTTCCATGCACGCTATCATGCATCCGGGAAGACATACCGCTACAAATGGGACCGGCGCCAGATCATCAGTCCGTTTACCCGCAATTACCTGGTCCATGTCAAACAGCCTTTGGATGTAGAGGCGATGAAACAGGCGGCTCAAGCGTTGCTGGGCACTCATGACTTTTCCAGTTTCTGCGCGGCGAACACAGCAGTCGTCGATAAAGTCCGGACCATTCGCCGGTTGGAATTTGAAGAACACGGTGAAGAATTGCATATGGTGATAGAAGGCTCCGGCTTTTTATACAATATGGTCCGGATCATTGCCGGCACGCTGCAGGAAATAGGAGTCGGACGGCGAAAGCCGGAAGAGCTTGCTGAAATCCTCCGGGCAGCCGATCGGGATGCAGCTGGAAAAACTGCGGCAGCCCACGGTTTATACCTGGAAAAAGTGACGTATGAACACTGAAGCAACTTTTCCTGGTGTTTTTACAAAAACGCTTGACTTTCAGGCGCTGGCGTTATAAGATGATGTATGGTATTTTCATTACCCCCACGATATGCCCCGGAAGGTTATTTGTGTTTAGGGATAACGAAAAAACGGAACAACGGAACACATGATTTTTTAAATGAGACGATACATTAGGAGGACAATATACATGCGTACAACATTCATGGCTAAAGGTCACGAAGTAGAGCGTAAATGGTTGGTTGTCGATGCAGAAGGACAAACTCTTGGACGTTTGGCTTCTGAAGTCGCTTCAATCCTGCGCGGTAAATACAAACCAACATTCACACCGAACGTTGACACTGGTGATCACGTAATCATCATCAATGCAGACAAGATTCACCTTACAGGTAAAAAGCTTACAGACAAAATCTACTACCGCCACACACAATACAGCGGTGGCTTGAAACAGCGTACAGCACTTGAAATGCGCACGAAATACCCAACAAAAATGCTTGAATTGGCGATTAAAGGGATGCTTCCTAAAAACTCCCTAGGCCGTCAGATCTTCAAGAAATTGCACGTATATGCAGGACCAGAGCATAACCATCAGGCTCAACAACCAGAAACTTACCAGCTTCGCGGATAATAATAGCAAATAAGAGGAGGATACACCCTTGGCACAAGTTCAATATATTGGTACAGGTCGCCGTAAAAACTCAACAGCTCGCGTACGTTTAGTACCGGGTGACGGCACAATCACAATCAACAAGCGTGACGTATCGGATTATGTCCCTTACGAAACTCTTGAGCAAATCATCAAACAACCATTGGTAGCTACTGAAACTCTAGGAAGCTACGATGTACTCGTAAACGTCAATGGCGGCGGGTTCACTGGACAAGCTGGCGCAATCCGTCACGGTATCGCACGCGCTCTACTTACTGTAGACCCTGCTTTCCGTCCGGCATTGAAATCAGCTGGACTTTTGACACGCGACCCACGGATGAAAGAACGTAAAAAATACGGTCTTCGTTCAGCTCGTCGTGCGCCTCAGTTCTCAAAACGTTAATTTATCGAAAACCCCTTTTCTCTTCGGAGAACAGGGGTTTTGTTTTTTTGTGGAAATGTTTTTGGCTAAGAGGCCGGTCCTGCTTTTCTTTGTCCAGGCTTCAACGGCCAGCTCCTCGGGTCGTAAGCCACTCTGGCTGTGCGGCTGAGAACATGCCGCTTCGCCAGACCGTCTTACGCCTGTCGGAACTGAACGGCCGTTTCCGCTTTTCTTTGTCCAGACTCCAACGGCCAGCTTCTGAGGTCGTAAGACAGTCGGAACTGAACGGCCGTTTCCGCTTTTCTTTGTCCAGACTCCAACGGCCAGCTTCTGAGGTCGTAAGACAGTCGGAACTGAACGGCCGTTTCCGCTTTTCTTTGTCCAGACTCCAACGGCCAGCTTCTGAGGTCGTAAGACAGTCGGAACTGAACGGTCCATTTCCGCTTTTCTTTTAAAAGACTGAATAGATTTAAAATGATGGCAGCTGTGTTATACTTGACGGTGAGCTAAAGACATAAGGAGTGTATGGATATGTTAACAGAACAACAAGTTCGCGAATTACTCGGAGAGTTGCAGGATCCGTTTTTACATAGATCGTTGACAGAAACAAACGGCATTACGTCGGTGACGATCAAAGAAGAGAAAAACCACGTCAGTGTCAAATTGGCGATTGCCAAGACCAACACGCCGGAACAGATGCAATTGCAGATGAAAGTCGTGGAAACACTGAAAGGAGCGGGAGCGGGTTCTGTCGGTATCCGTTTTGAAGAACTGCCGCCTGAAGCCTTGTCTCAGTTCCGCGGTACAGCCAGCGAATCGGAAGCGCAGGATCTACTGTCTCCGATGAACAAAGTTGAATTCATCTCCATCGCCAGCGGAAAAGGCGGTGTAGGGAAATCGACCGTTTCCGTCAACCTGGCGATTGCCCTTGCACGCATGGGAAAAAAAGTGGGTTTGATCGATGCGGATATTTACGGCTTCAGTGTGCCGGATATGATGGGAATTGAAAAAACGCCGGTTGTCCGCGGAGACACCATCATCCCGGTGGAACGCTTCGGCGTAAAAGTCATTTCCATGGGCTTTTTCGTAGAAGAGAACATGCCGGTCGTGTGGCGTGGCCCGATGCTCGGGAAAGTGTTGGATCAGTTTTTCCGTGACGTAGAGTGGGGCGATCTTGATTACCTGCTGCTGGACCTTCCACCAGGGACAGGAGATGTGGCTCTGGATATTCACCAGATGCTTCCGGCGTCCAAGGAAATCGTGGTCACCACTCCGCATCCGACGGCCGCTTTCGTAGCAGCCCGTGCAGGAGCGATGGCGCTGCAGACGGATCATGAAGTACTGGGTGTCATTGAAAACATGGCATGGTTTGAAAGCAAGGAAACCGGCAACAGAGAATACCTCTTTGGACAAGGTGGCGGACCTAAGCTGGCTGAAGAATTGCAAGTGCCGCTGCTCGGTCAAATCCCTCTCGGTCAACCGGATTGGAACGAAGAAGATTTTGCACCTTCCGTTTACTTGGAAGATCATCCGACAGGCAAGATTTACGGAGAAATTGCCGACCAGATCCTGAAACAGTTTGAGAAAAAATAAAATACATGCAAAACCGGGAAATCCTTTGATTTTCCGGTTTCTTTATTGGGAAGCGCTGAAGATAAGGGGCGGTCTTGAAAAGGGAACAGCCGCTTCAGACAACATTCCTGTAGTGTCAAGGTTTGTTCACAAGTTTGGAGCGGGGCTGATGGATTTTTTTTCTTCAGGTTGATACAATCTTAGAAGGACTTCAAATAACGGAGGCATTCAAGTGACAATACGAAATTGGGTAAAATTTTTCATAAATGCAATCTTGATCGGTGGAGGAATCACCGGCGTTCTTGGTTTATTCATCCGCTGGAATGATGTCTTTGCAGAAGCTTTTCAAAATGGCCAATGGGGAGAATTTCTGGCTGGCTTTGCATGGATGGTGGTTGTTGGTATTACGATGAGTATCATTGCGCAAATGGGCTTTTTCGCTTATTTGACGATTCACCAGTTCGGCGTCAACATGTTCCGGACGCTGCGCTTATGGAATTGGGTGCAACTGCTGATCATTGCGATTGTGATATTCGATTTGATAACGTTCCGCTTTGCGCCAAACGCCGAAACGGCAGCACAGGGCTGGCTGTATGCGGGTCTATTGGCCATTCTGATCGGAACGGCATTGGTGACAGCTTATTTCAAGGCCAAGTGGACCAACAAGTCGACATTCATCTCGGCGTTGTTTTTCATGATCGCCGTAACGACATTGGAATGGCTCCCTGCACTGATGGTGGAAGCCGGAAACATCGACAGCTGGGTGACCCTGCTGCTGTTCCCGTTCTTATCAGTCAATGCTTATCAGCTGCTGATGTTGCCGAAATACAATGCCAAGTCTGAAGAAGACCGCCTGAAACTCGAAGAACGCCGTGCGAAACGAAGAGCCGCAGCAAACAAGCCGGCTGTGAAGAAACAATAATAGTAAGAAGCGCTGTTGCGAATTTCCCTTGAAGGGAGAGTAGCAACGGCTTTTTTATTGGCGATAAAGCTTGGCGAAGTGTAAACCGGCACAACGGAAACTAAATCGGTTGACTACGTTCCAGCCGTTTTTTTGCGTCATTCAGGAAAATGAAAAACAAAAATCTTTCAGCGTGTTGGTTTTTGAAGCAGCGAAGAAGATGAGAGTCACTTTTCCCATTGAAGGCGAAACATAATAGAAGAGAAAGGCAATGGAGGCCTGGAATTTCGGGCTAATTACACAGTTTATAAAGAAATAAAAGAACTTGAAAAAAACTTTTTGAAATCTGTTGACAGGAATTGAATCATGCTTTAATATAATAAAAGTCGTCAAGAACGACAGCAACTTAAACAAACAACTTGAACCTTGAAAACCGAACA
>NZ_RIAX01000010.1 GCF_003719725.1 Planococcus salinus | reverse complement strand
CGGCGGTAACACGGGTTCGAATCCCGTAGGGGTCACCAAATTGTTGAACGAAGACAGCAATTTGCGACGACGCAGCGAAGCGAGGAAGGAGCAAACCCTCACACGCTTGTATGTATGGTTCGCAATTTAATTTTCATGGAGGATTAGCTCAGCTGGGAGAGCATCTGCCTTACAAGCAGAGGGTCGGCGGTTCGATCCCGTCATCCTCCACCATGTGTGTATTAGTCGGTGGGGTAGCGAAGTGGCTAAACGCGGCGGACTGTAAATCCGCTCCTTCGGGTTCGGCAGTTCGAATCTGCCCCCCACCACCAGTTTTATATTTGGCATTGGGGTATAGCCAAGCGGTAAGGCAACGGGTTTTGATCCCGTCATGCCCTGGTTCGAATCCAGGTACCCCAGCCATTTTTTATTGTTTTGAGCCATTAGCTCAGTTGGTAGAGCATCTGACTTTTAATCAGAGGGTCGAAGGTTCGAATCCTTCATGGCTCATTTTTCATTTATTTTCTGCGCCAGTTCAGCGCGGGGCCTTAGCTCAGCTGGGAGAGCGCGACGCTGGCAGCGTCGAGGTCAGGGGTTCGAGCCCCCTAGGCTCCATTGTTCCATGTGTATTGTACTATCCATGTGTAAAAAGCCCGTATCCATTCAAAATGGATGCGGGCTTTTTTTAGTTCCCGATGTATTCCGATTGTGGACGGAAAATAACGTTGTCCTGCTGCTGTTCAAGTATATGGGCAGTCCACCCGACGATGCGTGCCACGCTGAATGTGGGAGTGAACAATGCGGGGGGCATGTCGATGGAACGCATGATGGCGGCAGCATAAAATTCCACATTGGTATACAGAGCCCGTCCCGGTTTTCGGTTGTTCAGTAGGCGAACGATTTCTTTTTCAGCTGCCACAGCCAAATCAAGCCACGGATCTTCTCCGTGCAACTTCAGACATTTCTCCCGCAGTAAAATCGAGCGAGGATCTTCTGTACGGTAAATGCGGTGGCCAAATCCCATGATCTTTTCGCCGTTCTCCAGTTTTTCGGTGATGACAGGTTCAATCTGCTCGGGAACACGGATTTCCTCCAGCAAATCGATGACGCCGGACGGTGCTCCTCCGTGAAGCGGCCCTTTCATCGTGCCAAGAGCTGAGGTGATGGCAGAAACCATATCCGATTCGGTGGAAACCGTGACACGTGCAGCAAAGGTGGAAGCATTCATGCCGTGCTCCATTGTTAAATTCAAATAGGTTTCCAATGCTTCTGTCTGGGCAGCGGTCGGTTCGACTCCGGTTAGCATCCACAAGTAATTGGCGGTATGACCCAGGTCTTTTCTCGGTTCGATAATTGGCTTTCCTTGTTTTAAGCGGTGCAGCACAGCAGTCAGGACCGGAAGCGCTGCAATTAATGCCACCCCCTGTTCTTCCGCATCGGCGTCGACGAACGTTTGATGGGTGTAGGCGGACACCAAGGTCCGGAGTCCGTCCATAATGGGTGTTTCCGGTGGCAGAAGCCGTGCGATTTCCAGGATGTGCTCGGGAATCCGGCGGTGCAGCAGCAATGTTTGATTCCAGTTGTTCTGTTCGGTTCCCGATGGTAAACGGCCATGCCAGAGGAAGAAAGCGGTCTCTTCAAATGAGTGGTTGGCGATGGCTTTGTCGACCGTCTCCCCTCTGTAGCGTAATTCTCCTTTGTCGCCATCGACTGAGGCAATCCGTGTCTGTACGGCAACGATTCCTTTCAAGCCTTTCTGAAACATGGTGACTCCTCCTTTTTGTTTTATTTTACCCCTATCTTTTGATAATAAAAATTAATGATTTATAATCAAATTAATTAAAAATATGAAACATAAGGAGCAGCCATTATGGAGATAGCCTGGTTGAAAACCTTCGTAGATGCGGCGCAGACACTGAATTTCCGTAAGACATCTGAGCGCCTCCTGATGTCGCAGCCGGGGGTGACGGTGCATATCCGCTTATTGGAGGACAGCCTTGGAGTAGAACTGTTTAAGAGAGACAAAAACCGGGTGTCGCTGACGGAAGAGGGAAAACTGTTTCAAAAAGAAGCTGCAAGCATTTTGCATCAACTGCAGGAAAGCGTTGAAAACCTGCAGGCATTCGCTCAGGGGTACCGGAAAAAGTGGGTATTGGCCATTTCCCCATTGATGGCTGAAACGGTTCTGCCGTATGTGCTGAAGTCGTTCACTTTACATCATCCGGACGTGGAGCTGGTTATTCAAGTGGAGGAATCAGAGAAAATCGAAGAATTGGTCGAAGCACGGGAAGTTTCTGCTGGCATATCCGCCCTTCCTGCCACGAAGAGAAATATGCAGCACAAAATCGTTTATGAAGACCCCGTTTTATTCGTGCTGCCGCGAGATGCTTACGATGATGAGTCAGCACCTCCAGTTTCTGCAGAAGAAGCGCTGCAATCCTATTTGCTGTTTACACACCATCACCCTGTATACTGGGAAGAATTAGTGTTGAAGCTGCGGCGGCGTGTGACAAGGCTGCGGACCATGAAAGTCACACAGGCCCATATTGCCAAGCGCTTTATCCAGGAGGGGCTCGGGCTGTCGTTTTTGCCAAAATCGATGGTGCGTCGGGAGTTGGTGGAAGGGCGGTTGATGGAAGTGCATTTTGACTTGTTTCCATTGCCTTCTGTGGCCACGTATTTTATTTTTAAAGATATGGGGGAATTGGAGCAGGAGTTTTTGGAGAGGATTCAATCGGTGTATTTCAGTTAAGGTGAATAGAGTGAATTGCGAATAAATATACGTAATCGTGTCCGGTTGAGCCAAAGTACCTCCAACAGTTACAATAAGTCTATCTGAATAAGGGGGTATAAAATAATGAATAAACGAAATATATCGATTATCGGTGTACCGATGGACCACGGACAAAACCGGAGAGGCGTCGACATGGGGCCGAGTGCCATCCGATATGCAGGAGTGGTTGACCGGATTGAGAACCTTGGCCATACGGTAAACGACGAAGGTGATATTCAAGTCGGGCATGCGGATGGCAGTCTGGATATGGATACGAACCTTCGCAATTTATCGGTTATCACAGAAGCGATGGAAGAACTGGGCGAAAAAGTCCATAATGTGGCAGCGGCAGGAAACTTCCCGCTGGTTCTCGGCGGCGACCACAGCATTGCCATCGGAACGCTTGCAGGAATTTCAGCGAACCATGAGAATTTGGGTGTGATCTGGTACGATGCGCATACCGATATGAATACAAGTGAAACATCGCCTTCGGGCAATATCCACGGCATGCCGCTTGCTGCGAGTTTTGGGCACGGCCACGAGAAACTGACACAAATCCGCGGCTATGCACCGAAAGTGAAGCCGGAAAACATTGTCGTAATCGGTGCCCGTTCTGTCGATCCAGGGGAGCGGGAATTAATCAAAGAACGTGGCATCAAAGTTTACAGCATGCACGAAATTGATAAGCTGGGCATGAATGCCGTCGTTGAAGATGCCATCCGTTATTTGAAAGAAGAGCGCAACACCGATGCAGTTCATTTGTCGTTGGACCTGGACGGCATCGATCCGATTTACACGCCGGGTGTCGGCACGCCGGTGCCAGGCGGCATCAGCTACCGGGAAAGCCATTTGGCAATGGAAATGCTGTTTGACGCAGGAATCATTACATCCGCTGAATTCGTGGAAGTCAACCCGATTCTGGATGAAAAGAACCGGACGGCTGATGTGGCAGTCGCGTTAATCGGTTCGCTGCTTGGTGAAAAACTGGTTTAAAAACAGGCGAAAGCCTGTTTTTTGTTTGCCGAAAATTAATTGGAAAAAAGTTGGTTTCGTCTGCCTGTAATTTGATACGATAGAAAGGGAAAAATAAATGAAACCTTTTCAGGGATCACTCGTATATAAAGAACAGCCGCATGGGCGGAAGGAAATGAGATTATGGATGCGTTAGTCAATAAACGGATAAACAGAGTAATAAAAGGCGATCAGAACGCATTCGCCGAAATTGTGGAACTGTATCAGAACCAGCTGTATCAAATCTGTTACCGCATGCTTGGCAACAGGCATGAAGCAGAAGATATAGCACAGGAAGCTTTCATGCGGGCTTACGTTAATATTCACACATTCGATCAAAAGCGGAAATTTTCCACGTGGCTGTATCGCATAGCCACAAATTTATGCATAGATCGAATCCGCAAGAAGAAACCGGATTATCACCTGGACGCGGAAGTACGCGGCGCCGAAGGCTTGAACATGTATTCGTCCATCGCAAACGATGATGAGCTTCCAGAGGACGAATTGACGCGGATGGAAGTGCAGGAACGGGTGCAGTACGAGATAAGTCGCTTGCCAGATAAGTACCGTGCCGCTATTGTATTAAAGTACATTGAAGAATTGCCGCTGGCGGAAATCAGCGAAATTTTGGATTTGCCGCTGAATACCGTGAAAACGCGTATACACAGAGGGCGGGAAGCTCTTCGAAAGCAATTGAGCAATTTGTAGGAGGCGAGCACGATGAATACGTGTCCGGAAAACATCGTCCAATGGATGAACGATTATTTAGACGGTGATATTGCACCGGCTGACGAGACTGCGCTGAAAGAGCATTTGGAAAGCTGCAGCGCTTGTCGGAAACATTACCAGGAATTGAGCAAAACAATCGCATTTGTACAAAGTGCATCCCATATACAGCCGCCTGGAGATTTTGTCCAGGCGACGATGGCAAGGCTGCCGAAAGAACGCCAGCGGGCTGGTTTCCAGCGATGGTTCAGGCAGCATCCTCTTTTAACGGCAGCCGCGTTGTTCTGTATCCTGATGAGCGCCATGCTGTTTTCCAGTTTCAACGATGAACAGCAGTTTGCCTTTACGAAACAGCCAAATTTGGTTGTGGAAGGTGAAACGGTGGTCGTGCCGGAAGGGGAAGTTGTCACCGGCGATATCACCGTGCGAAACGGGGATTTGCGGGTGGAAGGTGAACTCCAGGGAGATGTCACCATCGTCAACGGGAAATACATGGCATCAAGTGGTGTCATCAGCGGAGAAGTTGAAGAAATCGACCAAGCATTCGAGTGGCTTTGGTATACCATCAAAAACGGCGTGAAAGACGCAGCCTCCATTTTCGGCTCAGATAACACTGAGACTGACTGAAAAAAACCTGTCCTTTTCCTTGGGACAGGTTTTTTCTATAAAGGCAAGGGTAATTCACTTATGATATACTAATTGATATGTAGATGTAGAAAAGCGAGGGTTGCAGATGCCGTTTCTGGAGAACTTAACAGACCTTACACCACTCGAACTTCTGGGAAATATTATAGATATTTTATTAGTATGGTTCGTGATATATAAATTGATTACCGTCATAAAAGGAACGAAAGCCGTTCAGCTGTTAAAAGGGATTTTCTTCATTATCATAGCACGGCTGGTTACGGAAGCGCTCAATTTGGAAACACTGAGCTGGATCATGCAACAAGTCCTCAATTGGGGGTTCCTGGCCATTATTATCATCTTCCAGCCCGAACTGCGGCGGGCATTGGAACAGTTGGGGCGCGGCAGACTGTTTTCCAGCAATACCTTGAACGAAGAATCTGAGCGGGACCGGTTGATCGAAGCGATGACCAAGTCGGTCAGCTACATGGCGAAGCGGCGCATTGGTGCATTGGTATCGATTGAGCGGGAAACGGGATTAAGTGAGTACATTGAGACAGGTATTCCAATGAATTCTGACATTACGTCAGAGTTGATGATCAATTTGTTCATCCCGAATACGCCGTTGCACGACGGAGCCGTCATTGTGCAAAAAAATCGGATTGCGGCGGCAGCCTGTTATTTGCCGCTGTCCGAGAGTCCGTTCATTTCAAAAGAATTGGGGACACGGCACCGCGCTGCTCTTGGGATCAGTGAAGTGACCGATGCCATTACAATTGTGGTGTCAGAAGAGACGGGCGCCATCAGTTTGACCGCGAACGGAGATCTTCACCGCAATTTGTCTTTGGAGGATTTTGAAGTGAAGCTGCGGCGCATCTGGTTTGGCGACGAAGAACAACAAACCACTTCTTCCCGGTGGAATTGGAGGGGGAAAAAGAATGGATAAAATGATGGACAGCCCTTGGTTTCTTCGGATCACGGCACTGCTCTTAGCCTTTCTTTTGTTCTTTTCTGTCCAAGGGGAGAATAATGACAACAACAATTCAGCCGATACGGGCACAATAGATGAAGTGATTGAAGATGTGGGACTTGAAGTGTTTTACGATAATACCAACTTGGTGGTCAGCGGTGTACCTGAAACAGTTGACCTTCATATTTCCGGACCGCCAAGCCGGGTCCAGACCACCCGCCAACTACAGGACTTCAGCCTCTTTGTGGATTTACGTGACCTGCCGCTCGGTGAACATCGTGTGCAGGTCCAAACCGAGAATTTGTCTGAACAGCTGACAGCCAGAGTGAATCCGGCTTTCCTGAATGTGACGATCGAGGAGCGGATCACACAGGAATTCCGGATCGATCCGGAGATGAACGAACGTTTAGTGGCTGAAGGGTTTGTCATCGACAGTATGACTGCCAATCCGGAAACGGTCAGTATTACAGGCGCTCAAAGTGTGATTGACGCCATCAGTTTTGTCAAAGCGTCTGTCAGCAGGGAAGAAGAAGTCAGTGAATCGTTTACGACAGAAGCGAGAGTCCGCGTCCTGGCCAATGATTTGAGCAAGTTGGACAATGTGGTCATCGTCCCTGAAGCAGTGGAAGTGGAAGTGGAAATTGAGGAATACAGCCAGGAGGTGCCGGTCAGTCTGGAACAGACCGGTACACCACAGGCAGGGGTCACGATTGACAGTTTAAAAGTTTCGAATGATACGGTCCGGGTGTATGGGCCGCGCAATGCAGTGGATCAATTGGAAGAATTAACAGTGGAAGTGGATACCGGAGCGATTTCGCCTACTGACACCGTCATGGAAATCGAATTGGAGGCGCCTGCCGGGACAAGGTCGGTGGCTCCGGGCGAAGTGACTGTAGAAGCCGGCATCACGGTGGATGAAACCGCCCGGCTTTCGGAGGAGGCACCGCTGATTCCTGCGCCGGTATCAGATGCTGCTCCAGACGATTGATGTTTCCTTAAATGCGAGAAAACCTTCACAAGGCTTCATGGCTTCTGTCCTGGGCCGAAGAAATACAGATTATAAAAGACGAATATACAAATTACAAGCAATCAACAGGCAGCTTGGAGGAGAGATGAGAATGGGAAAATATTTTGGAACAGATGGTGTGCGTGGCGTTGCCAACAGCGAATTGACACCTGAACTGGCATTTAAACTGGGGCGTTTTGGTGGTTATATCCTGACAAAGAGTTCAAAAGAGAAACCGAAAGTGCTGATTGGCAGAGACACACGGATCTCAGGCGAGATGCTGGAAGGTGCACTGGCTGCCGGATTGCTGTCAGTCGGAGCGGAAGTGATGCGCCTCGGCGTTATCAGTACACCAGGGGTTGCTTATTTGACGCGTGTCATGAGTGCCGAAGCAGGCGTCATGATTTCGGCTTCCCATAACCCGGTAGAAGACAATGGCATCAAATTTTTCGGTTCAGACGGCTTTAAGTTATCCGATGATCAGGAAGCGGAAATCGAAGAATTGCTGGACAGTGGAGAAGATACATTGCCGCGTCCGACAGGTGGCGATCTCGGTAACATCAACGATTATTTCGAAGGCGGCCAGAAGTACATTCAGTATTTAAAGCAGACGGTGGATGAAGATTTCGATGGCATCCATGTGGCACTCGATTGTGCACACGGCGCAACGTCCACGCTGGCCACCCATGTATTTGCTGATTTGGATGCAGACATCACTTCGATGGGGGCTTCTCCAAACGGCTTGAACATCAACGACAAAGTCGGCTCGACACATCCTGAAAAGCTGGCGGAACTGGTAATGGCAAAAGGCGCTGATATCGGACTGGCTTTTGACGGCGATGGCGATCGGCTGATTGCAGTCGATGAAAAAGGGCGAATTGTGGATGGCGACCAAATCATGTACATATGCGCCAAGCATTTGAATTCAGAAGGCCGACTGAACCAAAGTACAGTCGTGTCCACAGTCATGAGCAATATGGGCTTTTACAAAGCGCTTGAAGAACACGGCATGAAGAGCCGGAAAACGGCAGTCGGCGATCGTTACGTCGTGGAAGAGATGCGGAAAAACGACTACAATTTGGGTGGCGAGCAGTCGGGCCATATCATTTTCCTGGATTACAATTCAACGGGTGACGGCTTGCTGACAGGCCTTCAGCTGGTCAACATTATGAAAATCACCGGTAAAAAATTATCGGAACTGGCAGGGGAAATGACCATCTTCCCTCAAAAACTGGTGAATATCCGTGTCACGGATAAACACGCCGTAACGGACAATGCCAAAGTGGCAGCAGTGATCGAAGAAGTGGAAACCGAGATGGGCGACAACGGCCGCGTGCTCGTACGCCCTTCCGGCACCGAGCCGCTTGTCCGCATTATGGTCGAAGCCGCTTCTGCAGAAGACTGCGACACGTATGTAGAGCGCATTGCTGAAGTTGTGAGAGCGGAAATGGGAATGGAATAAATGAGTGGTGAGCCCAAAAGCTGAAAAGCTTTTGGGTTTTTTTTGGTTGTGGCCGTCTCTTTTTGAAAAGGGATTTTGTGAACGCGCATATAATTTCACGAACGCAAATAAAGTATCGCTGAACGTGCATATATTCAAATGAACGCGCATATAATTTTTTATGCGAGCATAAAAGAATGTAACCGCGCATAATGATGATTTTCTCGCCTGAGCATCCGAAGCCGCTCGGGCGCTTGCGCTTTCGATATCAAAAAGGTATGATAAAGTTGCCTGTTTAAGGCCGCATAAAAGGGGGAAAGAAGTAAAGTGCGTATAAGGAAGACAATGACAGCGCCTGTACTGGAAAAATCGGATGGACCAATCAGTTTCCAGTAGACGAGGAGGAGGAGTATCGAGATTTCGGCGGATACCTCCCGGCCGCGAAGCCCGGTCGTTATATTCATTCTTAAAGCAGTGGAGCAATCGGCTGTACAACGGAATGGATGGGCTCACCTGAAGCGTTTGTGCAGAAAAGCAGACGCTTGTTTTGATATTCAGAAAAACGGAGGAATTGACATATGTGTGGAATTGTTGGGTATATTGGAGAGAATGACGCGAAAGAAATTTTATTGAAAGGACTGGAGCGGCTGGAGTACCGTGGATACGATTCAGCGGGAATCGCCATCCGCAACGGGGAAGGCATTACAGTATTCAAAGAAAAAGGACGGATTGCGGATTTGCGCGACGCTGTATCGGACGATGTAAAAGGTTCGACAGGCATTGGGCATACACGCTGGGCGACGCACGGCAAGCCGAACAAAGTCAACGCACACCCGCATCAAAATGCTTCTGACCGCTTTACAATCGTCCATAACGGCGTGATCGAAAACTATCACCACATCCAGCGCGATTATTTGGCTGGAGTGGAAATGGAATCCGACACGGATACGGAAGTGATCGTTCAGCTGATCGGCAAGTTTGTCGATGAAGGCATGACGACAAAAGAAGCATTCAGCAAAACGTTGACCTTACTGAAAGGTTCATACGCCATCGCGTTATTGGATGCTGAGGAAGAACAGACCATTTTTGTAGCGAAAAACAAAAGCCCCTTGCTTGTCGGTTTGGGCGATGGCTTTAATGTGGTGGCATCCGATGCCATTGCCATGCTGCAGATCACGGACCAGTTTGTGGAACTGATGGACAAGGAAGTGGTCATCGTCCGCAAAGAAGGCGTGGAAATTTCAACGCTGGAAGGCGAAGAAGTGACGCGTGAGCCGTTTACAGCAGAGCTTGATATGAGCGATATCGAGAAAGGGACGTACCCTCATTACATGCTGAAAGAAATCGATGAGCAGCCGGCAGTAATGCGCAAAATCATCCAGGCATACCAGGATGACAATGAAAAATTGACCATCAAGCCTGAAATCCTGGATGCCTTGCAGGAAGCGGATCGCCTGCACATCATTGCAGCGGGCACGAGTTATCATGCCGGGCTGATCGGCAAGGAGTATATTGAAAAGATGGCCGGCATCCCGGTTGAAGTGCATATTGCCAGTGAATTCGGCTACAATACACCATTACTGACGGAAAAGCCGATGTTCATTTTCATTTCCCAGTCGGGTGAAACGGCGGACAGCCGCCAGGTGCTGGTGAAGATCAAGAAACTCGGCCATGCTTCCCTGACCATCACCAATGTGGCGGGTTCCACGTTGTCCCGTGAAGCGGACCATACGTTATTGTTGCATGCAGGACCGGAAATCGCCGTGGCTTCGACAAAAGCATATACGGCCCAGCTGGCGGTGCTGTCGATTTTGGCAGCTGTGACAGCGGAAGCCCGTGGCAGAGAGCTCGGCTTTGATCTGGTGCAGGAACTCGGCATTGTGGCGAACGCGATGCAAGCGCAAGTGGATGCCAAGGAAGAGATGGAGCAGATCGCCAGAGACTTCCTGTCGACAGCGCGCAACTGTTTCTTTATCGGCCGCATCTTCGACTATTTCGTCGGTCTGGAAGGTGCTTTGAAACTGAAAGAGATTTCGTACATCCAGGCGGAAGGCTTTGCAGGAGGCGAACTAAAACACGGAACCATCGCGTTGATCGAAGAAGGCACGCCGGTCATCGCCATTGCGACGCAGGAAGTGGTCAACTTGAACATCCGCGGAAACGTCAAGGAAGTGGCGGCACGTGGCGCGAATCCGTGCATCATTACGATGGAAGGGCTGCAGGAGGACGGCGACAACCACGTTCTGCCGAAAGTCCATGAAATGCTGACACCGCTTGTGGCGGTCATTCCGCTTCAGCTGATCAGCTATTACGCAGCACTGCACCGCGACTGCGACGTCGACAAGCCACGCAACCTGGCGAAATCTGTGACGGTTGAATAAATACGAAACTAACAGAGCCGGATCCTTTGGGGTCCGGTTTTTTGTACGTCGATATTGCTTGGAGCATCAATAAGCTGCGCAAGCCGCTGAAATGAAGGCCGTTGGAGTAATAAGGATTGTTCGAAACTGCTTCTGAAAGCAAAAGAACGTTCGTAACGCGTTTTGATGCGTTGACGGACGCTCTTACCTGGGTTTTTCAGCCAAAAAACAGCGGCGATTGTAAGTACTTCGCTTCGAATTCGCTGACTTTCAAAGGCTTGTCATACAGATAACCTTGGAAAATACTGCAATTGTTTGCTTGAAGAAATTCAGCTTCTTCCCTTCGCTCGACTCCTTCAGCCACCAATTCACATTCAATGCTTGTGGCCAGGTGGATGAGTGATTTCAAGACAGCTTCCGATTTCCGGTCCTGACCGATTTTTTGAACGAAGGATTTATCGATTTTAATTTTTGTGATGGGGAAATGGGTCAAATACGAAATCATCGAGAATCCGGTTCCAAAATCATCGATGGCAATGGAAATTCCTTTGGACTTACAGAGAAGCAAGTTTTCCAGTGTTTTTGGTGAATAGGTAAGTTCAGCCTGCTCAGTTATTTCAATTTCGATCAAGCTTGGTTTAATTTTGTATCGGTCCATCAGTTTGAAAAAGCTATCAAAGAAATCAGGGTTGCCGAGAAGGGAAGGCGTCATATTGATGGCTGTGCGAAGGTTCCATCCAAACTGTTTTTCCCATTCCTTGATTTGAGCAAATACTTCTGTAAGCAGGTGGGAAGTCAACGGAACAATATTTCCGGTTTCCTCGGCCAGTTGGATAAATTCGAGTGGTGAAAGCTCACCAAGCTTCGGATGAGTCCATCGCGAAAGTACTTCAACGCCGGTAAGATTCCCAGAATTTCCATCAATCTGTGGCTGCATGGTGTAGTGAAAACCGTTTGCCTTTAAATCCCCACCCAACCCTTCTTCAATAACGGAATTGCGGTTTCGCAGAGCTTTCATCTTTGGACGGAAAAAAACGCAGGAAGAGCCTCCAACGTTTTTAGCTTCGCTCATCGCGATTTCAGCATAAGAAAGCAATTCATCTGTTGTTTGCGCATCGAACGGGTGACATGCAATGCCCAGACTGAAGCTGACAGTGACTTCTTCTGAATTGGCTAAGTTGATGGGTTTGCAGAAAACTTGTTCAATTTGATGTGCAAATTCCGCTAAATTCTCACCTTTGCGGTATTTTCGGAGAATGATGAACTCGTTGCCATCCAGGCGGCCGGCGTAGCATGTTTCGTTTGTAAACACTTTTAGCTTTTCTGCTGTTCTTTTCATAATGGTGTCGCCGGCATGGTGTTGATGTACAGCGTTAATGAAGTTTAAATTATCGATGTGCAGGTGGAAGATTGAAAATTTATTTCCTTGTTCCATCAGTGAGCTGATCTTTTGGATCATCAATCGGCGGTTTGGCAGTCCAGTCAAATAGTCGTAGAAAGTAGATTCCATTAATTGTGCTTCTGTTTTTTTCCGTTCGCTCACATCTTGGAAATATATAGCCAACCGGCCTTTTTTCAGTGGACAGGCTTTGATTTGGAACCATGTATCAAGCGGTTTGTAATAATCGACAAATTCCACTATCTCCTGTTTTTTCAATACATGTTCATAATGGCGTTGGAAATTTGTATTTACCGCTTCTGGAAACACGTCAAAAAACCCGCGTCCCATCATACTTTCACGCTTACGTTGAAGAAGCTCTTCAGCGATGTCATTGAGGTAAATCACTTTCATGGAATCATCTAATAAGCAGAATCCTTCTGTCATGCTTTCCAAAACTATTTCTGCAGTAATCGGTTGAAGTGAATTTGAATAGGGGGTAATCGGTTTATGGTAAATAATCGCTCCGTTTGAATCTTCCGATGCTGATGAAATTCCTCGCACTTTCACTTGCAGCCATTGAGTTTCATTCTCTCCCAGAAGAAATGGATGTACCAGTTCGTGTTCATTGACCTCGTTTCTCAGCACTTGTTTAATTGATGAAAGCTCTTTTGCATTCCCTGCTTTTTCTAAACCATCAAGATAATTGGCTCCTGTCTGCCATAAGAGAGCTGATATCTCATGGGAAACACAAAAATCAATCCAAGACTGATTAACTCTGAGAATCGTTCCATTCCGATCAATGGCAACCAGAAATTCATCAATCGTATTTATCCATTCCTGAATTATCCCGTTATCCTTTTCCAATACATTAAACACTCCTTATTTGAATCTGTACAGTGGTCCTAAACCTGTTCGGTGCAGCCGGGGATTAGTTGTTTTTCGGAAAAAGAACCTGGATTCTTGCGAAGAAATGATCTTTAAGAAATCGGTGGACAAGGCTGCTGGCTATTTCCATATACATTTGTACTTGTTTGAAGAATTGACTACGATTTCAAATGTTCCCAGCAGCTCGCACATACTGTAGAAAACAAGCAACCGTGAACGGGACATGGTTTTGATTTTCTCGTCATCTATATAGCCGATTGAGTCAATTTTTTTATCGAAATAATGCTTTTCGGTATACAAAGGAGGATTCATCCAACTGCTTAATCCGGTTTTCGACAATTGAAAATCCGACAATTGAAAAATAGAGCCTTCAATATAATGGTCATCCCGCGAACAGATCAATATTAAACCGTGTTTTTCTGATACATTTATGGTTTCTTCCCGTGTCAAAAGCATAACTTCAATCGTTCTGCCGATGAACTTTTTCAAATTGTTCATTTCATATTCAAGTAAAGGTGGCTTCCTTTTAAAAATAAACATTCGTTTTAAACCTTTCTTTTTGTATTTAAAAATAGGTCTTTCTCTTTTAAAAATTATTTCCGCCGTAGAACTTTATCCAGCAGGTTTAATTGTAATAATAAGTATTATATAACTGTCTTGTATAATGGTTAATGGGTTGATTTACCTTAAAAATCCATTTTATATTTTTATTTTTACTGAATTTTAAAGTAATAAGTCTTTAAATTAGGATAATCGGTTGAAATTACGGAAGTGGAAAGACGAAAAAGGGACTTTTTAACAAGTCAGTTTTAGAAGAAAGAATCTTTCTACTTTCTGATAATTCAATAAAAAACTTTCTTCCGTCCATGCGACTCCATCATTCCTTAAAAAAACGAATTCAACTATTTTGATTTAGAATTACGAAATAAACTTAAGGCACAAAATAATTCAAAAATTTGTTAATAATAGATATAAGTAACTATTAATTTCACAAGAAATGACGTAAAATGATACAGAGACAGAAAATTCATAAAAATAAATAGACCTAATTTGGTGGTTAAAATAGTGACCGAAAGTTACTGGTTTTATTCTGCCGTATGACCAAACAGCAAACGGAGGCTCTGTTAATGGAAAAACAACATACAAGATATTCGCGGTTGGCACATATAACGAAACTGATCAATTCCAAATCCGAATTGCGTCCATTGCTGGAACATGTCATCACGGCGATCTCGGAAGAAATCATGCAATGTGATTCTGTCGGGATTTACTTGCCGCAGGAAGACGGGAAATTCAGGGGGTACGTCGGGAAACCGGAAGTCATTAACGGCATGACACTGGACATGCATGTGGTTGACACGGATTATGACTTGCTGGCAAAGGAAGTAATTGAAACGCAAAAAACAATTTATATACCCGACACAGCGAAAGACAATCGCCCCGATCCCAGAGCGGTCGGAGGCTTTGGGATAAAGTCGTTGCTGGCTCTTCCCATTTCCTATGAAGGGGAATTGTTCGGGCTTGTCTTTCTGTTCGACTATGGAATCCCCATGAATTTGACGGAGAGTGAAATCCAGACTGTGGAAGCATATGTCCACATGGCTGGAGTAGCGATCCGGAACGCCCAAAATTTGACCCGCAAAGAAAACCTGCTCACCGAAAAACAATTGCTTCTGGATCTTACGCGGGACTTATCCATGAGTTCTTCCATACCGGCTGTTATAGACAAATGCTTTTACTATGTCGGAACCGTTTTGAAGAATGACAATATTGGCGTCCATTTGCTGGACCCTCTGGCGGGGGCGAAGATAAAGCCTGCCAATTTAAGCGGGAAAAGCGATTGGACCGAGGAAGAGTGGCTGGAAAGGCATGACGAACTGCGTTTTGATCCGTCTGAGGATCCTGTTTTCCATGAAGTGATCCGAACCAAGAAACCATTGCTGATCAGGGATGTGTCCAAAGACGAAAGGCCGAACCAGGACGTTTGCCGGTCTTTTGGCATTGAAGGGATGCTTATGCTGCCGTTTGTGACCATGGGCAAGGTGCTGGGTGCTTTGATCCTTGTGGATTTTGAAAAAGGAGGACCGGGTTTTCAGGAAGCGGATATTCAATTGGCGCAGTCGATTGCAGACGCCACAGCCTCGACGCTTTCGAATCTGCTGTACATGGAAAAGCAGGAAGTTCTGATAGAAGAACGAACGTCCGAAATCCGTGTTAAAAACAAAGAGCTGGAACAAGTCGTAGCAGAACTGGAGAACCTGAGCCGTGAAAAAGAGCTGGTCTTGAATTCCGTGGGGGAAGGGATTTTTGGTTTGGACCTGGAAGGGAAAATCACTTTTTGCAACCCCGCCGGCGAATCGATGCTGGGTTATGAAAAAGGGGAACTCATTGGACAGTCGTATAACCTCATTTTTGACAAAGACAGTCATGCAAAGCAAAAATCGTTGCCTATGGAAGAAGATTTGAAGTTCCGCAAAAAGGATCAAACCCGTTTTTCCGTTGAGTATGTCTGCTCGGCGATCAAAGAAAATGGAAAGAAAATCGGGGAAGTGGTGACGTTCAGGGATATAACGGAACGGAAGCAGTTGGAGGAAGAGGTCCGGTATCTGGCTTATTATGACAGCTTGACCGATTTGCCGAACCGGATTCTGCTGGATGATATATTGAAGCAGGAAATAACCCGCGCCAAAGCTGCCGATCAGAAACTAGCCGTCCTTTACCTGGATCTGGACCGTTTTAAAATCATAAATGACAGCCTTGGTCATAGCTATGGAGACCTTCTTCTGAAAGCTGTAGCCGAGCGCATACGCCTCAGTGTGACGGAAGAAACAATCGTTTCCCGGCAGGGCGGGGACGAGTTTACAATCATACTGCCCAACTTCCGAAGCAGGTACGATATCTTAAATTTGGTTGATCAACTGACAGCTTCGTTTGCGGAACCGTTTTATTTAAATGGAAATGAAGTCTACATGAAAACCAGCATAGGGATCAGCTTGTTTCCTGAAGACGGGGACACGGCAGAAGTGCTGATTAAAAACGCCGATGCTGCCATGTATAAATCCAAAGAAAAATCCGGCACCTACCATCATTTTTTCAGAAGTGAAATGAATGACAGGAACCTGGAAAACATCATTTTGGAGAATGCACTGTACAAAGCACTGGAGAAAGAAGAACTCGTTATTTATTACCAGCCTCAGATTGACAGCCGAACAAAAGAAATGATCGGGGCAGAAGCTTTGCTTCGGTGGAACCACCCCACTGAAGGCATGATTTCACCGATTCATTTTATTCCGATTGCAGAAGAGACGGGGTTGATCGTACCGATTGGGAAATGGGTCCTTGCCAATGCGTGTAAACAGTTGAAGCAATGGCATATGCGGGGATATTCAAACATGACGGTTTCGGTGAATTTGTCCGGCAGGCAGTTTGAGGAAGACGATCTGATTTCCATGGTCAAAAGCATTTTAGTGGAAACGGATATCGCTCCGGAGTTTTTGCATATTGAATTGACTGAAAACCAGATTTTCAAAAATACAGAAGTGACCTTGGAAAAGATGAGAGAGTTAAAAAGGCTGGGCGTTAAAATAGCGTTGGACGATTTCGGCACGGGATATTCCTCATTGGGGTATTTGAAAAACTTCCCGATTGATACATTGAAAATAGATCGGTCTTTTATGTTGGATATTGTCAAAGATAAGGACAACGCCGCGATCACCGATACAATTATTACATTGTCACGGAATTTAGGGTTGAATGTCATTGCTGAAGGTGTTGAAACGGAAGAGCAATTGGCTTTCCTCAGAGCCAAACAATGCAGCATCATGCAGGGCTATTATTTCAGTAAACCGATAGAAGCCGGAGAATTGGCGAAGAAATATTTAAACCACCTATAAGCTGCCTGTTTTCTAAGGCTGCCACGCTAAAAAAGCTGAATCCACACGGGTTCGGCTTTTTTCATTTCAAATGCAGACAACCACGAACCATTTTTCATATAATCAAAGAAAAGGGAGGTGGTCCGCCATGAAAGCGCCGGAGAGCTTGTTAGTGGTTTGGAGGCAGTTTGATGATTTTCCGATGGAGACGTTGACGAAAGCGTGGATTTTTGCGCAAGGAGGTACAAAAAAGCAGCGCGATGTCGAGACGATGAAATGCCACCGGCAACGTTACGGCATTACGGGGAATTGTTTTGACCTGGCGATTTGGCTGCTCGACGCGTTTAAGGAAGCAGGAGTGGAAGCCTATCCGATCGGAGACGATTTGGGAACAGAAGATGCGCATGCCGCGGTCGTGGCGGTGGATGAAAAAGGCCGGCGCTTTTTATGCGACCTGGGCGACCAGTGGCTGCAGCCAATTTTAATCGATGGCCATGATGAAGCCTACACCGTTGCTGAACTGGCAGGTTTTTTTCCGGCGGCCACTGTTCAGGTCAAAACGACAGGAACAGCTGTTGAAGTGCTGTATCACCGGCCGAACGGCAAAACGTCGCAGCAATGGTATTCCGCAGAACCGGTCAGTATGACAGCTTTTCTGGAAGCAGCTGAGTTTTCACAGCGCCATGTCTATCCGAAAGCGTTGGTCGAAGTCCGTCTGCCGTATAAAGACGAAATCGCTCACTGGGAATTCGAGCATTGGGAAAGTTTTTTGAGCACCAGTGACGGGCTGTTTCCAGACCCACCGCTGGGCACTCTGGCGGAATGGGTCGAGCGGCTCCATGAAAAAACCGGCTTTGACCGCCGATTTTTGAAAGAAAGCCTGAATCTTTACAAAGAAATGAATCAGTGACCGCTTTTTATGGTAAAATAATTGTAATAATTTTGCTCTATTAGGTTATTAAATTCCATTTTTCCGTTAAGATTTCCTGTCATTTTCCGATATAAAAGAAAGTGCGAAAACCAAAAAATAACGCAGGACGACAAATAATGATCAGATAGGAGAAACTCATGCACAAGATGGACGAAGTGGAAACAGCAAAGTTTAACGACAACAAGCTGGCGGAACTGGCGGAAACGCTGGAAGGCGCTGACCGGCAGGTGGTCCGGGAAGCGCTCAGTGAAATTCTGCAGCTGCGCGAACAGGAACAAAAACTGCAGCAGGAGCTTCAGGAACAAAAGCGCCACCTGAAGGAAGCCGTCGCTTTCCTCAGCAACTGGGCAGAAGGGTTTGACAGCATCATCCAGAACCCGGTCAACCTGAAAAACGAAGACCTGCTGCAAACCCGCTACCATGCCCTGCGGGAATCGGCCAAGAACCTGGTCGCCAGCAGCCGCCTGAAAGTAAAAAACATCATGCGTCACCACGAATAAAGAGACTGCAACACGTCAGCTGCGCGGTAAGTTATAATAGAGGAATCAGTAAAGAAAAGGTGTGTATGCCGATGGGTTCGTTTGAACGTTTTTCCCAGTACATAACTGAAAACACAGAAGCACTGGCCAATGAAGTAGTGGAAAAAGTCCTTGCTGCGCTGCAGTTGGATATTCCCGAGCAGGAAGAAGGGCAGGCGATTGCGATGTATATCGGCTTGCTGGAGTTCTTCGCCGACTCATTGAAGGAAGGCGGCTGTGAAGCCGTGCCGGAAGCATTGATTGAGTGGAGCAAGAAAAATGCTGAAGTCCAGGTGGCGACAGACGGCCGCATTTCAGAAATCGTGAGGCGCTATCCGCCGACGCGCGAAGTGTTCAATGACCTGTTCACTGCCATCAGCCTGGAACTTGATTTATCGCTGAAGGATCATGCGTTCCTGATGAAGCGCATCAATGCCATCCTCGACATCAGCCTGAACGAAACATTTTTCGCGTTTGAGCGCCTGTCCGAGAAAATTCAGGCAGAAACGGAAAATGAGCTCGTCAAATTATCGGCACCGATTGTGCCGGTCAAAGACGATATCGTCATTCTGCCGTTAATCGGCTTTATCGACAGCGATCGCCTCGAACACATCAAAGGCAGCGTCATCCCGAAAATCGCCGAGAAAAGAGTCGACCATGTCATTACCGACTTCTCCGGCATCATGACCATCGATATGCAGACCGCTGAAGCCATGCATCAGATCGGCAGTATGCTGCGTGTCATGGGCATCCATCTTGTCGTCGCCGGGCTGCGTCCGGATCTGGTCCAGGCCATTGTCAGCAGCGGCATCGACATGTCGCGAACTGAAGCATATGCAACGGTCAAGCAGGCATTGGAAAGCATCCGCTGAGTCTTACAATTGCAGTCCAAACAAAACCCCTTCGCCTTTTTTTCCATCGGGAAAAAGGTGAAGGGGTTTTTAAATTCAGACAGGCGCTTCGGCATCAACCGGAAGCCGGTACAGTCTTTCGATGTCTGCCGGAAGCAGCGGTTTATTGAAGTAATAGCCCTGTGCCTGGTCGCAGTGGCGCTGCCGTAAGAATGCCAGCTGTTCATCGGTTTCGACGCCTTCGGCAATGACGTTCAATTCCAGATTATGCGCCATGCGGATGATGGTATCTACAAGTGCGGCGTCTTTTGTATCCGCCTGGATGTTGCGTGTGAAGTATTGATCGATTTTCAATGTATCGATCGGAAACAGCTTCAAATAACTCAATGAGGAATAGCCTGTGCCAAAATCGTCAATCGACAGATGAAGCCCCATCGACTTCAATTCTTTCATGGCCGTGACGGCACTGCTGGCTCCCTGGATGATGCTTTCGGTCAATTCCAGTTCCAGGTATTTGGGGTCAAGCCCCGATTGGTCCAATGCCTGTGACACCGTCGCTGCCAGGTTGCTCTGCGAGAACTGGCGGGCAGAGATGTTGACGGCGACACGGAACGGCGGCAGCCCTGCATCCTGCCAGGCTTTGTTCTGTCGGCACGCGGTGTGCAGGACATACTCACCCAACTGGACGATAATGCCGGTTTCTTCGGCAACCGGGATAAAATCGGCCGGGGACACGATGCCCCATTCCGGATGCTCCCATCGGATCAATGCTTCCACACCGATGATTCTTTCAGTTTTGATGTCAATCTGCGGCTGATACTGAAGAAAGAATTCGCCTTGCTCCAACCCTTTGCGTAAACCCGTTGCGAGCCTCGATTTTCTGGAGACGCTGTCGTTCATTTCCTGTTTGAAAAATTGGAAGCTGTTTTTCCCTTCTTCTTTGACGCGGTACATCGCCATGTCGGCGTGCTTTATCAACGAATCCTGATCGTTGCCGTCCGCCGGGTACATGCTGATGCCGATGGAAGGGGTGATAAAGACCTCTTCTCCGTCAATATGGAACGGTTCACTCAATTGATCCAAGATAAGCTTTGCCTGTGTTGCCGCTTTTTCATAATCGGTGCCCGGCAGCAGCAGGATGAATTCGTCTCCGCCCAGGCGGGAAACAGTATCCGTATCCGTCGTGATGAGCTGCAGCTGTTTGGTGACTTCCACCAGCAGCAAATCACCGATGGCGTGGCCGAACGTGTCGTTGACCAGCTTGAAATAATCCAGGTCAATCGACAGCAGCGAAAAATGCGCATCGTTTTCTTTGGACTGCCGCAGCGCGGAAGCCAGGCGGTCATTGAACAGGTGGCGGTTCGGCAGCCCTGTCAATGAGTCCAGGTACACCAGGTTGCTGATTTCTTTTTCGGTGGCCTTGCGCTCGGTGATGTCGCGGATAATGCTGCTGAAGAAAATCCCTTTGTTGGTTTCCCAGGCGCCCAGTGACATATCAAACGGAAACTCGGTGCCGTCTTTGCGAAGCCCTGTCAGCTCGACGGTTTTTCCGATGACACGCGGCTTTTTCGTCTCAAGATAGCGCGCCATGCCCTGCCGGTGAGCGGTCTTGAATTGATCCGGTACAATCAGATCCAGATTCAGTCCGAGCACTTCTTCTTTCGCATAGCCGAAAATCGTCTGCGCTCCTTGATTCCACTGCAAAATGTTGCCATTGCTGTCGGAGACGATAATGGCGTCGTTCGCCGATTCGATGACCGACTGGAATTTCCGTTCGGATTCGGCTGTTCTTGCACTGATCTTCTGATCGACGCGGACGTTCACCGATGCCAGGATCAGAATCATCAGCATGCTGATTCCGATGGCATATGCCAGTATCGGGCTGCTGATGGATGCGTGACCGGCATGCGGATGGGCGGCATCAGGCGAGAACATCGCAGCGGCCATGCCGGTATAATGCATCCCGACAACGGCCCCAGCCATGATGACGGCAGCCGCCACCTTCTGCCAATGAAAACGGGACATCTGCTGGACCGAAAACAGCAGGTAAAGGGCAATGAGCGACGTGGCATAGGCGATGATGACAGACAGCACCCACAGAAAAGGATCATACGTAATGGAGGCTGGCATCTGCATCGCTTCCATGCCGAAGTAATGCATCGAAATGATGCCTGTGCCGATAAACAAGGCGGCGATGACCAGCCGGAGGCGGTTGGGAGACGGCTTGCTGATGGTGTAAAAAGCGATGCCGCACGCCAGCAGGGCCGGGATGATCGAAATGATGACCATTGATATGTCATAGGTAACTTCCATGTCAAGCTGAAACGCCAGCATGGCGATAAAATGCATCGCCCATGTGCCGAGTCCCAGCACAATGGCACCCGAGCCAATCCAGCGGAAGCGGCGGATTCCTTCGGAGTCGGCAAGACGCGTACTGATGTCCAGTGCCACAAGAGAGGTAAACACGGCTACGAAGATGGAGAGGAGAATCAGTGAAAAATCATAAGAAAACGTTACGGTTTCCATTGGCTGCCAACTCTTTCTATCGGTAATATAAATTGAACTTAATACTCTTTACTTGTTGATATTCCGCAAAACAGCTCCGCGAAAACCCAGTGCTCCTGCATCGCTGCGCTGCTTCGTCGCAAATACAGGGCCGAAGGAAGTTCGGCCCATGTATTTCCTGCGGGCTTGCGCTGAACTAACTCGGGCTAACGCCCGAGTGGATTTCAGCACTTCGCTATCCCGCTGGAGTCTCCGCTGTTTTACTCCATATCTTTATGGAAGACTCCATATTTTTAATTCAACTTGTAGAGGTTAAAATCAGTGTGTTGAGAGGTCGGTAATGAGTATGTGTAGGTAATGATTTGAAAGTTGAAAGAATAACTGTTATTTCTTTATACAATACCCCCATTGTGTAAATAGAATAGCACGAAAAAGGTCTTATTACATCGTTTTTTAGTAAATTTTTGTATATTTTTTGTAAATTAACATTCAAATGGAAGCTGAAGCCAGCGGTCCGGTTAGCGTGTGCAAAAACTTACCGGAGAGGAACAGACCCAAGAAACGGTACAGACGTCTTTTTTCTTGTAAATTTCCAACAATACGGTTCAAGAAAAGAATGCTGTTGCCGATATAGGAAGTAAAGTCTGTTGCTTTTGCATCTGGATTGTTGATGGAAGAAGCATTGGCAAAAGGACAGTTATGAAAAACAGATAAAAGGGGACAGCCGATGGGAATTTTCAAGAAGTTTAATGCAGGGGTGGTGGCGGGGTGTGTAATCATGCTCGCCGGCTGCGACATTGAAATCAATATCAATTCAAGCAAGGAAGCGGAAGAAAAAGAAAATGCTGGGCAAGAAATGGAAAGCGCCAAACCGCAGAAAGCTTCGCTGGAACAGGAAATCAGCATCAACGGAATCGGGCTTTATGACTCTGTCGAATCAGTTGAAGACGAGTTTGGCATACCGAGTGACGAAATGGAAGAGGCGGGAAGCTACAGCTATGAATACCAGGGGCTCGGCATTTCGTTCGGTTTTGACAAAGAAACCGATGAAGTAAACGCCATCATGGTGGAAAGCGGCATTGCCAAGACGGGAAAAGGAGTCATGCTGGCGGATGAGTATGATGAAGTGATCAAACGGTATTCCGCGTTCAATGTGGAGGCATTTAACAACAGGTCCGTCGTTGTGCATGATGATCGCCACTTCCTGGCTTTTAATTTTGACCAGGACAGTGAAGTCGTACTGTTCTCCCTTATGGATACAAAATTCTACGAAAAGGAAACGGGCATGTCACTGGATGACTTTATCGGTGAGATGGAGCGGATTTCCAGGAGCCCGGTGATGGGCGTTGGCCAGGAAACCGTGGAGTATGAACAGGAACAGCCGGAGAAATTTTACGAAGTGGCCGAAGAAGAGCAGGAATGGGAAGCCCCAGAAGAGCAAGTGACGGAACTCGCAAGCTCCGCTGACACCACTGTCAGCTATGCTACAGAAGTCGAGGAAATGCATCTGTATGCGGCGCTGATCGACGGCAAACCGTCCAGAGCGCTGGAATTGCTGGATGACTACCAATACGATTTGAACTACCTGTTCAGTCCGTCGGGACACCCGTCGCCTTACTTCCAGACGACGTTTCTCCATGCGGCGGCAGAGTACAGCACATTGGAAGTGGTGCAAGAAATGGTGGAGCAGGGAGCCGATCCGGACACGCTGAACCCCGACGGCTACCCGGTGCTGTTCACTGCGATTCGCAACAACAAAACCGACATTGCGGAACATTTACTGGACTGGGGAGCTGATCCGGGCTATGTGGGCTACGACACATCCGAGAGAAGCATGTCCAACAGCGCTACGCCATTGATGCTGGCGGCAGAGCGGGGAAATGTGCCGCTGATTGAAGACCTGGTTTACCGGGGCGTGGATGTCGACCAGCAGAATGAAGTAGGTGAAACCGCCTTAATGTTCGCTGTCTATCATGATCGATTGAACGCCGCCCAGACGTTGGTGGCTTTTGGAGCGGATACACAAGTAAGAGACAATACGCATGCCCATACGATTTTTGATATCCCGGCTGACGAGTGGGGGCTTAGTGGGGAAATGGTGGAATGGCTGGGTTCTTTGGGTAGCGAGTTGAATTAAGCTTTCTGCTGTTTACTATTTATTCAGCAGCGACAGAAAAAGACGAGCCGCGTAGATGAATACGCGGCTCGTCTTTTGTATACTTGATTTTTTATTTTTGCAAAATGGCTTTCTGCTGAACGAAATCTCCAAGGAGGGGGATTTCGTCCTGGTCGCCCTTAAGTGCGGCTTCCTTCAGTATGGATTCGAAATCATTGGGGGCCACCGGTTTATAGAAAAGGTAGCCTTGGCCGACAAGACAGCCGTTTTCCCGCAGGATCTGCCGTTGGCTTTCAGTTTCGATGCCTTCAGCCACCACTTTGAGATTTAAATTTTGGCTCAAATCGATAATCGTTTTGACGATGGAATACTGGCCGGTTTTTTCCAGTTCGTCCATGAATGATTTATCGATCTTTATGGTGTCGATCGGCAGATTTGGAAGGATGGACAGGGAGGAATAGCCGGTCCCGAAGTCGTCAATGGACGTTTTGACTCCTTCTTTCATAAGGCTGTCCAGGATGTCCCTGCTTTCTTTGATGTCCTGCATCATGCTTTCGGTAATTTCGAGTTCCAGAAATTGAGCGTCCAATTGAGATGTCTGCAACGCTTTCTGGACGGTTTCCAGAAACTCGCCATGCTGGAATTGGAGGACAGAGACGTTGACAGAAACACATAGAGGAGGATACCCCTGTTCCTGCCATTGCTTATTTTGCCGGCAGGCTTCGTTTAGAACCCATTCCCCAATCGGGATGATCTGTCTCGTCTCTTCCGCAATGGGGATGAACTCCAACGGCGAGATCCAGCCAAGCTGAGGATGGTTCCAGCGCAGCAAGGCTTCCATTCCCACCACTTTCTTGCTCTGCAGATCCACTTTCGGCTGGTAGACAAGCGATAATTGCTCGTTCGAAATGGCCGTCTTCAAGTCGTTCTCAATTTGCAGTTTCCGCATCATCACCTTGTCCAGCTCAGCGTTGTAAAAGCTGAAGCTGTTTTTGCCGTTTTCCTTTGAAAGATACATGGCCGCATCGGCGTTTTTCATCAATTCTTCGCTGGTTATACCATGTGCCGGAAAAATACTGATGCCGATGCTTGGCGTGATGTTGATCTCATGGTCTTCCGAAAACATCGGTGGCTGAAACGCTGTTAAAATATTTTCTGCCAATGCCACACATTTGGCTTCTGTTGCACGGGCGAGGACAATGGTGAATTCGTCTCCTCCGATTCGGAAAAGCAACGCATCCGCCGTTAGCGATTTTTTCAGCCGCTCCGCTGTTTTCACTAATACTTCATCGCCGACGTGATGGCCAAGTGTATCGTTCACTAATTTGAAGCGGTCCAGATCGATTAACAAAAGAGCAACTTTACCATCCCGGCTGTTCTCTAAAACCGTTTCTATTTTTTCGATGAAACTCCCGCGGTTGTTCAAGCCTGTCAGTGGATCGTGGTAGGCCAGGTGCCTGAATTGATTGGTCAACTTCCTGTTTTTATAGAGTATTTGGAATTGGCGTCCCAGTACGATGAAAAAAGCTACGAGCAACCCGACGCTGAGGATGTTGAAATCCCAGTTGTAGCTATCAATGACCAGAAACAACAGAAGAAGAATGCTGGTATAAGGGATAAGGACGTCTTTGTTTCCGAGTGGATTCGGGACTCCCAACTTCGCTTCGTTCTTGTGATCGATCGCATAAAAACCGGTAATGCCGATAAAGAAAATGGCAAGCACCCAAAAAAGATCAACGATGTTACCAGGCTGGTAAGTTTCCGTATAAGCAAAATAAGAGTAAAGAAAGTCAGCTGCTACCTGACAGGAAAACCCCGTAACACAAAACAGCATGTACTTTTCTGCTTTGTTGTTCTGAATCAGGTAATACAGCACCGTGATGATGAACAAAATCGTTAAATCCACGATGGGGTAGATGACGGTGATGATCGTCACCAGCCAGGAATTTTCGGCCATGACCAGCACGGGATTAATGAGAAAGTGAAGAATGACGGTAGTGACCGTAATCATGACAATCACAATATTGAACGTATGCGGGTTGTCGTAAATAGAAGCGCTTACTTTTCTGGTTTTGACGAATAAGGCGGACATAAAGAACAAATAGGCGCACAACCAGGCGATGTAGGAATTCTCTTCATACACAACCGTTCCTTCCCTGATCTGTGCGTAGAGCCACAGCAAGTTGGAACTCAAGTAAATGGCAAGGCCGATGCTCAGCAGCAGCCAAAAAGCTTTTTCATGGCGCTTCTCATGTCGGTAAGCCTGAATCAGCCACACAAGGCTGATTATGCCCACCGCAATCTGAAGCACGATGACCCCGATCGATACCAGCCAGTCATTTCCTTTGAACAGCCACGCCCAACTGTAAAATATGCCGACGATCAATACAAAGCCCAATATGAGTACGTGTTTACGCTTAAACAAAGGTCATTCCCCCTGGTGTTGGTTGTTTCTTTATTTTTCTTTCTGTATAAGTTGATTTAATTATCTTCACTTGCCGATATTCCGCAAAACAGCTCCGCTTTCCTGCGGGCTTGCGCTGAACTAACTCGGGCTAGTCGCCCGAGTGGATTTCAGCACTTCGCTATCCCGCGGGAGTCTCCGCTGTTTTGCTCCATATCTTCATGGAATAGTTAATAGTTTAAAACCAACTTATGTAACTTCACCATGTTTCTGTAGTAATTAAAAAGATTACGGTTTGTGATAAACGCTGTAACATCCGACAATTATTATCATTAATATCCATTAAGTTAGTCTATTATACCTTTATATCGTTTGAATATATAGTCTTATTTTCTGTTATTTTTTGAATTTGAAATGAGTAGAATAAGAGAACGAAGGAAGATTGAATTGCTGAGCTTCGATGGAATAAATTATAGAAACGGATTGTTAATAAATGGCTTTTCCTATATCTTTATCTTTAGCGGCATTTACTGCGTATTTGAAAAGAACCATTCCGAACTGAATGCTGGAAAAACCAATTGTCACCATCGAAAGGAGCCGATCATGAACATCCAAACAAGCCAATTTGGCGAAATTGAAATAGCCGACGACCGCGTGCTGTCGTTCGCAAAAGGAATCCCGGGCTTTGAAGATATGAAAGAATACGTCCTGCTGCCGGCAGATGAAGAAGGCGAATCGCCGTTCTTTTTCCTGCAGTCGATCGAATCGGCGGAACTCAGCTTTTTCCTGGTCGATCCGTTTTCATTCTTCAAGGATTACGACATCAAACTGGAAGAGCAGCTGGTGGAGCGGCTCGAACTCGAAGAGCCGACAGACGCCATCGTCCTGACCACCGTCTCCGTCACAGGGGAGATGAAAGACGCCACCACCAACCTGAAAGCACCGATCATCATCAACAACACCAAAAAGCTTGGCATGCAAATCGTCCTGGACAACAAAACCTACCAGATCAAACAGCCCCTGTTCCAAGCTGCAAGGCAGGTGTAGCAGATGTTAGTACTGGGAAGAAAAAAAGGTGAATCCATCGTCATCGACGACGACATTGAAATCACCGTGACCGCGGTCGACGGGGACATGGTGAAGCTGGGCATCAACGCGCCGAAGCATATCACCATTCATAGGAAAGAAGTGTATTTGGAGATTCAGGAAGAGAACAAGCAAGCGACGTCGAATGTGATTGATATTGGGGATTTTTTGAGGATGAGGAAGTGAGGGAGGGAGTCTGCAGGGATGCAGGCTTTTTTCGTATTTCTCGCGCTGCGGAGTTAGACCCCCCTCGCGCCCCGGTGTCAGACTCAATTGTTCCTCAAATTGTGTCTGACGCGGGGGCGCAAAAACAAAACCGCTGCAAAAACAAATAATCTCTAGAAATATTTTCAAAAAAGCTAAACATTTTCAAAACACCTCCGATATAAAGAGTGTAAGGCAGTCCAAACGGATTTGGGCGCTTGCAAAATACAAAAAACATTACACGGAGGTAATACACAATGATTATCAATCACAACATCGCAGCACTTAACACGCACCGCCAAATGGGCAGTGCACAAAGCGCACAAATGAACAGCATGGAGAAATTGTCTTCTGGTCTTCGCATTAACAGCGCGAAAGATGATGCAGCGGGTCTTTCAATTTCTGAAAAAATGCGTGGACAGATTCGCGGGTTGGAGCAGGCTTCAAGCAATGCTCAAGATGGAATCTCTTTGATGCAAACAGCTGAAGGAGCGTTGAATGAAACACATTCAATCCTTCAACGTATGCGTGAATTGTCTGTTCAATCTTCCAATGGCACAGGTACTGAAGAAGACCGAAAAGCAATTCAAAGTGAAATTAGTCAACTTACGTCTGAAATTGATAGAATTGGCAATGCAACAGAATTCAATTCGAAAAAATTGCTAAACGGCTCACAAAATCAACAATCAACTTTGTCTGCAGCTGCTACAGGAATTAAGGGCGCTGAAGTAATAAATCCTATGGCAGAAGGTACTTATAAAATAAATGTATCTGCAGCCACAGAGGTAGCTACCGATATCGTAGCGGGCGGGACAGGCATCGATCAAGAAACCGAATTAACTGTAGTGTCAGATGGAACTAAAGTTGATGTAGGTTCTAAATTCACTATTAAAGTAGAAGGAGGGTCAACCTCCGATTATAAAGTGACTTTGTTGGATGAAGATGGAAACACTTTTGGTGCTGTCGCTGACGACGACGATAACAGTGGAACAATTACTTTTACTAGCGGCTCAGAAAGCATCGAAATTGGTGCTGGAATCATTTCTGGTCAAGGTACTGCAACATTCACTGTTGGAGAAAAGGTAAGCGCCGAAATATTGGACAGTAACAATAACAGTGTTGCAAGCGTTACTAATGAAGTTACTACAGACGGAAAATTAGATGTAGGTGGAATTAGATTAAGTGCAGATCAATCTTTAGCAGTAGATACTAATGGCACTGATACTGTAGAGGTTGATGGAGAAGCTATTAAATTCCAAATTGGCGCAAACGAAACCCAAACTACGACTTTAGCAATTAGAGATATGAGATCTCAGGCTTTGGGTGTATCTTCAATTGATCTATCTTCTAGAACTGGTGCAGAAGAAGCTATTACTGCAATTGATTCTGCTATCAAATCAGTTTCAGAAGAGCGTTCTAAACTAGGTGCTATGCAAAACCGTTTAGATCACACTATCAACAACTTGAACACATCAGCTGAAAACCTAACAGCAGCGGAATCAAGAATCCGCGACGTTGATTATACCGAAGCAGCATAAGCGAGCAGAGGTACAGTCGTCCTGACCGGTAACAGTCAGAGATTACGATCGGGTGAATTGCTGGAAACCCCTGATAGCTTTTATTGCCACAACGCAGCTGGAAACGGCAGACGTGACGGCTCTGAAAAAATAAAAGATTGGGCAATCAGCAGCCAAGCTCCTGTCTCGAAAGAGTGGAGAAGGTTCAACGACTAGGATAGACCATCTAAGGCGAGAGCTACGATGATGAAATCCGTAGGTGACACAGTGTCCATCAGCACTGATTGATCCGAAGTGCCCGGCCCCTACTAATACTAGAGGGTGAAGATATAGTCTAGTCATTTATGAAAGTAAATGTTCGCACGATGGCGAAAGAAATGATGAACCAAACGAAGAACTCGATTCTTGCACAAGCATCACAAGCGATGTTGGCGCAAGCCAACCAGGCGCCTCAGCAAGTTCTTCAATTGCTGCGTTAATATTAAAAATGTAAAAGGAGCCTGATATTGGGCTCCTTTTTTTAGCGATTTAGGAGGGTTTATGTGGCTTATCAAATGAGACAGTGGATGGAAACATATAGAAATCGTACTGATTTAACCAACCTATTATCACATTTAACTAAAGCAGAGGGGAACCTAAGTGCGACTGATGTACTAATAAAAATATTAAACGAAAAAGAACTTACTGGAAGTTCAAAAGGTTACATAATGGGGAACCATAAAGTTGTTTGTTTCCAAAACATCCCACTCCATTCAGTTGCTGAAAACGCAATATTGCACTATGAAGAAGCTGAAAAGACTTTCTCTCAAAAACTGAGATATTATCCGTGCGGGTTAGCTTTTCCAAAGGCAGCACTGTACCAATTGGTTGATGAAGAGGGAAGAATTATACCAGAAAGAGGAGTACGTCCAGTAATCTATGAAAAAAAAGAGTTGGCAAAGTCTTTATTACCAGAGGAACATTATTGGAGAATTGTTAATTTTGAGTTGAACGGCTACATAAATGAAGAAAAAGGCATGATAGATTGGACTCATGAAAGAGAGTGGAGACTGTGGGGTAATCTAAACTTTTACTATCAAATAACAACTGTTTTATTAAAAGACGCGGAGCAGTACAGGGAATTTATAAATAAAATTGATAAAAACATTCTAGCTCAATTGGCTGGAATAGTGGTTTTAGATAATCTTCTATATTAATGTATTAGCAATTAATGTATTAGCATTTCGTACAATTAGAAAAGGTAAATGAGAGGAGGGATTCAATGGATATCGCAGCCTTATCAATGGCACTCAGCCAAATGAACGTCCGGCAAGAAGCGAGCGTTTCGGTGATGAAGAAATCGATGGATCAGGCGGAGACGAATGGGGACAGTGTTGTTAAGATGCTGGAGCAGTCTGTTCAGCCGCATCTTGGTGGGTCGGTTGATTTGAAAGGGTAAGCTGGACTTAAACTGAAAGACAAAAAGCCATGGGATTATCCGTGGCTAAAATCGCTCCCTGTGCTGAAAACAATTCGGTTTATACATAATAAATACATGCCAAAACGCCGTGTCCAGGAACCCCAAAGGTTTCCGGCCACGGCGTTCGTATGTTTATCAGAAAAAGGAAATAGTCATAAAAGTGTCCAACACAGGGGCAATTTGGGAACTGCTGGCAGTAGAACGTCAAACATGCTTTCACAGGCCTAAAATTATCGCCTGAAAGTTAACTTTTTCTGGAAAATGACGATATAATGAGCAGAGAGTACCGGGTACATGGACTTACCCACTAACCATAAACGATTTTCAATCACTGATTCAATTAAAGATTTCCAGTGATTCATCAAGCATCAGGAGGCACAGAACATGATTGTTCGGCATAATATCGCTGCATTGAAGGTTCAGCGGAATTTAAATGAAAATAACCAGAATGCGGCAAGAAGCAGTGAAAAGCTGGCGAGTGGCTTGCGTATTGACCGGGCAGCGGACGAAGCGGCCGGTCTGTCGATTTCGGAGAAAATGAGAGCGCAGATTCGCGGGTTGGAACAGGCGCAGCGCAATATCCAGGACGGCATTTCTCTGACCAGTACAGCCGACGGGGGGGCTGTCTGGCATTCAAGAGCAGTTGCAGCGGGCAAGAGAACTGGCGGTTCAAGCTGCAAATGGTACGTTATCTTCTGAAGAGCGAGGAGCAATTCAAAAGGAAATTGAACAGATCAAACGAGGAATTGATGACATCGCCAATAACACGGATTTTAACGGAGTAAAACTGTTAAATGGGACAATGCCGGCTGGCTATACTAGAGGTACGTCTGGTGCTGTTGCTCCTGGTGGTTTTGGCAATGCACTAGCTCTGAACGTGGCATCGAATGGTGAATTGGATTTAAGAACAAATGAAGGTTACCCTGCTACGGGAAATGATGATGGTAAAATTCTGATATATGGCGGAGGCAGCACTTCTACGCCTTCTTTGTTGATTGGAAATGCCGCACATAATCTAAAAGAGAATGTATCGCAAAATACAGTGGAAGAAAACGGTGTCTTCAGAACTGTTTCCACTATAAACGACATTCACGTCACCCAAACCGTAAAAGTGGTGGATGACAAGTATGAATTTAAATACACGATAGAAAATAACAGTGCAGAAGACCAGGAGATCGGTTTTTATTTCCACATGGATACGATGCTGGGCACTGATGACTACGCTCCGTTTGTAGTGAATGACCATCCTGTTCTGAACGAAGAAGCTTTTATTGGAAGCAATCTCCCCGAAACATTCAATGTTTATAACAATAATGGAAATCCTGATATAAAGGCTGGTGGAGTGATAAAAGGAGCAGCGATTATTGAAGAACCTGCAGAACTGAGAATAGGGCAATACGGTGATGTTGCCGATGCCGCTGGATGGATCGATGATGGTAGTCCGGTTGGCGATAGTGGTTATGCGTTATTATGGTCAAACCGTACGGTAGCTGCCGGCGGTTCATTTAAAGTAAACACATTCTATGGACTGGACGTTCCGCCGACAATCGCGAACCCGTCAGAAGGGATAATTGAAGAAGGACCTTACGATATCCTTTTGCAGGTGGGAGCAAACAGCGGAGATCAGTTTAAGGTTCGGCTATCAGATGTGCGGACAACTAAGCTGGAAGTCGACGATATTGAAATCGATCCGTTCGCCCGCGCGATGGAAGCATTGGAGAAACTGGATAAAGCCATTCAAAAAGTATCGTCTGAACGCTCAAAATATGGAGCTTATCATAATGCATTGGATCATACTTACTCAAACGTGGAAAGCAGTGCGATTAACCTGACTTCAGCCGAATCCAGAATCCGTGATACGGATATGGCAAAAGAAGTTATGAACCATGCCAAGGCTTCTCTTCTTTCCGAAGCCTCACAAGCGATTCTGGCGCAGGCAAATCAGGTGCCTCAACGCGTTTTGGAGTTGCTTAAGTAAGAAGTAGTAACGGGCCCTGTGTCAATCACAATTTGAGGAACAATTGTGTTTGACACAGGGCCCTCGCGGTGAGGTGCTTCGACTGTTATTACTGAGATAATAGGTTGGATTGTGGCTTCATTTCTCTTTGTTGATGGGTCTAACAGTTGGCTGCCTACCAGGCACCGTCCGAATGAGAACGATAGAAGAATAAAAAGAAAAAAGCAGAGACAAATGCGTCCCTGCTTTTTCTTATGGGTTATTTAAGGTAATGTCGTGATCGCCTACGTTTCGGAAAATGATCTGGTCCGGATTATCGAATTCAAATGTGATTCTGACATCCATTGTCGGTGAAGCTTTCATAATCGATTTCTTACCAGTGCCTTGCATCTTTTTAACACGAAGACCGTCAGAATATGGCTTGCCATTCGCCAGAGTAGTAATAGCAGAATCTACTGCCGCTTGGTGAGCAGGTGATAATTTTTTATATGCACATTTAAACCTGGTAAAATTGCTCCCTGTGTTGAAAACAATTTGAGTTATCCATAATAAATACATGCCAAGAACGCCGTGTCCAGGAATCCCAAAGGTTTCCGAAAACGGCGTTCGCATGTTTATCAGAAAAAGGAAATAGTCATAAAAATGTCCAACACAGGGGCGATTTAGGAGCTGCTGGTAATCAAACTAAGTCGGTCAAGCGGAACCGTCATGTCTCCTATTTATTCGCCATCAGGTCATCTTGCTCAATCTCAATCTTCAGCCGCGCTCCAGTTTGGGTCTTAGCCAATATTCTCTGCAGCTTCTCCACTGTGATGTTCTGTGAACCATTTTCCAGACGGGAGATGAGCGGTTGGGCTACTCCTACTAAGTCGGCAAACTGTTGTTGGGTCAAGCCAAGCTGTAGCCTCAAGGTGATCAATTCTTTTCTTAACTGAAAATTCATTTGTTCTTCGGGATCATTCCATACCTTCTCGAAGTTTTTGTCCGTTGCCGCTCGTTGTTTTGCGTAGCGTTCTACGAAATCCATTTCATTCACCCTTTCTTTTTATCCAGTCCTCACGAATTCGAACAGCCCGCTGAAGTTCGTTTGTCGGTGTCTTTTGAGATTTCTTCGTAAAACCATGGGTAAGGAGTAAAATGGTTCCTTTCCATGTAAAGAAAAAGATTCGGTATATATTGCTACCATGCTTTACTCTCAGCTCATAAATTTTTTCGCGCTTAAAATAATCGATGTGGGGGTGGCCCCATCTAGGTCCAAACCGTTGTAGCAGTTGAATGTCTCTTAATATTTTATCGGTATCTTTTGCAGGAAGAGAGTCTAAAAAATTATCTATCGGAGAAAGTCCATCTTCTGTTTCGTATGCTTTTGTAGACTAATTTAAATTATCCATAATTAAATATACCTCATAAGTTATATTTCCTTTTATTATAAGCAACTAACCCTCTCTTGTCCAAAATCCATTTCTTCAATTCTTTTCTCCCTCGATTATGGGAACTTATAATCTGAGCCTTATCAGAAAAATGATATACTTGTATTAACAGAAAACGAAGACGAAGAAAAGTTCGAGTTGACGGATACGATGGAATTCCACTTTGTAGCGGACCCTGTGTCAGTCACAATTTGAGGAGCAATTGAGTCTGACACCGTGGCGCGAAGTGACGTAGTCTGACGCCAACCTGTTCCTTTAAGAGTTAAAAGGAATTTATAACACTCCAAGCGCCGGCGCGTCTATGGGGTAGGCGAAGCAAGAAGACAAGCGTTCTTTGCTTGGCTTCTTGCGGGAGCCATCCCCTAAGCGTCCGAAGCGTTTATAGAAAACAACCCCCAATATAATTTTTTTCCCACAATTATCCTATTCTTTTTTCCTCTCCCATCCTGTACACTAAATTCAAAACATTTCACATAAGGATGTGCACTTCTATTGACGAGTCCGATTTCTTCGAATTGGTTTTATTATACGACGATGGCTTCGCTTGCCAAGGCGATGCCTGCTGTTACTGCCACTGATTCTTCTGCCTCTGCTCCTGCCGGCCAAGAGGAGGACGTGAGTTCGTTGTTTTCGATGCTGTTGAATTCAATGCTGCAGGGGTTTGATGCGCCGGGTGCGGCACCGGCTGTAGCGCAGGAGACGCAAGCGTTCGCTCCGCTGATGAATGCGCCGGTGCCTGTGAATCTTCAGCAGGCCGCCGGTAAAGAAACGCCGGCTGGTTCGACGGACAAAGCCGATTTGAATTTCAAACCGGTGCAGTTTATGAAGCTGGAGAATACGCTTGACGGCAAGCTGAGCGGCAGCGCCGTGCATTTTATCAATGCCGGGAAAAAGTATGATATCGATCCGAATCTGCTGTCGGCGATTGCCATCCATGAGACGGGCAACGGTTCATCGAGGGCCGCCAATGAGAAAAATAATGTAGCGGGCATGATGGGCAAGAACGGCCTCCGGAGCTATGGTTCTGTTGAAGAAAGCATTTTTGATATGGCGCGCAACCTGCGCCAGAATTATTTGGACCAGGGCAAGACGACGGTCGCTGAAATCGGCGCGAAATATGCCCCGGTCGGCGCGGCAAATGATCCGACCGGCCTGAACAACCACTGGACGACCGGCGTCAGCCGCCAATTGAATAATCTTGTGTGAATAAAATCGATTCCAGCGAATCGGTTTTATTTTTTTGCGGAGATTATTTTATAAAAACGCTAAAAATTTCTCATGTTGTGCCGATATATAGTTGTAGTAAGAGCGGTTGACCGGACGGTGAAGATTCTTCCCCACCTTCATCCGCTGTTCATCAGGATGAAACAAGGGGAGAAGCGCCATGGAAGTGAAACAGACGCCCGTCATTCATTTTTCGAAAACGAGTGAAGTGCAGGCAGTGGAACCGGTGAAAATGCCGATTGCTGCAGAGGCTAGGAAGACGGAAGCCGCCGCTCAAGAACAGGTCACGAAAGAAGTGCTTGAACACAAAGTGGACGGCATGAACGACTTTTTGGAGCCGACGTCCACGGCGGTGAAATTTCAACTGCACGAGGAACTGAACGAATATTATATTCAAGTGGTGGATACCAAGACCGATGAAGTGCTGAAAGAAATCCCCAACCGGAAATTCCTCGACATGTATGCGTCGATGACCGAGCTGATGGGAATGATTGTAGATGAAAAACTGTAACAGACGAAACAAGATCGGAGTGAGATAGATGCGTGTGGGCGGATTGGCATCCGGTATAGATACCGATTCCTTAGTGAAAGAAATGATGGCGGCACAGAAGCTGCCGATGGATAAATTGACGCAGCAGAAAACCTGGACGGAATGGCAAAAAGACTCGTACCGTGACGTCAATCTGTCGCTGACCAGCCTGCGGACGATGGCGAGCGACTTGCGTCTCCAAAGTACATTCAACTCCTATACGGCAACAGCAACAGGGACATCAGAAACTCCAGGTAAAGTAAGCGTCGAGACTACCGCGAATGCAGTGAGCGGTTCGTATAATGTCAATGTCGGGAGCCTTGCGAGTGGGGCGAAAATGCATTCGGCACATACGATAAAAACAGTCAGTGATTCAAGTAAATCAGCTAAATCGAGTGATGTAATCGGAGTTGCAGGCAGCATAACCATCAAAGGCAGTGGAGCAACTGCTGAAGATGTCAATGTGGCTATCTTAGCAACCGACACTTATGAACAAGTGGCGAAAAAAGTCCAAGACGCGACAGCCGAAGCAGAGCCGAAACTGCGGATGAGTTTCGATAATACGACTTCCCGATTCTTCATTTCCACAAAAGGAATGGGCACAGATCAGAACTTCGATTTGACGTTCAGTGATGCAGCATTGGCAAAGCAAGTCATAAACCAACCTGATCCTAATAATGCCGGCTCATTTTTAACTACATTTTCTACAGAAAATGCAGCTGATGAAAATTTTATGACAGCCGCCGCCAATGGCTCGGTAACTTTTGAAGGAATCGAAGTCACAGATTTAACGTCCAATAAAACAACCATCAATGGGTTGACTATAAACCTAATGGAAGCAGGTAACGCCACGATCACGGTCCAAGCAGATCCAACAAATACGTTCGATAAGATCAAGAGCTTTGTCGACAAGTACAACGAAACAATTGCGGATATTGAGAAGCAGCTGGTCGAAAAGCGCTACCCAAGTTTTCAGCCTTTGTCGGACGAGCAGAAAAAGGATATGACCGATAACGAAATCGAGCTGTGGGAAGAAAAAGCGCGCAGCGGGTTGCTGCGCAATGATCCGATTCTGAAAAACGCCATCCAGCAGCTGCGCCGTTCTTTCACCGATGAAGTGGAAGGCATACCGGACGGCAATATCCAATTATTGTCGCAGATCGGCATTGATACCGGCAGCTGGTCGGAAGGCGGAAAACTGTTCATCAAGGAAGATGAATTGAAAGCGGCATTGGCCAATCAGCCTGATGAAGTGATGGCGCTGTTCACCAACCGCGTCGGAGACGAAAACGTCGGCGTCGGCGGCCGCGTGTATGAAAGCTTGAACGTGGCACTGAAAAGCTTGGGCGAAAAGGCGGGGAGCCCCACCAGTTTAGTGGACAACAGCCAGATCACCAAGCGCATCCGTCAGATGGACGAAGAAATCAGCAGGTGGCAGGACCGTCTCGTGCGCATCGAAGACCGTTACTGGAAACAGTTCACGGCGATGGAAAAAGCCATCAGCCAGATGAACTCGCAAAGCGCGTGGATTTCACAGAGTCTGGGGATGATGTAGATGGAACAGCAGCATGATTTGTTGCAGCAGCTTCTGGAACTGACCGAAGCCATCCTGGAAAAAGCGCAGACAATCGGTTCGAAAATGGAAGACAACCAAGTGGAAGATCTGGTGGAACTGCAGCTTTACTTCGACAAAAGGCAGGAAGTCATCGACCGGCTGGAAGCGTCAAGAAACGAATCGGCATTCGACTGGTCGCCGGAAGGCCAGGAGAAAATAACGCAACTGCAGGCGAGTGAACAGCAGCTGATTCCACTGATGACACAACTCCACCAGGCATTCGCGGGCCAGATGAACCGCATCAACCAAACCAAGCAATTGTCCAAAAAATACAGAGGCGCCTACCAAAGCGCACCGTCAGACGGCACGTTTTTTGACAGACGGAAGTAAAAAAGAGGGGGATCCACATGGTAACGATGAATCCATACCAGAAGTACCAGCAAAATTCAGTCATGACCGCTTCGCCGCAGGAACTGACATTGATGCTCTACAACGGCAGCCTGAAATTCATGAAACTGGCGAAAAAAGCGATGGCCGAAAAGAATTTCCAGGACAAAAACATCAACTTGATCAAAGCGCAGAACATCACACAGGAGCTGCGCGTCACGCTGAACCCGGATGTTGAAGTTTCGAAAAACATGGAGCCTTTGTACGAATACATCTACAACCGCCTGATCGAAGCCAACACCCAAAACGACGCAGCCATCCTCGAAGAAGCCGAAGGCCTGATGACCGAACTGCGCGACACCTGGAAACAAGTCATGGAACTGGCGAAAAAATAATTTTCTCGCACTTGTATGTAATGTATCTGTAAGTTGAACAAAAGAACTATCATAAACCTAATTTATTCCTACTGCATTGAGCGCCGGCGCGTCCACGGGCTGGGCGGAGCTGTGAGACGGGTGTTCTTCCCGGCTCATGGCGAAAGCCTTGCCCAAAGCGACCGAAGCAGTGGTGAGAGTGGGTTCTTTGCTCAACTTATCTAGTACAATACCTGGAAATACTAAGAACTGAAATGAGGTTTTTGATGTGGACAAGACATCATGGATAGGCATATTGCTTGGCGTGGGCGTGCTGCTCGGCGGCGTGGTCATGAAAGGGTCGGAACTGAGCGCTTTATACAACCCGGCGGCACTGGTCATCATCTTTGCCGGAACCGCCGCTGCCATACTGATCGGCTTCCCGATGGACGAGGTCAAAAAAATTCCGAGCCTGTTCAAAGTGCTTTTCACCGACCTGAAAATCATTCCGGTGAAAGAACTGATTCCGATGTTTACGGAATGGGCCATGGTGGCTAGAAAAGAAGGTCTTTTGGCGCTGGAAGACAAAGCGGAAGAAGTGGAAGACCCTTTTTTGCAGCGTGGCTTGAAAATGGTGGTCGACGGCCAGACGCAGGAAACCATCCGTGACATGATGGAGGAAGAAATCGCGGCGATGGAAGAACGCCACGAGCTCGGCGCAAAAATCTTCAGCCAGGCCGGCACCTATGCGCCGACACTCGGCGTTCTGGGTGCGGTCATCGGACTGGTGGCGGCGCTGGGCAATCTGGATGACATCGCGCTGCTCGGGAAATCGATTTCCGCCGCGTTTATCGCGACACTGTTCGGGATTTTCACGGGTTATGTACTGTGGCACCCGTTCGCCAATAAACTCAAGCGCAAATCGGAAAAAGAAGCGAAGATGAAACTGATCATGCTGGAAGGTCTGCTGGCGGTCCAGGAAGGGTTGCCGGCACGGACAGTCGAAGAAAAGCTGCTGACGTATCTGCCGGCAAAAGACCGCGTGCTGGAACCGGAAGAAAGCGAAGGTGTCCAAGTTGAAGCGTAAAAAAAAGAAGGAAGAGCACATGGATGAGTCCTGGCTCATCCCGTATGCCGATATTCTGACGCTTTTGCTGGCATTGTTCATCGTGCTGTTTGCATCGAGTAAAATCGATGCGCAGAAATTTGAACAGATTTCGCAGTCGTTTGACGGTGCGTTGAACGGCGGTTCCGGCGTTTTGGAGCACGAAGCTTCCGTCGAGCAGTACGGGGACATCGTGCAGTTTCCGTCACCTGCCGAAGTGGAGGAAGCGGAAGAAATGACACTCGAAGAAGATTACGAAGCCCTCGGACAGCTGGAGGAGAAGATCACCGGGTTTATTGAAGAAAAAGGGCTGTCATCCAAAATCCAGACTGAAATGACCGGCAAAGGGCTGGTGCTGAAAATCACGGAAGGGGTTTTGTATGCGTCCGGCAGTGCGGACATCACGGAAGGTTCCAGAGCGGTGGCAAAAGAGATTTCAAATTTGCTGGTGACCGACCCGCCGCGCAAAGTGTTCATCGAAGGCCATACGGACAATGTGCCGGCCACTTCCGCCGAGTTTCCGTCCAACTGGGAACTGAGTTCGGCACGGGCCATCAACTTCATGAAGATCCTGCTGGAAAATGACGAACTGGATCCGAAGAAATTCAGCGCTACCGGATACGCGGAGTATCATCCGGTCGCCCCCAACGATACTGCACAGGGCAAAGCGAAAAACCGCCGTGTCGAAGTGCTGATATCGCCTTATGAGGAATAAATGACGAAGAACAGAGGTGTATGATGAAACTTATACGGGTTACGTTAGTCAGTTTTATTGCTGTGGCCGTTTTGACAGGTGGAATCATGTTTTTTCTTGGGAAGGATGATGCGGGTTCCGCGAGCGACCAAGCTTTATCGGCTGAAGAGCTGGCCGAGTTGAGTGTCGATACGGACAGCATCACGACGAACCTGGCTTCCCCGAATCATTACGCGGTGGTCCAGTTCAATATTCAGCTGAGCAGCGTGGAAGCAAAAGAAGAAGCGGCAAAGCGGACGGCAGAAATCCGCGCAGCGGTGATCGCCACGGTGGCCGGTCTGACGAAAGAGGAGCTAACCGGAACGGACGGCATTGCGACGCTCGAACAGGAAATTTCAGCGAAGCTGGACGGCATTATTCAAAAAGGGAAAGTCGAGCGGGTGCTGGTGACGGAATTTAAAGTGCAATAATGCAAAATTCCGCTAAACATTCCGGCGGACCTGCCGATATAAAGACTATACAGGAAATCAGGTGATCATTTGCAGTCAGCTCAATTGGACAACTGCACGATTTGCGGTCAATTATTTCTGAAAGACCATACGGATTATTGCTTGCATTGCTACAGGAACATCGAGCGGCAGCACAAACAAGTGATGGCGTTTCTGAAAATCGAGCAGAACCGGCATGCCACGATCGACACAGTGAGCGAAGCGACAGACGTTCCGGTAAAGCAGATCGCGGAATTTATTCGTGAGGGGCGCATTTTCGCCAATGATTACCCGAATCTCGGTTATCCATGCGCTCATTGTGGTAAAGAAATAAAGCGGCAGATGCTGTGCAGTGATTGTTATCAAAAATTTACATCGGATGTCAGTACAGCATTGAAAAAAGACCGGCTGATCGCTGAAATGACCAATCCTCAACGGAAGTTGAATGAGGCGCATTACTGGCGGTTGAAGAAAGACAAATAAACAAACAGGGCGGTGAAGGAATGAATATCGATAAGACGAACGGTTCTTCCTTTATTCAATCTTACCAAAAAATGATGCCGGTCTCGAAAGTCGAGAAAACGAGGCCGGTCCAGACGGAAGATCAATTGCAGATTTCAAGCCAAGCGAAAGAGATGTTCGAAAAGAAAACAGAAATGGATGCCGGCAGACAGGAAAAGATCAATGCGTTGAAAGCGCAGATCCAAGCCGGTGAATACCATCCCAGCAACAAGGAGATAGCCGATAAAGTACACGAGTTCTGGTTCGGCAAATAACACTTCGCCTGAACGAAGAGGAGGATGCCGGATGCCTGATTTACTCGTCACCACCATGGAAAAACTGATCAGCCTGCACAAGCGGCTGATTGACTGTGCCGATCAAAAGAAAACAATTTTAATCGAACGCCGCGTCGATGAGCTGAACCGGCTGGTGCCGGAAGAAGCCGAACTCATCCGGCAGCTGGAAAGCCTCGACAGCGAACGGCAGCAGCTGATGGCCGATCTGTCGGAAAAACAGACAGCTTCGAGCTTCGGGGAGTTTATCGAACAACTGCCGGACGGCGCAGCGAAAGACAAGCTGCAGTCGCAATTGGCGTCTCTGCAGCAGCTGATGGCTGAGCTGCAGGAGAAAAACAGGACCAACGAACAGCTGCTGAAAGACTCCATGCGCTTTGTCCATCACATGATTGAGCAAGTGACAAAGTCGAAGCAGCAAAACTTCAACTATCAATCTCCCAACAGCCAACAAAAATCACCGACGAACAATCGCGGCTTTTTCGATACAAAAGCCTGATTGAAGGTAGAAGGAAGGGTCAACCATGGTTTCAACATTTCACGGATTAGAGCTGGGCAGACGCGGGTTAACAGCGGGGCAGGCCAGCATCGCCACAACAGGCCACAACATTGCCAACGCCAACACAAAAGGCTATTCACGCCAACAAGTGAACAACGTCACCGCACAGCCGCTGGATACGTGGACAACGGGGAATGTCAATCCGGGCCAGCTTGGTTCCGGAGTTTCCGTCGAATCCATCACCCGTGTGAGAGACCATTTCCTCGACCGCCAATACCGTGACCAGTCGGGGACACTTGGCCAGTGGCAGGCAAAGCAGGCCACGTTTGATCAGCTCGAGACTGTGATCAACGAACCAAGCGATACGGGCTTGAATGCAGCGATGGACCGGCTTCAAGGCGCCTGGCAGGACCTGGCGAACGATCCGGCAAGTCCGTCCGCACAGGCTGTAGTAAAAGAACGCGGGCAGGCCTTTTTGGAAGTGGCTGAATCGATGGACGTTTCCATGGGGGCGGTGCTGTCGGATATTGAGCGGCAGACAAACGCAGCTGTCAGCGACGCCACGGAGTACCTCAAGCAAATTGATGCGCTGAACCAAAGCATCAAACGCACCGGCACACAAGCGAACGATTTGCTGGACCAGCGCGATGCTGCAGTGGAACAGCTGTCCAAACTCGCCACCATCAGCGTGATAGAAGACAAAGGCATGTATACCATCAGCCTGAACGGGACGGCGGTGGTCAAAGGAACGGCTGGTGAAGAAACCGCAACAACAGCCGAACCCGACGTAGCCGCTCTTCTCCGGTCGTCAACCGGCGGCAAACTGAAAGGCCTTGCCGATTCCAAAATCTTGGCTGAAAATCAGCGCACAGCCGTGGCGAATATTGTGAGCGATTTTGCTTCCGCCAACGGCATAAAAGAGGAAGACGGGTCAAAAGGCAATTTGTTTATTCAAAACGAAGACGGGTCGCTGGAAGTGAACCGTTCCGGTGACAGGCTGACGGTACCGGAAAATCTGGAGACGGATTTGGAGCCGATCAAAAAATCGTATCAGGCACTGGTCAGCGAACTGGGCGCCAAAAGCCAGTCGGCCACCAGCTCGATCGCCAATTACGAAGCCACTTTGCAGGCCACAGACAACCGACGCCAATCCGTGACGGGTGTCTCGCTTGATGAGGAGATGGCGAATTTGATTAAATTCCAGCATGCTTACAGCGCGGCGGCACGGCTGGTGTCCACAACGGATCAAATGCTTGATACGATCATCAACCGCATGGCTGCGCGTTGATGATCGCTGGGGGAGGTCAATAGAATGAGAATTTCACATCAAATGCTGCATCAGAATTCACTGGCGAATATGAACAAAAGCCTCGGGCGTTTCGACAAAGCCTACAACCAGGCCGTGACCGGCAAGCAGATCCAGAAACCGTCTGATGATCCGCACGGCGCGGGCAAAGCGATGCAGCTGAAAAGCGCGATTGCTGCCAACGATCAGTATGAACGGAATACGAACGAAGCCAATTTATGGCTCGATGAAACCGACCAGACGGTTTACGGCATGGTCAATGTGATGCAGCGCGTGCGCGAACTGGCGGTTCAAGGTAACAATGACACCTTGTCCTCAGAAGACCGCACCGCTGTCGCCGGGGAAGTGGAAGAATTGACCGAACAGCTCCGCCAGTTTGCCAACGTCAAAGTGAACGGCCATTATTTGTTCAACGGACAGGACACCGCGAACCCGCCGTTTCCGGATGGCGGCACAGGCCACGGATTTGATACAAACGCCAAAGAGTTCACGATTGCGGGCGGCATGAAAATTCCCGCCAGTGTCACCGCTGACCGGTTGTTCGGCAGCGGCGATGACGAACTGTTCGCGGCTCTTGGGACTTTATCAGAAAACATCCGTTCCGGAGAAGATGTGCCACTTGAAGACATCGACACCGGAATTGACCGTCTGTTAGCCGTTTCCGCGGAAGTCGGCGTCCGGCGAAACCGCGTCGAAGCTGTCAGCCAGCGCATCCAGGACAGCAGTCTCCAACTGACATCGATGCTGTCGAAAATCGAAGACGTCGATTTGGCGGAAGCCATCACGAAGTTGAAAAGCGAAGAAAGTGTGTACCAGGCAAGCCTGTCCGCCTCGGCCAAAATCATCCAGCCGAGTTTGATGGACTTCCTGAGATAAACTGATGACTCGCGTGCCACAACGGACAACGTTGTGGTGTTTTTTTATGGGAATTTAGAGGAACGCGAATAAATCTTCTGGAACGCAAATAAATCCTCCGCATCGCAAATAAGTTTCCCGGAACGCGAATAACTCCGCACCATCGCAAATAAATCGAATTCATCGCAAATAAAACGCCAAAAAGGCCGACACGGAATCGATTCCGTGTCGGCCTTTTTCTCATCCTCTAATCGTATTCACCAAGCCCATCATGTCATCCGCGAACGAAATGGCTTTTCCCTGTGACTGGATCAGCCGCTGGGTGGCAATCAATTCGGTCATTTCTTCTGTCATATCCACATTCGACATTTCCAGCGAACCTTGTCTGATCCGGACGGCGCCGCTGTCCGGGCCAGCCAGATTCAACAATTGCAGATTGCCGCTCGCTACTTGCTGTGCTTCCGTTCCAGGAAGCTGGTAGCGGTTGCCGCCGGCTTTTTCAAGCAGATTCGGCCGGTCGATGGTGGCTACACTCAATTGAAATTCCGCCGGTTGTTTGCCGGCATCTTTGAATGTCACTTGCATGGTGCCGTTTTGGTTTACCTGAATCTGGTCGTAATCGTTATCAAACGAAATCGGCTGGTTGTTGCTGTCGAGTACGGCGTCCCCGGTTGCCGTCACCAGATTGAGCTGATTGGAATTCAGCACCGGCTGTACCTGGAATGAACCATCTCGTGTATAAAAAACAGTGCCTTCCGATGCCACACGGAAATAACCGGTGGATCCTTCAATGGCGAAATCGAGCGGCCGGTTTGTTTGGACGAGCGATCCCTGTTCATGCCGGAGCGAAGTTTGTGCTACTTTCACGCCCGAGCCGACGCGTATTCCATTCGGCGTTGTCCGGCCGATTTCGTTTCGCAGGCCGGCCTGTCTTTCAATCGACTGAACGAGCGTATCGGAAAAGTTGGCTTCCTGCCGCTTGTAACCGTTTGTGCCGGCGTTGGCCACGTTGCCTGCGAGGACGTCAATTTTTTTCTGCAGCTCACGCATTGAAGTAGCGGCAGAATTCATTTGGATATTCATGGTTGAGCTCCTCCTTGCTTATACACGGCCAATTTCATTGACGGCTTTTTCCATGCTGCGGTCATAGGCCTGTATAACTTTCTGGTTTGATTCGAAGCCACGGTAGGTGTTCATCATATCGGTCATCGTTTGCGTCAAATCGACATTCGATTGTTCGATGACTCCCTGTTTGACAAAAGTAGCTGTGTTGTTTAACAGGGCGACTTCATTGACGGACTGCGGAATATTTCCCGCGCCACCGTCCCAGCGCAAAAGTCCCTGCCCTTGTTTCACCAGTTGACCGGGCTCTTCCGTATAGCCGAGCCATAAGCTGCCGGCACCGGTTCCGTCCTGACGTGTGATTTGGCCATCTTCCTGAACGGTAAATTCTTTGGAATCCACTTGGATCGGCTGCAGATTTTCGCCTAGTACACGCTGTCCTTCGCTGGTTGACAGGAAGCCTTCTGCATCCACTGAAAATTGGCCGTTCCGTGTATAGCGGACTTCATCGTTCTCCAGTGCTACTGCGAACAAGAGTGTTCCGCGCTGCTGAGTGGCGGGGTTGAGCGGCAGTGAACCATCGAGCAGTGAAAAGTCGGTGGAATTGCCGGTGTCTTTCAAAGAACCCTGCACAAAAGAAGGAATGCCTTCCTGTGCATAAACTCCTGTATTCAACGTCCCGATGGTTTTGGGCTGCGTTGGAATATCGGAAATGTTATTGTCAGTCCCCATCGCCTTCAGCAATTGGGAGGGAAACGAACGCAACACCGTTTGATCTTGTTTAAAGCCGGGGGTTTGGGCATTGGCCAAGTTGTTTGTTAAAATTTGCTGTTTTCTATTGTTCGCCACCATGCCAGCGGTGGCGGTGTATAATCCACGAAACATAAAGGAATCCTTCCTTTCAAATGCAATAAAGTTATTATAGCGTCGATGTTGCGAGATGGAAAGGACAAATGTAATAATAAGTTGGAAAATAAAGTAGAAAAAATTTTTTCTTGAAAAATTACACAAACGAAAAAACATGTGATACTATGTTTTGGTATAAATCTTTTAAAATGCTACAAAAGTTTGATTTTCAACGATATTTTTTATTCGACATTGCGAAAAAGGCAAACTTTTCGAAAGAAAAGGACGCAAAGCCACGGGCCTACGTATGAAAATATAAGGTAGCCGGGTTACCGAAAAATGGGCAGATTTTATTAATCCACCCCTTTTTTGGGTGGATTTTTATATAGCAAATAAATAATATGCAGGAGGAAGAAAATGAAACTATTTACCCCCACTGTCCAGTCGCTTGAAAATGCGCTGTCGACTGCCACATTAAGGCAGAAAGTCCATTCTTCAAACATTGCGAATGTGGATACGCCCAATTACAAAAGCAAACGGGTGGATTTCCAATCGGCTTTAAACCAGGCGATGGACCAGCAACCGTTGGCCAGCCACAAAACCAACCCGCATCACATTCCTTTCAGTAACGAAAACACCCAATTTGCCCCGGAAATAAAAGTGAATAACACGACCAAGTATCAAAACAACGGCAATAATGTGGACATGGACCTGGAAATGGCGGAACTGGCAAAAAACCAGCTGTGGTATAACGCGGTAACTGAGCGGATCAACGGCAAATTCGGCAGTTTGCGCTCAGTGATCAATGAAGGGAGATAACAGAAATGACTTTGTTTAACGGCTTCAACATCAGTGCTTCGGGACTTACCGCCAATCGGCTGCGAATGGATGTCGTATCATCAAATATAGCGAACGCCAATACGACACGAGCGCAGCTTGTGGACGGCGAATGGGTCCCGTACCGGCGGAAATCCGTATCACTTGCACAAAACGGCGTTTCGCCATTTGAACAGCAATTGCAGTCAGTGATGAGTAAAGGGACTGAAAAAGTGTCGGGCGTAGCGGTTTCGAAAATCGAAGAAGACCCCACCCCTTTTACCCCTTCGTATGATCCATCGCATCCCGATGCGGACGAGAACGGCTATGTTTATTTGCCGAATGTGGATCCGATCAAGGAAATGGTGGATCTGATGTCGGCAACACGTTCGTACGAAGCCAACGTGACGGCATTGAACGCATCAAAAAGCATGTTTATGAAAGCACTGGAAATTGGCAAATAATTATTAAAGTCTCAGGAGGCCCATGATGAATACTATCAGTCAGATTCAAACTCCTTTTCTGCAGGATCAGTTTATCCCGAAAGCGCAAGCGGATAAAAAAGTGGAAGGGTTCAGTGAAATGCTGAAACAGCAATTGGAAAACGTTAACCAGTCGCAGAAAGCATCCGACGTGCTGACCAACCAGTTGGCGGCCGGAGAAGCGAAGGACATTCATGAAGTGATGATCACTTCTCAAAAAGCGAGTCTGTCGCTGCAGTTGACGACGCAAGTACGCAACAAAGTGGTAGAAGCATATCAGGAAATTATGAGAATGCAAGTATGAATTCAACGAGTGGGATGAGGAAAAGATGAAGGAAAGGTTAACGGGTTTTAAAAACAAAGCAAAAGAGTCATGGAGCGGCTTGTCTCCCGCCATGAAGTGGACCATCGCCGGCTCTTTCGCCGGGACCATCCTCTTGCTTTCCATGCTGGTGTTTTTCACCACCCAATCCGCTTACTCGGTATTGTACTCGGGCTTGTCCCCCGCAGAAACAGGGGAAATCAAAGCGGCCATTGAAGAGCGGGGAATTCCTGTGGAGGTTTCGGCAGACGGCAAAACCGTCAGTGTGCCAAATGAAGAAATTGCCAATTTGAAAGTGGATCTGGCAGCGGAAGGCATACCGGAAAGCGGCAATGTAAATTACAGCATTTTCAGTGAAAACATGGGGCTCGGCATGACGGACCGGCATTTTGATGTGGTGGAACGCGATGCCATGCAAAATGAGCTGTCGGGGTTAGTTCGCCAGATTGAAGGCGTGTCGGATGCCAATGTCATGATCACGCTGCCGAAAGAAAACATCTGGGTGACAGAAGAAGAGCAAGTGGCTACCGCTTCTGTAGTGGTAAGCGGGGAACCATCTTTTCAATTGGATCAGAAGCAAGTGAACGGGCTGTACCACCTCATCAGCAAGTCGGTTCCGAACCTGCCGACAGAGCAGATTGTTATCATGAACCAAAACGGTCAGGTTTTCCATATGCAGGAAGAAAATCAGCTGGATACGACCTTATCCGTCTACCAGCAGCAACGGGACATCCAACGGGACATCGAACAGGATATCCAGCGGGAATTGCAGCAGATGCTCGGATTGCTTCTCGGGTACGACAAAGTGGTGGTATCCGTGATGACCAGTATGGATTTCACAAAAGAAAAACGGGAAGAAAACCTGGTCGAGCCGGTGAACGGCGAGACCAATGAAGGCATCGACATCAGTGTGGAGCGGATTGTGGAATCCTATTCAAGCGAAGGCGGCGATGTGGATGGCGCAACCGGGACGGACGACACTGAAATCCCGAACAATCCAGCCGTTGACGGCGAGGGAAATGTCGACTCTGAAAAAACGGAGGAACGAATCAACCGGGAAGTCAACCGGATCAACCGGCAGATTGAGATGAGTCCGTATGTCATCGATGACATTACCATCAATGTGGGAGTGGAACCGCCGATTGCGGAAAACCCGGACAGTTTGACGGCGCAGAACATTTTCGATATTGAAAACCTGTTGAAGAACACAGTGAGCACCACCTTGAGCATGAACGGAGCACCAGTGGATGAAATTGATTTGGCCAACCGGATTTCGGTATTCGCTACAGAATTTCACGGCAAACCGGCAGTGGCGGAAGAAGAGCCTGTAACTGCCTGGTTGGATAAGCTTCCGAACAACCTGGTGCTGGTGATTGCAACGGCTGTCGTGCTGCTGGTAATCTTGATTGTCCTGATTGTGCTGCTGCGCAGAAGCAAACGGAAACGGGAAGAAGAGTTTGACCGGGAAATCTTTGGACCACCGCTCACTCCGCCTGTGATGGACGGAAACACAGCAGAGGCAGTGGAAGAAGAAATCGATTTATCGGATTTCGACTCGAAAACCAATCCTAAGCGAAAGACAATCGAAAAACTAGCGAAAGAACGGCCGGAAGATTTTGCCCGACTGTTGCGTTCATGGATGTCAGAGGAGTAGGAGAGAACTAGATGGCTAAAAATACGGCAGGGTTAAGCGGTGTCCAAAAAGTGGCGGTATTGCTGGTGAGTTTGGGCCCTGAAGTATCTGTGGAAGTGTTTAAACAGTTAACAGAACCCGAAATAGACAAACTGACGATGGAAATCTCCAATGTCAGGAAATTGAAAAACAGCCAAACAGACCAGGTGCTGAACGAGTTTTACAGCATGCTGCTTGGTCAGGATTTCATGAGAGAAGGCGGTTTGGACTACGCCAAAGAAATACTGGAAAAAGCGCTGGGGAAAGAAAAGGCGATGGATACCATCGGACGCTTGACGAACATACTGCAGGTCAAGCCATTCAGTTTTGCCAGAAAAGCGGATCCGAAACAATTGCTGACCATACTGCAGCATGAGCATTCGCAGACCATTGCATTGGTGCTGTCCTATCTGGAAGCCAAGCAGTCCTCGCAAATTCTGTCGCAGTTGCCTCAGGTGCAGCAGGCGGAAGTGGCCAGGCGCATCGCTTTGATGGAAAGTGCTTCTCCAGAAGTCATTTACGAAGTTGAACAGATTCTGGAACGGAAACTGTCGGCAACCGGATCGCAGGATTATACGGCCACCGGCGGAGTGGAAGCGATTGTCCGTGTACTAAGCAACGTCGACCGCGGGACAGAAAAATCGATTCTTGCCGAACTCGAAAACGAAAGCCCTGAACTGGTCGAAGAAATCAAGAAACGCATGTTTGTATTTGAAGACATCGTCCATTTGGACAAACGTTCCATTCAGCGTGTCATCCGTGAAGTGGCGGATGAAGATCTGACGTATTCGCTGAAAGTGGCAAGCGAAGAAGTGAAGAATGTCATCTATGGCAATATGTCCACGCGAAGAGCCGATCTGATCCGCGAAGAAATCGACATGATGGCGCCTGTCAAACTGAAAGACGTTGAGAAAGCGCAGGCAACGATTGTCACATGGATCAGAAGCTTGGAAGAAAGCGGCGAAATCGTCGTATCACGTGGTGAAGGAGACGATATGATTGTCTAACATCATCCGGTTCCACCAGCCGACGCCCATCGAAAAGAAAATTATCCGCACGAAAAAAATTGAACACCAGGGTCCGATTTTATTGGGAAAAGAGCTGGACCCGATTCAAAAAAGGAAAAATTTGCTTTCGGAAATTGAAATTTTGGAAAAAGACTACAAGGATTTGCAGCAGCAATTGCAGCAGGAACAGGAAGCGGCCCATGCCGAAATTGCGGAATGGTGGCAGGAAAAACGCCGGGAAGCTGAGCAGGAAGCGGCCCGTCTTGCACAGGAAGCGACGGAAAAAGGCTTCCATACCGGCCTTTCCCAAGGGACTTTGCAGGCTGAAAATGACTTTCGGGAACAGCGGCAAGCCATGCAGGAGCTGATTGAAACCGCTCATGAAGAAAAAGCGAGAATCGTCCAGCAGTCGGAACCATTCCTGTTGTCACTGAGTGTCAAAATCGCTGAAAAAGTGATCAAAGAAGAACTGAAACAAAATGATGAGCAATTGTTGAATATCGTCAAACAAGCGTTGCGGCACATTGAAGAGTCCGAAGACATCGTGCTGCAAGTGGCTTTGGAAGATTACCCCTATGTTTTACCCTTTTTGGAAGAACTTAAAACATATGTAAGGGCAGAATCTGAACTAAAAATAATTCCGGTCATTCACCTGGCAAAAGGGGACTGCATGATTCAGACAGCGAACGGCTCGTATGATGTGACGATTGACAGCCAATTGCAGGAAATAAAAAAGCAATTGCTCGCTTATTGTGAGGAGAAGACCACCGATGAACCTGCGCACCGATGAATATTTGACCTTATTGGAAGAAGTGGAGCCGGTAAAAAAACATGGCAAAGTGATTCAGGTGATCGGTTTGACCATTGAATCCCGTGGTCCCAATGCCAAAGTCGGCGAACTTTGCCTGCTGTATCCGAATCACTACGATCCGCCGGTGGAAGCGGAAGTCGTCGGGTTCAAAGAACACAAATTATTATTGATGCCGTTAAAGGACATTGCACAGATCGGACCGGGCTGCCTGGTTGTCGCAACCGGTGTTCCGCTCCAGATCAAAGTGGGCCCTTCCATTTTGGGGAAAGTGCTGGACGGGATGGGCAATCCGCTGGATGACAGCACTTTGCCGAAAGGGCTGAAAAAATACTCCACCAACAACAGTCCGCCAAATCCGTTGCAGCGGCCGCGGATCGATAAGCCGCTGGAAGTGGGCGTCCGTGCAATCGACGGCTTGCTGACGGTCGGACAAGGTCAGCGGATTGGTGTGTTTGCAGGGAGCGGCGTCGGAAAAAGTACCTTGCTCGGAATGATTGCCCGCAATACGGAAGCCGATATCAATGTCATTGCATTGATCGGAGAACGAGGCCGTGAAATTCGTGATTTCATCGAACGCGACCTGGGACCTGAAGGCTTGAAAAAATCTGTAATCGTGGCAGCGACTTCCGACCAGACGCCTTTGCAGCGCATCAAAGGGGCATTAACAGCGACTTCCATTGCGGAATATTTCCGCGATCAAGGGAAAAACGTCATGCTGATGATGGATTCGGTGACAAGGTTTGCCATGGCGCAGCGGGAAGTGGGACTCGCTGTTGGCGAACCGCCAACAAGCAAAGGCTACACACCGAGCGTTTTCGCTTTGCTGCCGAAGCTGCTGGAGCGCTCAGGCACTTCCGGTAAAGGGTCGATCACCGCTTTTTATACGGTGCTGGTCGACGGCGATGACATGAACGAGCCGATAGCCGATGCAGTCCGGGGAATTCTGGACGGACATATTGTGCTGGACCGGCGCATCGCCCAGAAAGGCCAGTTCCCGGCGATCAATATTATGGCAAGCGTCAGCCGTGTCATGCACGACATTGTTTCACCGGAACATCAGCAGGCGGCGGTCGGTCTAAAACGTCTGCTGGCGGCTTACGATTCGTCAGAAGACCTGATCAATATCGGCGCTTACAAAAGTGGCACCAATAAAGAAATCGACGATGCCATTCGTTCGTATCCACTCATAAAAGATTATCTGCAGCAGGGGATTTACGAAAAGACCAAGCTGGAAGACAGTATTGAGAAGCTATCAGCACAATTTGGAGGGGGATAAAAAGTGACACCATTTGATTTCCGTTTTCAAAAAATATTGGATTTAAAGGAAAATGAAAAAGACGTTGCCCAAATCCAAATGGCAGATGCCATCAAACAACAGGAAGAAGGCCATCGCAGAAATGAAGCCATCTACCACAAAATCAGTGATGCAGAGCGGCTGCAGGAAGAAAAGCAACAAAAAGGCGTCCCGATTGCCGAATTGAGGATGCTGGAAAATTACATCCAACAAGTTCAGCGGCAATTGGTGTACTCCAATGATGAACTGGCACATTTACAGAAACATGTGATGAAAACGCAAAGCCAGCTAACGAAAAAAGCACAGGAAGAAAAGACCTGGGGGAATTTGAAGCAGCAAAAACAGGACTTGTTCAACGAACGAAACAAAGTGGCGGAACAGAATTATTTCGATGAATTGGCAAGTGCCCGGTTTCACCGGACCGCACAATCCAACCTGGCGGAGCGATGGTAAGCCCGCTGCCGACTGCCAGTCTGTCTTTTCAAACTCCGGCACCGCAGACAGGCAAAATACCGAAAGCGCTGGGCGCAACAGATCAACCAACGGAAGGCACCGCTTTTTCCATGTTGTTCAGTTCTTTATCCGCAGCGGTCGACTTGCCGGCAGCCGGCGAAAGCGCGGACAATCCGTTGGGTGAGTTGGCAGACCTGCTGAAAGAAGCTGTTGCAGCACTGGAAGAATTTACTTCGGAGGCACGGGAAACGGAGGAAGAAATGATAGGAACGGCGGAAGCGTTGCTTCAGGCCTTATCGCTGCTTTTGAAAAAAGCAGAAGGTCTGCCGGTAGCCAAAGAGCTTCCACAACCGCTGGTCCACGGGTTTACTGAACAGCTGCAAGCACTGGCGCTTCTGGAAGAGAATACAAAAACGGGAAAAACTTCATCAACGGATCCATTGTTTCCGTTAATCGATGCAGAAGATGCAGAGCAACTCTTGAAACAACTGGCAGCCCTGGTCCAACAGGACGATGCGCGGAAGCAAACAACCGGCGGGCAACAGCTCGTGCAGAAGCTGGAAGAACTGGAGCAGGTGCTGAAGCAGTGGGTGGCAGCGGAAAAGGCAGCAGATGGACAAAAGCAAGCGGCACCTTCACCGGATGCCCTGCCGGCCAACCGACAGGCGTCAGAAGTGTTCCGTCAATTGCCGGGAACGCCGATGGAAGTGGACATTCCGCAACCCTTGCCGGCTTCTGCGCCTGACACTGTCAAAGCGGAGGCGTTGACCGGCCGCTCTGAACCAGCTCCCCCAACGCCGACTGTGCGCATGGCTAACCTTACGGAAGAGTTGGGCGAAGTATTGAAAGGCTCTTTCCGGTTGACCGGAACAGGAGAAAACACACAGCAGATCCGGGTGAATATCGCACCTGATCACTTGGGGCACCTGGACATTCGCCTGACGCTGATCAACGGAAAAATGGCAGCGCAAATCTTTACGAGCAGCTTTGCAGCTAAGGAAATGCTCGAACTTCAAGTAAATCAACTGAGGGCGTCCCTGCTTCAGCAAGGTGTGGCCATCGATAAAATCGAAATTACGCAGCATAATCCGCAACAATCATTCAGCCAGCAGCACGCGTCTCCTGAACAGCGTTTTGCCCAGCAGCAAAAGCCAGGCAGCCAATCGTTTAGAAACGGCTACCGGCAGTTTGAAGAAGAAGCGGCCGCCGCTGTGATTATCGAACCTTCAGCCGGCAGCAAGATGAAAGTGGATTACACCATTTAAAAAGAAAGGAGTGTTTCCATGAACGTAACGAATCCGACTGCGGTCCGTTCACAAGCACCTGCTGCAGCCAAAACAGCCGAATCCCAAAATGAAATGGGGAAAGACGCTTTTCTGAAAATCCTGGTAACACAGATGAAAAACCAGGATCCACTGGAACCGCTGAAAGATACCGAATTCATCGGACAGATGACCCAATTCAGCAGCTTGGAGCAATTGACCAATCTCAACAAAACAATGGACCAATTCATGGAACATCAAGGAAAAGGAACATTGGCTGATCACGCTGACCTGATTGGCACCACTGTCCACTGGAACCAGGGAACTGAAGACCAGCCACAGAATGGACAGGGCGTGGTAAAAGCCGTAACGATGAAAAACGGGGACATATTGGTGGAACTGGAACAACAGGACATGAAGATACCGATCCATACACTCAGCCGTATCGAAAGACACGAACAAACACAAAATGAACAGGAGACTGTCTGATTCATTTAAAACAAACAGATGGTACTTGAAAGGGGAAAATACTATGCTTCGCTCCATGTATGCAGGTGTATCAGGGATGAAAAACTTCCAGACAAAATTGGATGTCATCGGAAACAATATTGCAAACGTCAATACAATCGGTTTCAAGAAAAGCACCATCAACTTCCAGGAGATGCTGAGCCAGAATATATCCGACAGCGGCACCAATCCGATGCAGGTCGGGCTGGGTTCTACCACGGCAGCGGTCAACGTGCAGCATACACCGGGTTCCATGATGTCAACTGGAATCGGCACGAACCTCTCCATCATGGGGAATGGGTTTTTCGTCGTGCAGGATCCGGATGTGGCGGAAGAGACGGGGGTAGCAGGTGGAGAAGGTCAATTCTTGACGCGGTCCGGGAATTTCACGGTGAATGCAGACGGTAATCTGGTCACAGCACAGGGCTACAATGTCCTGGACAGCGAGGGAAGAAAAATCAACATCGATTCGAACGAGTATGACTCATTCGCCATTACACGTGATGGCCGTCTCATTGGGAAGCCGTCGGATGGGGGAGAAGACGTATCAATTTTGGGGGACCGCACTGTTGGAATTGTCATACCCGAGAATCCGTCGGGTCTGCGCAAATTTGGTGGCTCTCTGTATGAATTGACGGGCCAGGCAAACGCCGGTGCGTTGAACATCGGGACGGTCGCGGACGCCAAAACGGAAGTGGGCTCCGGCCAACTGGAAATGTCGAACGTTGACCTGACTGAAGAGTTTACGGAAATGATTGTGGCGCAGCGTGGTTTCCAAGCCAATTCCCGGATCATTTCAACGTCTGATGAAATCCTGCAGGAAGTTGTCAACTTGAAGCGCTAAGGGGGCTGAGAGAGAAAAGCGAAGGCTTTTCTCGTCATTGACATGATCGAATTGACCAAACTGAACCAAACGAAATTTACATTGAATGCGGTATACATTGAAAGACTGGAAACAACTCCGGACACGGTAGTGACGTTGGTGTCAGGTAAAAAAGTGCATGTATTGGAATCGGCGGAACAAGTCGCAGAACAAGTGACGGCTTATTACCGGAAGATCAATATATTGCCTGTTTTGCAGGAGCCGGACTTGTCGGAATGAGGAGGAAATTGCCTTGGCGGACTTTTTATCAGATGAAAACATCAATGCCATCCTTTCGTCTTTAGAAAAGGAAGAAGCGGAACAAGGGAAAGACGGTAAGGGCAGAAGCGTGAAAACCTATGATTTCAAGAAGGCTTTGCGTTTTTCACAGGAACAGATCCGGACATTATCGAGGATCCATGAAAATTTCGCACGTCTGTTGACGTCGTATTTTTCAACGCAGCTGCGGACATTTGTCCACATCGCGGTCACTTCGGTTGACCAGCTTCCTTACGATGAATACATCCGCAATGTGCAGAAACAGTCCATTTTGGGCGTATTCAAAGCAGATCCTCTTCCAGGCAGCATGGTCATGGAATTTTCCCCTGAAGTCACCTATGTCATGTTCGACCGGCTTCTCGGCGGACAGGGCGTCATGTCGCCCAACAATAATGATTTGACAGAGATTGAAACGAGCATCATTCAACGGATTTTCATGAAAGCGTTGGACAGCTTTGAAGAAGCCTGGTCTTCCGTCCTCAAGCTGTCACCGGAACTGAAGGAAATAGAAGTGAACCCGCAGTTTTTGACCATGTCACCTCCAAATGAAACCGTCATTTCGGTATCATTGCAGGCCAGAATCGGCGATGCCGAAGGAAGCATTATCCTTTGTTTACCGCATGTGGTACTGGAACAAATATTGCCGAAGCTGTCGGCACGCCACTGGTTGGCAAACCAGAAAAAAGAGATGGAAAGCCACGAAGTGGAAGCGCTCGAAAAAAAACTGCAGTCGACAAAACTCCAAATCAAAGCGATCTTGGGAACTGCTTCGGTCCAGGTCGGTGATTTTTTGAACCTGTCCAAGGGGGACGTTATCCGTTTGGATGAATCTTACGATGATCCGGTCACTGTCTGGGTCGACGGCAAGCAAAAGTTTTCAGCGCAGCCGGGAGTATCGAAAGGACGAGCGGCTATTCAAGTCACAGAGGTCCGCAGAGAAGGAGATGAAATGAATGATTGATGAAAAATTGTCTCCGGATGAAATCAGCGGATTACTGGGCCAAGTGAAAGCGGAGGGAAAAAAAGTGCCTGACAAGTCATTATCGAAGATGGAAAAAGAGGTTCTTACAGAATTGCTGAGTGTCTCATTGGGCAGTTCAGCTGCTGTGCTGTCACCGTTGTTTATGGAGCGGGTATCATTCACTGCACCTGTGTTGTCGGTAAAACAGAAAGACCGGCTTTTGGACGATGCGCCAGCGCCTCTTTTTATCGTGCTGGGAGAATACACGGGAAGCGCAGGTGGCCTGCAGGTTTTGACTTTTGCCCGAAGTGACGTCCGCACTTTTGTGGAAATGGCGGCAACAGACGCAGAAGACACCTCGGCCGAAGACCAGGAATTCCAAGTGATGCAGGGAGTGGTTCAGCAGATGTTCACGGCTGTCTCCAGGGCCATGGGCACTGTGCTGGAACAGGAACTTTCCTATTCTTTATCAGGGATGGACGTTATTGAAAAGCAGGAAGATTTCCCTGTCGGCAAATTTACTGCAGAAGAATGGTTTGCCGAAGCCCGTTTCCAATTGAAGATCGGCGACGAAGAAAGTGTGGACTTCCACTTGCATCTCCCTCTTCCATTAGCCAAACAATGGATTGGGGTATTGACCGATTCACTGGATGAAGAAGATTTTGGGGGGACACAGGAAATGGACAATCAATCCAACGGACAATCAAATGAACCAAACAAAGCGGAAACTACAGGTTCTTCGCATCATATACAAAAAGTCCAGTTTTCAAACTTTGACGATACGGCAACCTCACATTCAGAGCCGAACAACCTGGATATGCTGTTTGATATCCCGCTTCAGGTAACGGTGGAACTGGGCAGGACCAAAAGAACGGTCAAAGAAATCCTGGAAGTATCAAAAGGGTCGATCATCGAGCTTGATAAACTGGCGGGCGAACCGGTCGATATATTGGTCAACAACAAATTAATCGCGGTAGGGGAAGTTGTCGTCATTGATGAGAATTTCGGCGTCCGTGTCACAGACATTCTAAGCGCGGCAGATCGGATTTCAAAGCTTCGCTAATACCTGACGTAAGGAGTACACCAAGAGTGTTTCAAAAAACCTTTCTTTCTATTATGGCCATCCTCCTGCTTTGTGCCGTTTCGGCATTTGCAGCTCCCAGTGTTTCAGCAGCGGCAGATACGAAAGTGTCTGACTGGTTGAATGACGGGCAGGACGGCCAGCCGACAACTGAAGAAACAGAAGAAAACGGGGAAGCGGCTGTGATGGAAGAAAAAAGCATGGCGGGGATTTTGGGTCAGCTGGTTTTCTACACGCTTCTTATCGTTGTGCTGATCTACGGTCTCATCAAGTTTTTGGCCGTCAGACAGACGAAAATGCATCCGAATCAGGCTGTGCAATTAGTGGGAGGCACATCTCTCGGAAACAATAAGTCGCTGCAGCTTGTAAAAGTGGGGAACAAAATGTTGCTGATTGGAGTCGGCGACCAGGTCACGCTGATCAAAGAATTTGCGGAAGGCGATGAAGTGGTCGTATCTGACGCAGAGGCAAATCAGCAAACAGTGCGTGTAGCTGATGCCATCACCGGGTTGGTGAACAAAGTGAAAGGCGTTCCTGCTGAAAGCAAAACAGGGAATGGCTTTGAGCAGTTGTTCAAGCAAAGCCTGAACAAGCAAAAGGTAAAACAGCAGCAGCTCAAACAGGAACTGGCGGACGATGACGATCAGGAAGGTCGGTCGTCATGATGCTGAACGCCCTTTTGCTGTCCATCAATATCCCCGGACTTGATATCGGAACAGACGCTCCAGAAGACGTGGCGGTAACGCTTCAACTGCTGTTCCTGCTGACCATTTTATCACTGGCACCCGGTATTTTGATCATGATGACCAGTTTCACCCGCATCATCATTGTCCTGTCATTCGTGCGGACGGGGCTCGGGACACAATCGATGCCGCCCAACCAAGTGCTGATCGGTCTTGCCTTATTCCTTACCTTTTTTATCATGTCACCGATCGCGCTGGAGATTAACGAAACGTCATTGCAGCCGTATTTGGCGGGAGAAGTCTCACAGCAGGAAGCACTCGATACCGCTGTGTTGCCGGTCAAGGAATTCATGGCCCAGCATACACGGGAAAAAGACCTGGCACTGTTCTTTAAATATGCCGGTCAGGAAAAACCCGAAAGTGTTGAAGAGATTCCGCTGACTTCGCTGGTTCCGGCGTTTGCCATCAGCGAACTGAAAACCGCGTTCCAAATCGGCTTTGTCATTTTCATCCCGTTCCTGATCATTGATATGGTGGTCGCCAGTACGCTGATGGCGATGGGCATGATGATGCTGCCACCGGTGATGATTTCATTGCCGTTTAAAATTTTGCTGTTTGTGCTGGTCGATGGCTGGTACTTAATCATAGAATCGCTGCTTGTCAGCTTTTAGTGAAGGGAAGAGACCGATGACTCCGGATATGGTAATCAAATTAGCAGAACAGTCGATTTACACAATCATCCTCGTGTCTGCCCCTTTGCTGCTTGTGGCATTGGGCGTCGGATTATTGGTGAGTATTTTTCAAGCTATGACGCAGATACAGGAACAGACTTTGGCATTTATCCCAAAAATATTAGCTGTATTCATTGCGCTGGTGGTATTCGGGCCTTGGATGCTGACAATCTTATTGGATTACACGAGAGATTTGTTTCAGCAGCTTCCCCGGATCATTGGATAGAGCGTGAATAATGGACTCGATTTTAGAACTTCTTCCATACTTCATGCTCACGCTTATCCGGCTGCTCAGTTTTTTCCTGATAGCCCCTTTGTTTTCGATGAAAGGGATTCCCAATCAGTTCAAGATCGGTTTTGCTGTCTTCACCGCTTTGATCGTCGTGACGAACGCCCCGGGCGAGCAGCCGATCTTATTGGACGGCACGTATATGTTATTGATTTTGAAAGAGATTGCTGTCGGTCTGGCGCTTGGATTTACAGCCGCTTTGATGTTGTACACGGTGCAGGTGGCCGGTGCATTCATCGATTTTCAGATGGGCTTCGCCATCGCCAATGTCATCGACCCGCAGACAGGAGCGCAGGTCCCGATTATTGGGCAGTTCAAATACATGCTGGCACTTCTTTTTCTGCTGGTGGTGGATGGCCACCACTTATTGCTTGATGGTGTCATGCAAAGTTTCCGGACGTTTCCGGTGGAACTCCTTTCCTTGTCTGTGGAAAGCGAAGATATCGCTCATTTCATCACCTTACTGTTTCTGGAGATGTTCATGATCGCCTTGCAGATGGCTTTGCCGATTGTGGGCGCTTTGTTCCTCATTGACGTGGCACTCGGAATCCTGGCGAAAACAGTGCCGCAATTGAACATCTTTGTCATCGGCTTCCCGTTAAAGATCTTTGCCGGTTTTATCCTGCTTCTCGTGTCCATGCCGATTTTCTTTTATCTGTTGCAGCTCTTGTTTGAAAAAATCATCATCAGCATGTCGCAGTTGATCCGCTTGTTGGGAGGGACTTAAATGCAGAAACGATTGTCTCTCGACCTCCAATTCTTTGCTGGAGAAAAGACAGAAAAAGCGACACCGCAAAAAAGGCAGGAATCAAAACGGAAAGGCCAAGTGGCCAAAAGTCCGGAAGTCTCTGCAGCCATGATCATGCTCGGCGGTGTTCTCCTGCTTTACTTTTTAGGAGGCTGGATGCTTGAGCAGATCATGGCGGTCTACCAGATCAACTTCAGTCAGTTTATCGATTGGGAATGGAGCCCTCAGAATATCCGGACGCTGTTCGAGCAAATGACATTCAGCGGCATGAAAATCGTAGCGCCCATCATGCTCATCGGGCTGGTCTTCGGGGTACTCGGAAATTACATCCAGGTCGGGCCGTTGTTCACAGTGGAGCCATTGAAGGCAAAGCTGGAACGGGTCAATCCCATCAAAGGCGCGAAACGGATATTCTCCATTCGCGCATTAGTGGAACTAGCAAAATCCTTACTGAAAATCGCCATTATCTCTTCAGCAGCCTTTGGTGTTTTATGGCTCGGGAAAGACGAATTGTTTTCACTTTCCCAACAAAGCATTGGACAATCCCTTTCGTTTATCGGGTCATTGGTTTTTCAAATGGGACTGGTGGCATCGCTTATTCTCTTGTGTTTGTCCGTATTGGATTATATGTATCAGAAATACGAATTCGAGAAAGGCATCCGGATGTCCAAACAGGACATGAAAGATGAATTCAAGAAAGCGGAAGGGGACCCCCTCATCAAATCCAAAATAAAAGAACGGCAAAGGCAAATGAGCATGAATCGCATGATTCAGGATTTGCCGAATGCGGACGTCCTCATTACAAACCCTACGCATTATGCCATCGCGATTAAGTACGACGCGGAAACAATGGAAGCGCCAATGGTGATTGCCATGGGAAAAGACCATCTCGCGTTGAAGATCAAAGAAAAAGCGAAAGAACTGGAATTGGTGATCATGGAAAACAAACCGCTTGCCCGTGCTTTGTACCAGCAAGTTGAAATTGGAGACCATGTGCCGGAAGAGCTGTTTATGGCAGTGGCTGAAGTATTGGCCTATGTCTACCGGTTAAAAGGAAAAATCAACTGAGCATGGAGATTAATTAAGTGGAATCAAGCTGATCAGTACCACTTAGAAAGCAAGAGGAAGGGGAAAACGTTTTGAAAATCAGAGATTATGCTGTATTAGTATCGGTGATTATGATTGTGGTGATGATGGTCATCCCTCTTCCGCCACTGCTGCTGGATTTATTGATCATGATCAACATCAGCTTGGCGATCACCATTATTCTGGTCGCGATGAATACAAAAGAAGCATTGCAGTTCTCGATATTCCCAACCCTCCTGTTACTGACAACGTTGTTCCGTTTGGGTTTGAACGTCTCCACGACCAGGTCGATTCTGACCAATCAAACCGGTGGGCAGGTAATTGAAACGTTTGGCTCGTTTGTGGTCGGAGGAAGTGCCATTATCGGGATTCTGGTCTTCCTGATTCTGGTCATCATCCAATTTCTTGTCATCACCAAAGGTTCGGAGCGTGTGGCGGAAGTGGCTGCGCGTTTCACACTCGACTCGATGCCCGGCAAGCAGATGAGCATTGACGCAGATCTCGGCGCCGGCATGATTTCCGATCAGGAAGCCAAGAAACGGAGAGAAAAAGTCAGCCAGGAAGCCGATTTCTACGGCGCCATGGACGGTGCCAGCAAGTTCGTCAAAGGAGATGCCATTGCCGGCATTATCATCACCATCATCAACATCATCGGTGGTCTGCTGATCGGCGTCATTGTACATGGCATGGCGATGGGCGAAGCGGCACAGCTGTTCACCCTGCTATCGATTGGGGACGGACTGGTCAGCCAGATTCCGGCCCTGCTGATTTCAACCGCCACGGGGATTGTGGTGACAAGAGCCGCTTCAGACGGCAATTTGGGATCCGATATCACCAAACAGCTTTTTGCCTATCCGAAGATGCTGTATGTCGTAGCGGGCACGTTGGCGCTGATCGCGTTTTTTACACCGATCAATCCGCTTCTGGTGCTGCCGGTCGCTGGAGTCATCGCTTTTGGCGGCTACCGGATGCAAAGCGTCCTGGCCGTGGAAGAAAAAGAAGAAAGCGAAGCAGCGGGCGGAGGACAGGAACTGGAAGAGCTGAAAAGCCCGGAAAGTGTCATTGATCTGTTGCATGTGGATGCCATTGAATTTGAGTTCGGCTACGGGTTGATTCCGATTGCGGACAAGAACCAGGGAGGCGACTTGCTGGACCGTGTCATCATGATTCGCCGCCAGTGCGCCATGGAACTGGGCGTGGTGGTGCCGGTGATCCGGATCCGCGACAATATTCAGCTTCAGCCCAATGAATACGTCATTAAGATCAAAGGCAACAAAGTGGCTGCCGGAGAAATTATGCTGGACCATTATTTGGCCATGAGCCCGGGGATTGACGACGAGAACGTCGAAGGAATCGAAACCGTCGAACCGGCATTCGGCATGCCGGCCTTATGGATCCGGGAAGACATGAAAGAAGAAGCCGAAATGGCTGGTTATGCGATTGTCGATCCGCCTTCGGTCGTGTCGACGCATCTGACAGAAGTCATCAAACGCCATGCCCATGAATTGATTGGCAGACAGGAAGTAAAGGCATTGATCGACAATGTCCGGGAAACTTCGCCGGCCGTCATCGAGGAATTGATCCCTCATTTGCTGGGCATCGGGGAAGTGCAGAAAGTATTGATGAAGCTTCTGAAAGAAAAAGTTTCGATCCGCAATTTATTGGTGATTTTGGAGACGTTGGCGGATTATGCGTCTCAAACGAAAGATTCAGATTTACTGACGGAATACGTCAGACAGGCGCTGTCGAGACAAATCACGCTGCAGTACGCCGACCAGAACGGTCCTCTTCAAGTGATCACTGCGGGTGCAAGCCTTGAAAAGAAATTTGCTGATTCCGTCCATCGTACCGAACAGGGCAATTACTTATCGATTGATCCGGAATCATCACAATCGATTTTCCAAAAAATTTCGGAACAGGCGTCTCAGCTGCAGCAGGCCGGTGTGCAGCCGGTGTTATTGACTTCGCCTGCCATCCGCATGTATATGCGTCAATTCGTCGAGCGTTTTGCACCGGATCTGCCGGTGTTGTCTTATAACGAACTGGAACCAGAAATTGAAATTCAAAGTGTTGGGGTCATCAACATTTCTGCCGGGGTGGTGAATGTATCATGAGGTTAAAAACGTATACGGTCAATAATATAACGGAAGCCATGCCGATGATCAAAAGAGATCTAGGATCGGAAGCACTTATTTTAAACACGAAGAAAGTAAAGAAAGGCGGGCTTTTCGGTTTTTTCCAGAAAGAAAAGCTGGAAGTGATCGCCGCGATTGAAACACGCGCAACTGAGAAAACAGAAAGCCGTGAAAAGCCGCAACAGCAGCCCCAAAAACCTGTGGAAGAGAAAGTGACCAGTGAATTGATCGATGAACTGAAGAATATTAAGCAGTTTATGATGCAGTCGATTGACGACAAAAGTCTGCCGGAATCTCTGGCGTCTCTGAATCGCCGCCTGGTCAAACAGGATATTGATGCGGGCATCCGGTCGGATCTGATGGCCAAGCTGCTGCTTGAGACAGGCAGAAACCCGGAGTGCACGGAACAGCAAATAGAAGAACTGGCGCGTCAGGAAATCATCCGATTGATCGAAGGCCATCAACAGTCACGAAGCAGCAAAGATCCGGATTTCATCTGCTTTATCGGACCGACCGGCGTCGGGAAAACGACGACGATTGCCAAAATTGCAGCCGATTATATGCTGCGGGAAGGCAAGAAAGTGGGATTGATCACTTCGGATACGTATCGCATTGCGGCGGTTGAGCAATTGAAAACCTATGCCGGCATCCTGGATATCCCGATCAAAGTAGTGGAATCATCCGCGGATTTAAACGAAGCAATGGAAGATCTGGCAGAATGTGAAATCATCCTGATGGATACGGCGGGTCGGAATTACCAGCAAAAGCAATATATCGAAGAACTCGAGCTGCTGCTGCCGGAAAACAATAAAGTCCAAATCAATCTCGTTCTGAGTCTCACGTCCAAGTATGAAGACATGAAAAAAATCATTGATAATTTTCAGACGATCAAAATGGATCAATTGCTGTTGACCAAAAAAGACGAGACCAGCTCATCGGGAGCCATCCTGAACCTGGTCCATGATTACTCCATTCCGATTCGGTATATAGCCAACGGCCAAAACGTTCCAGACGATATTCTAGCGGTGACTCCGGAGCTGATAGCGGACTTTGTATTAGGAGACGATGACAATGGTTGACCAAGCAAAACAATTAAGAGAGAAAGTCCTCCAAAAAAAGCCGAAAGAAGAGCGGAGGCAAACACGTGTCATCGCAGTCACCAGCGGCAAAGGCGGCGTCGGCAAGTCAAACTTTGCATTGAATTTTGCATTAAGCCTGGTCCAGCAAAACAAAAAAGTGCTGATTTTCGATGTGGATCTGGGATTTGCCAATATCGATGTATTGCTGGGCAGGGTGCCGAAGGAATCCATTGCGACGATGATTGAGAAAGATTTAACGGTGAGGGAAATCATCGAAGAAGGACCAGACGGGCTGTCGTTCATTTCAGGGGGGACCGGCTTTTCAGAAATGCTGGAGCTGGATGAAGCCAAACTCGACAAGTTCTTAAAAGAGCTGAGCACACTTCAGGGCACCGTGGATTATATCATTCTGGATACAGGCGCGGGGTTGTCCTATGAAAATTTGCGTTTCATCCTGGCGGCAGATGACGTCATTCTGGTCACAACTCCGGAGCCCACTTCCATCACTGATGCCTATTCGGTCGTGAAAATGATTCATGTCAAAGACCCGAATGTCCACGTCAAACTGATGGTCAATCAATGCACAAGCGAAAAAGAAGGCAGAGAAACTGCTGAAAACTTCAGGAAAGTGACCGAGCAGTTTTTGGATATGCAGGTGGAAACACTGGGTTTCATCCCTACAGATTCAAATGTGACGAATGCGGTGAAAAAGCAGACGCCGTTTCTGCTGGCATATCCAAACAGCCAGGCTTCACGAGCAGTACAGGAAGTGGCCAGTGAATTCCTGGAACTTCCAGTCCCTTATAAACTGGGATTCAAAGGGTTTTTGCTGAAGATGTTATTTAAATAACAGACAAGTCGATCAAATGGATGGTGGTGAAGCTCATGGTGAGCAACAAATTTTCAACGGAAGAACTTGATTATTGGGAAGACTGGAAAACGCGGCGGGATCCGGAAGCTGGCGACTATTTGGTTGAACGGTACCTTCCGTTGGTCGATTATGTCATACAGCGGTTTATGATCAATTTGCCGAAATCGGTGGAAAAGGATGATATCCGCAGTCTCGCTTACGAAGGTTTGCTTGATGCGTTTGATAAGTTCGATATAGAAAGAGATTTGAAATTTGAGACCTATGCCACATGGCGGATCAAAGGTTCCATCATTGACGGGCTGCGGCGCAGCGATTGGCTGCCTCGTTCTGTCAGGGATAAAGTGAAAAAGGTGGAAGAGGCCTATGCCATTTTGGAACAGCAGCACAGCCAGTCGGTGACAGACGAAGAAGTCAGCCGGTATTTGGGAATCACCAAAGCAGAGTTGAACAAAACCGTTTCAGATGCCGCTTTATCGACGATGATTTCCATAGACGAAACCAATTACGACGGCCAGGAGCAGACAGGAAAGCACAGCATCCTCCGGGCAGACGCCGCACTGTCACCGGAACGTCATGTCTTCAACCAACTGATCAAAGAGTCTTTGTCACAAGCCATTGCCCGTTTGCCGGAAAAAGAAAAGCTGGTCGTGTCGTTATGCTATTTTGAAGAATTGAAGTTAACTGAAATCGCGGAAGTTCTCAGCGTCAGTGTTTCGAGGGTGTCGCAATTGCATTCGAAAGCGATGCTTCGCCTGCATGCGGCCACAGTGGCCATACACGAAAATTACTAAGCCGGATAAGGCTTGAAAGTCGGGTGAACAGCATGGAATGGGTATTGATCGGACTAATCACAGTCGCCGTTGCGGTGAATATCGGGTCATTCATTGTTTTGGCACAGTTCAAGCAGCAAAGGGCCCAAATGCAGCAGGATGCAGAGTCGGCCCAGCACAGCATGGAGCAATTCATTGCCAATGTGGAAAAGGAAAATGATGAACTTTACCGGGAGCTTGCCGGTTACATCAAAGGAAAAGAAAAAAAACTCGAAGACCGGATTCGGCTGTTGGAAGAAAAGATGGGCTCGGAAAATCCGGCCACTGTTGCCGCTGACACGGAACCTTCAGTTGAAACCGGTACAGGCGAAAATCCGGCACTCTCTGTTGAGCCCCCCGTGACGGGCACGAAAAAAGAACGGATTACCCAATTGCACAAACAAGGGTTTTCGCCAAAGCAAATCGCCAGGGTTCTGCAGGTGGAACACGGAGAAGTGGAATTGATGATCAATATGTTCAACAAGAAGCAAAGTTATTCAAAAGTAAAATGAGGTGCTTCATTTGCGAATTGAAAGCCAGACAAAAATCCCGGGTGACCGGTTGCAAAAAAACACAGTCGGCACCAGGTCGACCGCCTCTTTTGCCAATGTGATGAGAAAATCGCAGGCAACATTGCATATGGAGACGTTAAACCAGTTAATGGCTGCAATAGACGCCGAAGGACAAAAACTGTCAAAACATAAGACGCTGGAAAACTTAAGGGATTATAAAAATTCGGTCAAGCAGTTTCTCGGCGAAGCCGTCCATCACGGCCTGCAGTTTTCGGAGAAAAAAAGTTTCACTATGCATGGTGATGTAAAGACTCATCAATTAGTGGAAGTTGTCGACCAAAAATTGATGGAGCTTCACGACGCAGTCCTGCAGCAGGAGCATGAAGGAATTGATACCTTGAGCCTGATTGGAGAAATCAAAGGCTTGCTCGTGAATATGTATATGTAAGAAGGGAGGAAAGGAAATGAGTGACAACCGGCGCGAATTTTTCCGTCTGGTTTTTGATCGGATGATTGAAGGGGAAATCTCCGTACAAGAACAAGCTCCTGTACTTATGAAAATTGATAATATCAGTGTAGGTGGACTCGGTTTCGTATCAGCGCTTGATATTGCGATGCCTGAAAACGTTGAATGCGGATTTAATTTGTTGGGCCATTCTTTTTTAATTCGCGGCAAAATCATCCGGAAAGTCCCGCAAACGAATTACATCGAATACGGCGTGGGATTTGATATTGACCAGGACACTGCTTCCGAACTGTTCAAGCAATTGAACTATTACCATATCCGCCAGCGCAAAAGAACGCTGCCAAAATAAACGGAACCCAAAAAGCATTGCAGAAAGTTTTCTGATGGCAAGAAAACTTGTGCAATGCTTTTTTATGTGGTCATCTGACGATCAGGACAGAACAGTCTGTCTGGTTCAGTACTCTTTGGCTGACGCTGCCCCTCATCACTTTTTCCATCCGGTTTAAGCCGCGGCTTCCGATAACCACCAGGTCGAAGCGGTTGCCATTGATATACTCAACGATTGCAGGTCCGGGCCGGCCGTAAAGCACCTTGACATCGTAGTAAACCTGTTGGGCCTGAAGCGCTTGTTCAGCGGCCAGGGTTTTTTTTCTGCGGCTGAGGTCCAATTCGACTTGACTGGCACCCGCCAGCGCTTCCTTTGACGTTTCCGTCTGGACTACATGCAGAATCGTGACTTGCGTCTCGCGACCGGCAGCGGCAAGCCTGGCAGCTTCTTTGGCAGCACGCATCGACTGCTCCGAACCGTCGACTGCCAATAAAATAGAATCGTACATGAATCTTCCTCCTTTTGTAAGGCGAAGTTGTCTTGTTGTTTTCATTGTACCAAGCCATTTGCAGGGCGTCTCTTCATCTGTTTTCAAAAGTGAATAATTGTAATAGAGGCTGTCTCAAAAGTGAAGGCTCCTGTCCATTTCAGCGGACGCTTGCCGCGGGCTTGCGCCGAGCTAACTCGAGCTAATCGCTCGAGTGGATCTCGGCACTTCGCTATCCCGCAGGAAAAACCCGTGCTCCTGCATCGCTTCGCTGCTTCGTCGCAAAGGTATTTGCCGAATTCTTCGGCCTATACCTTCGCCGCTTCCATTCCCATCCGCCAATAAAGAAATAAAGATACTACAGCAATATAATCCCATAGAAAAACACGACGGAAAATCATTCATTCTCCGTCGTGTTTTTAAGTTTTGAGGCTTATGAGACAGCTCCTTCTTTGTGAAAAGTAAAGGGTGAACTTCTCCTTACTCCTCGATTTCCACTTCCTCTGTCACGTCTGCACCGTTGAAAAATTCACCGGAAATTTCAGAGATGGTGCCGTCTTCCAGCATTTCCCCAATGACACGGTTCACATTTTCCGCTAATTCCTCATTGTCCTCGTTCATTACGACGCCCACTTCCGAAGGGCTGTATTTCAGATTCGGATGGATGGTGATGTCAAGTTCCGGGAAGTTGGCAATCGCCAAGGTTTGTAAATAGTAATCGTTTAAAATGACATCGGTGCGGCCTACAGCAACATCACGCAAATAGGTCTCGTTCGTGGCATTGTCATAGACCACTTCTTCTGCTCCATATTCTCTTGCTGTTTCCATGTAAACGGAAGTTGAAGCACCTGCTGCTTTTTTGCCTTCAAGATCTTCCAGCGTTTCAATTCCCGACAAATCATCTGAACGGACAATGGCGGTGCCGTAGGAATATTTGAACGGCGTAGAGAACATGAAATGTTCTTGTCGGTCTTCAGTGATTTCAATGTCGTTCGCAGCCATATCCACTTGCCCTGTTTGCACAGAAGTCAGCATTTCATCAAAGCCAAGCTCTGTGAACTCGACATCCAGTTCAAGACGCTCCGCGATTTCTCTCACAACTTCCACTTCAAATCCGGTCAGTTCATCGGTCCCTTCTTCGCGGTAGGAAGTCGGGAATAACGTGCCGGATGTGGCGACCGTCAAAACGCCTTGTTCCTGGATTTCGTCCCATGCAGTCGCTGGTTCTTCAGAACTGTTATCGCTGTCGTTGCCGTTGCCGCAGCCTGCTAAAAGGGTGGCAGCCAGGATACCTGAAATGGCTGCACCCATTTGTTTTGTAAATAAACGTTTCAATGCCTCTACCTCCTGTATTCATTTCTTTTTAAAAGATAGCATTAAGGCCGCAGAGGGGCAAAGGTTTCGGCTCTCGAAATTAAAGTTGAAAAATTCTGATTTCCTTAGTTGACCAGGGTGGTCTATGGGTGTATATTTAAGTCGACCAAGGTGGTCTAGGAGGGAAGAGAGGTTGAGGGAATGGAGAAATTTGAAAACCTCGAAATGGACAAACAACAGAAGATCCTGGAATCCGCTATGAAAGAATTTGCGGAAAAAGGCTTTGAGCAAGCTTCGACAAACCGCATCGTCAAAGAAGCGGGGATCGGGAAAGGGATGCTGTTTTATTATTTCAACAGCAAAAGGGATTTGTACGAATATTTATTGGCGTACTGCATGGACATTGTGGTGAATGAGTATTTTCAGCTGGTCGACACAAGCGAAGCTGATTTTATTGAAAGGCTCCGGCATACAGCGGAAGTCAAAATGGAGGTTCAGGCCAAACACAAATATGTTTTCAACTTTATGGGCACGTTCATGCTGAAAAAAGAGGAAGACCTGCCGGCGCATCTGCAAAAAAGGTACGAAGAATTATACAGGCTGGGAAATGCTTTACTGTATGAAGGCATCGATACGTCGTTGTTCCGCAACGACATTGATACGGAAAAAGCGTTCAAGCTGATTCGCTGGTCCATTGAAGGGTATCAGAACGAATTATTAGTGAGGCTGGAAGGGCAGAAAATGACAGAGATTGACCTGGATGTTTATTGGCAGGAGTTTTATGAATATCTCGACATTCTGAAGAAAAGTTTTTACAAGGAAGGGGAGAGCGGGAGATGACGGTTTTAAAAACGGAAGGACTGGTAAAAAAATTCGGTAGTTTTCCGGCTTTGAACGGAGTCGACATCGAAGTGGAAAAAGGGGAAGTCTACGGCTTTATCGGCCCGAACGGTTCAGGGAAATCGACCACCATCCGTGTGCTGCTCGGTATTCTGAAAGCGACGGAAGGACAGGCAACCATTTTTGGGATGGATGCCTGGAAAGATGCAGTCAAAATCCACAAGCGCGTGGCTTATGTACCGGGAGATGTTAACCTTTGGCCGAATTTGACCGGCGGCGAAGTGATTGACTTGTTCGTCAAACTGCGCGGTGGCACAAATAAAAGCCGACGGGAAGAATTGATCCGCCGATTCGACCTGGATCCGGGCAAAAAATGCCGCACCTATTCCAAAGGGAACCGGCAAAAAGTGGCGCTGGTGGCAGCTTTTTCGTCTGATGCCGATTTGTATATCCTGGACGAACCGACATCCGGTCTTGATCCATTGATGGAACGGGTTTTCCAGGAATGTGTAATGGAAGCGAAAGCGGAAGGCAAAAGCATATTGCTGTCGAGCCATATTTTATCCGAAGTCGAAAAGCTGTGCGATAAAGTGGCGATCATCCGGCAGGGGAAAATCATCGAGAAAGGAACGTTGAAAGAGCTCCGTCATTTAACAGGAACAATTCTGCTTGTGGAAACGAAAGAACCGATGCCTGAATTGGCCACGGTGAAAGGGGTCCAGGGAATCGAGGAAAAAGAAGGGGCGCTGTCTTTTCAGGTGGATCAGCAGGAATTGGACAATGTAGTCCGTTATGTCAGTCAATTTGGCATCGTGCGAATGGAAAGTTCACCGCCGACTCTTGAAGAGTTGTTCATGCGACATTACGAAGGAACAGGCACAACGGAAAGAGCAGGAGTGGGAGGCGAAGTGTGATGGCCAAGCATTTATATGATGAAACCGGCAGATTGACCCGTTTTGTCCTGCGCCGTGACCGGATCCGCATACCGCTTTGGATTGTTTCTTTTGCTGTGGTGTCAGCGGTGGTGGCAGTCGCTTTCACGGACCTGTACCAATCAGATCAGGAACGGCAAGCCATCGCAGAAACGATGAGAAACCCCGCAATGACCGCCATGGTCGGGCCAGGATACGGCCTTGACAATTACACGGCCGGGGCAATGATGGCGCATCAAATGCTTTTGATGACGGCAGTGGTCGTCGGCCTGATGAGCATTCTCCTGGTGACACGACATACGCGGACTGACGAAGAAGACGGGCGTATTGAAATGATCCGCTCACTGCCTGTCGGGCGCTTGTCGAATTTGCTGTCGACTTTGCTTGTCATGGCACTGGTCAATGTGCTGCTGGCTGTTGTGGTCGGCTTCAGCTTATATGCATTGAACATCGAAACCATGGACCTGGAAGGGTCACTGCTTTACGGAGCTGCTTTGGGGGCGACGGGGCTGGTGTTTGCAGCCATCACGGCCGTCTTTGCGCAGCTCTCGCAAAACGCCCGCAGTACCATCGGCTTTGCTCTGGGCATATTGGTGTTGGGTTATTTTGTCCGGGCAATTGGCGACATCGGAAACGAAGCAGTGGCATGGCTTACTCCGCTCGGCTGGATTTTGCGGGCCGAAGTTTACGTCAATAACTATTGGTGGCCTGTATTGGTGACAGTTGGAGCTGCCATTGTACTGTCTGTATTGGCGCTGTATTTAAACTCAATCCGCGATTTGGGATCCGGATTTTTTCCGGCAAGACCAGGACGGAAAGTTGCATCTCCGTTGCTGCAAAGCCCCTTTGGCCTGGCACTTCGCCTGCAGCGCACAGGCCTGATTGCCTGGGCATTCGGGATGCTGTTGCTCGGCGCTTCTTATGGCTCTGTGCTGGGAGAACTGGAGTCATTCTTCGGGGATATTGAGCTGATGCAGCAACTGCTGGTCCAGACGGAAGGGTTTTCGATGACGGAACAGTTCATTCCCATGCTGATGTCGGTCATGTCCATTATCGCTTCGATTCCGGTGCTGATGACGATTCTGAAATTGAAAACCGAAGAAAAGAATGGCCGTTTGGAACATATTGTGGGGCGTGCAGTGTCGCGCAATCGTCTGATGGGAGGTTATGTTGTACTCTCCCTATTGGTCAGTGTTGTCATGCTGTCATTGACCGCTTTTAGTTTGGGCGCAACCGGAAATGCGACGATGGAAGAGCAATTGCCTTTGGGAATGTTTTTCACAGCTTCCTTTGCTTACTTGCCGGCTGTCTGGGTAATGATCGGCATCGCGGTCCTGTTGATCGGCTGGGCGAAAGGCCTGAGCGGTTTTATCTGGCTGTATCTGACATTCTCCTTTGCCGTTGTCTATTTGGGCGGGCTGCTCCAGTTTCCGGAGTGGGTGCAAAAACTGTCCCCTTACGGTTATGTTTCCCGGATCCCGATTGAAGACATGGATTACGGAACAGCAGCGATATTGACGGGAATTGCGGTGCTTCTGATAATTGCCGGGTTTATTGGGTATAATAAAAGAGACATCGGCAATTAACAGAAAGGAAGGATTTTACATGGAGCAGCAACTGCCGAAAATCACCCCTTTTTTAATGTTCGCCGGACGGGCGGAAGAAGCGATGAAGTACTACACATCGATTTTTGAAGACGCGGAAATCACCAGTATTGTGCATAACGGAGACGGAACGGTCATGCAGGCGACCTTCAAATTGAACGGCCAATTATTCATGTGCATCGACAGCCCTATTGAACACGATTTTTCCTTTACTCCAGCCATTTCGTTGTATGTGACATGCAATACGCAAAAGGAAATTGAACAGGCCTTTGAACAGCTGTCGGATGGCGGTGAAGTATTGATGACACTTGATGCTTATCCTTTCAGCGAAAAATTCGGCTGGGTCAACGATAAATTCGGGGTTTCCTGGCAATTGAATCTGCAATCCACGCCGCCAACTTAATTTTTGAAAAATCCCCAGAAAGCAGCAGCTTCGCTTCTTCCTGGGGATTTTTATTGGCTATTTCCGTTTTTCTATGCCGAAGCTGAGTGAAAGCACATAAACTTTTTTGAACGCGCATAAATGCCGCTAACCGCGCATAAATTCCAAACCTTCCTACAAAAAAATCCACGCAACGATCGGTGCGATAGCAGAACCGATGACGGCGCTGAGTGTCATCGCCAGGGAACTGAGGGAAGCTTCTTCCGGCCCGTATTCAAACGCTTTCGCGGTGCCGAGGCCATGGGCGGAAGTGCCAAGCCCGATGCCTCTGCCGATTGACGAATCGATGTGCAGCCATTTCAGGAAATGAGGACCGAAAATAATGCCGGCAAATCCAGCGGTCATGACAAATACCGCAGCCAGCGAAGGAATGCCGCCCAAACCTGTTGCCACTTGCATCGCCACAGGCGTCGTAAGGGATTTGGGGAGCATGGTCAACACCAGCTCTTCCGAAAAGGCCAGCCATTTGGTGAACAGGACGCCGCTGACCATGCCGACAATCACACCCACTGCAATACCGGCAGCGATGGACAGCAGGTTGGCTGTCATCAAATCACGCTGTTTGTAGAGCGGAATGGCCAATGCGACAACAGCCGGTCCGAGCAACTGGGCAATCCAATCGCCGCCAGCCATATAAGTGTTATACGGTATGTTGAAGAACAGTAAAATGAGGACGATGGCGATAGTGGCAGTCAGCACCGGATTCAGCAGGGTTTTTCGGTATTTCAGATAAAGGATATTGGCAACTAGGTAAATGACGATGGTCAATCCTGCAAACAGGACTGCCGGCAAGCTGAATTCCATGATCAATGATCCTCCTTTTTATCAGTAAAGCGGGAGATGTACTGGCTGGTCCATCCCGATGCGCCCATCGCCAGCAAAGTGCTGACAATGACAATGACGATGAGCCACATGCCTTTTCCGGCGAACAATTCCCCGTAGTCCATCACTCCGACCGTCGCCGGAATGAAAAACAGCGGCAAAAAAGCCAGAATGAGGCGCGAGCCGGATTCAATCCACTGAAGCGGATAAATTTTCAGGAGCAAAGCCACAAACAGCAGCAGGAAACCGATGATGCTTCCCGGAAGAGGCAAATCGAAGAACAGCTGCAGCCATTCTCCTGCTAGATAAAAAGCGTAAATGGGTATAAGTTGGAGAAGGGGGATGATGTATTTCAAGTTGCATCGCTGCCTTTCTGTGTATCAAGTTGAGTGATTGAGTAGATGAATGTTTACTATATGTCGATATTTCGCAAAACAGCTCCGCTAAAACCCTATGCTCCTGCATCGCTGCGCTGCTTCGTCGCAAATACAGGGCCGAAGGGTGTTCGGCCCATGTATTTCCTGCGGGCTTGCGCTGAACTAACTCGGGCTGGGCGCCCGAGTGGATTTCAGCACTTCGCTATCCCGCTGGAGTCTCCGCTGTTTTGCTTCATATCTTTTATGAAAATAGTGAAACGACATATACTTGACTATTAATTAGTAAATTTCTTAGAATCAGCCAGCATGCATAATGCAGTCAAAATAATTCATAGAAACTAGCTTCTTTAGTTCGGCCTATAAATTAAGAGATGAACGCGTTTTTAGCATACCATTCATTATAAAGCAGATAATCAACTCTTTTAAGGTTCTTTTCTTATTTAAGCAGAAAAGCCAAGGTGGCGCAGTTTGGAATAAAGGCAAAGGAGTTTTGTGATGATCAGTGAGTTGTTGGGGTTTGTTGTGTTGGGCTTGTCACTGTCGGTTCCGGTCGGCGCGATTACAATTGAAATGGTCAAGCGGGGCCTGCGGGGCGGTTTTTGGCCGGCTTGGTTTGTCGGTCTCGGCGGCATGTCGGCTGACGTGGTGCTGATGCTGCTGATTTACTTCGGAATCGCAAACTTTTTGACTGGACCTGTAGCACAAATTGTCATTTGGCTGTTCGGTTTTGTGGTGCTGGTTTATCTGGGGTATGACAGCATACGGGCGGCTTTTCGGAAGCTGGATGTGGGTGGTGCTGTTTCGAAACCATCTGAATCGCTCCTGCAAGCCTATACGTCAGGGTTTCTGATTGCCATTTCCAATCCGTTGAATATTGTGTTCTGGATTGGCATTTACGGTTCTGTACTGACCACCACGCTGCAGTCGGCAAGCGGCTCCGCGGTGCTTTTGTACAGCAGTGCCATCTTTATCGGCATTGCCGCGTGGGACGCGGTGGTGGCGGGGTCTGTCCACTTTGGCAGAAGCTTTACCGGCGAACGCTTCATGCAGTGGTTTTCAGTTGGCGCAGGCCTTGTGTTGATCGCTTTCGGTTTGTCGTTCGGTTGGCAGGCGGCTGTGGGAATGCTTTCACTGTAGAACGTGAAACTTTGCGGTGATTCAGCCGTAAGCAGTTATAACGACAAAGGAGGAAGGGCAAATGAGCAATTATACAATCAATGAATTTATTCGCAAAACGCAGCAGGACGAACGGGAAAATGATTATTTTGAGCTGGAAACAGAACGCATTCTGGAAGTGAACCTGGACGGCATGGTGTGGGCGAAAACGGGGTCCATGATTTCCTATACCGGCCAGATCAAGTTCGAAAGAGAGCGGATGATGGAACATGGGATCGGCTCGATGTTCAAAAAAGCGGTGACAGGCGAAGGAACTTCGTTGATGAAAGCGAATGGCCAGGGCCGTCTGTATTTGGCGGATCAAGGAAAGAAAATCACCATTTTCGACTTGAACAACGAATCGATCACTGTCAACGGCAACGATCTGCTGGCGTTCGAACCGGGAATTGAATGGGACATCAAATTGATGAGAAAAGTGGCGGGCATGATGGCCGGCGGCTTGTTCAACGTGACACTGAGCGGAAAAGGAAGAGTCGCCATCACCTCCCATTACGAGCCTTTGACTCTGCTTGTGCGTCCCGGCCAGTCCGTAATCACGGATCCAAATGCCACCGTCGCCTGGTCCGGCCATTTAACACCTGAATTCCGGACCGACATCAGCTTCCGGACATTTATCGGACGCGGCAGCGGGGAATCGATTCAAATGGAGTTCAAAGGAGATGGATTTGTCATCGTCCAACCGTTCGAAGAAGTGTATACGGTCGGCAACGGCTCTTCCTGATCCGGTTTGAAGCTCACCTAACCGGGAATAAGAAAAGCGGAAGCGCCCGTGTAGATTCGCCGGGCATAAGACAGACCAGCGAAGTGGCGTTCTTTGCCACACAGCTGGGTTGGTTTATGACCCAAGAATCTGGGCGCTGGAGTCTGGACAATAAGAAAAGCGGAAGCGCCCGTGTAGATTCGCCGAGCATAAGGCAGACCAGCGAAGTGGCGTTTTGTGCCACACAGCTGGGTTGGTTTATGACCCAAGAATCTGGGCGCTGGAGTCTGGACAATAAGAAAAGCGGAAGCGCCCGTGTAGATTCGCCGAGCATAAGGCAGACCAGCGAAGTGGCGTTTTTTGCCACACAGCTGGGTTGGTTTATGACCCAAGAATCTGGGCGCTGGAGTCTGGACAATAAGAAAAGCGGAAGCGCCCGTGTAGATTCGCCGAGCATAAGGCAGACCAGCGAAGTGGCGTTTTTTGCCACACAGCTGGGTTGGTTTATGACCCAAGAATCTGGGCGCTGGAGTCTGGACAATAAGAAAAGCGGAAGCGCCCGTGTAGATTCGCCGAGCATAAGGCAGACCAGCGAAGTGGCGTTTTTTGCCACACAGCTGGGTTGGTTTATGACCCAAGAATCTGGGCGCTGGAGTCTGGACAATAAGAAAAGCGGAAGCGCCCGTGTAGATTCGCCGAGCATAAGGCAGACCAGCGAAGTGGCGTTTTTTGCCACACAGCTGGGTTGGCTTATGACCCAAGAATCTGGGCGCTGGAGTCTGGACAATAAGAAAAGCGGAAGCGCCCGTGTAGATTCGCCGGGCATAAGACAGACCAGCGAAGTGGCGTTCTTTGCCACACAGCTGGGTTGGCTTATGACCCAAGAATCTGGGGGCTGGAGTCTGGACAATAAAAAACCATCACCCTGTTTGCTGTGCAGAAAGGAGCTGTGGTATGGCGATAGAGAAAAGTTTGACGGAGGTACTGGATACCCAATTCCGTGATCAAGTGGGAAAGCGGGTCCGGCAAAATTATGAGACAGACCAGGTGCTCTACCATTACACAAGCTTGAACAGTTTAATGGGGATGGTGGAAACAAACCGTGTATGGATGAGCAAAGGAACATTTCTAAACGATTCCAGCGAGCTGTTTTATTTTTCAAGCATTGTCCAAAATGTTATTGAGAAAATGAAAGAGACTGCAGAGCAGCCTCTCTGGAAAATGTACATCCGCGAATTGGAAAAAGCCATGACGTATTTTTTATCGGAAATTGAAAAAAGCGGCCTGGAAGTGTACATCTTTTCTTTATCGCATACACAGGATTCCCTGGCGCTGTGGTACAACTACGCCAAAGGAGAAGGCTATAATATCGGTTTTCACGCAGGCGACCTGCTGGAACGGGGGAATGGCTTTTCGAACAGCCCCGGTGCCTTGCATGGATACGTCATGTACAGTAAAGAAAAACAGGAACAGGTACTGGAAGAATTACTGCTGGAAACGTTCGAGTTGATCCAGGACTATGAAGAAAAAGAGGCGTTGGAGGCGTTGCCTGATCATTTCTTTTCCGTAATCGCCACATGCGCGACGTTCTTCAAAAATCCAGCTTTCAAAAGCGAGGAAGAATATCGATTGGCGTTGATCAAGAGAAAAGGTGACGAACAGGTGGACATCGAATTTCGGGCGCGAAACGGCATTATCATTCCCTATATTACCGTTGAGTTTGACCATAAATTGCCTATCAGCGATATCACCATCGGACCTAAAAACAATATCGATGTGGCCAAAAGCGGTATCGAGCATTACTTGAAAAGCAAAGGCTATGATTTGGAGCATGTCGCCATCAATAAATCAGTCGCTGCACTTCGATATTGAATCCCTTATTCAAAAGGAGCTGTTTGTATGTATTCTGATTTGGCAGGAAAGACGGCAGTTGTCACTGGATCTTCGAAAGGGATCGGAAAAGGCATAGCCGAACGGTTTGGAAAAGAGCAAATGAACGTGGTAGTCGATTACCTGACCGACCCCGAAGGTGCCCATGACACGGTAGAGACAGTGAAAGCCAACGGCGGACAAGCCGTAGCTGTAGAAGCTGATGTGTCGAAAGAAGAAGGAATCCGGAAGCTGATGGAAGCGGCAGTGGAGCACTTTGGTTCGCTTGATGTGCTCGTCAACAATGCCGGATTCAGCAAAGGTGCCCCTTCAGAAGAACTGAGTCTTGAAGAATGGCAGCGTGTACTGGACGTCAACCTGACCGGCGCCTTTATCGCCAGTCGAGAGGCCTTGAAGCATATGAAGGAAAACGGTATTAAAGGAACCATCATCAACATTTCGAGCGTCCACCAAGTGATCCCGAAAGTGGAGAACGCACATTACGGTGTGACGAAAGCCGGCTTGCGGATGCTGACCGAAACACTTGCCCTGGAACATGCCGAAAGAGGGATACGGGTCAACGCCATCGCGCCCGGCACAATCGAAACCCCCGCCAACCCGGCAGAAGAGCAGCCGGAAGAAGAAAAGAAAAAGACCATGGAGAAAATACCGATGAAGCAAATCGGACGCCCTGAACAAATTGCCGCCGCAGCTGCCTGGCTGGCGTCTTCAGAAGCCGATTATGTAACCGGCACCACGCTGTTTGTTGACGGTGGCATGACACTTTATCCATCACAGCTGAAATAAGGGTGCGGAAATGGAAACAGCCACTCGAGGAGACTCCTCGAGTGGCTGTTTTTGTGGAACCTTACCAAGCCCGTATGATACCTTCGTTGTCATGGAAGTTATTTCAAAAAAACAGTTAAAAAAACGGTTAGACGAAATAAACAGATTTTTTTAAAATTTTGAAAGAAATCACTTGTGTTTTCCTAAAAATATTGTATTATTACTTTATGCAATATATCGCATACTGTTTTTAAGAATACTAAGATACTATATTAGAAATATTATCTTATCAAAAATATTTAGTAAGGAACTAGTATTCCTTACACAACAGGAGGAAAAACAGATGGACAGCAAAATTTCTTTTAAATCATACGGTATTATCGGCATGATGTTATTCGCCTTATTTTTCGGTGCCGGGAACTTGATTTTCCCAGCACAATTGGGTCAATATGCGGGAGCGGAAGTATGGATCGGCATTGTCGGATTCCTGATTACCGGCGTCGGATTGCCGCTTCTTGGCATCATGGCAATCGGTTACTCAAAAAGCAGTGATTTGCAGGATCTCTCCAGTCGCGTGCATCCGGTTTACGGTGTCATTTTCACGGCGTTGCTGTATTTGACGATTGGACCGTTTTTTGCTCTTCCAAGAACCGGAGCTGTAGCATTCGAAGTGGGGATTGCTCCTTTTGCCGCAGAAAGTTCCTGGGGCACCGTACTTCTCGTATTTTCAATCATCTTTTTCGCAATCGCCATGTTGCTGTCGTTAAATCCATCAAAAATGGTCAACAGCATCGGCAAACTATTGTCCCCAGCCATTTTGGTGACATTGGCCGTCCTGTTGGTTGCTGCTTTGTTTGCTCCAATGGGCAGTCTGGGAACTCCGCAGGGAGGATATGCAGAAAATGCCTTCATGACCGGGTTCTTTGAAGGATACAACACAATGGATGCCTTGGCATCTTTGGTTTTCGGCATTATTGTCATCGCTGCTGTCCGCAAACTGGGTGTTCATTCGCCTAAAGGGATTTTGTCGGCTACACTGAAAAGCGGGATTGTCGCGGCAATTTTGTTGGCGGTGGCATATACCGGCATTGCTTACTTGGGGGCAACAAGTACAGGCACCCTTGGTCTTTTGGATAACGGAGGACCCGTGTTGAGCGGGGCATCTTCCCATTATTTCGGAACTTTCGGGGCGCTGTTGTTGGCCGTCATCATCACGCTGGCATGTTTGACGACAGCAGTCGGCTTGATCGTGGCCAACTCGGAGTTTTTCCATAAGCTGACACCCAAAATCAGCTACAAAACGTATGTAGTCATTTTCTCTCTGTTCTCATTGGTAGTTGCCAATGCTGGATTGTCAAACATCATCACTTATTCAATTCCGGTATTGATGTTCTTGTACCCGTTGGCGATTGTGTTGATGGCTCTTGCCTTTTTGTCTCCGCTGTTCAAGCACGATCGTAGCGTGTACGTCTCGGCGATTACGGTGACTTTCTTTGTCGCTGTCGTTGATGGCTTGAAAACTTTAACTGGATCGCTTGGCGTTGCCAACTCGTCATGGCTGCAGTCCATCATCGATTTCTATGCAACCGTACTGCCGTTTTACAATGAAGGGCTTGGATGGGCGATGCCGGCATTGGTCGTTATTGCGGTTACCACACTTATTGCACGCAGCAGAAAAGCTGTTCACGCAACGACGGCTTCAAACGAAGCATAATTCAAGAAACACAGGCCAGTCCAAAATGGGCTGGCTTCTCATAAAAAAGCTGTTCCGGAAAGCACATTGCTTTTCCGGAACAGCTTTTTTTAACGGAGTAATCTTGAAGTTATTTATATATTGAAGAAACACAGGGGAGAAGAGTCTACTGCTCCTGCATTGCTGGCCTTGGTGCAAAGATATGGCCCAAGCTTCTTTGAATTATATTTTCCCTGCTGAAGTCAGTTCGTCAACGGTACGGACCCAATTGGCTTTCATCAGAGCGGCCACTTTGTCGGCGTCTTTTTCTTTAAAAGCTTCAATGATTTCTTGGTGTTCCTCGCATGACCGTGTCGTCAGAACGAGCTTATTGTGATAGAACTGCCTTCTGACATGAGCTTGGAGACGGCCAAGCATGACGCTGATATAGGGGTTGTCGGCAGCATCCACAACGATCTGGTGGAACTCTTCATCGATTTTCAATGCCGCAAAATCGTTGTTTTTTTTGATGGCATCGGCAAAACGACGGTTGGTTTCCTCGAGCAGTTCGAAATGTTCTCCGGTTAAATTCGGAATGGCCAGTTCACCGGATAATGCCTGCAAAACAGCCAGCGGAGGAAGAAGGTTTTTGAGGTCGTCTTTCGGCACTTCCGTTACACGTGTAGCTTTTCCCGGAAACATCTCCACAAATCCCTGCACTTCCAAAAGCTGCAGCGCCTCACGGATCGGCGTTCTGCTCAAATTCAAAGCTTGTGCCAGTTCAGTGTCTGCCAACTTTTCGCCAGGCTGTAAAGTTCCATCAATAATCCATTGCTGCAATTGCAAAAAAGCACTTTCTTTCGCTGTAAGGCGTACAGGTTTCGAGTGGTCCGTTGGAACCGGCATGGCAAATCTCCCTTTCTATAGAGCACGTTTTTTTAATTATACACCAAAATACAGCGCGTGGAAGCGTTGATTATACAATATATCGCTGTACTGCCGTTAAGAGTAAACCCATCCTGTTTGCAGGCGCTCGGAAAGGGAATAAGGAAACTAACGATTATTTCAGGAGGAGGGAAGGTATGCTGTCTTTTATCCCCAGCAAAGACACCAACACCATCGCTATTGAGTTTGACGGCAAGGCAACGAAAGAAGATCTGCAGAAAATGGATCGTGTCATCGAAGAAAAATTCTCTGACAAGGAAAAGTTTAATGTCTACGCCGTCATGCACGATATCGATGGAGCGACAGTAAAAGCGATGGCAGAAGAAATGAAAATCGACGCCAAACGGTGGAGCCAGTATCACAAACTGGCGGTAATCAGTGAGAAAAACTGGCTCGAAACCATGACGGACATGAGTGACTACCTGCCGGGAATCAAAGCAAAGCATTTTGCACCGGATCAGATGAACGAGGCATGGGATTGGATACAGCAGGAATAGAGGAAGCTGGAGACGTTTTGCCGTGTGGCAAAGCGTCTTTTCATCGAACGCCACTAGGTAAGGCATCACCGCAACTAAAGCCAGCAATGCAAAGAAAAGAGCCGTTTGCGTGAACGTAAACGGCTCTTTCCTGCTATTCCTCTTCCTCTTCAATCTCCAAAAGCTCTGCTTTGACGATGTGGAACATGTTGAGAACGATTGTGTTGCCATTTCGGTTTTCCACCGGCATGAAACTGACGGCCACACCCGGAAAATTGTATTCGAGTGGACCTTCAATGCGCACATCCTCAATCCATTCGCCGGTGGTCAACAGAATGCGGTAAACATGAAATCGTTTCTGCATCATTCTCCCTCCTCTTTTATTCGCCGTGAAACAGGTGTATTGCCAGAAGCTTTGTATTACAGTTATTATATGACAAATGAGCTTTAACAGATAGGATGAGGAATTGTGGAGCAGGAAGTTACAGTAAAGATTAATGACAAAATGGCAGGCGCTTATGCAAAAGGATATCCGCTGATTACAAAAGAAGCGGTGGAAAGCAGCGAAGCTTTGAAAACGGAAGGTGCGATTGTGCATCTGACGGACAAACGGGGCCGATTTTTGGCAAAAGGATATTACGGCAAACAGAACAAGGGATTGGGCTGGGTGCTGACACGTGACGCAGAGGAAGCAATCGATCAGTCATTCATCGAACGCATTCTGGCTGCTGCAGTCCAGCGGCGGAAAACTTATTTTGACGATCCGGAGACGACGGCGTTCCGTGTCTTCAATGGCGAAGGGGACGGCTTCGGCGGCCTGACCATTGACTATTTTGACGGTTTCTATATGATCAGCTGGTACAGCGAAGGGATTTATACGTTTAAAGAACTGGTGGTCGCGGCGCTTGAACAAGTGGTAAACGCGAAAGGGATTTACGAGAAAAAGCGATTTGACACCAAAGGGCAATACATTGATGACGATGATTTTGTTACAGGACAGCGCGGCGAATTCCCGCTCATCGTCAAAGAAAATGGCGTCAATTTTGCCGTTTATTTGAATGACGGGGCCATGACGGGGATTTTCCTCGATCAGCGGGATGTGCGTAACACCATCAAAGAAAAGTACGCAAAAGGCAAGACTGTGTTGAACACGTTTTCGTACACTGGCGCTTTTTCGGTGGCCGCGGCGCTTGGCGGTGCTGTCAAGACGACCAGCGTCGATTTGGCAAAACGCAGTTCCAGCAAGACAATCGAACAATTCAGCGTCAACGGCATCGATTACGAAAGCCAGGATATCCTTGTTATGGATGTCTTTAATTACTTCAAATACGCCAAGCGCAAAGAATTGGCGTTCGATTTGGTGATTTTGGATCCGCCGAGTTTTGCACGTTCCAAAAAATACACGTTCAGCACATCAAAAGATTATACAGATCTGATGAAGCAGGCGATTGCCATTACCGAAAAAAACGGTGTTATTGTCGCTTCGACCAACAGTGCCTCTTTCGACATGAAAAAATTTAAAGGATTCATCGATAAAGCATTCAAAGACCTCGGGAAAAAATACAGCATTGTGGAGGAATTTACGCTGCCATCTGACTTCCGTGTGCAAAAAGAGTTTAAAGCGGGCGATTATTTGAAAGTATTGTTCGTAAAATTAAAGTAGATGATTTGTCAGGAAAGGGAAGCTTGCAATGAATCTAAAAAAGCAGCCAGTATTCAAAATAGAAAAAACGTTTCTTGAACGGCTATTTGACTGGATCGGTATTTTCTCATTTCTTGCAGCGACCATTTTTCTCATTATCGAATGGCCATCGATTCCCGAAACTGTGCCGATGCATTTCGATGCAAGCGGCGAAGCGGATGGCTGGGGACCGCGCTGGACGATTTTCCTGCTGCTCGCTGTGGGGCTCGCCCTGTGGATCGGTTTGTATTTTCTTGAAAAAGTGCCCCATGTCCATAATTATTTAAATCTGACAGAACAAAACGTCAGGCAGCAATACAAAAATTCACAGCTGCTCCTCAATGTGCTGAAAAACGAAATTCTTGTCTTTTTTTCTTATTTCACCTGGAGTTCAGTGCAAATCGCCAAAGGCCAGGCAGATTCACTCGGCACATGGGCATTGCCGGTGTTCCTGGTTATCATTTTCGGTTCATTGGGCTTTTTCATGATCCGCAGCCTCCGTCTGTAATCAAAGATGTGGCGGAAGTTTGAAAGACCGTCTTCTTTTTTGCCTGATAGCCTCCACTGCCCTTGTGAAATCCAAATTTCTCCTTTTATAATGGATGATAGATAGCGAGGGGAAAAAATTGAAAAACGCATTAAAGCAATTTCGTTTTATGGGCATACTGGAAGGCGGGTCGCTGCTGGTTTTGCTGTTCATCGCCATGCCATTGAAATACTTCTTCGGCTTTCCGGAAGCGGTCAGTGTCGTTGGAGCCATTCACGGCGGCTTGTTCACGGTTTATTGTCTTGCCATTCTGTACGCGACATTTGCGGTAAAGTGGCCGTTCCGTTTCACGGTCGGCGCATTGGCAGTGGCATTCATCCCATTCGGCAATTTCGTATTGGACAGACGGCTCGAGAACTGGAAACAATTGAAGATGTCTTAATTAATACACCTGCGGAAATGTTCCGCAGGTGTATTTTCGTTTGGGGTTCGATTGTTCTATAATGGAATCATTGATTGAAAAATTTGATAAATGGAGGCAGTACAATGGCAAGAGCAATAAGTTCTTCTTCGTTAGCCGGAAATCCGGTTTATCCCGTCATGTTGGCGATTGGCGGCTGCCATTTGTTGAATGATACGCTGCAGGCGGTGGTTCCCGCGATCTTCCCGATTCTCGAGGCGGATATGGGATTGTCCTTTACACAGCTTGGCATGATTGCTTTTGCCTTGAATATCGTCGCATCTGTGCTTCAGCCGGTTGTTGGCTTTATCAGCGATAAAAAGCCGATGCCTTTTGCATTGCCGCTGGGGATGACAAGTTCTTTTATCGGCATTGCGGGCCTGGCTTTTGCCCCTGAATACTGGCTGATTGTCATATCAGTGGTTTTCCTTGGGCTCGGTTCAGCCATATTCCATCCGGAAGGCTCCCGTGTTTCGTTTATGGCGGCAGGTTCAAAGAGAGGGTTGTCGCAGTCGATTTATCAAGTGGGAGGAAACTCGGGCCAGGCGCTGGCTCCGTTGATCGGTGCTTTTATATTGGTGCCGCTCGGTCAGCAGGGTGCTGCGTTGTTTTTGCTCGTCGCGGCTTTCGGCATCTTCGTGTTGTCGAAAATTTCGTTATGGTATAAAGACACATTGGAAAAGGAAAAACTGAGCAAAGTGAAGAAAGTAATACGGTCCTCCTTGCCCGAGATGACGAAAAAGCAAGTGGGAGTTGCGTTGATACTTTTGCTGGTCATCATCTTTGCGCGGTCTTTCTATGTCACGAATATGACCAGCTTTTATATCTTTCATTTGATTGAATCGTACGGACTGACTATCCAGCAAGGCCAGCTGTATATTTTTCTGTTCCTTGGTGTAGGTGCGGTGGGAACTTTTTTCGGCGGGCCGCTTGCCGATAAAATCGGCCGCAAGAATGTCATTGTGCTGTCATTGGCCGTTCCGATTCCGCTGGCTGTTATCCTGCCTTACGTTCCTTTGTTTGCAGTGCTGATGCTTCTTGCGCTGATTGGCTTTTTCATCATGCTGAGCTTTTCGGTGACAGTGGTCTATGCACAGGAGCTGGTACCGAGCAAAATCGGTACAATGGCCGGGCTGACGGTAGGTCTGGCGTTTGGCATGGGTGCGATCGGCGGTGTGGTCATTGGTATGTTGATGGACTATATCGGCGTTTACCAGACGATGATTATTGTATCGTTCCTGCCGATTATCGGGTTGGTCGGTTTCGCTTTGCCGAGTGACCGGAAAATCAAAGCTGTCTAAATCGAATTGCAATGGATAGGAGATCTTTTTTATGAAAGAACAACAACAGAATACCGGCTTGAAACCGTTCGTTTCCCTCATTTTATCTTTGAAAATCCCGAAGCTGGCACTGGTCTTCGGATTGCTGGCGAGCTTGATAACGACGCTTGTCGGGCTTGTCGTGCCACTGTTGACAAGAAATTTGGTGGATGGCTTTTCGGTGGATTCGTTAAGCACTCCATTAATAATCGGCATTGCGGCCGCTTTTATTGTACAGGCGGTCATCAATGGTGCTTCGATTTACTTGCTCAGCATGGTGGGCCAAAGAATTGTGGCGGGCCTGCGTGACAAGATGTGGCTTCGGCTGATCCGGTTGCGCGTCAGTTATTTCGATCAGCATTCAAGTGGTGAGACAGTCAGCCGGGTGGTCAATGACACCGGCATTGTCCGGAATCTGATTACCGATCATTTCCCGAATTTCATCACGGGCATTATTTCCATTATCGGAGCGGTCATTATATTGCTTATCATGGACTGGAAAATGACATTGATCATGCTGCTTGCTGTGCCGGTCACTATCGCCATCATGATTCCGCTCGGCCGGCAGATGGCAAAAATCTCACGGAATCTGCAAGACGAGACAGCTTTGTTCACAGGAAATGTGCAGCAGACGCTGAGCGAAATCCGTTTGATGAAATCATCCACCGCCGAACTGGCCGAACAGCAAAAAGGATTGAACGGGATCAGCCGTTTGTTCACCATCGGTATGCGGGAAGCGAAAATTTATGCCTTGATTGCACCGCTTATGTACGTAGTGATCATGGCTGTGATTGTGGCGATTATTGGCTACGGTGGGATTCGTGTGACAGAAGGCACGATGACCACGGGGTCGCTCGTGGCGTTTTTGTTGTACTTGTTCCAGATCATCATGCCGATGACGACATTTGCCATGTTTTTTACAGAACTGCAAAAAGCAAAAGGGGCGACAGAGCGCATCATCGAAATACTGGAGTTGCCGCTTGAGGAATCGCATACGGGAATTGAAATGGATATCACAGGCAAGGCATTGCAAGTGCAAGATGTCACGTTTTCGTATAATCAGCAGGAACAGCCGGTTCTTCAACATATTTCGTTTACCGCACAGCCGGGAGAAATGATTGCTTTTGCAGGCCCCAGCGGCGGCGGAAAAACCACCATCTTCGGTTTACTTGAACGCTTTTACGAACCCGATTCTGGAGAAATTACCATCGGCAGTGTACCGATTTCGGATATTTCCATTGCTTCCTGGCGTGACCAAATCGGCTATGTGTCTCAGGAAAGTGCCATGATGGGTGGAACCATCCGGGCGAATTTGACCTACGGCTTGCCTGGCAACGAAACCATTGAAGACGAAGAGCTTTGGGCCGTGGCGCGTATGGCTTACGCGGAAGATTTCATCAAAGCGTTTCCAAAAGGCCTGGATACGGAAGTGGGCGAACGGGGAGTCAAGTTGTCCGGAGGGCAGCGGCAGCGTATTGCCATTGCACGTGCATTTTTGCGCGATCCCAAAATTCTCATGATGGACGAAGCGACAGCCAGTCTGGACAGTCAATCAGAAGGGATTGTCCAACAGGCGTTGAGCCGTCTGATGCAGGGGCGCACCACATTGGTCATCGCCCATCGGCTTTCGACCATTGTAGATGCTGATAAGATCGTTTTCATTGAAAAAGGACATGTCACCGGCATTGGCAGCCATACTGAACTGATCGAGAAGCATTCCTTATACCGTGAATTTGCGGAACAGCAGTTAACGTGAATTTCCTGTTTGACATTGACGTTGCGTGAAGGTGTAGAGTGGAGTTATCAGGAGGTGAGCGCATGGAATATACGGTGCAGAAGTTGGGGGAACTGGCTGGCGTCTCGACAAGGACGCTGCGGTATTACGATGAAATCGGAATTTTGAAGCCTGCCAGAAAAAATTCCTCAGGTTACCGGATTTACGGGCAGCGCGAAGTGGATCGACTGCAGCAGATCCTTTTCTACCGGGAACTGGGGGTGGACTTGAAAAGCATCAAAAAAATAGTCACCGACCCTGCTTTTGATGGTGCCGACGCGTTAAAGAGACATCGCCAGCAGCTGGTTGAAAAGCGACGGCAGCTGGACCTCCTGATCATGAATGTGGAAAAGACCATTTCCGCAGCAGAAGGGAAGAGTTCAATGGCGGATAAAGAAAAGTTCGAGGGCTTTAAACAACAGCTGATAGAGGACAATGAACAGCAGTACGGTCAAGAAATTCGTGAAAAGTACGGCAACGAAGAAGTTGACAAGTCGAATGCCAGAATGCTGAATATGAACGAGCAGCAATACCGGCAATTTACACAGCTGGAGCAGGAAGTGCTGGCTGTGTTAAGAGAGGCTTGTGAAACAGGCGATCCTTCAAGCGAAACGGCACAAAAAGCGGCGGATTTGCATAAGCAGTGGCTGGCTTTTACATGGCCATCCTATAGCAAAGAAGCGCATGCCGGACTTGCGCAGATGTATGTGGACGACGAACGGTTCGCCGCCTATTACAATAAAGTGCATCCAAAAGCTGCCGAGTTTTTACGGGATGCAGTGCACATTTATACCGGATTTAAAAAATAGGCTGAAAAGTGCACAATTCGTTGGTTGTGCACTTTTTTTTAGTTTCTGATTAAGGACAAAAGGGAATTATACTCAAAAAAAGAGAGGTGAAGAAGATGCAATCGGACAGAAGCGTTAGGGTTGTCACCTTTAACATCGGAAGTGGCAGGGATATGGAAGGACATATTGATTTGCCTGGGACTGCTGAACTGCTTGGCCACGCAAAAGCCGACATCATCGGACTGCAGGAAGTGGATCGCCATTTTTCCAGCCGCAGCCATTTTGCAGACCAAGTAAACTGGCTGGCGGAGCAGTTGGATATGTATGCCGCATACGGTCCGAATATTGACTTGCCTGCCACTGAAGAGGGACGGCCGAACCGTCAGTATGGAAACGCAGTTTTCAGTAAACATCCGATTGTTTCCTGTCAAAATCACCTCTTGGCCAGTGTGCCGAACGAACAAAGTGGAAATGAACAGCGGGGTGTATTGGAAACGATCATAAATATTGAAGGTACGACAATCGCTTTTTTGAATACCCATTTTTCATTGGATGAGCAGGAACAGCATTTAGGGGTGGACACCTTGATTGCCATTACAGAGCAATTGGAGGTACCGTCCATTATTGTGGGAGATTTTAATATGACAATTGATGAGCCGCCGATGGAGCGCCTCTTTTCCCATTTCAATCCAGCCCTTCCGCGGAACATGCATTACCCGACAACCTATAGTCGGGATGCGGAAAAAGGAAACCGTCTCGATTACATCCTCTCCGATAAGCATTGGTCAACAAAGCTGGTAGCTGTACTTCCCACAGACGTTTCGGATCATTTTCCGGTCTTGGCTGACATGGAGCTGATTTTGGACTTGAAATAAAACTTTACATAAACTCAACAACATTTCTTGTATTTCTTTGTTATACTCGGGGTGACAAAGAAAGAAGCCGAATGGTTTCGATCAAAAAGGAGAGGTTCGAGTGTCTGAGAACGAAGATCCCGTCAATATAGCTGTAAGAGTAATGTCGTTTAACATCGCCCACGGATTAGGAATGGATGGAGTAGTGGATTTGGAGAAAACTGCCCGTGTCATCGAGGAATCGGAAGTGGAGATCATAGGCTTACAAGAAGTGGATCGTTTTTTTTCAGCGCGCAGTTCTTTTATTGACCAGGTCGACTGGCTGAGTAAGAGGCTGGGGATGTATGCGGCATTCGGTGCCAATCTGAACGTGGAATCCGAAGAGTTGGAACGGCCGATCGCACAATACGGCAATGCGGTATTGAGTAAATATCCAATCAGGTATGCGGAAAATCATAAGTTGACGCAAGTTATTGCTCCGATTGGCAATAATGAGCCGAGAGGAATTCTGGAAACGGTGGTCGACATCAAGGGAACTTATATCAGTTTTTTCAATACCCATTTTTCGTTGAAAGATGAAGAATTGAAAGTCAGTGTTTTAGAGCTTCTCGAAATTTCAGGGAAGAGCCGGTTTCCCCGCATCGTTACAGGAGATTTTAATGCGCCACCAAGGCATGAGGAAATGAGCAGGATAAAGCACCACTTTCAGGATGCTTTCCTGAAAGTGAAAAAAGGTGATGCTTATACGTATCCCTCCCCTTACGTCAATCAGGATACCAGAGAGATTTTCAGACCGGCGACAAGAATTGATTATGTCTTCACGGATGACGGGTTTGAAGTCAGTCAGGCAGAAGCGATCGAAACAGCGGTGTCTGATCATTTGCCCATTATTGCTGACTTGGTCCTGACGAAAATACCGGGCCGTACAAAACAACCAGCAAAGACACAAAGCATAAAACTGTAAAAATTCTTAATAGGAAAGGCCGGAAGCTCTTCGCTTCCGGCCTGTTTCGTTTATCCATAAACTTGTTCAGTTGAGTGCTGTCTGCGTCTGCACAGTTTGACGAGCAAGTAGACAAGCGGTGTATCCGCGCCGGCCACTACCCATTTAAAGAGGTACTGTGTCACGATCATGCCAAGCAATGCGCCGGTCGGCAGAGTGCCGTAAAAAGCGATGGCGATAAAAAGCGTCGTATCCACCAATTGGCTGACCATGGTGGAAGCGTTGTTTCGGATCCACAATTTGGAATTGCCATGACGCTGTTTTAATTTGTGGAAAATCGTTACGTCCAGATGCTGGCTGATAAAATAAGACACGAGGCTTGCGAGTGTCACACGGAAGCCGGCAGAAAAGATCGTTTCAAAGGATGCCTGGTCACCGAAAAAAGGGGCAGCAGGCAAACGGATGGCAAAATAGATGAACAGCAGTGCACAAAGCTGGGTGATGAAACCGGCCCATACGGTTTGACGCGCCGCTTCTTTTCCGTATACTTCTGCAATGGTATCCGTGATTGGGAACGTAAAAACGTAGACGATGACGGCGGCCGGCAATACAGCCCATGGACCGATGCTGAAAAGTTTGACGGCCAGGATGTTTGATAAAATCAAAAGGCCGACAAAGGCACCATTCAAATAAAGCAACATGTTTTTCCCTCCTTACCGATTGGTGATCGTTTCGGGATTCATGTCGTGATTCATCATCCGGTACGATGCCATTTCTTCGTATTTTGTGCCTGGTTTGCCGTAATTGGTGTAAGGATCGATCGACAAGCCGCCGCGCGGTGTGAATTTGCCCCAGACTTCGATATAGCGGGGATCTAGCAAATCGATCAGGTCATTCATGATGATATTGACCACGTCTTCATGGAAATCTCCATGGTTGCGGAAACTGAAGAAATACAATTTCAGCGATTTGCTCTCCACCAATTTTTTATCAGGGATAAAGCTCAGGTAAATCGTAGCAAAATCCGGCTGGCCGGTCTGTGGACAAAGGGACGTGAATTCGGGATTGTTGAATTTCACGAAATAATCGCGGGTATGCATATTATCAATTGCCTCCAGAACTTCCGGAGCGTATGCGTATTTATATTTTGTGTCCTGATTGCCGAGCAATGTTAAATGATCCAATGTGTCTTCGTTTCTTCCTGCCATAAAGATAGGCCTCCTTAAAAATGCCGGCTGGAGAGAGCCTATAAAAAACGGACAAAAGAAAAAGCCAAATCGCATGTGGATTTGGCTGAGCTTCAAAATCCATAGTTTTTTATAGAGGGTGAAATGCTATGAACCTCTCCCGTCGCCGGGTTATTTATTTTCCTCACTTATCGTATAAGACTTCCGCGGCGCTGTCAATTGCGTTTTTTGTTAGACTGTTTTCAAGAGAAAGGAGCTTGTGGAATGGGACACGATCACAGCCATTTTGAAGCTGCCCGGGAAGGAAACAGGAAAGCGCTTGTCGTGGCCCTTGCCATCACAGCAGGTATCATGCTGCTGGAATTTTTCGGCGGCCTTCTCACAAACAGTCTGGCATTGATCGCCGACAGCGGCCATATGCTGTCTGATACTGTATCACTGGCTCTCAGCCTGTCGGCGATTTGGTTTGCAGGAAAAGCTGCGTCTGCGCGGAAAACCTATGGCTATTACCGATTCGAAATCATTGCGGCTTTCTTTAATGGCATCACGTTGTTCGCCATGGCCGGCTTCATCGTCTATGAAGCCATTGAGCGGTTTTACGCGCCGCCTGAAGTGCAGGGAAGCCTGATGCTGCTCATTGCCGCCATTGGCCTGCTGGCAAACTTGCTGAGCGCCTGGGTATTGAACCGGAAAGCGGATGTCCATGAAAATCTTAATATGAAAAGTGCTTATCTGCATATTATCGGTGATGCTTTGGGTTCAGTCGGTGCGATTGTGGCGGGCTTGCTGATTCTGTGGTTCGGCTGGAACATTGCAGACCCGATTATTTCTGTGTTCGTGGCGCTGCTGATTTTGAAAAGCGCCTGGGGCATTCTTCAGAACAGCATCCACATTCTGATGGAAGGAACGCCGCCGACCATCGATCCGAAAGAAGTGAAATTGCTGTTGGAAGAAATTGACGGTGTCGTGGAAGTCCACGACCTGCATATCTGGACCATTACGTCGGGGCTTGATCTGTTCACGTGCCATATGAAGGCTGAGAACGAAGCTGACGAGCAGGAGCTGCTCAGCCAGGCCATTGCGCTGATCCATAACCGTTACAAAATCGAACATACGACTATTCAAATCGAAAAGTCTGCTGACATGCATGATGAATTGAAAGTCTAGCCACGTAAAAAAGCCGGTTTCCCCAAATAGGAAACCGGCTTTCTCTATTTATCAATGGACACGTGATTGTACGACTGTCTGGCTTTGTTCATGGAACAGGACGTTGTCGGGGCGGGCTCTCAGTTTTTGGACATCGCGGATGACAAAGTGGCTTTTTGGCATGGTCGGCATGCGGGCCATATCGTATGTCAAATCCTGATCGGGCACTGTGTAACGGATGTTGGTGGCCAGATACTTAAAGAAAGACTGCATAACCATGACCGTCATCCATTCACCGGCGCAACGATGACCCATGTGATGATCGCCGCCTCCTTGAGGGATAAAAGAGAACGGGCTGCCTTTCCAATTCTGGAACCGTTCGGGAACAAACTCCTCTGGACGATCCCATGAGTCCGGATGCCGGTTCGTGCCGTAAAGATCCAGTATGACCAGCATGTTCTTTTTGAAATGATAGCCGTGCCAAACAAAGTCTTTCTTCACTTTTGCCGCCATGGCGGGCGCAAATGGGTAATAGCGGCGGACTTCCTGAGCGAACATATGGCTGTAGTTGTCTTCATCCGCCTGCATTTTTGCCTTTGTTTCCGGATATTGGTGAAGTGCCATCGCTCCAAAGACGATGAGATAAGCGGTGGCAATCATCGGACGGTAGGCATTATTCAAATCAACTGCTGCGGTATGAAGGTCCAATAGTTTCCCTTCAGGCGTTTTTTGATGTGCCACAATATAGGCGGCGGTATAAGGCGGTGGGTTATAGACACCGGAGCGAATTTCCTTGATGATGCCTTCCAACCACTCTTCGTGGCTTTTGCGCGCTTTGGCCCCTTCTTTCAGGCGGTTCACGGAACCACCGAAAGAGTCAACCATGGCGACCAGTTCCTGTGTACGCTGTTTGACGTCGCTTTCTTTGAAAGGCAATCCTGCCCAGTGCATGACGGCCCGTGACAGTACCTCTTCCAGCTCGTCGAGAAGGATGACTTCATCCTGCGTTTCCCATTGATCCACTTTGGCATCCAGTTCCTGTATGGCCATGCGTTTGACTTCTTCCAGCCGTTCCGGTGTCATCATGGAAAGGAACATCCGTTTTTGATGGTGATGGTCTTCTCCGTCTCTGACATGGACACCGCCTTCGCCGAACAAGGTTTTCTTCAATGGTTTCGGAGCGGCTCCTTTGCGTTTAAAGTATTTATTGTCATAGAAGACGGCTGCCGCTTTTTCTCCGGCTATGCAGACGGCTTTTTGTCCGAGTAAGCGGGTTTCGAATATATCGGATTTCAGTTCTTTGCGGCGGCTTGGAAGAAAGTCGAAGCCTTCATTGATAAGTGATAATGTGCTGTCCAGTTCCTTGGCTTTGGGGATGGGAGTCTTCACCTTCATTTGATTCATCTCCTCTGTAATATTCCTCTTTAGACAGTACCCTTCCAAAGCGGGCGTAAACCCGTGACTGGCATGAGTTGCCGTTCTCTGCAGCAGCAAACGCATATCGATTCCAGGTTTGATTTGTCCAAAAAAGGAAATATACAGAACAAGCAGGTTTTATTGAGGAGGAATCAGGATGACTGATGAACAACTGAAACAATTGAAAAATGAATTGGAGCAGCAATTGAGTTCTTTGGAAGAACGCGTGGAACATACCGAGGAATTCGATACAAACGAATTATCCAATTACGATAATCACCCAGCAGATAATGCGACGGACTTGTACGATCAGGAACGCGGCATGGCATTGACTCAATTCAAAGAAGATGAACTGGGAGATATCAAAGCTGCGCTTGCGGCTATAGAAGACGGTACCTACGGAAAATGTACAGTGTGCGGAAAAGAAATCCCCTTTGAGCGCTTAGAAGCCCTGCCGACAGCGCTTACCTGCATCGATCATGCCGATCAGGAAGTGGATCTGACGACGCGTCCCGGAGAAGAAGACATCCTGCGCGACTCGACGGATCAGCCGGTTGTAAAAGAAGACAAAACGTTGCGGGACGATCGGGACAGTTTTATGGACGTGGAAGATTACGGTTCATCAGACGGTCCTCAAGACCAGCCGGGAGACGACGAAGAAATGGAAGACTTTTATGAGGACGAAAAAGGAAGCTGACCCCTGGAGAAAACTGCACCCTGCTTGTTAATCAGGTTTGACAAGTACGGTGCAGTTTTTCAGGAAGAAGACGGCTATTTCCCGGGAAATAAAATACCTTGAAGCTGCTTTGTTTCAAGAAAGCGGAAAAAGGTTATTTAAACAAAATAAGGATTACTAGATAGAGGAGGAACGATTATGGAACATGCAATTGTGCTGTTTGATGGAGACTGTAATTTCTGCGACGCCAGCGTCCAGTTCATCATAAATCATGATCCGGCCGGCTATTATCAGTTTGCTTCGCTGCAAAGTGAGATAGGGGAAGAGCTTCGGAAAAAACATGAAATTCCGGATGATGTGGACAGTCTGGTGCTGATCCAGGATGGTAAAGCGTATGTAAAATCAGATGGCGCCATTCGGATTTCCCATCATTTGACGGGCTTGTGGAAACTGGCGTTTTATCTGAAGTCATTTCCTCGGCCACTTCGCGACGCCGTCTATGACACAGTGGCAAGGAACCGCTACAAAGTGTTTGGAAAGCTGGACAGCTGCATGCTGCCGCCACCACATATCCGCAAAAGATTCCTGGACAAATAAAAAGATCCGAAACAGTTGACTGTTTCGGGTCTTTTTGTATGCTTTTGCGTTATTCGAAATTTGAGATGCGCCAGTATTGCCGAGCGATGGGGCCGGCCATCCAGGCGAGTCCTTTGCTTTCTGCTTCGTGGATCATCTCCCATTCTTCACTTGCTCCGTCTTTCAAGTACACCTCATGATTCGGCGATTGATCATGGATGCCGGAAATATCGTACGTTCCATTGTGATAGAACACCGCCGATACTTCGTAACTGATATCCGGAGCTGTAGTGATGGGATTTCCGACTTTATGTGTATAAAAAACGGTAGCGGTTCTGTCGTTTTCTCTCACTTCTTCAAAATGAATTCCTTCGGTCGAAGCCACATCCGCTTTACGGAATTTCCTGCGCCAATTATAAGCGACACTGGTGCCGATATCTTTGTGGAATTCGCAGATTGCACTTTTGTCATTGAGCTCAATGGAAAATTCAACTTGCGTACGGTACCGCTTCGCTTCCGGATCAAATGACCGGTCATCACCTGAGAAATATCGGTTTGGTGAAAGCATGTTCGGGTTTTGAATTATGCGGTCGGGCAGAAAAGTCATGTATCGGAAATACCATTTTGAAAATTGAGGCCGATCCTGTGCCTGATGCCGATCCACCAGTAACCGGTCCAATCGGCCGATTTTCTTGGTCAGCCAAAAATCCTCCATGGCCGGTTCACTGCGGGAAGGGCGCCTGTTGAAGAGACCAAATAAACGGGCGGCGATGAATTTTTCTTCCCCGAAATTCTCTTCCGAATCCGGCAAAGGACGCTTGCAGCGGATCCAAAATGTATAGGATTGGTCCATGGGAACGTTGCGGTCGGTATATTGCGTTGCAGTGACGGTGTCAACGAGTTCTCCTTCCCGGTAAATCTCATATTCTTCGACTCCCTGGATTTCTCCCCACGCCAGTGATATTCTATTTTCCGACACAATGGCGGTGACGGTGATCGCCTGCAATCGATTTAAATGGTTATGTTCCTTATTTTCTGTGCCGGTCTGCATTTTTATGCGGTCAACCACTTTTTCTTCCTGATCAAGGCGTTCAATAGTATACGTATAGAATTCGCCTCTCTCCAGGTTTTCATCTTTGACTGCATTGTGAGTTCCGGTGTAAATGACTGTTTCGTCCCGGATCACACGGCAGGTATCGCCGGTTTTTGTCCATGTAAAGTATATGGCTGTATCGGATTGTTCCAATAAGTTAATGTCGAATGTATTGGTTGGCTGGCTCATCGGGTTCCCTCCTCAGTTCTTTTATAGAGCCATACCCTTTTTGTGATGTCCCTGAACCCGTTTTCCAAATTACTGAAATAATTGTTACGGAAACTAAATATTATCACAACATAATTACCTGTATAATAAAGACAAAGAGTAGAGGAGGTTTTCCTTATGACACATCCAGCCCGTCTGGCAGAGGATTTGAAAAAGAAGATGCCTCACTTCCCGTTTCGCTATTGGGTGTTTGGACTTTTCCATACCACACACATCGAAAACGTCAAAGGAGTGAAGGGGCTGTTGGCTGCAGCGGAGAATCGGTTGATTTTTTTCGCCAAAACTGCTGAAAAGGAAGACTTCTGTGTATCTGTCCATTACAACAAAATCGATTATATAGAAGCAAGAACTTCTGGAAACGCCAGTATCTCTTGTTTTTTGACAGACGGAAGCCAAATGGAAATGACGCTCATTTCCAGAGGGGACTACGAAAAGATGGCAGAATTTCTACATGAAAAATGTGGCGGTTCTTTAGAAAATAACTTTTCCAGAAAAGCTGATTCTCTATAGAATCGGCTTTTTTTGATAAATAATTGCAATATTTAGAATTTAATAGTATCTTTTATAGAAGAAAAGAGAACGGATACAGCGGTGGCGGGGGGATGTTGGATGAATTTAAAAGAACCGCAGAAAGCGAAGGGGTTCCGGGATTTCGCGGGAGCCGCCGAGCATATTCTGCAAATGATCGGCAAGCAGATGGATGTTCACACTTTATGGATTGCGCAGAATGAGGGGCAGGAAAACCGGCTGGTTCACGTCTATTGTGCAGCAGAAGAAACGACGATCGAAAAAGAGCTTTTGAAGGTTTTATGCAATTTAACGCTGCACTACAGTCACGACACATTGGTCATCCCGGATTTTTCAAATGCTCAACAAACACTTGCTTTGGACACGATGCCAGAGATTCAGGAAGGGGCGTTTATTGGAGTTCCGATCTATTATGGAAACAATGAAATTTTCGGGACCCTCTGCGGCTTGAACCGGCAATCGTTCAAGTTCACGGAAGAACATGTTCACCTGTTTGCGATGATGTCTTCCTTGTTGACCTACGTGCTGGAACTGGAAAAGGCGAACGAACAGATCGAATCATTATCAGCGCCGCTTGTGCCGGTGACAAAAGGTGTTTTTATCCTGCCGGTGATCGGGGAAATAACGGCTTCGCGCGCAAAGGCGATTATCAATCATGTACTGAACAAAAGTCAGGAAGATACAATGGAGTACCTGATCATTGATGTATCGGGCGTATCCCAGATTAACTCTGCCGTTGGGGAATACTTGTTGAAGCTGGTCAATATCCTGAAAGTTATCGGCATAACACCGGTGATTACCGGTATTCAGCCTTTTATGGCATTAAAGGTTCCGCATTTTGCAGCTGCCTTAAAAGGGGTGTTGATCGAAGCGAACCTTGAAACGGCATTAAAAAAGCTGGGATTTGTGCTGATACAGGAATGCAGTGAAAAACCGGGTCGCCAATGAACGGCAATCCGGTTTTTGGAAGTGTTCAATCTTCTTTGTCAAAAAACACATGCTTCAACTGCCATGTTTCGTCAATTTCAAGTATGCCAAATGAGTATTGATCCTGCCGCCGCTTGTCAGTTGGTGAACCGGGATTAAAGAGTGTGATTCCTTCTGCGTCCCGCATGACAGGGGTATGTGAATGTCCAAAAACGATAATATCCACATCCTCTTCCGCGAACGCTTCAAAAGCACGCTGCTCTGTCGTCTTCCGGGTGCCATCGCCATGGATGACGCCGATTTTCAAGTCACCGAAAGTGAATGTTTTCTTTTGCCCAAAGCGGTCCAGGATGTCCCAGGGATCCACATTTCCCGTCACACCATCTGTTTCAGCATAAGCGGATAGTTCATGGTACACATCCATGTGTTGCCAATCTCCGGCATGAATGATGAAGTCAGCCTTTTCGCATGCCTCTGTTAAAGCGCGAGGCAGTTTTTTTGCACGTGCGGGAATATGGGTATCGGACACAATCACAATTGTTTGCATATAATCCCTCCAGGAAATCTGTTTTCTTCACTTTATCAGAATAATAGAAAGAGGTCTAAATGCTTTGATCAGATGAATAAAGAAAGGAGCCGGAAACAGAAATGGACAGCAGCCGAAAAATAATCTGCTATATTGCTGCGAGTTTGGACGGGTACATTGCCACACCGGACGATTCTCTTGATTGGTTGATGAAGACGGAAGGGGAGGGCGACGCGGGTTATGCCGAATTTATGGAAACGATCGACACCATCATCTGTGGAAAGCGGACGTATGATTGGGTGGTGGAGAGGGAAGGAGAGTTTCCGTATAAGGAACAAACCTGTTATGTATTCACCCGTACTCCCGGAGAACCGGAAAGCCATGTTCGTTTTGTCAATGAAGACATTGCGTTGTTTGCGGACAAGTTGAAAAGACAGGACGGAGAAAATATCTGGCTGGTTGGAGGCAGCCAACTCCTGCATGAGTTTCTGAAGAGAAAATTGGTGGATGAGTTCATCATCTCCATTGCACCTGTAGTGATTGGCAAGGGCATTCCATTGTTTCAGGAGTTGGAATTTGAAATCGATTTCACGTTGAAAAGCGTCAAGCGGTATGGGCAGTTTGCACAAATGCATTATGAAGTGCAACAGTGATTGTTTTCAGGGAAATGGACGGTGAATCCCTGGACAGAAAGTGAGAGATTCGGAAGCTCCTGCTTCCGGGTCTTTTTTTATGCCCGGCTATTTATTGAACAGCACAGCCTTTGCTTTGGCGATCACGTGATCTTCATCGTCATAAATCAGGCAGTCGGCATGGATCAGGTTTTGCCCTTCCTTGACGGCAAACGCACGTGCGGTCAGCAAAGAAGAATTGCTGCTTTTGAGAAAAGTGACATTCAAGTCGACTGTCACCGCCTGTTGGCGCCCTTGTTCATCAGGTGCGACAGTATTGCACAACGCCACTTCGGCCAGTGTTGAAATGATGCCGCCGTGTATAAGTCCGCCGTTATCAACATAAAGTTCTTTGATCGGCAACTGCACTTTTACGCTGTTTTCGGTAGTGCGCTCATATTTCATTTCCAAAAATTCATCAAATGGCTGCTGGATAAACACAGACTTCCCTCCTAAACTGTCTCGTCCTTTAGTGTTTCTATTCGCTTTTAGCTGCTTGAAATCCTTTTTTGTTAAAATGCTGAATCTTTATACCTAATAAAAATACCAAAAGATCAGTGTATACCTATAATAAAAGGTTAAACCTTACTTTTATACTTTTATTTTTGGAAAATAAAGTAGGTCTGACGGATATAAATCTTATTATTCTAAATTTATACTGAAGAGAAGAATCAGAAATGGATTCTAAAGAGAAAGGAGAGGGAAGATGAATAGGACAAAAATGATGTTCTCAGGATTTTTATTGGGATTGGCAGTGGTATTCAGTTTTTTCTCAACTGAAGCGGAAGCGCATGCAGCTGATTTCCAAGTCGGTTCTACAGGGCAGGGAGTTACGGAATTGCAGTATACACTGCAAAAATTGGGGTATTTCGATGTTGCACCCACAGGCTATTATGGGCCTGTCACGAAGCAGGCAGTTTCCCGTTTCCAGCACGACTTTGGCGTTCCGTCTACCGGTTATACAGGCGAATTGACAAGAAATGCACTTGACCGGGCAGAGATGATGGCGCATGTGGTGCATGGGGAAGCGCGTGGAGAAAGTTTCGAAGGGCAAGTAGCGGTGGCGGCAGTCATCCTGAACCGCGTTCAATCACCCGAATTTCCCAATTCGACCTACCATGTGATTTTTCAACGAAACGCATTTACTGCAGTAAACGATGGCCAGTATGGGTTAACACCCAACGCTTCAGCTTACCGGGCAGTGAAAGAAGCGATGCGGGGCTGGGATCCTTCGTCGGGTGCCACGTATTATTACAACCCGGCTGGTGTAACGGATACCTGGATTTATACACGTTCCGTCATTAAGACAATCGGTAAGCATCATTTCGCGAAATAGCATTTAAACTGCCCCAAAAGCCGGAATGCGGTTTTTGGGGCAGTTTTTTGCTGAAAAGCCCCTATCAGCTGGCCACAGCGTTTATACTGGTACTGGTAGAGAAAACAAAACAAAAGGAAAGGCGGGATGTAATTGACAACACAGAACCAAAACGAACTGCCGCCCAAAACGTGCAGTATTGAAAAACTGGTGACAAATAAAAAAGATATTGAAAAAGTGCTGGCTGGCCAAAAGACAGCCACTCGCCGAAATGGACGCTACGCAGATATAGGCGAAATCATGGTGCTTGACGGCCGTAATTTTCAAGTGGATCGCGTGTATCAACAGGAACTTGGTGATTTAACCGATGAAGCGGCACGACAGGAGGGCTATGCGAGTGTGGAGGATTACAAACAATCCATCTTATCGTTCCATCCCGGAATGCCGTGGCTGCCCGAAATGAAAGTTTGGGTTCATGAGTTCAGCGCTGTAACTGAGTGACAATCGTATGTATACAGCCATTCTGTACGCACATATAATGAGCGCGGTTTTGTCGATCGGTCCATTTTTCGTCCTCGTTCCGATGGTCAAAAAGATGGCAATTGCAGAGGGTGCAGTTTTACGGACCCATATTGCCACATTCAAATCAGCGACGCGTCTGGTCAAGCATGCAGGCCATTTGCTTGTAACGACAGGTGTCCTGCTCATTTGGCAAAGTTCCTGGTCATGGACAGCGTCCTGGATCGTCTTGACGCTTGCTGTCATGCTGGGCTCCGTCTTTTTTCTGGCACGGGCGTTTACGCCTGTCTTGAGGAAATTCGACGACGTACAGGAAGACCAGTTGCAACTGGTCCGGAAATTGAATCGCTCGCTGTGGATCTACATTTTTCTGCTGATGCTGATGCTGTGGTTCATGGTCGACAAACCGATGCTTTGGTAATAAAAAAGGCTGCTGTTTCACTCATTAAGAGTCGAAACAGCAGCCTTTTTTTATTTTAATTTACCCCTTCACAGCCCCTGCTGTCATGCCTGCAACGAAGAAACGCTGCAGGAAGATGTAGGCGATGACCATCGGTGCCGAAGCAATGACGACACCAGTGAAAAGCATCGGGTAGTTGGTGGAATATTGGCCCTGGAATTCCAGAAGCGCAAGTGGCAACGTCTTATAGGCATTATCCGTGATGAATAACAGAGGATAAAGCAAATCGTTCCAATGCATAACAAAAAGAAAAATCGCCGTGGCCGATAAAGACGGCAGTGATAGCGGAATCACTATTTTCGTGAATATTTTCCAGTTTCCTGCGCCGTCAATTGTGGACGCTTCATACAGCTCTTTTGGCAAGGTCTTCATGAAGCCGGTCAATATGAAGACGGCAATCGGCAACGTCACGGCTATATTCACAAGGATCAAGCCGAGCAGGCTGTTTGTTAAGCCGAGGTTCAGCATCAATGAATACAACGGCACCATGCTGACTTGTGCAGGAACCATCATGCCGAGTGTGAACAAGCCGAAAATCACGTTGCCCAACCAGTTATTGAGGCGTGTAATGCCATAAGCAATCATCGAAGCGAAAAGCAGAGTGAACGTTACAGAAAACAGCGTGACAATGGTGCTGTTGACGAAATAACCGGCCATTGTCTGTTCTTCGAAAATGGAAACGTAATTGGTGAAATCAATACCGCCTTCAGGAAGGCCGAGCGGGTTTCTGAATGTTTCCTGTCTCGTCTTAATCGATGTCAGCACAACAACGATCATTGGAATGATGATGAGCAAAGCATATAGAAGTAAAGAAAACCTTCGAAAAAACACCCTTTTCCCTCCTTAGTTATTCCATGATTACCGTCAGTGGGGAGGAAGAACCCACTGAGTGAAGTTTCTGTCTGTCAATAAGAAATCCGGTCTGACCGCAATGCTTTGAATTGCAGATACGTAATAATCGCGATGATGACCATAAAAATGACGGAAATGGAACTGGCATAGCCAAATTGATAGCTTCTGAATGCGATATCAAAAATATAAGTGGCAATGATCTCTGTTGAATTATTGGGTCCGCCGCCCGTCATGGCAAAGACCAGATCGAACGCTTTGAACGATTGAATGGTCGTGTAGGCGACAACAATAGTGGCGGAAGGGGCAAGCAATGGCCACGTTACACGGCGAAAAGCCTGCCATTTATTGGCCCCTTCGATTTCAGCCACTTCGTAAAGTTCTTTCGGGATCGCCTGAAGTCCTGCCACAAAAATGATGAGCATCTGTCCGGCATGGAACCAAACCTGCGTGATGGCCAGGGAGTAGATGGCAATATCCGCGTTTCCGATCCAGTTTTGTGTCAGAAAATCCAGTCCCACCAATTGAAGCACCTGATTTAAGATACCGAGTGACGGGTCGTAAATGAATGTCCAGATAAAAGCGACCGATACAGACGAAAGAATGGTCGGAAAAAAATACAAGGCGCGCAATAATACATTGGTTTTGGTATTTTTAATTACAATCAAAGCGAATGCCAGTGCCAACAGGGTCTGTAAAATCACTACGACCAGCATAAACTTTAAATTGTTTCCGACTGTCTTCCGAAATATCGAATCTCCGGTAAAGGCCCGGCTGTAGTTGTCGAACCCGACAAATTGAAACGAAGCGCTCAACCCATCCCAATCGGTAAAGGAATAAAACAAAGCACTGACGGTGGGAACCAGAAAGAAAATCGCGTATAAAATGAAACCCGGTATAAAAAATAAATAAATCGTTTTTGAAGCTTTCATAACATCATTCCCTGTTTTCTTCTACAATTTGTTGAGCTTGTTCTGCAGCTGCCATCGGATCTTCTCCGCCCAATACGTTTTCAATGGAGCTGAGAACAGCTGCTTCTATTTGCGCATTGGTAATCAGGAATCTAGGCTGGAACCGGGTATTTCTTTCGTCGATCCAGTAAGACGTATTCTGAAGTGCTTCCGATTCGTACTCAACTCCATTAACCGTTAAGTGCTGCCCGGTTTCATTGGCGTATTTGGAAGCCACTTCAGGCTGGCTGAGGTAATCGATGAACATTTTGGCTTCTTCTTTTTTCTCTGAATTGCTGTTGACAGCCAGCATGAAAGTGGCTGTATGGATGCCCTCGTATTGTGCCTCTTCTTCTGGAACTGTAATCGGAGCCAGTAAATCAAGCTGCAAATCCGGGTTCAATTCCAAAAGTGATGCCATATGATAAGAGCCTGTTGCGAGCATGGCTGCTTCCTCGTTTGCTACCATTGCCATGGCAGAGTCCTGGTTTGTTCCCAGTGCATCAGCCTGAATATAGCCTCTTTCTTCAAGCAATTGGAAATCTTCCAATGTCTTGACCCACCACTCGTTGGTCAGTGATTCTTCACCGTTCTGCAGTTTCTCAAATACATCTTCATCAGGTGCGTTGTTCATCATCATGCTGTTCATGAATTGGTTCGGACCGATATCAGCCCCCGGAAAAGCGATGGGAGTTATGCCATTTTCAAGCAAGGTATCGGACATTTCCTGAAATTCAGTCCAGCTTTTTGGAACTTCCAATCCGAGTTCATCAAACATGCCTTTATTGTAAACCGGCATATTAAAAACGAGTTGGTAAGGAAGTGCGAATTGCTGACCGTCTTTTTGGCCAACCGTTATGGAACCTTCATCAAAATTGGAGACGAATTCTTCATCCGTCAGATCCTCAAAGAACCCTGCGCTGTGGATGGCTTCAAATTGAGCGCCGGGAAAAGAAGTGAAAACATCCCCGGTTGATCCATCCTGCAGCATCCGCTGTCCGGTTGCCTGGTATTGCTCAGAAGGATAGATGGTCATTTCGACGGTGATGTCAGGATTTTCTTCTTCAAATTGCGCAATGATTTCATCAAAGACATCTTTGTCTTCGCCCCGCCAGTGGATAAAGCTGATTTGAGTGGAATCGCCATTGTCGCTGCTTCCACTGTCATTGCTTTCGCCTGCACAACCTGCAAGCACCAGCAGCATGCCTAAGAGGCCCGCCCGTAAAAAATGAGTTTTTTTCAACATATTCATATCCTTCCTTTCTTTTTCTAATTTGACTCCCTACTACTAGTTATACAGTAAATTTGATAGTAAATACAGAATTATTGGATTACTGGGTACAATTAATAAATGTTTGACAAATCCGAATAAATTGCATAAGATAATGGCAACCTTTTTTGTACGGCAAATGGCAGAAGGTGCCGGCAGCGGCATCGCCCAAGTACAGTTGAGCTGAGCATAGCAGAGAAAATCGTCGAATAAGAAAAGTAGCGTATAGCAGCCTCTCAAAGAGAGCCAGTGGCAGGTGGAAACTGGCGGGGACCATGCGTGAATGGGCTTATGAGAGATTCCTTGAATCTGAGTAGAGGAATCCGTCTCTCCCGCGTTACTGGGAGTCAAGGGAAAGCTGTGCAAGCTTTAACATGAGGTGGTACCGCGGTCAATCCGTCCTCTGCAAGGAATTTCTTCCTTGCAGGGGACTTTTTTGTTTTTGCGGTGCGAACAAGCGTCAGCGGTTGTCGGGCCTGGACGATCGCCTGCGCTTTTCAAAATCGAGAGGAGATGAGCAGAGATGGAGATACGAAAAATTGACGGAGATGCATTAACGCCGATTGCGGTGTTTAACCGGTTGCAGGGAAGCCGTAAATGTTTGCTGGAAAGTTCATTGAAAACCACTCTTACCGGCCGTTATTCATTTATCGGAGCCAACCCTTCAAAAGCTTTTATCGGATTGGGCGAAACTTTGACTGAAGTGGATTTCAGGGAAGGAAAAGAAGTAAAGCATACCGGCAAGCCCTTGGACCTGATCAAGGAGCTGCTGCCCGTGCATGAAGCGACAGTGGAAGGCATTCCATTTACAGGAGGAGCCCTGGGATATGTCGGTTATGACGCAATCCAAGTATATGAGCCGATTGCTGCGCCGAAAAAAGACAGCCTTCAGATGCCGGATATCCACTTACATGTATATGAAACGATTGTGGTTTTTGACCATATGAAAAACGATGTAACGATTATTTCATTCGAGGGAAAACTCGATGAAGTGGAAGAGCAACTTCGGAAGCCGGAACCGGCAGCATCTGGAGAAGAGCCGAAAGCCCTCCGTTTCGAATCGAAAATGACCGATGCAGCGTTTCGGTCCCAGGTAGAAAAGGCGAAAGGCCATATTCGGAAAGGCGATGTGTTTCAATTGGTATTGTCACAGCGGCTTTCGGCTTCCTACCAAGGCGATGCTTTTACTTTGTACCGGAAATTACGCAAACAAAACCCTTCCCCTTACCAGTTTTACATCGACTTTGACGAGTATGCGGTAGTCGGGGCGTCACCGGAAAGTTTGTTGACCATCCGCGACGGGCATATGATCACCAATCCGATTGCCGGAACACGCAAGCGAGGAAAAACAGAGGCGGAAGATCAGGCGTTGGCTTCGGAATTGGCAGGTGACGAGAAAGAACGGGCTGAACATCAGATGCTGGTCGACTTGAGTCGCAATGATGTGGGACGTGTAGCAGAAATCGGGTCGGTTGCCATTCCCAAATACATGGTGATTGAGAAGTACCAGCATGTCATGCATCTCGTCTCGGAAGTGACAGGGGAATTGAACGGCAAAATGCACCCACTTGATGCCTTGGTGTCATGTCTTCCAGCCGGGACAGTGTCGGGGGCTCCAAAAGTCCGTGCCATGCAATTGATCCAGCAGTTTGAAGAAGACCGACGCGGCGTCTATGGCGGCGCCATTGGCTATTTTGGCTTTAACGGCAACCTGGACGTGGCTCTGGCTATCCGGACTTTTGTCGTCAAAGATCAATCTGTTCACGTCCAGGCCGGAGCGGGAATTGTCTTCGATTCCGATCCGCAGGCTGAATACGAAGAAACACTCCATAAAGCTCGTTCATTAACGGAGGTGTTCGGATGATTTTACTCATTGACCATTATGATTCGTTCACATATAACATCTACCAGGCGGTGGCTGAGTTGGGACATGAAGTGGAAGTCGTTCGCTATGGTGTCTTGACGGTCGATGAAATTATTGCGAAACGGCCGGAAGCCATTATTTTGTCGCCAGGGCCTGGCCATCCGGATGCTATTCCTGAATCAGTCGAGCTGGTTCGCTCGGTATATGATTCGATTCCGATTCTGGGCATTTGTTTGGGGCAACAGCTTTTAGGTGCTGCATTTGGTGGCCGTGTGGTTGAAGCGCCGATCATTCGCCACGGCAAAGTTTCACCCATCAAACATCAGAGCCGGGGGCTTTTTTCATACATGCCGCAGCCGTTGTCCGTGATGCGCTATCATTCTCTCGTGTTGGAGAAAGAGTCGCTGCCGCTTTGCCTGGATGTACATGCCACTGCGATGGACGACCGGACCATTATGGCAGTCAAGCACCGTGAATATCCCGTATACGGTCTGCAGTTCCATCCTGAGTCGATCGGCACACCAGATGGAGTGAAGTTGATGGAGACTTTTCTTTCAGAGGTGGGCAAAAAAGCAACCGTAAAATAATTTTCAAGTAAATAGTAAAGCACAAGCTGTGGTCATCTTGTGCTTTCAACTTGTTGAGAAACGGTCCAGCAACTCGATATTCCGCAAAACAGCTCCGCTTTCCTGCGGGCTTGCGCTGAACTAACTCGGGCTAGACGCCCGAGTGGATTTCAGCACTTCGCTATCCCGCTGGAGTCTCCGCTGTTTTGCTCCATATCTTTAGCAAAATTTCGTAAAACGAGAAAACTAATAATGCGTTAAGTTTTCTTGTGTTAGCTATCACACAATCAATAAGTGGTAATTGAATGAAGCGAAAAGCGACGAAGCTAGCGCAGCGATGCAGGAGCACCATTCTTTTCAGCGACGAGGAGACTGAAGCCATGTCCACGGAAAGCGTCCGCCTGGAGCGAAATGGAAAAGCTCGATGAAAGTTTCTCGACAGCCTGAAAGCACAAGCCATGGTCAGCTTGTGCTTTTTTCTTCGTTTTCTGCTCTGATCAAAGGTAATGTGCAGCAGCGGAAGGCGCCGCCGGATTTGATGATTTCGGAAAAATCCACTTCGATCAATTGAAAGCCGTGCGCTTTCAACTGCCGATTCACTTCTTTGTTCTGCGGCTGTGTGAAGACGCGACGTCCACCGATGGACAGGACGTTTGTTCCGAGTTGAAATTGCTCTTTCGGATTCACATCGATGAGGGTGTATCGTTCTTCCAGCATTTGAATCGTTTCTTCGGACAATGCATCCCTGAAAATAAGCGCTTCAGTGGGAGAAAGAATGTTAAACACACAATCCAAATGCAAGTATTTTTCATCAAATGAAACAGGGACCACTTGAAATTCGGGCAGTTTCTTCTTCAATTTCTCCACTGCATCTCCCGAAGTGCGGCTGCTGACGCCCACAAAGACCGTGTTCCGGTCCAACAGGACATCCCCACCTTCTATGTGGTGGTCTGTGAGTTGGTCGAAATCCAATTGTCTTTCATTCAGCCAGTTTTGGAGAACGGCTTCCTCTCCCTGTCGGACATCGGAAGCCATTTCGCCAACAAAGACGGTTCTTCCGACGGTAAAACCGATATCTCTTGTAAAGACCTGTTCAGGAAATTGCTTGGAAGGCTCCAGGACCTCTGTTTCGACACCTTGCTCGCTTAATGCACGGACAAACTCTTCATGTTGCCGGAATGCTTTTTGGCTGTCGATATTTTCATCTTTGTAGCGCTTTTGGACGGCATTGATGACGTCTTTTATTTCCATGAAAGTCGGCGGGCATAAAAGTACGCAATGAAGCGTGTCATATTCACTGTAGCAGCTGGCAGACGGTGTTTCTCTCGCAGATGACGACATAACATTTCCTCCAGTGTTGAATCGTTGTTTCTTAATGTTATTCCTGTTTCCAGCCATTTCAAAACCTGACAGCCGTGATGCTGCAAGTGGCTGTCCGCAGCTTGCGTGAGCCATTTTCCGGGACAAAAAAACGGACGCCATTTAGGCATCCGTTATCGCTCAGTCTTTGTAAAAGACTTTGTCTACATTGTATTTCGCTTTTTGCGTATTGATCAAATACGTTTCATAGATTTCACGTTCCATTGGGTCATCCACAATGGAGACCGTAATGCGGTGAACTTCTTCGCGATGGTTTTTCAAAGGCGAAACATTGTCCTCAAAATGTTTTTTTACACGCTGGCGCAGTTTGCGGGCTTTCCCGACAAACAGCAATTCGCCGCTGTGGTTGAAAAATTGAATGATGCCGCCTTTATCACGCGGGATTTCATGCAGGTCGATGAAACCGTACAGTGGTTTGATCACTGGCTCGTCTCCAGTGGTATCCTGTTTGCGCTGTGTGATTGTCACATCTGCCTTAGGGGGTTGAATATTAATCATAGTTATCACGTCCTCTATTATCGTATGGCTATCGTAACACAAAAGAAGGCGAAAATCTATTCGCCTTTTCTTCACTGTTGTTACAAAGAGCTTAACGCTTCGTCACAGGAATGATCGCCTTGCAGCAATTCAAATACCTTATGGGTAGTGTTCGGGCGTTCCAGAACACCCACCAGCACATGTGCGACATCAGCTCTTGGGATGGAACGGCCTTCCATCGAAGAAAATCCTTCTGCAGAAACTTCGACTTTGCCGGTTTTCTCTTCGTCGGTCAGAGCACCCGGCCGGACAATGGTGTAGTCCAGATTTGTCGATTGCAGCATGTCATCCGCTACACGCTTGGCGACCAGGTAAGGCTTGAAACTGTCGTCCGCTGCGTCGGGAGTAGGGGTTCCCATCGAACTTAGCTGAACAAAACGTTTCACGCCTTTTTCCTCTGCCAGCTTTGCTGCTTTCACAGCTCCCCATAAATCAATGGTCATCGTCTTGTCGGCACCGGTTGAACCTCCGGAACCGGCAGCGAAAATAACGGCCTCGGCGCCTTCGAAGGCATCGCTGAAGTCATTTTCCAGGTCACCAAGCACCACCTTGTCGGCTCCAAGTTCTTTCAACTTGTCCACTTGTTCTTCTTTGCGTACCATGGCGATTGCATTATGTGAGGAGTCAGCGAGTTCTTTGACCACTTTTTGGCCCACTTGTCCGTTTGCTCCGATTACTAATACATTCATTTGTTTTCCACTCCTTTAATAGTTCATCTATACAGTGTTCCCGGAAACAGGGGGCAGATAAACATGCCGGGAAATTTCCCATTGCCAACTGAAGAGATTATTATTTCCCGCTCTGGCTATCAAAATCGGGGAAGACAGGATAGAATGGAGAGATGGAGGTGTAACGATGGACATTACAAATTACAGCATGCACAAAATAAATGATCCTACTGGGATTATGATCGGTGACCGCTACGAATTTCTTTTGGATATTGAAGTGGATGAAGATGATGAATTGTACACGGCTACGGGTCTTGAAGTGCGCGTTATTTTAGCGGTTGACGAAAACGGGGCTCGTCTTGCCAGCTACAGCATCATTGACAAGCAATCAAGGGATGTTCTTGAGTTTGGACTGGAAGAAGAGGAAGAGGAAGAAGTGCTGGCTTTTTGCAAAGAAAAAGCAGGAAACTAAAAAGCATCCCCACCAGAAAATGGCGGGGATGCTTTATTTGTCATCAGATTTTTTCTTCAACATCAGCGGATTCACGTAGTTCTTCGATGCGCACCATCACTGCTTCTTGTTGTTTCTGCTCCTGCAATGACTGGCGGATGGTCGGCTCCATTTCCTCAAAAGAAGGTGCTTCTTCGGAAGCTGCCGCAAAACTGTCATACGCTTCCTGCACTTCCTCGTCAGTTACTTCTCCTGTTTCCACTTCTTCCGCTACATAGCTGTCATACATCATCTGTTCGCGAAGCTGCTTTCTGATGTCATCCATGGTGAAACCGGTTCTTGCCAACGCTTCATCCAATTCTTCCTCGGTTTCAAATTGCCCTTTTAATGCTTCCACTTGCTCGTCCACGGCGGCTTCTTCAGGCTCGTGGCCTTTTTCTGCCGCATCCTGCACAATCAGCGTGTTTCCAACAATTACTGTCAACGCCTGTGATTTTATCAACTCAGCGTTTTCTGAAGTCGTGACATCTTCTCCCGACTGCGAAAGTGACGTTTCGAGCTGGCGCGCCACGCTGTTATAGACTTTTCCGGATACATCTTCACCGTTTACCACAACGACTACTTCGTCTTCTGCCGGCAGTTCAAGCTGCGATGTCGGCTCTTCAGGTGTTTCTGTGGTTTCTTCTGTCGCTTCTTCCGTTTCCGGGGTTGTTCCTTCGTCCGTTGTCGCTTCTTCGTTATCTGAACACGCCCCTAAGATGAACAATAAAAGGAAAGGCGTTAATGTCAGTTTCATTTTCTTAATCATGCAAAATCTCCTCTTTATTATGTCTCGTTACAGTAAAGCATATTTGAGAACGCGATACAAATAAAAAAGCACGCTGTTAAAATAATAAGGCAATTCTGTATAATCGTCTGAAAGTCGATGGTGTTCCATCGTATTTATGATAAAATTAAATGATTATACACTGTATACATAAAAATCGATATTTTGGAGGAATCAACATGACAAGCACAAATTCGATCAGAGCACGCAAAACATTGGATAATATCCAGCCTTATTCACCCGGCAAACCAATTTGGGAGGTCCAGAAAGAGCTGGGCCTTGAACGCGTCATTAAACTGGCTTCAAACGAAAACCCACTGGGGCCTTCGCCAAAAGCGGTGGCAGCCATCCAGAATGGTTTGACGGAGTTAAACCGCTATCCTGATGCAGACGCCAGTGTCTTAAAAGAAGCAATCTCATCAAAGTACAACGTTACCCCGAAGAATGTCATCACGACCAATGGGGCAGACGAATTGATCACATTGATCTCGGAAGCGTTTCTTGAGCAGGGCGATGAAATTGTGGTCCCGTCACCGTCATTCAGCGAGTACGATTTCGGCGCCCATATTATGGGCGCGTCGGTTGTGCAGGTGCCTTTTGGCGAAGGATTTCGCTATGACGTCGATCGGCTGATTGAAGCGGTGACGGAAAAAACAAAGATCATTTATATCTGCTCACCGAACAACCCGACGGGCACCCATATTCCGAAGCAGGACGTGGAAAAATTGTTGAATGCGGTCAGCGATGTCCTGGTTGTGTTCGACGGAGCTTACAGCCAATATGCGGATGCGGCTGATTATACAGATGGCATGGAATTCGTCAAAGCCGGCTACCCGATTGTGGCGCTTCAGACATTCTCGAAAATTTACGGCATCGCCGGTGTACGCGTCGGTTTTGGGGTGGCACCGGAATCCATCATCCAATCGATCCTGAAAGTAAAAGAGCCGTTCAATGTCAATGCCCTGGCTCAAACAGCGGCAGCAGCCGCCATCACGGATACGGAGCATGTCAATGCGTCCTACGAAACCAACAAATCCGGGCGAGAACTGTTTTACAGGAAGTTTGATGAAATGGGCTTGAATTACACGGAAAGTCTGGCTAATTTTGTCCTTGTTCAGCTCGGCCCGGACGGGGAAAAGCTTTACCAGGAGCTCATGGCCAGTGGCATCATTGTCCGTTACGGAAAAACATGGGGCTTGCCGGAGCACGTGCGCGTCTCGGTCGGCACGCCGGAAGAAAACGAATTCTTCATTGAAGTACTGTCAAAGTTAATGGCCAAACAGGCTTAATCGGTAAACACAAGCTGCGTCTGTCAATCAGATGCAGCTTTTTTTGCTGCTTATCAAAAGGATATAATTTTGACAAACCCGCAATTGTTTATGAAGCGGGGGAAGCGGGAAGATTTGGGGTAAATCGATTTTAAAGGAATGGTTGATCAATGATCTATGATTGCGCGATTATCGGAGGAGGACCCGCTGGATTGAACGCTGCATTGGTTCTTGGAAGGTCGAGAAGAAATACCGTGCTGTTTGATGACGATCAAGGCCGCAATCTGGTGGTGCGGGAAAGCCATGGGTTTATTACGCGCGACGGCATTCACCCGGAAGAACTCAAGCGTCTGGCGCGTGAAGATATTGCCAAATACGATTCAGTGAAAATCAAAAAGAAAAGAATCGTCAACGTTAATCGGATAACGGAAACGCATTATGAATTGACGACGGACGAAGGCGAGACGTTTCACAGTATAAAAATCATTATCGCTGTAGGGTTGAAGGAGGAGCTGCCGAATATTCCGGATATCGAGAAGTTTTATGGTACGAGTTTATTCAGCTGTCCCTATTGTGATGGATGGGAATTGCAGGATCGTCCACTCGCTGTCATTGCAGATAAAATGGTCTTCCGGCTGGCCAAAGAAGTGTATACATGGAGCCGTGATCTGGTCGTCTTTACAAATGGCGAAGGCCGCTTGGAAGAAGAGGAAAAAGCGAAGCTTCAGGCAAAGGGCATTGTGGTGCGTGAAGAACTGATTGATGGCCTGGAAGGAGAAAATGGAGAATTACGCAGTGTGAGACTTGAAGATGGTACTCTTATTGACCGTACAGGAGGGTTTGTGACGCCGCTGTGGAGCCACGCCGCTGATTTTGCGAAAGAACTGGGCTGCAAGCAAAACGAACATGGTGGCATCCTGACTGATGAATATGGACGGACGAACGTCTGGAACGTTTACGCGGCAGGCGATGCCTCGCTCATCGTCCCTGCACAGCTGGTCATCGCGGCAGGGGAAGGAAGCGCGGCAGCCATCGGCGTCAATGGGGATTTGACGAACGAATACTTTGATTCTGAATGAAGAAAAAGACTATCAGGTTGATAGTCTTTTTTCCAGCTTGTTGAGAATCAGTTCAGTAACTCGATATTCCGCAAAACAGCTTCGCTTTCCAGCGGGCTTGCGCTGAACTAACTCGGGCTGGGTGCCCGAGTGGATTTCAGCACTTCGCTATCCCGCAGGAGTCTTCGCTGTTTTACTCCATATCTTAAATAAAGTTTCATAAACAAGAAATTAATGGAGATGTCACGATTTCTTATTTCGACCGCTTCAATCAGGACTGGGAACTGAATGAAGCGGAAGGTGGCTCAGGGCAAACATATGCTCCTGCACCACTCCGCTGCTTCGTCGCCAAGGGATTGACCGAATTGCTTTCGGCCAATACCTTTCCTGCGGGAGCAGTGACGGAGCAAAGCGACGGAGCGACATGAGCAGAAGACCCCGCATCGATGCAGGAGCACCGTTCTTTTCAGCGACGAGGAGACTGAAGCCATGCCCGCGGAAAGCGTCCGCTTGGAGCGAAATGGAAAAGCTCGGTGATAACTTCTCTACAACCCCTAAAAAGACTATCGTTTGGATAGTCTTTTTTCAGGTTTAACAACCAACTGTCTCCACAGGAAGCACTGGCCAAGAAAAAGAAAGAGGGCTGTCAATCCGAGGTTCAGGTAATACCAGATTCCGTCACCGAAAAAATCCAACGGAGTGGCGGCAGCGGGTGTTTGTGTGAGATAGAGGTAGTTGGCACCGCTCCAAGGATTGATGAAAAAGCCGATTACCAGGGCATAGGCCACCAGCAGGGAGTAAACGAAAAAAACAGAGCGGAAAGTGATGGCAGCGGGCTTTACAAATGCCAGGAATAGGCAGGCCCACGGAATCGCTGTATGATGGATAAAAAATTTCCAAAAGCGGTAATGGTGATAGTCATGAGGCAAATCCGGTGTCACCAGAGCCAGGAAGGCAGGAACAATGCCGATGAAAAAAGAGATTTGTATCCATGTTTTATGCAAAGTCAGCAGGCCGATCAAGGCAGTTATGGATGCGATGCCGCATAAGTGGAGCGGCACATGCCCACTGAAACTCCAAATTCCGTGGATGGATGCCCAGGTTTGGTAGGAAAGCTCTGATAGAAGGAGCAACGAAAACAAGGTCCACCGAACCCATTGGAAAGCACGTTCTTTTGCAAGCCATCGCTTTCTTGTCACGGACAGCAAAATAAGCCCTCCAGCTGCAATGGCAAGCATGACGAGGTGGCTGGTGGAAAAGAGTTGAAAATCATGTGGTGAACCAGGACCGAACCAATTCTCCATACGGAACCTCTTTTCTTAGTGTGTCTATTTCGCTTTTTTATCCTTACCAGACGCTAATCTTTAGAAGATTGTAACATTTTGAAAGTTCTTCCGTCTAATTGTTCATAACAGTTTTGAGGGAGGTGCCATCGATGAAAAAGAAGCTCATGGCTATAGGGATGATTTTTCTTCTTACAGCATGTGGAACGTCGGTGAATAAGATAAATGACGATGAAATCGACCAAACTGCTGATGCTGAAGAAGAGGCAAAAGTCGTCAGTGGACGGGAAATCATCGCTTCTCTTGAACAAACGACAGACGATACAGTGATACGCGATGAAAAAGCAGAGGCAATCAAAGAAACGACTGAATTTAAAGAAGGTTACATGGGAGAACCGACGGACGAGCTGGCAGAAGATCTGGCCGTTCAGCAAATTGAAGGCCTTGCCGCAACCGAAGCGATTGAACAGGTTTATGGCGGCTATGAAGGAGTCAATCAAGCCGGAGTCATCTTCTATGAGAACCAGTCTTCAGGTGCTGAACAATCAGGATTCTGGTTCGGTGTAAAAGAACCGGATGAGCGGCTTGACACCATGTTGACGATTCTTCAGGAACAAGTGGACACCGGAAAAATTCTTGCTGAACCGATCTATATTTACCAAAGCCCGCATACGGAAGCGGATAACCGTGCGTTGATGGATCAGGCAGCAAAGCCGCTGAAAGAAATGGCAGAAGCGCATCACAATCCGGATGCTGTAAGCTACAGCATCTCGGCTGATACCATTACCGGTGCCCTTGAAATTGGCCATAACTTCCTGACAGAAGAGCAACAGGAACAATTGGTCCAAACTTTTCCGGAGCATGAAGTGGTGATTGAACAGCAGGGAACAATGGTGCCGCTTCCGGGAGAGCCCGACGTCGTCTATCCGGATCCGGAAACAGTGAACGAACCTTCTGCTGAAGGATATTATTTAGTAAGCGTTGAAGAAGACGGCATGCTGGCCGTGGCAGCAAAGTCCCAGGATTTCAGTTCAACCGGTGGTGTAAGCAAGCATTTTTCCGCCATTAATTTTGCTTTCCAAAACGCGGCTGAAAAATTGGACGTCGGACAGCGTGTATTGATCGAAGCCTCAGGGCCCATCGCAGAATCGTACCCTGGCCAAGGAAGAGCCAGCTTTGTGGAAGTGTTGCCGGCTTACCAACCGGAAGGCGCCGATCTTATCGAAACACAAGTTGTCCAGCGGGCCCTTGAAACAGCCAAGCAAAAATCCAATTGGGTGACCGCCATTAGCTCGCTTGAATTTAATGAAGACACAGACCAATGGGTGGTAGGAATTTTCCAGGAAGATGAAGAGTACGAAGTGGAAATTGAAGACAAATAGCATTTCTGGCAATGGGCAACTCACGGGTTGTCCATTTTTTCCGGTCCGCATTGTTTGCTTGTGGAGGGGCGGATGCGATAGAATTCACTCAATAGAAGAACGGGAGGAAACCGGTATGGACCAAACAAACTTATTGTCCTCACTGACGTACATTGACACGGTAAGGTCCATTGAGGCCGGAGAGATGAAAATTATCAAAAATGAACACGATCTTCATTTATACGAAGATACGCTCATTGCCTCCACTAAAAAATACAACATCTCCAATGTGTGGGACATCTCTTACAAATCTTTTTCGGAAGATGCAAATTTGCTTTACTTGCACACCCACACAGGTGTAGTGACATATAAAGTGTATACAGATCCGGACCATTTTGTAACGACATTCAAAAAATTGAAAAACGTGAATTACTGAAGAAGATGGGCAGGTCCCGTCTTCTTTTTCACTATGATAGAGTTTAAAGGAAAAGGGAGCGGGATATATGGGAAATGAGTTCGCTGTTGGCTGGGGAACGTTATCATTGATCAATGCCGGGATTGCGCAAGGGAAAAACAGGAGTGGCCTCAACTGGTTTTTGTTGTCACTCCTGCTCGGTCCGGTCGCTACATTCTTACTCGTCATTTTTGACAAATTGCCAGACGAAAGGAGCTAGGTAGAATGAGTAAAGTCATCGAAACAGCTGATCTTTGGACGGAAAAAGTCAATGCCAAAGACGTCAAAGGGGTATTGGCCGTCTCAGATTCTAATATTGAAATGGTCGGACCGCGGGGAACAGCGGCTGGCCATGAGACGTTGACACAATGGGTGGAGGATTCAGGGCTTCACCTGACTACGGTCACGCGTTTTGCAAAAGCTGACACGGTGGTCTACGAGCAGCAGGGTACCTGGGAAAACCAGGACGGCCAAGTGACCGTTTATACAGTCATGGAAGTGGAGAATGGCAAAGTGACAAGAGTCTCACGTTACGACACGCTTGACGAGGCGTTTGGCACAAGCGGATTGAGTGAAGAAGATCGTGTGGAATAACGGAAAAGGCCGGCCCGAAATTTTCGGGCCGGCCTTTTTAGGTTTTACTTCATTTCGTTCTCGATCAATTCATGCAAGTCCGCCCATTGTTTTATGCGGGGCAAATCCAGATGGCGGTTATAGGACTGGTCTCTCACCAATACCTTTAAAGCTTCGTGGTTCAACGTTTCAAGGACTGCGGGTTTGTCATCAAAATAATAGTCGAGCTGCAGGTCTTCGATGATTTGCACTTTTTCGGCGTCTTTCATGCCGCAGTAAAACCGGTCATCCCGAACCGGGAAGCCTTGTTTTTTTAACCACTCTTTCGTATTTTCGCCGTGTTCAGCCGTCCGCGACGTTATGTAATAGATCTCATGACCCTGCTGGTCAAGTGTCTGCAATAATTCGACGGCACCGGGTGAAGGAGGGCAGTCTGCATAATACAATTCATCGACCAGGCTATTCCACATCTCCGCTCCTTCTTCATCGCTCATTCCAAAAATTTCATGGATTTCAACACGTTGCAGCTCATGGAAAGCCTCTTTATCCACTTCACGTCCCAACTTCTCCTGATAAACGCCAAAAGCATACTCCCGCAGATCAATCAAGGTATCGTCTATATCAAATCCGAATTTCATGAGTCCTCTCCTTTTTTTCGGGGATAGCCTGTAAACTTGAAATCTTTCCCAATTTTTGTGAATTCTCCATGGTCCAGTTCCACCGCGTCTTTCATCAATTCAAATCCACTGCCTTCCAAAAAGGTCGGAGCCTGTTTTCCGCCGATCAGTTTCGGAGCAAAATACAGCACCACTTTATCGATCGCGCCCTTCTCCAAAAAAGCTGCATTGACAGTGCCGCCGCCTTCAATGAACAAAGATGAAATGGAATGATTCCCAAGGTATTGCAGCAAGTCGTCCAGATCGACACGTTCTTTGCCGCTGGTTTCTATGACAATGGCACCAAGCCGTTCCAGTTCGGTTTTTTTCTGCCGGTCATACTGCTGGCTGGTGAAAATCCATGTGTCCGCTAATCCGTCCGTCGCGACTTTCGACTGGAGTGGAATCCGCAGCTTTGAGTCCATGACGATCCGGAGTGGATTGCGGCCATTCGGAATGCGGGCGGTCAATGACGGATCGTCTTCTATAACCGTACCGACACCGACCAGGATGGCCATGTTTTCACTCCGAAGCTGATGGACATCTGTCCGGGCTTCTTCGGAGGTGATCCATTTGCTGTCGAGCGCATGAGTGGCAATTTTGCCGTCCAGTGTAGAAGCAGCCTTTAAAGTGACAAATGGTTGCTTTTCCACGATGAACTTATTGAACACTTCATTCAGTCGCCGGGATTCTTCCCGGCGGATGCCGATGACGACTTCAATGCCGGCGTCTTCCAGCATTTTGACGCCATTGCCGGCCACAAGGGGGTTTGGATCAAGCGTCGCAATGACGGCTTTTTGGATGCCTGCTTCGATGATGGCCAGGGCGCAAGGACCCGTTCTGCCAAAGTGTGAACAAGGTTCCAACGTAACGTAAATCGTTCCGCCGCGCGCCAGTTCACCGGCCATTCGCAGCGCATGGATTTCCGCATGCGGTTCTCCGGCTTTTAAATGGCTGCCAACACCGACAATTCGGTTGTCATTGACAATCACCGAGCCGACAAGAGGGTTCGGATCTGTCTGCCCTTTCATTGCCTGCGCGTTAGACAGCGCCAGGTCCATATAGAACTCATGATTCGGCATCGCACTCTTCTCCTTCGTCTCTTAAATGGCCGGAACGGGTTATTTTCGTCTGCAAGTAATTGGCGTTAAACTCCGACTTGTCTCCCCAAAGTGAAGTGCGGCCGGCTATTTGCAGTCCCGCTTTTTCAATCGCAGCTAATTTTTTGGGGTTATTGGTCATCAAAGTGACCGGTTTTTCCCGCAGGGTTTTTAAAACGGCAATGGCATCGCCATAGTTCCGTGAATCGTCAACAAAGCCCAGTCCTTCATTTGCTTCGACCGTATCGTAGCCATTTTCCTGAAGAACATACGCCATCGCTTTGCTGAACAATCCAATGCCGCGGCCTTCGTGATTGGCCAAATAAAACAAAGCGCCTGTCCCGTGCTCTGTGATCCGCTGCATGGACTGTTTGAGCTGGTAACCGCAATCACAGCGCTTGCTGCCAAAAATATCTCCAGTATGGCAAATCGAGTGCATGCGGATCAGCGCATCTTCGCTGTTTTCGAAATCGCCGTAAACCAGTACACTCGATTGCTGGTATTCGGCCAAATTTGAAGAAGACAGTTTTTCGATGATGTTTTCGTAATCCTCGGTGACTTCATCGTAATTCAACCAGCAATACCAATTGAAGATTTTTGTTTCGCCGTATAAATTGACGGGCAGGCGAATGGGACCTACTAAATAAATCGCCCCTTCGTCCATTTTGATCATTTGAATTTTGTCTTTTAACAGGTCCAATACTTTCGGTTCGAGTTTCAATTGTGTCATGGAAATCCTCCGTATCTACTGAATAGCGTTTCTATAAAGTTATCATACTACAATAAGTTACTAAAAGTAAGCAGTAAGCATCAAGTGGTCGTTATCTGCAGATAAATAATAATTATTATCATTTAAAGGTATTATAAGATTGTTATTGATGAGTTTCATTATCAATTAGATATAAAATTCTCATTTGTTTTGATTTTTTAAATAGGGGTATGGTATAGTATCTACATTAGAATGATTCTAAATAAGAAAGAGGAGGAATACACAATGCTACCGGAAAAACTGACACAGGCCCTAAACGATCAATTCAACAACGAGTTGCAGGCGGCTCACTCGTACACGGCAATGGCGGCGTATTTTTCAGAAAAAGGGTATCATGGATTTGCTAATTTCTATTTAGTGCAATCGAGAGAAGAACATTTCCACGCGATGAAGTTTTATGAGTATTTAGTGACTATGGACGAAAAACCGGTCGTGCAGTCTTTATCTGAACCGAAAAACAACTACGTCAGTGCCATGGATGTTGTAGAAAGTTCATTGGCGCAGGAAAAAGAAGTGACAAGCAATATTTACGCGCTCGTGACGTTGGCCGATGAACTGCAGGAGCACGCCACCTTGTCTTTCCTGGATTGGTTTATCGAAGAGCAGATGGAAGAAGAGAAAATGTTTCGGGATATCATTACACGATTAAAAGGTGCTGGGGAAGGTGGCGAATACTTCCTGAAGATGAACGACGAATTCGCCGCACGCAAATTGGAAGAGTGACAGGCGAAACAGCACACGCTGCTTGTGTGCTGTTTTCTTTTTGAAAGGAAGTGAAGAACATGACGACCAGTTACAAACCGGCTGTGCATTTCAACCAAGTGGATTTTTCGACGAAAGCTGTACATATAGTAAAAGGGGTTACAGGGTCTTTTCCGGAAGGGAAAATCACTACACTGGTCGGACCTTCAGGAGCGGGAAAGACCACTTTATTAAAGCTGTGCAACGGACTGCTCTCTCCGGACAGCGGCGTGATTTATATCAAAGGGAAACCGATCGAGGACTATGATCCGATTGAACTGCGGCGGCTTGTCGGGCTGGCTTTGCAAAGCGCACCGATGATCAGTGGCACCGTCTACGATAACCTGAACTTGCCAATGGAACTGCGGGGCCGTAAGCTGCCCGAAACGGAAGCTGTGCAATTGGTGGAGGATGTCGGACTCGACAAAAGTTTTTTGCAGCGCAAAGTAAGCGATTTGTCGGGTGGGCAACGGCAGAAAGTTTCAATTGCCCGAACGCTGGTCAATAAACCGGAGATTTTGCTGTTGGATGAAATCACTTCTTCTCTCGACAGAAAATCGATGAAGGAAATTGAAGAACTCATTGTTCATATCAACAGAAAATACGGGACAACCATCATTTGGATTACGCACAACCTCCAACAGGCGTTGGAAATCGGTGATTTTACCTGGGTGATGATGGAAGGGGAAGTAATGGAAAGTGGCGAAAGCAGCTTATTGGAAAACCCGACAAATGACAAAGTAAAACGATTTGTGAAGGGGGAAGAGAAATGAGCTATTTAACATTATCGATTACGCTCATCTTCGTCGTCATCCCCCTCTTATTGTCAAAAACCCTCAACCTGGGACTGGAAAAAGACACCATCATCGCGACGATCCGTTCCATCATCCAATTATTGCTGATTGGATATGTGCTGAAGTTCGTCTTTGAATCGGAAAGTCTTGTGTATATCTTTTTAATGGTGACGCTGATGATTGTGGCGGCCACGCATAATGCTCAGAAAAAGGGTGCGGCGATTAAAGGGATCACATGGAAAGTTGCCGTCACATTGGTGTTTGTTGAAGTGCTGACACAAAGCATCTTACTCGGATTCCAGATTACCCCCCCAACAGCCCAGTACATCATCTCTATCAGCGGGATGGTCATTGGGAATTCAATGGTTTTATCGATTCTCTTCCTGAATCGGTTTACGGCGGAAGTAGAGTCAAATCAGGAAGCAACCGAACTGATCTTGTCTCTTGGCGGTACCCCGAAACAGGCAATCCACAAACAATTGATCGATTCGATCAAAGCCAGTATGATTCCGACCATCGAAAGCCAAAAAACAGTCGGCCTCGTGCAGCTGCCCGGTATGATGAGCGGCCAGATTATTGCCGGTGCAGATCCGATTCAAGCTGTTCAGTTCCAGCTGCTCATTTTATTTTTGCTGCTGACCACTGCAGCGGTCACCAGCATCATGCTCGGGTTTTTGTCCTATCCGACTTTATTCAACCAGCGAATGCAATTGCTGAAAAACTGAAACCCGGAGAAATTGAAAAGATTTATGGTTTCTAACTATTCAGTGAATGAAAGCATTAATGGTAAAATAAAGTAAAAGGAGGGGAAAACGGATGAGTTATATGCATTTGATTCCTTATCGTATTGAGGCAATTCACGCTGTGGCTCCACAGATTCCGGAAGGGGTGAGGATGATCCAGGCACCGGAAGTCTGGGAAGCGGCAGAAAAAGGAAAAGGCAATGTCATCGCTATACTGGACACTGGATGTCAGCCGGATCATCCTGATTTAAAGGACCGGATTATCGGCGGCCGGAATTTCACACCGGATTATGACTCGGATGAAGAAAACTATGACGATAACAATGGCCATGGGACGCACGTGGCCGGTACAGCGGCGGCTTCTTTGAGAAAAGGTGGCGGCATTGCGGGAGTCGCCCCGGAAGCGAAACTGCTGATTTTAAAAGTGCTGAGCGGTGAAGGTGGTGGTGATTACACCAGCATCATCAACGGCATCCACTATGCATTGGATTGGGAAGGACCGAACGGTGAAAAAACCAGTGTCATTTCCATGTCGCTTGGTGGACCGACGGATGTTCCGGAACTGTATAAAGCTGTAAAACGGGCGGTGGATGCCGGTATCCCGGTGGTCTGTGCCGCAGGCAACGAAGGAGATGCGAGCCCGGAAACCGATGAATACGCCTATCCGGGTGCTTATGGAGAAGTGATCCAGGTGGGGGCTGTTGATTTCAATAAGAAAATCGCTTCTTTCAGCAATACCAATAACGAAGTCGACTTGGTGGCGCCCGGTGTCAATATCTACTCCGCCTATCCCGGCGGCAAATACGCTACATTGTCCGGAACGTCAATGGCGACACCCCATATCTCGGGGGCTCTGGCATTGCTCCGAAACATTGCAGAAGCTGAATTTCAGAGAAAACTGACAGAAGGGGAATTGTATGCCCAGCTTGTGCGCAGAACGGTCCCTCTCGGTTATCCGAAAACAGCGGAAGGAAACGGACTGTTGGCACTTGATATTGTCAGCAAATTTGAGCAGTTGTTTAAGCTGTTCAATTCTTCCTTCGGCATTAACCAGGAAACGAAACCAGAAGTCAAATAGCCGGCAATCTGCAGCAGCCGGCTTGAGAAAGAAGGTGCAGTATCAGCCATCCATATGTTCTGTTGATATTAGTGGTTGTGTTCTATGCCGGTAATATCCTGGTCGGCAAAGCAGTCAATGATTTGCCGCCTGTCACCATATCCTTTTTCCGCCTGCTGATCGCTTTTATCGTCTTGTTTCCACTCGGATTCCGCAGCGCCTGGCAGTATAAAAGCACATTTATCCATTACAAAAAACCATTTCTGTTGATGACGCTGACCGGTATTGCTTTCTTTAATGCCTTTCTTTATGGAGCCTTACAATTTACTACGGCCACCAACGCTTCCGTGCTGGAAGCGGTCATACCGGCAGCTACTGCGCTGATGAGCGCAGTGGTCCTGAAAGAACAGTTGCGCGGCATCCAATGGTTGGGAATCCTTGTGTCTTTACTGGGCTCGGTCTGGGTTGTCATGGACGGGCGCATTTTCCAAGTCGCTGCAATGCCATGGAACGCAGGGGACGGCATCATGGTTGGAGCCATCATTTGCTGGGCGGTCTATTCCATTACAGTCAAACAATATATGCATTTATTTCCTTCCTACGGCGCGCTTCTCGTGATGACCGGCATTTCGCTGCTGGTACTGGGGCCACTGGTTCTGATCGAGTGGTATATGACCGGCTTTTCCATTCAGCTGCTGGCTGAAGCGCCGGGTCTTGTTGCAGGCCTGCTGTATTTGGGGATATTCCCTTCTTTTATTGCCTTGCTCCTCTACAACCGGGCAGTGGGCCTGTTGGGGGCTTCCCGTGCTTCGGTATTTTTGAATTTCCTTCCCGTCGCGACAATGGCTGGTGCATACTTCTGGCTGGGTGAAACCATCACCTCCATGCACATACTCGGTGCGCTGCTGGTCATTGCCGGCGTAATTATGACTACACAAGTAAAGAGAGAACCGTGAACAAGCCGCCTTACCGGAACCTAAGAGCGGCTTGTTTGGCATTTTAAGTTATCGTTCTATTTAGAAAAATGAATGATTTCATGGATATTCAGCGGAGAAATCTTTATAATTAATAAGGTCTGCTTACATAGTGGTAAAAACCGGACAAGTTAAACCAATCGTTCCTGCAGTCGAACAGGAACAAAAGACTGGAGTGGTTGAATTGTATCAATTATTGAAAGAATTATGTGAAAAAGTAGGACCAAGCGGTTTTGAACAGGATGTTCAGCGATACATAGTAAATGAAGTGGCAGATAAAGTGGACGAAGTGGAAGTTGATGCATTAGGAAATGTTATTGCTACCATCAAAGCAACGGATGCAGAGATGCCGTCCATCCTGCTGGCCGCCCATGCGGACGAAATCGGTTTTGTCGTGAAGAAAATTGAAGACAACGGAACACTTCGTTTTGAACAACTCGGCGGTTTTGACAACCGCATTCTGCTGGCGCAACCGGTAACGGTCAAAGGAGCGGAAGGGTATGTAAATGGAGTGATCGGCACGCTGTCTGCCCATTACGCAAAATGGGACGATCCGAAACGGATTGCGTCACACCGTGACATGTATATTGATATAGGGGCGTCATCAAAAGAAGAAGTACTCGAAATGGGTGTCAAAGTCGGACAGCCGGTCAGTTACGGCAGTGAACTGAAACTGGTGGGAGACAAAAAGCGCAATCGCGTCGTCGGCAAAGGGCTTGATGACCGGGCAGGATGCGCGCTGCTGATTCAACTGATTCAAAACTTCCGGCAAAATCCGGACCTTTCACACGGCGATGTTCATTTCGTTTTTACAGTACAGGAAGAAGTTGGTCTCAGAGGAGCCTCTGTCCTTTCTCCGAAGTTTCATCCGGACTTTGCACTGGCCATCGATACGACGCCGACAAGCGATACGCATGACGTATTGATGACAGGGACCAGAAAACTGGGAGCCGGCCCCTGCATTAAAATTGCAGACCGCTCGCTGATTGCGCATCCCCTTGTGTCAGGTCTGCTCGAAAAAGTGGCTGTTGAAAAGAACATCCCTTACCAGCAGGAAATCTTTATGGGAATCGGCACGGATGCAGGTGCCATCCATATGACTTCCACGGGCGTATCTTCCGGGGTGGTTTCGATTCCTTCCCGCTATACACATTCCCCGATTGAGATTGTGGACCTGGCGGATTTGGAAAACAGCGTTAAACTTGTGCAGGAATTTATCCTTCATTCCAAAGAATTGGTCGGTAAAAACTTTCTGGATACATAAGAAATAAGAGCAGCAAGTGTGCACAGGCTGTTTCTGAACTTCTTTGAGAAGGACTGTGATAGAATTTTATCGTGCAAAGAAATATGCGGGTGTTCTGAAAAGTAATGTGCAAGAAAGAGTGGGTGTAAATATGATTGTCGGAATAGATGCGGGCGGCACCTTGATCAAAGTAGCCTACACCGAAAAAGGAGTGCTCCAGTTCGTTAAATACCCCGTTGCAGAAATCGAAAAGGTCGCTGCCTGGGTGAATGGTTTGGACAACAGCAAAGTTTGTGTGACCGGCGGCAAGTCCGGAGTCCTTCTTTCTTTGCTGGATAAAAAAGCGAAGGAAATGGTGGAATTTGAGGCTACTCATCACGGGGTCCAATTCCTTTTGGACCGGATGAAACGCGAAGAAAAGGAATATCTTGTGACCAATGTCGGCACCGGAACTTCCATCCACTGCATTCAGTCCAATGAGCAAGTGCGTCTCGGAGGCAGTGGTGTTGGGGGCGGAACGTTGATCGGCTTGTCCCGTCTCCTGACTGGTGTAACCGACTTTGAAGAAATTGTAGAATTGGCGGGAAGTGGTTCACGGGACCGTGTGGATTTGAAAGTAAAACATATTTATGAAGGAAAAGAACCACCAATTCCCGGTGAATTGACAGCCAGCAATTTCGGCAATCATCTTTTCACTGCTTGCGGGGAATTAACCAAAGAAGAGTTGCTGGCAGCCGTCGTCGGCCTGGTCGGCGAAACGGTCAGTACAGTCAGTGTGCAGGCGGCGAAACAATGTGATGTGGATATCATCATCTATATCGGCTCTTCGTTTATCCATAACCCCCTGCTGAAGGAAGTCGTGGAAAGCTATACGATCTTGAGAGGGGCTACGCCGTTGTTTCTGGAAAACGGGGAGTTTTCTGGAGCGGTCGGGGCAATGTCGGAAATTCAATAAGAAAAAAGATGGCGCCACAAACGGCGCCATCTTTTTTTGAAAAATTTCAGTTGTCCAAAAGAAAATAACTCTGAATCTCAGGGTCATTCCTCGATAATCGTCAATTTTTCGCGGATATCGGTCCGTTCCCGTTTTTCAGGCACATGTTTCGGATAACCGATCATCAATGTGGCCACAACTTTTTCACCTGGAGCCACACCGATTGCGTCTCTGAAAATCGGGTTGTAGATCCAGTCGTTTGACCGCCAAATCATGCCGATGCCCCGTTCCCAGGCAGCCAGCTGGAAGTTTTGGATCAGCGACGATATGGCTCCGTAATCTTCATCCCATCTTCTTTGGCGAGGGTCTTCCGGCATGATGACCACCAGGTGCAATGGGATATCCCGGAAATATTGTGCTTTGTTCAATACTTTCTGCGGCGTCTCGCCATCTTCTTTCGGCATGGCGTCGATAAACGCCCGAACGAACTTTTCTTTGCCGGCGCCCGTGTACAGCTGGAAACGCCAGGGTTCGTTCACTGTATGGTTTGGCGCCCATTTGGCGACATTCAATAATTCGATGATTTCTTCCACGTCGACAGCATCAGTCTTGAATTTCTTGATTGACCGTCTCTCGATAATATTTTGATCGATTGCGTTTTTCATGGCGATTCTCTCCTTCATAACTAAGCTTCTCTCCTAATAAAACCAGTCTGAAAGTCAAAACGCAACAAAAGCGTTTAGAAAAAGACAAAATCCCTCCTGTTGTCTAACGGAATTGTTGGTAAAATGAAGAGAAGAGTAAGGAGTGGATAGCAGTGAAAACAGTCGTGGTCATCGGGGGAGGCATCACAGGCCTTTCAGCGATGCATTATATACAGAAGTTAAAAAAAGAAAAAAATCTGGATTTGGACTTGCTGCTCATTGAAAAAGAAGAACAGCTGGGCGGGAAAATCCGGACGGTGAAAGACAAAGGATTCATCATGGAAACGGGAGCGGATTCCATCGTGGCACGGAACGAAAGTGTCATGCCTTTGATTGAGGAATTGCAGTTGGAAGACCGTCTTGTCTATAATGCGACAGGCATTTCGTATTTATATACCAACAACAAACTGCACGCCATCCCGGCTGATACGATTTTCGGTATTCCGATGAGCAAAGAGGCCTTGTTCAGTTCCACACTTGTTTCTGAGCAAGGGAAAAAAGAAGCGTTGAAGGATTTTGATACGCCAAATGACCGGTTTACACGCGACAGTTCAATCGGTGAATTTCTGGAGGCTTTTCTGGGAAAAGAACTGGTCAACAACCAAATCGCGCCGGTCCTGTCCGGTGTGTATTCAGGAGATTTATACGATTTAACACTTGCTTCCACGTTGCCGTATTTAGTGGATTATAAAAATGAATACGGCAGCATTATCAAAGGCTTGGAAGCAAACAAAAAGCGCTTCCAGGGCGCATCGAATAAGAAATTCATTTCCTTTGACGAAGGAATGGGCGTGCTGATCGATCGCTTGGAGGAAAAACTGGAGGACACGACCATTCTCAAAGGAGTCGGCACAACAGGCCTGACGAAAACGAACGGTCAATATGAAATCCATTTGGATAATGGTGAGACCATGAAAGCAGATTATGTGATCCTGGCGGTTCCCCATAATACGGCACAGGAAATACTTCAGCAGCCGGCATTGGATAATGACTTCAGCAGTTTTAAAAACTCGACGCTGATCAGTGTTTATCTTGGCTTTTCCCTGCCGGACGCACAGCTGCCTGCTGATGGGACGGGTTTTATCGTGTCGGAAAACAACGATATACTCTGCAACGCCTGTACATGGACGAGCCGGAAGTGGACGCATACTTCGCAGGCGCAAAATTTGCTCGTCCGCTTGTTTTACAAAAGTTCCAATCCTTCTTATGAGAAACTGAAAGATCTGCCCCAGGAACAATTGGTCGAAGCCGCACTGGGAGATATCCGGAAAAGCCTGAACATCCAAGCAAAGCCGGAAACTGTAGAAGTGACCGACTGGAAAAATCTCATGCCCAATTATCATATGGGACATAAAGCATCCGTCGATGCCTTAGAGGGAAAAATGGACGAAATTGTCCCTGATGTTTTCCTGGCTGGTGCTTCCTATTACGGTGTCGGCATTGGAGCGTGCATCCAAAACGGCAAAGATATAGCGATGCGAATTGAAAAGAAATTATAGAAAGAAAGTAAAAAAAGGAAGGGCGCCAAATCGGCTGTCCTTCTTTTTTGGTGGTCAATTATGGACAGCAGCTTTTCAGTACTATAAAAAAAGCAGCCAGCCCAGTTTAAGGGTGGCTGCTAATTGAGAATAGCAAGGTGATATTATCAGCTGTCAAACTTGATCAGTTTGCACCTGCAAGACCAGGAACTTCCATGCCAAGGCCTTCTGCAACGCGGGTACCGAAATCCGCATCCGCTTTGTACAAGTGATCGATCATGCGAAGTTTGATGTGGTCATATGTTACGGCACTCAGTCCGCCCACAAAAGTGGCTACAAGGCGTTCTTGCTCTTCCGGACTTTGCAGGCGATATAGATCCCCTGGTTGTGTGTAATAATCTTCTTTGAAATAAGGTACTGAATCGGTAACGCCCGATACTTCAAGAGGTGCTGGTTTTGCAGCTGCCTCTTCTGCAGGTCCGTTAAAGCTGTTCGGTTCGTAGTAAACAGAACCGCCGCCATTTTTGCCAAAGTTCATTTGGCCGTCGCGCTGGTAGTTGTTTACTTGGTTTTTCGCTGCGTTGATCGGCAGCATCTGGTGGTTGGCGCCTACACGGTAGCGATGCGCATCATGATAAGCGAACAAGCGGCCCTGCAGCATTTTGTCCGGTGATACGTCGATGCCGGGAACCAATGTGCCAGGAGAGAATGTTGCCTGCTCAACTTCTGCAAAATAGTTCTCAGGGTTGCGGTCAAGCACCATGCGGCCAACTTCGATTAACGGGTAATCTTTGTGTGACCATGTTTTTGTTACATCGAATGGGTCGAAGCGATACGTGTTCGCATCTTCCAAAGGCATGATTTGTACATACATTTTCCAAGCCGGGAAGTCGCCTTCTTCAATGGAGTTGAACAAGTCTTCTGTATGGAAATCAGGGTTTTCGCCGGCAATTTTGTCAGCTACATCCTGTGTGATGTTCTTGATGCCCTGTTCAGTCAGGAAGTGGTATTTCACCCAGTGGGATACGCCTTCAGCGTTGGTCCATTTGAATGTGTGGCTTCCGAAACCGTGCATGTGGCGAAGTGTTGCAGGAATCCCGCGGTCGCCCATCAAGTAAGTCACTTGGTGCAAGGATTCAGGTGACAATGACCAGAAATCCCACACTGCGTTAGGGTTTTTCAAATGCGTTTTTGGGTCGCGTTTTTGTGTATGGATAAAGTCAGGGAATTTAATCGCATCCTGGATAAAGAAAATCGGCGTGTTGTTTCCGACTAGGTCATAATTTCCTTCTTCTGTGTAGAATTTCAAAGCAAATCCGCGAGGGTCACGAACTGTATCTGCAGAACCGTTTTCACCAGCTACTGTGGAGAAGCGGGCAAACAGATCCGTCTTTTTGCCGACCTCGGAAAGAAAAGCGGCTTTCGTATATTTCGTCACGTCCTGTGTGACTTCAAAATAACCGTGGGCGCCGGCGCCTTTTGCGTGAACGACACGCTCAGGTACGCGTTCTCTGTTGAAATGCGCCAGTTTTTCAAGAAGATGAACATCCTGCAATAGGACCGGTCCGCGCTGTCCGGCTGTCTGCGAGTTTTGGTTGTCTCCGACTGGGGCACCCCAGCTGGTAGTTAGAGCTTTTTTGTCTGTACTCATGAATCGAACACCTCATTCTCATTTTTTATGTAAAAGCACTACAGTATCTATCATACCATTATTTAATTTGAAATCAATTCTTATTAATAATGATTATAATTAAAAGATAATTCTGTTCTTCCGCTGTTTTCCTCTTTTGAAAACCATTGCAATCCAAAATAAATATCGTTAAGATATCTTTAGATAAGAATTTTCAGATAATTAATGGGTTATAAAAAAGACAAAAGATCTAATTGTGAAAGGGGAAATCGGAATGAGCAATGTATATATAGTAGATGGAGCCAGAACAGCATTCACCGCGTTCGGAGGTTCTTTTGCCAAGATGGATGCCACGGAACTGGGGACGGCAACGGCCGTGGAGGCACTGAAACGCTCGAATGTAAAAGCGGAATCAATTGATCATGTCATTTATGGCAACGTTATTCATTCCAATGTAAACGCCGCTTACTTGGCACGCCATATCGGGTTGAAGGCAGGAGTTCCGATTGAGGTGCCCGCTTTGACTTTGAACAGATTATGCGGCTCCGGAGCACAGTCCGTCGTTTCGGCGGCACAGTACATCAAACTCGGTGAAGCGGATTTGGTGTTGGCTGGCGGTACAGAGAACATGTCAATGTCACCCTACTCAAATTTCAAGCAGCGGTTCGGGGCTCCAAAAATGGGTGATATGAAATTTGAAGATATGCTGACGGCTACTCTGACAGATCAATATACCGGCAACGGCATGGGAGTGACTGCGGAAAATCTGGCAGAAAGATACGACATTTCCAGGGAAGAGCAGGACGCCTATGCGGTCGAGTCAAATCAGCGGGCAGCCAAAGCGATTGAAAACGGTGTGTTTGCAGAAGAAATCGTGGGTGTGGAAGTGAAAACCAGAAAAGGTACACAGCTCATTGATACGGATGAGCATGTGAAGCCTGATGCCAGTAAAGAAGCGCTTGCGAAGCTTCGTCCGGCATTTAAAAAAGAAGGAACCGTTACTGCTGGCAATGCCTCAGGGATTAATGACGGGGCGGCATCAGTTGTAGTGGCGGGAGAAGCAGCAGTCAAAAAGCATGGCTTGAATCCAATCGCCCGTATTGTTTCCTGGGGAGTGGCAGGAGTGGATCCAAATGTCATGGGCATCGGACCGGTCCCGGCAATCCGGCAGGCATTGGAGAGAGCCCAGTTAACTCTTGAAGACATTGACTTGATCGAAATCAATGAGGCATTCGCCGCCCAATATTTGGCGGTTGAAAAAGAGCTCGGCTTGGACCGCAGCAAAGTAAATGTTCACGGCGGAGCCATTGCACTTGGTCACCCCGTCGGAGCCAGTGGAACACGGGTCTTGTTGTCTGCCGCGTACGAATTAAAGCAGCGTGGCGGAAAGTATGCGGTAGCCAGTCTTTGCATCGGCGGCGGCCAGGGAATTGCGGTGGTGATTGAACATGCTTAAGTTGCCGGTCATTGTCGCTCCGATGTTTTTGGTATCGACGCCCGGGATGGTCATTGAAGCGGGAAAAGCAGGGGTCATCGGCTCGTTTCCCCTGCTGAATGCCCGGCCGATTGAAACGTGTGCCGAATGGCTGAAAGAAGTGAAAGAAGCGCTGGGTGACAAACCGTGGGCCGTCAATCTGATATGCCACAAAAAATCAAACAAGCGCTTTGATGATGATCTGGAGCTGGTCCGTCAATATCAGCCGCCGATTGTCATCACTTCGTTGGGTTCTCCAGCCGAAGTTATTGAAATCGTCCACAGCTACGGTGGTCTGGTTTATTCGGACGTTGCAAATGTCCGCCATGCGAAAAAAGCGGCCGGGGCCGGTGTGGATGGGTTAATCCTGGTGTGCGCTGGGGCCGGCGGACATGGCGGCATGTTGAATCCGTTCGCTTTCATCGCTGCTGTCAAACAGTTTTACGGAGGCACCATCATCCTGTCAGGAGCCTTGTCGACAGGGGCGGATGTGGCAGCTGCGAAATTGATGGGGGCCGATTATGCTTATATGGGGACGCGTTTTCTGGCGGCGGAAGAAAGCAGCGCTCAGGAAGAATACAAGCAGATGGTCATCGATTCAACAATTGAAGACATTCTTTATACCGACTCATTCAGCGGCGTCCATGCCAATGTGTTGATTCCAAGCTTATTGAAAGAAGGAATTGATCCGGCTACCTTGAAGCCGAAAGACGAGGTGGATCTGTCCCATCTGGTGGATGTAAAGGCCTGGCGGGATATTTGGTCGGCCGGCCATGGTGTAACCACTGTCACCAAGAGTGAGACCATCCAGGAAATCGTTGAAACATTGTCTAAAGAATATGAGGAAAGCGTAGCAGAGCTGACGCGCGAAAACCAAACCTTGCAATAGTACGATTTTTGTCCATCAAAGCAACAAAGAAAAAGGCTGCCGGCCAAGTCCTGTTTGAGACTTGGCCGGCAGCCTTTTCTGTCTTTTGGGCGTTCGTTATTTTCTGCAGAACAGCGCCTGTGGACTGTTGCTTTTTACGGTGTGGTACCGTTCAGAAAGTAGCGGATTCTGCGGATGTCCTTTTTTACTGTGTCTGCACTTTCCATGGTTGTCTGATACCATTTTTGCAGTTGGTCAGCTTCCGCTTTGCTCAGCGTTTTCTTTTCAGCCGTTTTTTCCACCAGCATCGTCATAATTTTTACCACTTTTTTATAATGCTCCGCTTGCTGGCGATAGCGTTTTTCCACTTTGGGGTCAAAATTCATACCGAGATGGATGAGTCCGGTATTTATGTATTCTTCTGCATACAATGCTGCTCCGGTTACTGCCAGACGTTCTGACAACGGCGCCTTTTCTTTATCGGGAAACGTTTGAGGCGTCATGGCTTCCACGGTTCTGTAAGCAGTAAAAGCCTGCTTGATCTGGTCAATGTTCAATCCGGCTTTGCGGTCGAAGTTTTGAAAGATGGCACTGACGTGATCAAGATGTTGTGGAAGCTCATCCCATTCAGCGGCCTCCGGCTTTGTGTCCAGCATGCCTTTGATGTTCCCGTAAACAAACAGGCGCTGCAAATAGCCGTATAACAATACCACGCCGTGAAACTGAAATTGTACTTTGTTCATCGAACCTCTCCTTTGGATGAAATTTGTGTTCATTATACAGCAAAATCCGTTTGTGCGTTGTTGCAAAATTTCGTATTATCTGACATTATTGATATAGCAAGTTAATGAATGACCATTCATTTATTTCGGAGGGGTGAAAATATGTACGTGACATTAGGGGAAATTTTTGATCAGACAGTAACGAAATATCCTGCAAAAGAAGCGCTTGTAGACTTGAGAAGAAACCGCCGCTGGACGTATCAGGAATGGCAGGCCGATGTCCATCGTTTGGCCAATGCCCTGAATGCTGCGGGAGTGGGAAAAGGCGACCGGGTCTCGACATTTTTGTTCAACAATCATGAATTGGCTACCACGCTTTTTGCCTGTGCCAAGATCGGGGCCATTTTTAATCCGATCAATTTCCGGCTGAAGTCGGAAGAAGTGTCATTCATTTTAAAAGACGCTGAACCGAAAGTGGTCATATTTGAAAATCAGTTGAAAAATACAATTTCCGAAATACAGCCGGAGTTTCCAGCGGTTCAATTTTGGTTTATCGATGAGGCAAAACCTGATTTTGCGAAAAGTTATCAGGAAGAAGTGGCTCGTTCTCACACTGCACCACCTGAGGCCGAAGTCGATGAAACGGATACCTATGCCATTATGTATACAAGTGGAACCACGGGCCGCCCGAAAGGAGTGATTCACCGTCATCGGGATATGGCGGAACAAAGCCTGATCTGCATCAATGTGATGAAGTACAATAACAGCGACGTAGGGTTGGTTACAGCACCGATGTTCCACTGTGCAGAGCTGCATTGCTGTGTGATTCCGAGGGTGCATGCAGGTGCTTCGAGTGTGATCATGCACCAATTCGACCCGGTCGTGGCGCTCGATACTATTGAAAAAGAAAAAGTGACGGTGATGTTTGCGGTGCCGACGATGTGGAGTATGATGGCAGAGCAGCAAGGGGCCGGATCAAAAGCTCAGACGCTGCAACGTGGTTTATACGGGGCCGCCCCGATGGCTCCTGTTCTTGTGAAGAAAGTAAAAGACATTTTGAACGTGGATCTGATTCAGGCATACGGACAAACTGAAATGGGACCGGCCATTACATTCCTGCTGGAAGATGAGCAACTGACAAAAGCAGGATCCGCGGGTCGTGCAGCTTACAATCATGAAATCCGTGTTGTACGCCCAAGTGAAGACGGGCCGTCAGAACCGGACGATATCCTGAAACCGGGGGAAGTCGGGGAAATCATCGTGAAAGGTCCTTGCATGATGGAAGGTTATTTTAACCGGCCGGAAGCGTCTGATAAAGCTTTGTATAAAAGCTGGTATCACTCCAGCGATCTCGGCTATATGGATGAAGACGGATATTTGTATGTGGCAGACCGCGTCGACGATATGATCATCAGCGGTGGGGAAAATATTTATCCACGTGAGGTGGAGGATATACTGCATGAACATGAAGCGGTGAAAGATGTTGCGGTTCTGGGAGTACCGGATGAAAAATGGGGCGAGTCAGTGATTGCCTTTATCGTCTCCGGAGATCCATCGCTTACTGAAGAAGAGTTGGAGGAATTCTGCAGAAACAATGACAAATTGGCTCGCTACAAGCGGCCGAGGAGCTATCGGTTTGTGGACGAGTTGCCGAGAAACGCCAGCGGCAAAATACAAAAATTCCTGTTGCGTGAACAGAAAACAGAAACTGGAAGCCGATAAGAGAGGAGCTCTCAGCTGAGAAACCATAAAGGCTGAGAGCTTTTTCTGTCGCCAGTAAAAAAGAAAGGAAGAAGGATATGAAAATGAAACCGGTTGAAGAAACAATTGCAGGTGTGCTGGGAATTGAAATGCAGGAAATCACAGCCGAAAAAGTGACGGCTACCATGCCGGTCCACGCAGCCACTCATCAGCCATTTGGCCAGCTTCATGGCGGCGCTTCAGTGGTGCTGGCGGAAACTGTTGCCAGTGTGGGGACGTGGAACATGATCGATCAGGAAAAAGAATTGGCTGTTGGGCTGGAGATCAATGCGAATCATATACGCGGCAAGCAGGACGGCATGGTGACAGCCGTTGGCATTCCTTTACATAAAGGACGCACGACAATGGTATGGGACATCAAAATCATCGACGAGGAAGAGCGGCTTATCTGTGTGTCCCGCTGTACAGTGGCGATTGTGCAGAAGAAAAACTGAAGCGAAAGAAAAGAAGGAAAGGGTTCTTCTGCTCTATGTGAAACCAAGTGAATCTTGGACCGTATGATAAAGCAAGAAGAACCAAAGAAAATTGGGGCGATAAAATGAAGTTTAGAAAAATGATGATTTTACTGACTGCTTTGTTGCTTTTTGCAGGCTGTTCTGCCGAAGCAAACAGTTCGATCAAGTCCATCGAAGACGTGGATTCGGACAAACTTGCCGAATACAATGGCACATATGTCGGGGACAATTCCGACGTGTTGGCAATCATCAGGGAACTTGCGGGTGCTGAAACGTTTAACGTTTCCCGAAAGAAGTCTCCCTCTTCAAGCGCGCAACGGGCGAAGCCCAGCGGTAAGGGGGAGATGAATTTCGGTTGGCGCAGCCAAAATGGTCTTCCTTTTTCTTTCCGGCTATCATCAAAGGAAGAAAGCGAGGTGATTTGATATGGCAAACAAAGCGTATAAGTTCCGTCTGTACCCGACAAAAGAACAGGAACAGCTGCTGCTAAAAACGTTCGGCTGTGTTCGTTTCGTATACAACAAAATGCTCGCGGAACGCAAGGAAATCCATGAGCAATTCAAAGACGACAAGGGATTGCTGAAACAACAGAAACTTCCGACACCCGCCAAATACAAAAAAGAGTTTGAGTGGCTGAAGGAAGTGGATAGTTTAGCGCTGGCAAATGCACAGCTGAACCTGCAAAAAGCATACACCAACTTCTTCGCAGGACGGGCAAAGTTTCCGAAGTTCAAGAGCCGAAAAGCGAAGCCATCCTATACGACAAATCGGGTGAACGGCAATATACAGCTTTTGGAGAGCCAGATCAAATTACCGAAACTCGGACTCGTCAGGCTGAAACGGCATCGGGAGATTCCGGCCCATCATGTCATCAAGTCGTGTACGCTTTCCCGTTCTGCCACGGGAAAGTATCACATTTCCATACTGACAGAATATGAAAATAAACCGATTGAAAAGGAGATCACGGAAATCATCGGACTCGACTTTGCGATGGATGGTCTGTATGTCGAAAGTGAGCAGGGTGAGATAGCCAATTACCCTCGTTTCTACCGGCAGGCACAACAACAACTGGCAAAAGAACAGCGGATCTTGTCGCACCGAACAAAAGGGTCTTCCCGCTACGAAAAACAGCGGATCAAAGTCGCCCGCCTGCACGAACACGTG
>NZ_RIAX01000001.1 GCF_003719725.1 Planococcus salinus | reverse complement strand
GCGTAAATAAAACTCTAACTTTAAGGGGTCACTACCATTCAAACCATCCTTTGCTCTCTTTTTGTCTATTATTGTATTGATTGATCATGTTCCGCAATACGTTTGATACGGACGGTTGGAAGGGGCAGGTGGTTCCACATACGCCTCCTGTTCCGGCGAATAGGCATATGGATTGGACAGCGCTTCAAGCAGCTGTTCCATTACACTGTAATCCTTTTGGAATTCAGCGGCCGCCAGCGCAGCTTCCACATGGTGATTCCGCGGGATGATGGACGGGTTGCTGAGTCGCATCAGTTCCTGCACATCGTCTTTTGTTTCGTGCTGTCTGCCAAGTCGTGTCTGCCACCGTTCATGCCATTCCGGGAATTCATCAGTTCCCAATAATCCCGAACCATTCAAATCACCAATCGTCAAGGCGCGGAACGTGTTGGTGTAGTCGGCCTGACGTTTCTGCATCAGTTCCAGGAGTTCTTCGACGAGTGCTTTGTCTTCCGGCTCTTCATTGTAAAGCCCAAGCTTCGCTCTCATCCCTGTCAGCCACTGACTGTCATACAGTGAATTGAACGCTGCAAGTTCCGCTTCAGCCATCTTGATGGCCTGTTCCTGATCTTCATCAAGCAGCGGCACGAGAGTTTCAGCAAACCGCGCCAGATTCCAGCCGGCTACCAGGGGCTGGTTGCGGTAAGCATACCGTCCTTGTGCATCGATGGAACTGAACACGGTTTTTGGATCATAGCTGTCCATGAATGCACAAGGCCCATAGTCGATGGTTTCACCGCTGATGGCCATATTGTCCGTGTTCATGACACCGTGGATAAAACCGACCAATTGCCATTTCGCAATCAATTCCGCCTGCTGCTCGATGACTTTTCGTAAAAACTGCAAATACCGATCGGGAGAATCTGCGATTTCCGGATAATGGCGCTCGATGGCATACTCCGCCAAAATTCGGAGCTCTTCGACATTCCGAAGGCCGGCCATATATTGAAAAGTGCCGACGCGCAGATGGCTGGAGGCGACACGTGTCAAAATAGCTCCGGGTTTTGCGGTTTCCCGTCTGATTGATTCACCGGTCGCGACCACTGCCAGGCTCCGTGTAGTCGGAATTCCCAGTGCATGCATGGCTTCGCTGATCAGGTATTCGCGCAGCATAGGCCCCAGTGCGGCTCGGCCATCACCGCCACGGGAATAAGGCGTACGGCCGGAACCTTTGAGCTGGATGTCAAAACGCTCGCCGCGTGGAGTGATCTGTTCACCATACAATAATGCCCGTCCGTCTCCCAGCATGGTGAAATAGCCGAACTGATGTCCTGCATAGGCTTGGGCAAGTGCTGTGCCGCCTTCAGGGATTTCATTTCCGGCCAGTACAGCAATCCCTTCGTCTGTTTGGAGCTCCTGGCCGTCCAATCCCAGAGTTTCGGCCAACGCATCATTGAAAAAAAGAAGTTCAGGCGAAGACACAGGGTTTGGTTTTATAATTGAAAACAGTGTCTGGGGCAGATTGGCATAACTCTGTTCCAGATTCCATCCTGCTTTGGCAGTTTGCTTGTTCGTCGTCATGGTTTTCACCCTCTTTTTCTATTTATTTTTCATTATACGTTTTATAGCGGTTCAATTCGAAGATAACGCTTCAACTTCTCGCTTTGCTGACGGGTTTACCTCTTTCCATTAGATCAGCCGGCGAGAATAGATGTGAATTGAGATGCGTTTCCTAAAATGACAGGAAAGAAAAGGAGGAGTTTTGTTAAGAAGAGAAGAAATCCATAAAAGCAAGAGAAAATGGAAAAGGGGATGGCATATGAACCAGCTGACGAAGAAAAGGGCAAAAGCGATTCTGATTGATACGTTACTGGCCACAGGAGTGTCCGTGGTCATCGAATCTGCGCTAAGAAGAAAAATGGATAACGAATTTTTCTATGTAGTCGTTCTCCCGACTCTCACATTATGGGGACTGGAATATGCTCAAATAAAAACAACCGGCCAAACAGCGGGGCAGAAATTGATGGGAATTAAGGTTGTCAGTGAAAATAGCGGGGAGTTAAACGGAGAACAGATCCTGAAGCGTGCCGCCCACCGTGATTTCATCAGCACCTTCACGTATTTACGCCATCGTCAGGAGTATGATGTGTACAACGGCAGTAAATTTCCACATGACGTTTATGCGGAAACAGCTGTGATAGAAAAGTAAACAAGAAAAGCAAAACAGTTGGAAGCTTCTTCAATGGCTTTACCGGCATCTGGGAAGAAGGTGAGAAGATGGGTAAAACAGGACTGTTGAAAGCGATGCGCCTGACTTATCAGGCAGGAAAAATGACCAGGCAAGAAAGGGCGTTGCTTCAGCGGCAGCGGTTGGAACAACTCGTTCTGCATGCCAAACATTTCAGCCCTTATTTTTCCAATCTCTACTCTTCGGTTAAAGGAGGATTCGAGTTAACGGACTTGCCGCCGACGACAAAAGCGGAATTGATGGTCCATTTCAATGATTGGCTGACCGATCGATCTGTTACGGAACAGGACGTGAACCATTTCACTGACAACCTGGATAATATCGGCCGCAAATTGAAGGGACGTTATTTAGTGAACACAACTTCGGGATCAACAGGAAACCCTGCGGTTGTACTGTACGATGAAACGACGATGAACGTCGTTTCTGCGATTGCCCTTATGCGTGCCATTGCCAGAAGGCAGGACTTTGCCGCGTTTTTGAAAAAAGGGAAAAAGACAGCGGGTCTTTTCGTCGATGGTGGATTTTATCTTGGTTGCGGGACAGTTCGGTACAATCAGCTGCGGCGGCCGTGGAAAAAAGATCAGATAATTGTGGATGTCCGCCAGCCTCTAGAAGTCATCGTGAACCAGTTGAACGATTTTCAGCCTGTCATGCTCGGAGGCTATCCGACTGCGCTGGAGCTATTAATCGGTGAACAACAGCAAGGAAACCTCGCCATTTCTCCTGTTTTAATCATGACGGGTGGAGAGCATTTGAGTGATTCCGTACGCGAAGAGCTGAAGGAAACGTTCGGCTGCCACGTGCAAACAAATTATTCCTGTACAGAAGCTGGAACGATTGCCTGTGAATGCAGTGAAGGCCGTCTTCATATCAATGAAGATTGGATCATTGTCGAAGGCGTGGATGCCGATTTTCAGCCAGTTCCAAATGGCCAGCTGGCTGAGAAGCTGCTGATCACCAATCTGTTTAATTGGACACAGCCTTTCATCCGCTACGAACTGACCGACCGCGCGGTGATTCATGGTGATTTATGCAAGTGCGGGAAAACGACAAAATGGCTGGAGTTGGAAGGGCGCACCGATGAAATTTTGAATTTCAATAATGGAAGAAAAGTCGCTCCCCTGACGCTTGTCTCACTGCTTGGCGACATCAAGGAAATCCAGCGATTCCAATTGATCCAGCATTCAACGGAACAACTCGAACTGCGGCTTCTGGCAGACCAGAAGCAAGCCGCTTTTGAACTGGCGAAAAAGACTTTGGAAGCTTATTTCGCTAAGCAAGGCATTACAGCGGAAGTGTTCCTGTCTGAAAAGTTACCGGAAATCCATCCGAAAAGCGGAAAGTTCAAGCACATCTATTCGCTTTCTTTAAAGACAATGTAATCACGTGTTTTCGAGGAGGAGTTTCATGAAAAAAATACTGATGCTCAATACCTTGCCGCTCATCAACTTTGAAGATACCGGAGACGACAGCAAAACCGCCGGCAATCAAACCTTGTATAATACGTTGAAAGGATACAGCGACCATGGGATTCAAGTCACCATGCTGACATTCGCGGATGTTCCAAAGGTGAATGAAGCGTTTCCAGGTGTCATCGTCAGACGGTCGAGTTTTTTCCTATTATATGCAATCATGTCAAAAATGAAGAAACTTATCTCGGATTTAATTAAAAATAGAGAACGGCAAACAAGACAACGTCCCAAGACGGAAATCGACCGGAGGGGTGCGTCGTTATTTGCGCTTTTTTGGCGGCGGTGGGCATACAGGGAAGGCTTGCGTCTGGCTCGTGAGCTGGAACCGGACCTGATCTATGGCTATGAAATCTACAGCACAATACCGGCGAAGCGGCTGGCCGATCAATTAGGCTTGCCGCTGGTCACCCGTTTCCAGGGGACTGAGCTGGGACTGCTGCTGGACAGTGAGCAATTTTACCAGGCAACGGATTATCTCAAAGGGACCGCTGTGGATGCTGATTTGATCATCATGGCAAACGACGGGACGGACGGCGATAAAGTGCTGCAGAAACTGGGACTGGACGAAAATAAAGTCAGGTTCTGGCCTAACGGTCTGCATAATAAAGAAAAATACCTTCATTATAAGAAAAATCCGGACTACAAGAAGCAATTGAAACTGCCGGAAGAGTCTTTTGTGATTTGTACAGCAAACCGTTTCGTGGACTGGAAACGAATCGACCGGATCATCAGGGTGATGGCTGAACTGAACCGGTTCAATCCGGACGTTTACTTGCTGGCAATCGGTGACGGACCCGAAAAAGAAGCGCTGGAGAAATTGGCGCAATCACTGAATCTCGACACAGTCATTTTCACAGGAGTGATGGAACACGAAGACACGGTGCATCACATTGCCAACGCCGATCTGTTCATCACGCTGAATCAAAGCGGCAATTTGGGGAATTCGATACTGGAAGCTTTGGCTCTTGGCACCGTCACATGCACATTGAAAAATGACAGTGTCGAAAAAGTGCTCACAGATGGCATCAACGCCATTTTGTTCGATCAGATGGACGAAAAACGAATAGCCCAGCGATTAGCTGAAGTTATAAAAGATGAAAAGACTTTGCAGTCATTGCGGAATAATGCCAGAGAGTATGCCGCAGATCATCTTCTCTCGTGGCCGGAACGGATGGAAATGGAAATTAAGGAAATAAGAAAATTGATGAACTAAATACCGTCTCATCCGATGTGCTGGGTTCAGCAGTGAAAGGCGCTGTAAAAAGAAAGTAAACCCGTTGAAAAATTTCTCAACGGGTGCTAAAATAATTTTTGTCATCACGGAGATGTACCCAAGAGGCTGAAGGGGGCTGACTCGAAATCAGCTAGGGCGTGCAAGCGCCGCGGGGGTTCAAATCCTCTCATCTCCGCCATACATAACCACTTGCCTGCATCCGTTTACCGGGATGCAGGCTTTTTCATTTTTATCGTCCATAAGAAAAAGCCGTTCCAAAATCAATTGATTTCGGAAGCGGCTGTTTTTGATGGAAGTTCCTGATTGGCTGGTTGTTCACCGATCGGTTTCTTGGACCAGATGGTTGCCAGGATCGGACCGGAAATATTGTGCCAGATGGCGCCCCATACCCCTGGCAGTGCAGCCAATGGACTGAAATGGGCTGTGGCCAGCGCTACGCTCAAGCCCGAGTTTTGCATCCCGACTTCGAGTGAAATCGCTCTTCGGTCGTTTTCGTTCAATCCCATCGCCATGGCAGTAAAGTAGCCGAGCAAAAGGCCGATGCCGTTATGGAGAAAGACTGCGATGAATACGACCAGTCCGGAGCTGATGACGTTTCCAGCGTTAGCTGCAGTGACAGCGGACACGATGATCAAAATGGCTGCCACGGAAATCAACGGAACGACTGTGATGGTTTTTTCCACCGCTGTCGGAAAGAATTTCTGGACGATAAAGCCCAGTGCAATTGGAACAATGATGACCTGGAAAATCGACATGAACATCGACAGCGGGTCAACCGGCAGCCATTGCCCTGCCAACAGCAGCAACAGAAGCGGCGTCGCAATCGGTGCAAGCAAGGTCGAAAGGGAGGTCATGGCCACCGACAATGCCAAATTCCCTTTGGCGAGATACACCATGACGTTTGAAGCTGTACCGCCCGGAACTGAGCCGAGAAGCACCAATCCGGCAGCCAGTTCCGCCGGCAATTTCAGCATATACGCCAAACCAAAGGCGACGAGCGGCATGATGACGAACTGTGCGGCCACGCCCATGATGACGGGAAACGGGTTAGTGGCGACAATTTTAAAGTCCACCGGTTTTAATGTAAGCCCCATGCCAAACATCACGACGCCCAGCAGGATGGTGATATAGGCAGTTAATGGAAGGAACGGTTCCGGCAGGAGAAAAGCGGCGATGGCAATCAAAATCACCAAAACGGCAAAGTATTTTCCTGCGAGATCACTGATGGTCTGAACAGCTTTCATAGGACGGCACCTCTTTCAGTTGGTTTTAATATTTTATTGGGGTTCAATAGATTGTCAGGATCAAGTGCTTGTTTAATCTTTTCCATGACAATGAGTGCGTTGCCGTGTTCCTGTTGCTGATATTTCAGTTTGCCGACTCCGACACCGTGTTCGCCGGTGCATGTGCCGCCGCGTTCCAGTGCATATTGGACGATGCGCTCATTGAATTCGGCAGCTTTTGCGACCTCTTCCGGATCATTCATATCAATCATCAGCAGTGCGTGGAAATTGCCATCGCCGACATGGCCGACAATGCCGCCGTCCATCCCGAGCGTTTCCAGGTTTTCGCGGGCGTGGGCCACAGCGCCAGCCAATTTGGAAATCGGCAGACAGACATCGGTTACCATCATTTTCTTGCCCGGATACCCGTGGATAAATGCGTATGCCAGATTATGCCGCGCTTCCCACAGGCGGTTGCGGCCGGCAGTACTGGTTTCAAAGTCAATTTGGCCGCAGCCATGGTTTGTCACGATTTCTTCCGTGAACGCCACGTCCTGTTTCAATCCTTCTTCATTGCCATGAAATTCCAGGAACAAAGTCGGCTGTTCGTGATAGTCGGTCTCGCTGAAGTGATTAACCTGGCGAACCGAAGCTTCATCGACAAGCTCAACACGCGCAATCGGGATGCCAGCCTGCAGAATGGACACCACCGCTTCGACCGCGTTGTCGACCGTCGGAAACGAAGCGCGTGCTGCTGCGACATGTTCAGGAATGCCATAGACGCGCAACGTCAATTCCGTAAAGCAGCCAAGCGTCCCTTCCGAACCGGTAAACAAGCCATTCAGGTGAAGGCCGGAGGAAGATTTAGCGGCCATGTTGCCGGTCTGGACAATCATGCCGTCGGCCAAAACGACTTCGAGATTTCGCACCTGGTCCCGCATGACGCCGTATTTGACGGTCGTCGTGCCGCTGGCGTTGGTGGCGACCATGCCGCCAAGCGTGGCATCTGCACCTGGATCCACGGAAAAAAACAAGCCATATTTTTTCAATTCCTTATTCAACTGCGAACGTGTCACACCGGGCTGGACTTTCACCAAAAAATCCTCCGGCAGCACTTCGATGACTTTGTTCATAAAAGAAAAGTCGATGGTGATGCCGCCCTTGTCAGGAATAACGTGTCCTTCGAGACTAGTACCGAGTCCGAAAGGGACCACCGGCATCTTGAATTTCTGAGAAGTTTTCATGATTTTGCTGACTTCCTCAGCTGTTTTCGGAAAGACCACAATGTCCGGCAGTTTTTCCGTGTGATACGATTCATCCCGTCCGTGAAGTTCCCGGACCGTATCGTTGACGGTCACCTGTTCTTCCGTCAACTCGCTTGTCAGATGCTGAATTACTTGTATGCTCGCTTGTTGTGTCATAGGGCATTTCTCCTTTGAATACAATCTCTGCTGAATTGGTCCAACCAATAAAATTCATTATACATAATTGTCAGAACAATTCAATGGCAGTTTTCAGAAATTGAAAAAAATTGGAACAGTTGCTATGGTTGTGATACCAAATAAGCTCAAGTCAGGGGTGCAGCATTGATTACTCAAAGGAAAAAGACATATGAAATCATACTGGGAAAGATTGAAGAATTTTTCGTGGGGAATGACATGAAAGCAGGAGATAAATTGCCGCCGGAGCGCGAGTTGGCAAAACTTTTCGGTGTCAGCCGGACATCGGTGAGAGATGCGCTTCAAGCCCTTGAAATCAACGGGAAAATCGAAATTCGCCAAGGCGGCGGAAGCTATATCAAGACAACCGAGCTTCAAAATCTGACAGATGAACTTTCTGTGACACTTGCCGAGACAGAAAACCAGCTGGTAGTCGAAATGCTTGAATTGAGAAGGGCATTGGAAGTCGAAGCCGCTTCCCTTGCCGCGCAGCGGGCCAACGCGGAAGAACTGAAGAAAATCCGTCGGTCGGTCCAGGAAATGGCGGACTCCCTTGGCAATATCGAAGCGGGCATCACAGCTGACCTGCAGTTCCATCTGCAGATTGCCAATGCTACGCACAATCAGCTGCTGATCAATATGATGCAGGCTTTATCCGAACGGATGGAAGACACCATCCGTGCCACGCGGAACCACCGCCTGTCCGACCCCGACCGCTTCAACGATACGGTCAATGAACACAGGGACATTTGCCACGCCATCGAAAGCGGAAATGTAAAACAAGCAAAACAGCTGACCGAAGAACACATTACGAGAATTCTGTTGGAATTGGAGACAGACTGAATACAGAGACAGCCGGAAGGGTATGGAACTATATTTATTCGCAAGGAGAAAAAAGATACAAATTGAATTAAAGAACTAAAGAAACAAATTTATCTTTTTTGTAATAANCAAATTGAATTAAAGAACTAAAGAAACAAATTTATCTTTTTTGTAATAAATATGGAGCAAAACAGCGGAGACTCCAGCGGGATAGCGAAGTGCTGAAATCCACTCGGGTGTCCAGCCCGAGTTAGTTCAGCGCAAGCCCGCAGGAAATACATGGGCCGAACTCCCTTCGGCCCTGTATTTGCGACGAAGCAGCGCAGCGATGCAGGAGTACAGGGTTTTAGCGCAGCTGTTTTGCGGAATATCGAATTAGATCAATCTATATAAAACACAATAAACTCGAAGAATGGAGTTGGAGTATAATGACGAACGGCAAAACAGCCATCATCACCGGCGCCAGCAGCGGCATCGGTCAGGCAACAGCAAAAGAATTGGCCAAAAGAGGATATCAAGTCATGCTGGGAGCAAGACGCGAGGACCGCCTGCGTGAACTGAAAAATGACATCGAGCTACTGGGAGGAACGGCGGCATACCAGGTGACGGACGTTACATCTTCCGAACAGATGAAAGCGCTGGCTCAAGCGGCGCTCGATCAATTTGGACGGATTGATGTACTCGTCAACAATGCGGGACTGATGCCTTTGTCTTTCATGAACAAGCTGAAAATCGATGAATGGGACCAGATGGTCGACGTCAATATCAAAGGGGTGTTGTACGGAATTGCCGCAGTTCTTCCGCACATGGAACAGCAGAAAGAAGGGCATATCATTAATATTTCCTCGGTCGCTGGCCACGAAGTCACGCCGGGAAGTGCCGTTTACAGCGGAACCAAATACGCCGTCAGGGCAATCACAGAAGGATTGCGGAAAGAAATTGCCCCTTCCTTGGACATCCGTGCCACCATCGTCTCCCCTGGAGCAGTGGCAACGGAATTGACACAGACCATCACAGACGAAGATATTCTGACAGCGTTCGAAGGTATGGAAATGAAAATGCTGGAAGCGGAAGACATCGCCAATGCCATCGGTTATGCGGTCGAACAGCCGGCTTATGTGGATGTCAACGAAATTTTGATCAGACCAAGACAGCAGCCGTGATGAAATAAAGAATCCTGAATCCTGTAACGTCATTCCAAAGAAAAAGGTGAGAAATATGCCATTGGAACTTGTCCGGAATGATATCACCCACATGCAGGTGGACGCTGTAGTCAACGCAGCGAACGAACAGCTGAAAATGGGCGGCGGTGTCTGCGGAGCGATTTTCCGTGCGGCCGGTGCCGATCAGCTGCAGGCAGCCTGTGATGAAATCGGGCATTGTCCCACAGGCGGTGCTGTCCGGACTCCAGCATTCGATCTGCGGGCGGACCATATCATCCATACAGTCGGACCCATCTGGAAAGGTGGCGGGCATGGCGAAGAAAAGCTGCTGCGTTCCTGCTACCGGAACTCTTTGACGCTGGCCATTTCTCATGGATGCGAGTCGATTGCTTTTCCGGTAATTTCTTCCGGTATCTATGGTTATCCAAAAGAACAGGCACTCCAGATTGCCATCGGGGAAATCCATGCGTTTCTGATGCAGCATGACTTGATGGCATATATCGTTGTATTTGATAAAGCTGCATTCGATGCCAGCGGAAAATTATACAAATCGATCCGTGAATTTATTGATGAACATTATGTCGAGCAACAGCAACAGCGGTTTTCCCGCTACAGAAGAGAGTTGCTGGAAGACATCGAAGAAGAGCCGGTGTATGAGCAGTCGTCGATGCGCCAGGTGGAGCAACAACGGCTGGAAGACGTCCTGAATCAAATCGAAGAAACGTTTTCACAACGGCTTTTTCGTTTTATTGATGAAAAAGGGATGACAGATGTTGAAACCTATAAAAAAGCCAATATCGACCGTCGCCTGTTTTCGAAAATCCGCAATTCACCGGATTACACGCCGCTCAAAAAAACTGTCGTCGCTTTTGCCGTCGCCCTGGAATTGGACCTGGAGGAGACAAAGGAATTGCTCGCTGTGGCCGGCTATACCCTGTCCCGCAGCAATAAATTCGATGTCATCATCGAATACTTCATCACTCAAGGGAATTACCGGATTCATGAAATCAACGAAGCCCTTTTCGCCTTTGACCAAACGCTTCTGGGCGCCTGATTTGTCGCTTCCGAAGCGACCTGAGGACGCTTGGAAAAAGGTATCCTTTAATTGAAGAGAAAAACCGGAACAGTTCCGGCAATCGATTAAAGGAGGACTGTAAAATGGAAACAAAGACGACGGAATTGGTTTTTATCCTTGATAAAAGCGGCTCCATGGCAGGACTGGAGGCGGACACGATCGGCGGATTCAACGCCCTTCTCGACAAGCAGAAAAAAGAGCCCGGAAATGCGGTGGTAACCACGGTATTGTTTAACCATCAATACGAACTGCTGCATGACTGGCTCCCAATACAGGAAGTGTCTGCCCTCACTGACAGAAACTACGAAGTGGGCGGGGCCACCGCGTTGCTGGATGCCATCGGTTCAACGATCCAAAAAGTTGGCCATCGCCAAAAAAGGGCCAGTGAAGAAACAAGAGCCGGGAAAGTATTGGTTGTCATCACCACGGATGGTATGGAAAACGCCAGCTGCGAATACAGCCAGCAGAAAATCCAGTCGATGATCAGCCATCAAAAAAACCGGTTTGATTGGGAGTTCATCTTTCTGGGAGCCAATATCGACGCGGCGCAAACAGCGCGGCGTTTCGGTATCGGCGAAGATTTTGCCGTCGATTACCATGCCGATGCAACCGGCACTGAATTGAACTTCAATGTACTGAATGAAACCGTTCGTTCATTCCGTAAGGGCGAAGCGTTGGATCGCAGCTGGAAAGTGAAAATTGAAGCTGACTTTGAAAAGCGCAAGTAAAAATAAAGCCTGTTTGAAAACTGTCACCTTTTAAAGAAAGGTGGCAGTTTTTATTTGATGAAGGACGGGACGGGGCAAGGAGTTTAAGGGAAAAGCGAGCGGGTACTAAAAGACTGTACAGTCAAAATAAGAAACCAGTATACAAGGAGGTTTTTCAAATGGCTTATAATGATGCTAAACTGATCGGATCATTCGAGTTGCAGGCTCAAGTATATAAAAAAATCCTTGAACTGAAAGAGCAAGGCTACCGGGAAGAGGATATGTATGTCATTGCAAAAGGCCATGATCATGTGGATACGCTGAAAGACAAAACAGCTGTAAATTTCAGTACAGGTGACAAAGGAGACTGGAAAGACAAATTCAAATCCGTTTTCTCAAAAGAAGATGCCGACAGAAAATCGTATACGAATATCAGTGAAGATTCTACGCGATCAACCGATTACAGCCGGGATGTGGAAGACGGACGGATTCTTTTGTACGTAGACCGTAATTTTGCTTCGTCTCACGATACGCGCACTACAACAGCAGGAACAAATACCGACGAAACACGGCGGCGGGGAACAGATCAGGAAGACAGCCTGCGTCTGCACGAAGAGCGGCTGAATGTCGACAAAGAACGCGTACAGACCGGAGAAGTCAATGTCGGCAAGAATGTAGTGGAAGAAGAGAAGGTCGTGGAAGTGCCAGTCGAGCGGGAAGAAGTGTATGTAGAGCGGCGTCCGGCTGCTGATTCGACCGAAACGACAGCTGACGACAGTCGAGACAGCGGACTCACTTCAAGAGATGCGTATGAAGAAGACGGCCAGCTTCATATTCCCGTTACGGAAGAACGTGTGGATGTTTCGAAAAAAGACGTCGTAAGCGAAGAAATAGTCGTTGGAAAACGAAAAGTAAAAGATACGGAACGCGTCAATGAAACGGTCCGGCGCGAAGAAGTGGACGTTGATGAAACAACAGATACTGAACGCCGGGGCAATTTAACCGATCAAGATGACAGAAGAGGATTTTGACCTGCATGATGCGCCTTCTGGAAGTTCGTCTTCCATAAGGCGCATTTTTCGTGAACGGTAAACTGTTTGTGCAGCTGTCGACTGGGTATAGGGATAGAAAGAGCAATAGCCACGGGTTGAAATAAGATCTATTTTAAATCTGAAGGAGGAGTATGGATAATGGCAAAAACATTGCTCAGTGTGCAAATCATTCCTCATACAGACGGCGGGGCAGATTATGATTCGTATGTCGACAAAGCCATAGAAGTCATCAAACAATCCGGTGTCAACTATCAGGTTCATCCTCTGGAAACGACGATGGAAGGGGAGTTGTCCGAGTTACTGTCGATCGTGGAGCAGATGAATGAAAAACTGATCGAGTCTGGCATCGAAAGCGTAGTCTCACAAGTGAAGATCCTTCATCGACCGGGCGGCACATCGATGGATTCCATGACAGAAAAGTACCAGTGATTGGGTTAAAGTAAAGTCAATAGAAAAAAGGCGTTTTATCAGGAATCTGATAAAACGCCTTTTTTAATGTCTACTGCAATTAGTTTACAGCGTATAAAGCAGCAAAAAGTTGATAACTGTGAAGTAACCCACAGTAAAAGAGTGTTATCCACAATATCTGAAAGTTATCAACGTTTTGACAATACATTTGTATTGGAAAGAAGTCTTGCGATGAATTTTATTGATACACCTGTATTAAATAGTTTGAAAATTACTATTATTCTGATAGAGTTTAATTATGCCGAAAAAAATTGACCATGTCAGAAAAAAACAGGAAATTGCCGAAGCCGCATGGAGTGTAATTTTACAGAATGGATTGGAAGGGGCCACTGTCAGGACGATCGCAGAGGAGGCGGATATTTCAGTGGGAGCGTTACGTTATTATTTTCCCACACAAGACAATTTAATGGAATACGCTTATTCATTGATTCAGGAAAAAATATCGGAAAATGTCGGTAAAGTTTTTCAGCGGGATCTTTCTCCGAAAGAAAAAGTTATGGAAATCCTGCTGTCTTTATTGCCTGACGGAGAAGGAGGTAGGAGTGAAATCGAAGTAAGGATGGCCTTTACCAGCCACCCGTTGAACAAAAAACATTTCGACAAAGATAAAGACGCTGTCTATGCAGCGGTAAGAAACGTAATGTCCAATCTCATGTGGTCGAATTTATTGAAAAAAGATGCCGATTTGAATTTTGAAACTGAAAGGCTATATGCTTTGATCGAAGGGATGGCCATAAACTCCATGCGGAATTTCGAGAAGAAGGAAACGGCAAAATCCAAAAAACTTCTTTTTTATCACTTGCTCTCTATTTGCCAGGAGCAATTTAGAGAAATGCAGTAATGTGTAAGAGAAGTAGGTTGTACAAAAGTTATATAACATAATTGTATAAAGATGCATAAACATATTTTTAATTATAATTATATTATGTATACTTATTGGTTTTTATCCCGAGCTAAAGGAGGGAGCAAAAAGTTAATAAGCTGGTTTACAAGATAACGAAAAAAGGAATAAAGCTGTAAGCTGAAATTTATGCATGGAAACAGATTCGGTATTATAATAAAAATCATAAAGACAGGGAGTTGAGACCAATGAGTATGAAACCGTTTAAAGGGTCAAGCATGGTGATGAAAATGACACAGGCTCTTATGAAAGATGGATGGTCTTTTATTCCGGACGAATTCGATGTGATCGTAAGGGCGGAAAACAAAAAGACCGGTGAAGCAGTCAGCTTTCCTTCCATCGGCAATCTGAAAACCTGGCTGTATGAAAAAGCATTGAGCACACCAAATTGAATAGAGTTTCCATCACAATTTCATATCATTCAAAAAAGCCGCTCCTTTATCTCAAGGGAGCGGCTTTTTGTATATCTGTATTTCATTGTAAGTCTCTACATCATTTGTTTCAGTGCCAGTTTGGCTTCGTTCGCTGTTTTGGCATCCACTACAATGCGGTTGATCACGCGGCCTTCGACCAATTCTTCCAATGCCCAGGTTAAATGAGGCAAATCGATGCGGTTCATGGTCAGGCACGGACACATGAAGGGGTTAAGCGAGACGATGTCACGGTCCGGGAAGTCGGCAATCAGCCGGTTCACCAGGTTCATCTCCGTCCCGATTGCCCATTTTGAACCCGGTTCGGACGCTTCAATCATGTCGATGATGTATTTTGTCGAACCAGCATAATCGGCGGCACTGACCACTTCATATGTACATTCCGGATGGACCAGGATGTTGCGGTCAGGCTCTTTCGTACGAAGCGTTTCCACATGCTTCGGCAGAAAGTTCATATGGACGGAACAATGGCCTTTCCACAAAATCACTTGTACGTCGTCGATTTCGCATTGCCGCTCCAGCTGTTGTTTGATCGGGTTCCAGATGGCCATATTCTCCAATGGTATGCCGAGTTCTGCAACTGTGTTGCGGCCCAGATGCTGATCCGGTAAAAAAAGCATGCGCTGTTTTTTGCCAAGCGCCCACTTCACCATTTCTGTGGCGTTGGAGGATGTGACTGTTGCGCCTCCATTTCTGCCGACAAATGCTTTGATGGCAGCGGTCGAGTTGACGTAGGTGAGCGGAACAATCGTGTCACCGAACAGCTGCTGCAATTCGCTCCAGGACCGCTCGGTTTGGTCGATATTGGCCATATCAGCCATCGAGCAGCCGGCTCTCATGTCCGGTAAAATGACGGCTTGCTGCGGCGTTGTTAAAATGTCCGCCGTTTCTGCCATAAAGTGGACACCGCAAAATAGGATATAATCCGCCGTCTGTTGTCCGGCGATTTGTGATAATTGCAGCGAGTCTCCCGTTACATCGGCGTATTGGATGACTTCGTCTTTTTGGTAATGATGTCCCAAGATGAACAAGCGATTTCCTAAAACAGCACGTGCATGTGTGGCGCGCTTATTCAATTCTTCCGTTGGGACGTTTAAATAATGGGCTGGCATTGCGTCAGCCAGCTGCAGTTCTTCAAGTAAAGATGTCATGAATGGATGGCCTCCTTTTGTGAGATGGAAAGATTCATGCTGATGTCCAGATTGGACACGCTATGTGTCAATGCGCCGAGAGAGATGATATCGACGCCGGTATGGCGGTATGATTCTAAATTGGCCAGTGTAATTCCACCTGAAGCTTCGGTCAGGATGGAGTCGGGAACGAGCTCCACCCACCTTTTCATCGTCTCCGGTGTCTGGTTGTCGAACATGATGACATTCGGCTGGGCTTCAATGGCTTCTTTCAATTGTTCTTCTGTTTCCACCTCCACTTCGACCATGACCATATGTCCAAGGGAAGAGCGGACTTTCTGGACAGCTTTCGTGATGGATCCGGCCGCGGCGATGTGATTGTCTTTTAACATGACCGCATCATACAAACCGTTGCGGTGGTTGAAGCCACCGCCGACCCGGACGGCGTACTTTTCAAACAGACGCAAACCGGGTGTCGTTTTCCGTGTATCCACAATCCGTGTATGGGAAGAGCCGAGGGTATGGACGCAATTGGCCGTCAAGGTGGCGATGGCGCTCATGCGCTGGACCAGATTCAACAGGACCCTTTCGCCTGACAGCAGCGAAGCGACCGGCCCGGTAATCCGGACAATCGCCTCACCGGCTTTCACAAAGTTGCCGTCCTGTGTCAACAATTCAACTTGTACAGCAGGATCAAGCAACGCATATCCCCATTTAAAACAGTTGATCCCGGACACCACGCCGTCTTCTTTCAAACGGATGCAGGCCTCTGCTGTATGCGATTCATCAAATAACACCGAAGAGACATCGCGGTCTCCAATATCTTCCAATAAGAAGGCTTTCAGCGCTTCTTCCACTTTTAATCGATTCATCCGACTGTCTCCTTTTGTTCGATTTTCCGATCTGCAATTTTCACGCCGTGCTTGGACAATTGAAGCACTTTTCCTGTCCATTTTGCGGAAGTTTCAGGAGCATCCATCCGGTAATGGCCGCCGCGGCTTTCATCGCGCAAAAAAGCGGCCGTCGCAATCAGGCTGCTCGCAGTATAGCGATGGATGTCCTGTATGTCACTGTTGCTGTAATCCCGCAGCGAAAATTGCCGCAAAGGGTGGGCGTCAAGGAACTTCTCCAGTTCTTTTTTGTCCCGGAGAATCCCGACTTTTTCCGTCATGTTCAACGGCAGATTTTCAGGGAGAACGAACTCCCGTGTTCTGCTGTTTTTACCGAATGGACGTTTTCTGACGAAAGCGGGCAACTGCTGCAGTCGATCTGCCAGCCGTTTTGCAAAAGCCAGCCCTTCCAACAGGGAGTTGCTGGCCAGGCGGTTGGCGCCGTGCACGCCGGTGGATGCCGTTTCCCCAAGAGCGTAAAGACCCGGAACCGAGGTTTCGCCTGAATCACCGGTTTGAATGCCGCCCATATGGAAATGGGCACCGGGACGGACGGGAAGCAATTCATATGTAGGGTCGAATCCGTATTTCCGGCAATTCAAATAAATGGACGGGAATTTTTTTGGGAAGTCATCGATAGGTCTGGCATCCAGGTAAACAGTGCCGAACTGCTGGTACTGCCATTCAATGGTGCGGGCGACGATATCGCGCGGTGCCAGTTCAAGGAGCGGGTGGACATGTTCCATGATCCGCTTGCCATGACGGTTGACGAGCAAAGCCCCTTCGCCCCGCACCGCTTCGGAAACCAAACCGCAGGACCGTCCGTTGAGGTGGAGTACCGTCGGATGGAACTGGACAAACTCCAAATCTTCCAACACCGCTCCTGCGTGATAAGCCAGCGATAAGCCATCGCCTGTCGCAATGGCTGAATTGGACGTCTGGCTGTATAACTGTCCGATGCCGCCGGTAGCCAGCACAATATGAGCTGCGTGAACAGTCGAGCGCCTGCCTTCAGCATCACCGACAAGCACGCCCTGGCAACGGCCGTCTTCGACGATCAATTCCAGCGCTTGATGAAACGGAAGCTGGACTGCTTTATCTTTAACCTGTTCCAATAAAAACCGCATCAGCATTTTGCCGGTCTGGTCGCCTCCGGCATGCAAAATCCGGCGGAAGCGGTGGGCACCTTCTTGCCCGAGTTCAGGAAAACCACGGTCATCTGCGTCATACGGCAAGCCTTGGGCGAGCAACAGCTCGACAGTTTCCAGCCCTTCCCGGACCATCAGCTCGACACGTTCTGCATCGGCGTGCTGGGCGGTGGCAACCATGGTATCTTCGGCGTGCGCGGACGGGCTGTCGCCGGCACCCAGACTCGCCGCAATCCCGCCCTGCGCAAAAGCGGTATTGTTGGTCATCGCGTCATGCTTCGTCAAAATGGCAACTTTATAATGATCAGGCAGGGAATGTGCCAGCATCAGGCCTGCAACACCCCCGCCAATAATGCATACATCAAACAAAACCTTACACCTTCTTTACATGTGTCTTGACACTATTAATGACATAAAGATACAGTGATTACAAGACCTAAATTGATGAGGGAAGGAATTTGGTGAACAGATGATGATTTACTTGGATTCAGCCGCGACGACCCCGATGCGAACAGAAGCGCTGGAAGCTTACGTCCAGACTGCCGGCACGGCATACGGCAATACACACAGTCTCCATGATGCGGGTTCGGAAGCGGCCCAATATGTGACGTCGTGCCGAAAATTATGGGGTCAGATGCTTGGCGTGCGCAAAGAAGGCATTTATTTTACGGGAAATGCCTCAGAAGGCAATCAATTGGCCATCCGGTCACTGCTCAGAGGACGGCCTGCTGCATGCAGAAAGATTGTGACGACCAAACTCGAACATGCCTCGGTGCTGGTGACGCTGCATGAACTGGAGAAAGAAGGATACCGGATTGACTATGTGCCGGTGGACCGTTTCGGCGTTATCGACCTTGAACAGTTCCAACAGGCCGTTGACAATGAAACGGCGCTGGTCGTTATGCAACTCGTCAATTCCGAAGTGGGCGCAGTGCAGCCGGTTGAAGAATGTGTCCGCATCGCCGGGCAATGGAATATTCCGGTCCATTCAGACGTTGTCCAGGGATTCGGGAAGATGGCGGTGAATGTGGGAGAACTGGGAGTGGCTTCTGCGGTATGCTCGGCTCATAAAATCGGAGGTCCCAAAGGCGTCGGAATTGTCAGCATCGACCCTTCAGTCCACTGGGAATCGGTTTATGAAGGTACGACGCATCAACAGGGATTCCGTGCAGGGACAGTGGATGTGCCGGGAATTGTCGCCGCCACCATCGCAGCGAAATATGCATTGGCCGAACAACCACAAGCATTCGATAAAGCACGTGCTCTGCAGCAATACCTGATCGCTCAGTTGCCGGAAGGGATGTTATTAATGGGCGATCCTGACACGAAGTCACCATTTATTCAGGGTCTGGTGCTGCCGCACGTGGAAGGTCAATGGATGATGCTTGCGTGCAATCGGCAAAACATCGCCATCTCGACCGGAACCGCCTGCAAAATCGGATCCGGGGAAGCGATGTCTGCGATGAGTGCCATCGGGTTGGAAAGCGACGTCGCCAGAAAGTTCGTCCGTGTGTCTTTTCATGCAGGCACAACGGAAAGCGAAGTGGATTCGTTTCTGGATGTAGTGAAAGAATCATTAAATCAGTTTTCCTCTGTCACGTGAACCAACGTGGTGACTGTCTTCGAAGAGCAACGATCGAATCATCACTTGAACAATCCGGCGAGGTATGCAAAGATAGTGGGGAAAGAAAATGTAAAATTTCATAAATTAACATGTGGGGGAACCGGTGTTGCCGGTTGAGAGAGTATCCGTGAGATATTGACCCTTGGAACCTGAACTGGTTAAGACCAGCGGAGGGAACATATTCAAATCGGTATGGTTTGTAAAGATATGCGCCCAAGGTTTCTATAGCCTTGGGCGCTTTTTGTACCCAAAATTTGATATGTCTCTTGCTTAGCTCCATCGTGTTTCATTTTATGAGCAAATCAAAGGGGGAGAACAGCATGAAAAAATGGACGATTTTACCGGCAGCCGTACTATTGTTGGCAGCCTGCTCAAGCGAAGAGGGAAGCAGTGCTGACAATGAAGGTACACAGGAAACAGAGGAATTGGAAGCGGTGACGATGGTGTTGGACTGGACACCGAACACCAATCACACGGGATTGTATGTGGCGCAGGCCAATGGCTATTTTGAAGAGCAGGGATTGGATGTCGAAATTATCATGCCCGGGGAAGCCGGAGCGGATCAGCTGGTGGCATCAAATCAGGCGGAATTCGGCATCGGTGCACAGGAAAGCCTGACCGAAGCGAGAGTACAGGGCATTCCGATTGTCTCCATCGCTGCGATCATTCAGCACAATACATCGGGCTTTGCGTCACCGGCTGAAAAAGGCATCACTTCACCGAAAGATTATGAAGGAAAAGTCTATGGCGGCTGGGGCGCACCGGTCGAAAAAGCGGTTCTTTCTTCCATCATGGAACAGGAAAACGCCGATGTTGAACAAGTCGAGATCCTGAATATCGGCAACACCGATTTTTTCACAGCGGTGGAGCGTGACGTCGATTTTGCCTGGATTTACTATGGCTGGACCGGTGTGGAAGCTGAGCTGCGGGGAGAACAATTGAATATGCAGTATTTGACGGATTACTCAGACCAACTGGATTATTACACACCGGTGCTGACGACCAATGAAGAGATGATTGAACAAAATCCGGAAACAGTAGAAGCATTTACGGAAGCTGTGGCACAAGGGTACCAGTTTGCCATCGACCAGCCGGATCAAGCGGCAGACATCCTGAGTGACGCCGTTCCGGATCTGGACCCGGAACTGGTAAAAGCAAGCCAGCAATGGCTGTCTCCAAAATACCAGGACGATGCGGCCCGCTGGGGTGAACAATCGGAAGAAACATGGGCCGGTTATGCTGACTGGATGTATGAAAACGGCTTATTGGAAGAAGAGCTGGAAGTGAACGAGGCATATACAAACGAATTTTTACCAGAGGAGGGGAACGATTGATGGGAAACGCATTGCTCAGCATTCAAATCATCCCGAAAACAAAAGACGGGGAAGATGTCATTCCATATGTTGATCAAGCCATCGCGATCATCGAACAGTCCGGCGTGAAGTATCAGGTCCATGCATTGGAAACGACGATGGAAGGGGACTTGACGGAACTTTTCGCCATCGTTGAGAAAATGAACAAAGCGATGATTGACCGCGGCAGCCGGAATGTCATCTCCCAGATCAAAGTACTTTATCAGCCAGCAGGAGCTTCCATGGACGCCTTGACGGAGAAATACCGGTCATGAACGTGTTCCGGAAAGGATGGAGACCGCTTTTGGTCTTCATCCTTTTATTGATTGTCTGGCAAGTGACAAGCCGTCTGTTGGCCATTCCCGACTGGCTGCTGCCGACACCTGTACAGATCATCGTGGAAGGGTGGCATAGTTGGCCGGATTATCGAAGCCATCTATTTGCGACGATCCGCTTATCGGTGTTCGGTTTCCTGATCGGTTCGTTGATCGGCTTAGGAGTCGCCGTCTGCCTGCATCTTGTGCCCAAATTGCGGGAAACTTTTTACCCGCTGCTGATTTTGTCGCAGAATGTCCCCATCATCGTCCTGGCCCCGTTATTGGTGATTTGGTTCGGTTTCGGCCTGGTCCCGAAACTGATCATCATCATCCTCGTCTGCTTTTTTCCAATCACCATCGCCGTACTGGATGGTTTCCGGCAGACGAGCGGGGATTTGATGCATTATATGAAAATGGCCGGAGCGACAAAACGGCAGATTTTCTGGAAGCTGGAATGGCCGCACGCCATGCCTTCGGTCTTTTCCGGTTTAAAAATCGCTGCCACCTACAGCGTCATGGGCGCAGTGATTTCCGAATGGCTGGGGGCGCAGGAAGGCATCGGCGTTTATATGACACTCGCTTCCTCCTCGTTTCGGACCGCGCAGGTATTTGTTTCGATCTTCCTGATCATGGGGTTGAGCCTGCTGTTCTTTGCGGTCATCGTTCTGATTGAAAAACGGGTCGTCAGATGGAAATCAAGTGAAGGAGGGGATGAAAATGGCAAAACTCTCGGTTGATCACTTGTCCAAAAGTTTTGGTGGCAATGAAGTGCTGAAAAATTTATCTTTTCATATAGATGAAGATGAATTCGTGGCGATTCTGGGCCCGTCCGGCAGTGGAAAAAGCACCTTGTTTCATTTGATCGGAGGACTTTACGCACCTGACAGCGGGGAAATACAGCTCGATGGGAAGAACATCAACAGCCGCAAAGGGTCGATCAGTTATATGCCGCAGAGCCCTTCTTTGCTGCCGTGGCGGACTACGTTGGACAATGTCCTGCTTGGCGCCGAGCTGGCAGGAAAAAAAGAACGGCAAGCGGCTTTGGAAATGATGGACAAAGCAGGATTGAAAGGATACGAGAAAGCCTATCCCCATCAGCTGTCCGGAGGAATGAAACAACGCGCCGCTTTTATCCGCAGCTTATTAAGTCCGCAGCCGCTGATCTGCCTCGATGAGCCGTTTTCGGCACTTGATGAATTTACACGCTCTGAAATGCAGCGGTGGCTTTTGGATATTTGGCAGGAAAACAAGCGATCCATCCTTTTTGTGACACACAATATCGAAGAAGCGCTGTTTTTGGCAGACCGGATTCTGGTGCTGTCGGAAAAACCGGCAACCATTGAAGGCGAATTCCATGTAAATTTCCCGCGTCCAAGGGAAGAAGACATCACGCTGACCGAAGAATTTTTGCAGTGCAAGAAAGAAATCTACAATGTATTGAAGATGAAGACGACGGAATGACAAAGGAGCATTTAAATGTTCAAGCAGGACCAGATACAGATAATCAGAGACCAATCGATGCGAACCGAAAAAGAGGGAACCGTTTCCCGTGAGCTGTTGGAGATCATGCATGAAGAAAAGCTGTTCAAATTATTTGTTCCAAAGGAGTGGGGCGGGCGCATGCTGTCTTTGCCGGAAGCGCTGGGTGTATTTCAGCAGGCTTCCCGGATAGACGGCAGTTTCGGCTGGCTCGTCACCATCGGATCAGGCGGTGGGATGTTTGCCCCGTATATCCAAAAACAATGGGCGCAGCGACTGTTTCAGCCACCAGAAGCCGTACTGGCAGGGAGCGGCTATCCGAGCGGAATTGCCGAGAAAGTGGAAGGGGGATATCAAGTTACGGGTGAGTGGAAATATTGCAGCGGTGCTCCTTACGCAACTTTTTTCACCGCCAACGCCTTTGTCGGAAATGATCAAAGCGTGCGCAGTTTTGCCTTTTTGCCGGAACAAGTGGAAGTGATTTGCGACTGGAACGCTTTTGGACTGAAAGGCACCGGAAGCCATACCATCAAAATTGAAAAAGCGTTTGTGCCGGAAGACCGGACGTTCCATTTAGCCGAACCGCAGAATGACTGCGGCGGTCCTGTACATACTTTTCCATTCATCCCGTTTTCGGTAGCTTCCTTCGCCGCAGTCTGCATCGGAATCGGCGAACATTTTTTCGAAGAAGCTCAATCATTGATGGAAGCGAATAAAGAAAATTGGTCGGTTGGCGAATCAGACCGTTACCAATCTGTTCTAAAACTTATAAAACAGCAGGAACGTCGTATGGCGGAAGCAGTGGAGGATTTTCACCAAAAAGGGGACGGTTTATGGCGCGACCATACGGCTGGGAAAGAAGTAACTGAATTTGTTTTGGAGGAATATATCACAGCCGGTAAAACAGCGGCGAGCACAGCAGTCGATGCAGCCGATTCACTGATCCGGCATCTCGGCATGTCGGCGGTCATGGAAACGTCGGCAATCAACCGCATCTGGCGGGATCTTCACACAGCAAGCCAGCATGCATTTCTTACAATGAAATGACTGTATGCCTGTGTTGACAAAAGCTCAAATAGCTCAAAAAAGCGCCTGTCCAATAAATGATAAATTTAAAGCCGGTGAAGAAAAAGCAATGCTCTTTCTTCACCGGCTTTCATTAATTATTAAAATTAATTGATGGGAATGCAGGCGGCGAAGGGCAAACATGTGCTCCTGCATCGCTTCGCTATCTTCGTCGCAAACAAATCGTGCAAATGTCATTTGCACGATTCGCTTCCAGCGGGACCAGCACGAGCTGGAGCCACTGGAGCGAACGAAGTGAGTGAAGCGGCAGAAGCCGTGCCCGCGGAACCCGTCCGCCGGAATGGACATCAGCCACTTTAGGACAGCTTTTTTTGTTTATTATTTTTTATGTCCTTTTTCTTTCCACTTACCTTTCCCTTTTCCATGTCCATGTCCTTTATCACCATGCCAATCAACGCCGATTGCGGCTCCATTTCGGCTGGAGTCAGCGACACCTTTGAGTTCACCGTTCACAGGGTCGACCTGAATGCTTTGGACATTGCCGATGACTGTCGATTCTTCACCGAAGGAATGACCCATCTCATTTAAAATAGTCAGGACCTCAGCCGGAATGCCTTCTTCATAGCTGTATGATTCCAGGTTGTTGGTATAAATGCGCGGCTCTTCGACAGCCTCTTTCAACTCCATATCATATTCGATGGCATGGAGAATGGTCTGTAACACGGATGTGATGATGGTCGGACCTCCTGGGGAGCCCACTGTCAAGATTGGTCCCACTTCATCAAAAACAATGGTCGGTGTCATGGAACTGAGCGGGCGTTTATAAGGTTGCACTTCATTGGCTCCGCCCGGAACTGCGTCAAAATCAGTCAATTCATTGTTCAGCATAAAGCCGTAACCCGGCACCATGATGCCTGTTCCGAATACTTGTTCAATGGTTGTGGTATAGGATACAAAGTTGCCCCACCGGTCAGCGACGGAGAAATGGGTCGTTTCACCAGGCGCAGCGCCAGCCGGCTGTTCAACCGCCTGATAATCCGGTGTAGTGTCTTCGTATTGCCACGGATCTCCAGCTTCCGGGTTTTCGTTGACCGAATCCAGGTCAATCAATGCCCGTCGTTCCGCAATATAGTCGGGATGCAGGAGACCAGCAACCGGCAGGTCGACAAAGTCAGGATCTCCGGCATAAACCGCGCGGTCCGCATAGGCAAGATGCATGGATTCTGCAAGAAGATGGTATTTCTCCCATGACTTCACGTCGTATTGAGACAGGTCGAAGCCATCCAGAATACCGAGCATCTGCAGCAGGAAGACACCACCGGAACTCGGAGGAGGCATGGAGGCGATGTCATAGCCCTGGAATTCACCCCAAACCGGTTCGTCTACGGAAAGATCATAATCATCCAAATCCTGAGCAGTCATGGAGCCGCCGAATTCCTGCACCGTAGCAGCGAGTGCATCAGCGATCTCCCCTTCATAGAATACATCCGTACCGTGTGCACGAATCATCTTCAATGTTTGTGCCAGCTCCGGCTGTACGAGGACATCGCCTTCTTCAAGTGGCGCACCGTCCGGAAGAAAGACATCGCCCGCAGCGCTTCGCTGAAGTTTCTCCGCATTGTCTTCAATCGCTTCCGCAAGAACGGAGTCGATCGGGAAACCTTTATGCGCAAGTTTGATGGCTGGGCTGATCAGCTTCTCGAAAGGCTGGCTGCCCCAGCGGTAATGTGCTTCTTCCAATCCTTTCAATGTACCTGGAACGCCGACAGCTGTTCCGCCGGTCGAACGTTCATCGAATGGGATCGGTTCACCGTTTTCATCAAGGAACATATCCGGTGTGGCGCCGGCCGGAGCCCGCTCCCGGCTGTTGACGATTTGCGTTTCGCCTGTCTCGCCGTCATGAACCATCATAAACCCACCGCCTCCGATGCCGGACATCATCGGTTCTGCAACGTTCAAAGCAAATTGGATGGCGATGGCCGCATCAATCGCGTTGCCGCCATGTTCCAGGACATCGGCACCGATTTCAGATGCCAGTGGGTGAGCGGTAGTCACCATTCCACCATGCGCTGTGGCCACTTCGCTGAAAGCGTCGTAATCCAAGCCGTAATTTTTTGCGCTCACCGGACCAGCAAATGAGCCAATGACCAAAAACACAACGAGAAACAGAAATGCGGCCGTTCTTCCACGATTCTTCATTGAATTCCTCCTTTATAATTTATGACACTCCTTTAAAATATAGGAAGAAAATCAAAATATCAACATAATAGTTAGAATTTTCAGTTAAATGAATCATTTGAACTTCCGGTTTCCATTTTTAAGATTCTTTCGGTTTAATTCATAAAAGCTACTTATGATTCGAATAAATGAATAAGATTTACAGAAATATGGGATAGAGAAACTTGGAGCGGAAGCATTGAAAAAAGAGCATACAAAAAAGACTGGCTTGAAGTCCGTCAGCCAGTCTTGTTGAGGTTGAAGTATATTTACTGTTGAGTTTCGGTGTATTTTTTCTGCGGCATTTTCGTTGAGCTGCAAAGGGTTGTTGGCTGCTCAAGAAAATAGCCATATCCCAAGAGAGCCAGCATGGCCGCGCTGGCGAATTTTTCGTCGATCCAAATGTTGCCGGCGCGAGGGACGAGGTCGGGGAATTCCGCCTGCAGCCCTTTGGCGCCGGGATAGGCATAGCTGATGCTTTGAGCAGCCCAAAAGAAGCCGGGTAGCAGAGTGCTCAACTTGAGATCCTGCCTGCGGTCTGAACTTTCCCTGAACAGAAAATACATGCCTGCGCCTCCGAGAAGTGAACCGAGCGTAATGGTCCAGGCATCGTGGAATTTCGCATGCGGCGGCCAGTTGGGATTGAATAAATGGGTTTTATTCCAATCAGCTAAAAAACCTCCTACGGCAGTCAATGCGGCCACTGTGCCGAGGATAACTTTTCCTGTCGAGATTGATGTTTGTTGAGGCGCTGGTCTGGAAGGATTATCGAATGCTGTGGAATCAGTTGATGCAAACCGTTCTTTGGCGTTGTCCATTTGTCTTTTCCTCCTCCTGTGTCACGTCATCTGAGTACTGGTGACAGCGTTGTTTGAATTAGTGTACGCCAATTCTTTTTCGGCATCAACGGTCTGCAACAGACAGGCTTGACAGGTTTAGCGGGCATGGTAAACTTTAAGTCGAATCCGTGGATTTTTATTACGTCGATATGCTGTTATAAGCGCGCTGGGGATTCCATCGGTACATAGTTGAATGACAGATGAAATGATTGTGCACTGGATTGTCGGCCGTATGGGCAGCACGAAGAGACCTTCGTTCCTTTCCAAGGGACGGAGTTTTTTATTTTCACAGAAGAAGGAGGAGGTTACATGTATCAAATAAAAGCGGTTATTTCTCCCGCTTTCGCAGAAGCGATGGCACTGGTCATATTGATCATATCAATCATCAGTGTCAGTATCATCCGATTCGAATCTGTTCCGCATTTGCCGATTTTGATTTCGCTGTTGATTTTATTCGCATACGGCCTATGGAAAAAAGTGCCGTACCGTGACCTTGAGAAAGGCTTGGTTGACGGAGCGGGAGCCGGCATGAGTGCGGTTTTCCTGTTTTTCTTCATCGGCATATTGATCAGCAGCTGGATGATGAGCGGAACCATTCCGACGCTGATTTACGGAGGGTTCACCTTGATTTCCTCCACTTTTTTCTTTGCCATTGTATTTGTCGTTACAGCCATCATCGGCATCTCAGTCGGCAGTTCATTGACTACCGTGGCGACTGCCGGCGTCGCTTTTATCGGCATGGCGACTGTGCTCGATTTATCGCTGGCAGTTGCAGCAGGGGCCATCGTTTCCGGCGCTTTTTTCGGTGACAAAATGTCGCCTTTGTCGGATACCACCAATCTGGCTTCTTCCATTGTTGGTGTCGACTTATTCGAACATATCCGGAACATGAGCTGGACGACCATTCCGGCATTTGCGGCGACATTGATCATTTTCGGTTTCCTTTCACCGGCTGCCACAGAGACCGGCTTTGAAGATGTTGCGCTTTTCAGGGAAGGCCTTCTGGAGACGGGGCTGATTCACTGGTATTCAGTGATTCCGTTAGTCATACTGATTTTGTTGACGTTGTCCAAAGTGCCTGCTTTACTGACACTGGCCGTCAGCTCGATCACCGCCGTAGGAATTTCCTTATTCCATCAGAGCTATGGCATTCGGGAAATCTTCACAATTTTGTTCAGCGGTTTTGCGTCGTCTACCGGAATCGAGGATATCGATGCCTTATTGTCACGCGGTGGCATGGAAAGCATGATGTTCACCATCGCTTTGGTACTGTTGGCACTCAGCATGGGCGGATTGCTGTTCACTTTGGGCATTGTGCAATGTCTGCTGGCAAAAATTGAAAGCCTGTTAAAGAAAGTTTCATCCGTCATCGCAGCTTCTGCATTCACAGCAATCGGGATTAATGTTTTGATCGGTGAGCAATATCTCTCGATTTTGCTGACCGGCCAAGCTTTTAAGCCGCAATATGACAAAGTGGGGCTTGCCGGAAAGAACTTGAGCCGCGTCATGGAAGACGCTGGGACGGTTGTCAATCCGCTCGTACCGTGGAGCGTCTGCGGAATTTTCATTACGACAGTACTGGGCGTTTCCACATTGGAATATTTGCCGTTTGCGTTCTTCTGCCTGTTGTCGCCAATTATCACGATTTTGTTTGGTTTCAGTGGAAAGACCTTAAGTTACAAGCACGCGAAATAAAAAATTTTCAGCTTAAAGCAGTCAGTTATCAAAACTGGCTGCTTTTATTAGTTGCGCTAAAGAAAAAGGTTAATAAATACATATCGTTATATCTTAAGGAAAAATTAAGAAAATATTTAGAGCTATTTACTGGTTTTATTTCTATAATTAAGAGACTAAAAAAGAGTGACGCGCACATACGGGTCGGCCGTCTAAGACTCAAGTCTTGATAGAAAACAGTCCAGCGTCTGATGCCCCAGAGTTGAGATAACCGTAAACTGAAAACAGATCAGTTAACAGGGAGCTTCAAAGAGGCAGTTCGGGAGGAGCAAAGAACATGGAAGTATATATCGTATTTACAGATACCAAAACGGCATTGTCCCGTGTAATCCAAACGTATACACAGCATTCCTACAGCCACGTGTCGCTGTCATTCGACCGTCAACTGAGTGACATGTACAGTTTTGGCAGAAAAGACGTCGACAATGCGTTTATCGGAGGATTTGTAAAAGAAGACCCGCACAACCGGTTATTCCAACGGGCGCAATGCGCAGTTTATCGCTGCGAAGTAACGACGGAAGGCTATGCCAAAATGATGAAATTCATCCGCATGATGGAACAAAGCCAGGATCAGTTCAAGTACAATTTCACAGGGTTATTTGGTGTGATGATGAACCGGAAATCTGAAAGAAAAAATGCTTTTTTCTGTTCCCAATTCGTCACGGAGACGCTTCTGCAGGGCGGCATTAAGATATCGGACAAGCCGGCGAATCTGGTGATGCCGATGGATATCTGCCGGGCGAAGGAGTTGGACTTTGTCTACAGTGGCGCGATGAATGCTTATCCATTTTTGGAACAAGCTGTTCTTGTTAAAAAAGAAGAGTATGTAATGGAGGTATTGTAATGAGATCGTTCTTCCTGAAAGCAGCCATATCCGTTTGAAAGGATATGGCTGTTTAGTGGTGGAGACATTTAAAAGCTTATTCTCATTTCGTTTCAGCCGACCGCTTTTGGGTCTAAAGGATGTGGACCATACAACTGGCGCGACAGGATATCGCGTTTTCAGTTGCTCGGACACGACATCAGCAGCTTCGTGGCAATTGAGTCGGGCAATGTTTTCGGCTCCTCCCGATAAATGCCCCGTTCACTGACGACCATTTTTCGCATGGCTTCCAATTGACGACCTTTATCTTGTTTTTTGCTACTGACGCGTATGCAGCCAAATTTGCGATGTTCCAGAAGTGATTTCTAAAATATTGTTTCTATTGAGCATATCTGCAAACCTTTCGTAAAAGTGCATAAAAATTCCCGAACGTTTGTAGAGTATTATGAGAGGTATACGACCGCTTTTTTTAGTTGTTTTCAGATCTTTTCGAGCCGTTCATAAACGTGTGCTTTTAAGAACGATTTTTAGTTCCTTAACCATAGAACTTTAAATTATCTTTTTAATTCGCTGAAATGTTAAAATTAGGAACAAAAGAATATAACAAGTAAAAAAAGAAGGAGACCATATCATGGCGAGAATTATTCAAAAAGATAATCAAGGAAATGTTTATCTATTTATATTGCTAATTTTTCTTTCGGTTATAACACTTCGTAAGGTAAAAAGAATTGAAGATAGAAGGAAAGAACTCACAGTGGACTTACTGGAAACAATTGATTACAACAAATTATAGATCTTGGTACGGGCAAGATATTATCTTATAAAATAGGTATCTAAGTTAACATATCACCACTTACCAGAAGGGGAGAAGCTAGTTGAGCTTTTCTCTTCTTTTTGTTTGAATAAGTGTACTTTTACGAACGGTTTTATACTATCCATATTAGTGGAAGTAAACGAATAAAATTTCTGAAGACAATTAGATAAATACCAGAGTTTTTGGAAGTATGTGTTAAAATAGAAAGTAACAGAGTAGAACATCGACATATCTAATTATATATAAAGGAGAGTGAAGTTTTGGATGATTTGCTAGGTTATGCGGTTGCTGCATTGTTTGCTATTGGATTTATCTATGCTTTTATCAAACAAGTGAAACAAACAGTCATTATACGAAATGAGAACAAAGTAAAAGATTGTAAGAGGTTATTGGTTGGAAACTACATAACTTCTATTGCCTTAGGTGGATTTTTGCTCTCGTATTTAGTAAATCTGTTTATTGGAATTCAGTGGATAGCATCAAACACAATAGCAAGTGGAGATGCTATTTTGAGCTGTTTTATTTTCCTTGTGATCCTTATTATTGCTAGGCTTGTGATTATTTCTGAAGAAAACAAACAGAACAAATTGTTAGTTTGAAAATTTATTTCCGATAAAACTCAATGTATTGTTAATTAAAGGACAGTTTCAGATAGTCTTATCTGGGACTGTTCTTTATGTCCTAAATTAATCCGGAAATTTTTAGAATGTCTTAGAAACAAAGAATGGGCTTATACTGGTTTACATATCATGAGGTTATCGGAAGCTACAATAGAGTCTTTATGGGTTTGAATGAACGATAGGCCGTTTCTTGCACTACATCAAGGGCATCATTTTGATTTTTAAGATAGACAAAAGCCAATCGGTAAATATCCTGTTTATATTGTTGAAATAAAGCGTAAAACACATGATCATCACCTTTTTGAGCTTTCTTCACTAAATTCCGCAAACAATTCCCCCTTTTTTCTATTCTTCTATTAGACATGAAAATGACGGATTTAGCTTTAGCTTTTTTGAAAAAATTTCCTTTCTGTAAGATGAGGTCATAATCACAGACAATTGAGACTTCAAATATGTATTTTTGGATTATCTAGCCTCATCGATTGAAATAATGAGAACGGCACGTGAAATTCAAGGCAATAAAAGCTGTATATAAAAGATGAGTAGAGATATTTCGAAACATGTGTGTCTGCTTTTTGTCTGCAAGAATCTGCCTAGCGAATTGAATAAACTGAATTTAAATTAACCTAGAATTATGTACCTTTTTACCAGGCAATTTGCCTGATGAAAGTAAAAGGGGAAGAACTATTAGCGTTGTGCATAAGCAAGAACTATCCAGTAAGCGATTAATTTTCAGATGATTAATGAAAAAAAGAGTGTTCCGCCCAAAACGAGTAACTTCCTTTTACATTTTACATTTTATAAGAGATATAGAAACTAACATCGCTAAATCTCAAAGTTATCTGAAAGTATCAAATATAAAATTATACGGAAATAGGGTGTTTATTGATTTCTTAGTATCCATATAAAACATACAGGTCATTATACATGACAGTGTAATTTCCATTAATCATGAAAAACAGTAAATTATTTTGTATTTTCAGATAATTGTGATAACATTATTTTCAAAGGAATTTTATTTTTTTAGTTAAGACATGAAAGTCTTAACCAATTTTTGATACTGGGCTTCAAGGGACTGAACTTTAATATATTCAGTTTCAAATTTTAGAAATGGGGAGGAAAAACAATGACAAAAGTTTCGTGGTCAAAATTAATGTTCTTTACAATGCTGATTTTTGTATTGGCTTTGGCAGCGTGTGGCAATGATGAGACTTCAGACGAAGGATCAACGGATGAGTCGAATACTGCAACAGAAGAAAGTGCTGACGAGGGTGCGGAAACAGAAGAAGGTACTGAAGAGGGCGCTGAGACAGAAGAAGATACTGACGAAGGCGCCGAGGAAAGTGCAGGTGGAGAATCTGCAGAAACTGAACCAAAAGTTACTGAGTTTGAACCAGCATTTCCGGAACAAACAAGAGCACCTGCAGTAGTGACTGAAACAGAACTTAATGAGGAAGTTATTGTTGACGGTCTTGGCGTGTCTTGGGGTATGGTAGAGTTTGAACCAAACCGCTTGCTTGTTACGCAAAGAGATACAGCAGAACTTCTTATTGTAAACCTTAATGAGTTCTCTGTTTCAGAGCCAATCGAAGGTACACCAGAAGTAAATAACTCAGGTCAGGGGGGCTTACTTGATGTAGCCGTTGCACCTGATTTTGACGAATCAAGATTAGTATTTTTGACGTTTTCTCAAGACGTCGAAGGTGGTACTGTAACTGCTGTCGGTAAAGGTGCTTTATCAGAAGATGAAGCCTCACTTGAAAATTTTGAAGTAATCTTCCAAGCAGAACCAGCATATGATGGTGACTTACACTATGGTGGACGTATTATCTTTGATGATGATGGCAACTTATTCTTAACAACTGGTGAGCGTTCAGATGATCCAATCCGCGAACGTGCCCAAGACTTGGATGCTTACTTAGGTAAAGTAATCCACATTACACAAGATGGAGAACCAGTAGAGTCGAATCCATTTATCGAAGATGAAGACGCACTGGATGGAATTTACAGCTACGGTCACCGTAATATTCAAGGTATAGACTTCCACCCTGAAACAGGAGACTTATGGATTGTTGAATTCGGTCCGCAAGCTGGGGATGAACTAAATATTATTGAACCAGGCAATAACTATGGATGGCCAATTGTTTCTTATGGTATCGAGTACACTGGTGAATTAATCAATGAGGGTATTTCAGAACACGAAGCGCAAGGCTTTGTTGAACCAAGATATTATTGGGATCCAACAAGTGCGCCAAGTGGTATGTCATTCTATGATAACGACGCAATTCCTGAATGGGAGAACAACTTGTTCATCGGTGGTTTAGCACCGAATTATATTGTACGTGTCGTTATTGAAGATGACACCATCGTTGGAGAAGAACGCCTATTAACTGAAGAAACCCAACGTTTCCGTGACATTCTTGTAACTGAGGATGGCGCGCTTATTGCAACTACTGATGGTGGTCTGATTTATAAGATTACTGCAGCAGAATAAGGTGACGCAATTGGAGGTACAGAAGAAGACGACGCTGAATAATTTGTTATTCTCTAAAAGCACCCAACCTTATGTCAGTGCCATTAACTTAAGGTGCTTGACAATATTAAAGAAGCAGGCATTCATGGAAATCCATGAGTGCCTGCTTCTTTTTTGCTGCCTGTGCAGATTGGATAGGTTTTGGTTCTATTGGCTGAAGAGAAGGTTCTGATGGTTCTACTGGTTCTGTTGGAGTAGAAGGAGGCCCTGCTTCTTCATATCATAAATTCAAATCATCCTCTTCAATGACCACAACCATAGATGTGATTAATCTCAAAGTACGCATTAGTTTCAAGATGGCTTTCTTTTTTACCGATTATTTCTAAAACTACAAAGTTTAAAATTTTTCTATATGAATAAGAAGGCAAAGTGTTTATAGACGAATTTAAGTGCTTATTTAATTCAGATATGAGGGGATTATCGGTAGCCTTTTTAATTGAAATATGAACTTTAAAACCAGTAACCTCTGTATTAAGGTTACTGGTTTTCTCAAATTCCATGCAAAATAAAGCGCAAGCCAAGAGTTGGTCAAAGCCTGCAAGGCCAGCTCTTTGATCAGCTCCGTTGCTTCTCCAGTACGTTGAGGTCAATCCCAAACTCCTCCAGCAACACCTTCGCTTTTTCTTCGGGCGTCAAATCCGTTTTTTCCTTCCGCCCATTTTCCGAACGCGTCAACTGCAAGCCGGATAAGGTAATCCGTCCGTCCGGTGTCGCGCGGGTGACGAGGTCGTCATGCGTAAAAGGGGAATCCTTCGACACCTGGTTGAACACACAGCCTTCATGGAAATCTTCCAGTCGTTTTTCTTCCGTGCTGAAGCGGTAAAGGATTTTTTCTTCGCCGTCGTTTTCACGGATCAAGTCATAAAACGTCTCATCGTGCTGTTCGACTTTATATGTCCCGCTGTGATCGGTGAACCGTTCACCGCCGAGCGGAATCGGACTGATGGTTGAATCGCCGAAGCCGGCATCCACCAGGTAAGGGGTGTCCAAATTGACGAGAATGGCGGTGTGCGTATCGGCTTTTGTCCACGTGCCGTCCGGTTTTTGGACAGTGGCGGAAATCAGCCTGGCATCAAAACCGAGTTCCTGCAACAGCCAATGAAACAGGCCATTCAGTTCATAGCAATAACCGCCGCGGTGCTGATTGACGATTTTGTCATAAATGCTTTCCAGATTTAGATAGATGGGGACGTTGCGGATCACGTCCAAATTTTCGAACGGTATATGCTGCATATGCAAAGACTGCAGTCTGGCGAGATCCTGCAGAAAACGTTCTTTTACCGGATATGCGTGGAATCGTTTCAAGTATTTTTCAATATCCATTTTATTTGTTCATTCCTTTCAGAGGCTGTGGGTACTTCTTCGAAAAACCGTTGTGGTCTATTGATGAATTACCCTGTGAACCCGTGGCTGTAAACCAGTGTGGTGAAAGGAGGGAGAATGGAATGGTTTTTCATTATAAAAACACCGCAGAGAAAGCGGTGTTTTTTCGTGTTTCAATCGTTTGTTTTACGGCCATTCACCGAATCGAACATGGAGATGGTATCGATCAAATGGTTATGGAAGATATCTTTGGCGATGTCCAATAACTCGACGATTTTTGGATCGCGCAACGAATAAATGACGCGGTTGCCTTCTTTGTTGCCGGTTACAATGTTTTTTGAGCGCAGCACACTTAATTGCTGGGACACGGCTGATCCTTCCGTTCCAGCCTGTTCCTGAATCTCGTTGACACTATGGTCGCCTTCCGCCAGAATCTCCAGAATCCGGATCCGGAGCGGGTGTGCCAGCGCTTTGAAAAATTCGGCTTTAAACTGTTGCATTTCCAGATTCATAATAAAACCCTTTCTTCCGCATAGTTTGGTTTGTCTGTTCCAGCTGATAATGCGGTACATTCGCTGAACGCGAAATGCTGGCATCCGAGACATTTTTGGCGGTTGATATACTGCAGGGCGAAATCGATCGCTTCGCCTGTATGATTGAAAAAATGGGCAGTTCCGATTTTGGAAAGCAAGCCCGTTTTTTCGAGCAACTCCATCGGCTGCTTCTTGATTCCTGAAATCAGCACAATGCCGTGCTTTGAAAAGTCTTCGACGATGCTTGCCAGGTGGGCTTCACCGGTTGTGTCCATAAAAGGGACCTGTCCCATCCGCAGCAGCAGGACTTCCGGGCGGTAATCGATGGTTTTCATGATTCGCTGCTCAAATGTCTGTGCAGCACCGAAAAACAAAGGGCCATCGATTGTGAAAATACTGATTTGCGGGCAATCACGCTCTTCGGTCACCATAGCGGCTTCCACCCGTTTATTGGCCGACTGGGGATTCGGAAGGACCTGGGAAACTTCTGCGGCTTCGCTCATCCGTTTGACGAATAATACAATTGCCAACAATAAGCCGACGCCCACAGCTGTTGTCAAATCCAGAAATACCGTCAGCAGGAAAGTCACCAGCAGGACAAATGAATCGGTCGATTTGGTTTTCAGGACATGGACGAATACATGCCGCTCACTCATGTTCCATGCAACAACCATCAGAATCGGTGCCATACTGGCAAGCGGAATGCTGGATGCCAAAGGCGCAAACATTAACAAGATTAATAATACCGCAAGTCCATGGATGATGCCGGAAAAAGGGGAGACGGCGCCATTTTTAATATTAGTTGCCGTCCGCGCGATGGCGCCGGTGGCGGGGATTCCACCGAACATCGGCGTAATCACATTGGCGATTCCCTGTCCCATCAGTTCCCGGTTGCTGTCGTGTTTCGATTTTGTCATCCCGTCTGCCACCACTGCAGACAGCAACGATTCAATACTCCCGAGAATGGCGATGACCAGTGCCGGTCCAAGCAACAGCTGAATTTTATCGAATGTAATTTCAGGAAATTGGAAACCGGGCAAGGTGTTTGGAATTTCTCCGTAAGCCGATCCTACTGTTGCCACTTGTCCAGGGAACAAGATGACCGCAGCCACAGTGGAAACAATGAGTCCGACCAGAGGACCGGGAACTTTCGGCAAAATCCGTGGTGTAAGTAAAATTGTTAATAGGCAAATGAGAGCTGTTATTACACTGAACAGGTTGAAAGAAGGTAAGTTCAGCCATAGTTCACGCATATTCAGGACAAATTCTTCATGCCGTTCAATGCCCGTCAAACCAAGGAAATTTCCGATCTGGCCACTGAAAATGATGACAGCAATTCCTGAGGTAAAACCGATTGTGACAGGTTTTGGGATGAATTTGATCAATGAACCCAGTTTGAACAGACCCATCAACAACAGAATGATGCCAGCCATAAAGCCGGCCACCAACAGGTTTTCATATCCATACGTTAAGACGATGCCGAATAGAATCGGGATAAAAGCTCCTGTAGGACCGCCGATCTGGTAACGCGAACCGCCGAATAAGGCGATCAGGATTCCCGCAATGATCGTCGTGTAAATGCCGTATTCCGGTTTGACGCCGGAAGCGATGGCGAACGCCATGCCAAGCGGAATGGCAATAACTCCAACGACCAATCCGGACAGCAAGTCTTTTTGAAAACCTTCCCAGCTGTAGCCTGTAAAGCGGCCCGAAAATTTCATGTTCATTATACCCCTTCTTTATCTTATTATTTGTATATCTGATTATTTGAATATACTATGATTTGTTGGAATAAGCAAGGGGGCCAGTCGTATACGTTTAGATATTAAGAGGTTCGAATTAGCGGAACATGAAAAAACCACTCTGAAATAATTCAGAGTGGTTTTGCGGATTTTTACCGTAACACGCCATGCGGCAAAATGGCATGGACGCCTTTGACGCCATTGACGACTTGAGTGACGTGTAGATCGACGGCGACGCTTGATAAAGCAGTCGCTTCGGCCTTCGTGACGCCGTAAAACTGCTGCATCAGCTGCACCATTTCGTCCAGCGCAACCGCCGCGGCTTCGTTCAGATCTTCGTCGAAGCCGAATGTAATCCAGCCGGCAGGAGTGTTGGCCTGCGGCATTGTCAAGGTCTTGTCTTCGTGCAGGATCAATGTGACATCCACCAGATCCATCGGGCATTCGATGGCTGTCCCGGAATTCTCCCCGTCTCCTTGGAGCGCGTGGCCATCACCGAGTGAAAACATGGCGCCTTCGACTGCCACCGGCAAAAACAAGCTGCTGCCTCTGACCAATTCTTTGCAGTCGATATTGCCGCCGCAGTAACGGGGAGGAGCTGTACGATGTGTGCCCGGCTCTGCCGGCGCGACGCCCATCAAGCCAAGAAAAGGAGACAGGCCGACGCGGAATTCCTGTTCTCCGATTTGGCAGCTGCCCGTCATCTTCAACGGATCCAATTTCCAGTCCAGTTGAACCCGTTCACTGTCGACCAACCCAAGTTTTTCGTTTTGCCAGCTTTGCGTGCCGGCAGCCCAGTTCCGTCCGTACCATGCCGGAACCAGTTCGTTTGTTCTGATTTCAAGGACCATCCCCGGTTTCGCACCTTCGATGGCAATCGGCCCCACGAGCGGGTGCCCGAGCTTTTCTTCTTGTTCACGCGATTCAAAAATCGTCCGCTCTTCATTTTCCGAGGCTGAATAGCCCCACTGGATATCCAGCGTTTTCAACTGGATGGAATCACCGGAATTCACCGTTAGGATCGGCTGGTATTCACGGTTGAACGATGAATGAAGATTTTTGGAATCCAATTCAATTTTATGTATCACTGCTGTTGCCCCTTTCGACTTAAAAATACGACCTTTACCATTATATCGAAAACTGAACATTCGTGATATGGATTTTACTTTCGGAGAAACTGTTTTGGGAGATTGCCGAAATAGCGTTTACACAGAGCGACAAGTGGAATGGTGGAAAAAGGACTCTTTATGTAAAGAGAGGTTGGTTGCATGAAAAATGAAAAGCCGGGAATCGTCTTTGGGGTGTCCGTCGCGATTGTGGTCGCGCTTGTCGCGGTCGGGGCGCTGGCGCCTGCATTTTTGCAGGAAGTATCCAGCACCGGATTATCCTGGGTGACAGGCAACTTCAGCTGGTTTTATATGCTGGTGACGACAGCTTTGGTTTTTGTTTGCTTATTTCTCGGAATCGGGCCGTACAGAAAAATAAAACTGGGGAAGAAAGACGAACAGCCGCAGTATACGTTTTTTACTTGGCTGGGTTTGATTTTTGCGGCTGGAATGGGCGTCGGGCTGGTGTTCTGGGGAACTGCTGAACCGATTCTCCATTATATCAATCCACCGCCGGGCTATGAAGCCGAAACAGAAGAAGCGGCACGCGCTGCGTTAATGTACAGTGTATTCCATTGGAGCCTGCAGCCGTGGGGTGTGTATGCCGTCGTCGGTTTGACCATCGCTTTTTTCAAGTTTCGGAAAGAGAGACCGGGTTTGATCAGCCATGCGTTTTACCCGTTGCTTGGCGACAGGGTCGAAGGGGGGATCGGCAAGTTCCTGAATATCATCGCCATCATTGCGACTGCCATCGGTGTAGCCACCACATTCGGGTTAAGCGCGATGCAGGTCAGTGGCGGTGTATCTGAAGTGTTCGATGTGCCGAATAACAATATCAGTCAGTTGATCATCATTGCCATCATTACCGTATTGTTCATGACGTCGGCTTTATCGGGTGTCAATAAAGGAATCCGCTATTTGAGCATCGGCAATTTGGTGATTGCGACTGTGTTGCTGATTGCTGTTCTTTCATTGGGACCAACAGCGTTTTTACTGGAAAGTTTTACGACGGCATTGGGCAGTTATTTAAATAATTATTTGGATTTGAGTTTGTCGCTTGCACCTCACAGCGACGGGCAGTGGTACGGTGAATGGACGATCTTTTTCTGGGCTTGGGGAATTGCCTGGGCGCCGTATGTCGGCATGTTTGTTGCACGTGTATCGCGCGGCCGCACGATACAGGAATTCATCTTTGGCGTGCTGATTGTCCCTGCTGTTCTCGGAGCGGTTTGGTTCGTTGTTTTCGGCGGCACTGCCCTGGATATGCAGATGAACGGTGTGGCCGATATTGCCGGCCAGACAGAAGGAAATGAAGAATTGGCCTTGTTTCTGATGCTGCAGAACCTGCCGGCAGGCATGATTTTGAGCATATTGGGGTTATTGCTGATCACCATATTCTTTATCACTTCTGCAGATTCAGCCAGTTACGTATTAAGTGTGTTGTCTTCGAAAGGGACGCTGTCACCAGGCAAGTTTGTCCGTTTGGTATGGGGCGGCTTGATTTCAGGCACAGCGGCGGTTCTTTTGCTCAGCGGAGGGTTGGAAGCGCTCCGATCTGTGGCCATCATCGCAGCTTTGCCGTTTTCACTTGTCATCTTACTGATGGTCGCGTCTTTGTTAAAAGGTTTGCATAATGAGGAATAGGAGACGAGAAAAACCGTTTATAAAATAAAAATCAGTGAAACATTCATACTGTATAAGTTAAACTAAAGAATTATCCTTTTACTCGCCGCTCGCCCGCGGCAAGCGCAGCTGCTTTGCGGAATATCATCAGATTAAAATGATTAGTTCAACTTATATAATTTACACTTAAAAGTCCTCCGTCATTAGGAGGGCTTTTCTCGTTTATATATGCTTTTTGACGTTAAGTTTTGATCATAAAAAAGACGATTTACAAGGATATACGGTTTTATTTCATGCTTACCACTTAATTCAGAAGAAAGTGATTTACCGATAAATTTTATTGGTTGAAAAGTGTATATGGTAAAATAAAGGAAAAAGGAGGGGCGTTTTGGTTAAAACAAAAATCAACGATCCATTTATTTATTTTTTACTGGAACCCACCACCGTTCTGGTTTATCGCAATGAAACTCACACATATGTATCGGTTTCGGACCTGATGGACCCCAGCAAGTGGGAGGCGTTTGAAATTGAACAAGGGGAGACGTTTGAAACGTTCAACCGCAAGGAAAAACAGCCGATTGAAGGAACGAGTTTCTTTTTGAACCAAGAAGATATGGCTGAAATAGCAGAGGAAATAAACGAACATATACAAAAAAACCGTCATTTAAAGAAGCCGGAGAAGCAAGTGGGTGCAGTTCATCTTGTTGTTTCAGAATCGGTCGCAGGCTCGTTGAGAATTGGACTTGAACGGCCAAAGACTGTCATTGGCTTTCCGGATGCTTTTTCAATTGGACCTTTATGGAAGCTAGAAGAAAAAACAGGTCAAAGTTTCCGCGAAGAATGGCTGTTGGAGAATATTAACTTTGAGCAGGAAGACGATGAATATAAAGGGAAATTTACGAATGCGCTGCGTGAAATTGAAGATATAGAAAATCAGGTACCTATTTATATCTGGGGTGGAGACAACGCCGAAGAACAGACAGGTCTCCGTTTCTTTCTTTATATGCTGGGGCAAAAGACAAATGAGATTTTTCTTCTAAACACAACAAAACTTTATGAAAAATATTTTGCTGCCGAAGACGAGCCGGCCATTTTCCATACAGGGCAATTGGATGCAGAAAAACTACAGCAGTTCTTTGAAAACAGCAAAAAAGACAGACCGCTTACGCAAGAATTACGGAGGCAATACCAAAGCGAATGGGAAGAACTTTCCAAAACGAAAGAAGTATTACGTGTATGGATCGACGGTCAGATTCGGACCGTTGCAGAAGATTATTTCGATTCCATGATCATCGAAACTTTAGAAAAGCTGCATCAGAAGCAAGAAACCAAAGATTTTGTTTTAACAGGAAAATTGATCGGAGAGATCGTGACGCAAACAGATGAGTTTATCAACTATTTGTACCTGGAATACCGGATTCGTCATTTGGTTTATAGTGGAGTATTCGAATTAAAAGGGATTCCCAAATCCATGCGCCATTATTCAGTGAAACTTCGATGATTGGAGAGGTGAGAAAATGACTGTGCTTTACGTAGCGGTAGGAGGGATTTTGGGATTGATTTTTTTAGGACCCCTAGGTGTTTTCTTCGGTGTTGCTTTAGGGTTAATCTTTGGAGTCGCCAATGCAGCCGAAAACAAAGCCATCAAGCTTGAAAGCAGAATGCAAAAAATGGAGTTTAAATTTAATGATGAAATCGTGAGTCTTAAAGAAACTATAAAGGAACTGGAGAAAAACCAGAAAGAATAATCGGACAGCTTCTAAAAAATCATACCACATAATTTTTCTGTCCATACATATATATGTTTCTGGAAAAATCCATCTTACAAAAAGATGGATTTTTCAGTTGGGAAGAAATCGAACAAGCATTACAAAGACTTTGCTTGTAACATTTCGGATTCAAAATCGACTAATAGGTAATAACAGGAAAAAAAGCAGAAAGGAGAGCCTTATGAAAAAAATTACTCTCACAATTACTTTGCTTCTCTTCACGAGTGCTTGTGGAGAAACAACAACGCAAAATACTGCAGAAACCGGAGAAGATACGATACCAACTACGTGGGAAGAAGTGGAGGGTTATGTGATTGACAAGGGCAAAGAAGGCGGAAATGAAAAGTTTCTCCTTGTCGAGGGCATCACTCAACAAGAAGCGCTGGAAAAGACTTCTCGAGAAATTTTGTCGGGAGATTCATATGACAACGCCATTTGGCTTACGGATGAAGACATCGATTTTCCGGATCTGGGGAAAGGAGAGGCAGTAATAGCCTGGTGGGATCGGGCAAAGCCGCATCAAGAACCTGGCATACTCACGGTGCCAGCGGAAAAAGTGGAAATGAACCATAAGGAAGAATAAATCAAAACGGAAGAGGAGCCGAGGCGTTTCATGAAAAAAAGAGCGGGATTATTTATTGTTGCTATTTTAGCATTACTGGTGATTGGAACCGGATTCTGGATGTCGAATCAATACTCGGAAGAAGGTTATGTTCATCTGGCGAATGACAACGAAGTATGGGTGTTCATGCTTACACCAGAAGAAATCGAAGGCGAAACACAAAACGAAATCAATGACATGATGGAAGAGAGAGCTTCCAATTCTCAAGGGGTTTTCGTGGATGTGCCTTTCTTTAATCGTGTAACAGGAACAGACTTTGAAACAGGTGAAAAAGTGAGGGTATATTATGATTCTGCTGGAATACAGACGGGTCCCGGCAGAATCGATTCCACTAATCTGATATTAAAAATTGACGGCTAACTTTACTGCCTGTATTTGAATTAGGAGGGATGGAATGAATAAAAAGGTCGTCATCAGCATAGCTGTGTTATTTCTGGCCGGCTTAACAGCAGCATTCATGTTATTTAACGAGCAGGAAGTTTTAAAAGAAGAAGCGGAAGTCCAGGAATTGCCGTCATCAAAGGACGGAATCGAGATTAGAACCGAAAAAGATGCGTATACCACATCGACTGATAGAATCGTGCTTGTCATAACTAATAACTCCGAAGAAACGTTGGGTGGTACGCTATTTGAGGTGGAGAAAAAAGCGGAGGGGCAGTGGTATAAGTTTCCTCTTAAAGAATCAGGACCTATTGAAGCCGTCGGTAGATCCCATCCACCAAATAATACGAGCACCATTACTTTATTCACTGATGAGCTGAAGTATGATTTGTCCCAAGGGGCGTATCGTGCAACTTTTGCCGGCATGGCTGCCAATTTTGAAGTAATAGAATGAAATATAGCTTAATTGCAGCTATGATATTCTTTGTAAATTAGTATTCTATTTTTCAAAATGCTCTATATTGCTTAAATGATATTGGTGCAGCACTTGCACGAAACCTGTAATCAGCAGCCAAAGCAGAGGTACTGTAACCGGAAGCAATACAAACGTATATACAGTTCCAGCAAGGAAAGTCTGGCCTACAAGAATTGTTTCCATACCGCCTCTTACTATATATTCTCCTATCAGTGTGCCAATAGTTCCTGTATATAAGCTGATTAAGAATGCAGAAACAAAACTGATGATCCATACTTTTTTCTTGGAGATTTTATGGATTTTAGAAAAGTAGGAACCCAATAGAGCGAACGTTAAAATAAAAGGTAAGAGAATTGCGATGAAAAGCCAGCTTTCACCTAAAAAAGAACTTCCACCTCCAGCTGCAGTTTTTGCACCTCCAGTTAACAATAAGGCTGAAAGAGCTGAAAAGATTCCTCCATAGAAAATACCGAACATAACTGCTTTAAAGGTTTTCATTGGATCACCCTTTTCTTCTAAAAAATTTATTTGTTATAAGATGGTTCACTGGGTAAAGAGATAAGCAAATTTGTGATAATGAACTTCTGACATTAGAAAAAAGAATATGAGAGGATTACGTGGCAATTGGCAAATCAAGCACTCATAATCGAAATGACGCATTTACAATACCACTCTGTTTTACATTAGGACGTTTTTGAAAGAAATAAGTTACATTAATTGTAAAACATAGAGTTGTTATTAAATTTCAAACTACCTGTTTTTATAAAAGAAACGAACCATTCAATTTTTCTTTACTACTTCAAACGGTGCAGCGACTGGTCCGAAGACCGCCCGATATTCGCCTGGAGCCAGGTCATGCTTTAACTCACTAGTTGGACAACTTAGCGCAGAAGTCTGTCCAGCAGAATGAATGATTCCTTGTTCCGTAACCGGACCTTCACGGTAAGGAACTTCATACCAAATGTCATCTACTTTTTTTTGTATATGAAGACGGATTCCACTAGTTAGATCTTCTTCGCTTTCGTTATGAATCAATAGAGTAATTCTTTCAGCCGAAGTTGAATATTGTTCCTTTTCTGTTTCGGCAGTAATGCCACCATGTGAAATGGGGATTTCCTGATCACGGGCTTTTTCGGTAAGACTGGAACTTTGACAAGCTACTAAGAAAAGAATGAAAGCAACTATATAGAAGTAAAATAAATAATTTTTCTTCAAAGAATGACCTCCTGTATATTTCTTATATTCCTTAGGTGTTAGCATGTTTTGCGGATTGAAAGTTACACCGTAATTTTTCGTAAAAATATGACTCAAGATATTTACATAATAACCAGTCTAAAAATACTTTCTAATCTGAACGGCATTTGTAATAGTCACACCAGCTAACACAAAAAGCCATAGATAAAGTAGTTTTGGGTTTGTTTCAAAATTGTTCACGAGTAACAAAGAAACTGGAACCAGAAAGAAAATTATTCCCATTAGAATCGAATTCTTTCCCTGCTGTTTTTTGTATCCTTCTTTGTCAGTCACCTTGTCAACTTTTCCTGTAAAACTCCACATCATCAGTCTTTCAGCTTTGTCGGTTAAATAGGCATATCCCATTAGAAAAAATAAAACAGAAAGAACGATTAGTACAAAACTTAGAAATCCCAACAACAAGAAAAACTCCTTTCGTAAACTTTACTCAAAAACCGATTTCTTCTCTGCCAAATCGAACAAGTAACTTTCCTTTTCACACTGCAGCAAGAGTTTAGATCCGCGTCCACTGACACGGATTGGGATTATTTTGTTCCCCTCAGTATTCGTGAAACTGAGTTCTTTCACTTTATGATACGCTGCACCTGTCCGCTTAGCTAAATGAAAAACTCCATTGTGGTGGCTTGTATCATCGGACAGCAGGGAATCATCATCCATGGCAAAAGCGGAAAGGTAGAGGGGGACTTCTTCATTCATGTAATAAGTCGTTTTCCCGTTTTTTCTGATTCCTATCTGGGAATCCCATACCCCGCAACTAAACCATACTTCTTCATCTGAAGGTACATTCAGTCCCAGGCAGTCCATGACAAAATGCTTGTCTGGCTGTTCGTATGTGTCGATGATTTCCCCGAATTCATTCCAATTGATCAGTCCGTGTTTACCAATGGGGTCATCCCATCCGCGACCACCGAACACGCCTTCATCAAAATACCCGGTCCAAATCTTTTTGTTTGCTGTTGCAGAAAGCTGTTCAATTCCGTCTCCCAGGCAAAATGAGCGGACGAAATTTCCTTTTGTATCGAAGATTCTCGCGTTTTCGTCTGCTTCTCCATTTTCATATTTCGTGGCTCTCGCACACACAAGAAGGAGCTGATCATTGCCCAGAGGTTGGATATAGCGATAATTCCAAGGTTGCTGACGGATGGGAATGACCGTCTTTTCCCCGTTAGCGAGCAGAACGACTTTGTAATCGATGAATTCTGCGGTTTTGCTTTGCGGAAACATTCCATCAATCAGTTCGGGATCCGAAGTTGCCAGCAGCAGGCAGATCTCGTCACCCGGACCGAGTGATGCGTTCCGAAGTGCATAGCCGGTCAGTTCATCCTGCAAAACCGCCTGTGGTTCAAGTGTGATCGTTTCGTGTCTTGTCATCATTTCCAGCTCCTTTTTGTTCCGGAAGGAATGAACTTATTGTTTCTCCTGTAGTATCGAAATGAAATATGTTCTTTCATCCATAAGGTATCACTAGATTGATGGTATTCAGGCTTTTTTAAGAAGCTCGTTATCCATAAGAATTAGAACGTTTTCGTTAAAGAGATGTTTCAGGTTATATATTCGTAAACCACTCAAGGATCGCTCATAGAAATTCTATAAAAGAAGTGAAAAGAAGAATTTACTTATTCCTATGATTTTTTACCTTCGAGCTAACATACGGTAACCTTAGTAGTGTTACGGATACCTTTCTTGTTCAACTTTTCGGAATCCTATATCCTTGTTGTACGAGGACAACGAGACGTGTTTTTACCGATTATAAGGGCATCGAATAAGTGTACATACAAAAGTTCTCCGCTGCAACGAAGGGGTTGATCAAAATGGAGGAAGAGCTGAAAGCGGCATTGAAGTTGCGCCGCGAAGGCGAAGTGGTGGAATCGAACCGTCTTCTCGCAGAGCTTGTCAAGCAGTATCCGAAACATGCGATGCTGCATTATGAGTGCGCGTGGGGCTGCGATATTTTAGCTGATGAAGAAGCAATTCGTTATTACGAGCGAGCGCTTGAACTTGGACTGCCCCATAAGGAAGCGATAAATGCCTATGCTCAAATCGGCTCGTTGCACCGGCTGCAAGGACGGCTTACAGAATCCAGGGAAGTATTGAAGAAAGGGATGAATCGGTATGAGCAGGCCGGTCTGCTGAAAGCATTCTATGCGTTCACCATATACGACTTGGGAAACCCGGGAGAGGCGATGCGTTGGATGAAAGAGGCTCTTTTCGATTCCACGATGAACCCAGACATTTGGCTGAACCGTCAAGCAATCAATTACCACGGAAACAGACTGGAGTTTCCTCAGAACAAGAAAAATCCTGCTCCATCTAACTGTACTGAAATTAAAACTGCAGAAGATGAAAAGACCATTGTGGAGAAAGTGGAAGATGTACTGAAAGTTTTTGAGCCGACGTATTTTCACGGCGCGTGGGTATTCGAGTTTGACCGCTATGATCTGCACTTCACGGATCCGGACGATGAAACCCGGCGGGCGGCAGTGGCTGCTTTCGCGATGATGGTCGGGATATGGGAGACTGGAAGTGCCCATTCGTTCACGCCGCAGCATGAGCGGAAGTTTGATGGGGCCTTTGATCCGAACAAATCTTACTTTGAACTCCATAACTTTATCAGTGCTTTTTATGCAAATCTCCCCTCTATTCAGCAGGAGTTTCCAGTCATGACGGCATATATTATTGATTCCTTGGATGCGATTGATGTAAGGAGTAAAATTGGGCTGGAACTGAAATTCCCGGAAATGGATCCATCGCTATTCAAGGAGTTCCGGAAAGAGGTTCTTCTGCCGAACCGGCAACCGAAGAAAAGGCTTCCTCCACTGGAAGATTTTCTTGAGGAAATTGGATGGAATCTTTCATACAGATGTTGGTAAGTCTTTTTCAATAGTACAAGAAAGCTAAACTTGACGGAGCGGGAATGCTGGAGATTTATAGGGGTTGAGGATAAGGATTTAATAAAGAATTAAGGAGGCCCTTTGTAACAAACAAAGAAAGTTTTCGTCTAATTTGTTACAGTAAAAATATTCAGGGGGCAAACAATGAAAATAATGAGGTTAGTTTTAATGTTACTTCTATTTACACTCGTTTTATATGGCTGTGACCAACCCACAAACGATGTTGGAGAGGTAAAAGTGTATACCGAATTAGGCGAATTCGTTGGAATAATTGAAAGTGAGTCCTTTATGGTTGAAATAAAATTAGAAGGCGAAATTATTAAATTTGATACTACTTCTATGATTTGGGGAGAAATCAAAGAGCTAGAAAAAGGAGAAAAAGTAAAAGTTACTTTTAGTGTCCCACAAAATTTTGCAGGACACCACTTTCTCGAAAAGATCGAGCCTATTTAAATTTAGAGAACATTCCTTTCGATTAGCAGGTATTATTAAATTGGCTGGTAGGTAAAGTAGACAATAATCAAAAAACAGAACTTCCATCTAATTGGAGGTTCTATTTTTTCCATTTAATTAGGGAAAAATAATTCAGCACTATGTTAAAATTACATTATTCAACATTTCTGGTAATTTTAATAATATAAAATTATCAGCATATTTTTATGGAGTGTAAAGAATGTTTAAAATCTAATTAATTTTGTGAATGTCTTCTTTGTGGTTTTACTAGTTTTCCCAGGATAAAACTTCTTTCGGGTATTTAATCAAGTAACAGTGGCTGGATCAGTGACATTGATTTACTTCTTTCATGTTTCAATCCCTCTAAGGTATCCAATAATCTCCATTCTGAATAATAAAGTGCTTAGGATAAAGAGAAGCATCTTAACAATTATTTTTACAATTCGAATGTAAAAGCAGAGGAATTGAATTACATTCGATTTTTATTTAAGACAACTATGGAGGAGGGAACGTATTGAAATATAAGAAGAGCATCATCGTATCTATTATATTGATCTGTTTAGTAATTGGATCATTTATAAATTTTAAATTGAAAGAACTAAATAATTTTACAGAACCTTACGCCAAAATCAGTGTTGCTGTTTTGGAGGAGGAGACGGCTGCTCTACAGGAGGATCTCTTCCAAATTATTGAAGAGAAAAGAGTGGAGCAAGACACGTTAGAAGATATTGCCCAAAGCTTGGAAAGTTTGAATGGGAAAACGAGGGAACTGAATGGCTATTTGAACTTTAAGAGAATGTCTGATGTACCCGAGTTTAAGTTCCAATTCGAAGTATACAGGGAAGAAGTTCTTAGAACTGCCAATTCAGAAGAATTATATACAGGAGAACAAATCCGATTAGGCGATCATGAAGAACTTTTGAATTTCTTTAGGGAGTTCGAAACCAGAATAGGAAAACTACATATGATAGTAGCCCAAGGAGTAACGTTGGAAAATGATCTGAATCCGGCTTATGACGTTGATGGTTTATTGCATGACTATTATGAAGAAGTAATTTCAGCTGAAGGGGCTATACAGTAGTATCGGTGAGCGAGCGTACTAAAAGTCTCCCGCAAAAAACTGTCAAGTATACCGACTGAAGCTGAAGGTTTAAAAGAGGATAAATCTGTAATTCCATATATCCTTCGCGGTAAGGTGATTCACAAAATTTAAACCGACAAATACAATCAGGTATGAGTAGCAGAACTACTTTTAGAAAAGGAAACAAATTGAAGGGAAAGGCGGAGAGTTTCATGTTGGATGAAGTTCTCGAGCAGTTGGGAGTACAAACACTAGCAATAAATGAGGTCGAAGATTCCTATAGTTCAAACGTGTATAAATGTAAATTACTTAATGGTAAGAATGTCTATGTGAAAATCCCTTATACAAAAGAGAAATACCAGCGAGAATTGGAAGCGTATGAAATCTTAAAGGGGAAAGTTTCAATTCCGGAAATGTTAGCTCACTGGTCTGGTAATGAGGAATGTCCAGGCGCATTTTTGCTATCTGAATTAAAAGGAAAGCCGTTAACACTACAAGCTTCATCAGCAGTAGCCTTTCAAGTCGGAGTATTACATGCTACGCTGCACAACATTCAGCCAACAGCTAAGAACGAGTCAAAGAGTATAGAGAATGAATTTTCTAACTGGTTAAATTTTGTTGAAACCCAATTTTACAATTTTGCTGAAGATGTAAGAGAGATTATAGACGCACATTTGTATGATCGAAGCATAGCGAAATTTAATGAAATGAAACAACGGCTTCCTTCTCCAGATGGTCCAAGCTTTCTCCATATGGATTTTCGTCCGGCCAATATCATTGTGGATAAGGATAACGTTTCGGGCATAATCGACTTTGAAAGTGTGCAATTTGGTTCAACAGAAGTTGATTTCACCAAACTGTATCGTGATTTTCTATGCTTTGATACGAATTTATACCAGTCCTATCAAGATGGCTATAAAAGTATCAGACCCTTAATCGACATGGACGCTGTGTTGCCATTTTATCAATTTACTGATGCCTTCAATAGTATTGGCTGGTGCAAGCGTCGTGGTGCTGAAAAAAACGCCTCATTTCTCAACGAGAATTTAACTATCTTGAAAAAAATCTTAGGGTAAAACGGCTTTTGAATCATCGGTATCGTTTTCTGCCATCTGACTGCACGCTGATTAAAAGCATGTAAAAATTAAAAAGTGGCAATAACTATAAAAACCATGCTTAAGGATGGGGGATTCCATGAAAAGGATTGCTTTGATTGGCTCAGGAGGATCTGGTAAGTCAACTCTTGCTCGTGAGATGGGTTCGAAGTTGAATATAGAGGTATATCACTTGGATGCCCTTTTTTGGAAACCGAACTGGCAACCAACTTCGAAAGAAGAACAAAGAAAAGTTCAACACCAGTTAGTAAAGAAAGCAGAATGGATTATTGACGGGAATTATAACGGAACCATGGATATTCGATTAAATGCGGCAGACACTGTAATATTCCTAGATTTTAATCGTACCCTTTGTACATATCGGGCATTGAAACGGATGGTACAATACCGTAACAGAAAAAGACCTGATATGGCAGAAGGTGTAGAAGAAAGGTTCGATTTAAATTTTATTAAATGGATCTGGAATTACCCTAAAACAATAAGACCTATCGTTCTGCAGAGACTAGAGAAACTGCCAAAAGATAAAGCAATCATTATTTTAAAGTCGCCGAAAGAAGCTCAGCATTTTTTAGACACTATCTAAGTCTAGACTGAAAAAGTGCAAGAATTTAAATAAAATTTAACTGTTAGCTTTTAGTAGGAAGGAAAGATATGAAGAAGCGACAATAAAAGAACTAGGATAGCTGGATAAGTAAGCAATTAACTCTTTGGAAAGGGGTGGGTCAAATAGAAACAACACTCATTATCTTGCGTGGAAATTCGGGGAGTGGCAAAACAACCATAGCGAAAAGGCTGCAACATCATTTTGGAGAAGGGACTCTTTTGGTTTCGCAAGACATGGTCCGACGAGAAATGTTGATGGTTCGTGATCGAGAAGGAAACATTTCGCAAGAGTTAATCAGGCAAATTACCGAATACGGCAAAGGAAAATGTAATTTTGTCATTTTGGAAGGAATTTTTGTAAAACAGCGTTATAAAGAGATGCTGGAAGGCTTGATTCGTTTTTATGAGGGAAATGCCTATATCTATTATTTTGATTTATCTTTTAAGAGTACAGTCGAACGCCATAATTCGCGCCCTCAAGCAGAGGAATTTGGGGAAGAGTCGTTGCGTTCCTGGTGGAGCCCCAACGATCAGCTTGGCGTAGAATGCGAAAAGATGCTAACTGAAGAGATGACTCAAAAAGATATACTCGACTTGATTTGTACTCAAGTAGAAGTGTAATCTCGACCGTTTGTTATTTATTTTTCCTAGAATCATGAAGTTGTCTTTTAGAACTTACTATTGAATCGGATTTATTCACCTACATAGGAAGAAATTTAAGTTTACATATCCTCAGATTATCAGAAGCTGATTGAAGACAGAGGGAGAGAAGAGGCGAATACTACGCAGATACTGCCCCATCTGGTCTCTTTGCTGAATGATTGGAGTAACTTTTTGAAGGGTTTTTTGTTCTAAAAGCGAAGGGTAAAGAAATGGACAAAGATCGAGTCGTCGGCTAAGAGAACGACTTCTCTGGTGGAATACCAAAATCGGTAATATGTGAAGGGGGACACAAAAGGGTTTCTGCAAATGAAAGTATTATAAATTCAATTAATTTTCATTGGAAGTTGAGAAGGAAAAGAGATTGGTACATAACATACTAATCCGGTTAATTTTTCTCGAAATTGCCATCTCAGACAGAGAGCATACCCAAAGTACTTGTAACAAGCAGACAAAAGTTCGAGGAGGGGGTAGACTTTGGTATTTTTATTTGACGTCTTATTTATCCTGCTTATAGTTGGAATGGCAATATTTTTTGGGACAACGAGACATAGAGAAGATGATAAAGAGGAAGTAAGGAAACTGAAAGAAGAAGTGCGCCAACTTCGCGAAGAACAGGAAAAGCTCAAGCGTGAGAAAGAGAATTGATTTGAATCTTACCATGCAACTCGTTGGTTCCGACGTTTTACAAGAGGATTCAAATAGCTATTCAGTTAACATATTGCTAGACTTAGGTGAATATCATTTTGGAGAGTGCTAAGTACAAAACTATCCGAAAGAAATCACAATTTCAAGGTAAAAAGATGTTAGAAAAATCGGTGTACAGCGAAAACAGGAATGGATTCTTCCTATAAGTAATTCTGAATAAAAAGAAGCCGCGGTCCTGAATAGAAACGCGGCTTCTTTTTAATCGTAAATGTCTTTGCGGTGGCCAACATCAATAACGGTGATGACAATCTCTTCGTCCTCAATCAGCGCAAGGATCCGATAATCGCCAACACGGTAACGCCACTTTCCTTTATGGTTAGCGACCAACGGTTTCCCTTGAGAACGGGGATCTGAGCTGTTCACTAAGTTCTTCTCGATCCAACCGATCAATAAAGACGCTTGGTATCGATCCATCTTCTTCAACTTCTTTAATGCCACATCTGAAAAACGAACGGTATACATGTTTGCTTATAAACCCAATTCTTTTTTGACGTCTTCAAGAGAATGGGTTTTCTCCATACTATCGAGTACACGGTCAAAGTTCTCTAAATCAATTTCATCCTCAATTTTTTCAATAATAGCATTTCTCATTAAATCGGAAACAGACGTCTTTTTGAGTTTAGCATAATCACGAATCAGCTTGCTGTCGCGCTCATCAACCCGTAATGATATAGTCGCCATGTAAAAACCTCCTCAGATTCTTTGTAATACATTGTAATACATAATTTTGGTTTTGTAAAATTAAATACATTTTTTGCTGGAACACAGCAAAGTAGGAGCAGTTCAAATGAAAGCAGTCAGGAATGATATATATATAAATCATTTTTTCCTTATTCCACTGCTGGATTCGAGACAGCTCCCAGGAAGAGAATAGTGCTTGTTTCTGTGTCTTCGATGGCAACGAAAAACGGTCGGTTGACTTCCAAAGTGAAGTGTTCTGGCTGTTCGCTGGATACTGCGATTGCAACTTCTGTCACGGCTGCCGCTTCCGTACCTTTTTCATCCACTTTGAGTGCCGTTTTCTGCTTGACGTGACTGATCTGGCCGCTGCCTTGCTCGTACATATTCGACAAGTCGGAAGCGCCGAATGCGGTTTCCATGCCAAGCGCCATCAACGCGTCGTTTAGCTGTATCTCATATTCCATCTCAAATTTTGGCAGCGATACCAATCCTTCTCCCGTGTTGAAGGACCGGCGCCAGTTGTTCCAGTTATCAGGCGTCAAGGCAGTTTTAAATTCTTCAAGTGAAGAATGTTCTTTCGGAAGAAATACATACATGCTGGCTTCCCAGTCGCCATAAGGGAGAGCCACTGCCTGGAACTGGTCATTCTCCATATAGCTCCAGTGTTGCTCCATCTTCATGAACGGCATGTCGACAGTTGTCCCATCTGCCAGATGGAATGGTTGCTCTTCGGTGTTTTTTTCCTCGAACGGTGTGTGCCACTTACCATTGAAATAAACCGCATTCAATAGAATCGTCTTCAGATTTTTGGGCAGCGGTTTCTCCACCATTTTCTCGATCATGCCGTTTGTTGAATCCTTCACCCAGCCATTGATCAAGTCGGCAGATTCAGGATCACTCACATCGATCTTTTCAGTCTTGGCATTGAAGTAATCCTGCGTATTTTGGGCAAATTCCGGTTGGAAGTCGTATGACTGATTCAACCAGATGGAATTTGAAATAGCGAGCTGAACGCTGTCGGAATTTCCGGCCAGCATCATCGAAAGCGATGCGTTCGCTTTGTTCATTTCATCGGGTGAAATCGTAGCATGAAGCACATCCGCAATTTCCGCTTTTGTGTCGCCAGCTGCGCCGTTGTACAGCATGGACAGTGCCATATACAGGCTCAATGGAGATACGAACATATTGCCGTAATCATCCGCCGGCACTTGCGCTATCAGATCCATTCCCAGCTGATTATTCGCATTGACGATTTTCTTGTAATCCTCTTGTCCATACTCGACATCTTCTGCAATCACCAAACTCTTCACGTCTCCGCCAGTTTCAGGATTTGCCTGCTGTGTTGCCGTATTACAGGCAGTCAGGCCAAAAACCAGTCCGGCCATCATCAAAATTTTCAATGTTTGATTCATATGGCAGCCCTCCCCGTTTACCACATTAGACTGGGCACAAGTGGAAAAGTTTCAAAATAGATGAAATCGTTTTAGGGTGAATGATTTTATTGAGTAAAGAAAAACATGAATACAGTCACAGACCTAATATATAAATCTTAATATACAATTAAAAAAGTGGTAAAAAGAAGAGTGAACCGATCCCGTACCGTACGGGTTTTGTTCACTCTACTTGATGTTCTATTTTACCGGATTCTCAATCGACCCCATGAACAAAATCACACCGGTTTCTTCATCGGTAATCGCAAAGAAGAACGGCCGGTTTACGTTCATTTCAAACGGTGGTTCTGCGGGTCCAGATTCTTCGACCATTATTGAAGTGGCCGCTGCTGCTTCCGTTCCTTTTTCGTTCACGTCGATATAGCTTTTCTGTTTCACTTCACTGATGAACAAACCGCTGCTTTCCTCAAACATATTTGATAAGTCAACACTGCTGAAGGCTGTCTCCATGCCGAGTCGCTGCAAAGTATTATTTAAATTCACTTCATACTCCAATTCGAATTTCGGCAGCATCACAGTACCTTCCTTCGCCTTGAATTCTGTTAGCCACGCGGCCCATTTTTCTTCACTCATCGATGCTTTGAATTTGTCGAGAGAAGAATCTTCAGCCGGCAGAAATACATGCATGTTCATTTCGCCTTCTCCATACGGAAGCGACACTGCCTGAAAGTTTTTTGTTTCCAGGTAAGAAAGCTCACTGCGTAATGTCATGAGCGGCACGTCTGCTGTTGAACCGTCAGACAAGTAGAAAGGCTGTTCTTCTGTTAATTCCTCGGAAAAAGGAAACTGCCAGCTTCCATTAAAGTAAATCGCATTCAGCAGCATGGTCACCAAACTGCCGGGCAGCGGCTTGGAAGCCATTTCTTCAATTTTGCCATTGGTTGCATCACTGACCCAAGCATTGATCAAATCCGCTGAAGCCGGATCCATTACATCAATCGCTTCGATTTTCGCATTGTATTAATCCTGGCTGCTTTTCGTAAAATCCCCCAGAAACTCATAATTGTCTTTCACCCAGATGGAATTGGCGATATTCAATTCAATGTCCTCTGAATCACTGGACAGCATCGAGATGAGTGAGGCATTTGCTTTGTTCATTTCTTCAGGGGAAAGCCCTTCCGCTTCCAGCACGTCCGCAATTTCATCTTTCGTCACGCCGGCCGCTCCGTTATAGACCATCGCGAGCGCCATGTATAAACTTGTTGGCGACACGAAGATATTTTCGTCTTCCACGCTGGATAAATCTTTCAGCATCTTCATGCCAAGTTTGTTGCTTGCGTCCGCAATCAATTCATAATCCATCTCCCCGTACTCAATGTCATTTCCAATTTCCATGCTGGGGGTTTCTGTTTTGTCCGTTCCGGTGGAGTTGGCTGCATCTTGTGTCGTACCGCAGCCCGCAACTCCTGCCATCAGTCCGAAGATAATGAATGACTGTAAGGTTTTTTGCATCTGTAGCCCTCCTTTACTGCATCAGACTGGAAAAGAGATGGAAAAGTTACAGGTTTATTAATGATAGGGCAGGACATGGCAGAAAGAATTGTTCGTAAAATCCTTAGAAAGGCAATCCAGCCGCAGAGGAGATTGTTCCCATTTCTCTGCCGCATGTTGATTTAACTTATGTAATTTAAAAGAGATGTAAATCCAATTCTTTCTTCCTGCTCAACTCGTTATTATTTGAACGCAAGGTTAATTTCCCTTTGAACTTTCAAACTTTTCTTATTTATTCCATTAATATGGGTTTTATAAAATGTTATCTATAGTACAATAAAAGTATATGCGATGGGAATTAATGTAACAATTGTCGGATAAAGAATGGAGAACCGGCTATAGATTATGGGAGGCGGCTGAAATGAAGAAGAATGATGTAGAATCAGGAGAATTGTTGCCAGATTCGCCGGAGAAGTTTGCCAAGGATAATAGAAATGAACTTTTGTATTTGATGTGTGATTTAGAGATATTGGACCGCGATATACTCGTAAGAAGATTTTTCCAGGGGATGGAGAACGAAGAGATTGCCAGGCATATGGGCTTGAAGGAAGCGGCTGTCGCTGAACGGATTGCCTACGCAATTGGTTTGCGGAATGACTGGGTGGTCTCATAAGGTAAATGGAAGGATTTTATTCAGGAAGCTGTGATATTGGAAAATATCACAGCTTATTTTCATTTCGGTCTCTTTTTGAATGACATCTATTATCGTGCTGAATGTTGCAAAACAAAAAATGAAAAGAAAAGAGGGCGAAGACATGCATATTGAACAAGTCACAATGGCTACCATCCATTCAGTCGTTCCGTTATTCGATGCGTATAGACAATTTACTGAACAGCCGACAGATGTACAGGCTGTAAAAGAGTTTTTGGAAGAGCGGGTCTCAAAAGAGGAGTCGATTATTTTCATCGCTTTGATCAATGAGGAGCCGGCCGGATTTGTGCAGCTCTACCCAACATTTTCATCAGTCGCGTTGCAAAGAGCTTACATTCTGAATGATTTATATGTCGATCAAAATTTTCGACAGCAAGGCATCGGGAGAAGACTAATAGAGCGGTGCTATGAGTATTGCAAAGAAAAAGAAGCCCGTTATCTCACACTCGAAACAGCGAAGGACAATAAAAAAGCACAGAAATTGTATGAACAGATGGGCATGGAGCAAGAAGAGATGCTTCATTACTCAAAATACTGGGCGAATGATATATGAGGTTCAAATGTAGGATGTTGAATTTCTGAAAATATTTTTTGTCAGTAGTTTGAGCATGTCGGTGGTTCGTTTGCTGTCAGCTGATTGCTTAGATCTTAAAGCAGTTCTTCTGTTTGGCTGGACTGTAAATTTTTGTAACGCATTGATCTCCGGCTAAAGAATACGAACAGCAAGGTTACCGACTAGCTATCGTTGTTTCAGAAGAAAATGTACATAAAGAGACCAATTTAACATTTTCCGAAAGAAGTCTCCCTCTTCAAGCGTGTAACGGGCGAAGCCCAGCGATAAGGGGGAGATGAATTTCGGTTGGTGGTAGCCAACATGGTTTTTCGTTCTCTTTCCGGATATAATTAAATAAAGAAAGTGAGGTGATTTGATATGGCGAACAGAGCGTACAAATTCCGTCTGTACCCGACAAACGAGCAGGAACAGCTTCTGCTGAAAACATTCGGGTGCGTCCGTTTCGTGTACAACAAAATGCTTGCTGAACGAAAGGAGACCTACGAGAAGTTCAAGGACAACAAGGAGTTGCTGAAACAGCAGAAATTCCCGACCCCCGCCAAATACAAAACGGAGTTTGAATGGCTCAAAGAAGTAGACAGCCTGGCACTCGCCAACGCTCAACTGAACCTCCAAAAAGCGTATACGAACTTCTTTGCGGGCCGTGCGAAATTCCCGAAGTTCAAAAGCCGAAAAGCGAAGCAGACCTTCACCACAAATCGGGTCAATGGAAACATTCAGCTTTCGGACCGCCACATCAAATTGCCGAAACTTGGACTTGTCAAGCTGAATCAGCATCGGGAAGTTCCTTCGCACCACACCATCAAGTCGTGTACCGTTTCCCGCTCCGCCACCGGAAAGTATCACATTTCCATCCTGACTGAATATAACTGCGAACCCGTACCAAAAGAAATCAAGGAAATGGTCGGGCTCGACTTTGCGATGAATGGTCTGTATGTCGAAAGCGAACAGGGTGAGAAAGCCAATTACCCCCGTTTCTACCGGCAGACACAGCAGAAGCTGGCAAAGGAGCAGAACGTTCTTTCACGCAAAACGAAAGGTTCTGCCCGTTATGAAAAGCAGCGGATCAAAGTCGCCAAACTGCATGAGAAAACCGCCAACCAACGGAAGGATTTTCTGCATAAGAAGTCGTTTCAGTTGGCCCAAAAGTATGACGCAGTCGTGATCGAAGACCTTGACATGAAAGGCATGTCGCAAGCACTCAACTACGGAAAAAGCGTGGCCGATAATGGATGGGGAATGTTCTCGGCTTTCCTCCACTACAAATTAGGCGAACAAGGGAAGAAACTGGTCAAAATCAACAAATGGTTCCCTTCGACAAAGACCTGTTCGAGTTGTGGTCAAAGAAGAGACATGCCATTGTCGGAACGCACCTTCTCTTGCGTGTGTGGATTTGTTTCCGACAGGGACTGGAACGCCGCCATCAACATCAAGAACGAAGGCCGCTTGCTGTTGGGGTTATCCTGAAAACAAGAACTCGTGGAACACGAGGGATAGCTCGGTCCGTTTTCGTCAGCTGGTAAAAGTGGCGATAAGTCGAGAAGCCCCCACTTCAAAATCTGAAAGATTTAAGTGGTGGGTAGTTCACACTTGTGAGCGTCAATGGCGACGAAGTCTACGAATTTCCTGATGAGTTTATCCTCCGTTCCGGTCACAGCGTGAATATTACGTCCGGCCCGAACGCCGTTCACAATCCACCGGAAAGCTTGAAGTGGACAGAGACTTCAGTCTGGGAAGACAGCGGAGATCCGGCGAAATTATATGAGCCAGGTGATTTTCTTCTGGTGGAAACGCCATGACTGGAAAAGTAGATCTCACGGATTTTAATTTAGTGTATGAAAACAGCCGCTTTTCCTGAATTACGATGACTCAGGGGTAGCGGCTGTTGTTTAGTTAAATCTTTTTTTTGCAATTTAATTTACCGTATAAAAGTCGATCTTAATAATTTCCTGCGTATGCACTGAAAACGCGTCGAAAAATCTATACAAATTGCTTTATTATTCAATGTATGAAAATATAGAATTCGAAAAGGCTTTTTGTACATTAAACTAAGAAATTGAATTTTAGAAATTGAAGGGATATGTCAAAATGGACCATAACGTAACCATTTTAATATGTGATGATAATATTGCCGTCCACGAAAGTATTGATGCTTATCTCCAATCTGAAGGCATGAATAGTGTATCTGCTTACGATGGAGAGCTAGCACTCCAGCTCCTAAAAGAAAACCACTTCGACTTAGTGGTACTTGATATCATGATGCCTGGAATTTTCGGCACCGAAGTCTGCAGGGAAATACGTAAAACCAGTGATATTCCGATTCTTATGCTCAGTGCAAGAAGTGAAGAAGTGGACCGGATTGTCGGGCTGGAAATTGGGGCCGATGATTACATCACCAAGCCTTTTTCTCCCCGAGAGGTCGTGGTAAGAATCAAAACCATTTTGAAAAGGGTACAGCCGAAAAAAGAAATCTCCAATTACTTGAAAGCCGGCAACCTTTCCATTGATGTGGACGGATATGAGGCACGCATCGATGGTCAGGAAATCGAGTTGACCGCAAAAGAGTTGGAGCTTTTGGTGTTTCTGATCAGAAATGCCGGAAAAGTCGTCAATCGTGAAGAGTTGCTGTATAAAGTTTGGGGATATGATTATACCGGTGACACCCGCACCGTCGATACGATAATTAAACGAATCCGTCAAAAAATTAGTAAATCCGCCCCTGACTTTTCCATAAAGTCCATATACGGAGTAGGCTACAAATTTGAGGTAAATGTATGAAGCGGTTATTTTCAAGCAAACTGTGGATTGCGTTTGTCATCTTGGCCATCTTTATATCCGGCCAGTTGCTGGGGGCTTTTGCAATTAAACATTACTTTATCGAATCCAAAATTGAAGAACTTCAACCGTCTCTCTCGCTGATCGGAGAAGAGGTGGCGGACGGTGAAAAAATAAGTAGAACCAATGATTTTCTAATAAAAGCCTATGATGTTCATGGGCAGGAAATCGATGTCTATTCCGATGATCTTGCCCGGTCGTCTTCTGATGACGCAAAAGTAAACGAAAAACTAACTTCGCATTTGCCAAAAATCATCAGCGGCAAAACCGATGCGGAAATCAGGGAAGTGCCGGGTTATTCGTCCCAAGCTATCATCATCGGCCAGCCGCTTATCCAAGACAATAAAGTGACTGGCGGCATTTATCTGCTGAAAGAGGCCCGTGCCTATCAGGCGGCACTGAATGGTTTTTATCTGGTTTTCTTTGTGACATTGGCGGTCGGAACTCTCATCATCTTGGTTTTTCTGTGGACATTCATCAAGGAAAAAAACCAGCTTGAGCAAATGCGCAAAGACTATGTTGCCAATATCAGCCATGAGCTGAAATCACCGCTTGCGTCCATCAAAGCTTTGACGGAAACCTTGTCTGACCATGTGGTGACGGATCCGCAGAAAATCGATCAATACTACAGCATCATTTTGAGGGAAAGTGCCCGGCTTGAAAAGCTGATTGCTGATTTGCTGGAGTTATCCAGGCTGCAGCATAAAAAAACAGCTTTTACAAAAACGAAGGTTGATACAAACGAAGTCATCAAAGAAGTGACAGAGCCTTTTGCCATTTTGGCGGATGAGATGGATCTCCAATTTCATATTACCGACCAGGCGAAAAATCTTCCGGCCACCTATTCAAACAAAGACCGGATCATCCAAGTCCTGACGATTTTATTGGACAATGCGTTTAAATTTACGCCGGTACAAGGCAATGTGACGATTGATGCCAAAGTGACGGGGAGAAAAGCGGGAATTATAGTATCCGATGATGGCCCTGGAATTTCCAAAGAGATTCTTCCGAAAATTTTCGGCCGTTTCAACAAAGAGGATCTTTCGCATACAAGTGTCGGCAGCGGCCTTGGGCTTTCCATTGCGTTTGAAATCATGGAACAGCTTGGGGAGAATATCAGTGTTGAAAGCCAAACAGATTCAGGAACCACATTTACGATCACTCTTAAAAGAGCATAAACTTTCCGGCAGAAAAACGTGCGTTTTGCATCGTTTTTCTGCCATTTTTGTGCCACATTGTTTTGCTATGATCAGTTCATAGTAAAGAACAAACAAAAAAAATAGGAGTGATTCAAAATGAAAAAATCAACATCAACCATTTTGTCTATGTCTCTCGCGTCCATCTTATTGGCAGGCTGTTCAGCAGATGATATCGAAGAAGCAACATCAGAAGCTGGCGATACAATAGAAACGACTGAAACAGCCCAGGCAGCAGAAACGAAGCAGCAGTCTGCTGAGTCAGAGGCAATTGATACCTCATTCATCGCCAATAAGCATTTGGATGTAAAGTACGGCGGTCCATGGGAAACGCAAAAGCTCGATATTTATTTGCCGAATGAAGGAGAAGGGCCCTTCCCGGTTATTGTCGCGATCCATGGTGGCGGGTTTATGCAGGGAGATAAAACAGGGGCCGATATCGCGCCTATGATCGAAGGAGTCAATCGTGGATATGCGGTCGTGTCGGTCAATTACCGGCTGTCGAACGAAGCGCTTTTTCCTGCAGCGATCAGTGATGTAAAAGCGGCGATCCGCCATGTGAAAGCAAATGCGGAAGAATACAACTTGGATGCTGAAAAAATAGCGGTTTGGGGAGGTAGTGCAGGCGGTCATTTAGCGGCATTGGCTGGAACAAGTGGAGATGATGATTCGTTGAACGGTGAATATACCGAAAACATCCATCACTCTTCTGAAGTGCAAGCGGTTGTGGATTGGTACGGTCAGATCGACTTCCTGGAAATTGATGCACAGTTTGCCGAATCGGGAATTACCCCGAAATTGGGTGAGCGAAGCACAGATGACTCTCCGGAAAGCAAGTATTTGGGCCGGAACATTACTGAGAAAGTGGAGGAAGTGAAAAAAGCGAATCCAGAGACGTACATTACCGAAAATGATCCAGCCTTTTTGATCCAGCATGGAACGGCTGATCCAAACGTGCCGGTGCAGCAATCGGTTGATTTCGCCGAAAAATTAAAAGATGTTTTAGGGGAAGAAAAAGTGGAACTTACGCTTTTTGAAGGCGCTGTCCACGGCGGGGAACCGTTTAACTCAGTGGAAAACCTTGAAGAGGTATTTGACTTTCTTGATCGTATATTAAAATAAACTCATGCGGGTGGCAATTTTGCTGCCCGTCTTTTCTTGATTAGCAGTTGTTGGCTTCTGTAATATAATAAACCATAGAAGTTATGTAGCTATAATTACTCTTTAGTTTACATATCATTGGTTGTCGGCATCATAAAGAAGAACCAAGTGGCTATTCACGCAAGAGGGTCTTCTGTATAGTACTGCAGAATATTTTTGATTTTCGTTACCGGAAGCGTTGCGGGTTTTTAAATTTTAATTTCCTTCTGGTGGAAACGCCATGACTGGAAAGAATAGATTCGCCAGCTTTTAACTTACTGCATGAAAACAATTGCTTTTCCTGAATCACGATGACTCAGGGGTAGCGAATTCAACAGGGACCAATCATTAGGATTGGTCTATTTGCATGCTTACATTTCTTTTTATTATTCGATTCTATGTATGGATGCGCTCAGTCAATTCAATTAGTAGAAATCGTTTAAAAAAGATTGAATTTTCATACAATTAGTAGGTATCTAAGTATTCCAGCTGCAACTATACTCATTTCATAACCTATCAAAATATTCGAAAACATTTTGATAGCGCTTTCAAAATGAAGGGAGATTTTAAACAATGAAAAGTTTAAATGTACTTCAAAAAACGCAGAACAGAGAAGAGCTTTTGAAAAAAGCCAAAGAGCTCGGGGAACTTGCCGAAGAACATGCGCTTCAAGCAGATCTTGATGCCCAATTGCCTGATGTTGTGATTGAAAAGATGAAAGAATCCGAATTCCATAAGTTACTCCGTCCCAAAGCTTATGGTGGCCAGGAATTGGATTTCCATACTTTTGGAGATATTATACGGACGGTTGCGAATTACAGTGTGCCAGCAGCGTGGATTACTTATTTTGCCATCATTCACGAAATATGGCCTGCATTTTTGCCAGATGGAATCTTATGGCGCAGGTACCATCTATGTGGTGGATTCTGCAGGCGCATTGACGATGGACGATACAAGGCACAGAATTTCTTTATTCAAAGAGAAGCTGAGTGCACAAACAATCATTGGTTTCCATGGCCACAACAATCTTTCACTGGGTGTGGCGAATTCCATTGTGGCAATTGAAGAAGGCGCCGATCGAATTGATGCCAGCCTGGCCGGTATGGGCGCTGGTGCAGGCAACACGGCCACTGAGCAACTTATCGCCGTGATGAACAGGATGGATATTCCGCATAACCTTGATCTGTATAAAGCAATGGATGCAGCTGAAAATGTGATGAAGCCGATGATGGAACGGCCCATTCAAATCGATCGTTTATCCCTGACATTGGGCTATACAGGCGTTTACTCCAGTTTCCTGCTCTTTGCAGAAAGAGCCGGGAAAGAGTATGGTGTAGACGCTAGAGATATACTGACCAAAATTTCAGAGATGGGTGCTGTCGGTGGTCAGGAAGATTGGATCATTGGAGTGGCGCAGGAGTTAGCCAAGGAAAAACAGGTGAATTAAGTTTCTGTCACTTTAAAATGACCCCATACGGAATACAAGGTATTAATATAGAACGAACATGGAAGAGGAGAGGCTTATATAGCCATCTTCTCTTTTTTAATTGCATACAAAAAGATCCTGCAAGTTTTGATTATTAAACTTTTGTAAATTTTGCAGAATCCTTTACTCCCAGGAACGATGATGTGGTATCTTCCTGTTATCGGAACACAATATCAATAACCAATAGTGATGGATTTCAATAAGTTGGGAGGGAGGAAATGGAGGATAAAGTGCTCCGCAAACTGTTTTTGGGATTTATCCATATTCATGTGTTGCACCATGCAAAAGAACAGCCGATCTTTGGTTCTTGGATGATCGAGGAATTGAAAAGACATGGCTACACGATCGGCCCGGGAACCCTTTATCCGATTCTGCATTCGATGGAATCTGACGGGTTGCTGATCAGGGAAGAGCGGAATGTGGAAGGAAAGATCAGAAAATACTACAGCATTACCGAAAAAGGGGAATATGTTCTTCTCGAAGCACAAAAGAAGGCATATGAACTGTTCAAAGAAATCAAAGACTGATAAAAAGGAGACAACGATGACTCAACAAAAACAAAACACAAGCTTTAAATCTCTGCTGGAAATCCTGCTGGTCTCGACTCGACTGGGGCTGACTTCTTTCGGCGGACCGATTGCCCATCTGGGATATTTCCACGAAGAATATATCCGGAGAAGAAAATGGATGGATGAAAAAAGTTATGCTGACCTGGTGGCGCTCGCTCAATTTCTGCCCGGTCCGGCAAGCAGCCAGGTGGGCATCGGAATTGGCACCATGCGGGCCGGTGTGTTAGGAGGCATCGTCTCCTTTATCGGCTTTACGCTTCCATCTGTCATTGCGCTGATTTTGTTTGCGCTATTGCTTGAGAATTTTGACGTGGGAGATGCCGGCTGGATCCGCGGTTTGAAAATTGTCGCAGTGGCAGTCGTGGCACACGCCATTATGGGAATGGCGAAAAACCTGGCGCCGGACTTGAATCGGAAAGCCATCACCTTGCTTGCTTTGGTGGGCACACTGTATTGGCAATCTACATTTACGCAAGTTGGAGTTATTCTGGTGGCAGCTGGAATTGGTTACCTCTTATACAGGAACAGCGCAGAAACAACTGAAGGCCGTTTGTTGTTTCCGGTCACCAAGCGTTTTGCGGGCATTTGTCTGGCATTGTTTTTCGGTCTGTTGTTTTTGCTGCCGTTTCTCCGGGAAGCCACAGGTTCATATTGGGTGGCCATGTTCGACAGCTTTTACCGCGCCGGCTCACTGGTATTCGGTGGGGGCCATGTGGTGCTCCCATTACTGGAGCAGGAATTTGTGCCGACCGGCTGGCTGACTGAAGAAGCGTTTCTCGCGGGATACGGCGCCACGCAAGCCGTTCCCGGACCGCTGTTTACGTTTGCGGCTTATTTGGGAGCTGTCATGAACGGCTGGCAGGGAGGACTGTTTGCGACATTCGCCATTTTCTTGCCTGCGTTTTTGCTGATTCTCGGCGCTTTGCCTTTTTGGGACAGTTTGCGGACGAACCAAAAAATCAAAGGAGCCGTGATGGGTGTGAATGCGGCGGTTTTGGGGATTCTCATTTCAGCGTTTTATACACCGATCTGGACCAGTTCGATTCAGGCGCCGATGGATTTTGCATTGGCTGCCATCCTGTTCAGCATGCTGGTTTACTGGAAATTGCCGCCATGGGTGATCGTCATTACGGGTGCTGTCGGAGGCTCGCTGCTGACTTTATTGTGAAACATCAGAGAAACTGCTGCCGGAAACGTCTTGGCGGCAGTTTTTTCATTTTTTTTCTTGTGAAAAGCAAATAACTTGGGGCGACTTTTGAGCTGATGAAAAGCAGGGAGTTGACGCCATATTATTTACATGATATTATTATCTCGAATTAAATATAAATCAATTCGAGATAAAGAGGTGATTGTCTTGGAATTGTCGAATCAAAACCTGAAAGCTGTAATGGTTCTCGTGAAAGCGGCTGATGCCATACACGCCGTCATCAAAAAAGACGCCGCTGCACATGGGCTGAACCCGACGGAATTTTCGGCATTGGAACTGCTTTACCACCAGGGAAGACAGCCGATTCAAATAATCGGAAAAAAAGTTCTGATCAACAGCAGCAGCATCACGTATGTCATTGATAAACTTGAGAAGAAGAAGCTCGTCGTTCGTGTGGATTGTCCGGAAGACCGGCGCGTGACTTACGCTGAATTAACGGATGAAGGCAGAACGTTAATGGCGCGTATTTTCCCGGAACACGAAGAAACCATCAACCGTGTATTCGGAGGGTTAAACGAAGCCGAAACAAAAGCTATGATTGATAGCCTGAAAAAAATCGGCTATCAGGCACAGGAAGTGTAAATTTTTTTACTCCATTATCTTGAAATCAAGATAGAACAAAATATGGTAATTAAAGGAGCGGGAACTATGAATGAAATAAAAGGAATCCACCACGTCACTGCCATTACGAGCAGTGCTGAGAAAAACTATGAATTTTTCACGTATGTGCTGGGCATGCGGCTAGTGAAGAAAACGGTGAACCAGGATGATATCCAGACGTATCATTTATTCTTCGCAGATGACAAAGGATCAGCCGGTACCGATATGACGTTTTTCGATTTTCCCGGCATTCCGAAAGGGACGCACGGCACGAATGAAATCTACAAAACGGCTTTCCGTGTGCCGACAGATGCCGCACTGGACTACTGGATCAAGCGCTTTGATAAATACGAAGTGAAACACAAAGGGATCCAGGAAGTGTTCGGCAAGAAAACCCTGTCGTTCGTCGACTTTGACGATCAGCAGTACATGCTGGTTTCCGATGAATTCAATGAAGGGGTAGCTTCCGGCACGCCTTGGCAGAACGGCCCGGTGCCATTGGAATTTGCCATCACGGGCTTGGGTCCCATCCATATCCGGATTGCCGAGTTCGACTATTTCAAGGAAGTGTTGGAAAAGGCGATGCTCATGCGCGAAATCGCAAAAGACGGTTCTTTTCATCTGTTTGAAGTGGGAGAAGGCGGAAACGGGGCGCAAGTGATTGTGGAGCACAATAAATTGCTTCCGCAGGGACGCCAAGGATTCGGAACGGTTCACCACGCTGCTTTCCGTGTAGCGGACAGAAGCGTATTGGACGAGTGGACTGACCGGATGACGCAATTCGGCTTCAGCACATCGGGCTATGTCGACCGTTTCTTCTTTGAATCGCTTTACGCACGGGTCGCACAGGGAATCTTGTTCGAATGGGCCACAGACGGACCCGGCTTCATGGGTGATGAGCCTTACGAAACCGTTGGCGAAAAATTATCCCTGCCGCCGTTTTTGGAACCAAAGCGTGAGCAGATTGAAAAAATGGTGCGGCCGATCGATACGGTGCGCAGTACACGCACAATCGAAAAAGAATATTTGTAAGGAGATCAAACACAATGAGTATACTGACAAAACTATTTGGATCAAAACAGCAGGAGGAATCGACAATGACAAAATTGAACATTGGAATTATTCTAGGATCAACTCGTGAAGGACGCTTAAGCCCGCAGGTGGGGAACTGGGTAAAAGAATTGGCAGACAAGCGCGGAGATGCGAATTATACCATCATTGATATCGCTGATTACAAATTGCCGCTATTGGGAGAGAATGGTGGAGATGCAACAGGCGCAGCAGCATGGTCCGAAGCAGTAGCGAAACAGGATGGATTTGTCTTCGTTGCACAGGAATACAATCACTCAATTACCGGATCACTTAAGAATGCGTTGGATTACCTGCGCGAGGAATGGAACAACAAAGCGGCCGGCATCGTATCCTACGGTTCGGTCGGCGGCGCGCGTGCCGCAGAGCATTTGCGTGGCATTTTAGGCGAATTGTCGATTGCCGATGTTCGCGTGCATCCGGCATTGTCATTGTTCACAGACTTTGAAAACGGAGCGGAACTGAAAGCGGCTCCTGTCCAGGCGGATTCGGTGAACCAAATGCTGGACCAGGTCATTCCTTGGTCACAAGCGATGAAAACCATCCGCAACTAAGAAGAAGGTCGGAAATTGTTCGGAAAGTACAGGGAAAAAAGAACGTTCGTAAAGTGCTTCGGCACTTTTACGGACGTTCTTTTTGTTTTTACAGCTGTATATAAGGTGTTCGTAAAGATTTACTTTTGCGAACAGTTATAAAGAACCTCAATTTTTTTCTTAGGAAATCAAGGTAAGGGAAATTATGTTAAACTTATTTTAGTCAGAAAATTCTTTCTTTAGACAGATTAAGTTTAAAACCACAGGAAGGAAGGGGACTCATTTGAGAAAGCCTATTTTATTAATTACAACCTTCATTATCTCAATAGCGATGGCGGGGTGTGCTTCAGATGAAGTAATTCGCGTCGGCACCCCTTTTAATGACGAGGGGACCACTGGCGCAGAGTTCCATACTGATATTACAGATTCTGAAGCTATAACAGCTTTACGAAGAGTCATCGAAACAGAAAAGAAAGTAGAAAAGCCGAAAGATTTAACAAGAGAACCAGACGTTGTCTTTACACTGAACAGACCTGAAGAAAGTGTTTCTGAAATTTGGCGGTATGTATGGTATCAAGATGATGGCAGTGCCTTTCTATCAAATGAAGAAAGTGCGGTTTTGGTAGAAAGAGGTCAAGATTTTTTTGCCTTACCAAAGGAACAAACGAACGATTTGAAAAGCATACTTGAGAAATAGAGTTTCATTGTTCAAGAATAGATGATTATATATCTCGATCACAAGCAGTTAGATAATAAAATATCAATTATTAAAATATCTTATTTAATAAAGGACGACTTAAACAAAATGCACTAAGAAATTTTAAGGAAGGGGTTACAAATTATGAAGAAAATCTTATCTTCAAAATGGAAACTTAGCGGATACGCTTTATTGGCTTGTATCGGCGGAACTATTGGCGGTTTACTTGTAAACCCCAGTGTATATGTTGTATTAGGGAATTTAACTGCTCTTGTACTACTAATTCTTGTAAATATTATTTATGTTTTGTACAAAAATAATAATAAAAAACATAAAAACATAGAGAGGGAGAAACAAGTACCGTAAACTCACGTGTTTTTATTGGCAAGTATAAAACCAATACCACTGAGCTCTCCAGTTCTGATTTTAGTACATATATCAGGAGTTGTCGGAAATACAAAAGGAGAGAAGAGACCGATCAATCACACGTTTTCAAATTCTTTGTCTGTACCAGTGGACTTTAGTCCGTTCCACAGATTTTTGGATCGAAGCAAGAATGGATCGAGCAATAAATTAATAATTAGAAACTTCTACCAGGTTGCCATCTGGATCTCTGGCATAAACAGAGGTGATCGGCCCTGTCGCTCCAGTTCTTTTTATCGGGCCATCTTCAATAAGTACTCCGCAACTCTCTAAATGGCTTATTACGTCTAACATAGGAACATTAGTGATAAAACATAAATCAGCAGCACCAGGCATAGGAGTTTTTGCTTTCGGTTCGAATTCTTTGCCTGCTTCATGTAGATTTAAATGAGTATTCATAAAAGAGGTTACAGATAAACGACAAGGCTGTAAAAATAGACACCAACGCAAGTTGATTTGGTTAAAGCAATACATAGTATTTAAATCATATCTAACTGTTTCATAAAATCAACCCCATCAGAAGAAACCCAATAATCTTTAACTTTTCCCTTCTCTATATAAAAAATATCGGTTCCGTTAAATGAGATTTCTTTACCTTTATCAACATTTACGCCAACCATTTTCCCGTTGTATTTTCCTGTGAAATTCCAACGGGCAGAAACATAACTTCCTTCTTCAATTGGATTAACGACTAATGACATTTTATAATCGTCAAAAAAATATGTTCCTGAAGAAATAACCTCTTTCAATGCTTCTGGGCCACTATATCTTTTTGAATCTTTATCATCAGTTCTTGCCTGATGCACGATACACTCGTTATGAGCTATTTCATTAATTAATGAAATATCAGTATTCCAAGCTTCCAACCATTTATAGTATAAATCTTTGTTGCTCATAGAAATCGCTCCTTTTTATTTTTATCGTAGCATATATAATTTCTGTTCATAAAATTCTTTGCTGCGGGTAAATCAAGGAAATAAAAAATCCATTTTACATAAGACGGCTTATCGAAAGAGAATGAGCTTACGCTTAAGCTTCTTCTTTTTTATTCATTAAAGTGTACTTTTACAACTGGTATCCCTACCGTGACTTTTCTTTATTGTCTTGAACTGTGACAAGATGTTTATTATAAGGAAGGAATTTGTAACTTTTAAATAGAATAGTTTACGAAAAAGTTCAGATAAGAATTTTTATGCACAAGGAGGTGAAACAATGGAGAAAAACAAATTACTAAGAATGGATAATATCGGCATCGTTGTAGAGTCCCTTGATGAAGCAATCTCATTCTTCGAGGAAATTGGCTTGAACCTCGAAGGACGAACCGTTGTCGAAGGCGAATGGGCGGGGCGCGTAACCGGATTGGGTTCACAGCGTGTAGAGATTGCTATGATGGTTACCCCAGATGGCCATAGCCGACTTGAACTATCGCGTTTTCTCACCCCGCCTACTATATCAGATCACCGGACTGCTCCTGTAAATGCTCTCGGTTATCTACGCGTCATGTTCACCGTTGAAGACATTGACGGAATGGTATCCGGACTCACGAAATGTGGTGCTCAGCTCGTTGGCGAAGTGGTTCAGTACGAGGACTCGTATCGGCTCTGCTACATCCGTGGAACCGAAGGAATTCTAATCGGTTTGGCGGAACAAATTGATAACAAGTAAGTAAGTGGAGTTTAATAAAAGCCTTTACTGAAATAAAAAGTGAAACAGAAAAGCAGTGTGAAAGTACATCCAACGAATGGAGGTCTTTCCTATGAGCTAACACATGACAGCTTATCAGTAGCTGTTTGAATACGTGGGAGAGAAGACACTGATCAAAACTCATCTTTTCTCCTTTTCTGTTTATAAAAGTGTACCTTTACAATATTGTTATATAAAATATCTCCGGAGTAAAGTAAGTGTCAATTGGGAGACTAATTTGATAGAAGAGCCATTCTGGGTTAAGGTTTGAAATTTTTATAGTACATACAGATTATTTAATTGAGAACCATTATCATTTGTGGTACAGTAGAATAGTAATGGATAAACCTATTGAAGAAGGAGATATATAATGCAAATATACTGGACGAAAATAAATAAGATTATTGAAGAAACGCCTGAGGTTAAAACGTATCTGCTCGACTGTCCGGAAGACTTTACATGGGAAGAGGGTTCCCACACCCACTTTGCACTTGAAGGTTTCAATGCCGGAGATAAACCAAACCGCGGCCTGATTCGTCACATGTCAATCTCCACTTTACCGAGCGAAAATTCAATCGGTATCACAACACGAATCAAAGAGCAGTGCTCGGATTTTAAAACGGTTTTAAGAAGCCTTGAAGTCGGTAATGAAGTTGCAATATTTAAAACTCATTCGAATGTGCCGCTTAAAAGAGACAACAAAAATGTTTATCTGCTGTCATCCGGCGTGGGCCTGGCCACGTTCAGACCGCTTGTACTTGATTATTTCGACCATGCTGACAATGTCAATCAAATCCATTCTCTGAACATCGATTCCTCGAAAGATTTCTTATTTACCAATATTTTTAATTCTGCACCTGCCAGGAAGTTCACCGCCCAGTTCGTCGATAACCGCAAAGACTATTACGAAGAACTGAAGAATCTTACTGCAGACAAAAACGGACTTTTCTATGTTGTTGGCAGCGATGAATTTCTCGTGCAGAACATTCAAGTACTGCGTGAACAGGGCATCAAGCCGGAACAGATCATGCTCGACAAGCGTGAGCAGTCACTGTCCGAGTTTTTATCGGTTGAAATTTCAATTTAACACTTCCTGCTAAGCCTCTACTCACTTCACAGTGGAAGCGCATGAACTGACGGGTAATGGACCAAAAAAAGAAAAAGGATGATCCCAGTCTTTTCTTCATAAGACTGGAATCATCCTTTTAATTTTACTCCGTTTCTTTTAAACCTAAGGCATTAAAAATGGTGGAGAGCCCGGTGTATGCCCTGAAGCAAAGTCCAATAATGGGATTACGTAGGCGATGGCAATGGAAAGTGTGCCCAGGGCCACCCAGATCGCCCAGCGATCCATAAACAATGGGGAAGCATCTGCTGGCCGGTAATCTTCACCGATCGGAAAATCGGTGTCGCCTTTAGGGGCGAAAAATGCAAGCTGCGCCCAAATATAGATCAGCAAAACGATACCGATAAATAAGATGACTCCACCCATGGCCATGAACATCTCATACGTAGCCCACTCAGAGGCTGCGCTATGGCCATTATAAGTCGTGTCTGCAGTACGGCGGGGACTTCCAAGCAATCCGTTGGCATGCATGGCACCTGACATGATGAGCATGCCGCTTGCCCATACAATTGTCTGAATGATACCCAACCGGTTGAGGGTCCTGGTCATCTTTCTGCCAGTCAAGTACGGAATCAACCAATAGGAAATCCCGAAAAAGGTCAGCATTACCGTGGTTCCGACGGTTAAATGCAAATGACCTGTGACCCAGATCGAATTGTGGACGACCTGGTTGATCTGGTTACTGGCATTGATGATTCCACCCAGTCCAGCTGGGATAAAAGCAAACATGGCGACGATCAAAGCGAAGAAGCGGGCGTCAGACCAAGGGAGTACCTTCCACCAGCCCAATAAACTGGTCACACCTTTCGCTCTGCCTGCACGCTCCATGGTTGCCAGCATGGCAAAGGCTGTCATGAGGGAAGGAAAAATAATCATGAATGTCTGGATTACATGCAAAAATTTCAATTCGACCGATAAGCCGGGATCCAGGATCTGGTGATGAAAGCCTCCCGGTACGTTGGCAACTACCAAAATGACTACTGCGACACGCGCCAGAGAGTCACTGAAAACTTTCCCGCCGATAATTTTCGGCATTGAGACATACCAGGCGGAAATGGATGTCAGCATCCAAATGTTTACAAGCGTATGACCGAATGCCCAAAACAAGGTCCGACCCATCATCGGATCGATGGTCGGAACCCATCCAAACGCCCAGGGAATTACAAAGCCTACGACAAAAACGGCGATGAACAGGGAAGCAAAGACCCAAAGGACAAACACGGCATTGGAGAAAAAGGCGAACAGGGGAGTTAGTTGTCCCGGATTCCGCTTTCTCCAGCTCTGGTAAGTGATGAACATTCCGATGCAATTCAGTAAAATACCGACGACAATCAACGCAAGACCGATATAAAACCACGGATGCGCCTGCATTGGCGTATAGAATGTATAAAGTACATTTGCATCGCCAGCAAGAATGAAAAACGCCGCAATTACCGTACCTACTGTCATCAGGCCGAAACCTGTCCAGCCGAATGCAATCGTTTTACTGGCGAGTCCGCCAAGCACACGCGAAGTTCCGGCATACAAATAGCCGATACTGAAAAATGAGCTTAATACCAGGACCAGCAGAACACCGTGTGCAGTCAATAAAGCATAATAACTGATCCAGGATGGAAGTTCCAGAAAGCCGCTACGGACAAAGCCCTGCAGCAATCCGGCGATACCGCCGACCAATAAGGCGATAAATGCGATGGATAAGTTAGCAAGGGATAACCGGTAATCCTGTCTTGGAATTCCAGCCACCGCATCTTCGTTTACAGCTGTTCCTTTGTGTCGAATTGGAGCTTCTGTTATATGCGTCATTTTTTTCCCTTCTTTCTATTTTTTAATTGACGGTAATGGTGTTTGCCATATATTCATGGCCGAGTCCGCAATATTCATTGCATAAAATTAAGTATTCGCCGGGTTCATTAAATGTGTGACTCACTTTTGATATATGACCGGGAACAACCATGACGTTGACATTGGTGTCCGTGATCTTAAAGCCATGGGTTACATCAGGAGAAGCCAATGTGAAATGGACCGTAGCTCCGGCTGGAATTTCCAGATCACCCGGTTGAAAAGCAAACATTTCCGCAATCATGGCAATTTCGTATTCATTGTCTCCGATTTGCTGCAGCTCAGCGTCTGCGAAGATTTCAGATTCCCGAACCTCTTCTGGATCAATGGTTTCAGCATGGCTCGGTGGACCCATTTCCAGGAAAAAGGTTTGGACTGCCAAGATGCCCAGAAAAATAAACAATATAAGAGAGCCGATGATTAACCAGAGTTTCTCATAACGATGGATATGCATAATTGAACTTCTCCTTTCGGTGTCCTGAAATGATTAAATTGTTTAGTTTCGTTCCAAAAACAGTAAGAAGACGCTGAACCAGGATATAAGCATGAAGGCCGCAATGATTAGAACGGAAACGAATGTACCCTTTAAAGATGCTTCCTGAGAAGTAAGTTGCTCTTCTTTTTTTTTACCTTCAGAAGATGAATCCTTCATTTTAATCCCTCCTTCACAGAATATTTTGAGTATTTTAATCTTATCAAGGCTGTTGCAAAATGAAAACCTATCCTCCTTTTCCTAGTTTTTCAGGAGTCAATCGGCCGTCCAGTTTAAAGAATCGATGTACATCCTGACAATATCTCTTTCTAGCCACTCATCATATCAGAACATGTCCTTTATTTCCTTGACGCACGTCAAGGAAAATCAGTTTATTGTGAATTTTTTGTATAGGTGATACGCTTTGATTAATCAAACTTGATGAAGGTCAAGGATTCATTGGCAAATGCCGTCTATAATGAAGGGGACAAGCAGGAAACACCTGATTTTGTACGACCAATCAAATTTGTGAATCAGAATTTATAATAAGTAACTTGAAAAATGCGTAATGGTCATTTCTGAAAAGCTTGCCATTAAATCGCACAGGAGGGGATTCCAATGTTAGTGGTTATGTCGCTGGTTCTAATCGTTACCGCCATTCTGACGCTTATTATAGGTGTTGAAGTAAGTGAGACAGACGACAGGTTTTAAACGAAATAAAAACGTACAGCGCTGATCTGTTCACATCAAAAAAGCCGGCTTCCAGTCAATATAGACTGAAAGCCGGCTTTTAGTTTATGGGTCAATCTTTTTTAAAAAGCACCGGATCCGCCGCCGCTGCCGCCGACTCCACCGCCCCCGGCAGGCATGGAAGAGCCGCCGCTTGCATGGGCTGTTGAGTTGGAACTTGCGGCTACAAAGATCGTAGTGAGGAAGATCGGGTTCATGACAAAGCTTCCGGTGGCAACAGAATCAGAAGCCGTCTCTGCCAATGAAAACGCAGCACCTTTTTTATCGAGATTTTTGTTTTCGACACCCAGTGCGTACGCATAGGCACGAAGTTTTTCATCATGGGTCAATTGGTGCCACTGTTCAGAAGGAAGATCTTCCATTGCGCTGGTCAGTTGCTGCCATTCTTTCTTAATGATGAGCCCTTCCACGGTGCGCGGGTGATAGAAAACAGCAAAAGCCAGAAACGCCACGGCGATGAAGATGGAAACCGCCAGTAACGGATACAGTTCATACCAGCCGAAATAGCCGGCTGCAGCGCCGAACACCAATGCAATTACCGCAGATGACCAACGGATTTTTGAATGTTTCCGGTACAAATGTTTTCCTTTTACTTCGTCGGCAATGCCTTTAGTCCACTGGCTGATCAATTCATTATACGTCTCAGCATGGTCTTCATCTTTTGTATAGTTCTCAAGTTCGCCGACGTCAAAAGAAGTGCCATCTCCGACATGGTCAAATAATAACTCGATCAACGCCGCTTCGTGTGTATATTCTGTATTGCGGTCAATCAATTCGAAAATATCTTCAGTCACTTGTTTGACGTGACCTTTTCGGACGAGTTCCATCAAGGCAGCAGCCGTAGCATTGGGGCTTAAGAACACTGATTTCACATAATAAATCGTCGCCGGAATACTCATCTTTTGTTTCGGTACAAAGAAACGGGAGTCGTCAACGGCTGCCTGTTGTTTGTCACGGCGGGAACGGAACCATGCCCAGCCAAGCAACAGCGCCAATAATGCAGCTCCGACAGGGAGGACCACATTGCCGATGCCCCGTGCCGTCTGCTGGTTTGCGGCAAACGCTGCGGCATCTTCCTCCTGCTGTTGCCGGTCATCCGCCAATTCGTCGCGGACCGTTCCAGCCTGTTCTTCGACAGCTGGGAACAGCTCAGCGTCATAAATCACACGGATATCTCCATTTCTGCCTTCAGGAACCTCACCCATGTTGAATTCAACAGCACCATCCACCATCAGAGAAGCAGTGTCTTGTGCTTCTTCGTAGCCGAGAAACTCAACGTCTTCAGCAGGAGCGGGAGGATGAACGATAATCGTCATATTGCCGTAATCACTTTCATTGCGTTCATCAAAAAATCCCCAATAAAATTCGGCACCGTCTTCGAATTTTTCCACTGCGCCGGTAATTTGGTAATGCATTTCGACCGTTACCGTTTCGTCATCGCCGGCTCTGTAGATTCTGAAGAGGTCGTCTTCCTGTTCCACTTCCAGTTCACGGTTATTTTCAAATGCCTCGAACTGCTCGACGGATGTGTCGGGCTTTGTGCCGATTTCCCTTAAGAGCCCTTCAAAATCATCTTCGAATTCATACGTATGCTGCTCGACGACTTCAACCGTTCCATCTTCAGTAAGCTGTGCATCAATTGTCACTTCGGGAATCGTATACTCGACGGCCAAAACCGTGGTCGGTGCGAGCAGCAGAAAAATAGCGAAACTAAAAGCGGTTATATTTTTTCGTTTCATGTAAATCACCTCTTGCCTATTGTTTACGGGCGAAAGAATAAAAAGTTTCAGAAAGGCAGGTTTCATTCGTTTAACAATTCAGAATATTATTGTCAACTTTGTAGTTCATTGCTAAAATTACCTCAAAAGGAAAGGGGATGAGCAGTTGAAATACAGTTACATTTCACATTTGTATTGCCCGAAATGCGGCAATACATACAACACCTCAGAACAGCATCAATTATGTTCGTGCGGAGCTCCGCTGCTGGTTGACTACAAGTGGGATCAACTAAAAGCAGAACTCAAGCGTGAAGACGTAACCGCAAGGAAGGGGGATCTGTGGCGCTACCACGAGCTGCTGCCGGTAGAAGAAGAACAAAACGTCATCACTTTGGGGGAAGGGATGACGCCGCTTGTTTCAATGCCGGCACTCGGCAAAGACATGGGCGTTGAACATCTCTATATGAAAGACGAAGGCCTCGTCCCGACCGGCACGTTCAAAGCAAGAGGGGCAGCTGTTGGCGTATCCAAAGCGAAAGAAGTCGGCGTGACGGAATTGGCGATGCCGACCAACGGCAATGCGGGAGCGGCCTGGGCGTTATATGCCGCCAGAGCCGGGATCGCTTCGACGATCGTCATGCCGGTCGATGCGCCAGTCATCACAAGAAATGAGGTTGCCATTGCTGGAGCCAATCTGTATTTGGTGGATGGATTGATCAGCGATGCGGGAAAAATCGTCGGAAAAGCCGTCAAAGAACACGGATTATATGACGCTTCCACGTTAAAAGAGCCGTACCGGATCGAAGGCAAAAAAACGATGGGGCTGGAAATCGCCGAACAGATGGATTGGGAAATGCCGGACGTGATTTTGTATCCGACCGGCGGAGGCGTCGGGTTGATCGGTATTTACAAAGCGTTGAACGAACTGAAAAAGCTCGGTTGGGTGGAAGGGAAGCTTCCGCGCCTGGTGGCAGTCCAAGCGACAGGATGCGCACCCATCGTCAAAGCATGGAAAGAAAACAAGAAAGAGTCTGAATTCTGGCCTGACTCCACTACACTGGCTTTTGGCATCAATGTGCCGAAAGCACTCGGGGATTTTCTGGTGCTGGAAGCCCTTTATGAAACAGAAGGATGTGCCATTGCCATTGACGATGAAACCATGCTGGAAGAACAGCAAACGATTGCCCGTTTGGAAGGGGCGTTCATTTGTCCGGAAGGCGCCGCAGCATTTGCGGCAATCCGGGAACTGAAACAAACCGGCTGGATCAAAGAAGGGGAGAAAGTGGTGGCGTTGAATACAGGAGCCGGCATCAAATACCCGGATACGGTGGAAATTAAAATTCCGATACTGGAGAAAGACGGTTCCATTGGAGCACCAAACAGCATTTGAGGCCTTGAAATCGCCTTGCAGGAGTTTAACGCAGAAAATGCTTCAACTTTCGTCATTTGTAATTGCTTGCAAATAAGAAAGGGGAGAATTTCATGAGATTAAAAGGGAATCTGATGATGCAGATTTTTATCGCTTTCGGCTTGGCCATTGTTTTAGGTGCTGTTTTTGGCCCATCGATCGAAGTGCTGCAGCCACTGGGGGACTTGTTTCTACGGTTGATCAAGTTCATTATTGCACCTTTGATCCTTGCTTCTTTAGTGGTGGGGATTGCAAGTACAGGAGACCCGAAACAATTGGGCCGAATCGGCCTAAAAACCATCGTGTTTTACTTGGCGACGAGTGCGGTAGCGGTCACCATAGGCCTGGCTTTCGCTTATTTGATTTCTCCTGGGAAAGGGTTGACGCTCACTGTTCCTGAAACAACTGCAGAAGTGAACGAAACAGGAGGCGTCATTGCCACATTGCTCAATATCATCCCGGAAAACCCTTTTGAAGCGCTTGCGACAGGAAATATTCTGCAAGTCATTTTTTTCGCCATTTTCATCGGTCTGGCAATCACGCTGGTGGGAAAACCGGCACAGCCAGTCCTGCGTTTTTTTGAAGGATTTGCGGAAGTGATGTACAAGATCACAGGAATCATCATGTGGGTGGCACCAATCGGCGTGCTGGGCTTAGTGGCTCCTGTCGTCGGGCAATACGGTGTGGCCGTCCTCATGCCGTTGCTGAAAGTTATTCTGGCGGTGGCCATCGCATGTGCGGTACATGCTCTTTTCGTCTATTCAATGCTGGTGAAGCGATTTGCGAAAATCAGTCCGTTGAAATTTTTCAAAGGAATTGCTCCTGCGGCGGCCGTGGCGTTCAGCACATGCAGCAGTTCTGGAACTTTGCCAGTCACCTTGAAAAACACCCAGGAAAATCTGGGTGTCTCCAGAAAAATCAGCAGTTTCGTCCTGCCGCTGGGTGCTACGATCAATATGGATGGAACAGCTATTTACCAGGGGATTGCAGTTGTTTTCATTGCCCAGTTCTATGGTCTCGAACTGTCTTTTTTGCAGCTTCTCGCCGTTATCTTAACAACCGTTCTGGCATCGATTGGAGCTGCTGGCGTACCGGGAGCAGGGCTGGTAATGCTCGCCATGGTCTTGACGGCCGCCAATATGCCGCTTGAAGGCATTGCGCTGATAGCTGGAGTGGACCGCATTCTTGATATGTTCAGAACATCGGTGAATGTCATGGGAGATGCAGCAGGTTCTGTAGTAGTGGCCGCTTCCGAAGATGAATTATGGGTTGACGAGTTGGCCGGTGAAAACTTGCTTGACGCGATGACTGAAAATGATGGAACTGTGCTGGATACGAAATAACGATGCACCGGAACGATGACAAAAGGCAGCCTTCATGGAGCGGTTCTGCTCCTTGAAGACTGCCTTTTATCTGGTGAAAGTTTATTCATTTTTTATTCAGTAAAGGAAAATCGTGCTTATCGGGTGCCATGGGCCTGCTGAAATAATAGCCTTGCCCTTCATCACAGGTCTCTCCCTGAAGAAACGACAATTGCTGCTCATCTTCGATTCCTTCCGCAATGACCCCAATGTTCAACCGGTGGGCCAGTGCGATGATTGTCGAAGTGATGGCTTTTCCGTTGACATCTGTATGAATGTCTTTGATAAAACTGCGGTCGATCTTCACGCGGTCAAATGAAAATTGCCGTAAATAACTGAGCGATGTATAACCGGTGCCGAAATCATCGATGGCAACCGATACCCCGAGCGATTTAAGTTTCAAAAGGCTTTCTTTCAGGAAAACCGTATCTTCCATCAAAATCCCTTCCGTCACTTCCAGTTCCAGCCATTGTGGGTCAAGCCCTGTCTTTTTAAGTATACAGCGCAGGGTCTCTACAAAATCCTCACGCTGCAGCTGAATGGTGGAGATGTTCACACAAATTTTAAAAGGACCATGGCCTGCTTCCTGCCATTGTTTGTTTTGCCGGCAGGCCGTTTCAAGAACCCAGTTGCCAATGGGGATGATTTGTCCACTTTCTTCAGAAACTGGAATAAAGTTGTCTGGTGGAACCAGACCCAGTGTCGGGTGATTCCAGCGGATCAGTGCTTCCATCGCGGTGATATCACCGCTTTCCAAGTCGACAATCGGCTGATAATGAAGCATGAATTCCTGATTGCGCAGTGCATTTTTCAAATCTTTTTCAATCGTCAATTTGTAGCGTGTCTGTAAATCGAGCTCTTCCGAATAGATGGTATAAGGTTGATCGCCGTATTTCTTGGTGTGGTACATGGCAATATCCGCATTTTTAATCAAATGAGGAACATCATTTTTCATGTTGTTTTCGCTCAAAGCAATGCCGATGCTGGCAGAGATGGATACGGAATGCCCTTCCACTTCATAGGGGTTTGCGAGTTCCTTGTTCAGCCGTTCCGCTAAACGAATGGCTTCCCGTTCCGTGGTATCAGGCAAAAGAATCGCAAATTCGTCTCCTGAAATCCTGGCAACGGTATCGGTCTTTCGCACACTTTGTGTTAAGCGATGCGCGACAATCTTCAGAAACTCATCCCCCAGCTGATGACCCAGCGTGTCGTTAATGAATTTGAACCGATTCAAATCGAGAAAAAGGACAGCCGGGCAGTCATTGCTTTCTTTCAACCTGCCATTGACCTGCTCCAGACGGTCTTCAAATAACTTTCGGTTCGGCAAACCGGTCAATGGATCGTAAAAAGCCAGCTCTTCCATTTTCTGTCTGTACTCGACTTGCTCTGTAATATCTTTAGCAATCCCGTAAGCTCCAATAATTTCTCCGTCACGTTTCATGGGAAAGTTGGTCAAATCCAGGTAAACTTGTTTTCCGTCTTTCCGGTTGATGGTAATTTCGTAGCGATTCACTTTTCCTTTGATCGCTTCTTCGAAATAGGTGAGTGTTTTTGACAAATGCTCTGATATGATCAGTGGAGCGAATGACATATCCAATAAATCCTCCAACAGATAGCCGGTCAAATCGACACAAGCCTGATTGGCATCGATGAACCTGCCTTCCAGATCAAAAGCGAAAACAGCATCCGGATTATGATAGAAAAGCGATTGGAACTGCTCTTTCTTCTCTTCGAGTAATTGCTGTGCTTTTACTTCTTCTGTAACATCGATGACTGTACCGAAAATTGTGTATTTTCCCATGATGACCTTTTTGGTGGCATGGATTTCCACATGATGCAGATTTCCGTTTTTATGAATTGCCCGGACCCGGTAGCGTGTTTTTTTGCCATCCACCTTTTGGGCAATGCTTTTCAGCACTACAGGCAAATCTTCGGGATGAATCAACCGGTCAACTGGCACCCCTTCGTCCAGCATTTCCTCTTCGGAATAGCCGATCATCTCACTGAAATGGTTATTCACATAAGTGAATTTTCCATTTTCCAGCATATACATACTGACTGCGGCTTCCTGTATCAATGCGTTGAACATATCTCTGTAAAACTCTGTAGGAAGAGAAGGCGTCACTTTGTTCGGCTCGTGCTCCATGCTTTGTAACCTCCAATAGGTCTATTGTCTTTTTTAATAAAAAGAGTCTTTTATTAAAATAGTAGCATAGCTTGTAAAAAAATTGAATGTTTTCATGCTGAAATGAAGCAAAAAGAAAAAAATCCCTTAATCGCATTAAGAGATTTTGTCTGTATGATCTTTAAATGATTGTTGTGTCAATTGCGTCAATAGGTCTTTCTGTTTTTCAATCAATTTTTCTCTTTTTATACTTTCTCGGTAGGCGCGGCTTTCAGCTGCCAGCGTCATCATAAAAAATCCGGCCAGCAGGAACGCAGGAAGCGAAGAGGAATAGAAGCCCCAACCGACTAAGGCGATTGTTGCGGCAAATAAAAACCCCATTGCTTTGGCAGAATTGCCGTTTCTTTTTTTGATCTCTTCATAATTTTGTTGATGCATCCAATCCCCCCTTATGAACGGTATTATACGCAAAATCATTAAAAAGAAAATACCTTCTGTAAGATTTTTTTGACAAAAATGAAAACCTTCAAAAAAACGAAGACAAGCCAGCACAATAAACCACCCGATTTGGATGTATGCAAATCGGGTGGTCGTAAAAACTGTTATTTATCGCTCTTTTCCGGCCATTGGCGGTTATTCTCTTCCAGTACAGCCAGCAGCAAGCGGCGCCGCTCCTGTAAATCTGACAGCGAATCCAGAAATTTGTCATCGGAAACTGTCCGCAGTCCAGCCTCCCGAAGGTAATACAGATCGATTAAGGGTGGATTATTGCTGGATGGCTCAATATAAGCCGATCGAAGCGTTTCCAGATAGCTGTGGACAGTAGCACGTGTTTCCTTCAAAAGAGCTCCGTTTGGCAGCAATTCTTCCGGAATCGCATAAAGATAAATCGTCAATGCTTCATCAAGTGCCGTCACCGCCACGGGCAAAGTTTCTTTCGCTTTATCGGCATGGTAGTAGTGAAGGACCGGATAGGCATTATGCTGGGAAGTGATGGCGCTCAACTGGTTGGCGAAACTGTTCAGCAGCAAATCGATATCGTGGAAATTCCGGCCGTTCCATGAGTTGAGAACGATATCGACTCCGTTTTTCCCCAACCCATGAATGCTTTCAGCGAGTGCGTGTTTTTGGGAGACAGCACCAAGCACTGACAGCAGGTAAGTGACGCCCAATGTGATAAAGAGCAGACCTGTTGCAGTCGCCAAAGTGGCGGCAAACTGCCAAATGCCTTCGTTCGGACTGTAATCCCCGTTTCCGAGCGTGAAAATCAGATAACCCGCAAAATAGATGCGTTCCCCCCACGAAATCGGGTTGTTGTCTTGCGTGTCGGTAATGGAGGATGGATTTCCGGCGAATACAAGCGTCCAGCCTGCCCATAAAAAGAAAATCCAGGTCGATAATGCAAGCATCAAAGTAAGCGGACCTGACCAGCTGAACAATCGGGAGTTGGCTCTTCCCAATTTTTTCATCGCTCTCCAGAGCAGTGCCGACAACCTCTTCGTAACGGGGCCTGCACCACCGTCAACCCATAAAGTGGTCCATATAAAGTCGACAATGCCAATAACCAGCAGCACAATACCCAACAATAAATAAATAACAGACATTTTTCTCCTCCTTTAAAAATTTTTTCGAAGTACCTTGTTTTGTGTAATGGCAAGCAAATCCTGTCTCTTGTGTGAGTCGGACTCTCTGATCTGTAAAATTGGACGGATGGAAGTAAAAGTTATCGCTCTCAAAAAGACGGTCTTGAGACTCGGCACTCTTAAGCTATGTTCTCCTTTTCCTCTGGGAAGGGAAGAGAAAACCCTATTTAGGGAAGTTTCTTTTTACAGACTTTAGAAAGTCAACGAAATTGGTGAAAAACGTCAAAGCAGTTCCCTGTCTAAGTTGCCAATATCGAAGACAGACGATAATTATGTTAAAATAGAGATATACTTATCAGGAAAAGGAAGTGCAGTTGATTGGCAACCAAAAATCGATTCAGCGCCCTTTTTCGAGGGCCAATAAAATTGAAATTAAAAAAGCCGAAAAAGCAACTTACCGTGCAGCATATTGTGATTCTCGGAGATTCCGTGGCTTACGGTTACGGGACACGGGAGGGCATCGCTAAGTATTTAAAAGAAACCTTTCCCGGAAGCAAAGTGACCAACCTGGGCATCAACGGATTGACAAGCAACGGACTTGTGGAACGTCTCCAGAGCGATAAGTGGCAGCACTTCATCCAAACAGCTGATTTGATTCTGCTGAATATTGGCGGCAATGATTTGCTGCGGGGATTCCGCCAGAACGGAGCCAAAGGGTTGATTAGGCAATTTGCGGGTTTAAAGCGAATCTACCGGAAAAACCTGCTGAAAACGTATCAATATATCCGGGAACAAAATGACAAAGCCTTAATCGTCCAGAATAATTTATATAATTCGATCAAAAAGGAGTTTCAATACTTCGGTTTCACCAATCTTCTGTTCCGGCTGTGGAATACGGCCATCGGTGAAAGAGGAGTCGTTGTTTCGAAAACAGACGCCATGGGCAAGAATCCTTCTATTTGGCTGGATGACATCCATCCAAACGATGAAGGGTATCAATTGATGCACGACTTGCTGCTGAAGACGTTAGCGGCAACGGGATTTGCCACACAATTGTCTGAACAAAGTGAGAAAATGCGTTGAAAGGAAAAGTATCCATGGATGCTTTTCCTTTTTTATTTGACAATCCTCATTGCCTTTGAAGAATTCAGGAAGCTGGAACGGTATTCTGGAATAGGATGAGGATGAGGCTAATGCTAAGGCGCTTTATCGCTAAAACTGTACAAATTGGCTTGTCGGATGGCGATGCTGTTTGAATATTAACGGCTGTTGGCTTACACTTGAAAGAGTATTCGGAAAATACCATTCCAAAGGAGGTTTGAAAATTGGAAGAGCAACAACCACTGCGGTTAAACGAACACATTCATTTGATCGACGGGTATGATTTAGGGACTCCTGAACGGACAGGTGCCTATGTCCTCGATGAAGACGAATTGACCATTGTTGAAACAGGTCCGAGCCCGTCCATCAAACATGTAAAGGAAGGCCTGAAAAAGCTGGGGCATTCATTGGAACAAGTCAAGTACATCATCGTCACTCATGTGCACCTGGACCATGCCGGAGGAGCCGGATTGCTGCTGCAGGACTGCCCGAACGCCCAAGTGGTGATACATAAAAAAGGGGCGAGGCATTTAGCGGATCCCACGCGATTGGTGAAAGGTGCAAAAATGGTATACGGCGACAAATTCGACGACTTGTTTGAACCGATTGTTCCGGTTCCCGAAGAGCGCATCCTCATTAAGGAAGAAGGGGATACACTGAAAATCAGCCCGACGTGTGTGCTGAAATTTCATGATACGCCGGGACATGCCAATCATCATTTCAGTATTTACGACCCGGTCACCAACGGGATGTTTACAGGAGACACGGTTGGCATCCGGTATCAGCAATTGGTGGACGATGGCATCGATTTATTTTTGCCTTCGACTTCCCCCAACCAATTCGATCCGGTGGCCATGCAGCGCGCCATTGACCGGATGACGGCGATGCGTCTTGATGCGATTTACTTTGGCCATTACGGAATGAGCAAAGAACCGGACATGGCATTGCGGCAAGTGGCGGAATGGCTGGTCGTCTTTGTTGAAGAAGCGGAAAAAGCCGCAGCTAAAAACCAAACACCGGAAGAACTTGCCAAAAGGCTCCAGGACCTGATCAGAATCCATTTGCGTGAACTCGGCGTAAAAGATGACCACAAAGTGTACGACATTCTGCAGCTGGACATGGAAGTCAGTGCGCAGGGGCTCATGGAATACGTATCGAAGTAAAAGTCAGTAAAGATTTTTTACGGGAGCCATTTGACAGACAAAGCAGGTTTCTGTTTTCACTATTTCGGGAACAGGTTAACAAAAAGAATGGAGGAACTTCCAATGGATGATAAAAACAAGGTGGAAGAAACATACATGAGCCGTCAGGAACGGGAACGGATTGGCCGACAGACAAATGCCGGCTTTGCACGTGTTGAAAGAATGGAAGTCGAACAAGGTGCAGATGATATCCCGACGGGCGAAGTGGCGCAGGAACTCTCCGAAGAAGAAATCCGGCGCCGTGTCGGGGAAGGCAATTACAGTTCAGCCAAAGACGATCGCCAAACCAATTCGATCAATAGCTGAGTTAAATCATAAGTCACAAGAGCCCCTGCCAGTAAATCCGGCAGGGGCTCTTGTTTGTCTTTTTTCAGTTAGTCAGGCTCGGTGCAAGGAATGTCCAGATTAGACGGGCTTCCTCAGGTGATCGCGGCGTAATGACGCTCGATGCCGGGTAAGGGTCCGGTTCGTAGCGGTTTTCCACGTATTTTTTCGCATAAGGGTTTTTCTCGATTGCTTCCAGGTAAGCTTCCTGTGTCTTGTTTGATAATACCTGACGTTTGCGCTGGATCAGCCATTTAAACCAGGCGTAAAACGCATTGTCTGTGTTTTCCTGTTCATAATGGCCGATCAGGCTCTCGGCTTCTTCCAGCCGGTCGGTTGCCAGCAGAGCTGAGATGGCCATGTACCGGACGCCTTGGTGGTCAGCGGGATTCAGCAGGAGCAGTTTTTGGTATTTGTCGAATGCTTCTTCGAAACGACTTTGCTCCCAGTACAGGTTGCCGAGCAGGAACAGGGCACGCAAATAAGGGCGGTTGGGGACATACAGCCAGGCAACTTCCATTTCCGGTTCGAACTGCTTTTCTCCGGAGCTGACGGCTTTTTTCAGCAATGCTTCACGTGCTGAGGGCTCGCTTTCCACTTCAGCAGCAAGCAGGAAACCATCTGCATTTTGATGATCCAAACGCTGGAGCTGTTCGAATTTGGCTATCCGTTCTTTTTCGGTCTTAACCTGGTACGCTTCATAAGCAGTCAGCTGCGCTTGTTCAGCATCAGATTTCGGCTCGTACGGAACATCATGGTAATATTCCATTTGCCGTTTCAAAGCCGATTCGCTTGTGATGGTGGCGTGTTTTAAGTGCATGTACAAATTCCAATTCTGAAGCTCATTCGATTTCGGGTTCGTGCCGACTTCGAATGCATAGGCTGCTTCTTTTTCCTGGTTTGCCACCGCTTTGTCGTAAAAGGCCTGCAATTCTTCAGCAAACTGTTGAATGTCTCCCATTTCAGCTTGGAAATGCCGGCTGATGTCAGCGGAGCTCCAATCGAATTTCAACAATTTTTGGCTGATGCCGAATTGAATGGCTCCTGGAATGGCGGCTTTGGGCACTTCCGGAAGAGGTTCTAAGTAATGGAAAAACGATTCGATCAGGTCATCGCTTTTCAAATCGTGTTCAATCAGAAACTGTTCGAGAGACTGGACTGTTTCCAGCACTTCAGGTGGGACCTGTTCAGTGCTTCGTATGCCGCTGCTGAACTGTTTGTAGACAGATAAGGCGTTGTTCCGGTAAAATTCCTGTGCTTCTGTTGCTTCAGAAGACTGGTACATATCCTTCATCTTTTGAATGGTTTCCGGTTTGGGCTCGACAACGGCTGTAACGCTGTTCAAAGCCATGACAAACTGCGGGCTGATCCGGACATCCGGCAGATAAAAGCCGATGGCCAGATTGCCGGTTTCCACCGGGAATGATTCATTGACTTCAATTTCCTTCGTATCGCCGGACAATAAATCCCGCATCTGTGCTTTGTATTCAGTGATGGAAAGAATCTCACCCACAAGAAATTCGGGGTTTGGCCATGCGCTCAACACTTGCTTGAGCTGCGGGCGCTCTTCCATTCTGGCCTTATGTTCGATAAAGGCATTCCATACATCAACGCGTTTCAAAAAGAAGAACAAATCACCGATGATGCCGTTTGATTTTTCTTCGCCGTAAAGCGGAACCAATAAATTTTCGGTTGTGTCTTTCCATGCCAGCAATTCTTTTTGTTCGGAAGGGCGGGGGTGATTTTCAAAAAATTCCTGAAGCACTTCCCGAAGAACTTTGTTCTGCTCTTCGAACATCGTCTTGGCCGCTTCGTCTTTACCGCAGCATTTTTTGTACTTTTTCCCGCTCCCGCAATGGCAAGGGTCATTGCGGCCGATGGTCAATGTGTTTTCTCCCTGGATGTGGGCCATCAGAAATGTTCCTCCAGCAATAATCGTTCCTCATCACGGCTGTGGATGGCGTTGACAACGAGCAGGGCATGGAATTGCTGCATAACTTCATATGTCAGCCCTTCTTTTTTCAGCATTTCCTTAATATCCGCTGCAATGATGCGCAGCAGGTCGTGATCACGCGTCAGTTTGGCCACGGCGTCTTCCAGACTGGGGTCCTGCTCGAGCACTTCCTGGTAGAATCCTTCTTCCTCCGCGTCGGCGTGGCTGATGATCCGCGTTTCCCAATATTCCACCAAATGGTCGGCAGCCTGGCGGGCAACTGCAAACTCTTTTGCTCTCAATAAATCTTCCATTTCCTCTGTTTTTGTAATGGCACCTGATAAGCCCCCCTGGTGAATAGCGTGGTGGGCATGTAATTGACGTAGGGATGGTCCTGACATATTCTTCATTCCTCTCTGCAGTAGTGCATGTTTTTTTCAGTATAACATGTGTTTTTGCTGAATTTTCCGGCTAGGAACATTCCCGGCAGGAAACAGGGAATTCCCTCATGTGCAGCATCTGATCCGTGTCAGGCAATGACCTGCCGGCGAACAATTGCATTGTGTAAGCGGTTGACGAAAGTCCATGGACAGCGATATTCTTAACATAACCGCGGCACCCCTTTTTAGGAGGCCACCGCCTGTAGAATAAATGAAAACAGCAATACGAGTTCAGGCCGCTTTTCCAGTCAGGAAAAAGACAGGGATTGCGGCTTTTTTCGTCAGGAAAGGGTCATGCAAATGAGAAGAACTTTATTATTTTTGACAATAACGCTATTGCTCGCAGGGTGTGGAACGACGTCAGCCGACCGCAAAGACGAATTGTTCATCTCAGCCGCTTCCAGCTTGACCGATGCAATGCAAGCGGCGGAAACGGAATTCGGGAAAGCCCATCCCGACATCGAACTGGTGATCAATTACGGGTCTTCCGGGAAATTGAGCAACCAGATCGAACAGGGGGCGCCTGTCGATCTATTCTTATCGGCCAGCGCGAAAGATATGGACCGTTTGGTTGAAGGCGAATTGATCGACGGCACAACAGTCGTTCCGTTTGCCAGCAATCATCTGGTTCTCGCTTCCACTGCGGCTGTTGATGAAGTACCGGATTTTTCAGCGGTTCTCCAGGGCTTTGAAGGCAAAATCGCAATAGGCGAACCAGAAAGTGTTCCGCTTGGCATGTATACAAGAGAAGCGTTGACTGAATTGGATTTATGGGAAAGCATTGAAGAGCGGGTGATCTACGCCAAAGATGCCCGTCAGGTAGTCAGTTATCTCGAAAGCGGAAATGTGGAGGCAGGAATTATTTATTCCTCCGACCAGGGTCTCGCGCAAGGCCTCCAGACCATGGTGGAGCTGCCGGACACCGGAGAGGCCATCATTTATCCGGCCGGCATTTCTTCAACAGCTGAAAATCAGGAAGCTGCCGAAGCCTTTCTTGCTTTTCTGACAGGAGAAGAAGGCCAGGAAGTGCTGGAGCAATTTGGCTTTCGTGCCGCTGAAGGGGTTCCTGAAAAATGACACAGGATTTATCTCCACTGTTTCTTTCCCTGAAAGTTGCGTCTGTCTCGACTTTCTTTGTCTTCATCATCAGCATTGCTCTGGCACGTTTTATGTCCAGGCGCAATTTTTTCGGCAAAAGCTTTTTGGATGCGTTAATTCTTCTGCCTCTCGTTTTGCCTCCGACGGTCATCGGATTTGGACTTATTGTGTTATTCGGATTGAACGGTCCTTTGGGCAGTTGGCTGGAGCAGTGGTTCGGTGTCCGCATCGTTTTCACATGGGTCGGAGCCGCGATTGCCTCGTTTGTCGTGTCGCTGCCGCTGATGTATCAAAGCGTCACTGCTGCTTTCAATAAAATCGACAGCCGCTGGGAAAATGTGGCACGGACAATGGGGGTCTCTGAATGGCGTATTTTCCGGACCATCACATTTCCGCTTGCGTGGCCGGGAATTTTGGCGGGTCTGATTTTGTCGTTTGCCAGAGGCATTGGGGAATTCGGAGCGACTTTGATGGTAGCAGGTTACATACCGGGCCAGACGGAAACGATTCCGCTGGCGATTTACTTTGCCTATGAAGCCGGGCAAATGGAAAAAGCGGCGTTTTGGGTTATCATCATTTCCGCGCTTGGTCTGGCGATTATTTCATGGGTCAATTACTGGCGCAAGAAAACCGAAATCCGGATCGGGAGGGAGTGAATCGGATGTTACACGTAGATTTCCGAAAACAATTGGAGCATTTTGAACTGGTCGTGGATTTCCAGCTGGACAATGAAATTCTGGCGCTCGTCGGCTCATCCGGTTCAGGAAAGACAACTCTTCTTAACTGCATTGCCGGCATTGTCCATCCGGACGCCGGTTCGATTTCCCTGAATGGCAGAAATTTTTTTCAGGAAGGCAATAAACCGCTGAAAATTCAGCGACGGAAAGTCGGCTATCTGTTCCAGGATTATGCGCTGTTCCCGCACTTGAGCGTGGAACAGAATATTTTGTACAGCCGGCCGCCGAAAAGCGATATGGCGCATATTACAGCAGTGACGAAAGTTCTCGGCATTACGGATCTGCTGCCGAAATATCCCCATCAAATCTCGGGCGGCGAAAAGCAGCGTGTGGCTTTAACGCGCGCACTGGCGGCCAAGCCGGATCTGCTGCTGCTGGATGAGCCGTTTTCCGCACTTGACGATGACACGCGGGAGAGATGCCAGGAGGAATTGCTGCGCATCCATGAAATCTGGAACATCCCGATTATTTTTGTTACACACCGGCAAGCCGACGCACAAAAACTGGCAGACCGCGTGATCCGCGTTGAAAAAGGCCAAATGACTGAACAACTGATTTCCGAAGCTTCCCTTTAGATGAAGGGGAGCTTTTTTTCGTGGATTTTTAAGTGAACGCGCATAACTTTCGGGGAACGTGCATAAAAGCTTTTAAGCGCGCATAAAAGTTTCCGAACGCAAATAAATCAAAATAAACGCGCATAAACCTCCTGTCTGCGGATTTGCCGCCGGCCGCCTCCGCTTTTCGTTGTCCAGCTCCGGCGGCCAAGTCCTCGGGGTCATAAGCCACTTTGACTGTGCGGCTGAAAACATGCCGCTTCGCCAAAGCGTCTTATGCCTGTCGGAGGCCCACACGACGTGGGTCAGATAAGCGTTGCGACAGGATGTCGCGTTCTTAGCTTATCTTCCTTTATTGGCCACCTCCGCTTTTCATTGTCCAGCTACAGTGCCCAGCCCCTCGAGGTCGCTTCGGTCTTATGTATCATGGCAAAGAACGCCATGACCCAAAAGCCCTCCAGCGCTTGTCGGAGGCCCACACGATGTGGGTCAGATAAGCGTTGCGACAGGATGTCGCGTTTTTAGCTTATCTTCTTCTATTGGGCACTTTCGCATTTCATGCAATAAAGGGATTCCCCTCCTCTCTATAGGACATTCCCTAATGTGAATTTTCGGACAGGTCTTCCATACTTAAACGTATACGAATGATTAATTGATTCCCTTCAATGTTTTTCATTCTGAGAAGGAGTGGTTGTGAGCAATGAAGAAAAGATATGGTTTCAATTTTTTTAAACCCGTGGAGAGTTATTCAGGCAGCTGGTCGATCCTGGAAGAAAAAAACCGGGATTGGGAGAATATGTACCGCCAGAGATGGTCGCATGACAAAGTGGTGCGGACAACGCATGGTGTCAACTGCACCGGTTCCTGCAGCTGGAAAGTGTTTGTGAAAAACGGCATCATCACGTGGGAAAACCAGCAGATCGACTATCCGTCCTGCGGTCCCGATATGCCGGAATTTGAACCGCGCGGCTGTCCGCGTGGCGCAACGTTTTCCTGGTATGAGTACAGCCCGCTCCGTGTCAAATATCCTTATATGAGAGGGCGTTTGTGGCGGCTCTGGAAATCTGCCAGATCGATGCATGCCAACCCGGTCGATGCGTGGGCGAGTATTGTGGAAGACCCTGAAAAAGCACAGTTTTACAAATCGGCACGCGGCAAAGGCGGCCATGTGCGCGTCAATTGGGACGATGCACTGGAACTGATTGCGGCTCAGCTGATTTACACCATCCAGAAATACGGTCCGGACCGCATTGCCGGTTTTACACCGATTCCTGCGATGTCGATGATCAGCTACGCTTCAGGTGCGCGCTTCATTTCATTGCTGGGCGGCCAGATGCTGAGCTTCTATGACTGGTATGCTGACCTGCCGCCGGCTTCGCCTCAGATTTGGGGAGAACAGACGGATGTTCCGGAATCGTCGGATTGGTACAATGCCGGCTATTTGATGATGTGGGGTTCGAACGTGCCGATGACACGGACACCGGATGCCCATTTTATGACGGAAGTCCGTTATAAAGGGACAAAAGTCGTTTCGGTGGCACCGGATTTCGCGGAAAACGTTAAGTTTGCGGATAACTGGCTGGCGCCGAATCCAGGTACGGATGCTGCGTTGGCACAGGCGATGACGCACGTCATATTGGATGAATTTTACCACCAGCGCCAGGAACCGATGTTCATCAATTACGCCAAGCAGTACACGGATATGCCGTTCATGATTTTATTGGATCCGCATGAAGATTCATTGAAAGGCGGGCGCTTCCTGCGTGCCAGCGATCTTGGCGACACGTCACAGCACGCTGAATGGAAACCGGTCATTTATGACGAAGCCGTCAATGATTTGATTGTGCCGAACGGGACGATGGGCCAGCGCTGGGAAGAAGATAAAAAATGGAATTTGATCCTGGAAAACGAAGACGGGTCGAGAGTCGAGCCTGCATTGAGCGTGGAAGGCCTCGACGAAGAATGGAAGGAAATTGTGTTCCCGTTCTTTGACAACGCCGGTAACGGTGTCTTCAAACGGGTCATACCGGCGAAAAAAGTGACGCTGGCAGACGGCACGGTCCGCTATGCCGCAACTGTTTATGATTTGATGTTGAGCCAATACGGCATTGCACGGATTGACAGCCCTCACAACGCCAAAGACTATTTTGACGAAACGTCTCATTATACGCCTGCCTGGCAGGAAAAAGTGACTTCGGTCAAAGCATCCATTGTGACTCAGATCGCCCGTGAATTTGCTCAGAACTCCATTGATACAGGCGGCCGTTCGATGATCATCATGGGAGCCGGCATCAATCACTGGTTCAACAGTGACACGATTTACCGCGCCATTTTGAATCTGGTGGTATTGACGGCTTCTCAGGGCGTCAACGGCGGCGGCTGGGCGCATTACGTCGGACAGGAAAAATGCCGTCCGATCGAAGGCTGGTCGACTGTCGCATTTGCGAAAGACTGGCAGGGTCCGGCTCGTCTGCAAAACGCCACGTCGTTCTTCTATTTTGCAACAGAACAATGGCGCTACGAAGAAGGAGGAACCGACAGCCTGAAATCGCCACTGGGTGAAGATGTCAGTTACCAGCATCCGGCTGATTACAATGTGCTGGCCGCGCGTCTCGGGTGGTTGCCTTCTTATCCGCAATTCGACAAAAACAGTTTGCTGTTTGCAGAGGAAGCGGCACAGGACGGCAAGAAAACCAACAAGGAAATCATCGACCACGCCGCTGAAGAGATCAAGAGCCGCAACACGAAGTTTGCAATCGAAGATCCGGGAGCACCGGAAAACTTCCCGCGCTCATTGTTCATCTGGCGTTCCAACCTGATTTCCAGTTCCGCAAAAGGCCAGGAATATTTCATGAAGCATTTGCTTGGGGCATCTGACGGTCTGTTGGCAGAGCCGAATCAAGACGTAAAACCGGAAGAAATTATCTGGCGTGATGATGTCGAAGGAAAACTCGATCTCATGGTCGCCCTTGACTTCCGTATGACTTCGACGCCTTTGTATGCAGATATCGTTCTGCCTGCAGCCACTTGGTACGAGAAGACAGATTTGTCTTCCACAGATATGCACCCATTTGTGCACCCGTTCAATCCGGCGGTCAATCCGTTGTGGGAATCCCGTTCCGACTGGGATATCTACGGCAAATTGGCGGAGAAGTTCTCGGAAATGGCAAGAACGCATCTACCGGGCGTCTACAAAGATGTCGTCACGACACCGCTTGCGCATGATACGGTCAGTGAAATTTCACAGCCGATGGGCTTGGTGAAAGATTGGACCAAAGGGGAAATCGAAGCGGTGCCAGGCAAAACAATGCCGAACATCAGCATCGTGGAACGCGATTACACGAAGATTCATGACAAATACATCACGCTTGGCCCGAATCTGCAGATCGGGAAAACCGGCGCGCACGGCGTCAGCTTCTCGGTAGCGGAAGAATATGAAGAATTAAAACGAATCAACGGGACATATTACGATGAATCCATTAAAAACGGCTTGCCGAAAATCCAGACGGCCCGCCAAGTGGCAGATGCCATTCTCAACTTGTCTTCCGCCACCAACGGCCGTGTCTCACAGAAAGCATATGTGGAAGCGGAAAAAGACACAGGTGTCGAACTGAAGGATATTTCAGCAGACCGTGCAGCGGAAAAAATCACGTTCCAAAGCATTACGGTGCAGCCCCGTGAAGTCATTCCGACTCCCGTATTCAGCGGATCAAACAAAATGGGCCGACGCTATTCACCGTTCACAACGAACATCGAACGACTGGTGCCATTCCGAACATTGACCGGCAGACAGCATTTCTATATCGACCATGAAATTTTCCAGCAGTTTGGTGAAGCGCTGCCGATCTATAAGCCGACACTGCCGCCGATGGTGTTCGGTGCAAGAGACAAAGTCGTCAAAGGCGGAGTGGATTCGCTGGTGCTGCGCTATTTGACTCCACACGGCAAATGGAATATCCATTCCACTTATCAGGACAACCAGCACATGCTGACATTGTTCCGTGGCGGTCCGACTGTCTGGCTGAACAATGACGATGCAGATGCACATGGCATCAACGATAACGACTGGCTGGAAGTTTACAATCGGAACGGTGTCGTAACGGCTCGTGCAGTCGTCAGCCACCGGATGCCACGCGGCACTATGTTCATGTATCATGCACAGGACAAGCACATTAATGTTCCGGGATCAGAAATCACGGATACGCGCGGAGGCAGCCATAACGCGCCGACACGCATCCATATGAAACCGACGCAAATGGTCGGCGGATATGCCCAGCTCAGCTACGGCTTCAACTATTACGGCCCGATCGGAAATCAGCGCGATGAGTATGTGGCAGTCCGGAAAATGAAGGAGGTTGACTGGCTTGAAGATTAAAGCACAGATTGCAATGGTGATGAATCTGGACAAATGCATCGGCTGCCATACGTGCAGCGTGACATGCAAAACCACCTGGACCAACCGCAAAGGTGCGGAATATATGTGGTTCAATAACGTCGAGACAAAACCCGGTATCGGTTATCCGAAACGCTGGGAAGACCAGGAGCTCTATAAAGGCGGCTGGCAGCTGCGCAAAGGGAATCTGGAGCTGAAATCAGGGAACAAGCTGTCCAAAGTAGCGCTTGGGAAAATCTTCTATAACCCGGACATGCCGGAAATGAAGGATTACTACGAACCGTGGACTTACAATTACGAGCACTTGACCAATGCAGGAGAGATGGAACACTCTCCTGTAGCTCGTGCCCATTCAGCTGTGACGGGTGAAAAAATGAACCTGGAATGGGGACCGAACTGGGAAGATGATTTGGCAGGAGCCCATATTACAGGCCCACAGGACCCGAACATTCAAAAAATCGAAGAAGAAATCAAATTCAACTTCGAAAAATCATTCATGATCTATTTGCCGCGACTGTGTGAGCACTGCCTCAACCCAAGCTGTGTGGCATCCTGTCCTTCAGGCGCCATCTACAAGAGGGAAGAAGACGGCATCGTGCTGGTGGACCAGGAAGCTTGCCGCGGCTGGCGCTATTGCATGACAGGCTGCCCTTATAAGAAAGTCTATTTCAACTGGCAGACCAATAAAGCGGAAAAATGCACATTCTGCTTCCCTCGGATCGAGTCCGGTTTGCCGACTGTATGTTCTGAAACCTGCACCGGCCGCATCCGTTACCTGGGCGTTCTGCTGTATGATGCGGACCGCGTACTGGAAGTTGCGGCAACACCGGATGAAAAAGATTTGTACAAAGCCCAGTGTGATTTGTTCATCGATCCATATGATCCTGAAATGATCGCACAGGCGAAAAAAGATGGCATTTCCGAAGACTGGATTGAAGCGGCACAGAACTCACCGGTTTACAAACTGGCAATTGAACATCAATTGGCGTTCCCTCTGCATCCGGAATACCGGACATTGCCGATGGTATGGTATGTGCCGCCACTCAGTCCGATCATGAACTATTTCGAAGGAAAAGATTCCATTAAAAATCCGGATATGATTTTCCCGGCTATCGAAGAAATGCGGACGCCGATCCAGTATCTGGCAAATATGCTGACGGCCGGTGACACCGAAACCGTCAAAAAATCGCTTCAGCGCATGGCGATGATGCGTTCGTATATGCGGGCATTGTCTTCCGGAAAAGAATTTGACAACAGCCGCCTGGAACGCATCGGCATGACCGCTCATCAAACGGAAAAAATGTACCGCCTGTTGGCGATTGCGAAATACGAGGACCGTTTTGTCATCCCGAGCACCCACAGAGAAGGCCGTGTCAATCCGTACCGTGCACAAGGAATGGAAGGGTATGACAGCGGCGGCATGGGAGGCTGGGGCACTGATTCCGGCGGATCATGCGACAGCTGTGGCCCGGCAAGCCCGAGTCCAACTGGAACAGCCACAAAGTCGGGCAAAGAAATTTATGAAGAGAATTTCTACGGGGGGATCTGGCGTGATTAATATTGAAAAACTTTATACCTTCAAAGATTCGTTCGGATTCTTTTCCCATCATCTGACGTATCCGGAAAAGTTGGATTTTCATCCTGCCCGAATCGAAGAATCATTTGAAGCCGATCATCCCGCATATGACTATGTGCAAACTTACTGGAAACTGATGCATGAACGAAGCCTGGACGATATCCAGGAAATGTATACGGAGACGTTCGATTTCCAGAAAGACAGCACGCTGTTCATGACGTACTTCAAATTTGAAGACGCCAAGGAACGCGGCCAGATGCTGGCCAAATTGAAAGTGCTGTATGAAATGTTCGGCCTGGAAATGCCCGAATCGGAACTGTCCGATTACCTGCCGCTCATCTGTGAATTTCTGTACGCAGCTGAGTGGCTCGGGGATCCCCGGGCGCCTGAGAGTTTCCGGATCCTGATTGCGGTATTGGAAGACGGAACCTATCACCTGGTCAAGTCGCTGGAGAAAAACGGCAGCCCTTATTTCCATTTGGTCAAAGGCCTGCGGGAAACATTTAAAGCTTGCATAGAAGTGGAGGCACCGGCCAATGAACCTAATTGACCAATTATTATGGGTGGTGTTCCCTTATATCTGCATTGCACTTTTCATCTTCGGCCACATTTACAGATACCGAGTGGATAAATTTCACTGGACAGCGAAATCCAGTGAATTCATCGAGAAAAAGCAGCTGATGGTCGGCAGCCTGCTGTTCCATCTGGGCATTATCCCGGTCATTTTCGGCCATGTCGCCGGATTGGCCATCCCCATTTCATGGATGCGTGCACTTGGTGTAGACGACCATTTGTACCACTTGGGCGCCATTTACATCGGTGGATTTTTTGGAGTGGTAACATTGGCGGGAATGCTGATCCTGACGTTCCGGCGCTTCTCTTTGAAAAGTGTCCGCCAGTTAAGTTCGTTTTCTGATCTGGCTGTCAACAGCTTACTCCTGTTTATCGTCTTTATCGGCGTATACGCGACGTTTTTCACCAATGCGGCCAATCCGGATTTTGACTACCGGATGACGATCTCTGTCTGGTTCAGGGAATTATTTTACTTTAGTCCCAATGCCGCATTGATGACAAATGTGCCGTTGTCTTTCCAAATCCATGTGCTGACCGGTTTTGCCATCTTCGCTTTCTGGCCTTTTACGCGCCTTGTGCATGTCTGGAGTGTTCCTTTGATTTATGTGGGCAGAAGTTATATTCTATACAGAAGACATAAACCAACAAATTGAAAAGAGGTTCGTCCTCTTTTCAATTTTTAATAGGAGATAATAGGATGAAAAATAAAGAAGATTGCCAAGCTCAGATTGATAAACTCCGTATGCAACTTGACTGTGATGTCGTAGCTTTGGCATTTGTGGAACCGGCACAGAATCTGCATGTACTGAAATGGCAATTTGCCTCTGGAAATCAGAATAACCGTCTGAAGAAAATAGTCCTGCAATCCGGCAAAGGAGTGGCAGGTGTCGTATTCAAAACAGGAAAACCGATGCTCATTGAAAACGTGCTGGACTTTGCGGTTAAAGACGACCTGTTCAACTTTCCAATTTTGACTTTGGAAAACCTGAAAAGTATCGGAGCGGTTCCGATCTGGCATAAGGGACGTGTAGCGGGCGTGTTGCTGGCTGGACACCGGGAACCTTATCTGATGACAGCTGAAAAAAATGAACTGCTGAAAAAGACTGCTGACCAGGGCATTGGGAACCTGGACGGAAAGGAATTGACGCTGAATTGATGTCTGCAGACAAAAGCCAGCTGAATGAGCTGATGATCAAAATGTTCGAAAACAGCACCGAAGCCATGTTCTTTTTTGATGGCAGTGGAAAAGCCGTTGCCATGAATCCAGCCGCAGAAAAAATCCTGGATGTACAGGCGCTCGAACAATTGAAAAGCGGTGTCGATCAGGCGATATGTGGAGCCTGCAAAGGGTATACGAGTGATGCAGAGCTGCAGACCTGTCTCGGATGTTATTTGAGCAGTACGCCTGCTGAAGATTTTTCTTCTTTTCAAGTATACCTGGACACCAGAGGCAGAGGCGTCATTCCTTACGCCGCCACTTTCCATACCATCGATGCAGAGCAAGAAATCCGCGTTTTTATGCTTCGTGATTTGACCACGCAATTTGAAACTCAGAAGAAATTGCACCAGAATACGTTGATGAAGCATGTCATTAAAGCGCAGGAATTTGAACGGAAGCGGATTTCGAGAGAACTGCATGACAGTGTAGCGCAGGAGTTGCTGAGTGCACTGGTGGACCTCCGGGCTCTCAAGTACATGACAACAGATCCGGTTGTATTGGAAAAAACCGAAGAAACCAATGCTACGCTGACCAGACTGCTGGATGAAATCCGCAATATCTCCGTCGAGTTGCGTCCTGCCGCTCTTGATGATTTCGGTCTGGAAGCGGCGTTCCGGTCGCATTTCAAACGAATCGATTCAAGCTATGGCCTTGAAGTCCGATTTGTTTCGGCATTGGACAAAAAGCGTTATGAAAATGAAATTGAGACCGTTTGTTACCGCGTGGGGCAGGAAGCCCTATTAAATGCTGTAAAATACGCGCAAGTGGGACAAGTGGAGGTCAGGCTGTTTGAAGAAAATGAGATGCTGCATCTCATTGTCAAAGATGAAGGCGTCGGATTCAGGAAAGGAACCAATCCGATCGGAACCGGGCTGGGCCTGTATGGAATGAACGAACGGGCGGAACTTCTGGACGGCAGTGTGGCAATAGAATCAGAACCCGGCAAAGGAACAACGGTGCATCTGCGTGTGCCGGTACGAAAGGAAGGCTGAAGCGATGAAAATTGTCATAGCGGATGACCATGCCATTGTGCGAAGTGGATTCTCGATGATCCTGAAATTTCAAGAAGATATGGAAGTCGTCGGACTGGCAGCTGATGGCATCGAAGCGTATCAGATGGTGGCGAAACACCAGCCGGATATACTCATGATGGATTTGAGCATGCCGCCTGGCGAAAGCGGTTTAATCGCTACAGGGAAAATCAAAGAAGATTATCCGGAAACCAAAATCCTGATTTTGACCATGCACGACGATGAAGAGTATTTGTTTCATGTATTAAAAAACGGGGCCTCGGGGTATATGCTGAAAAATGCGCCGGACGAAGAATTATTGCTGGCTCTCCGAACGATTCATACAGGCGGAACGTATATCCACCCAAAAATGGCAACTTCCCTGGTGCGTGAATTTATTCACCAGGATCAGAAAGGAGCGGAAAGCGATCCTTTTGAATTGTTGTCAAAACGAGAAATAGAAGTGCTGCCGCTTATTGCAAAAGGCTATGGCAATAAGGAAATCGCCGAAAAGTTGTTTATCTCGGTCAAAACAGTGGAAGCGCATAAAGCGAAAATCATGGAAAAACTGCATTTCAAGAGCCGGCCGGAATTGGTTGAGTATGCACTGAAGAAAAAATTGCTGAATTTCTGATGAACGAAAAGGAGGTTCCAAATGGCTGAACAGGCAGAATTGAGATTTGCAGAACCCGGGATGAGGCTGCTGGAAAACGAGCACCGTTATCTGTCCTATTTGATGGAAGAATGGCATGAACTCGTCCTGGACTTTGAAAGGCAGGAACAGATGACGCTGGAGGAAGGGCGCGAGAAGTTGAAGCTGCTGCGTCAAAAACTGTTTGAATTTATCGAACCTTTGAAGAACCACACCGATAAGGAAGAAGAACATTTCTTTCCGGTGCTCGGAACCTATATCGGGTTTGAGCAAGGCCCCCTTGTCGGCATCCAGGACGAACACCAGGAAATCGACGGGTACATCGGCCATTTCTTCCACCATACCCGCGGGACCATCGACACGATGACGCTGGATGACATGAGAACGGTCGCCAAAGATGCGGGAGAAGCATTTGAGGTCCTGACCATCCATTTTGTAAAAGAAGAGACGGTCCTTTTTCCGATGGCGGAAAAATTGATGAAAGCCGTCGATCATGACGAACTTTATGAAAAAATGAATACCCTGATCACTTGATCTGACGAAGCTGCTTCTATTTGGGAGCAGCTTTTATGGCTGTCGAGAAACTTTCGTCGGACTTCTTCATTTCGCTTCAGGCGGACGCTTTCCGCGGGCACGGCCTCAGCCGCTACCTTCGCTTTGCTCAGTCCAGGGTCTTCGGCTCGCGCTGTCCTCGCAGGAAAGACGTTGGCCGAAGAAAGTTCGGTCAACGTCTTTGCGACGAAGCTAGCGCAGCGATACAGGAGCACATGTTTACCCTTCGGCGGCTTTCCACTCCATTCAGTTTCTTCCCAGTGATTTTTTGTTAACTGACATAGTAACAGATTCTATCACTCGGGTTTTCGTATATGAAACATAGCTGAGATATGGAGCAAAACAGCGCAGACTCCTGGGGGACCAAGCGAAGTGTCGAGATCCACTCGGACGAAGTCCCGAGTTAGCTCGGCGCAAGCCCCCCGGAAAGCGGAGCTGTTTTGCGGAATATCGGGGTGCGAAACCGTTTCTCAACAAGCTGTGAAGCTGCTTCCAATTGGAAGCAGCTTTAATAAGGGTTTCCCTCCACAAGGTGAGGGGACTCCCTTATTAAAAAGATAAGGGTACATAGATACAATAGAAACAGGGAATCAATACAAAATCATCGTACCGAAAACTTGTGAAAAAGGTGATTTGGATGATTAAGAAAGTGCAGTTGCCGTTACAGACGATGAACCTGGTCGTCGGGTTCATGGTATGGGTCATTATCTCTTCGCTCATACCGTTCATCAGTGAAGATATTACAATTCCGCCTGAGCGGCTGGCCATTGTCACGGCAGTTCCAGTGGTACTGGGTTCCATTTTGCGTATACCGCTTGGCTACTATGCCAACGTATTCGGAGCCCGTATAATTTTTTTGGTAAGTTTTATCCTGCTTTTGTTCCCCGTGTTTTACATCAGTGAAGCTTCTACCATGACCGATCTGATCATCGGCGGTTTGTTCCTGGGAATCGGGGGAGCGGTATTTTCGGTTGGTGTTACATCTTTGCCGAAATACTATCCGAAAGAAAAACACGGTCTTGTCAATGGGATTTACGGGGCAGGCAACATCGGGACGGCCATTACGACATTTTCAGCTCCGTTGATCGCTACACAGATCGGCTGGTCTTCAACCGTTAAATTGTACCTGATCCTGCTTTTGGTATTTGCCGCTTTAAACTTCTTTTTCGGCGACCGCCATGAAGCAAAAGTCAAAACACCGATTTTCGAACAAATCAAAGGCGTTTATAAAAATGAAAAACTGTGGTTTTTCTCGTTGTTCTATTTCATTACATTTGGTTCGTTCGTTGCTTTTACCATTTATTTGCCGAATTTCCTGGTCAATAATTACGGCTTGGCAGAAGTGGATGCGGGCATGCGAACGGCCGGGTTTATCGCCATCGCCACGTTCCTTCGTCCGGTTGGCGGCTGGCTTGCGGATAAACTGCAGCCATTGCTGCTGTTGATGGGGACATTTCTGGTATACACGATTGCCGCCATCATCCTTGCATTTTCTCCATCAATCGGCCTTTACACAGTGGGAAGCCTGGCCATTGCGGTCAGTGCAGGAATCGGCAATGGGGTTATCTTTAAACTGGTGCCGTTTTATTTCAATAAACAGGCAGGGATTGTCAATGGGATCGTTTCCATGATGGGTGGACTTGGCGGCTTTTTCCCGCCGATCATGCTTTCCATCATCTTCTCTCTGACAGGGCAATATTCCATCGGGTTCATGCTGTTATCGCAAGTTGCTTTGGCAAGTTTTGTCCTTGTTGTTTGGATGTATTACCAGGACCGGCTGGTATTGGCGGCTGAAGTGTTCAACTCGACCGGCCAGGGCATCCTGGTAACAGACGTCTCTGGAACAATCAGAACCGTCAATCCGGCATTTACCAGATTGACCGGTTTTGAAAAAGAAGATGTGGTCGGCGAAAATCCAAGCATCATGAAATCCGGCAGACAATCCAAAGAATTTTACAAAGAGATGTGGCAGGAGATAAAAGAGCAGGGCATGTGGCAGGGAGAAATTTGGAATAAGAAAAAAGATGGTGTAGAATATCTGCAATGGCTGAATATCAGTGCGGTCAAAGATGATACAGGAGAAGTGGTGAGGTATGTCGGAACGTTTACAGACATCACCGAGGAATACCGGAATAACAAAAACACGAATTCGAGTTTTTCCAAGTAGCAGGAAAGGTGTGGCATTCAGTGAGTGAGCGCTATTCGAGGCAAACCATATTCAAACCGATCGGCCCAGCCGGCCAACAGCAAATCAGTGAAGCGATCGTAACGGTCATCGGATGCGGCGCATTGGGATCGGCCATTGCAGAAACGTTGACACGGGCAGGAGTGGGAGAAATCCATCTCGTTGACCGGGATTACGTGGAAATGTCCAATCTCCAAAGGCAGCAGCTGTTTACAGAACAGAATGCGGAATCCATGGAGCCAAAAGTGGCGGCGGCTGAAAAAAGACTGAAAGCGATACGCAGTGATGTGGATTTGTTCACTTATTTGGATAATGTAAGCCCGACACTCATGGAACGGCTGGCTTCCATCAGCACCCTTATCATGGACGCCACGGACAATTTCGAAACACGTCTGTTGATCAACGACGCAGCTGCAAAATACGGAAAACCCTGGATTTACGGTGCCTGTGTCGGCGGCTCGGGTGTGGTATTTCCGTTCATCCCCGGTGCATCTGCCTGTTTCCGCTGCCTGTTGCCGGTATTGCCGGCTGCGAATGAAACCTGCGACATCGCCGGCATCATTTCACCGGCAGTTCAGGTCACAGCAGCGCTGCAATGTGCAGAAGCGCTTAAATGGATGACCGGCAACAAAGAAAACATGAGAAAAAAAGTACACCATTTCAATTTATGGGAAAACGAACAAGCGGATATCGGCATTTCCCGCATCAAAAATGAAGATTGCGAAACATGCGGAAAACAGCCGGTGTTTCCAGAGCTTGCCTCGGCAGTGAACCACTCATATGCCGTATTATGCGGACGGGATGCCGTTCAGGTGCTGCCGGATCCGAAACGGCCGATCACGTTGGATGATGCCGAGAAAATCGGCGTCCGATTGAACGCTGCAATGAAACGGACCCCTTATTTCGTCGAAATGCAGGTATTTGACAGGCGATTGGTGCTGTTTGGGAATGGCCGCCTGCTGATTCACGGGATCCGTGATGTGTCGGAAGGACGGAAATTGTACCATCAGCTGTTCGGCTGATAGCGAAAGGAAGAAAACGAATGTCAGAAGCATTTCAGTTAAACCGAAAAATCCGGATTGCCGTGATGACCGTCAGTGACACGCGGACCTTTGAAACAGATACCGGGGGAGCGCTGGTGAGAAAAATGGCGCAGGACCGAGAGGTGGATATCACCACCTCTGAAATCGTCAAAGATGACATGGCAGAAATTCACAGCACGCTGTCCAGCTGGCTGGAGCGGCAGGATGTGGATGCCATCATTACGACTGGAGGCACGGGGATTGCAAAGCGGGATGTGACACTTGAAGCGGTCCGTCCGTTCTTCGAAAAGGAATTGGACGGTTTTGGGGAGCTTTTCCGGTTTTTGAGTTTCACGGAAGATATCGGAAGCAAAGCGCTTCTCAGCCGTGCGGCGGCAGGAACGGCTTCGGAAAAAGCCATTTTCGTCCTGCCGGGATCCCGCGGAGCTGTCAGGCTTGCCATGGAACGGCTGGTGTTGCCGGAACTCGGGCATATTGTATTCGAACTGACCAAACATCATCAGTCCCGTTGATAATCGCCTGATTTCCCGCCGGTTTTCTGAAGCAGCATGGTCGGTCCGATAACCATTTCCTTGCCGGCGGCTTTGCACATATCGTAAATGGTCAATGCGGCAGTCGAAACGGCGGTCAACGCTTCCATTTCAACGCCTGTAGGCCCTTTCGTTTTTACAGCAGCCACCAGTTCCACTTCGTAATGGCCCGCCGATTCATCGACATTCCATTCAAAGCTGATATCTACGCCGCTGAGAGCCAACGGGTGGCACATTGGAATGATTTGAGAAGTGTTTTTGGCGGCCATGATGCCCGCTACCTGGGCAACGGCAAAAACGTCCCCTTTTTTAATCTGGCCATTTTCGATTTGCCGGTAAATGGTTTCGTTCACTACTACAGAAGAAGTGGCTCTTGCTGTGCGTACAGTGTCGTTTTTATCCGACACGTCGACCATTTTGGCACGGCCCTGTTCATTGAAATGAGTCAATTCAGACATGTAAATCATCCTTTCAGAATAGAATAGATAGAGTATAGCATGATTAATCGAGGAGTAGATAAAATGGTAGAACAGCGAAAACCGATTCCGGTGTCACAGGCAGTAGAACAGGTGGTAGAACAGGCGCATCCGCTTGGAACGGAAACAGTGGCGCTTGAAGACAGTTACGGCAGAATACTGGCGGAACCGATTAAAGCTGCCCATGACGTACCGCCGTTCAACCGCTCTCCGTATGATGGCTTTGCACTTCGTTCAGCTGATACAGCCGGAGCTTCCGGGGAACGGCGCGTACGGTTTGAAGTCATCGACCATATTGGAGCGGGAGAAGTTTCCGGAAAGTCGCTGACCAGTCACACAGCCGTTCGGATTATGACAGGAGCACTGCTTCCGGAAGGAGCAGATGCAGTGGCCATGTTCGAACAGACAGTGGACTCAGGCGATTCATTCACCATAAGAAAGCCGTTTGAACCGATGGAAAACGTATCGCTCCAGGGAGAAGATGCCAAACAGGGCGAAACGATCATTGACAGCGGCGGTTTGATTCATCCAGGCACCATCGCTTTACTGGCCACATTCGGTTATGCCCGGGTGGCCGTATCCAAACAGCCGGTTGTTGGAATTCTGTCGACGGGAACGGAGCTGTTGGACGTCAGTGAACCGCTCAGTCCTGGGAAAATCCGCAACAGCAACGGCCCGATGATCGCAGCGCAGCTGAGGCGGATGGGCATCCACTGCAAATTGTACGGCATGTCGGAAGACCGGCTGGAAGAAAGTTTTGCAGTAGTGAAAAAGGCGGCTGAAGAAACGGATTGCCTGATCACTACTGGAGGCGTATCTGTCGGGGACTTCGACTTCTTGCCGGCTATCTATGAACGCTTAGGCGCAAAAGTGCTGTTCAATAAAGTCGCCATGCGGCCGGGCAGCGTCACGACGGTGGCTGTGGCAAACGGCCGGTACCTGTTTGGTCTGTCGGGCAATCCGTCCGCGTGCTTTACAGGGTTTGAACTGTTCGTGCGGCCAGCTCTTCTCAAAATGATGGGTGCGGAGAAAATCTATCTGCCGAAAACGACAGCCATACTGAAAGAAGATTTTACAAAAGCCAATCCGTTTACGCGGTTTATCCGTGCGACTTATGACGGTACATATGCCACACCGGCCGGTTTCAACAAATCGAATGCCGTCTCATCCATCGCCAGAGGCAATGCGCTCATCGTCTTGCCCGGTGGGACGAGAGGATTCAGTGCCGGAGATTCAGTCGATGTGCTGCTGCTCGGTGTGGAAGAAGGCGTGCAGCAATGGCAGCTGTGAAAGTTCTGCAAGTCGTCGGCTACAAAAACAGCGGCAAAACGACTTTAACCGCACAGCTGCTGGAGCTGGCTCAACAGAGCGGCAAAACGGTCTCGACCATCAAACACCATGGTCATGGTGGTGCATTGGAAACACCTCCCGCCGGAACAGACAGCATGCAATTTCTCGACAAAGGTGCTGCCAGTTCACTTGCTTATGGAGACGGCGTGGTTCAGCTGCATATGCACAAAGACCAAGCCGATCTGAAAGAGCTGATCAGCCTTTCGCTTTCAGCCAACCCGGATATTGTGCTGGTCGAAGGATTCAAACAAGCCGGATACGAGAAAATAGTTCTTGTCCGGACGCCCGAAGATTGGGAAGACCTGCAAAAGCTCCGCAATATCCGGCTCGTCATTGGACAGGAAGGCGCTGTTCCCGGTGACATCGAAGCCGTTGGGCGGCATCAGCAAAAAGAAATTGAAAACTGGTTTTTTCAATGGATGGAAGGGGAAAGCGATGAAAGCATTTGAAATAGTGTCAGAACCGATCAACCCGCAACGCTATGCGGATTATGTGCTGCGTCCGGAAGCAGGCGCCGTCACATTGTTCACCGGTCACGTCCGGGAATGGACAAAAGGCATCCGTACGCTGTACTTGGCATATGAAGCATACATTCCGATGGCAGAAAAGAAACTGGCCCAAATCGGCCAGGAAATCGAAGAGAAATGGGAAGGGACACGCGTTGCCATCGCCCACCGCATCGGCGAATTGGCAATCAGCGATATCGCAGTCGTCATTGCGGTTTCTTCTCCCCATCGAAAAAGCGCTTATGAAGCAAATGAATATGCCATCGAACGGATCAAGGAGATTGTTCCGATTTGGAAAAAGGAAATTTGGGAAGATGGCGAGGAATGGATCGGCCATCAGAAGAAAAAACCGAAGGAGGAACTTCTGTGATTGAATTGCATTATTTTGCGGGTCTTCGGGAAGTGACGGGGATCGCACAGGAGACAGTCGATTTGACGGGCAGAACAGTGGAAGAATTGTGGCAATGGGCCACTGCAAAATACCCGGATCTTCAAAGCGGTTCCGTGCGGATTGCGGTCAATGAAGAATATGCCTTGCCGGCGGATGTGCTGAACGACGGGGATGTCGCAGCTTTTATTCCGCCTGTCAGCGGCGGTTGATGAAAACAATCGGCATTTTGCTGGCTGGAGGCCAGTCGCGCCGCTATGGCTCCCCGAAAGCGTTTGCTGTGTTGGAAGGGAAATATTTTTACGAAAGGGCATACGAAGCGCTGACGGCTGTAAGCGATCATGTCGTCGTTGTTTCGAGGCCTGAGCTGATATCCGATTTTCGGGCAGGGATGGACGTTATTACGGACCTTCCGTCAGTTGCCGGAAAAGGACCGCTTGCCGGCATTTATACAGCCATGTCGGAAAGGCCGGCTGAATGTTATGTGGTACTACCCTGTGATATGCCCTATATCGGCCAAAAGGAATTGACGGTTTTCATGCAATTGTCGAACAATGCAGCTGACATAACAGCCGTACGGACAGATAGTGAACGGATTCCGTTATTCAGCAGATGGAACGGCAATATGAAAGAACTTTTGGAGAGAGAATTGGATGATGGGCAATTGGGTGTCATGTCGTTTTTGAAGAAAGTGACAACCGACTGGATGGATGCATCAAGGATTCATCCGGACAAACATATTTTCCGGAACATCAACACATCGGATTAAACTGAGAAAGGGAGGGCGATGAACATGATGGAACATCCGCTGCAGGACAAATTGGGGCGGCCGATACGCGATTTGCGCATTTCGGTGACGGACCGCTGTAATTTCCGCTGTTCGTACTGTATGCCGAAAGAGGTCTTTGGAGATGACTACGTCTTTCTGCCAAAACAGGAATTGTTGTCGTTTGAAGAAATTGAACGGCTGACCCGAATTTTCGTCTCAATGGGAGTCAAAAAAATACGTCTGACCGGCGGAGAGCCACTCATGCGTCGGGGTCTTCCCGAATTGGTCCGGAAAATCCTGGCTGTGGACGGAGTGGAGGATATTGGACTCACCACAAACGGCTTGCTGCTCGGCCAGCAGGCACAGCCTTTGTACGATGCCGGCCTGCGCCGGTTGAATATCAGCCTGGATGCGCTCGACCCCGAATTGTTCGGCAAATTGAACGGCCGCGGAGTCGATCCGTCGCATGTGTTAAAACAGATTGACCATGCCAAAGCTGTCGGTTTTGAGATCAAAGTGAATATGGTCGTCCAAAAAGGTGTGAACGAAAGCGAAATCCTTCCCATGGCCGCTTACTTCAAGGAACGGGGCATCACGCTCCGGTTTATCGAGTTCATGGACGTCGGCAACGACAACGGCTGGAGTTTCAAAAAAGTCGTAACCAAAAAAGAAATCCTCCAAAAACTGCAAAAGGTTTATGAGCTGGAGCCGGTCGACAAAGATTATTACGGGGAAGTCGCCAAACGTTACCGCTTTGCCGGCAGCGACGCACAAGTCGGTTTCATCACGTCGGTTTCAGAATCGTTTTGTTCGACTTGTACACGGGCGCGTCTGTCTTCAGACGGCAAGTTCTATACATGCCTGTTTGCCACGGAAGGTTTTGATATCCGTGAGCTGATTCGAAATGACATGATGGACGATGACAGCCTGTTCGAAGCCATCAGTGCTATCTGGCAGGGCCGTAGAGACCGTTATTCCGACGAACGGACAGAACAGACCGCCAAGAACCGCCATAAAATCGGCATGTCCTATATCGGCGGATAAGTGGAAACGGAAAAGGAACAGAAGACATTTTCTGTTCCTTTTTTATTCGTTATACAGATTTTTTTCGCCGTCTCTTTCCTCGTTTGCGACAGGGAATGGCTGCAGGGCGGCAACAAAGTCATCGGCGAGTTTTTCAATGTCCGTCAATTCCGACGGTTCATCCGGAAAAAGGTCCACTTTCACTGTATGCTCGAGGACATTGGCGTGGGTTTTCTGAAATTGCTCTTTCATCAAATCCACTGCTTGGCAGAATGAATAATAGGCCGTGTCACCTGACCCGAAGACACCGATTACGATACCGGTCAAGTCGGTGTTTCCAAGTTCGTCATAAAAGTCTTCAATTTCAAAAGGCAGATCTCCGTCATCATACGTATAGGTGCCAAACAGCAGGCCGGCATAATAGCGAATATATTCCAAATCGAAGTCTTCCAAAGATATATCTTTTAACTCTGCGGCTAGTCCTTTTCGTTCCAGATGCTCCTGCAGCAAGCACGCGATCTGTTCGGTATTTCCCGTTCCGCTGAGGTAAAGAATGAGAACCGGTTTCATATTGGACACTCCTTTTTTGAAATCTTTGTCAGTCTCCCGTAAGAAAATCATATCTCTTCCAGGACCACCTTTCCTTGACTTGTGTCAATTCTGCTTTTTTATATTCCACTCAAATCTTGACGGGTATCAAGGATGTGACAGCCGGCAAAGGGTAAGATGAAGATAGAAAACAGGAGGAGGAACACACAATGAAAAAAGCAGTCTTTCAAATGGAACCGTTCACTTGCCCTTCTTGCATCAAGAAAATCGAAAACGCCGTCGGGAAACTGGCAGGAGTCGAAGCCGTGACCGTCCTGTTCCATGCCGGCAAAGTGAGAGTCCGTTACAACGAAACACAGATTACTGCGCAACAATTGGAAAATACACTCGTTAAGCTGGGATATCCGGTGTTGTCGCAAAAAGTGGCCTAACACCGCACCGGAAGCACCGAATCCGGCAGAGGATTTGTTTATCCGGAATCGGTTATACTGATAGTAAGAGCTGTTGACATGAACGGAACGAGTAAAGGCAGGAGGAGGAAACAAAATGGTGGAGCAAAAAGTATGTGACCATTCCATAACTGAAAATACGGGTGCACATCAATCCTGTGTAGCGATTGTGCCGATTTTCAATCATCTCGAGCACGAAGAGGTTCAGGAAGTTGCGAAAGCAGCCCGTCCGATTGGCTTGAAAAGAGGGGAATTGCTTTACAACGCAGGAGACGAATCAGATTCACTGTATATTGTCCATAAAGGAAAACTGAAGGTCTACCGGTTATCCGAGAGTGGGAAAGAGCAGGTGATACGGATTTTAGAGGCAGGGGAGTTTACAGGGGAATTGGCGTTGTTCACGCAGAAAATTCATGATTCCTATGCCGAAGCAGTGGAAAAGACAGAAATCTGCAGTATTCAGCGGACCCGTCTCAATGAACTTTTACTGAAATACCCCAACATCTCATTGAAAATATTGAATGAATTTTCCACCCGTCTCGACCAGACAGAACATCAGGTCACAAGTTTTGCGACAGAAGGAGCGGAAACCCGGATTGCTCTTTATCTGGCACAGGAATCGGAGAAAAACCGTTCAGCAGAAATCCGGCTGCCGATGACCAAAAAGGATCTGGCTTCTTACCTTGGGACAACTCCGGAAACGGTCAGCCGGAAACTGGCAAAGTTCGAAGACGAAGGCTGGATCGAACAACTGGACCAAAGAGGGATCCGCATCAAAGACATGGATGCATTGCTTCTCGTCTAGATGCATGTTTGCCATTGCACCGGTCGAATAAACTGTTTAGAAAGCTGAAGACGCCTGATGCGCCTTCAGCTTTTTTTCTGTGCCTGACTGACACTTGGAGTTTCCGGTGGAAATTTCCTTGACCCGAAACGACTGAGTGGGAGATGATAGAAAGAAACAGGAGGGCTGCTTTTGAAAAGATGTGTGATAGTTTTAGTTGCCGTCATGGCCGTCTTCTTACTCGGCGGATGCAGCAGCGGGGAGGAGACGGGAAATTCCGAATCAGGTGCAAAGGACGTGGAATCAGTGAGCAAACTAACCGGTTATTGGGAAGGGGCCATCAACATTCCCAACCAGCCTCTCGCATTCAATGCAGAGTTTGAGGAAGAGTCAGGCATGATCAGTATCCCGGTCCAGGGATTGCAAAACTTCCCGCTGGCGACAGTGGATTTTGATGATCCCGGCATCTATTTTGATATGAATTTACAGGGCCAGCAAATCAGTTTCGAAGGCGAACTGTCAGGGGAAGAAATCACCGGGACTTTCACTCAGCAAGGCCAGTCGATTCCGTTTGTATTGGCCAAAGCTGAGAAACAATTGGAGGAACCTCAGAACCTGGCAGAAATTGAAGTGAAAGGCGGAACGATGAAAGCGTTGATCGAAATGCCGAAAGGTGAAGGTCCGTTTCCTGTCATGCTGATCATTGCAGGATCCGGTCCGACTGACAAAGACGGAAATTCGTTGGCACTGCCGGGCAAAAATAATGGCCTGAAGATGCTGGCGGAAGAACTGGCCAAACAGGGAATTGCGAGCATCCGGTATGATAAGCGGGGAGTAGGAGACAATCTGGCGTTGGCCGGGTCGGAAAAAGACCTCCGTTTCGACGATTACATCAATGACGCCGCAGCGTGGCTGGAATTTGCCAAAAAAGACGAATCGTTTTCCGAAGACGGCGTCATCGGGCACAGTGAAGGCTCCCTGATTGGCATGGAAGCCGCAGAAAAAGCTTCAGCCGATGCCTATATTTCTGTGGCAGGTCCTGCTGAACCAATCGATCAGATTTTGCGTCAGCAACTGCAGGAGCAGTTGCCGGAGCCATTGATGGAAGAAGCGGAAGCGATTCTGGAACAGTTAAAACAAGGCCAGCAAGTGGAAACGGTCGACCCGCAGCTGAATAACATCTTCCGTCCATCTGTTCAGCCTTACCTGATTTCCTGGATCAAATATGATCCTGCAGAAGAGCTGAAAAATCTGGATATGCCGGTATTGGTTGTCGGCGGCACGCATGACCTGCAAGTGCCGGAAGAGCAGGCGGAGACCTTGAAACAGGCAAACACAGATGCGGAATTGCTCGCAATCGACGGCATGAACCATGTGTTGAAACCGGCGCCGGAAGACGAAGCGGGCAATATGGAAACGTACTCGGATCCCGATGTCCCACTGGCTGATGGACTAATCAACGGCATTACAGAATTCCTGAAGAATAACGGCATTCAGTTTAATGAACAATAAAACCACATGATTGGAAAGAGGAGTGAGGAAACTGGCCAAACAGCATGATTTCACAGAAGGAAATATTGTCAGGCAGCTCTTCGTTTTCTCCGGTCCAATCATTTTGGCCAATCTTCTGCAAATCTCCTATCAATTTATCGACAGCTTATGGGTCGGGAATTTGATCGGAGCCGATGCGCTCGGTGCCGTGTCCATTTCAAGTACGATCATGTTCACGGTGCTGTCGTTCGTCATTGGTTTGAACAACGCTGCATTGACCATTTTGTCGCAGCAGAAAGGCAAAAAGAGTGAAGAAGGCTTGAAGCGCTATTTGAACGCATTTGTCGTATTGTTGACGGGGATGTCGGTTGTGCTGAGCCTGGTCGGGGTTTTGCTGACGGATTGGGTATTGCAGCTGATGGGGACGCCGGCAGTGATGATGCCGATGGCAAGCGCTTATTTGAAAATCAACTTTATCGGGATATTGTTTTTATTCGGCTACAATTTTATCGGTACGGTGTTGCGTTCTGTGGGCGATTCGAAAACGCCGATGTATTTCGTACTCATCGCCGTTCTCCTCAATGCGGTGTTGGATCCACTTTTCATCTCGGTGTTCGGCTGGGGAATAGAAGGCGTCGCCTATGCGACGATCTTCTCCCAGGGAATCGCTTTTGCGACCGGCGCCATTTATACACTTCGGAAAAACCTTGTGCCGTTCACAAAACCGCACGTACCGGCCAAAAGAGAAGTGGCTGATATTTTAAAGCTGGGCATTCCTGCCGGCTTGCAGATGAGTGTCATCGCCGCCGGTGTTATGGCCATTATGAGCGTCGTGGCTTCGTTCGGTCCGGCCGTTGTTGCCGGGTACGGAGCGGCACAGCGTCTGGACAGCCTGATCATGCTGCCGGCACAAGCCTTGGGGACCGCCGTTAACAGCATGGCCGGCCAGAATATCGGAGCGGGGAAGTGGGACCGTGTGTACCGGATCACGTTCTACGGATTCCTGTATAATCTGACCATCATGCTGAGCATCGCCACATTTGTTGTGCTGTTCGCCGAATACGGCATCCTGTTGTTCATCGAAGAAACGGATGCCGTCCGGTTCGGAACGGGATACTTGAAAATGATCGCTTTTTTCTATCCGTTTCTCGGCATCAATTTTATCCTGAACGGCACGGTCCGGGCAGCGGGGGCGATGTTCCAGGTGCTGATCTTGAACATTCTGTCGTTTTGGGTGCTTCGATATCCGATCACCTATCTTTTTTCAGAGATGTTCGGTGAAGAAGGAATCGCCTATGGCATCGGCACCAGTTTTGTCATCAGCAGCCTGTTTGCGTTCCTGTATTACCGCTATGGCAAGTGGAAAGACATCCCAAGTTTTGGGGAAGAAGAGGAAGAAATGGAAAAAGCTCACCGGGTTCGGTGAGCTTTTTTCTGCTGTTTACTTTGGAGAATCCAATATAAATACAATATAACCCAAATCGGAATCGAAATTCCAGTCGACAAATGTTTCGGAGATGGTTCTTTTCAAAACGGCCTCCAACTGAACTTCTTTCAGCACTTTCTGTTCCAGTGGCCGTTTTGCCAGCTTCAGCGGTTCGATAAAGCCGGATTTGATAAGTTCTTTCTCGATTTCCACCAGGATCTGTGAACGCCTGACCAGGATGCTGCGGTCGTTCAGCCAATACGCCGCGGTTTCCTCAGGCATTTTTTCCGCTTTAATGCTGGCTTCGTTGATAGCTTCTGTAAATGCTTCCCGGTCCACTTCTTCCGGCCACTTCAGCGCCTCTTCTGAAATCTTCTCAGATGTTACTCCGATAATTACGCCGCTTTCTTTTTCCAGGTTCCAGTCGGCATACAGCTCTTTGATATCCAGTTCCGCAATTTTCCAAAGCTCGAGTATAATTTCGGCCTTCAAATCGTTCATCAGCAAATCCCTTGTTTCCAATACTCTTTTTGATTCATTCTGACGGAGCAGTATTTTTTCCATGGGGGCGAGAAACCCCCGGAAATGAATAATGACGAAAGGCTTTTTGATGGTCACAAAAACAGAAGTGGGGCCTTTGCCGAAATGCTTGCGCAGCAATGTGGACGCATAAGCGCCAATTTCCGTTTGAGTCGTCCGTTCTTTAGGCATATGATCGACACCTTCCTGTAAAACGCAGCTTTTGATGAAGCGTTGGATCATTATAGTAACTTATTCCTGCAATATCAGGACAAGATACGCTTTGTCTTTCTCGAAATCCCAGTCAACGAATAGCTCAATTATGTCCCGATTTACTATAGGCTTAAGTTCCGCAGAGTCCATCAGCCGATGCTCCAACGGGCGTTTGGCAAGCCTCAATTCATCGATAACGCCATTTTTTATCAATTCCTTTTCAATGTCCACCATAATCCCAAGCCGTTTGATGACGATCAGGTTATGGTTCAGCCAGTAAAGTTCCGTATGGTCGGGTTCTTTTTGCGTTTTTTTGCTGGTCTCGATGATCTTGTTTTTTAAAGCGTTTCGATCGATTTCTGCAGGCCAATAATTCTCTCCTTTTGCCCCGTCGCTGGCCATCACGGCGATGAACAAACCGGTCTCTTTTTCGAGGTTCCAATCAGCATATACCCCTTCTATTTCATGTCGGGTGATGTGCTGGAGCCGATCCTGGATTTCCGGTTTCAATGTATTGAGGAGCAAATCCCGAGTTTCCGTGATTCTTTTGATCTCATTTCGCTTCAAAAGATTTTTTTCGCTCGGCATCAAAAATCCCTGAAGGTGAATCAGGATGAAAGGTGCCTCAATGACTACATTGACCGAGGAGGGGCGTTCACCAAAATACTCCTCTAAAAGGTTGGAAACAAAGTCGCTGGCTTCTGTTTGGGCGGGATGGTCCATCGTCATATTGTTGCCTCCTTTTGCTGGCTGATGCATGAATTCAATCAAGTATACGTTTTATCGAGTCTATTAGCCAGAGTATTGAAACGAATTCATCAGTATAGTATTGCCGAATTCAGTCATAAAGAATCTTCGTTTTTTTCAAACCGTCTCCAAACCTCGGGCAGACGGTTCGTCAATTCATGAGCCAGCAAAGTATGTGCGGAATACTCGGCGGTCCATGCATCCGCGCAGGCGCCGTGAAGAAAGACGGCATTCAAAACTGCGTGTTTCCAGTTATCATGGCAGCACAGCATGCCGAGCAGCATCCCGGTCAGTGTGTCACCGGTCCCTCCTTTAGCCAGAGCACTGTTGCCGGTCGGATTTTGCCACGATTCACCGTCCGGGAACGCTATGATGGTTTCATGGCCTTTCAGGACGATGGTGGCTTCCAGTTCGCCGGCAAGCATACGGGCATAGTGCGGGCGGTTTTCCTGCACGTCCGTTGCTGTCCGATCTGTTAATCTGGCAAATTCCCCGAGATGCGGTGTCAGAATGGTAGGGGCTGTACGCTTATTATAACTGCGCTTCAACAAAGCGCCGGCATCCAGCACCAGCGGAAGCGGGGACGTTATTAACTGCTGGAAAGCCCGCTCACTTTCCTGTGTCGGCTCGATTCCCGGTCCGGCGGCGATGGCCCGGTACTGGCCAAGATCTGCACTGCCTGCAGCTGTTTTATCCCAGTCTCTTCGCCGGTAAGTCGCTTCCGGCAGAGTCGGGCAGATGACCGGAATCGCTTCCGGATCGGTATCAATGACCAGTTTTCCGATGCCGCTTCTCATGGCGCCCAATCCCGCAAGAAGCGCCGCTCCCGGCATATCCCTGCTGCCGGCAATCAACAGGCCGGTTCCGTGGCTTCCTTTATGGCTGGACGCTGCTCTTACGGGAAGGGTTTCTTTTACATCATGCTCCGTCCAAACCGCCAATGAATCTGTAGCTGGCATAATCGTCTCTCCTCCAATCATTCTGTTATATACTTGTTCCTGCCTGGCGAAAAAATAAACGGCATTTGTGGAATACAGCCGAAGAAGAAAGAGTTTATGCAAATCCCGTTTTCTTTAAAATAAGCGCCAACTGCTGCACAAACTCTGATAAAATCATGGTAGGTAGGTTACAATCCACAAGCCTGTACAGCTTAGAAACAACAAAGCTGCAGGTATTTATTTGTATTGCAAAAGAAGACAACATAGATAATCAGAAGTTAGGGAGATGGAGAATGAAAAATATAAGAGTATTGGTGACAGGGATCGGAGGGCCGACCGCACAAGGGATCCTCCGTGGGTTTTTGGAAAAAGACAATGTCTATGTAGTCGGCGTCGACAGGCGGGAAGTGACTTCCGGCAATCAATTCTGCGATAAGACGTATACAATTCCGCGCTTCAGCAATTTGGATGCTTACAAAAGCGCCATCCAGACAATTATCGAAGAAGAGGAGATTGACGCGGTTTTTCCGGCATTGCATGAAGAAATCGAGATTTTCAATGACTTCAGAAAAGAGTTGGATGCCGCAGTGGCTCTGCCAAACAGTGAACATTTCGATGTGCTGGTGGATAAAGAAAAAGCATATGGATTTTTAGAAGAACAAGGGTTTAGTACATACATACCCAGGTACATTGGCTTCAGCGATACCGATGAGCTGAAGCCGATCATCGATCAGCATTTCGCTGATGAGCAATTTGTCGTCGTCAAACAAATCAGCGGGTACGGTGCGTTGGGGTTTGCGGTATTGACGGATCGCCCTACTTATTTACAAGCCTTGAAGGAGGGAAAGAACAAGATTGTCAACATCGATGATTATGTCGATATTCCTTCAACCGACAGACGGATTGCGATGGAATACCTGGGAGGCACAGAATACAGTGTCGATGTCTTTGTCCATAACGGCAAAGTCGTGGTCGCAGTTCCCCGTGAACGGACCGGCGTATCCAGTGGCATCGTGTTGGATGGCAAAGTGATTTACAACGAACAACTTATAAAAGCTGCAACGGATATTACCGAATCCATGGTCACAGATGGGTTTCTCAACCTGCAGTTCTTTTCTTCCGAGGACGGGTATAAATTGACGGATATCAACGCCCGTTTCTGCGGCAGCCAGGTGATGGGGCTTGGAGCCGGAGTTAATTTCCCTTATCTGTTTCTCCAATACCAGGTGCTCGGTGAGTATGAAAAAGTGACGCCAAGATGGAACACGCGAATGATCCGTTTCCGGGATCATTTCTTTGTGTACGAAGATTAGGGGTTTCGCCATGCTGCCTAGAGCATATGCTGTGACAGCCGGCATCAGCCGTTCACCGGTTTCTTCTGATCGGTCTGAAGGGGTGCTGTTATGAAAAAAGCTGTCATCCTCATCATGGTCCTGACCATTTTTTCGAAGTTCATCGGGTTTTTCCGTGACGTCACATTGGCTTATTTTTACGGAGCTTCGGGCATCAGTGATGCTTATTTGATCTCACTGACCATTCCGACCGTCATTTTTGGCTTTGTGGCGACGGGGATCTCCACGGGCTATATCCCGATGTACAGCCGGATCGAAGAAAAATACGGCGAACAAAACAGCAAAGACTATACTAACAACCTGCTGAACATCCTGTGGGCTTTGTGTACGGTGATTGTGGTTCTTGGACTGATTTTCACCCAGCCGCTCGTCAGGATTTTTGCCAGCGGTTTTGAAGGCGATATTCTGCAGCTGGCGGTGACGTTTACGCGCATCAGCATCGTCGGCATCTATTTCACGATGACAATCCGGATTCTGAGCGGCTATTTGAATATGAAAAAATACTATGTCGTGCCGACGCTGATCGGGTTGCCATTGAACATCGTGCTGATTCTCTCCATCATCGCCAGCTCAAAATTCGATCTGGTGCTGATGCTCGCCATCGGCAATGTAGTCGCCATCATCATCCAGTTTCTCATCCTGCTGTTTTTTGCTTACCGCAAAGGGTTTAAGTACCAGTTCATCTTCAAACCGAAAGATGAGCATATCAAGAACATGCTGATTCTCGCGATTCCGGTCATCATCGGCTCTTCTGTCAATCAAATCAACAAACTGGTCGACCGGACACTGGCTTCCCAAATTTCCATCGGTGGGATTTCGGCGTTGAATTACGCCAATACCTTGAATTTGTTTGTCCAAGGTGTGTTTGTGGTGTCGATTTCGACTGTGATGTACCCGCTCATTTCCAAAATGGCCTCAAAAGGCAATATGGAGGGCCTGAAACGATCAGTGTCCCAAGCCATCAACGGCATCAACCTGTTGGTCATTCCCGCTACCGTCGGGGCTTTGTTTTTTGCAGAACCGATTGTGGCGCTGCTGTTTGGCAGGGGAGCGTTTGATGAATCCGACGTTGCATTGACCGCCAGCGCCTTTTTCTTCTATTCGATTGGTATGATCGGTTATGGCCTGCGTGAAGTGCTGTCGAGAGCATTCTATTCGCTGCAGGATACAAGGACACCGATGATCAACGCGGCGATTGCCATGGTCTTGAACATCATCCTGAATTTCATTTTATCGAGATATCTCGGTATCGGCGGGTTGGCGTTGGCCACCAGTATTTCGGCCATTTTCGGTACGCTCCTGCTGTATATCAGTTTACGGAAAAAAATCGGTCCTTTCGATATGAAGCAGCTGAGCGCCTCTTTTGTAAAAATTGCTGCGGCTTCCATCATAATGGGTGTGTCGGCAAGACTTCTCTACACGTATACGCTGCCGTTTCTCGGTTCCGCAATGGGGTTGATATTGTCCATTTTGGCGGCCGGCGTCATTTACTTTGCATTGGTGTACATGATGAAAATCGAAGACGCGGAACAGATTGTAAAAGGCATCAAGCGAAAACTGACAAAACGTTCGTAACAGGATTTGCGACGATATAAGTTGAATAAAAGAATGATTCTTTATATAACGCTTCGGCGCTTTGGACATAACTCCCGCAATAAGCCGAGAAGACCACTCGTCTTATTGCTCCGTCCAGTCCGGAGGCGCGCCGGCGCTGAGAGAAGTCACTAAAGATATGGAGCAAAACAGCGAAGAGTTGCTCGAAGCCTGCGAGGGCAACTCTTTGCGACGAAGCTAGCGAAGCGATGCAACGCCCTTTCATGTCTCGAAGCTAGCGCAGCGATGCAGAGACAGGAGCGCGGTTTTGGCAGTAGGCAGCGCGACGTCCTGTCGCGCCTACTGCATGACCCACATCCTGTGGGCCCGCAAGCGAAGCTGTTTTGCGGAATATAGATTACTAAATGTTATTAATGCAACTTATAGAAATTAAAGGAAGTTGGGTTTTCAAAAAGAAGCTGTCTTGAAAGGTCGTGAAAAAACCTTTCGAGACAGCTTTTTTAGATGAAAAAAGAAAGGCGATTTCACTACGGATAGATCAAACAAAAAAACCTGCGTGAAAATTTTTGGAAACCGGTTGGCTGAATAAATAGGTCTGGTTATTATATTCATTTCGTAATGCGAAGTACTCAGCAAGCTTCGAGTCAATGTGACCACTGGAAAAGAAGAATATCAGGATTTTGCATTACATAAGGACTGAATATTCTAAAAATATTTACTAATAAGTTTCAGTTTGCTATTCTTTTTTTGAATAATCTAGAAATAAAAAGAAAGGAGGAAAAAATAAACAATTTTTGAAAACCACTAAAAGGAGCGGGTGTAAATGAAGAAAAAATGGATGTCCACTGTCGGCGCCGTAACATTGTGTACAGCCTTGGCCATGCCGGCTTACGCTGTCGAAACAGAGAATAAAACCGAAACACACCACCATGAACACAGCATATCCGGGTTTATCGATTATGCTGAACTGCAAAAAAGCCTGAAGCAAATAGAGGCATCCAGCAAAGGGACCGTTCAAGTGGATGTTGCCGGGCAATCCCATAAAGGATTGGATATCTATACCGCTACAGTCGGGACAGGCGATAAAGTTATACTGGTGCAAAGTGAAATTCACGGCAATGAAAAAACGGGGACTGTCGCCATCCTGGATTTATTGAAAAAGTTATCCAATAACTCCAAGCAATCGAGAGAAATCCGTGAGGAACTGACGCTCGTGTTCATGCCGATGATGAATCCGGATGCTTCAGAAGGCGATAAACGCCGAAACAGTTTGACATGGGATGAAGTGATTGAGCAATATCCACAGCTGAGCGAGGTTGCTCCGTCGTGGAATTACTTGGACAGCGGCATCAGCCAGAGCTATGATTACGGAGCGAATCCAGGATTTGACGTCAACCGTGATTTCAACCCGGAGCTCGATTATGAACCAGAAGCGGAAGACTTCCCGGGGGCTTCCAATTTGCCGGGATGGTTTATCACACCGGAAGCACAAACTTCCCGTGACGTTTATAAATCCCTGCAGGAAGAATTCGGCAATGTGGATGTCTTCATTGACCTGCATCATCAGGGAATGTATTATGTCGACGGCACTGCCGACCCGGTGACTTTGTCGTTATCCGCACAGTTCGTTCCAGACCCGAACACACCGGAGGGTGAAAAATACGCTGAATACGCCGACAATTATAATTACGACTTCTCGAGACAATTGAACTTGGCCGCTTATAACGAATTGCAGTCATATGGCAACTCCAAATTCACCAACATTTCTCTATACTCACAAGGGCTTGATCTTCCGGGAACCGCTCTCGGCAGTTACGCTTTGAACGGCAGCGGCACAGTCCTTTTTGAAGTCAGAGGCCAAACACAGATGATGGGGCAAAAAGAAAAAGGCCAATTGGTCAAATCAGTTGAACGCGGACTGACGGGCATTATTGAAAGTGTAGCGGATGGATCGGTTGAATCACTGGATCCGGATGATTACGAAGATATTCCATTGACATCTTACCGACCTTCCAACTGAGGCAGGCCATTCACAGCAGCCGAACCATTATCAAGAAAAACTGAATAATTTTTCACGCGCCTGCATCAGCCTTTCGAGGGATGCAGGCGTTTTTTACTGAGAATTTATTGCCTGGATGCCGAAGCAATATAGAGATTTCCCGATTGATTCACGAAATAACGGGTAATTGAAGACAAAGATCTTCAAAAGGAGTGGTATTGCATGGCGAACAGGAAAAAAGAGGATAAAGAAGAACAGCAAGAGACGGAATTCACCGGCATGCCAAATGAACAGCTGCCGGACATGGAATCAGACCGGAGTCAGGAAAAAGCAAAAGAACAGTCGGATGATGACTTAGGAGACAACAAGGAAAACCCTTCCGGTTGATAGGACAGGAATTAGGTGAAAATTTATGTAATGGAGGTCATGACAAATGGATTCAAAAAATACAGGCAAGCAAACAAAAGACAACGAATCTGCACTCGACAAGCTGGCGGACAAAACAAAGGAAGTGCTGGGGGACGGTGTGGATTCGTCTGAGGAAGAAGAGACGTTTCAAGACACACCGGACGAAGGGGCAGGGGATGTCCCACAGGGAGACAAAGTCATTACAGACCACAGAACCGGTGAAAAAACCGTTGTGAAAAATACCGGAAAACGCTATTGAGAAATAAGTTGGCAGCGACAATCGAATACCTGAAAACGAACGAAAACCAAAGAGAGAGACGAAGCGATAATTCTTTCTCTTTGGTTTTTCGTTTTGTCCTTATAGCCGATAGCCGACAAACGCTCCAACGCACAACGGAACTTGCCGGTCTGGTATACTGTTTTATAGAGAACTGTGAGGATTCAACAAGGAGAAGATTCATATGACAGCTATTTGTTTAGTGAGACATGGTGAAACGGATTGGAATGTGTCGGAAAAGCTGCAGGGACAGACGGATATTCCGTTGAATGGGACAGGAATCAGACAAGCGGAAGAATGCAGCGCCTATTTTCGACCAGAGGATTGGGATGTGCTTGTTACAAGCCCTTTGAAAAGAGCGAGGCAAACGGCGGATATCATCAACCGCAAACTGGCACTTCCCGTAGTTGAAATGGAGTGCTTCATGGAGCGTTATTTCGGCAAGGCCGAAGGAATGGATGTGACGCAACGAACAGCCATATATCCAGACAAAGACTACCCGGGACAGGAAGATCCAGTAACCTTCAGAGAGCGCATTCTGGACGGACTGGAAAAAGTCCAGCAGGCATATGCGGACGGACGTGTGCTGCTGATTGCCCATGGCGCAGTGATAAGTGAATTGCTGTTGGTGTTGTCAGAAGGAGAGATCAGTTCAAAAAAGGCGCCTTTGGTCAATGCCTGTGTCAGTAATATTCAATACCAGCAGAAAACATGGAAAATTGTCAACTACAATCAAGTCTCGCATCTTTCCTATTACCAAGGCTTTACCACGGAATAAAAAAGAAAATCATCAGTCAAAAAATATAATAGAGGATTTTTACACTGCTGCTGAAATTTTTGGAGAATGGATGCTCGTTGATTTATTCGCTTTATTGCTTCTTGTTCCTGCTATTAATCCGGAAAAAGGGAAAAGTATAAAAAAGTATGAAGAGCGAAAGGTATTTTGCGGTAAAAGAAGAATGGTAAAGGTAATCACAGTTTAGAAGAAAAGCCAAGCTTCCGGAATAAAAACAGAAGGGAGGAAACAATATCTCGCAAGGCCCGGTAATCATTCGAACTGGATGATCGGCTAAACGCTTCAGCAGGAAGGAGTCCATTAAATGATGACAAGAGAGAACCCACAATTCCTGCAGAGTTTGAATGATGCGTTCATTGCTGGAGACACCCATTTTTTCGAAGACAACATAACCGATGATGTAATCTGGTCCATTGTCGGCAACAGCAAAATATATGGGAAAACGGGCTTTTTGAATTTCGTCAAAGAAAACAGCAATGTACAGAGCACAGAAAGGTCCATTGACCGGGTCATCAGTGAAGGACTCGATTTGTCAGTGACGGGACTGATCTTCACAGAAAAAACAGCGGTTTCAGCCTATCACGACGTTTATCGGTTCAGTGGAAAAGGAAAAGGTGAAATTATCGAATTGACATCATTTCTTCTGAAGTTGGATTAGCAGCTCCAATTATTTTGAAGAAGCATCTAAAAGCGGCTATCGTTCTTATTCAAACGTTTGGAGGGAGCGGTTGGATGTGGACATGTTACGAACCGAGGATTTTTTTCGCCAAGTGAATGAAGCCTTTTTCAGTGGTGATATTGATTTTATGGAGGATATTGTGACAGATGATATTGTGTGGCATATGATAGGAAGCGCACCAATTCATGGCAAGCAGGCGTTTATGGATGCTGCATTTGGCATTGGTGTATACACGGAAATGGATTTTCAAATTGATACAGTGATTTCAAATGGAATGGAAGCGGCTGTCAAAGGGACGATGACCATGCCGAATAAGTCAGGCGATTTTCAAACTTATGCTTTTTGTGATTTTTACCGTATGGATCGGCAAAGCGGTGGGAAAATCCAGGAAATGATCTCGTTTGTCATTGAGTTGAAGCAGTAACTAACAAGGGAATGACGAGCAGTACGGCTATTACAGGCTGTGCTGCTTTTTGCTGTTTCAATGGAATCTTGATCGATGCTGGCTGAATCGTGCGTTTGAGTATTGATTGAAGAGAAAGATGCTCTCCAAAGCGATAAATGTATTATCTTACATAAGGGTCTACTCTCAAAAAACAAAAACAGCAATAACAAGCAAAGTACAAGCAAAATTGAGTAAGGAATGAGAGGATAGAATGGAAGCGTTATTTTTGAAAATAGAGAAAGGTGGAATGGAAAGTGGCACAATCATTGACTGGCAAGGTAGCAATAGTAACAGGAGGAGGTAAAGGAATCGGCCGTGCGACAGCGATCGCTTTAGCGAAAGAAGGAGCACACGTGGGCCTGATTGCCCGAACAGAAGCCGATTTAAAAGAAGTCGCTGCGGAAATTGAGGCACTGGGCGTCCTGACAGAGTATGCAGCAGCGGATGTTTCTTCTTTGGAACAAGTGGAGCAGGCAGTGGAGAAACTGACTGACAAGCTCGGAACCATTGATATTTTGATCAATAATGCCGGTGTCGGCAAACATGCGCCGTTTCTTGATATTAAACCGGAAGAATGGAGTCATGTCCTGGATGTCAATCTCACGGGAATGTTTAATGTAACACGTACAGTTCTGCCGCAGATGATCGAAAAAAACGGTGGGGATATCATCAATATCTCATCTTCCAGCGGTTTGCGCGGGACATCCGGTTCAGCGGCCTACAGCGCCTCGAAATTCGGTGTTTTGGGCATGACAGAAGCCTTGTCCCAGGAAGTGCGGAAACACAACGTCCGTGTTTTTGCGCTGACACCAAGCAAAGTGGTGACGGGATTCGGTTCACGGCAACCGGAACCCGAAGAAAGCAAAGAGAAATTCATGCAGCCGGAAGACATCGCGGAATACATGGTGGCGCAATTGAAACTGCATCCGCGGATTTTTATCCCGACTTCGAGCCAATGGGCAACAAACCCGTTTTAATGAATGATAGTAAGACTTCAGAGGATTGATTCCCTGAAGTCTTTTTTGTCTGCAGAACCATAACAGAGCAACATATTTATTTTCCCATTCCATCTGTTATATCTTTGTGAAAACGCATACATAAGCTGTACACCATACGAAAGTTGTAATAAGTTATTTAATAAGTAAATAATAAGAATCATTTCTGGCTATTTGAAAAACGTTTATTTTGATTCAGCCGGCTTCCGCTCCGCTTTGGCTGTATTGTGCGAAAAGGAAGACACGCTTAGAGGAGGAGTATAGGTGGACAGTCAAATGATGGTGTCGGTTATTCTGCTGATTGCATTAGCTGAAGTTTTTCTTGTGGTTTTATTAGTCTTCTGGAAACGGGGAATCATCACAGAAAACCCTTTTGCACTTACTTTAAAAAAGGAATGGCAGATCTTGTTTTATGCTTTTTTCAGATGGAAAAGAAGGAATGGAAATAGCATAGAGGGGACCCAAGCTTTTTCGTATTATAAGACCTCCAATTATTTTTGGCTTTTTGTGGCGTTGATTCATGAACAAGTGCTGGAGATGGTGGTTTTCCATATCTATTTAAAAAATGAGGAACCGGAAATTGCAACAATTATGCTGGTCTTGCACATATACAGCGTTTTCTACATGATGGGAGACTACAATTTAATAAGGAATTCGCCTGTTCTTCTGAACGGCAATCAGGTCCAGTTTAAAATAGGCGCCAGAAGACAATTGGATTTTTGTATCAGTGATATTGAAAATATCCAGCCTGCCACGATTAAATACAAGAATAATGGCGGTATAATACACGAAAAGGATGCATTTCACGTAACAGCCATGCCGAGGATACTCACATACATTTTCGAAGTTACAGATGAAGCCTCGTACGAAATAGTGTTCAAAACACCTTTGCATGCACGCGGCTATTTTGGACAAAAGAAAACAGTTCGAAAAGCGCTCCTGTATATCGATCAGCCTGAGGAGTTTACGGGTGTGTTACAGGAAAAAATGAATACATACAGTCATCATTCGAATACCCTGGAAGAAGTGGTTCAAAAAGACGAAAAAGTGCCGGTGATCGACTGGAAAATTTATTTTTCGCTTCTTTTCCTGAATTTGCTGGGGGCTGTGGCCATAGCTCCTTATGCAATCGCCAGGGAAAACATGCATCAGCAAATGGGGTTAACCGAAATGGAATTTGTCCTTTACTATCTCGCACAGGTCTTTCTGGAATCGGCAGTCCTGTTATTCGTTGCATTATGGCTGATAAAAAAAGTCGAGCTGGGAGTACCCGTTATTGAATCTGTATTCCACAAAGAAAAGCAGGTTTCCCATCTAAGCAGAAAGCTGATAAACTCGGTGCTGTATGGATTTTTGACAGGCAGTGTAATCATCTTTGTGAGTTTATTGATTTCCACTCCGTTGGGAATCGATAATTCTTCTATAAAAGATACACCCTGGTGGCTGGCGGTATTTGGCTCGTTTGGAGCTGCCGTCAATGAAGAATCTGTTTTCCGTCTGTTTCTTGTGACAACGTTTATATGGCTTTCAATGAAAATTACCAAAAAAGAAACCAATGGATTAAACAAATGGACAGCGATCAGCCTGGCAGCACTTATTTTCAGTGGAATGCATTACAGTGTGGCAGCAGCCAATTTTGAGATGACGCTCGGAGTCATCGGAGGTATGCTTCTTATAAATGGAATCGGCGGTATGGTGTTTGGAGCCATGTTTGTCTTTATGGGGCTTGAATTTGCGATAATCGCTCATTTCACGGCCAATATTCTCATTCAAGTCATAGGACCTTTATTCATTTCATAATCAATTCTCTACCGTTTACCGATGGAATGCCGCACAGCAGAAAAGGGGGAACAGACAAATGGTCAAGTGGAATAAGGAAGCAATTATTGAAGCGAACATCGAAAAAGTATGGGAGTTGTTCCAAGATCGCAACATCAAACAAATTATGCCGAAAATCGAAGAACATCAGCTTCTTGAAAACAACGACGATGAAGCTGGAGCGAAACATGCACAGACCTATTATGAGGGCAGCCAACTGCAAACCTATATTGTGGAGACGTTAGCCTATGACGATACACCGGATAGAAAACACAGACAGATCCGTTTTATTATGGGGCAGAGTTTCGAAGTGATGTATTCGTTCACTTTGTTAAAAGCCGGTGAAAACCGGACGAAATTCATTTACCAGGGGCATAACAAAGGCGTCAACCTGGTTGGCAAAGCAATGCTGCTTGCGGGCAACAAGAAAAAAGCGGAAGAGACGGTAACGAAGTTCATGGAACGAGTGGAACTGGCAGCCTTGAACAACGATTAATCGAGAAGAGTTCAATCTTTGTTGAAATAAGTAAATGTAGATGTTTACATAAGGGTATTAATACAAAACAAAAAAAACGCAATACAAAGCAAACACATACATTTGCAGCAAAAACACTTAAAATCTATATGAAATGTAAACGATTTTCTCCCCGCTGGGACTGCAAATTTATTGACAAATCGGAAAAATCACCTCATTAACCGTGACAAACCTTTTTATTCCTTATAAGATTAAACAAAGAAGAGGGATCCAGAACAGAAGCGACTGCATTTCCCGAAAGGAGAATGAATCCACTAATGATTACGGAGTACGAAAAAGAAGGCGTCATTTGCGCTGAAGGCTATTTAGAAGCAACAAAACGGAAAATCTTTGTTTATTTGGTTGACGGGATGCTGGTGGATACCGGACCTAAAAGAATGGAACCGGATTTCACGTCTTTTTATGACAAACATTCATTTGATAAAGTTGTGCTGACACACAGCCACGAAGACCACAGCGGCACTGCTTCCTGGATTCAAACCAACCGGGATGTTCCCATTTATATGCATGAAAACGGCATTGCGCTTTGTGCAAAACCGGGGAATTATCCGGAATACAGACAGCACAGCTGGGGAGTCCGTGATGCTTTCGATGCGTTGCCGCTCCGTGACACCATCCGCTCCAGAAACCTCACGTGGGATGTGATTTACACGCCCGGGCATGCAGATGATCATGTGGCTTTGCTGCACAAAGAAACCGGCAGAGTGTTCACCGGCGACCTGTTTGTGCAGACAAAAACAAAAATCAGCATGAATACGGAGTCCATTCCGCAAATCATGGAATCCATACGAACCTTGCTGTCGTATGACATCTCATCGATGTACTGCAGCCATTCCGGTTATTTTGAAAACGGACGCGAAACTTTGCAGAAAAAACTGGATTACTTGGAAGAACTCTCAGCCACCGTGGAACGGTTGTACCGGGAAGGCAAATCTCCAGAAGCAATAGCCAATCAGCTGTTTCCGAAAAACTACCCGATCATCGCACGCTCTGAAAGAGAATGGCATCCGATCCACCTGATCAATTCAATTCTGGCACCCGTAAAAATCTAGTACGCAACTGAATCCTGTTATACTTTCACAAAAACAAGCACCTTTTTGTGTGCTGTCTATAGAAAAAATGGAAGTGGGGATACGGGGAATGGTTTATATTCGCATTTTACTGGAAATAGCGGTGATCGCTGTTTTCATCTATATTATCAGCGGGCGGCTGATGGGCTCCAAAATCAATTTCATCAAACGGCTCCTGTCTGTTGCGCTGGGTGTCACTTTGACTACCTTTGTCTATTGGTATTCCTACCTGCGTTTTACGGATTACATGAACGACCCTTTTGTTTATATGGCACAGGATGAAAGCACGATTTTATGGATCGGCAGCATGCTGTTGATTTCGATGCTGCTGTATCTGTTTTTTGAATTGTTCGATCCCATTGAGCTCGGGGAAAGAGGAGAGCGCATCACCGGGAGGAAATTCATCCTCAAACGGATCCAGCATCGCTGGCGCCGTCAGAAACGATTGGCCCGTGTGTTGGAAATCGCTGTCCGCAACGGCATCTCCCGGTCGTTGAAATACGCGCGCAACCGTGAGAATGACCGGGAACTGGCCATTGCGTTCCGGGACACACTCGAACAAAGCGGGGGCGTCTTCATCAAGTTCGGCCAGATGCTGTCGACCCGTACAGAGTTGTTCCCACCGGTTTTTGTCGAAGAACTTGGATCTTTGCAGCAGAATGTCAAGCCTTTGACCAGTGAACAAGTCAAGAGGATTTTGGCAACTTCCTTGCCGTATGGCGTTGACGAAGTCTTTTCTGATTTTGATATGAATCCGCTGGCGGCCGGTTCCATTGGCCAGGTTCACCGGGCTGTACTGAAAGAGAACGGTGAACAGGTCGTCGTGAAACTGCTGCGGCCGGATATACGGAAAATCATGAGAGACGACTTGAACATCCTGGTCGAATTCGCCGAATGGGTGACGAGCAAATCGACATGGGCAGAAAACCTTGGTTTCCGGCAGCTGGCCATCGGGTTTGCCAATGGCATGAGAGAAGAGATCAACTTCACCATTGAGATGCGGAATACCGTCCAGGTCGGCAATGCCCTGGAAGACAGTGAATACAAGGTGAAAATCCCAAAAGTCTATACGGATTACAGCAATGATCAGCTGATTGTCCTTCAGTACCTGGAGGGTAAAAGCATCTCGAAAGGCCGTTCGGTATTCAAGCAATTCGACGTCACCCCCCGGAAATTCGCTGAAACGGTGCTATTTTCGTTTTTTGAACAGATGCTGGAATCCGGCATTTTTCATGCCGATCCGCATCCCGGCAATATTTTTATCGATGCAACAGACGGATCGCCGATTTTGCTCGATTTCGGTGCAGTCGGCCGTCTGGCATCGTCACAGCAAAATGGACTGAACCTTTTCTTCATCGGTGTTCAGCAGAATGACAGTTCCGTCATCTATGACGCCGTTTCTCTGCTGGTCGAAGACAATCAACAGATTGACCGGCATAAATTTGAACAATCCATCGGACAAATTTTATTGAAGACGTCCTATGTGGACCGGATACCGACCGCTGAACTGATTCATGCGTTATTCGATGTGGTCCGGGATTTCGGCTTATCTTTTTATCCGTCAGTCGGCACCGCGTTGCGTTCGCTCATCAGCCTGGACAGCACCATCCATACGATCGATCCAGGATTCGATATGTTCACGGAAGCAAAAGTATTTGCGAAAAAATACAAAACCTCTTTTTTGAAAAAGCCGTTTAAAGAGCCGATGGAGACAAAAGACCGCATTGAAGACGAACTGGCATTGCTCATACCGGAACTGTTTAAACTGCCCAAAAGGCTGGACATGCTGGTGCAGCGTGTGGAAAGCGGAAAAATCATCCTGCATCATGATATATTTTCCGACAAGAAAAATGCCATGTTTGTCATCCAATTGTTTTCGCGGTTTGTGTTATTGTTTACTGGCATCACATTCGGCCTGGTTTCAGCAGCCCTCCTGGCCATCGCACAATTCATTGAGACAGCTTATGCCGTGTATTTGAATATTGCCTCCTATACGGGCCTGTTTCTTTCCGTGGTACTGCTGGTCCGGCTGTCCATACAGGCCATCCGCGACATGAAACGCAGCAACAATGCCTGACATCTGTTCTTTTCCTCTTTTTCCGGTACAATAAAAACAACAACAACGACGAAGAAGGGAATGGCAGGATGAATAAAAGGGAAGCTGAAGATTTGCTGAAGCAGAAAGTGAACGAAACCACAGCGCCGAGGTCGAAAAAACAGACGGCACGGCCCAAAAAATACAAATCGAGCACACAAAAAGTGGAAGATTACGTCGTACTTGATTTTGAGACGACCGGACTCCGCGCCGGCAGCGATAAAATCATTCAAATCGGCGCCGTCAAATACATCGGCCACAGCCACAAAGACACCATGTATCTGCTGATCAATCCGGAACGGCCGATTTCGAACACCATTACACGCATCACCGGCATTACCGATAAAGACGTGAAAGATGCACCGGTCATTGAAGAAGTCGCTCATGAATTGATTGCCTTCATTGGCGACTTGCCGATCATTGCGCACAACGCGCCGTTTGATATGGGATTCCTGTACGCCTTGGAGGACATTACACCGATTCCGGAGTATACGGTCATCGATACGGTGCGAGTGGCCAGAAAAGCCATCACAGAGACGCCTAACCACAAATTGGGGACATTAACGGCTTATCTGGAACTGGAACACGATGCGCACGATGCATTGGGAGACTGTTTGGCTACGGCTGCGATTTATCAGTATTGCATCGGCAAGATGTGAAGAAGAACAAACAACTCACGGAATGTGTGTTGGTGCGACGTTAACAATCATCTGAAAACATACAGCCAACTCGGCGGACGTTCGTAAGCGTATTTTAATGCGTTTACGAACGTTTTTTCATGTAATTTAATTTTTTGTCTTTCTTTCCATTAATACATTGTGATAATTATGGTAATTTTCTGTCATTTAAGATACAATAATCCTATCAAGAACAAGGTTGAAGGTTGATGGAGATACAGCAAGGAAATCAATACTCTGCATTTATAGCAGCGCTCTGGAAATAAAAATTAAAGGTACGACGCTGACAAGAGCTGACACTAGGGAGGTTCTTTGAGATGAAGCTGAAAAGTCTCTGGAAGACCATTTCACCTGTCATTAATTTAGTAATGGGCATTGGTCTAGTCATCTTTTCCATCGGTGGGATTATTTACATGTTTGTGATAGATGCCTATTCGTTCTGGTTGCTGGCGACATTTTGCGTCTATCTTTTCAGTAGCGTCCGGGGATTGATAGGTGACCTCTTCAAATCGAATGAATAGAAACAATCCTCCTTGGCGATTGAAAAGCCGAGGAGTGTTGTTTTGTTCTTAATGGATAATGAATAGTAACTGACTGTTATTCACCAACATATTTATCTTTGTGAATGTGGGGGGTAAATTCTGTATCCTTACTTAATGTTATTAATGTACTTAATTGTATAAGGAATTCCATATTACCGAAAAACCGAAGGGAATTTATTATAGATAAATTAGCATACACTTTAGAAGGTGATTTTGCTAGAGAGAAGTTATAAAATTATATTGGACAAGTGTAAATATGGATCCCGTTGCAACTTTAACTAAAAGATCGATTGTAAAAAATTTTTCACCTGATAGGAGAAAATGGTTTTATAGAATTATTAATGCAACAGGTAGCACTACTAAAGATTCTATTAAAACTAAGGGAAGTAGAGAAGTAAATATGTTCTTGTCATATACATAATAATATTTATGTCATACAACAGGAGACAAACAAAAAGGTCTTATCTTTCTAAAAACTATTTTAGTAGACATAATATAAATTATCGGAAGTAACGTTTCAATAAATAAGTATACTTTTAACAGTGAGACAAAATCGGTTTTTGGGCTGATATTTACGAATTTTCATCAGTTTTGAATAAAACTTGTTTTAGCTGCTATTACGCGCTTTATGCATGGCTTGATTGTCCTTAAAAATCATTTTTTGTTTTTTGTTTGTAATAGCTCACAGAAAACTTCGGAAAAAATCAGCCGGCTCATAAATTCTGTCTCATTAACGTTTAGCTCATCAACTTCCTTGTTTCTAACGATGATACATCTCTTGTTGCATCATTTTCTTTTTATTTAGCTGCTTCTTGTATGTGTCATGTCCAATTCAAAGTTCATTTTCATTTATTTTCAATCTCTTTTGACTTCTATGGCTTTGGTTCTCCTTATTGTCAGATCAGCCGCTCCTGTTTCGATTTCTTTCCCATACCCTCTTCTTTTTCAAATGAACGCTTTCTTACCATCCCTAAGTTTGTTAAAATAAGGAATTATTACCTATCATACCTAGGAGTGAGCTTTTGAACCAAACCGTGGTCAATTCCCTTCATTTTGCCGTACGGACCTTGCTGACAGCGAGTCTTTTCTTTTTTATCCTGAATACCGCTCTGGATGAAAAGTTCATGAGCAATACGGCCATACTCATTGCACTCGTTCTGCTGTTTCTCGTCAGCGCAACCATTGAAATCAACTTGCAGCTTACCTGGACATTTTGGATCGAACTGAAGACCCGTCTGATGGTATTCAGCAGCTTTTGGCTGTTCACGCTGTATATGCTGTTGTTTTATAGCCGTGAAGACATGATGTTCATTCTTCTGATTATCAATTCCATTTACCTTTTCAGTTTGCTGCGCGAATGGCGTGCTTCCAAAGCCGAACATGCTGAAAACTCCTGATTCCGCTTTTCAGCAGGAAAATCAGGAGTTTTTTCGTTTCGTTCTATTCAGCAATAAAAAGCGACATGAAACAGTAATCACCTGCTTTTTAAGCGTATGAGATAGTTTTCCATGGTATCCAGTCCGTTCCCGTCATCTGCAACGGCGACATGGCCATCCGGCCGCACCAGAAAAACAGCATTTTGTGCAATTCCCGCTTTTTCTGCGATTTTTGTCCATGGAAATTGATGATACGGAATCGCATGAGCTTTTGCCAGATCGATTAACTCCGGAGTCGCCTCTCCATACACATGGAATTGCCAATCCATCGCCTGCAATGGCAAAAAGTTGTCTCCTTCTTCTGCAGGAACCCACGGCAGACGGTCGCCTCCGTGGATGGAACCAGCCGCTCCTTCGCTGAGCGCGCTGTCCCGGTAATGAATCCGGATCTGTGACAAAGTTTTAAACATCATGTGTTTGACACGGTCCGATTTGGTCAGCGTGGGCGCCACATATGGAAGTATGACACCTTTCACCATTTTGGACGAGAGACCTTCCCCTACTAAAATTTCGAACATCCTGTCTGTTGTAGAAACCAGACTTTCTGCAAACGCTTTCCGTTCTGATTCATAACTCCCGAGAATGGCCGGATTGCTTTTTCCTTTCAGTACATCCGCCAGTTTCCAGGAAAGGTTGAAGGCGTCGCCAATCCCTGTATTCATGCCCTGCCCCCCTGCCGGACTGTGGACATGCGCCGCGTCTCCTGCCAGAAAGACATTCCCTTTTTGGAACCGTTCACTGACCCGGTGATGCACCTTATAGGTCGAAAACCAATTTTCTTTGTCGACGCGCAGCTTGGTTTTCGTCTCAATATACGTTGCCAGTTCCGAAAAACCGACATTTTGCTTGTCCGACAAAAAAGGGGGCAAGAGACCGATCAAGCGCAAGGAACCGGTTGCGCGTACCGGCAGCGCGATCGCAAAGCCTTCTTTGAAAAACCTCACCTGTACCCCTTTAACCGAAGATCCGCTTTGCACATCTGCTACATAAAAAACCTGCTGATAGGTGCCTCCGGCGAAATCGAGTCCCAACCCTTTCCGGACGGTGCTCCGAACCCCGTCACAGCCGCATAAATAGGAATACCGCTCCTCTTCCTGCCGCCCGTTCTTTGAAAGTACAACCGCCACAAACCCGTCTTGTTGGCGAAAAGAAACCAGTTCCGTTTCCCAGTCGACCCTGTGGCCAAGCTCGTTCAGCTTCCCGACGAGGATCTGTTCGTGCTCGTCCTGCGGCAGGGTGAGAACAAACGGGAAGGGGCTCAGCCCTTTTCCCAATTCCTCCAGTTTCAGCATCGCTTTTAATTTTCCTTCTTTGAAAATCTGCAGTCGATCGAGGACGATCCCTTTTTGGATAATTTCACCCGAAACCTCCAACTGCTGGTAAAACTCCAGTGTTCTCGCATGGACGGCAATCGCTCTTGACGCTCTCCCCGGGCCTTTGTTTTTGTCAATGATCCGGAAAGGGATGTTGAGCTTGGCCAGACTGATTGCTGCTACCAATCCTGTTGGCCCCGCTCCGCTGATTAAAACTTTGCCTGGCATTTGTCTCGCCCCTTTTCTTCACCTGGTACAATCAAGGGAAAAGCCGAAAACAAGCAGCAACAGATTTTTCCTTCAATTACATAAAACAAAAGGCTTTTCAGGCCTCTGGTTTCAATGATCATTTTATTAATTTCTTTACCGTCTGCACAAGCGCGTTCTTTTTGATGGTCGTTATGTCTGTATCAAATTGTTCACCGGCGGGCAATTCGAATTGGAATTGTTCCGCATAAGGAGCCGGCCGGTTCAGGGCATATGCCGCCATTTCATTGGCGCAAAATTTACGGGCTTGTTTTGCGGTCTTCTTATCGGTGACGATGTCGTGCATCAAATTCAAAGCCAGGATATTCGCCGCTTCCAGATCGCAGCGTGCCGCCACTTCCCCTTTTGTCCGTTCGACGATGATGCTGCCGTCAAACGCCGCGATTTCGCTCATTTTCTCCGGTGGTACATGGTAATCGATGACCGACTCCAGCATGTCCACGTGCGGTTCCGGGAAATCATGCGGAATCTGGTCCCGGTACACGACGGTCCGCTTCCAGGGGCCATTATAGAACCAAAACAGGCGGCTGTTGGTCGCTTCGTTCGGCGGCCCGTAAAACCCGATGGTTTGTTCAGCCGCTTTCCGTGACAGTTCCGGCCACTCACTGATAATCTTTTCCACATAATGTATATTCAGCTGCTCCATTGTTCCCTTGTCTCTGCCGGTCCCACTTTCATGCAATTGCTTATTACTGGCCGCGGCAGTGGCCGCAAGCCTCATTCGTTTTTCCGGCTTCAGCTGGCTGGCTGCTGTCACGGGTCTTTGATCTTTTGTCATTTCCTGCACCCCTTTCCGAAATTGCTTTTTCTACTTTATTCCCTGTGCCGCTGATCACAAACTACCCGGTAAACCAAACAAAACCTGAAGCCATGTCGGCTTCAGGTTTTGTGGTGGATCAATTTACTTTTTTGCCCGCATTCCAGTACATTTCCCGCAGCTGGAATTTCTGCAGTTTGCCTGTTGCGGTCTTCGGCAGCGACTCGACAAACTCCACCGACTTCGGCACTTTGAAACGGGACATCTGATCCCGTGTGTAATCAAGAAGCTGCTGTTCGGTGATGTCCGCTCCAGGGCGCAGAACAACAATCGCTTTCGGCACTTCCCCCCATTTTTCATCCGGTACGGCAATCACCGCCACTTCCAGGATGTCCGGGTGTTTGTACAGCACGCCTTCAATTTCCGTGGAGGAGATGTTTTCCCCGCCGGAAATGATCATATCCTTGATGCGGTCCTGGATTTCGATAAACCCGTCCGGATGCGTCACCGCCAGATCGCCTGTATAAAACCAACCGTCTTTGATGGCTTCCGCTGTTTTTTCAGGATCTTTGTAATAGCCTTTCATCACCACATTGCCGCGCGTGATGATTTCACCCAGCTCTTTGCCGTTCCAGGCGACTTCCTTGCCGTCTTCCTGGTTCACCACTTTGGTTTCCCCGTTGAATGCCAGCTCGATGCCTTGACGCGCTTTGATCGTCGCCTGTTCCTCGAGTGATTTCGAATCGAATTCATTTTTCCATTCGCAGTACAGGATAAACGGCGACGTTTCAGTCAATCCATAGACATGCATCATATTGAGGCCGAGGATATTCTGTGCTTTGGCGATCAGGGCCGCGGCAGGCGGTGAACCGGCTGTTGCCATCCGCAGTTTCCGGCTCAGCTGCAGCGATTTGGCTTTCGGTTCATTGACCAGCATATTGACGACGGTCGGCGCGCCGCACAGCACCGAAATGCCGTGCTGTTCAAACAGATCCAGCACCAGCGGCGGGTCGACTTTCCGCAGGCAGACATGCGTGGCGCCGGCTGCTGTAATGGCCCAAACGCCGCCCCAGCCGTTGGTATGGAACATCGGCAAGGTATGCAGGTACACATCGTCAAATTTAACTTCCAGGTGATGCAGGAAGTTGGCCGCGTTCATGTAATTGGTGCGATGCGTCTGCATGACCCCTTTTGGATTGGAAGTCGTGCCGCTCGTGTAGTTCAGTGACAGCATGCTGTTTTCGTCGATTTCAACAGACGGCAGGACAGCATCTTCCGGCACCTGGCTGATAAACGCTTCATAATCCGTTCCGTTGATGGCGGATTCGTGCCCGTCAACCGGCACGACGATATACCGTTCGATCGGCAGCTTGTCCTGTATGTCTTCGATCAGTTTGCCGAACTCGGCATCGACGATCAAGGTCTTGGCGTCACTGTGCCGGATGATGTACTCCAGGTCCTTGGCGCTCAACCGGAAATTCAGCGGCACAATAACCGCTCCCAGCTGCACAATGCCATAAAAAGCCTCCAGCATGTAATGCGTATTCGGCAGCATGACCGCCACGTGCTCCTGCGGTTTTACGCCGCTGGTATGTAAAGCGATGGAAAGCTGGTCTGTCCGGTTTCCAAATTCTTTGTAGGTGAATTGTTTGTCCTCATCAATCACCGCTATTTTCTCCGGATAGTATTTTACTGCTCTGCGTTTCCAATCGATGGGTGTCAAAGGTGCCAACATGTCCATCAAACCCCTTTCCACTATGTAATAATAAACGTGTTATATATCAGTATAGAGAGGGGCAATATCTGTGTCAATCGACTTTGCGGAATTGCTCAAAAATTCACGCAAGAGTCTGCAGGAGAAAATGCCGGTTCGGTTTATCCGGGAATCCGTTTTTTGATCGGCAAGTATTTTTACATAATGTAATGATGCCGTTTAATTAATCAAATTATTTTGATTAATCTCTTGCTTTTCTCTTGAAGCCGCGTTATTGTTAATTCATCAAATAAATTTGATTTATTATTCGACTGGAGGTCTCTTCCTGATGGAAAACACACACCCGCCGGCTCCTGCGCTGCCGCTCGATAGCTATGCACAGAAATTCAAAGCGCTGGCCGACCCAAAACGGATTGAGCTGCTGAACACCATCTGCAAAAAAGGGTCCGTCTGTGTCTGTGACCTGGTGGAAGACATGGCGATTCCGCAGTCCAAACTGTCGTATCATTTGAAAATATTGCTGCAAGCGGAATTCATTACGAAGGAAACCAAAGGGACCTGGAGTTATTATGCGGTGAACACCAGCGAACTGTCCCGTCTGTTATCGACGGAACTTTGCTGTTTGATCGGGCCGTCCTGCTGATTTTTGGTTTCAGTAATCCAAATCAACTGATGAAGGAGTGTTGGAAATGACATTGCATTCGTTGCCTGTGGCCATTATCGGTGGAGGTCCTGTCGGATTGGCAGCCGCCGCCCAGCTCGTTAAGCGCGGCAAACCGTTTCTCTTATTCGAAGCGGCCTCCCGGCTTGGGGCGAATTTTCTGGAGTATGGACACGTCCGGCTGTTTTCGCCGTGGCGTTACAACATGGACAAAGCCGCCGCATCTTTGTTGGAAAAACACGGAGCCGCACTGCCGGACCCTGACCACCTGCCTCTTGGAAGGGATATCGCGGCACAGTACCTGCAGCCGCTGGGGGAACTTCCGGAAATAAAACCTTTTGTCCATCTCGGCAGCCGTGTCATCCACGTGGCCCGAGAAGGGATGGACAAAGTGAGAACGGAAGGGCGCAACGACCGGGCGTTTGAAGTGATTGTGAAAACCGGTACAGGTGCAATTCGGAAATTCCGTGCCCGGGCCGTTCTTGATGCTACAGGCACCTGGCAACATCCGAACCCGCTGGTGTCAGGCGGCATGCCGGATTCGCCGGATAAAGCGATTCACTACGGCATCCCCGATGTATTGGGACGAGACCGCCATATTTATGAAAACAAGCGCATAGCCGTCGTGGGAAGCGGCCATTCGGCGTTCAATTCCCTGCTCGACCTGGTGCTTTTGCAGAACGAAGCACCCAACACAGAAATCACGTGGATCATCCGCCGTTCGAATGCGGACAGCCTTTTGGGCGGAGGCCGTGCAGATCAGCTGCCGGCACGAGGCGCTCTCGGCTTACGCGTCCAACAAGCGCTTGAGCAGGGCCGGATGAAGCTGATAACTTCTGTGCTGATTCAGTCTTATCGAGCAGAAAAAGATGGCGGTGTTACGCTTCAGGCGGCACAAGACGGCACCCCTGCCGTATTCGGCCCTTTCGACGCCGTCATCGCCAATACCGGTGCACGGCCGGACTTCGGTTTTTTAAAGGAAATCCGTTTTGCGTTCGATCCGGCACTCGAAAGCGTTCCGGCACTGGCGCCATTGATTGATCCGAACGTCCACAGCTGCGGCACGGTCCGGCCTCATGGAGAGCTGGAGCTGCAGCAACCGGAAAAAGATTTTTACATTCTCGGAGCCAAAAGCTATGGGCGCGCTCCGACATTTCTGATGGCAACGGGATACGAACAGGCGCGTTCTGTCGTGGCCTATTTGGCAGGAGACTTGGATGCAGCCCGAAACGTGGAATTGTCACTGCCCGAGACCGGCGTTTGCAGCAGTTCGATCACCATTCCGCCAAAGGCTGCAATCGGTGCAGGGGGCTCCTGCTGCGGATAAAAATAAAGCCAGCTAAAAAGCGGCCAACTCTGCAACAGAGCAGCCGCTTTTTTTGCTGGGTTTTGTCATTCGCTAAAACCGTTTGGTGCATCACTGCCTGGCTGCTGTCACCGCCCCGCCGGCCGCTGCATGCCTGTTTGCAATCCTTCCGTTTATCCTGCTGGCACCTGACATTGGAAGAGCAAAAATTTCTACCTGTTTCCCATGGACTCAATCGATGCTACCGCTTCGCTGACTGCTGTGTCCCCCGAAATCACCTGGAATTCTTTATGGATCGTCGCGTCATCTTCCAGCACTGCCAAAATCACCCGCGCTACGTCTTCCCGCGGAATTTCGGCACGTTCCGTCTCAGCAGCGGCGTGCACATTTCCTGTTCCCGGCTCATCCGTTAAAATTCCCGGGTGAATCAAGGTATACTCCAAATCGGTCGATTTCAGCCACATATCCGCATAATACTTCGCCGCCACGTACGGCTTGAACGATCCGCCGATCCACTTTTCCCGTCTGGTATCAAACGAACTGATCAGCACAAACCGCTTCACACCCGCCTGCTTCGCTGCTTCCATCGTTTTCACCGCTCCGTCCAAATCGATCAAAATGGTTTTGTCGGCGCCTGTATGCCCGCCGGAACCGGCAGTAAAGACAATGGCATCAACACCATCCGCTGCTTTGGCAATTTCGGAGATGTCGTCTTCCAAATCGACAACCACTGTTTTAGCGCCCAGCTCTTCGAAAAAAGACGCTTGCTGCTGGTCACGGATCATCGCTTTGGCCTGATGTCCATCGCTTTCCTGAATCAGCTTCACCAAGTGTTTTCCGACTTTCCCGTTCGCTCCGACAACCAGTATGTTCATTTCCACCATTCCTCTCATTTTTTCTTTTTTCTTCTTTCTGCTACCATATCATGAACAGGGTCGAGGAATACATAGGCACGCTGCGTATATGGCTCTTGTAGGTTCATTTAGTATACATAATATAAATATTATTCCCATAAGTATATTCTTATGTATCAAAATAGAAGAGCGAAAAGGGCTTGAGAATTTTCCGTATATTAGTTTACATAATTTAATTATTTATCAAATAAGTATTTGCTTATGTTTTTGTAACTGCGCGCACACAGATCTCATTTTCATTTCATGCGAAGTTCTGTAAACTGAATATAGAACACATCCTGGTTCGGAAAGGCAGGACAACTGATGAAGCTCGACAAATTTTTATATTTGATTGTTCACCTTCTCACGCCCGTCCTGACACTGGTGGTCGGTCTTTTGTGGGGACACTTCGTATCAGCGAAAACATTCGGCACGAATGTGACGGATAACCTGTCCGTGGTGGCGATTTACTATGTGATTGTCAGCGTGATTTGGGCAATGAACGCCGAAAAGATCCGGACGCTGGCTACAAAAGAAACTCAACCAAAAACGCGGTAGGTGCTGCAGCAAAGAAAGCGGGAAGGTGTTGGATGCCTTTCCACTTTCTTTGTATATCCCGCTGACAATCGACCACTGGATTCCTGTTCGGAATAAAGAAAAGATGGCCGCTCAAAATGATTTCATCGCCTTCTTTTCTTTTCCACAGCGTTCGCATTGATAGACAAATAATGCAGGTACTTCACTGTCACGATCCACTTGCACGAATCTATGAAGGCCGATTCTGCACAAGAGATGTTTTTCGTGATTGGTAACCAATAGTGAAATGATTAATAACACAAAACCGGCGATGATCAAAATATAAGGAACCTTGTACAAATTGAATGTTTCATCGGCGTTTGCTATCAGAAGAAGAACACCGGTCAGGATGGAAAGTGAAGCGATTGTTTTCAACTTATTGAACAAAAAATCCCTCCCTTGGATTCTTTTCTTCCCTGTTTTCACTTGAAGGAACCTTTTTCCTTTTCGCAGCCCTTCAGATTCGTTCTTTTTCCATTATCAAAGCACAAAAAAGCACTTCCCGAAATCAGGAAGTGCTCCATTTGTTATTCTTTTTTCTCCACCCGGTACACCGCAACCACTTTGCCATCCGTTGCTTCATCAAGGATGAATGAGCCGTTGGAATAGCGGTCAACCGTTTTTAAGTTGCTGACCGGCAACGGGGAGCGGACGCCTTTGGCGGTTTCCAAAAGGATCTCTTCCCCCCCGCCGGCTCCGATCACCCCAACAACACGGTGAGGATTGGATTTCAATTCCCGCAGCATCACCACGCCTCGTTTGGCGCGGCTGCCGGTTTCAAATTCCTGCAGTTTCATTTTCTTGGCAGCTCCGCGGTGCGTTACCACCACCAAATCCTGTTTTTCTTCCGAATCGATCATAACGGCGGATACGGCGTAATCATCGTCTTTCAGATTGACTCCTTTGACGCCGGCTGTCCGCAGCCCCGTTACCGGGATTTCTTCCACCGGGAACCGGACACCATAGGCATTGTGTGTGCCGATGAACAATTCGTTCTGTGTTGTCATCAGTCCTGCAAAAATCATCGAATCGCCTTTTTTCAGGTTCATCGTCTTGATGGCCCGTGAATAACGCTGCACATGATAATCTTTCAGCGCCGACCGTTTGACTTGTCCCAGCTTCGATACGGTCAGCACCGTTGCATCCTGGTCGAAGTCTTCCACCGGGTACACCGCCAGGATCGATTCGTTCGCATCGAGCGGTACGATGCTCGACAAATGCTGGCCCAGGTCTTTCCAGCGGATATCCGGCAGTTCATTGATCGGCTGGTAGACGAAATTGCCGCCGGTCGTAAAGATCAGGATGGTGTGCTGCGTATTCAGATTCCCTTCAAACAGCAGATAATCGCTTTCTTTCATCGCAAAGTCCTGGCCGTTGGAAGCGGCATGGGAGCGGATGCTTGTCCGTTTTACATAGCCTTCTTTGGTGACAGACACCACGACTTCCTCGCTTGGAATCATCACTTCACGGGTAATGGTAATTTCTTCGATTTTGTCTTCAATAATTGAGCGGCGCGGTTCCGCGAATTGCTTTCGGATGCCCGCCAGCTCTTTTTTGATGACTTTTTTCAATTTGGCGGGACTTGTCAAAATGCCGGTCAATTCGTCGATCAGTTTCCGCAAATCACTTTCCTCTTTTTGAAGATCAGTGATGTCGGTATTGGTCAGCCGGTACAATTGCAGGGACACAATGGCTTCTGCCTGCGCTTCCGAAAAATCAAACGACTCGCGCAAATTGTTTTTGGCGTCCCGCTTGTCTTTGGAAGCACGGATCGTCTTGATCACTTTGTCCAAAATCGACAACGCTTTGATCAGGCCTTCGACAATGTGCATCCGGTCGTTGGCTTTTTGCAGATCATACTCCGACCGTTTGGTCACAATCTCCTTCTGGTGCTCGATGTAGGCATCGAGCAAAGTCGGCAGTGTCATCATCGTCGGCCGGCGTTTGTGGATGGCCACCATATTGAAGTTGTAGCTGACCTGCAAGTCCGTGTTCTTGTACAGGTAATTCAAAATACCTGTCGCCTGGACGTCTTTTTTCAGCTCGATGACGATGCGCAAGCCGGTTCTGTCCGTTTCGTCGCGTACGTCCGCAATCCCTTCGAGTTTCCGGTCAAAGCGGTAATCATCGATTTTCTTGATCATGTTCGCTTTGTTGACTTCAAAAGGGATTTCCGTGATGACGATTTGTTCTTTGCCGCCTTTGATCGGCTCGATATCCGCCTTGGAACGGACAATGATTTTCCCTTTGCCCGTTTCATATGCCTTGCGGATGCCATCCACACCTTGGATAATGCCGCCAGTCGGGAAATCCGGCCCTTTGATGACCGTCATCAATTGCTCCACGGTGGCCTGCGGATTGTCCATGCGCATCAACACCGCATCGAGCACTTCGTGCAGGGCATGCGGCGGAATGTCAGTGGCGTAACCTGCTGATATTCCGGTGGAGCCGTTCACCAGCAGATTCGGGAACCGGGCCGGCAGCACGGTCGGCTCCATGTCGGTATCATCGAAATTCGGAATGAATTCCACCGTACGCTTCTCAATGTCCCGCAGCAGTTCCGAGGAAATCGCCGACAGCCGGGCTTCCGTATACCGCATGGCAGCCGCCGCGTCGCCGTCCATTGACCCGTTATTGCCGTGCATTTCAATCAGCATGTGACGGATTTTCCAGTCCTGGCTCAAACGGACCATCGCTTCATAGACCGAACTGTCGCCGTGGGGATGGTAATTCCCGATAACGTTCCCGACCGTTTTGGCCGATTTCCGGAACCCTTTGTCGTTGGTGTTGCCTTCTTTGTGCATGGCATATAAAATACGCCGCTGCACAGGCTTCAGGCCGTCCCGGGCATCCGGCAGCGCACGGTCCTGGATGATGTATTTACTGTAGCGTCCAAACCGATCGCCGATGACTTCCTCCAAAGGCAGATCCTGATAACGTTCGGTTTGTGTCATACGAGTTCCTCCTCAGCGTGGATCAAATCATTTTCCAAAATATTATCATCATCTTCCATGCCGAAATCGACATGGCTTTCAATCCATTTTCTCCGTGGATCGACTTTGTCGCCCATCAGCGTCGTGATGCCGCGCTCGGCACGGGCACTGTCTTCGATGGTCACGCGAATCAGTGTCCGCGTCTCCGGGTTCATCGTCGTTTCCCATAATTGGTCCGCGTTCATCTCCCCAAGACCTTTGTAGCGCTGCAGCATATAGCCTTTGCCGATCTTTTTCGTCGATGCTTCGAGATCCGCTTCGGTCCAGGCATAATCGACCACTTCTTTCTTGCCGCTGCCTTTTGACACTTTGTAGAGCGGCGGCAGTGCGATGAACACTTTGCCGGCTTCAATGAGCGGCTTCATGTAACGGTAAAAGAACGTCAGCAGCAATACCTGGATATGCGCGCCGTCCGTATCGGCATCCGTCATGATAATGACTTTGTTGTAGGCGATGTCGTCAATCGAAAACTCCGAAGCCACACCTCCGCCAATGGCATGGATGATCGTGGAGATTTCTTCGTTTTTCATGATGTCTTCCAGTTTTGCCTTTTCCGTATTGACCACTTTTCCGCGCAGCGGCAATATTGCCTGGAACGTCCGGTCGCGGCCTTGTTTGGCCGATCCGCCGGCCGAGTCCCCTTCGACCAGGTACAATTCGTTTTTCTTGGCGTTGCGGGACTGGGCGGGTGTCAGCTTGCCGGATAGCAGGGCATCCGATTTTTTCCGCTTTTTGCCGTTACGGGCATCTTCCCGCGCTTTCCGGGCTGCCAGCCGGGCCTGGGATGCACGGATCGCTTTTCGTACCAATGAAGCGCTGAGGTCGGCATTTTCTTCGAGAAAATACATCAGTTTCTGTGACACCACGGCGTCCACCACACTTCTTGCTTCGCTTGTTCCCAGTTTGCTTTTCGTCTGTCCTTCAAACTGCAGCAGCGCTTCTGGAATGCGCACGGAAATAATGGCGGCCACCCCTTCACGGATGTCCGATCCTTCGAGGTTCTTGTCTTTGTCTTTCAGTAAATTGATTTTCCGGGCATAGTCATTGAAGACGCGTGTCATGGCCGCTTTTGCGCCGGTTTCATGCGTCCCGCCGTCTCGCGTCCGCACATTGTTGACAAACGACAGAATCGTTTCGGAATAGCCGTCGTTGAACTGAAATGAAAACTCCACTTCCAGGTCGTCCTGTTGCCCCTCAATATAAGCGACAGGATGCAGCACATCCTTTTCCTCGTTTAAATAGGCCACAAAGGCTTCAATTCCGGTTTCGAAAAAGAACGTATCGTGCTGGCCGCTGCGATTGTCGACCAGCTCGATTTTCATGCCTTTTAACAGGAAAGCCGATTCCCGAAGACGTTCGCTGAGCGTTTCGTAATTGTAATTCGTTGTTGAGAAAATTGCTTCATCCGGTAAAAAGTGAATCATTGTTCCCGTTTCTTTTGTCGGTCCGACTTCTTCCAGCGTGGTAGCCGGTTTGCCGCCGTTTTCAAACCGCTGGCGATATTTCCGGCCATCCCGGTAAATCGTCACTTCCAAAAATGAAGACAGCGCATTGACCACTGAAGCGCCGACACCGTGCAAACCGCCGCTGGTCTTGTAGCCGCCCTGCCCGAACTTCCCGCCGGCATGGAGCACTGTCAGGATGACTTCCGGCGTCGGTTTGCCGCTTCGGTGCATGCCCGTCGGCATCCCGCGTCCAAAATCCCGGACACTGACGCTGTTGTCTTCATTGATCGTTACACGGATTTCTTTTCCGTAGCCCGCCAGCGCCTCGTCGACTGAGTTGTCCACAATTTCGTAGACCAAATGGTGCAGGCCTCTCGTATCGGTGGAACCGATATACATACCCGGGCGTTTTCGGACGGCATCTAAACCTTCGAGTACTTGAATCGCTTCTTCGTTGTATGCCGTGTTTTGCATTTTAGCCATTAAGTTCCCTCCATCAAACATCTGTTCGTATCTTTTACTCATCGTATCCATTTATGGACGTTCTGTCAATTCCGGGCTGCCGTGTCAATAGGCAGATATCCTGCTTGCAGTGCCCGGTCCCATCCCATAGAAAAAGAGCGCTGGGCGCCCTTTTTCATGAATTCCCTTATTTCAATATAGCATGTTCGACTTTGATGCAGCGATCCATGATCACTGTGTATCCAGCCTCGGTCAATTCAGTAAAGACGTTTTCATCCACTACATTCAATTGTGTCCAAAAAACAGGCGCGTTGATTTTTTTGAACTCCTCTGCTATTTCAGGGAGAAACTCGCTGCGTCTGAAGACGTTGACAATGTCCACGGGTTCCGGTATATCGGTCAGGGAAGCATAGCTTGTTTCCCCTAATACTTCATCTGCCATCGGATTGACCGGGATGATGCGGTAGCCGGCTTTTTGCATCGCTTCCGATACCATGTAGGAAGTGCGGTTCGGATTCGGGCTCAAGCCGATCACAGCGATTGTTTTCGCTTCGTCCAGAATGGTCTTGATTTGTTCGCGTGTTGGATTGTCCATTGAGTATCACCTGTCCTTTTTATACTATCATACACGATTTCGCGCCGGATGTTGAAAAATCCTGCATCTATTGTCTCCGGATTGTCCTTCATGGTAAACTGAAGCATACAGAGAAACTTTGTTCCATAGGGCTTTTCCTCCCTTGGCGGAGTGTTATCGGATAAATATATGCGTTTCAAAGGAGTTCATCATGGATATACTGGTTGCGGTCATTATAGCTTATTTGCTTGGTTCCATCCCGTCCGCGTTGTGGATCGGAAAAATTTTTTACAAAACGGATATCCGGACAAAAGGCAGCGGAAATCTGGGTGCCACCAATACATTCCGGACACTCGGTGCCAAAGCCGGAATCGTGGTCACGGTATTGGATATCCTGAAAGGGACGGCCGCGACGCTGCTTCCGGTCTTTATCGATACGAATATCCACCCGTTACTGCTTGGTGTCATCGCGGTCATCGGCCATATGTTTCCGGTGTTTGCCCGGTTTAAAGGAGGCAAGGCGGTCGCTACTTCAGGCGGCATCCTGCTCGGCTATCAGTGGCCGCTTTTTCTCGTCGCCGTGGCAGCTCTTCTGATCACCTTGAAAATCACCAAGATGGTTTCCCTGTCTTCCATCATTCTGGCAGTGGTGGCCATCATTTACACGACCATCTATGCGATCAATACAGGCGACTATCTGTTTTTGGCCGTCATCGTGGTATTGGCTTCTTTTATCATCTACCGCCACCGGGCCAATATTGCGCGCATCAGAGCCGGCACTGAACCCAAAATCAAATGGTGAACCGATGAAAGGACGTGCATGGAATGGAAATCAAAATCAGCGATGACGCGATCAAATGGTTTCAGCAGGAAATGGAAGTGTCTAAAGGCGACAGCATTCGTTTTTACGTCCGATATGGCGGTTCAGGCAACCTTCAGCCGGGCTTTTCGCTGGGTGTAGCCAAAGTGAGCCGGTCGAAGCTGCCGCTGAAACGACGCACGACAAGGTGCTGTATTTTATCGAGGAAAAAGATTTGTGGTATTTTGATCAGCATGACCTGTACGTCACCGTAAACGATGAGTTGCAGGAACTGGCGTACTCATACGAATAAAAAACGGTTGTCCCATAAGTTTTAAAATAAAACAAGTGGAGAAAAATAAACATTTTTCTCCACTTGTTTTTGATTTGGAATCGTTTCTGCTGTTACGCCTTCGATTGCGCAAAAATGCAGGAGCACCGTTCTTTCCAGCCGCGAGGAGGTTCAGTGCTTCATCTGCGGAAAGCGTCCGCCGGAACGGAAAACAGCGTTTTACCGACGAAAGTTTTTCAGTTGATGGGCCATGCCTTCGGCCGCCATGATGCGTTCCTGGTGTTCCCCGAACAAGTCGAAATGCGGATAGTCACCGCGCAAATCCATCCATTCGGCTTTTAATCCATATTGCTTTCCCCAGCCGGCCAGTTTGTCCAAATCCCTGCAGCCGACTTTGGTGACGGTTTTGCAGCCGGGAAACCGTTCATCCGTCCAGTAATGCGTCAAAAAAGCGATTTCGCCGTTATCGACAGCCGCTTTCCAACGCTGCAGTTCATCCCGCTTAATTCCGAACGCCATCGGTGACCTTCTTGATTTCTTCATACTTCTCATTCCACGCCGGATTGACTTTTTTCAACGGCACCGGTCGGAATGTGTCTTTTTTGACCACCACGTGTTCGGAAGTCGCTTTTGCGGCAATGGTGCCGTCTTCATGAACCACTTCATAGCCGTAGGTCGTACGCAACCGGCCGTGGTCTTCCACCCAGGTCCGGACTTTCGCTTTTTGGCCGTAGCGGAGAGCGGCTTTGTATTGAATCGACACATCCGTGACAGGGGAAATAAACCCTTGTTCTTCCATCCCGGCGTAAGTAAATCCGATATCTTCGATCAGTTTCGTTCTTCCGATTTCCAGCCAAATCAAGTAGTTGGCATGATACACCAAACCCATTTGGTCTGTTTCCGCATAGCGGATCTCAATTTCTTTTTCGCTTATGTGCATGTCCTTTTCACCTCTATTGGTAAGTATACAAAACTTCACGGGTCTTATGTAAGTATAGGCTTCCGGATTCTGATTTACGGCATCCGGTGCAGTGAATTTCAGATTAAACAGAGAAAAAGGCTGCCCGGGGGCAGCCTTTTTCGGTTTGCATCTTACGCTTCTACCATTTTTCTGCGCAGTACCATTTGAAGGATACCACCGTGGCGGTAGTAATCAACTTCAACTTCAGAATCGAAACGCACCAAAGCGTCGAATTCTGTTACTGTGCCGTCTTCAGCAGTCGCTGTCACTTTCAGAAGATCGCGTGGCTTCACGTCGTCTGTCAAGTTGACGTTGATGGTTTCGCGGCCTGTAAGACCGAGTGAATCAGCATTTTGTCCGTTTACGAACTGGAGCGGAAGAACGCCCATCATCACCAGGTTCGAACGGTGGATCCGCTCATAGCTTTCAGCGATGACTGTTTTGATGCCAAGCAGAAATGTTCCTTTGGCAGCCCAGTCGCGTGAAGAGCCCATGCCGTAATCTTTTCCTGCAAGAACGACAAGTCCTGTGCCCTGCTCCTGATATTTCATTGCTGCGTCATAGATCGGCATAATATCGCCCGTTGGCCAGTAAGTTGTGTAACCGCCAGTTGTTCCTGGGGCTACCTGGTTACGGATACGGATATTGGCGAACGTTCCGCGCATCATGACTTCGTGGTTACCACGGCGAGATCCGTAAGAGTTGAAGTTACGTGGTTCTACGCCGTTTTCACGCAAGTACTTGCCTGCTGGAGTATCTTTGCCGATGGCTCCTGCCGGTGAAATGTGGTCTGTTGTGATTGAATCCGCGAATTTCGCAACCACACGCAGATCAGAAAGCGTCTGAATGGCTTCCGGTTCTTTTGAAAGACCCTGGAAGAACGGCGGGTTTTGAATATACGTTGAATTCTCATCAAAGTTATACAGAGAATCATCGTTTGTTTCAATGGCATTCCAAGTTTCGTTTTCATCAAAGACACGTGCGTATTCTTTGCGGAACAATTCCGGAGTTACCGTGCTCTTCACAACTTCGTTAACTTCTTCCGTAGTCGGCCAGATATCGCTCAAGTAGACATTGTTGCCTTCCTGGTCCTGGCCGATCGGGTCGTTTTGAAGGTCGATATCGGTTGTTCCTGCCAAAGCGTACGCTACAACAAGCGGCGGTGAAGCCAGGTAGTTGGCTTTTACCAGCGGGTGGATACGCCCTTCAAAGTTCCGGTTACCGGAAAGTACAGAAGTCACCAATAGGTCGCTGTCCAAAATCGCATCTTCGATTTCAGGAAGCATTGGACCGGAGTTACCGATACATGTAGTACAGCCGTAACCAACCAGGTTAAAGCGGATTTGCTCAAGGTAATCAAGCAAGCCAGCTTGTTCCAGGTAGCCTGTAACAACTTTTGAACCTGGTGCCAATGACGTTTTCACGTAAGCTGGTGGCATCAAGCCTTTTTCAACGGCTTTTTTCGCTACAAGACCAGCGCCGAGCATAACGTACGGGTTTGATGTATTGGTACAGGAAGTGATGGCTGCAATGCCGATGGCTCCTGTTTTCATCTCAGCAGTTGAACCGTCTTTAAAGTTTACGGTTGCTGTTTTGTTGAATTCATCTTCACCTAGAGCAAAGCCGTGAGGGCCTTCCGGTGCAGTAACCGCCTTGTTGAACTCTTCTTTCATTTTAGACAGCGGGATCAAATCCTGTGGACGTTTCGGACCGGACAGGTTTGGTTCAACTGTTGAAAGGTCAAGTTCGATAGTATCGGTATAGACAGGATCTTTATCCGCATCAAAGAACATGTCATTTGCCTGAAGGTAAGCTTTCACTACTTCGATATGGTCGTTTTCACGGCCAGTCAGGCGAAGGTAGTCCAACGCTTCTTCGTCTACCGGGAAGAAACCGCAAGTAGCGCCGTATTCCGGTGCCATGTTGGCAATCGTGGAACGGTCAGCAAGCGGCAACGTAGTCACGCCGGGACCGTAGAATTCAACGAATTTCCCAACTACGCCTTTTTGGCGAAGCAACTGGGTGATTTTAAGTGCCAAATCTGTAGCCGTAGCACCGTTTGGCAATGCGTTGTTCAATTTAACTCCGATAACTTCCGGAATCGGGAAGAATGAAGGCTGGCCAAGCATGCCCGCTTCCGCTTCGATGCCGCCGACGCCCCATCCAAGAACACCAAGACCATTGATCATGGTGGTGTGGGAATCGGTACCGACCAGTGTATCCGGATACGATTCAAACGTGCCGTCTTCGTTTTCGACTGCGTGAACAACGTTTGCCAGGTACTCCAGGTTTACCTGGTGGACAATACCGGTTTCCGGTGGAACAGCACGGTAGTTGTCATAAGCTTTCTGAGCCCAGTTCAGGAACTGGTAGCGTTCTGCATTTCGTTCAAATTCAAGTTTGGTGTTGATTTTCAGAGATTCCGGCGTTCCGTAGCTGTCTACCTGTACCGAGTGGTCAACAACAAGGTCAACTGGAACATCCGGGTTGATTTTGTTTGGATCTCCGCCCATTTCAGCCATCGCTGAACGAAGTGCGGCCAAATCGACCACAACAGGAACACCTGTGAAATCCTGCAGGATAACGCGTGAAGGTTTAAACGGAACTTCCGCTTCCTTGTTCGCATTCTTACCCCATTTTGCCAATTCTTCTACATGCTCGTCTTTAATGACATATCCGTCATGCTGGCGCAATACGGATTCCAGTAGTACTTTGATTGAGTAAGGAAGGCGTGTTACTTTCGCGATTCCAGCTTCTTCTAAAGCAGCCAAGCGGTAATAATTGTAGGTTTTACCATTCAGCTCAAAAGAAGTTCGGCTATTGTGCAAACTGCTTTTTGCCATGATTGTGTTCCTCCTTTAAATCTTGTGAAAAGGCTTCTCAGAGTCTCTTTTCTCCTCCTCTATCATAACGAAAACATACGCATAAGTAAATTACATTAAAATTATAGAATGTGATAAGTTTTATGAATCACTTCTTTTGGTTATCATTGACTTTACTTAACGCCTTTTCCAATTGTTTCAAATGGCGTTTCTCGTGCAGGCCGATAAATGAAAACCATTGGATCAACGGCATATTCCCGAATACAATATGAGGCATCGACTTTTGTTCCAGCACTTCCTGGGGCACGCTGTCGTACAAGTGGTGCAACTTTTCCCGTGAGGCAGCTAACCGTCCCTCCATTTCCTCATAAGAGATGAATTCCTCACTTGGCACAAGGTAACTGGGGGCGTCGACTTTGACCAGCCGCACCGTGGCCAGCTTGATGGGTTTTTTGCCGGCTTTGCGGCTTTGTTCATTTTCCAGCTGCTGCGCAATTCCTGCGGCGACCGTCTGTTCCATAAGATGCAGGTGTTCCAGAATTTGAATCGGTGACCATTCCTCCGGCGACGGTTTCCGGTTCAACACCTCGTCCGGAACATGCTTGACCAGTTGCAGAAGCTGCTGGCGTATTTTTTCATTTTCTTGTTTAAACACCTTAGCCCTCCCTTTTGCCGAAATTTCTTCTTTACTGATATACCCTTTCCGGAGAAAATCCACTCTTCCACCGGAGAGGAAAACACCGAACAGGAAACGCTTGCAGCGGCTGTCCAACCTGCATCCGCTGTTCCATCAATTGATAGGGAAAGTGTGTTCTGTCAAGCGCATAATATGGTAAAATAAAAAGAAAGAACAGATGAGAGGTGACGTTTTGTGCCCTACGGCTACGAAAAATACCGCTTGAAAAATGGCATCAGCCCCAACACGGTTGTGCACGAAGTTCAATTGATCCGTTCGCTTTTTGCTTTTCTCAGACGTACTTACGATAAAAAAGTCGAGCCCCATGAAATCCGTCCAACTGATATCCAGCGTTTTCTGCAGGAGCAGCGTGATTTGGGGCTTAAAGACAGCACCTTGAACCGAAAATTGATTTATATTCGCCGCTGGTTCGATTATATGTGGCAAATTGGCCGGATCCCGGTTGATTTCATGCCCAAATTCAAATTTTCCGAGAAACTGGATCTGTCGGTTCCGGATATCGAGATGGACTACGAGGAACTGCTGGCCAAAAAAGACGCTGTTCTTGAAGCTGACCAATTGGCGTTGAACGCCAAAATTTTGTATTTGCTGTATTTGAGAGGATTGCGGCTACGGGATATGGCTACGCTTGATATCCATAATTTCGAAGACAAAGGGGACGCACTTTTGCTGACCGTCGAAAAAAAAGACGGCTTTGTCTGTATCTTGGAATTCACCGGCAAGGAAATCCCCGTTATGCAGGAAGCGATTGAGCGGGCTGTGTTCCGTGGCACATCGTTTTTGTTGTCTTCCAAAGTGAAGGACGAGTATACATCGTTTCAAATGGGATCTTTGTCGGATTACACCGAAGCTTTGTCTGCTTTTTTGGGCATGCCGGTCCGTTCGGGAGATATCCGGTTTGCCTACGTCCATTACCTTTATGCAGTTCAACACAAAAACCTGGAGGAAATCCAGCAGATCCTCGGTGTTTCAATCGATTCAGCCTCACGCATGCTGAAAGATTCACTGACACGCATCAAAACAAAAAAGTAACCCAAGGAAAAGCCTGCAACTCATTGAAGAGTCGCAGGCTTTTCCTTGGGCTCCTACATCAGGATTCCGTTAAAAGCCATCATGAAAATGACCAGCGTATGAAACACCACGAACCATTTTCCCTGCTTGTTATAGCGCTCTACATTTTCATATTGCATGACTTTCACCCCTCTTTTATCTTTTATCAAATTATATAGAATATTCAGTTTACATTCAAGTAAAAACTATTATTTTTTTCACAGCAGAAACAAACAGTTTCGATTTTTGCTACTATAGAGAAAAGGAGGGGTTCATTTTGTCAAAAGCTTTGCTGGTAGTGGATTACACGGTTGATTTTGTAGCGGATGAAGGTGCCTTGACCTGCGGCGAACCGGGACAGGCAATTGAAGAGGAAATTTGCCGGCTGACTGAGGAATTCATCGATGCAGGTGATTTTGTTGTCATGCCCGTTGATCTCCATGAACGGAACAATCCCCATCATCCCGAGTCGGAGCTGTTTCCTCCCCATAATATACGCGGCACTTTGGGGCGGGAATTATATGGCCGGTTGTCTGAAGTTTACAGGCAAAACCAGGACCGGATCGTCTGGATGGACAAAACACGGTACAGCGCATTTGCAGGAACGAATCTGGAGCTGCTGCTGAGGGAAAGAGGCATTGAAGAAATTCATATCGCCGGAGTCTGCACCGATATCTGTGTGCTTCATACCGCTGTAGACGCTTATAACAAAGGCTTTCAGATTGTGGTCCATGAAAAGGCAGTGGCAAGTTTCGATGCGGCCGGCCATAAATGGGCTTTGCGTCATTTCACGTACACGTTAGGAGCGGAAGTTCGATAGAAAAATCCCATTGATGTTTCAAGTCATGTGAATAAGGATATAGAGAGAGTGTAGAACTTATTCATTACTGATAAAGGAGTTGGAAACAATGGGATTCATTCTTTACTTGATCATGGGAGGTATTATCGGATGGCTCGCTGGTCTGATTCTAGGAAAAGACATTCCAGGCGGCATCATCGGTAACATCATCGCAGGGATCATCGGAGCTTGGCTCGGCAGTCTGATTTTAGGTGATTGGGGACCGGAAATCTGGGGCGTCTTCATTATCCCGGCATTGATCGGTGCATTGGTTCTGGTATTTGTCCTCAGCCTTATTCTCGGATCGATGGGCAGAAAAAGAAGAGCTTCATAAAGAGAGCTGCAGTCAGTGTGGGGTATTTTCATTCTCCACTGAAAGCGGGATAAAGACAAAAAGAGCGGACACCGAGTCCGCTCTTTTTTACTGTTCCTGAAATTTTTCTTCGTATAGATGATAGTAATGCAGAATGTCCTCTACGTAAACTTCACTGTGATTGTATTGAAAGATCGCCCGCTCCAGATCGCCTTCTGCAGCTCCGTTCTTGGCCAAATAATTGGCCGTGCTGTACAAAGCATCCATCAGGTCATATGGATCTGCCACACCATCGTTGTTGCCATCCACTCCATATCCTCCGTATTTGGCGATTACCGCCGGATCGGTTTTCTCTTGTTCCGGAATATCTCCCTGTCCCAATCCGGAACAAGTCGGATGCGACCAGCCGACAAACGTGCAGGGCATGAATTGCATATGGCCTTCCGCTCCCACAGGAGACAACAATGGATCCATTTTGGAAAACCTCGTCTCCACACGGTGATGTGCTGCAAGCAGTGTCCATGGAACCCCGTATTCCGCACCTGCTTCTTTATAGTAGGGTATGTTTTCTTCCGGGATTTTTACTTCGAATAGCTGTTTGGGGGTTTCTTTTATCGTATTGACTACAGAATCTGAATTTGTTATTGAAAAAAGAACGATGGCCAGTATACTCAGAACGATGGCTGCGGGAAACAAAACAACCAGACAGCCCAAGGCTACACGGTATTTCTTTTTCAAGCGCTTCTTTTTTTTCATATTTTCACCTATGTGTCTTTTTTAACAGCATATCACATTTAGTCTTTGAAAATGCCTGTAACTATGTATTTATCTCGTCGCTGCCTGTAAACTGGATGAGTAGGAGGTGAATTCCATGTGGCAGGACTTTAAAAAATTCGCTTTAAAAGGAAATGTGCTGGATTTGGCAATAGCAGTTGTCATCGGCACAGCATTTGGCCAAATCGTCACGTCGCTGGTCGAAGATCTGATCATGCCGGCTGTCGGTATTTTGCTGGGTGGCTATAGTGTCGAGGACTTATCCTATCCGATTGGCAGCGCAGAATTGCGATACGGCGCTTTTTTGCAATCCGTTCTTGATTTTTTCATTATCGCTTTTTCAATATTCATGGCGATTCGCCTGTTTTCGAAGTTGAAACGCAAAGATGATGCACCTGCGGAAGAGGAAGCTCCGGTGCTGGACAAAAAAGAAGAGTTGCTCGTTGAAATACGCGATTTATTGAGCAAAGAAAAAACCGGTCAATGACCGGTTTTTTCTCATGGATTTTCCAGTAACTTTTCAAGATCTGCCTGTATGTCGTCAACCGGCACATTTTCAAATCCGTCGTAATTGTTGACGACGACGCCCTGCTGGTCCACCAGGTAAAAACTGGTGCCGTGAATCACTTGATTGCTATTGGGATCGTCTTTGACGAAGGAATTGAAGTTATCTCTTGCAAATTCAGCAATTTCAGGCTGTGTGTAGCCGGTCAGCAAATGCCACCGGGATTCGTCCGGAATTGGAAAGTTCGCCAGGTATTCCTGCATTTTTTCAGGGGTGTCATGGACCGGATCCACGCTGAATGCGACAATCCGATAGTCCTCAAGGCCTTCAGCTTTTAACTGTTCCTGTACTTCCGTCATATTAAAGGTCATCGGCGGACACACGGTTTCGCAGTTTGTAAAAACAAAAGTTGCCAGCCACGGCGTTCCTGCCAGCTGGTCTTTGGATACGGTTTCTCCTCTATGGTCAGTAAACGAAAAATCATCGATTTCTTGATTGCCGCACGCTGAAAGAATCAGCGCCAGGACGACAATAACCAGTAACAGCAAGCGCTTCATACTGTCGCCTCCATTTCACTATGATTCCATCTTAGCGAACACAGCTGATGAACACAACATAACTTCCGCGCTCTTTGTCACAAATCTGTGAAACCCTTTTATACTTTTAATGTGATTAAGGCATCGTGAATGGCTACGAGTTTCGTTTCCACACGATGCATCAGATAAAACGATACAAAGATTGGGAATCCGAGTTCCTGTATCCACCTCATCCATTCTTCCATTCTGCACACCTCGTTTTCACTGTTCTATTTTAAAAAAGACTCTCCTGATTCAGGAGAGTCGATCTTGTCTTTATACTTCGTATTCCGTTACATTGCGGTCAATCACGCGAGCACCTTTCACCGAGGCGAACGCCGCCCCTTCCACTTCGAAAATATTCTGTGTGATGATTGTTTCCATTCCTTCCTGCAGCTCTTGTGCTGTCAGGTCTTCTTTTGGATCATCTACGGACAATGTCACGCTCTTGCCTGCTGCGGTTTCAAAAATCAATTCCAATGTTTTCGCCAATTCTTATTTCCCCCTTTTAAACTGCGTAAATGCTTTCTGCTGATTGTTTTTCCAGAAACATCAGCGGTTTTGTGCCCAGATTGGTCAATACGGTGGCCACTTCGAAAATTTCTGTAGCTCCTGCTGTTTCTGTTACGTGATGATACGACTTGACTTTCTTCAGTAATTTGCCATCTTCCCCCATGCCGTTTTCAAACGTGCACCGGATTGAGGCGTTCTTGAAATCGCTTGCTGCCATGCTTACCACCTCCTTTCATCCGCTATATAGACAGCAAATCCAAAAGAAGATACTTTTAAGATGAATTTTTTCGAAAATGCTTCTATAATGGAGAAAGAAATAAAGAGAGCTTCTACAAATGGAGTTTTACTGCCTGTTAACGCGGGATACAATGAGGTGAAGAAAGTGGAATTAGGTGGCTGGTTTTTATGGTTTATCCTATTCTGGGTAGTGGTTCTGGTCGGTCTTTTTGCGATAGGTGGATACTTCATGTTTCGCAAGTTCCTGAAGTCGATGCCCAAACAGGACGGATTGTCCGACCTGAATTGGGAAGAATATTACGTGGACAAAACGATTCATCTTTGGGGAGATGAAGAAAAAGCACTACTCGCGGAACTGGTGCAGCCGGTGCCGGACCTTTTTCGGCCTGTGGCCAAACAAAAGATTGCCGGGAAAATCGGTCAGATCCTGTTGGCTGAAAACGCGAAAAAAATACAATTACAGCACATTATCCGTGGGTATATTCAAGCGACTCCAAAACGTGATCATAAATTTCTTCGCAAAAAGTTGGACGAAATGCAAATCGATGTCCGTCCATATGAACAATACTTTGAACAGTAAAAGCGCCGTCCCTTAACCGGGAACGACGCTTTTTGTTTTTTCCACTATTTTTTTGTATTGCAGATACATGGCAACCCGCCACGGAACAATCATTCCAAAAGCCAGAATCCAGAACATGCCGCTCAATTCCCCGACATCGATGGTCGAGCTGAGCACCATTTTCCCGATAAGCCGGACCGCCAATAATCCAATCAAAATGAAGATGAAGGCTTTTGACTGTTTCATATAAATCCCGTCTTCTTTCACTTCAAATTTGGAAGTCCAGATCAATACGGTCGAAAAGAGCATACCGACCACCAGTGCTTCTGCAATTTGAATCGGTGATACGCGGAAAAATTCAAATACAAACATCAACGCCCCTGTCGACATGAATAAGGGCGGCAGGATGATTTTTTTGGCCGATACCGGTTTTTTTGACGCTTTGGACCGCACAAACATGACCAAAATCCCCATGATAACTGCACCTACAGACGTAACGATCAATAACAGCTCTGGAGGAATCATTTCAAACATTCCATTCTACCTCCAATCTGCCACAGTGCATTTTATGGTCTGGGAAAAAAGGATGTTGTCTGCCGGTGAAAATGACTGACGGTTGCCTGTTTGTTGTTGTTGGTATTGTATGCTGGCGATGGCTTCCATCATCATCTCTCCTTTTGCAATTAGAATCCTTGGAAATCACCGAAAAACGGACTTAGAATTCGAATGATATAGGTCAATCCGTCAAAAAACAACAGGACCCCGACACCGATCATAACATAGCCGCCGGCAGTCATAATGCTCTTATTGTGCTTCCGGAGCCAGCCCATACGCGTAACGAAAAAGGAAAGGACGAAAAACGGAATCGCAAACCCGAATACATAAGCAAGCATATACCAGATGCCAGAACCTGGATTACTTGCAGCAAGTGCATAAATGGCCCCGATAATCGGACCGGTGCACGGCGTCCATCCTGCCGCAAAAGCAAGTCCGATCAAGAACGTACCAAGAAAACCGGATGGCCGGTTCTTAAAAGAAATTTTGCGGTCCTGCATCAAGAATTTCGGTGTGAACACGCCGACAATCATTAAACCGAACAGGACAATGAAAATAGCCCCTACCTGGCGGATCAGTTCTTCGTAACGGACGAACCATTCATTGAAGAACGACGTACTGAAGCCGAGTGCGATAAAGATGGTCGAAAAACCGAGCAGGAAAAAGATCGTATGGAACATGCCCCGGCGCTGCATCACTTTTTTGTCATTCTTGATTTCGTCAATGGTCATTCCTGTAATATACGATAAAAATGCGGGATATAATGGCAAGGTACAAGGAGAAACAAAGCTCAAAAATCCTGCACCGAACGCTAATAATAAATTAATGTCAGTGGCCATAATTGTCACTCCTCTACAATTCTCCCCTCATCTTACCAAAATTCCCCCTTTAATACCCCCTTTCTGTTTGTGAAAACTTTGTGGCAGGAAAACGCAGACGGCTATGTAAATGGCAAATGTGGGCAACCTTTAGAGAGTGCATTTTTCCGCACTTAGTAAATTCGAAGCGATTTTGTTGTTTTTTATTTGTTTTTATTGGGTGCATTTTGGTTTTTCTTGTCTGTTTTTTTTTTTTTTTTTTTTTTTTTTTTTTTTTTTTTTTTTTTTTTTTTTTTTTTTTTTTTTTTTTTTTTTTTTTTTTTTTTTTTTTTTTTTTTTTTTTTTTTTTTTTTTTTTTTTTTTTTTTTTTTTTTTTTTTTTTTTTTTTTTTTTTTTTTTTTTTTTTTTTTTTTTTTTTTTTTTTTTTTTTTTTTTTTTTTTTTTTTTTTTTTTTTTTTTTTTTTTTTTTTTTTTTTTTTTTTTTTTTTTTTTTTTTTTTTTTTTTTTTTTTTTTTTTTTTTTTTTTTTTTTTTTTTTTTTTTTTTTTTTTTTTTTTTTTTTTTTTTTTTTTTTTTTTTTTTTTTTTTTTTTTTTTTTTTTTTTTTTTTTTTTTTTTTTTTTTTTTTTTTTTTTTTTTTTTTTTTTTTTTTTTTTTTTTTTTTTTTTTTTTTTTTTTTTTTTTTTTTTTTTTTTTTTTTTTTTTTTTTTTTTTTTTTTTTTTTTTTTTTTTTTTTTTTTTTTTTTTTTTTTTTTTTTTTTTTTTTTTTTTTTTTTTTTTTTTTTTTTTTTTTTTTTTTTTTTTTTTTTTTTTTTTTTTTTTTTTTTTTTTTTGAAGTTTTCCTTATGTAATTTTGTACATATATAGTTGTGAACATCTTTTTTAAACAATTGAATCTGTATTTTTTCCGCAAATCTTAAAAAAACTGCAGACATGCTCTTTTCTAAGCGTGCCTGCAGCCTGTAATTATCCAATTTTCCCCTGCGTTATTCCACAATGCCGTTTTGCAGCAAATACATTTTGTGATACAGACCCCGCTGCTTCAGCAGTTGCTGGTGGGATCCGCGCTCGACAATTTCCCCATGATGCAACACAAGAATCAGGTCTGCATCTTGGATCGTACTGAGCCTGTGCGCAATCGCAATGGTTGTACGCCCTTTTCTCATCCGTTCCAGACTGGTCTGGATGGCCACTTCCGTTTCCGTGTCGATATTGGCCGTCGCTTCGTCCAACACCAATATTTTCGGGTCGACCGCCATCGTGCGTGCGAATGCCACGAGCTGCCGCTGACCGCTGGAAAAAGTGGATCCGCGTTCTGTCACCGGCTGGCTGTAGCCTTCAGGAAGCGCATGGATAAACCGGTCCGCCTGGACAAATTCAGCGGCCGCCCGGATTTCCCTATCCGTCATGTGCTCATTATACAGCCGGATGTTGCTGGCAATGGTGCCGTAAAAAAGAAACGGATCCTGCAGCACCAAGCCCATTTTCTTTCTCAGTTCTTCGATTGCGTAAGTTTTTACGGATATCCCATCGATCAAAATCTCCCCTTCGGAATATTCATAGAATCTCATGAGCAAGTTGATAATCGAGCTCTTCCCGCTGCCGGTGTGGCCGACTAAAGCCACCGTCTGTCCTGGCTCGGCGGTAAAAGAGATATTCTTCAACACATCGTTTTTTCCGTCATAAGAAAAAGTGACATTTCGAAACTCGATTTTGCCGTCCACTATCTTCTTTGGTTCATCCAATTGATGGGGAACGATTTCTTTTTCATCCAATAAAGCGAAAACACGGGAGCCCGCTACAATGGCCTGCTGGAAAATGGATAATTGCTGCATCAATTGATTAATCGGCTCGAAAAAACGATCGACATAGGTGACAAAAGCATAAATGACGCCGACTTCCACCACGTTATCAAATGACGTGATGCCGAAATAGCTGAGCAGCATGATCAATGCCAAGGCGTAAACGAGATCGATCGCCGGCCGCAACAACAAACCGTCAATTTTGATATTGCGCTTTCCCGCCTCCCAGTGCTTGTCGTTGATGTCATTGAATTCATCCTGCAGCCGTGATTCCTGGCTGAACGCCTGAATCATACCCATTCCCTGGACCGATTCAGACAGTTTCGCGTTCAATTGTCCAAGCCGCTCCCGCAGGTCCTGGTAAAAGACGGAACTGTATTTGCGGTAAATGTAAATGATCCACAACAGGATCGGCAACAGCAGCAGCGTAATGAGTGCCAGCCGGACATTCAAAAAGAACATCGCAATATACACGCCGACAATCAAAAACGTACTTTGGATAAAGCCGATCAATACAGTAATGAACATATCCTTGATCGCTTCCGTGTCATTCGTTACGCGCGATACCACACTGCCGGCAGGTGTCTTGTCAAAATAACGCATACCGAGATGCTGCACTTTCGTAAAAACATCAATGCGCAGCTGCTGGATGATCACCAGCGCCACGGTCTGAAACTTCAGCATCTGAAAATAACTCAGAATCACATTGCTCACTTGAATAAAGACGTAGCCGAGAGCCAAGCCCACAATCGGCCCCGTCGGAAATGTGCCCGGTGTCAAATAATCATCGATGAACACTTTGATGAGCAAAGGTCCCAGCACATCACCAAGGACCGTCAAAACGAGCAAAGCGGTCGCCACCAGCAAGGGTTTTTTATGCGGCCGCAGGTAACTGAGCAAACGTTTGAGTACCAGCCATTGGTCTTTCTCGGTCAATTCTTTCTGTTTATCCATCACGCTTCGCCTCCCTGCTCGACGAGCGCTTCCAATTGCTGCAGCTCATACATTTCGTAATAACGTCCTTTTTTGTTCATCAGTTCTTCATGCGATCCGATTTCCACTATGGACCCTTCCTCCAAGACGATGATTTTGTGCGCATGTTGAATGGCACTCAACCGGTGCGACGTGATGATGGTTGTTTCGCCGATTCGCGTTTGTTTCAGCGAAGCCAGAATCGCTTCTTCCGTTTTGGCGTCGACTGCCGATAACGAGTCATCCAATATCAGCAGTTCAGGGCGCATCATCAACGCCCTGGCAATGGAAATGCGCTGTTTCTGGCCGCCCGACAACGAAACACCCCGCTCGCCGACCACCGTGTCATAGCCGTCTGCAAAATTCAGGATATCTTCATGAATGTGGGCCAGTTTTGCCGCTTCCACCACTTCTTCCATGGTGGCTTCCGGACGGGCAAAGGCGATATTGCCGGCAACCGTCGTCGAAAACAGGAAATGATCCTGCGGCACATAACCGATCGCTTCCCGCAGTCTTTGTTTCTTATAATCGTTGATGGATTTCCCGCCGAAGGTAATATCTCCCTGGTAATTCTCAAACTCCCGCAGCAGCAGCCGCAAAATCGCTGACTTTCCGGAACCGGTCTTCCCGGCGATACCCAAGGTCTGCCCTTGCTTCAATTCAAAATGAACATCTTTCAAGGCAGCACGATCGTCTCCCGTGAACTGGAATTTATTGATCGAAAAAACGATATCTCCTGCCGGTCGGACATCCAGTGCGTCTTTCCGGTCATCGATATCGGCGGGTTCTGCCAGCAGTACACGAATCCGATCATAAGACGCCCGCCCCCGTTCCACGATATTGAACAGCCAGCCAAATGCCAGCATCGGCCAGACAAGGAGCCCAAGATAGGCCGTGAAGGCCACCAAATCTCCGATGGTCATGTCGCCATTGACCACAAAATAAGAGCCGAAACCGATGGTCAGAAAATAACAGACACCGATGACAGCGGAAATGGTCGGATCGAACAGGGAATCCACGCGCGCCACTCGGATATTTTCGTCCACCACTTTTTTTGTTTTTTTAACAAAATCGGCAACGTCTTCCGTTTCCTGGCCGAAGGTCTTAATCACTTTCATACCCGAAATGCTTTCCTGTGTTTTGTCATTCAGTCCGGAAAATGCCAGTTGCGCGCCGTGGAAACGGTCGTGCATCATTTTGCCGTAATAATTTGTCAAATAAGCCAGGATCGGCATCGGCAATAGCACGATCAGCGTCAACTCCCAGCTGATGGTCAACGCCATCGCGGCAATAACAAAGCCGCCTGTAGCCAGCGAATCCACAAGCGTCAACACACCGGCACCGGCAGTCTGTTGCACAGCCTGAAGATCATTGGTGGCATGCGCCATTAGATCTCCGACACGCCGGCGCTGATAAAAAGCCGGTGACATGCGTGTAAAATGGTGGAATAATTGTTTCCGTAAATTCCGGGCCAGTAAAATCGATGAACCGAAAATCAGCAGACGCCAGATGTAACGCAACACATACATGACGAGGGCAGCGGCTGCCAGAATACTGAGCCATTTGATGAGAAACGCAGGCGTCAACGTGCCGCGGCTGATTTCATCCACCACAAAACCGATGATGCGGGGCGGCAGTACGCCAATCAATGCCACGAGGAGCAGCAGGAAAATACCGAGTGCATAGTGCTTTCTTCTTTCTTTGAAAAACCATCCCAACTCCCAGAATACGCGCATTGTTTTTCTCCTTGCTATGTTGTAGTTACGTTTTCATCTTAGCAAATATTTCCGCCCGAAAGAAGCACGGCTTTGTTTGAGGCGCCTGCTCCACCCGATGCGGTTGCAGAATCATCCGTTGTTTATTCCGCTTTGTGGCCGCCAATCAGATTTTTCCGTTCGACTGCCGTACCGGCATCGGTATAGGAGACGCCGCGCAGCACAGCAGTCGGCCCGTATTTGTCACGCAGTTCATCCATTGCCGCTCCCAGCTTCCGTTTCTGCCACTTGCGCTGCTCAAACAAACTGAGCTGCATCGATGTTTCGTCCTCCAATTTGGTCAAAGTCAACGCAAGCCTTCTGACAGGACGGCCGTCATGGAACTGCGCCAATAAATCCTTGCACACCGCGTATAATTTCATCGTATCATTCGTCGCTTCATCGATGGACTGCGAACGGTGAAACCCTCCGCTGAATGCCTGTTTGCTGTAGCCGACGGACAATGACACGGTGCGTCCTGCTTTGCCGGCTGCGCGCGCACGTTTCGCCACATCTTCCGTCATTTCCAGAATCACCGCCAAAATCTCTTCGGATGTTGTGTAGTCATGATACAAAATCTGGCCTTTGCCGTAACTTACCTGCCCTTCGACCAAAGGAGCGCCGAGTTCCGACAAATCGATGCCCCAGGCATGATGATACAATTGATTGCCCAGGATGCCGAACGTTTCTTCCAGCAATGCCAATTCGGCAGCGGCTAAATCTCCGACTGAAAAAATGCCCATACCATTCAGGGTGTTTTCCAGGCGCGCACCGATTCCCCACATTTTGCTGAGCGGTGACACCGGCCATAATTTCTCCGGCACATCGTCAAAGCTCCATTTGGCGAAGCCTTCTTTTTTCGCTTCCAGATCAAGTGCCAGTTTGGCCATCAGCATATTCGGTCCCAGGCCGATTGCTGAAGGGAGACTGAATTGCCGAACGATGTCATCCTGCAAATGGCTGATGATCGTTTCAGGTGTTCCCCATATTTTTTCCGTTCCGCTCAAGTCAACGAAACTTTCATCCACGCTGTAGACATGAATCGCTTCATTCGGCACATACTCTTCCAGTAATCGGGTGATCTCCATCGACACTCGCAGGAAAAAACCCATTTTCGGTTCGATTTTCAGGATGCGCGGATCGTCCGGAATCTCAAACAGTCGGGTGCCGGTCCGGACGCCAAACTCTTTCTTCAAGACCGGCGAAGCCGCCAGCACCACACTTCCGCGATTTTCCTGTTTGCCGATGACCGCAATACAGGCGTTCAACGGGTCCAGGCCCTCATCGACTGCGGCGCAGCTGGCGTAAAAGCTGCGCATATCAAGGCAGATGATGGGCCGCTGTTCCAATCCTTCGTACATACCGCTCCCCTCCATTCTGTTGCCTCTCCTCTTTTCAAGCATATACGAACATTTGTTCCTAATCAATAACCGCTTTTGGATGTGGCTAAACTTGTATAAGGGGGAATGGTGTTAGAAGGAACGTATTTCGGGGAGGAGGGAAGGTATTTTCCGGGTGAGAGACAGTATTTCCGAAACAAGAGACAGTATTTCGCTGGTGAAAGCATGTATATCCAATTAACTGGAAAGCACTCTTGCCCGCACAGGCTTCCCTTCGCCAAATCCACACAAAAAAACCGATTCTCCTGTGTAACCAGAAGAATCGGCTTTATTCAAGAATGATTTCTTACTTAACCGGTGCAAAAGCAAGTTTATCCGATCAATCGCTTAGCTTGTTCAAGTTGATGCTCCACTTGCGCAAAACCAGTGCCACCAAGTGAATTTCTCCGCTTTACAGCTGTTTTTGGCATCAAAGTATCGTAAATGTCTTCTTCGATCAGCGCACTGGCGTCCTGCAGGTCAGCAAGTGGCAGATCTTTCAAATAATAGCCGCGCTGGATGCACAAGAAAACCAATTTCCCTGTGACATCATGAGCTTCCCGAAACGGCATGCCTTTGGCGGCCAAATAATCGGCCAGTTCCGTGGCATTGGAGAAATCCGAATGAACAGCTTTCTCCATCGAATCGGTACGGACTGTCATGGTACGGACCATGCCTTCAAAAATCGGCAACGAGCCCATCAATGTATGGACCGTGTCGAACATACCTTCTTTGTCTTCCTGCATGTCTTTATTGTAAGCGAGCGGCAAGCCCTTCAAAGTAGTCAGCAAGCCGAACAAATTGCCGTATACGCGTCCGGTTTTGCCACGGATCAACTCCGCCATATCCGGGTTTTTCTTTTGCGGCATGATGCTTGAACCGGTCGAGAACGTATCATCGAGTTCGATAAAACGGAACTCTTCGCTTGACCACAGGATGATTTCTTCTGCAAAACGTGACATATGCATCATCAGCATTGAGGCGTTGCTGAGAAATTCGACAATGAAGTCGCGGTCACTGACGGCATCCAGGCTGTTTTGGTAAACAGCGGAAAATCCGAGAAGATCCGCTGACAATTCACGGTCGATCGGAAATGTCGTGCCCGACATCGCTCCCGCTCCAAGCGGAGACACATCGATGCGCTTCAGTGATTCCGTCAATCGCTCTTTGTCGCGTTCGAGCATCCAGAAATACGTCAACAGGTGATGGCCAAACGAAATTGGCTGTGCGCGCTGCAGATGCGTGTATCCGGGCACAATCGTTTCCACATGTTCCTCTGCTTGTTTGACGATGGCATCCTGAAAAGCCGCAATGCCGGAAATAATTTCCTGAACACGGTTTTTCAGATACAAATGCATATCCGTTGCCACTTGATCGTTGCGGCTTCTTCCGGTGTGGAGCTTGCCGCCGACCGGGCCGATTTCATCAATCAATAATTTTTCCAGATTCAAGTGGATGTCTTCATTTGAAACGCTGAATTCGAGATCGCCGGCTGCTGCTTTTTCTTTCAAGGTTTCCAGGCCGGACAAGATGAGCGACGCGTCTTCTTCCGACAGGATATGACACGCCGACAGCATTTTGACATGGGCTGTACTGCCTTCTAAATCTTCGAGTACGAGTTTTTGATCAAACGAAATGGAAGCGCCGAATTCATCGACCCACTGTTCGGCCGATTTCTGGAAACGGCCTCCCCACAGTTTGGTCATGCTTTCACCTTCTCTTTCACTTGTTCGGTAACAGCGACTTCTTTCTTATTGACCTGTGAATTGACGACTGTTGGCAGTCCCCATAATTCGATGAAACCGATAGCAGATTCATGGTTGAATGTATCTTCTGTAGAATATGTTGCCAATTGCTCACTGTACAACGAGTTTGGTGACTTACGCCCTTCAATGATGGCATGTCCTTTGAATAATTTCACACGCACTGTGCCGTTGACAAACGCCTGTGTTTCTTTCAGGAACGCTTCCAATGCTGAACGAAGCGGCGAGAACCAAAGGCCTTCGTAGATCAATTCCGTCATCTTTTTCTCGATGACCGGTTTGAAATGAGCCATTTCCTTCACCAATGTGATGTCTTCCAACTCTTTATGGGCAGCAATCAAAGTCATCGCAGCCGGAGCTTCATAGATTTCGCGTGATTTGATGCCGACAAGGCGGTTTTCAACGTGGTCGATACGGCCGACTCCGTGTTTACCGGCAATATGGTTCAATTCAAGGATAAGATCGGAAAATTTATAGGAAACGCCGTTCAATTGAGTCGGTACGCCTTTTACAAATTCAATTTCCACGATATCCGGTGTGTTCGGTGTATCTTCCAGTTCAGCAGTGATGTCGTATGCTTCTTTTGGAGGTGTAGCCCAAGGGTCTTCCAAAACGCCACATTCGTTCGCACGGCCCCAAATGTTCTGGTCGATGGAGAATGGGCTGTCCAAAGTTGCAGGGATCGGCACATTATGCTCTTTTGCATAAGCGATTTCTTCGTCACGCGACCAAGCCCACGAACGGACAGGCGCCACAACTTCAAGATCCGGATTCAATGATTTGATGGACACTTCAAAACGCACCTGGTCGTTCCCTTTTCCTGTGCAGCCATGCGCTACAGCCGTTGAACCCGTCTCTTCAGCGATTTCAACCAATTTTTTCGAAATAAGCGGACGGGACAGAGCTGACACCAGTGGGTACTTTCCTTCATATAATGTATGAGCCTGCAATGAAATCAATGCATATTCTTCTGCAAATTCGTCACGTGCATCGATCATGTAGCTTTCTACTGCCCCTACTTGAAGCGCTTTTTGTTTCACAAAGTTCAGGTCTTTTCCTTCTCCGATATCCAGGCAAACCGCTACGACGTCGTAGCCTTGACCTTTCAACCAAGGAATTGCCACCGATGTATCCAAACCGCCTGAGTATGCAAGAACCACTTTTTTATTCAATATGAAAACCTCCAATGTATTTTTATGCAATGTTTGAAATGAATATACACATAATACCACGGAATATTTATTAGCGCAAGTGAATTTATTTACATTTTCACATAAAAAAAGCAGCTTCAGCCGCTTTTCCTTCTGCACCTGCCCATCCCCAACAAATCAACCCATGAATCGCTGTCTGACAACTGCCGTTTTCATTTTTCTAAATTCAAACTATTTTTAACACGCGTTTTATTTTACTTGCTTCTGAAGATTCTTGCAACAAAAACAAACCGGCTCCCGCTACGCCTGCCTGAAATGGAATACGCCCTGTTCATCCATCTGTTCGGTGATCAATCCATCTTCAAGCAAATAATCAATCTGCCCGATGGTTTCTGACAAAGTCAGTCCCAATTCTTTTTCATAGGCGTGAGGGAAAAGTTCCTGCGCCAGCTGGTACACCGTTTTCTCATTGTAGCCGATCATTTCCAGCACTTTCATCGCCCGCTGATGCTGCCGCTCAAGACGTCCTGTAATGAGTTCGTGGACATTGCGGACTTCATCGCCATGGCCGCTGTAAACAACTTCCACCGGCATCTTCAGCAAGCGGCCCAGCGACGCGTTGTATTGAAGCAGCGATTTCGGCCGTCCTTCAGACGGATCCAGCGGCGGCTCGATCAGCGGATTGGATGAGACGTGACTGATGACGTGGTCTCCTCCGATCATTTCGTTGGTTTCTTTGTTCCAGAATGAGACATGGCTCTGCGCATGCCCCAATGTCTCCATGACTTCCCAGTCGGGATGCCCAGGCAAACTGTCGCCTTCGTTGATCGACATGTCGAGCGGCCGGCTTCCCATCAGGCTGAGTGGCCGTTTCATTTTCTTGATCCAGAAAAACAGCTCTTCCGGCACTCCCTCCTCCTGCAAACGTTCAAGGTAAAAAGTATCGTGATAATCGAAAAAAGCCTGGTCCCGGCGCAGCCACAGATCATTATACGGATGACCGTATAATTTTGCGCGCTCAAATCCATCGACCCAGCCGGCATGGTCCGGATGATGGTGGGTCAACACCACTTGTTCAATATCTTCGGGGCGTACGTTCGCCTGTTTCAAACCGAACTTAAGAGCTTCCCACGCTTCAGGGGTTTTCGGACCGGCATCAATCAATGTCAGCATATCTCCTTTTAATAGGTAAGAGTTTACATCTCCCACCGCAAAGTTCGTTGGTATAACTATTTTATGTAAACTCAAATTCTTCCTCTCCTTTAAAACTGAATCACTATTCAACTATCATAACGCTAAATCGGGTTCACGTCACTCCCGGAGGCAATTTGACAAAACGGTTCAATATCCTTTATAATGCTATAACATATGAGCGAAGATGAAGACTAGTACAGAAAGTGAAGGTGCCAAGAGAGTGCGCCGTTTGCTGCGAGGCGCATCCCCTCTCCTTTCTGGAACCTGCTTTTGAGCTGCCGTGTAAACACGGCCGTTGATCCGCGTTATGGATATCGAGTAGTGCCGTCACGGCAAACTTAGGTGGTACCGCGGAAACAAAGCGTTTTCGTCCTTGGAACAACAGGGATGATTGCGCTTTTTTATTTTGAGTAAAGGAAGTGGAGAAGAAATGAAAATCGTATGTGTAGGTGCTGGGTCAATGGCGGAGTCCATGATCCACGGATGGATCAATAAAAGGATTCTGAAACCGGAAGAAATCTCAGTAACCAATAAGTCAGACATGGAACGACTGGAAAATTTGCGCGACGAATACGGCGTCAATATTGTCTGTGAAGACAAGAAAGATCTGAAGGATGCCAATTTCGTCCTGCTGGCGATGAAGCCGAAAGATATCGCAGCAGCCTTGGCGGACATAAAAGACACCCTGACAGACAACACCATCATCATCTCAGTGGTGGCGGGTGTGTCCATCAATACCATCCAGAAGCATGTCGGCAATCTGCCGGTGGCCCGTGTGATGCCAAATACATCCGCGCAAATCGGCAAGTCGGCGACAGGCGTTGCCTGGAGCAAATATGTCACCGTTGAAAAACAGCATGACCTTCGGAAATTGCTGTCCTCCATCGGCGGCGTTACGGTTGTAGAGGAAGATCAATTGCATACGGTCACTGCCGTAGCCGGAAGCGGTCCTGCCTACATCTATTATTTTGCAGAAGCAATGCGGGAAGCGGCCATTGAAAATGGGCTGTCTTCAGCGGATGCCAAAAAACTGGTGCGCCAGACATTTGACGGAGCTGCCGAAATGATGCAGCAAAATGATTTTACTGAGTTGCGCAAAAAAGTGACAAGTCCGAATGGCACCACCGCTGCCGGACTTGAATCATTGGAAAACAATCAATTCAAGAAAATCATTAATGACTGTGTAACACAAGCTGCCAAACGGTCACGCGAACTCGGAAAAGAATTCGAATAATCATATCGTTTGATTGACTTAATCGCAATGAAAAGGAGCAAATGACAATGGCAAAACTATTTGAACCGATGACCATCAAAAACACCACGTTCAAAAATCGGATCGTCATGGCACCCATGTGCATGTACCAAAGCGACCAGGAGGATGGCCAAGTGACCGACTGGCACCGGATCCATTACCCGACGCGGGCAGTCGGCCAAGTCGGCCTGATTATTGTGGAAGCGACCGCCGTACAGCCCCAGGGCCGGATTTCTGCCAGAGATCTGGGAATTTGGGAAGATGGCCATATCGAAGGGCTCGCTGAAATCGTTCGTCTGATGAAGAATCACGGCTCAAAAACAGGCATTCAGCTGGCGCACGCCGGCAGAAAAGCGACTGTGGACGGAACAATACAGGCGCCGAGTGCCATCGCTTTCAACGATCAGTACAAGACGCCGGAAGCCATGACCGCCGAAGATATCAAAGAAACCGTCCAAGCGTTCAAGGATGGCGCCGTCCGGGCAAAAAAAGCAGGATTTGATGTCATTGAAATCCACGCGGCCCATGGGTATTTGATCAACCAGTTTTTGTCGCCATTGACCAACAAACGGACAGATCAATACGGCGGTTCAGCTGAAAACCGCTACCGTTTACTGCGTGAAGTCATCGACGCCGTCAACCCTGTATGGGATGGCCCCCTGTTTGTCCGCATTTCTGCCTCTGACTATACTGAAGGCGGTATGACACCGGATCAATATGTGGAAATGACCCAATGGATGAAACAGCAAGGCGTCGATTTGATCGACGTCAGCTCCGGCGCTGTGGTGCCCGCAAAAATCAATGCCTATCCGGGGTATCAGGTACCGTTTGCGGAAACGATCAAACAGCAGACGCCGATTGCCACAGGAGCAGTAGGCCTGATCACCAGCCCTCTCCACGCCGAGGAAATTCTGCAGAACGGGCGTGCCGATATGGTGTTCCTGGCGCGCGAATTGCTGCGCAATCCTTATTGGGCTTATACCGCGGCTTCCGAACTGAAAGCCGAAATTGAAGCTCCTGTGCCGTATGAACGCGGCTGGGTATAAGGCAGTTGCAAAATGCTCAAAATTTAGTATACTGAAAGTAACGTAAAAAAAACCGAATGCGTGAGCATTCGGCCAGTTGCATACCGCGTGAAGAGCGGTCGGCTGGAATTTAGGCTTAGAAAATAACCGTCATTCCTCACCACAGGGACGGTTATTTTTCTTTGTTTATGACTAGTATCATCGTAACGACCAGCGTGATTGCGCTGATCGTCAAGCCGACGCTCGTGAAGATGAGGCCGAATGATTCAGATATCGTCATACTACCACCCCCTTTCCCGGGGAATGGCCACACCGCCCTCTTGCAACTGTAACTCTATTTTACCACAAACAGAACGTATGTTCTATTATTTATATAATTTTTTCTGTTAATAAAAAATATATAAGTTGAACTACTAATCTTTAGTAATCGATATTCCGCAAAACAGCTCCGCTTGCCTGGGGGCTCGCGCTGAGCTAACTCGGGCTTACCGCCCGAGTGGATCTCATCACTTCGCTTGGTCCCCTGGGCGTCTTCGCTGTTTTGCTCCATATCTTTAGTGACTTCTCTAAGCGCCGGCGCGCCTCCGGAGCAGGCGAATGCCGACGGAGCGACGAGTGGTTTTCTCGGCTTATTGCGGGAGTCTTGTCCAAAGCGCCGAAGCGTTATATAAAGGATTATTCTTTTGTTTAACTTATATAGAAGCTTTTTCTCACCACTTGTTCAATGGTTCTTAACCCCGGTCCCCTTATACCACAATAATTTTCACTTCGTTTTTTCAGGAACCGGCTATTGGCGTTCTTTTTTCTTTTTCTGTATTTCTTTTTTGTTTTTATGCCATTCATATTCAGCGAAGTCGTGTGCAATATGGATCGTTGGATGTACGTGCAACGCCTCGTTTGCGAGAGTTTTGGCGTCTTCCGGCAAAAACCTGGCACTGATGTGATTGGCGATCAGTGTCCCTGCTCCGGCTTGGTGTGCCGTCAGTGCCGCATCGTAAATCGATGAATGGCCATAGGCTTTCGCCAATTTCTGCGTCTCCGTATCAAACGTCGCTTCATGGACCAGGACATCGGCACCCCGGCTGAGTTCGACAGCGGCCTGGCAGAAACGGGTGTCCCCGAGAATGGCGACAACAAAGCCTGCTTCCGCCGGACTCGTCACTTCTTCGCTTTTCACCACTGTTCCGTCTTCCAGTTCAACAGTTTCACCGTTTTTCAACTTGGCTAGTAACGGCCCTTTCGGCACCCCTTTTTTGACTGCCTCATCAATCAGCAGTTTGGGAGGCAGCGGTTTTTGAGTGATGCGGTAACCAAACGAAGGAATGACGTGATCAAGCAGACGCGCCTCCACTTCCATCGTCTCATCTTCAAAGATGAGGCCTTCCTGCACTTCATGGAAAATGATTGAATACGTCAAATGGGTTTGGCTGATGCGTAAAAACGTTTCAGTAAACTCCTGTATTCCTGCAGGCCCATAGATCTCCAGAAGTTCGTCCCCTCCCTGGAATGAACGGGAACCGAGCAAGCCGGGCAAACCGAAGATATGGTCGCCGTGAAGATGGGTAATAAAAATTTTCTCGATTTTCCTTGGCTTTAACGTGGTGTGAAGAATTTGATGCTGTGTCGCTTCGCCGCAATCGAACAGCCAAACAGTCCCGCGTTCTTCCAGCAGCTTCAAGGCCAACGATGAAGTGTTGCGTTGTTTGGATGGTATGCCGGCACCGGTACCCAGAAATAATAACTGCATAAAGTCCCTACTTTCTATCATGGTCGTGGTCATTGAGAAAATCTTTACTGAAACTTGTTTCGGAATCTTCAGAAGAGGTTTTTTTCAGCTTCGTCCCTCTTCTCAGCATGCTTTTGCCAAACCTGGATTCCAACTTTGTCATCAACTCCATGATCGGCTCTTCTTTGGCATGTTCCTGAAAATTGAAAATGGATAACTGCTCGGTCATCTCGCCTTTATCCGCCACATTGGAAACCGTCACTCCCACCAGTCGGAGCGCTTCTCCGTTCCAATGCTTCATGAACAGCTGCCAGGCTTCCCGGTTGATATCGTCTGCTTTCCATACGGTGTTTTTCAAGGTGATGCTGCGTGTCCGGTTTTGCCAGTCGGCACTTCTTGTCTGGATGCTGACAGTCGGACCCGCCAGTTCTTTCGCTTCCAGCCTGCCTGCCACTTTTTCACTCAGTTTCCGGATGATGGCTTTCAAATTTTCATCATCCGTCTCATCAAAAGGCAGAGTTGTTGAAGTCCCGACACTCTTCGTATCGTAAACAGAGTCCGGATCAACTTCCCGCTCATCGATTCCATTGGCACGATTCTGAAGCCTGACACCATTTTTCCCCATCTTTTCCTTGATAAGACCCGTATTCGCCTTCGCCAAATCCCCGATTGTTTCAATCGACAGGGTCTTCAGTTTCGCGGCGGTGCTTTTCCCGATGCCATGCATCTCAATCACCGGAAGCGGCCACATTTCCTGTTGAATATCACGCTTGCGCAAAATCGTGATGCCCAGCGGTTTCTTCATATCAGAGGCTGTCTTGGCCAAAAATTTATTTGGTGCAATGCCGATGGAGCAGGGCAGATCAAGTTCTGACAGAATACGCTGTTGAATTTCTTCAGCAATCGACACAGCGTGGCGTTCCAGTGCAAGCTCCGTCACATCCAGATAGCCTTCATCGATGGAAACCGGCTCGACCATCGCTGTATAGGAACGCAAAATCTCGAACATGGCTTTTGAAGCGGTCCGGTAGCGGTCAAAGTTGGGTGGCAATAAAATCAGCTCCGGATATTTCCGTTTCGCTTCATGCACCTGCATCGTCGTATAAATTCCGTGGGCCCGCGCTTCATAGGAACAGGTAACAATGATGCCCCGCCGCTCTTTCGGATTGCCTGCAATCGCAATTGCTTTCCCTTTTAAATCAGGGTTATGCGACTGTTCCACAGAAGCATAAAAACTATTCATATCAATATGAAAAATCACCCGGCCTGCCATGCAATCGCTCCACTTTCATTTTTCTTTCAGTTTAACACAAGAAAAGCGGAAGTGCCCGGGTAGCTCTGACAGGCATAAGACAGACCAGCGAAGTGGCGTTCTTTGCCTCACAGCTGGACTGGCTTATGTCCCGAAGAGCTGGGCACTGGAGTCTGGACAAAGAAAAGCGCAGGCGGCCATGTAGATTCGACAGGCATAAGACAGCCTCCCGAAGCGGCATATCTTCAGCCGCACAGGGAGGTTGGCTTATGATCCCGAGAATCTGGCCGCCGGAGCTGGACAAAGAAAAGCGCAGGCGCCTGTTCAGTCCCGACAAGCGCTGGAGGACTTGCGAGTCATGGCGTTTTTTGCCATGGCATGCAAGTTCGAAGCGACTCGAGGGGCTAGGCGCCGGAGTCTGGACAACAAGAAAAGCGCAGGCGGCCATTAGTTGAAAATGCCAAAAAAAAAGAGAACAGCGGGGCTGTTCTCTCTTTCTATTTGTTATACAGCAGCTTTCTGCCCACTTGACTCCTTGACAATTTCAATAAGCAGTTCAGTCAGCTTTTCAAGCTCTTCAATGGGCATACGCTCATTCTTCGTATGGATTTCTTCATAGCCCACACAAAGGTTGACCGTTGGCACACCGAAACCGTTGAAAATGTTGGCATCGCTTCCGCCGCCGCTCGTCAACGTCGGAGACGGCCGCCCGATGTTCGCCGCGGCTTTTTTGGCGATTTCCACCACCGGCGCCGCATCATTGAAATGGAAGCCGGGATACATAATTTGGACATCTGTCTCTACCCGGCCGCCCATGGCGTCCGCTATTTCCTGAAATACCCTTTCCATATGACTGGTTTGGGCTGACAATTTTTCTTTACTGATCGACCGGGCTTCCGACAAGATATTCACTTCGTCGCAGACAATATTAGTCGCTTCTCCGCCTTGGAAACGGCCGATATTTGCCGTGGTTTCAGAATCGATTCGACCCAGCTTCATTTTGGCGATGGCTTTGGCGGCAATCGTAATTGCCGATACGCCTTTTTCAGGTGCTACTCCGGCATGCGCCGTTTTGCCGTGGATCGTTGTCCAAAGCTTTGCCTGATTTGGCGCAGAAGTGACGATGCCGCCGACTTTTCCATCACTGTCGACTGCGTAACCGTAATCCGCTGTCAACAGGGAAGAATCGAACTCCTTGGCACCGACCAATCCACTTTCCTCACCGGCCGTAATCACCAGCTGAATGTCGCCATGTTCGATTTGCTGTTCCTGGATCGAACGGATCATTTCCAGCAATGCCGCGATTCCTGCTTTGTCGTCCGCACCCAAAATCGTATTGCCGTCCGAGTAGACGTAACCGTCCCGCACTTGCGGCTGCACGCCTTTGCCGGGTACCACCGTATCCATATGAACGGTAAAATAAATGGCGGGTACGTCCTGTTTAGCACCTCTGAGTGTCGCCACCAGATTATTGGCACCGTGGCCATTACGGCGGGAAGAGTCGTCTTCCGTCACTTCAAAGCCGATGGATTCCATCTTCTGCTTTAAAACCTCTGCGATTTGTGCTTCATCTTTGGTTTCGGAATCGATTTGCACCAATTCCAGAAATTCATTCAATAACCGGTCGTTCTTCATTGCTGAAATACCTCCAATTTATAACGGCATATTGCCATGCTTTTTCGATGGACGCTGATCTTTCTTATGCCGCATCATCTCAAGCGCCTGAATCAGTTTGACGCGTGTTTCGCGCGGGTCAATAACATCATCGACCATGCCGCGTGACGCTGCCACATAAGGATTGGCAAACTTCTCACGGTATTCTTCGATTTTCGCAGCTCGTGTTTCTTCAGGGTTGTCACTTGCCGCAATCTCACGGGCAAAAATGATGTTGGCCGCACCTTGAGGCCCCATTACGGCGATTTCCGCATTCGGCCATGAGTAAACAAGGTCCGCTCCAATTGACTTGGAGTTCAATGCCACATAGGCGCCGCCATAAGCTTTGCGCAGAATGACCGTCATTTTCGGCACTGTCGCTTCTGAGTAGGCATAAAGGATTTTTGCCCCGTGCCGGATGATGCCCCCGTGTTCCTGCTTGATGCCTGGGAAAAAGCCCGTGACATCTTCGAATGTGATGAGCGGGATGTTGAACGAGTCACAGAACCGGATAAAACGGGCCGCTTTGTCCGACGAATCAATATCCAACCCGCCTGCCATCACTTTTGGCTGGTTGCATACGAGACCGACCGTTTCGCCTTTGATGCGGGCAAGCCCGACGACGATATTGCGCGCAAATTCCGGCTGCACTTCCATGAAACTGCCTGTATCGACGACCTGCTCGACCACTTTCCGCACGTCATATGGACGAATCGCTTCATAAGGTACGATATCAGCCAGATCCGGACGGTCATCATTATCTTCTTCCAGCTCCAAACGAGGCGGAAGTTCTTTGTTGTTCTGCGGCAAGTAGCTGATCAGTTGGCGAACCTGTTCCAGCACTTCCTGTTCTGTGCCGGCACGGAAATGAGCATTCCCGCTGATGGCAGTATGTACTTTCGATCCTCCCAAATCTTCAGAGGAAATTTTTTCGCCCGTCACCGTTTCGATGACTTTGGGTCCTGTAATGAACATCTGGCTTGTCTTATCCACCATAAAAACGAAATCAGTGATAGCCGGGGAATAAACCGCCCCGCCTGCAGATGGCCCCATAATGACGGAAATTTGAGGGATGACACCTGAATAGATGGAATTGCGGTAAAAAATCTGGCCATAGCCATCCAGTGATAAGACACCTTCCTGGATTCGTGCACCGCCGGAGTCATTTAAACCGATAAAAGGAGCTCCGTTTTTTGCTGCCAAATCCATAACATTGGCAATTTTTTGGGCATGCATCTCTCCCAAAGCTCCCCCGAAGACGGTGAAATCCTGTGAGAACAAGTAAATTGGACGGCCATCAACTTTACCGTACCCTGTTACCACACCTTCGCCAGGTCCTTCTGCCATGCCGAAGTCAATGGTGCGATGCTCCACAAAAGGGCTCAATTCCACAAAAGAACCTTCATCCACCAGTAAATCGATGCGTTCACGGGCGGTCAGTTTTCCTTTTTCATGCTGCTTGTCAATCCGTTCCTCTCCGCCACCCAGTTCGATTTTTCGTTTTCTGTCGTATAATTCATTGATGCGTTCGTAAATATCCATTTCTTCACACTCCCCTTACTGTTTTTCACACAATTCATACAATACGCCGTTTGAGGACTTCGGGTGCAAAAAGGACACCAAGGCGCCTCCCGCCCCTGCTTTGGGCTGTTCGTTCAATAACCGAACTCCTTTTTCCCGAAGCTCTTCCATCCGCTTCTCAATGTTTTCAACACCAAAAGCGATGTGATGGATGCCTTCTCCTTTTTTCTCAATAAATTTGGAAATGGCACTTGTATCGTCCAGCGGTTCCAGTAATTCGAGTTTGATGTTCCCCGCATCGATAAAGGCCACACGGACTTTTTCTGATGATACCTCTTCAATTTTCAATAAAGGGCAGCCGAGTGTCTCCGTGTAATAAGGGAGCACTTCTTTTAAGTCCCGAACTGCGATTCCAATATGATCGACTTTCTTCATCAGTTTCACTTCCCTTTTTAGGTTTCTTCTTTATTGTACAGATTCGACCTGTAAAACTCTAGTTCTTCACGAATATTTGGAATCTATGTGCAACCTTCTTCTGTTCAAGCTCAAAATATGATATGATTTCGTAAAAGTCCATTACTGACAACAAAGGAGTTTTGACATTTATGAGAAATGCGGCGTTCCGGAAGTTTATCGTCTATGCGATGGTCGGATTGATGCTTCTATCCAGCTTATTGATGGGAATCAGTTTTGTCATCTGAACTATATAAAAAGACAGCCGGTCATCAGACCCAGCGTTCTCTGCCTCTTATCGGCATAGAAAGCATGGTTCAAAATGATCCGGCTGTCTTTTTGTTTTCAAATCCCTTATAGGATTGCTTGATCTCCAGATAGCTGTCCATTTCTTCAATCACCTGGTACAGCGAAGCCATGGCCAAAAACTTTTCATGGCTGTCGGGCAACGGCATATCGGCAAACTCTTTTTTCACAACTTCCAGCTTTTCGAGATAACGATGGGCCGTATTTCCGGAATGGACATGGTCTGACAGATCTTCCAGAAAGTCAGCGATCAGGCCCGAGTGCCGAACCATCACCGGCATTGTGGAAATTTTCGGCAGGATTCGCTCAATGATTTCAAATTGCTGCTCCCGCATGTCAAAATAGCGGTAGTACTTGTTTTCTAGGCGCGTGACGTGGTTTTCGACATCCTGATAAGCCAGCGCCTTTGCTTTCTTCAGCAGCTCGGCGGTTTCCATCAATTCTTTTCCGCTCCAATCGGAAGAGCCGTTCCGCAGGTATACAACCATTTCGTTGAGAATCTTCGAATACAGATGTTCTATCTCCACTTGATAAGCGTTTAATCTGCGCTCGATACTCGGCATATACATATTCACCAGCAAAGCGGTCCCAAAACCGATCAGCATCAGCGAAAGTTCGTTGAGAAACAGTCCAAGCGTCAAATCTCCGGCGTCCAGAATGTGCAGGATGATAACAGCACTGGATACAAAGCCATCCGAAAATCTCAGACTCACCAGCAGGGGAATGAAGAGCAGAATCAGAATGCCCAGAATGGCTGGATGGTAAGCGATGCCTTCAAAAAAGACAAAAGTATAAGCGATGGCGATCAGACTCGCGACAAAACGGGAGAAAGCCGCACGTATGGATTTCTTTTTAGTAGGCTGGACACATAGAATGGTCAATATGCCGGCCGATACATAATAATCGAGCTGCAGCAGCTGTGCCAGATAAATGGCCACGGCTGCCCCCGCTGCCGTTTTCATGGTGCGGTAGCCGATTGAATAGGGCTTAAGCTTCATAAATCCCCCTTGTTTTCTGACATGAAAAAATGCCCCTTTAAAGGGGCATTTTATTTATACTTCTTGGCAATGCTCTTCAAATATCGCCTGGATATGAGCGATAACGGACATCGGATCGTGTCCTTCGATTTCGTGACGGCCGATTTCATCCACCAGTTTGCCATCTTTTACTAAAGCGAAAGATGGTGACGATGGAAGATGATCGTCGCCGAACAACATCCGTGCCTGGGCTGTCGCTTCTTTATCCTGTCCTGCAAATACAGTTAACAGGCGATCCGGGCGTTTGTCATAATGGACGGAATGCAATGCCGCTGGACGGGCAATGCCGCCGGCGCATCCGCAGACCGAGTTGATCATGATCAAGCTTGTTCCCGGCTGTGAAAATGCCTCGTTTACGTCTTCAGGTGTTTCCAACTGTGTATAGCCGCCGTCGATCATTTCCTGGCGGGCCTGTGTTACTATATCATTCATCAAGAAATTGAAATCCATACTCATCCATACCACTCCTTCATATTTCCTTCTTTAATCATAGCAGGTGCATGGAATACATGCAAAAAACTTACTCGAACAAATCGGCGATCGCCTGTGAAACCGTCATGTTGTCTTCGAGTATACGCTGCTCCAGTTCTTTCACTTGCCCGCGTTTTTGAGCATTTTCAAAAAAGCGGCTGTGCAGTTCATCCATGATCATGGAATGAAACCAGTCCTTGGTTTGGAATTGCCGGCGCCTTGTCCATTGACCTCCGGCTTTGGCCGTTTCCACAAACTCCTGCGCCATTTCCCAAAGTTCCGTGATCCCTTTGTTTTCGAGAGAAGATACCGGCAATGCACGTGTCTTCCAGCCTTCTGTGGCAGGTTGCAGAAAATGCAGCATCTGCTTGTACTCGGATACCGTCTTTTTGGCAAGCTCTGCGTTGCTTTGATCTGCTTTGTGCACAATGATGGCATCGGCGAGTTCCAGAATCCCTTTTTTCATGCCCTGCAGTTCATCACCCGCTCCGGTCAATACCAGCAGCAAAAACATGTCGACCATGCCACGGACCAGTGTTTCGCTTTGCCCGACACCGACCGTTTCGACCAGGATGATATCGTATCCCGCCGCTTCGCACAGCAGCATCGTTTCACGTGTTTTCTTGTGGACACCCCCAAGTGTCCCCGCCGTTGGGGACGGGCGGATAAAAGCATTTGGATTGCGGGCCAACTGCTCCATCCGTGTCTTGTCTCCAAGAATGCTGCCGCCTGTCACCGAAGAGCTTGGATCGATCGCCAGCACCGCCACACGGTGACCACGTTCTGTCAGCATCTCTCCGAACGTTTCGATAAAGGTGCTTTTACCGGCTCCCGGAACTCCCGTGATGCCGATGCGGATGCTGTTTCCTGTATGTGGCAGCAAGCTGCTCAATAACTCCTGCCCGTGCTTTTTATGGACCGGGTTGGAACTTTCAAGCAAAGTGATGGCTTTCCCTAAATGCAGCCTGGATCCTTTCCGGACGCCTTCCGCAATTTCTGTGCCATCGAACGTTTTTGCTGCCGGTTTCCTGAACTTCTTTCGCGGACCGGCATCCATCCCGTCGTGAGCAGCCTTGACGCCGTCCATCACTTTTCTGGATCCTTTTTTCCGCTCCATCAGTCGACCACTTCCTCGTAACCCAGACGAACGTAGATTTCCTCAATCACTTTTTGTGCAGCGACCGGAATCACGGTGCCCGGACCAAAGATGGCGCTGGCACCATTGTTCCGTAAAAATTCATAGTCCTGTGCAGGAATTACTCCGCCTACGACGATCAGAATATCTTCCCGGCCGATTTTCTTCAGTTCTTCCGCCAATTCCGGCACAAGCGTCCGGTGGCCGGCAGCCAACGAACTGACTCCGATTACGTGGACATCATTTTCCGCTGCCTGCTGTGCGGTTTCGGCAGGCGTCTGGAACAACGGTCCGATGTCCACATCGAACCCAAGATCGGCAAACGCGGTTGAAATGACTTTGGCCCCTCTGTCGTGTCCATCCTGTCCCATTTTGGCGATAAGAATCCGTGGACGGCGGCCTTCATTTTCAATAAAGTCTTCGGTCATTTGTTTCACAATGTCAATTTCCTGCTGATTTGTGAAATTGGAACTGTAAATACCACTCACTGAACGGATCACCGCCTTATGTCTGCCGGATGCTTTTTCGATGGCATCCGATATTTCACCGAGTGTTGCCCGGTGCCGAGCCGCTTCCACTGCACATTCCAGAATATTGGCTTCGCCGGTTTCAGCTGCTTTCGTCAGCTTTTCCAACGCCTCGATGACTTTGTCATCATCCCGTTGCTCTTTCATGCGCTCAATACGCTCGATTTGTGTTTTGCGTACCATGGTATTGTCGATATCCAAAATATCAATCGGGTCTTCCTGCTCCAGACGGTAGCGGTTCATGCCGATGATGACTTCCTCGTTCGAATCGATTTGCGCCTGTTTTTTGGCAGCCGCTTCTTCAATGCGCATCTTCGGCAGGCCGGTTTCGATCGCTTTCGCCATGCCGCCCAGTTCCTCTACTTCTTCGATTAACTCCCATGCCTTGTCCATCAGTTCCTTGGTCAGCGATTCGACGTAATAAGACCCGCCCCAAGGATCGATGACATTTGTCATCAGCGTTTCCTCCTGCAGGAAAAGCTGTGTATTGCGGGCAATACGGGCAGAAAAATCAGTCGGCAAAGCAATCGCCTCGTCCAGCGCATTTGTGTGAAGTGACTGTGTATGACCCATCGCCGCGGCGTTTGCTTCAATCAGAGTCCGCGTGACATTATTGAACGGATCCTGCTCGGTTAAACTCCAGCCTGAAGTCTGCGAGTGTGTGCGCAGCGCCAGTGATTTTGGGTTATCCGGTTCAAATGTCTTCATCATCTTGGCCCATATTTCACGAGCCGCACGCATTTTCGCGACTTCCATAAAATAGTTCATGCCGATGCCCCAGAAAAAGGACAGCCGTGGAGCAAATGAATCGATTCCGATACCCGCTTTTAATCCCGTACGGACATATTCCAGCCCATCCGCCAGTGTATAGGCAAGTTCGATGTCAGCGGTTGCCCCCGCCTCCTGGATATGATAGCCGGAAATCGAAATCGAATTGAATTTTGGCATATTGGTGGACGTATATTTAAAAATATCCGCAATGATCTGCATGGACATTGCCGGCGGATAGATATAGGTATTGCGCACCATATACTCTTTTAAAATGTCATTTTGAATGGTGCCCGCCAACTGGTCCGGTGACACCCCTTGCTCTTCTGCTGCCACGATGAAAAACGCCATGACGGGGATTACCGCACCGTTCATCGTCATCGATACAGACATCTGATCAAGCGGGATGCCATCAAAGAGGATTTTCATATCCTCCACACTGTCAATTGCCACACCCGCTTTGCCGACATCACCGACTACGCGGGGGTGGTCGGAATCATACCCACGGTGAGTGGCCAAGTCAAATGCGACAGACAACCCTTTTTGCCCCATTGCCAGGTTGCGGCGGTAAAAAGCGTTGCTTTCTTCTGCTGTTGAAAATCCGGCATATTGACGGACCGTCCATGGGCGGGATACATACATTGTCGGGTAGGGGCCTCTTACATTCGGCGCGAACCCGGGCATACTTTCCTGCAAAAAGCTGATATCTTCTTTCGAATAAGCCGGTTTCACTTCGATTCCTTCATTTGTTAAAAAAGGTTTTGAAGCGCTTGTGTTCTTTTCCCCTATTTGAATTTTTGTGAGATCCACTTTAGAAAAATCAGGTTTAGCCATGATTACAGCGCCTCCTTTCCAAGACTAAGGATTTGTTCGAGCTTTTCAACCAGGTGCTTCCCGGAATAGAGATGGTCCTGCACGCCGGACTTTTCCCAATCAGCCAGCTGCTGCGCAGTGAATTTGCCGGCCACATCGATTGCGGCAGAGGTTTCCAGACCCGGTATCACCTGTGCCAAAGCAGATTCAGAACCGCAGAGTACAGCGTAATCGATCTGTTCGTCGGAGAGATAACGATTGACTTTCTCTGCATCCGTCATTTCCGGACTGATCAATGGCTCAATTCCACCGACCGCTAAGAAACCATTCACAAAATCAGACTTTGCCTTCACTTCTTTCAAAGGCCCAACATGGATGATCGCTGTTTTTAAAATCCGTTCTCTGCTTTGTGCCCGCAGCTTTTCAAATGGCAAAGCCAGGCGTTTCGCGGTGATATATTCCAAATGACCGTCATCCAATTCGCTGTCGGCCACCGCTTCCTGCGGATTGGCGTAGATATTCGTTCCAATCAATGACGCTTTCCGTGTCGCCACGTCCCTTTCTCTCTCGACCCACTTCGCTTGTATATCGTCTGTCAGCCAGCCGGACTTCATCGCTTGTGAATACCCACCGATTTTTTCAATTTCCAGAAAGTAATTCCATGCCGCATCAACGTATTGTTTGGTCAATGTCTCGATAAAGTAAGAACCGGCCGAAGGATCCAGCACATGTGACACATGCGCTTCTTCTTTGATCACCAGCTGAACATTGCGGGCAATACGCCGGCTTATGGCGGTAGGAGTAGTCAAAAAATCATGCGGATGTACGGTATGAACATCCGTGGCTCCGAGAACAGCCGAAAAAGTGGCGTTGCCTGCCCGAAGCAAATTGACGTACGGATCCAATTTGGAATAAGACCTTACGGATGTTTCGGTGTATATGGGAATAAACCGGCTGTCTTCGCCGTAAGCGGAGCAAAAAGCTTTCCACAACACCCGGAAAGCCCGCAACTTGGCAATTTCCTGAAAAAATTTCGTATCAACCGCAAACCGGACCCACAGGTTATCTGCCGTGTCAGCAAACGATCCTGCGTCCATTTTTTCCGCCAGCATGCTCAGTGCTACACCGAGCTCATGGATGGCTGTTCCTCCTGCATGATGAACAGGGATTGTGTCAATCAATTGCGTCCGCACATATCCGGGCGCACTGACTTCTTCTTCCGATTGAATAACACCCCTTACGGATTCTTTATCGTTTTCATCGATATAATCAAAGACACGAAGGATGTCCTGATCTTGACGCGTCAGCTTAAAGTATATCGGATGTTTGATGATCAGTTCAGCCAACCGGCGGAATTGCGCCTCGGTCCAGTCATATTTCTTGGACCCGGTAAAGACAATCACGTCGCTTCCTTTGGATAACTCGTTTTCCACCGCTGCCAAAAATTCTTCCGCGGATTCAGCATTTACTTCCTGGGCCGCCAGCCACTGGGCATGTTGTTTGCCTGCCTGTACTGCGGCTGTCTGCAGCTGTATGGAATTTCCCCACTTTTGCAGCATGTCTTTCGTATACAATGGCTCGAGCGTGATGCCTTCAATCGTCTGCGTCTTCAGGCTGTCCAAAGACTTTCCCTTTAATGCCGCTTCCGCTCCTTTTTGCCATTCTTCATATGTACGTTCAGAAAACTTCGTCTTTTTCATCGAGTCGATTGCCATACTTTCCCTCCTCCTAGAGTTCACATCTCCATTTTACCTGAGTAAAGGTTGACATTAAAGGAGAAAAAAGATTGGAGTGGTCCACTCCAATCTTTTTCTTAATAAACAGATGTATTTTCTTTTGAGATGTTCTCCAGTATTTCCTTCACACGAGCCAGGAATTGGCCGCATACCAGACCGTCCAGCACACGGTGATCCAATGACAGACACAAGTTGACCATGTCACGGGCAGCAAACATGCCGCCTTCCATAATGACTGGCCGTTTGACGATGGATTCAACCTGTACGATTGCTGCCTGTGGATGATTGATGATGCCCATCGACTGGACAGAACCGAATGATCCGGTATTGTTGACTGTAAACGTGCCGCCCTGCATATCAGCCGATTTCAATTTTCCTGAGCGGGCTTTCATCGCCAGTTCATTGATTTCTTTCCCGATGCCTTTGATCGACTTCTCGTCAGAATTTTTGATGACCGGCACGAACAAAGCATCATACGAAGCGACAGCAATCGAGATGTTGATGTCTTTTTTCTGAATGATTTTGTCTCCTGCCCACATCGAGTTCATCATTGGAAATTCTTTCAGGGCCTGTGACACAGCTTTTACGAAGAATGCAAAATAAGTGATATTGAATCCTTCTTTTTTCTTGAAGTCCGTTTTAATGGAATCCCTGTATTGGACCAGATTTGTAACATCGACTTCCACTGTCATCCAGGCATGAGGCGCTTCGTGCTTGCTTTTCACCATATTGGCAGCGATCGCTTTTCGGACACCCGTCACTGGAATTTCAATATCTCCGGCGGAACTTTCAATCGGCGCCGCCTCGGTTTTCGGTGCCTGTGCAGCCTGAGAAGATGCTTCAGGCTGAGTGGTTTGTGGTGCAGACTCCGTTTGTGCAGGAGCTTCTCCAGCTTTCGGGATTTCCCCGCTGTCAATCAGTGACTGAATATCTTTTCGGGTGATGCGCCCTTCACTTCCCGAACCTTCCACTTGCGTCAAGTCAATGTCGTGTTCCTGAGCGAGGCGCATGACTGCCGGGGAATACCGGGCTTTTGCCCCTGTGGATTTGGCGGGCTGTGAAGAACCTTTCTCGCCTGTCAATCCGGTTGTCGGTTTGGCACCGGCGGCCGGCATTTCGTTCGCTTTCTCATCAGCGGCAGGTTTTGCTTCCTCTACCGGTTCAGCTGCCTGTTCAGCAGAACCACCTTCGGTTTCAATCGTACAGACAACTTCACCGACGGACAGTGTATCGCCTTCGGAAGCGACCAATTCTTTGATCGTCCCTGTAAATGATGAAGGAACTTCAGCCGTCACTTTATCTGTATTGACTTCAGCAAGTGGATCGTACTTATTGACATGGTCTCCCGGCTGGACGAGCCATCTTTCAATGGTTCCTTCTGTTACACTTTCTCCAAGCTGGGGCATTTTAATATTTTCAATAGCCAAAAGGGTTTCCTCCTTTTCTGTTTGTCCAGTCTCCGGCGGCCAGACCCTCGGGATCATAAGCCACTCCGGCTGCGCGGCTGTGATAACGCCGCTTCGCCAAAGCGTCATATGCCTGTCGAAGGCCCACACGATGTGGGTCAGATAAGCGTTGCGACAGGATATCGCGTTCTTAGCTTATCTTCCTCTATTGGCCGCCTCCACTTTTCTGTTTTAAAATTCCGCCAGTTCCCGCATGGCTTTTTCGACTTTGTCCGGGTTGATCATGAAGTATTTTTCCATGGTCGGCGCATAAGCCATTGCCGGCACATCCGGACCTGCCAGGCGCTTAATCGGGGCGTCCAGATCGAACAGGCAATGTTCCGCGATAATGGCGGCCACTTCGCCGATGATGCTTCCTTCTTTATTGTCTTCTGTCACAAGCAAAACTTTCCCCGTCTTTTTGGCAGCTTCGATGATGGCTTCCTGGTCGAGCGGATAAACCGTGCGCAAATCGAGAATGTGCACTGAATAGCCATCTTCAGCGAGGCGTTCTGCAGCCTGGAGCGCAAAATGGACAGCCAGGCCATAGGTGATGACAGTGATGTCTTCCCCTTCCCGCTTTACATCGGCTTTGCCGATTTCGATGGTGTAATCATCTTCCGGCACTTCGCCTTTGATCAGACGGTATGCGCGTTTGTGTTCAAAAAACATCACCGGATCTTCATCGCGGATTGCAGCCTTCAGCAGGCCTTTGGCGTCATGGGGTGTGGACGGGATGACAATCTTCAGCCCGGGCTGGTTGGCGAACACCGCTTCAACCGACTGGGAATGATACAGAGCACCATGTACGCCGCCGCCAAAAGGCGCGCGGAAGACGATCGGACACGACCAGTCATTGTTGGAACGGTACCGAATGCGTGATGCTTCGGAAATAATCTGATTGACTGCCGGCATAATGAAATCCGCAAATTGGAATTCTGCAATCGGACGCAGGCCATACATGGCGGCACCGATGCCGACACCGGCAATTGCCGACTCAGCAAGCGGCGTGTCGACTACACGGTCTTCGCCGAACTGGTCGTAGAGGCCTTGAGTCGCTTTGAACACGCCTCCTTTTTTGCCCACGTCTTCACCGAGAACAAAAACGTTTTCGTCACGCTCCATTTCTTCTTTCATGGCAAGCGTGATGGCATCAATATAGTTCATAACGGCCATTAGTCGTTTCCTCCTTCTTCAGCATAGACGTATTTCAGTGCGTGTTCCGGTTCAGCATACGGAGCATTTTCCGCGTAATCTGTTGCTTCGTTGACCTCTTTCATAATACGGTCATTGATTTCTTTTTCGAGCTCATCGTCCATGATGCCGTTTTCTTTCAGGTAGGCACCGAATGTCAGAATCGGATCTTTTTCTTTCTGCGCAGCCAGTTCATCGGCTGAACGGTACTGGCGGTGGTCATCGTCAGAAGAATGAGCAGTCATTCGTTCGGAGACAGTTTCGATCAGTGTCGGTCCTTCTCCCCGGCGCGCCCGGTCAGCCGCTTCTTTGACATGTTTGTACACTTCAATCGGATCGTTGCCGTCAATCGTCACACCCGGCATACCGTAACCGACTGCACGGTCCGAGACATTCTTGCTGGCAACCTGCCGATCAAAAGGAACGGAAATGGCGTATTTATTGTTTTCAACCATTGTGATGACCGGTAATTTGTGGACACCCGCAAAATTGAGGCCTTCGTGGAAATCTCCCTGGTTGGAAGAACCTTCGCCCAATGTGGTGAAAGCGACAAAGTCCTGCTTTTTCATCTTTCCTGCAAGCGCTACACCAACTGCATGGGGGACTTGTGTCGTGACAGGTGAAGATCCTGTCAGGATCCGGTTGCTTTTTTGACCGAAATGTCCGGGCATCTGACGGCCGCCGGAGTTCGGGTCTTCCGCTTTCGCAAATGCCGACAGCATCAGTTCTTTAGGCGTCATGCCGAAGTGCAGCACCACTCCAAGGTCACGGTAATAAGGCGCCACGTAATCTTTTGTGTTATCAAGCGCATAAGCCGCTCCCACCTGTGCCGCTTCCTGCCCCTGGCATGAGATGACAAAAGGAATTTTGCCTGAACGGTTTAAAAGCCACATGCGCTCATCGACACGGCGCGCCATCATCATCGTTTCATAAATATTCAGCAAATCTTCCGTTGTAAGACCTGCTTCTTCGTGTTTTAAAGCCATTAAGATTCCTCCTTTAACTGTGAATCGCTTTTCCGTCTACAGCGAGGGCGGCTTCGCCCATCACTTCCGATAATGTTGGATGTGGATGTATGGTATCCGCCACTTCCCACGGGGTTGCGTCCAGGACCATCGCCAGTCCGGCTTCGGAAATCATGTCCGTCACGTGCGGTCCGATCATATGGACTCCGAGAATATCGTTTGTTTCTTTATCTGCAATTATTTTGACAAAGCCGTCCGATTCACCGTAAACCAGTGCTTTTCCGATGGCCTTAAACGAAAATTTACCGACTTTGACATCAAAGCCCTGTTCTTTTGCCTGCTCTTCCGTAATACCGACACTTGCCGCTTCGGGATTGGAATAGATACAGCGCGACACTAAATCATAATTGATGGAGTGCGGGTTATTGCCTTTGATATGCTCAACTGCAGTGATCCCCTCATGAGATGCCACGTGAGCCAGCTGCATGCCGCCGATTACGTCACCGATGGCGTAAATATGGGACTCTTTCGTCTGAAACGAATCTTTTACCTGGATAAAACCTTTATCCACAATAATATCCGTATTTTCAAGGCCGATGTTCTCGATGTTTGCCTGACGGCCGACGGAAACCAGCATTTTGTCTGCAGCAAAACTTTCATTCTTGCCATCGATTTCAGCTTGGATGGTCACCCCGCCATCGCCTGTTTCAAGTGTGTCTGCCAATACTTTGGCACTGGTGGCAATCGTGATTCCTTTTTTCTTCAGTAATTTCTGCATTTCCTTTGAGATATCCTGGTCTTCAGTCGGAATGATGCGGTCTGCATACTCAATGACCGTCACATCGACACCGAAGTCATTCAGCATAGAGGCCCATTCGATGCCGATGACACCGCCACCTACAATGAGTATGGATTTCGGCAATTCCTCCATCTGCAAGGCTTCGTCTGAACTCATCACAAATTCGCCATCAATTGGTAAGCCCGGCAATGTGCGCGGGCGCGAACCTGTCGCAACGATGACATTGTTCGGAATCAGCATTTCGTTTTCTTCACCGTTTTTCATTTCCACTGAAACCGTCCCTGCATTCGGTGAGAAAATCGAAGGACCTAAAATACGGCCGATTCCTTCGTAGACATCAATCTTCCCTTTTTTCATGAGCCCCTGGACTCCGGCATGCAACTGATCGACGATTCCCTGTTTACGCTGTTGAACACGCGAGAAATTCAAAGAAACTTCACTTGTTTCAACACCAAAATCAGAAGCATGGTTTTTGGTGGTTGAATAGACTTCCGCGCTTCGCAGCAAGGCCTTGCTGGGAATGCATCCTTTATGCAGGCAGGTTCCACCAAGATCGCCTTTTTCGACAATTGCTGTTTTCAAGCCAAGTTGTGCGGAGCGGATGGCGGCAACGTAACCGCCTGTACCTCCTCCTATGATGACTACATCATAATTTTGAGCCATGTATGGCAACCTCCTTTATCCCATCATCCTGTGGGATAATTTTTTGCTGTTTCTTCGTTTTTCAGTACACGGACCGCCCCTTCTGCAAGAGCCTGCAGTTCGTTTTCTCCCGGGTGAACCACTACATCCGCAATCCAGCTGATCCGCTTTGAGATGGCTTCCACAAACTCTTTTCCGTAAGCCAGTCCGCCTGTTAAAATGATGGCATCCACTTTGCCGCTTAAAACGGCACTGGCCGCGCCTATTTCACGTGCAATCTGATAGGCCATCGCCTCGTAAACCAGAGCGGCTTGCCGGTCGCCTTTGTTGATCCTTTTTTCCACAGTCACCGCGTCATTGGTTCCCAGATAGCCAACCATGCCGCCTTGCCCCACGAGTTTTTTCATGATTTCCTGACGGTAGTATTTTCCGGAAAAACATAATTCCACCAAATCTCCTGCCGGTACCGTCCCCGCCCGCTCAGGACTGAAGGGGCCGTCGCCGTGGAGACCGTTATTGACTTCCACTACACGGCCTCCTTCATGGACACCGACTGTGATGCCGCCGCCCATATGGGTGACGATCAATCGCACGTCTTCATAAGCTCGCCCGTTGGCTTTGGCAAACCGCTTCGCCACCGCTTTTTGGTTCAAGGCATGGAAAATCGACTTCCGCTTAATCAATGAAAAACCGGACAGGCGGGCAATCGGCGCCAGCTCATCCACCACTACAGGGTCAACTATATAAGAAGGGATATTCAATCCATTGGCGATTTCGTATGCCAATATCCCTCCGAGATTGGAGGCATGTTGGCCGGCATATCCGATACGCAGATCGTTGAGCATTTCTTCGTTGACCTGGTATGTTCCACCTTCGATCGGCCGCAGCAAACCGCCTCTTCCGCAGACGGCAGAAAGGTTTGAAACGTTCATCCCTTCTTCATCCAGAGCTTCGAGAATGGTTTGCTTGCGAAAACTGTATTGCTCAATAATGGAAGGGAACTCCGCCAGCTGTTCGGTTGAATGGCGGATGGTCTTTTCCATGATCAGGGTGTCGTTGTCAAAAACGCCGATCTTAGTCGATGTCGACCCTGGATTTATGACTAGTATTCGATGCAGCTGTTCTTGCACAGCGATCCCTCCTTTTCATCTTACTCGCCGGCCGCTTCCGTTTTTCTTTTTGTCCAGTCTCCAGCGGCCAGGTTCTCGGGTCATAAGCCATTCTGGCTGTGCGGCTGGAAATACTCCGCTTCGCCAGACCGTCTTATGCCCGTCAAACCTGAACGGCCGCTTCCGCTTTTCTTTGTCCAGTCTCCAGTGCCTAGCTCTTCGGGACATAAGTCGACCCAGCTGTGTGGGATAGAGCTCCACTGCACTGGTCTGCCTGAACCCGTATTGCTCCTGCATCGCTGCGCTAGCTTCGTCGCAAAGAGATAGCCCAAACTACTTTTGGTCTATCTCTTGCCTGTCAGAGCTGGACAGGCACTTCCGCTTTTCTTTTTTACCTTCTGCTAAGGATGTCGTGGCCGTTGCGCAAAAATTGGCTTCTGGATTTGCGCATGCGTTCGATGCGTTCTTCCGCCATCCGTTCTGCCGCAATGTAGCTTGGTACTCCATCACGTTTTGAGATTTCAAAAATTCTCGAAATGCTGTCGTAAATCGTTTCTACGCGTTTCATAGCGCGTTCATTGTTGTAGCCGTACAATTCGTCTGCGACATTGATGACTCCGCCCGAGTTGATGACAAAATCCGGAGCATAGACAATGCCTTTCGCCTCGAGTTCATCGCCGTGACGTTCTTCTTTCAATTGGTTATTGGCTGACCCTGCGACCACTTTGACTTTCAATTGAGGAATTGTGTCGTCGTTGATGATGGCACCCATTGCACACGGTGCGAAAATGTCTGCTTCCTGTGCGTAAATATCATTCGGCTCGACAGCGGTGGCGCCAAAGTTATCTACGGCACGCTGCACGGCTTCTTTGTTGATGTCCGTGACAATCAGGTTCGCCCCTTCTTTATGCAGGTATTCACATAGTGGGTAAGCAACGTTGCCGACTCCTTGGACAGCCACTGTTTTACCTTCCAGTGAATCATCGCCGAACGCTTCCATTGCCGCAGCCTTCATCCCGATATACGCACCGTACGCTGTAACCGGAGAAGGATTTCCTGAAGAGCCGAAAGCAGGAGAAATTCCTGTTACAAAGTCCGTTTCTTCATGGATCAAATCCATGTCAGCCACCGTTGTACCCACGTCCTCGGCAGTGATGTAACGGCCGTTCAGGCCTTGGATAAAGCGGCCGAATGCACGGAACATTTCTTCGTTCTTGTCTTTCAGCGGGTCACCGATGATGACGGTTTTACCGCCGCCGAGGTTCAGCCCGGCAGCTGCATTTTTATAAGTCATTCCGCGGCCCAGACGAATGGCGTCTTCGATCGCTTCTTCTTCTGTCGCATAATTCCACATCCGCGTACCGCCAAGAGCCGGTCCGAGTGTCGTATCGTGGATGCAGATGATCGCTTTCAGGCCTGAATTTTTATCCTGGCAAAATACCAACTGTTCGTAGTCGTGCTGTTCCATTTTTTTGAAGATTTCCATTGTGATTCCTCCTAATATATCGTTACTTTTCTTTTTGATAAGTTGATGAACGGATCGCTAAAGCGAGTGAGAATAATTTGCTTTCGGCACTGTCTGCCCGTGAAGTCAAAACGATCGGAGCCTTTGCACCTGCGATGACCCCGCCGACTTTCGCCCGGGCAAAATAGACAAGTGATTTATATAGGATATTGCCTGCTTCAATATTGGGCACAACCAGAATATCAGCTTTTCCTGCAGTTTCACCTTTGATTCCTTTGTGGGCGGCTGCTTCAGCTGATACGGCGTTGTCCAGAGCCAAAGGACCGTCAATTATACAGTTCTTAATTTGGCCCCGTCTGTTCATCGTTGCCAGTGCTGCCGCATCAAGTGTAGCCTGCATGTTTGGATTGACAACTTCCACAGCGGCGAGTGGAGCGACCACTGGAGTTTCCACACCGACTGAACGGGCAATATGCACTGCGTTCTGGATAATTTGCGCTTTCTCATACAGCACCGGAGTCATATTCATCCCTGCATCGGTGACGAAAATCAACCGGTCAAATCCCTCGATTTCAAAAGCGGCTACATGAGAAAGGACATTGCCGGTCCTCAGTCCAATATCTGGGTTCAAAACCGCTTTCAATAAAACGGCTGTGGAAATCATCCCTTTCATCAGCACATCCGCCTCGCCGATGGATACGGATGTAACCGCTTCCCTGGCTGCTTGTTGAGGGCCGTCTGTGTGATGGATGGAAAGATGCGGATGATCGATCAAGTGTGGAAAATCATCAGCAATCAACTTCCGGAGCTTTTCCTCATCGTCGAACAGCCTGAAGCTTGCGAGTTTTCGCTCAATCGCCATGCTGACTGCTTCGAGTACTTCGCCATCCGCTGCCGCTGCTACAGCAACTGCATGTATTTCTTCAGTGGGGATGTCATTCATCAAATCGATTAATGTAGTCATGGTCATCACCTCATTCACCTTTAATTAAACCAGATAAAACATGGTGAGATAAGGGATGTAAGCGTTTTATTTCTTAATCCGGACCGGATTTCATGCAAATATTTGCAAAACCCTGCAATTATTTGCACAAACTTAATTTAAGCCGTATTTTTCTAATTTGTAGTATAAAGTGCGCAGCGAAATCTGCAATTGCTTGGCTGTCTTGGATTTGTTTCCTTTGAATTGAGTGAGTGCATGATGGAGGATTCCCCGTTCGACAGTGTCCAGTTGTTCCTGCAACGGAACAGATGACTCGACCACCACTTCGTTTTTCGCCTCGGAAACTTTCAGCATGTTTAGCGGAATGTGTTTTTCCGTTAAGACTTTATCGTTTATTTGCATAAATATCATGGACTGGCTGATGACATTTTCAAGTTCACGCACATTGCCCGGCCAATCATAGACCCGCAAAAGCTGCAATGCCTTTTCAGTAATCGTTTCGATGCTGCGGCCGTATTCCTGATTCAGCTTCAGCAGCAGCCTGTCGACGATTTGTGGGATATCCTGTTTTCGGTTGCGCAACGGTGGGATCAGGATCGGCATGCGATTCAGCCGATAATACAAATCTTCCCGAAAGGTGCCATCCAGCAACGCTTTTTCCATATTGGCGTTCGTGGAGGCGATCACCCGTACATTGACGGGAATCGGTTTTGTTCCGCCGATCCGTAATGTTTCGTGCTCCTGCAGGACACGCAGCAGTTTGCTTTGAATGGCGGGAGACAATTCGCCGATTTCATCCAAAAAAATGCTGCCATTATTCGCCTCTTCAAAAAGCCCTCTTTTTTCGCCGCTCTTCAATCCGTAAACCGACCCCTCTTCATATCCGAACAGTTCACTTTCAAGCAGTTCTTCAGATAAAGAAGCACAATTGACGCGGACAAACTTGTTGTATTTTCTTTCGCTGGCGCTGTGAATGGCATGGGCGAATAATTCCTTCCCCGTTCCCGACTCACCGCGCAGCAGCACGGTCACCAAGGTCTGCGCCGCCAGTTTCGCTTGTTGCAGGGACAATTGCATTTCTGACGACAGTCCGATGATATCGTCAAAAGTGTATTTGGATTCCAGTGTTCGGATGATGCTCCGTGCCCTGTCCAACTCTTTCATCAGTGACCGGATCTCAGTCGTATCATGGATAACGCCGACACTGCCCTTCAGTTTGTTGTCCACAATGATCGGAGCTACATTAACAATAACTTCGCGTCTGCCTGGTCCCACCTTTAAATTTACACCTCTCACCGGCTTGCGTGTTTGAAGCGCTTTTACATGCATGCTTTCGCCTTCCGAAATATCTGCAGTGGCAGGTCGGCCGATGACTTCGTCCATCTGGAGACCGGTAATCCGGGTGTATGCGGGGTTGACCAATAAGCCGTTGCCTTTCTCATCAACAACGGAAATTGCATCATCGCTTGACTGGATGATGGCCTGCAGCATCGTCTGGACCTCTTTTAAATCCGTGATTTCTTCCGCCAGGGATACCACTTCCGTAATGTCTTTGAATACCGCAAAAGCCCCGATGATCTCCCCGTTTTCATCAATCATCGGAAAACGCGATGTGACAATCTTCGAACCCGTCTTCAGCACCAGCTCTTTGTTCAAATCGGTGCGGCCGGTTTCATAGATCCGCGGCAATTCACTGAGTGCGATCAGTTCATGGATATGGCGGCCGATGGATGACTCAATTTCCACTTCAAGCATCCGGGCGGCACTTTTGTTCATGAATATCACATGGCTGTTCTGATCGATTCCCACCATGCCTTCTTCTATGGAATTGAAAATGATGTTCTGCTTATGGCTTTCTTCGCTGAGGCGTTTGATGAAATGCTCTTTTTCATGGAGTAATTTGACCACCATATTGGCAACGCTTCCAGGGATGATGTCGGTGTTGTCGTTGAAATAGCGGTGCAATTCCCGTTGTACAGCATCGCTGCCCGACACATTAAAGACGAGATGCACGTCTTCATGCTGAAATTCGTTGAAATGATCTGATACACGGATGCCGTGCAATCTGGCTGATGCGATGGCGGGTGCATTCAGGTCGATATCCACCACGCCAAGCACACGTAAGTAATCCGATTCAAGAAGCAGCTCAAGGATGGCAGAGCCACCCGCACCGCCACCGACAATCAATATATTTTGCAAATTTCTTCATACCTTTCATTCGCAGTATATGCAATCTCTTGCAGTAATGTTCTAAGCGTACCGCAGAATCGATTTCTTGACAACTGCCCGCAAATTGGAAACAATAGAGCAGAAGGAGTGGAATCATGGGACGTTTTCTTGCTTTTCTTGTCTTACTCATACCTGGAATCATGGCTGCGTACGGCATCAAGCTGATGCGCGACACCTTGTTCAATAAATTACTCGAGCCTTATCCGGCTTTGTGGCTGCAATTCATCCTTGGCACAATTTTCGTGGTGCTTGGAGTCGGCTTTTTTGCCGGCTTTCTGTTGAACCGTGACCGGAAAAAAGGGACAGTCCAAAAAAGATTTCAGAAATAAAAAATTGCGTCCTACCGTTCAACGGCGGGACGCAATTTTTCTTTTATACGGTCCGGATAATCGGTGATGACACCAACCAGACAGGAATCCGGTTTTTTTATGGCTGCTTCGGAACCAACCATTCCATAAACCCTGATTTTTTTCCCGGTTTGCTGCAACTGATCGATCAACTGGCTTGAATACAGCCGCTTATGGAGATGAAGGCTGTCGACCCAATCCATCCCGATAACTTCTTCCAAGGAAAATTTCTTTTTCAGTATCAAGGCCGTCTCAACAGATGGCTTTGTTTTTTTTATTTCTTTCAGCAACTGCGGATGGAAAGAAGACAAATGCACGTCATGCAAACCATCAAGCATGGCACATAATATTTTCGTGCCATTCGGGTGATGCAGAAAGGAACTTTTCATTTCGATATTCAACGGAACTTTTTTTTCTTTCGCCCATTGAAAAACTTCATAGGCAAGTGGGATTTTATGATGGACGAACGAACGTCTCCATTTTTTCCCGATTTTCAATTCCTTTAAAAAATCATAGTCCACTTCTTCTATTCTGGCATCTTTACCGCTTAATCGCTTTACATTATCATCATGAAAAACGACGATTACACCATCTTTTGTAATCTGGACATCCAACTCGATGCCGACACCGAAATTACACGCCTTCTGAAAAGACTTCCATGTATTTTCGAGAGCGTAGCCTGACGCTCCTCTATGTGCATAGACTTTTACTTCAGACAATTCGAATCATCTTCTTTCTTGACGAATAAAAACGGGTTTTTATTTCCTGCTATTGGGATGCAGAATCTTCAAGCGGAATACTGTCGGACAGCATCGCGATAAACTCGGAATTGGTCGGTTTCGATTGCAAGTGTTCATTGCTGTAGCCGACTATTTTCGAAATATGCTGGATATCGCCACGCGTCCACACAATTTCTATGGCGTGCCGGATAGAGCGTTCAACTCGCGCAGGAGTAGTATCATACGTCCCGGCAATCGCCGGATACAAGGACTTGGTCACCTTGTTTAGAATGGCCGGGTTATCCAATACGAGTGAAATCGCTTGTTTCAAGTAGCCGTACCCTTTTAAATGCGGAGGGACTCCCACTTCTTTGACCACATTCGTAATTTGCTCTTCGATGCTCAGCACCTGATTTTCTTCCGGATGCTTCTCACTGCCATTGTACATGATATGGTTGATCTGTACAGCCAACCGCTCCGGTTCAAAAGGCTTCATGAGAAAATACGAAGCACCGTATTGAACAGCCTGGCTCATGATGGATTCCTGGCCAAATGCGGACAGCATGATAACTTCGATGTCGCGCAGCTTTTCGTCTTGCTTGATGGCGGCCAGTGCACCGATCCCATCCAAATGAGGCATTACAATGTCCAACACCAACACATCAATAGGATGGTCCTTCAGCATTTCGATACAGGCGTGGCCATTGTAAGCTTTCGCTACGACTTCCATTTCCGGCTGGCTGTTCAAATAATCACTCAGTAAATCCACCAGTTCCCTGTTGTCATCTGCCACTGCTATTCTGATCGTATTCATCAATTTCTCCCCTCGCTGACTGCTCTGGCAGCTTACTTCATCAATAGTTTCCGATCATGGGCAAGCGACAGCAGTTCTTCTGCATGCTGCAAAGTCAGTTCCGTAATTTCAGCCCCGGACAACATACGGCTCATTTCTTCTTTGCGCTCTTGTCCATCGAGTTCATGCACAGCAGTTGTCGTCCGATTTTTGTCAATCCGTTTTTCGATGAACAAATGCTGGTCGGCCATCGCTGCCACCTGTGGCAGATGTGAAATGCACAGCACTTGTGAATGAATGGAAATGGCCGCAATCTTTTCGGCAATGGCTTGTGCAACCCGGCCACTGACTCCTGTATCAACTTCGTCGAAAATGATGGATGTAATGCCCTGATGCTTCGAAAAAATCGTTTTCAAAGCCAGCATCATCCGTGACAGTTCTCCACCGGAAGCCACTTTTGTCAACGGTTTTAACGGTTCTCCAAGATTGGTGGAAATATAAAACGAAATCGCATCATGGCCGTGGCGGTCAAATCTGCCATTAGGAAGCGTTCCGAAATTGACTTCGAATGAAGCTTTGCCCATATGCAGAGCCTGTAACTGTTCCATAATGTCTTTTCCCAGACGCACAGCCGCCTTTTTCCGAAGAATCGTCAGTTCTTCCGCTTCCACCCGCAGATCTTCCGTCAATTCTTTCAGTTTTTCCTGATCCAGCTGAAGCCGTTGGTCCCGATTCACCAGTTTATCCAGCTCATCCGTCTGCGCTTCATGATACAGCAGAATGTCTTCGACTGATGCTCCATATTTCCTTTTCAGCGATTGCAGCAAAGCCAGCCGCTGTTCGATGTCGTTCAGCCGGTTCGGATCAAACTCCATGTCATCAAGGATCCGCTTGATTTCCGTGGAGGTGTCCTGAATCTGGTAAAACGCCGTCGACAGCAGTTCGGAATGGCTGCTGAATTGTTCATCGACCGAAGCCGCATGCTCCAGTTCCGACATGGCCGTCCCAACCCAATCCAATCCTTTCGACTCTCCCTGGATGGCTTCATGGGCAGCCGATATGGATTCATAGATTTTATGGAAGTTCTGCAGTTTTTTGCGCTCCTGGAGCAATTCTTCGTCTTCTCCAGCCGTCAACTGCGCCGCTTCAATTTCCTGCAGCTGAAAGGTCAGAAGGTCAATCCGCTGGGCAATTTGCTGTTCGTTTTCATTGTAAGAAGAAAACTCCCGTTTCAATTTCGTGTACTTGTCAAAAGTGTTGGCATAGCTTTCTTTCGCCTTTGCCAGGCTTTTTCCGGCAAACTGATCCAATAAATGAAGATGCTGCTTTTCATCCATCAGTTCCTGCGTTTCATGCTGGCCGTGGATATCGATCAACGCAGCCCCCACTTCACGTAAAATTGAAATCGTCACAAGTTTGCCGTTGATGCGGCATACATTCTTGCCTTTTTCGTTCAACTCCCGGCGCAGCAGTATATCGCCGTCGCTCGACTCGACCCCAAACTCCGCAAGTTTCTGGAAAACCGGGTGCTTTTCATCTTCTATCGTGAACAAACCTTCAATTTCCGCTTTTTTGGCGCCATGCCGGATAAACTCCTGGCTCCCTCTTCCTCCTGCAAGCAAATGGACGGCATCGATGATAATCGATTTTCCGGCTCCCGTTTCACCTGTTAATACTGTCAGGCCTTCTGAAAAACTGACAGAAAGCGCATCGATAATAGCAAAATTGCGGATATCCAACTCGCGCAACATACACTTCACCCCATTATTAAAGCATTTCAATCAATCGTTGTTTCAACACTTCTCTGTCTTCATCTTTTCGGCAGATGATCAGGCAGGTATCGTCACCGCAAATTGTCCCGAGGATTTCTTCCCAATCCAAATGGTCAATGAGTGAACCAATGGCATGGGCATTGCCCGGCAATGTTTTCATGACAAGAAAATGGCTTGCCCCGTCTATACTGACAAAAGCGTCTGTCAAGGCACGGTGCAATTTCTGCATCGGATTAAAGCGCTGATCAGCGGGCAGGCTGTACTTGTAACGCCCGTCCTGCAAAGGCACTTTAACCAGATGGAGTTCTTTTATATCACGCGAAACCGTCGCTTGTGTCACTTCGTAACCTGCTGCTTTCAGTAAGTTCACCAAGTCGTCCTGCGTTTCAATTTCGCGGTTTGAAATAAGATCGCGAATCTTAATATGGCGTTGTCCTTTGTTCATCTTGCTCCCCCTACGTGAATAATTATTCCATATACCTTATATCGTACCTTTTAAAAACAGGAAAGACAAGAAAGGAGTCATTTCTGGCATGGCACAAAAACCATTGCTTGTGCAGTTTTTATAAAAAACTCCAGCCGAAAGACGGTGACTCCGTAAGAAAAGGTTGTCCAATGAGTCGTGTGACGACTGGTTGGACAACCTTCTTATAAATTTTCATGTGCTGTTCGAACGGTTTCATTGACCGCTGCTTCTGAAACGCCGGCAATTTCTTCGCTGTCCTGTGCTGATTGCAAATGAAACAAGAATTCGATATTGCCTTCCCCGCCGGTAATAGGCGAAAAGGACATGTTTCTTATATGAAACCCTGCCTCCGAAGCAAATCCACCGACTTTCAATAAAACTTCGCGGTGGGTTTTCGGATCCCGGACAATGCCTTTTTTCCCGACGCTGTCTCTGCCGGCTTCGAATTGGGGCTTGACCAAGGCAATCACATGCCCACCCGGCACCAGAACTTGCTTCAATACCGGCAAAATGATTTTCAGTGAAATGAAAGAAACATCAATGGTCGCAAACTCAGGAAGCCCTTCTGTGAAATCCGCCGGTTTGGAATGACGGAAGTTGGTGCGTTCCATCACCGTTACCCGCTCGTCTTGACGGATTTTCCAGGCAAGCTGGTTATAGCCGACATCCAGCGCATAGCAATGCGCGGCTCCGTTTTGGAGAGCACAGTCGGTAAAACCGCCGGTGGAAGAGCCAATATCAAGCATCAGCTTCCCTTCCACCGACAACTCAAATTCCTGCAGTGCCTTTTCCAGTTTTAAACCGCCGCGGCTGACATACTTTAAGTCATTGCCTTTCATTTCGAGAGGAGCGTCCTGGGCAATTTTCTCACCCGGTTTGTTCATCCGTTCTTCGTTGGAAAAAATAATGCCGGCCATGATGGCGCGTTTTGCTTTTTCCCGTGTCTCGCATATCCCTCTTTCTACAAGAAGTACATCGACACGCTCTTTTTTCGGTTTGTTCATAATGCCTTATATCCTGCCTTTACTTCTGGCTGGATATGTTTTTTGATAACCTGTACCACACGATCACTGTTCAAGTCGATTTCATCCATCAACTTTGAAACGTCGCCGTGCTCGATGAATTGATCCGGTATGCCGAGACGTTCCACAACCGAATCAGTGTAGTAATGGTCATGGGCAAATTCCAGCACTGCACTGCCAAAGCCACCTTGCAGCACAGCTTCTTCAATTGTGACAACCGGCAATTTTCGCTGGAAGATGGAATGGAGCATCTGCGAATCCATCGGTTTGATAAAGCGCGCATTGACCACTTCCGCTTTGATGCCCTGCTCCCGCAGGTCTGCCGCTGCTTTCAGAGCCATTGGAATGGTCGTGCCGAAAGTCAGGATAACCGCGTCCGTCCCTTGTTCAAGCACTTCCCACGAACCGATCGGCAAAGCCTGCAGCTCCGTATCCATTTCCACGCCCAATCCATTTCCTCTCGGATAGCGCAAGGCGATTGGGCCACCGTCGTAATCGATGGCTGTCTTGACCATATGCTGGCCTTCGTTTTCGTCTTTTGGCATCATGATGACCATATTCGGAAGGTGGCGCAAAAAGGCAATATCAAAAACGCCTTGATGCGTTTCGCCGTCCGCTCCAACAAGCCCCGAACGGTCAATGCCAATAAAAACATTCAGATTCTGACGGCAAATATCATGAACCACCTGGTCATATGCACGCTGAAGAAAAGTGGAGTAAATCGCAAGAAATGGTTTCATATCCTGCGTCGCAAGTCCGGCCGCCATGGTAGTGGCGTGCTGTTCCGCAATCCCTACATCAAACATCCGCTCAGGAAACTCAGATGCAAAGCCTTCCAGTTTGGAACCAACCGGCATCGCCGGAGTGATGGCCACCACGCGCTCATCCTGCCGCGCAATCTTCCGCACGGTTTCCGCTACCAAGCCGCTCCAGGACGGAGCTTTTGAAGAGGATTTCACCAAGTCGCCTGTTTCCATCTTATATGGACCTGTGCCATGCCAGGTGCCGATGCGATCTTGTTCTGCCGGCAAAAAGCCTTTGCCTTTTTTGGTGATAACATGGAGCAGAACAGGGCCTTCCACTTTTTTGGCGTACTGGAGATTGGATTCCAAATCTTCCATATCGTGGCCATCAATCGGTCCCAGGTACGTAAATCCGAGCTCTTCGAAGAAAACACCGGATACAAGCAGGTATTTCAAGCTGTCTTTTACCCGCTCGGCTGTAGCCGCAAGTTTGCCGCCAACTGCCGGTATTTTTTTCATCAAATATTCCAAATCGTCTTTTGCTTTGTTGTATTTCCCGGCTGTACGCAAGCGGCCCAGCACATTATGGAGAGCTCCCACATTCGGGGCGATCGACATTTCGTTATCGTTCAAAACAACAATCATATTGGTCTGTTCATGGCCAATGTGGTTCAATGCTTCCAGTGCCATACCGCCTGTCAAAGCACCGTCCCCGATAATCGGTATTACATGGTTTTTGCTTTTTTTAATGTCACGGGCAGCCGCCATTCCCATCGCTGCCGACAGGGAAGTGGAACTGTGGCCCGTCTCCCAGACATCATGGTCGCTTTCATTTCGTTTCGGGAAGCCGCATAACCCTTTGAACTGGCGCAATGTATCAAATTGGCTTGCACGCCCCGTCAAAATCTTATGGACATACGACTGATGACCCACATCCCATATAAATTTATCAGATGGGCTGTCGAATACACGGTGCAATGCCAATGTCAATTCGACAACACCTAAATTCGGTCCAATATGGCCGCCTGTTTTCGATAAGTTTTCTACTAAAAATTGCCGAATATCTTCACTTAATTCCGCGAGCTGCTTTTGGTTCAGCTCTTTTAAGAAAGATGGACTAGTAATCGTATGAAGATCCATTGCCATCACACACCTTCTTCAAAAATTTTTCCACTATGACACATATATCTATTATATCAACACTTTTTAATAGTACAAATCGGAGCTGGTTTTTCAGTTTTTCCGTTGGACGATCAAAGTTGTCAATTCTTCCAGCAACGCGCAGTCACTGTTCAGTGAGCGGATGGCACTGATCGCTTCGGAGGCATGGAAGTCCAGCTTTTCTTTCGCTTTCGGCAACGTCAACAGACTTGGATACGTGCTTTTTTCGCTCGATTCGTCTTTTCCGGCGGTTTTCCCCAGTTCCTGGGAAGTACCGGTGACATCCAGAATATCATCCTGGATCTGAAAAGCGAGTCCGAGGTGCTCGCCGAACCTGCTGAAAGACACCATCTGTTCTGGAGTCGCCTGCCCCAGAATCGCTCCAGCTAAAATGCTGTAAGTCAGCAAGGCTCCCGTTTTCAACCGATGCACTTGTTCCAATTCTTCCAATGACAATTTTTTCTCTTCACCTTCTATATCCAGTACCTGGCCGCCGACCATGCCTTCTGCTCCTGCAGCGACACTCAGCAAATCGATCAAGCGGATTTTATCATCACTGGAGACATGTTCCAAACGCGCAATGATACCAAAACTATAAGTCAACAGCGCATCACCTGCAAGTATAGCGACTGCTTCCCCGTAAACTTTATGGTTGGTCGGCATCCCTCTGCGGAGGTCATCATTGTCCATGCTCGGCAAATCGTCGTGCACCAGCGAATACGTGTGGATCATTTCGATGGCCGCCGCCACTTTCAATGCATCCGGATGGCGGACACCCAGTTCACGAAGAACGGCGAGAAGCAGCATGGGGCGGATGCGTTTACCGCCTGCCTGCAACGAATAATCCATCGATTCCTTTAAAGGCGCCGGTATCGACAAAGCGGAGATCAGTTCTTTCAATTGCTGCTGTATCAATGGTTCGTTCATTTTTCTGAATTCAGTTAAGTTCATTTCGCTGTCCCGTCCGTTTCTATGTCCACCGACACTTCTTTGCCGTCATTCATCATCGTCACCAGCTGCTTTTCTGCATTCTGCAATTTGTCATGGCATACTTTTGACAGCTCCATCCCTTTTTGATAAAGCGTCAATGCCTGCTCCAAAGGTACGTCTCCTTGTTCCAATTGACGCACAATCTCTTCCAATTGTTCCATTGCTTCATTGAATAGTAATTGTTTTTCTGCCATTTTACGAATCTCCTTCATTGCGTGGGATAATATCGGTTACGGAAGTTTTCAAAGAACCGTCTTTCATTGCTATTATCAATTCATCTCCGCGTGCTACCTGCGCGATGCTTTTCACAACCTCGTCACCTTTGTAATTGATGCTGTAGCCGCGCTCCATGATTTTTAAAGGACTCAGCGCATCCAGTGTCCGCATGGCTGAAGAAAGCTGCTGCGACCGCGACTTTAAAGTATTGGCCGCCAGCTGATCCAAACGCTTGGCCAGCTGGTCAACCTCCTGTTGCGACTGCCGGACTTTCTGCATCGGCAGCCGGTTACGGAACTGCTGATCGAGATTGCTGTACCGTTCTTTGGAGCGGTTCATGTGCTGGTCCATCTCCCGCTGCAGCGACTCTGTCGCCCGTTCCACCCGCTCGATGAAAGGGCGGTACAGCCGGTCCGGATAAGCCAGCGGCATCGATGACTTCAAGCGGTCCAGAGATGCCCGTTCCTTCGAAATCGAGTTGGCTGCCATGCGGTACATGGCGGTCCGGTAACTCAGTATACGCTCAAGCAGTTCCGTTTTGCTCGGAACAGCCAGCTCTGCAGCCGCAGTAGGGGTTGCCGCTCTCAAATCTGAGACGAAATCTGCTATAGTGGTATCGGTTTCATGGCCGATTGCACTGATGACCGGAATCCTGGAGTGAAAAATGGCGCGTGCCACGGCTTCTTCGTTAAATGCCCACAGATCTTCTATCGATCCGCCGCCTCGGCCAACAATCAACACATCCGCATCGCTCTCATTTGCTGCCTGTATGGACTTGACAATGGAAGGCGCAGCGCCGGTTCCCTGAACCAATGTCGGATAGAGTACCACTTTCGCCAATGGGTAACGCCGGCTCAGTGTAATCATAATATCACGGACTGCTGCACCGGTCTGGGCTGTGACGACAGCAATTTTTTCGGGGAAACGCGGCAATGATTGTTTGTGCGCAGCGCTGAACAAGCCTTCTTTCGCCAATTTCTCCTTTAACTGCTCAAAGGCAAGATAGTAATCGCCGATGCCGTCCGCCTGCATGGAATGGGCGTATAATTGATACTGCCCCGCCGCTTCATAGACCGAGACATCTCCGCGGATCAGTACAGTCATGCCGCTTTCCGGCTTGAACTTTACAGTTTTGGCATTTGTTGAGAACATGACCGCCGGCAGCCTTGCAGCATTGTCTTTCAGCGTAAAGTAAATATGGCCGCTGGTGTGGATTTTCACATTCGACAATTCCCCTTTGACATACACATTGCGCAAATGGGGATCTGCATCAAATTTCTTTTTTATGTATTTCGTCAACGCTTTGACGCTTAAATATGGGTCGGTTGCCAAAATTACAACCCCTTCTGTCAGAAATTAAAAAGCTGCCTTTCTTTCGAAAAACAGCTTTGTTCCTGTTTATTTTACATGGTTTTGCCTTATTTGTCTTTTGTTAAGCCATATTCAGCTGATTGCACGGTGTTTTCCATCAACATCGCAATCGTCATGGGCCCTACACCACCCGGTACCGGTGTCATATAGGAAGCGGTGCCTTCAACATCCGCAAAATCAACGTCTCCGCATAATTTCCCGTCTTCGTCACGGTTCATCCCCACATCAATTACGACGGCTCCGGGTTTCACGTACGACCGGTCGATGAATTTTGCTTTGCCGATTGCCGCGATCAAAATATCAGCTTGCTTCGTAATCGATTCCATATCCTCCGTTTTTGAATGGCAATAGGTGACCGTTGCATCTTTTTGAAGCAGCAGCTGGCCGACAGGTTTGCCGACTATGTTGCTGCGGCCGATCACCACTGCGTGTTTGCCTTTGGGATCAATGCCATAGTGCTCGAGCAATTTGATGATGCCATGTGGAGTGCAGGGTAGAAAAGCCTCTTTGCCGATCATCATATTGCCGATCGAAACCGGATGAAATCCATCGACATCCTTTGACGGATCAATGGCCAGGATAACTTTAAACTCATCAATATGGGCGGGCAAAGGCAGTTGCACAAGAATTCCATGAATCGCGGGATCATTGTTCAACTCGTCAATGGTTGACAACAATTCATGTTCCGTCAGTGTATCGGGAAATTGATGCAGATCTGAGCGCATGCCGAGTGCTTCGCATGTTTTCTTCTTATTTTTCACATATGTATGGGAAGCGGAATTTTCCCCAATCAGCACAACTGCCAAACCGGGGACAATCCCTTCCTGTTTCAATCGGTCCACCCGTTTTTTCACTTGGTCTTTGATTTTTTGGCTTACTGCTTTACCATCAATTCTTGTAGTCGACACATGGATTCCTCCAACTCAGTTTTGGGATTCATTTGTAACTTTGGACAAGACACCATTGACAAAACGGCTGGACTGCTCGTCCCCGAAAGTTTTGCTCAATTCGATTGCTTCGTTCATCACGACCCGGGAAGGTGCGTCTTCCATATAATTCAGTTCAAAAACTGCCATACGCAATATGGTGCGTTCTATTTTCGGCAAACGTTCAAGCGACCATTTTTCCAGATGCCCTTTCAATTGTTCGTCGATTGCTTCCATGTTGGAATGAGTACCCTTCACCAATGATTCATAAAAATGATCGGTTTCGTCTTCCATGACATGGCCAATGGCTTCCGCAATTGTCAGTTCAGTGCCTTCCAATTGGAATAAGGTCTGGAGCGCCTTTTCACGTGCTTCGTGTCGTTTCATATAATTTTCGTTCTCCTTTTCACAGCTGATTACTCTTCATTATACAGATAATCCATATGAACTTCTATGTTTGGAAAGAAGTTGGCTAAAGTAATTTGCAGCCGCTGATACCCTCTTCACACTTACAGTCCAGGCATACAGTTTTTCTCTTCAACCAGCCAATAAAAAACTGTCCGAACAGCCAGGTGCTGGCTGTTCGGACAGTGCAGTAATCATTCCACTTCATGTTGTGGTTCAAATTGAACACCGGTGATGTGGACATTGACTTCCTGGGTTTCCAAAGAAGTCATATTCTCGAGCGTTTGCCGTACTTGCTCCTGTATTTTCAAGGCTGTTTTCGGAATCGACACCCCGTAATTGATGACACAATAAATGTCAATCATCAGGCCGTCATTGGAAAGTTCGGTTTTTACACCTTTGTTATGGACTTTCTTGCCGAGACGTTCCACAACACCCGAGGCGAAATTTCCCCGCATGCTGGCAACCCCTTCAATATCAGAAGCAGCAATACTGGCGATGATTTCCAAAACTTCCGGAGCAACTTCGATGTTCCCTAAATTCTGCGGTCCTTTTGGTTTCATTTGCACATAAGTCGGTGCGGTTTTTTCAGCCATCGCTATTCCCCTTCCTTATGATTTCAGCACATCGTATTTTTCAAGGAATTTTGTATTAAAGTCACCTGATTTGAAAACTTCGTGATCCATCAGTTTCAAATGGAAAGGAGTTGTGGTAAAAACGCCTTCAATGACAAACTCGCTAAGGGCGCGCTTCATTTTCGCCACCGCTTCTTCGCGGGTATCAGCAAATGTGATCAGTTTAGCGACCATCGAATCATAATAAGGCGGAATGCTGTAGCCGGGATACATCGCTGAGTCAACCCGGACGCCCATGCCGCCCGGCGGCAAGTACATTTCAATGGTGCCGGCTGATGGCATGAAGTTTTTCTCCGGATTTTCAGCATTGATCCGGCATTCGATCGACCAGCCCTTGAATGTTACATCTTCCTGCTTATAGGCAAGCTTTTCACCAGAGGCGACTTTGAGCTGCTGCTGAATCAAATCGATGCCTGTAATCATTTCCGTAACCGGATGCTCCACTTGAATGCGTGTATTCATCTCCATGAAATAAAACTGCTGGTTTTCCACATCAAAAATGAATTCAACTGTTCCTGCCCCGCGGTATTCCACAGCCTGAGCCGCTTTCACAGCAGCTTCGCCCATTTCAGCACGGAGTTCAGGAGAGATGGCCGGAGAAGGGGCTTCTTCTACCAGCTTTTGCATGCGCCGTTGAATCGAGCAATCCCGTTCACCTAAATGGATGGCATTGCCATGAGAGTCGGCAAGCACCTGGATTTCCACGTGCCGGAAATCTTCGATGAACTTTTCAATGTAAACGCCCGGATTGCCGAATGCAGCAGCAGCTTCTTTTTGCGTCATCTGGAGGCCTTTGATAAAATCTTCACGCGTTCTTGCCACGCGGATCCCTTTGCCTCCTCCACCGGCAGTCGCTTTGATAATGACCGGAAAACCGATTTTGTCAGCGATTTTTAAGCCTTCTTCTTCGTTCTGGACAATCCCTGTGGAGCCTGGGACAACCGGAACCCCTGCTTCCCTCATTGTTTCACGCGCTACATCCTTCGTGCCCATTTTCGAAATTGCATCAGAAGTAGGGCCGATGAACATGATATTGCACGCTTCACACAGTTCTGCAAAACTGGAGTTTTCGGCTAAAAACCCATACCCCGGGTGAATGCCATCGCAATTTGTCAGCTTGGCGACACTAATGATATTGGAGAAATTCAAATAACTGTCTTTCGACAATTTGGGGCCGATGCAATAAGCTTCATCCGCCATTTCCACATGAAGCGCATCTTTATCTGCTTCCGAGTACACCGCCACCGTCTTGATATCCATTTCTTTGCATGCCCGGATGATGCGGACGGCGATTTCCCCACGGTTTGCTATTAAAACTTTCTTCATTGTCATCGTCACCTCTCCTTTCTCAGTTTGTTTTTACCAGGAAAAGAGGCTGACCATATTCTACGAGTTGCCCGTCTTTCACGAGAATTTCAGCAATTTCCCCATCTACTTCCGCTTCGATTTCATTGAACAGTTTCATGGCTTCGACGATACAAACAACTTGATCAGAAGTCACTTTTGTCCCTTTTTGGACATAAGGGGCTTCTTCCGGAGACGGAGATTGATAAAAAGTCCCCACCATCGGTGAAAGGATCTGGTGCAAGCCTTCGTCTGTCGACACTGAAACTTCCGGAGCCTCCTCGGTTGCAACTGCCTCTTCTTTAGGCTCTGAAACAGGTGGCGCGGCAACCGGAGCTGCCGCCGGTTTCACCGGTTCAGCCGATTGTACTGATACGGGTTCGCTGCTGGATGAAACTGCACCCGTCATGTTCTTTTTCAGCTTTACTTTGGTACCTTCAGACTCGTATGTAAATTCGTCGATTGAAGACCCATCTACCAATTTGATGATTTCGCGGATTTCCTGAATTTTCAATTCATCCTACTCCCCTTTATTATGTATAGTTTTTTACTACATTTCCATTTTAGACTTTGTGCGGCTGATTGGAAACAGCCGAAATGACTTTTTATAAAGAGGCCTCTTTATAAAAGAGGCCCGTTTTAGTCTTTTAAAAGCTGTTAAGCCCGTGATACATATGAACCGTCTGTCGTGTTGACGATCAGATTGTCCCCTTCATTGACGAAGAAAGGCACCTGCACCGTCAAACCGGTTGAAAGTTTTGCCGGTTTTGACCCACCACTCGCTGTATCGCCTTTGATGCCTGGGTCTGTTTCGACCACTTCAAGTGTAACCGTATTCGGCAGTTCAACTCCGAGAACTTCTCCCTGGTATTGAATTACTTGAACTTCCATATTTTCCTGAAGGAATTTCAATTCGTATTCAATGTTTTTTTCAGGCAGTTCAATTTGATCATAAGTCTCGGTATCCATAAATGCATGCATATCACCATTGGCGTATAAGTACTGCATTTTCCGGTTATCGATTTGTGCTTTTGCCACTTTTTCGCCTGCACGGAAAGTTTTTTCATTGACGTTTCCTGAACGCAGATTGCGCAGTTTTGAACGGACGAAAGCTGCTCCTTTCCCCGGCTTTACGTGCTGGAATTCCATGACACGCCAAATATCGCCGTCCACTTCAATCGTCACACCTGTTTTAAAATCGTTTACTGAAATCATATTCGTTCCTCCGTTTGTTATAGAATGCGTAGCTCTTTTGTGGAGTTGGTCAACCGCTCATTCCCTGACTCAGTTAACAGTATATCATCTTCAATACGTACTCCGCCAACTCCCGGCAAATAAATGCCCGGTTCCACCGTTACAGCCATGCCTGCTTCGAGTACAGCCTGGGATCTGAAAGACAACCCGGGTGCTTCATGGACCTCCAGGCCGATGCCATGTCCTGTCGAATGTCCGAACGCATCTCCGTACCCCTTGGATTTGATGTAATCACGGGCAATGGCATCCGCTTCAACACCGGTCATGCCAGGAACGATTTTTTCAAGTGCCAGCACTTGTGCATCCAATACGATCTGATAGATTTCCTTCAATTGCTCAGAAGCTTCGCCCACAGAAACGGTGCGTGTAATATCAGAGACATAGCCGTTATAAAGCGCGCCGAAATCCAACGTGACAAAATCTCCCTGCTCAATCACCTTGTCGGTTGCCACGCCATGGGGCAATGCCGAACGAAGCCCGGAAGCTACGATGATATCGAACGAGGAAGAAGAAGCTCCCTGTTTCCGCATGAAGAATTCGAGCTCGTTTGATACTTCCAGTTCCGTTCGACCGGCACGGATGAATGTACAAATATGTTCGTATGCGGCATCCGCTATTTCAGCGGCCGTCTTCAGAATGCTGATTTCTTCCGCCGTTTTGAACATCCGGATTTTTTCAATGATTCCACTGACCGGCTTTAGTTCCGCGTCCATTTTGTCCCGGTACTGTGTGTAGGAAGAATAAGTTACGAAATCCTGCTCGAACGACAGCACTTGGATTCCTTCTGCTCTTGCAACAGAAGCTGCTTCTTCCAATAAAGTTGTTTTCGCCTGCACCACTTTAAATTCGCTTACCTGTTTGGCTGCTTGTTCGGTATAGCGGAAATCAGTGATGAAGAAAGCCTTCTCACCAGTTACCAGAGCGAGACCTGATGTACCGGTGAATCCGGTTATGTACCGCAAATTATAAGGACTTGTAATCAGCAGAGCCGCAATGTTTTTTTCTGACATTTCTTTTCTTAATTTTTGTAGTTTCAATAGAGTCATCCCTTCTGTCTACGTAGTAACAATGCATACAGCGCAATCTGGTAAACTTCTTTTCCGAATCCGGCGATCTGGCCGGCAGCCACAGGAGCAATATAGGAATGATGACGAAATTCCTCGCGTTTATGGATATTTGATATATGTACTTCGATGACGGGTACCTGCACCGATGCGATGGCATCACGGATCGCGATGCTTGTATGGGTATAGGCACCGGCGTTCAAAACGATGCCGTTCAGGCCGTCGTCATCAGCCTGATGAATCCAATCAATCAATTCCCCTTCGCGATTGGACTGCTTGCATGTCAAATCGATGGCGTTATCGGAGGAAAAGTTTTGCAGTTCACTCTCCAGCTCAGCCAGCGTAAACGTGCCGTAGGCGTCTTTTTCCCTTTTGCCTAACCGGTTTAAATTAGGGCCATTTAAACACAAAACCCGCATTTTCCACACTCCTCTCACTCACGTCCTTTCTCATTTTATCACAGCAGCAGAATTGAACAACTATTTCGAAAAGGATTGGCAATTCAAATGGTTTCATTTTTCTTTCTTGGTTGTCTAATGTTTTGTTTTTTTGGAAATTTTCCTTATGTAATATTCTACATATATTAACCTTGCACTCTTTACTCCACATAAAAACGCGACGGCCTGAGCCGTCGCGCTGTTTTTCCCTGATTTTACTGTAGTTAACAATCAATTGAAGAAGCAAGAAAACCTATTTTACAAGCCGCATTTCAACTGGGCGCTGCAGTTGGTGCAAGTGTTGCAGCCACCCATTTCTTCAACCGTCCCTTTCCGGCAGACCGGGCAGGTATTGCCCACTTCCGAGCCGATCGTGACATTCGTCGACCGCAAATCCTGAATGGTGTCGATCAGGACAATTGGACGCTTTTCTGTCACTTCTTCCTGCTCATGCCGGTTGTCTTCAAATGTATTTTCTTCCGCTTTCAGCGTCAGCACCTGGGAGTCACGGCTGCCGTCAACATATACCGTTCCACCTTTGGCGCCGCCTTTGTAAAGACGTTCGTAAACGCCCTGCACCTGTTCCACTGAGTAACCGCGCGGTGCGTTCACCGTTTTGGAAATCGACGAATCGATCCATCGCTGGATGATGCATTGGACATCCGCATGCGCTTCCGGAGCCAGGTCCATTGACGTAACAAACGCATCCGGCAGATTATCTTCATCCGCTTCCGGGTTGTTCTTTAAGTATTCGCGAACAATATCCGCCTTCACTTCGATAAATTTGCCGAGGCGGCCACTGCGGTAATACGTAAAGGAATAATAAGGCTCCAGACCGGTGGAGACACCCACCATCGTTCCGGTTGACCCTGTCGGCGCCACCGTCAACAGATGGGAATTCCGGATTCCGTTGGCGAGTACCGCTTCCCGGATGTGCTCCGGCATGCCCTGCATAAAGCCTGTTTCTGTGAAAGCCTTACGCAATTCGGCAGTTTCTTCGTCCGTTTTCCCGACAAGGAATGGGAAGCTTCCGCGTTCCACCGCCAAATCAGTCGATTCTTCATAAGCCGCTGCAGCAATCGTTTTGAAGATTTCATCCACCAGTTCGTTGCCTTCCGGCGAACCGTACTCCTTGTCACAATAAATCAGCAGATCCGCAAGACCCATGACACCGAGTCCGACTCGGCGTTCGCCCAGTGCCTGTACACGGTTGTCTTCCAGGAAATACGGCGTCACATCAATGACATTGTCCTGCATACGGACGCCGACGCGGACCGTTTCTTTCAAAGCGTCAAAATCAACCTGCTTCGTTTTGGCATCCGCAAACTGTGCCAAATTGACGGCAGCCAGATTGCAGACGGAATAAGGGGCCAGTGGCTGCTCGCCGCACGGGTTGGTCGCCACCACTTTTTGACCGTATGCTGCTGCATTCGTTTTTTCATTGGCATTGTCGATGAAGAATATTCCCGGCTCAGCGGAATAAGTCGCACAGACATTGATGAGATTCCACAGTTCACGTGCTTTCATTGTCCGGTATGTGCGGACTTTATGACCCATTTTTTCCCATTCACGGACATCACCGATTTCATGCCATTGGTCGTTGTAAACAGCCATTTCTTCTTTTGAGTAGGATTCCACTGCCGGGAAACGCAAGTCGAAATCTGCATCGTTTTCCACAGCTTCCATGAAATCACTTGTCAGCGTGACCGAAATATTGGCGCCGGTTAAAAATTCTTCGTTATGAACCGAATAAGTTCCGCCATCACGCAATTTCGTTTCTGCGTCACGCATGATGTTTTCATTGAAACCACCCATGCCCGGAATGGTGCGGTAATTCAGAATCCCCTGATACATCGCTTCTTCCTGTTCCGTTAACGGTTTGAACTTCAGTTTTTCATTCGCCAGTTTTTTGATGGTGTCGTCTTCGGTATTTTCAATCAGGTAACGCAAAATCCGCGGGTTCTGCATTTTGGAAATGATGAACTCCGCAATATCAGGATGCCAGTCAGCCAGCATGATCATCTGTGCTCCGCGTCTTGATCCGCCCTGTTCAACCAGGTGCGTCAGTTTGGCGATATCGTCAAGCCAGGAAACCGAGCCGGATGATTTGCCGTTCACTCCCCGCGCCAAGGTGTTTCTTGGGCGGAGCGTCGATCCGTTGGTACCGACGCCTCCCCCGCGGCTCATAATCTCCATCACTTGCTTGCGGTGATCTGAGATGCCTTCCCGGGAGTCCGCCACAAACGGCATGACATAACAGTTGAAATAAGTTACATCCGTGTCTGCTCCGGCACCGTATAAAACGCGGCCTGCAGGGATGAATTTCAGTCCGACCAGCTGCTCGTAGAATTTTTCAAACCACTCCCGGCGCTTTTCCGGCGTTTTTTCAGCCGCTGCCAGCCCTGTTGCATTGCGCTTGGCAATCTGTTCATAATAAACTTCCAGCGGTTTTTCAATGACATCCAGCGAACGGGTGACCACGCCGCTTTCCTGTCCTGCCGCATCATCGATGGCACTTCTGTAATCAGCTTCGATCCAGACCTGCGCTTTGTTGGCTTGTTTATCGATTGAAACGATGAAGCCCAACCCGCGTGCCGGAAATTTCGGATCTTCCTTAACCGTCAGAACGACAAAGTCTCCTGCTTTCAACGTTTTCTTTTCGGTGTCTTTAAAAGAGTAACGGTCAATCATAACGAGGCGTGATACACCTTTGTGTGTAATTTTCATATCCGGTGTAATCGCGTGTACTTGAGGAAATGATTTAATATCCCCGTTTAAAGAAGCCACATCCAGTGTATAATGAGATTGTGCGGCGATAACCATGTGACAATTCCTCCCTTATCGTAAATAAATGCAAACACTATATATAGTATTATTACAATTCCCAGCATACTATATGTTGAAACTTCTTTTCAATGACATTTTTTTGTTTTCGATTCATCCCCTGTAAAAACCCAGGTGCCAACAGGCTTCCCCGGGAAAAAATAAGCACAAAGACATGCTAGGTCCGAAAATTCCATTCATCCTTGGCATATCGCTCTTGTTCAATCGATTTGACAAACTCCAATTGCTCGCTGCTCAATATGTATGGTTTTAAGTCAATTTCCAGCGCTTCTTCAAATCCGCTTTTAAATGCTGTAATACATTCCTCGACTTTTGCCGGTGTTTTTCTCAGCGAATTGATGGAGACAGCTTTTTCGAGTAATTTTTTGCGCATCCGGTCTTTGGCTTCTTCAGTGGAAAAACGGAAAACCGACAATAATTTCTCCGCATCCAAATCAATCAGGATCGCTCCATGCTGCAATATAACCCCTTTTTGCCTTGTTTGGGCACTGCCCGCCACTTTTTTTCCTTCAACGACCAATTCATACCAGCTTGGCGCATCAAAACACACAGCGCTTTTCGGCTTTTTCAAGTCGGCTCTTTTCTCTTCCGTATCTGGAACAGAAAAATAGGCATCGAGCCCCAAATTCCGGAACCCCTCCAATAAACCGCCACTGAGCACGCGATATGCTTCGGTCACCGTCTCCGGCATGTCGGGGTACTGTTCACTGACGATGATGCTGTAGGTCAATTCGTGTTCATGAAGCACACCCCGCCCGCCTGTCGGTCTTCGGACAAAGCCCAATCCGAGCTTTTTCACAGCTTCCATATCAATCTCTTTATCCACTTTTTGAAAATACCCGACAGACAGCGCTGCAGGTTCCCACTGATAAAAACGGATTACCGGGGGGATAAGCCCTTCATTATGCCAAATAAGCAACGCTTCATCAAGAGCCATATTAAAAGATGGACTACAAGGCCCAGAGTTTACAAAAATCCATTCCGGATTATTCACAAGATCGCCTCCTATTTCGCTATTAAGTGTAACATTGCCATTGAATAACCGTCACCGCTTCTTTTATAATAATAGAAGAATAGAAAGGGGCAAGAACATTGGAATTTTTGTATATCACGTTAGCCGTCGTCGCTGTCATCCTGGTGTACGCGGTCATTTCTTTTATGCGTATCCGTAAGACGGTCACGACTCTGTCACAGGAGAAATTCATCGAAGGCTATCGCAAGGCACAGCTGATCGACGTACGGGAGCCAAAGGAATTCGCAGGCGGCCATATTTTAGGAGCCCGCAACATTCCGCAGTCCCAGTTGCGCCAGCGCTACAAGGAGATCCGGCCGGACAAGCCGGTTTACCTGTATGATCAAAACGGCGCCCGCAGTGGACGTGTCGCTTTGTTTCTGAAGAAAAAAGGTTACACCCAGCTATACCTGCTGGATGGCGGTTTCAAAAAGTGGACCGGAAAAATAAAATCCAAATAAGAAAAGCGCAAGCGCCCGTGTAGCTTTGACGGGCATAAGACGATCTGGCGAAGCGGCATGTTTTCAGCCGCACAGCCGGAGTGGCTTATGACCCCGAAAAGCTGGGCGCTGGAGTCTGGACAAAGAAAAGCGCAAGCGCTCATGTTTCACAGGCTCTTTGTAAGATAAAAACTTTATACTTTCTTAAATCTTAGGAAAGTAAAAACTCCGAAGCAGCTGCTTCGGAGTTTTTTGCTATTCCGGCTTATAGTAACGCAAAACGGGCTTGCGTGCAGCCTGCGTTTCATCAAGCCGTGAAATGACCGTCGTATGCGGAGCATTTTGGACAACTTCCGGATTGTCTTCAGCTTCTTTTGCAATTTGGATCATGGCATCAATAAATGCATCCAGCGTTTCTTTTGATTCGGTTTCCGTCGGTTCGATCATCATCCCTTCTTCCACGTTCAACGGGAAGTAGATGGTAGGCGGATGGTAACCGAAATCCAATAACCGTTTTGCCATATCCAATGTGCGAACCCCCAATTTCTTTTGGCGTCGCCCGCTCAGAACAAACTCATGCTTGCAGTGGCGGTCATACGGCAAATCGAAATGAGGCGCCAGCTTGCGCATCATGTAATTGGCGTTCAATACGGCATATTCCGTCACTGCTTTCAGGCCGTCCGGTCCCATTGTACGGATGTATGTGTACGCCCGGACATTGATGCCGAAGTTTCCGTAGAAAGGTTTGACTCTGCCGATCGATTCGGGCCGGTCATACTCGAATGTAAAACGTTCACCTTTTTTCACAAGAACCGGTTTTGGCAGATACGGAATCAGGTCTTTTTGAACTCCAACGGGACCTGAACCTGGACCTCCACCGCCGTGTGGCCCTGTAAAAGTTTTATGCAAGTTCAAATGGACCACGTCAAAGCCCATGTCTCCCGGGCGAGCTTTGGACATGACCGCATTCAGGTTGGCACCGTCATAATACAGTTTTCCGCCGACTTCATGGATGATGGCAGCCATTTCCAAAATCTGCTCTTCAAATAACCCGAGTGTATTCGGGTTGGTCAGCATCAAAGCTGCCGTGTTTTCATCAACGACCCGCTTGAGGTCTTCCAGATCAACAAGGCCATGCTCGTTTGATTTCACGGTCACCGTTTCAAATCCTGCCACTGTGGCAGAAGCCGGATTGGTTCCGTGTGCCGAATCGGGCACGATGACTTTTGTACGGTTCATATCACCATTCGCTTCGTGAAAAGCACGGATCATCATGAGGCCCGTCCATTCACCATGTGCACCTGCTGCCGGTTGAAGTGTCACTTCGTCCATGCCTGTGATTTCCTTCAAATGCTCCTGTAGATCATACATCAACTCCATGGCACCTTGTACGGTTGACTCTTCCTGCAACGGATGAATGTTGGCGAAGCCTGCAAAGCGGGCAACGTTTTCATTGATTTTCGGGTTGTATTTCATCGTGCAGGAACCCAGTGGATAAAAACCGGAATCCACGCCGTGATTGCGTTTCGATAAAGCCGTGTAATGGCGCATGATATCCAGTTCAGCCACTTCCGGCAGTTCCGCGGCTTCCTGGCGGATCAGTTCTTCCGGGAACAATTCGCTCAAATCGACTTCCGGCACATCGAGTTCAGGCAGGCTGTATCCTGTCCGTTCTTCTTTCGTCAATTCAAAAATGAGTGGTTGGTTTTCCTTATGCATGAGTAGCCCCCATTTCCCGCACTGCAGCAGCAAGTTCCTGTACAAATGCGTCAATCTCTTCTTTTGTCCGTTGCTCTGTAACTGCGACCAGCATATGCCCTTTCAGCTCTTCATAGCTGCGGCCCAGGTCATAACCGCCGATGATATGGAAATCCAGTAACTTGGCGTTGACTTCTTTGACAGGCACTCCTGTTTTGACAACGATTTCGTTGAAGTGGGCTCCGTCAAACGCGATGTCAAAACCGGCTTTTTCCAACTGCTGTTTCATATAATAGGTTTTGGAGATGTTCTGTTTCGCCATTTGTGCTGTCCCCACTTTGCCAAGTGCCGTCATGGCCACGGAGGCAGCCAACGCATTCAAAGCCTGGTTTGAACAGATATTGGACGTCGCTTTGTCGCGGCGAATGTGCTGTTCCCGCGCCTGCAAGGTAAGCACGAAGCCGCGGCGGCCGTCTTCATCGACTGTTTCTCCTACCAGGCGCCCCGGTACTTTTCTCATCAATTTTTTAGTGACGGCGAAATAACCGCAATGGGGACCGCCGAACGCTTCTGCAATTCCGAATGGCTGTGCATCGCCGACCGTAATATCGGCACCAAGTTTTCCAGGAGGCGTCAATGCGCCAAGCGCCAACGGATTGGAAGATACAGCAAACAAAGCGCCCGCTTCGTGGATCACCGGTTCAAGCGCTGTCAGGTTCTCCACCTGCCCGAAGAAGTTCGGATACTGGACCATGACGGCTGCCACATTATCGTCCACCATCTCTTTTAACGCTTCCACATCGGTATGGCCATTTTTCAATGGAATTTCTTCCACTTCAATCGACTGGCCCAATGCGTAGGTCCGTACCACATCACGCGTCTCCGGATGAACTGCCTGGGAGACCAGGATTTTTTTGCGCTTCGTATGTCCTGCAGCAAGCATCCCCGCCTCCGCCAATGCTGTTCCTCCGTCATACATGGAAGAGTTGGCGATATCCATGCCCGTCAATTCGCTGATCATGGTTTGGAATTCAAAGATCGCCTGCAGCTCGCCTTGCGAAATTTCCGGCTGATACGGCGTGTAAGCTGTATAAAACTCGGATCTGGAAATCACATGGTCCACGATAACCGGCTTGTAATGGTCGTAGACGCCCGCTCCCAGAAACGAAGCATAGTCATTGGTATTGGCATTTTTTGAAGCGATCCGGCCCAATTCCTTCATCAATGAAGATTCTGATTTGGCCGCCTTGATGTTGTATTCGCCTTTAAAACGGACTTTTTCAGGAATGTCGTTAAACAATTCGTCAATTGACTGAACGCCAATCGCTTCCAGCATTTCTTTTTCATCTTGAGACGTCATTGGTAAATAGCGATGTTTCATCGAGTGCTGTCCCCTTTTCAACTAGATTATTTTGAACGTTTGTAAAATGGCGTTTCCACTGTCACTGCTTTCAGGCGTTTGTTGCGGATCTCTACTTCAAATTCCGTTCCCATCACTGCATGTTCACTGGAAACGAGAGCGAGGCCGATGTTTTTCTTCAAAGTCGGCGATTGCGTGCCCGTCGTCACTTCACCGATTTTTTCACCGTTTGCATAAACCGGATAACCGTGTCTTGGGATGCCTTTGTCGATCATTTCAATACCGATCAATTTCCGGGGTACTCCATTTTCTTTCTGGGCAGCCAATGCCTGCTGTCCGATAAACTCTGTTTCCTTTTTCAGCTTCACCACAAAGCCGATTCCCGCTTCAAGCGGTGAAATGTCTTTGGACAGCTCCTGCCCGTATAATGCCAGACCGGCTTCAAAGCGCAGCGTATCGCGGGCCCCCAGACCCGCTGGAACCACACCTTCCTGTTCGCCTTCAGCCAGAATTTTCTCCCATAGCGCCACTGTGTCTTCCGGACCGGCATAAATTTCGAAACCATCTTCTCCGGTGTAACCTGTGCGTGATACCAATGCCGAATGCCCAGCGATGTCTACTTCCTGCTGAAAACGGAATGGCTTGATGGCCGACAGATCGGTGTCTGTCAGGCGCTGCAGAACCGGTTCCGCCAGAGGGCCCTGCAATGCCAGCAAACCATATTGATCGGACAGATTATCGATTTCGACATTGCCGGAAACGGACTTTTTCATCCATTCAAAATCCTTGTCGATATTGGACGCATTGACGACCAGCAGGAAGTGATGATCAGAGATTTTGTAGACCAGCAGATCATCCACCGTTCCACCGTCTTCATAACACATAGCCGTATATTGCGCTTGTCCGGCTTTTACTTTGGAAACATCGTTGGTCACGAGCTGCTGCAGATAAGCTTCACTATCGGTACCTGTGACGCTTATTTCGCCCATATGGGACACATCAAACAATCCCGCTCTGGTCCGCACTGCTTCATGTTCCTGTTTAATGCTTGAAAATTGAACCGGCAGCTGCCAACCGCCAAAATCGATTGTTTTTCCACCATACTTTGCATATGATTCAAACAAAGGTGTACGTTTTAACTCTCCCATCCATCTTCCTCCTTTTTTTCTCAAATCCCATCCCTTATTGCGGTTTGTACATGCTCATAACCAAACCGGACAATAAAAAAAGACAGAGATTTCCCTTTAAAGGGAAATCTCTGTCCTGGAACCTGAAAGTTTACCGTCGAAATGGTTTTCCTCTTTGGTAGCTGCTGTGCAGCATTCTCCAGAGATGCGTCCCGTACGAGTCTTTTTGCCTGAGAGATTCATAACTTCCGTTACTTGCTCCTTCGGCGACGCTTCCACGTTCTCTCCCCGTACGTTCATCCGCCCAAATTGATTGATTTGGTCCAACTTGTTATACAGAATAGTATAACTTCGTCTATATCCTAACATTGTTTCACGCATATGCGCAATCTTTTTTGTACTCTACTGAAAAACGAACATTCCATGAAAAACATTTAACTTTATTCGCCTTTCAGTCGATTTGCTTGATATGCGGCAAATTCCGTAATTTGCCGCAATGTACGGAATTCCGTCCGGATCCGGATGTGGGCTGTTGCCTTGTAATCACGGTAGCGTGATTTGTACAAGGCTTCTATTTCTTCTCTGGTGGAGCTTCTGACAATCGGCCGGTTGCGGTCCCGATGAATTCGCCGCCAGATTTCTTTGAATGGGGCATCCAGGAAAAGAACCAGGCCGGTTTCACGCATGATTTTCCGGTTGATTTTTCTCATTGCCACACCGCCCCCCGTGGAAATGATGCAATTATCGTTTTTGAAATTTTGCAAAAACTCCGTTTCCAGATTTCTGAAATGCTTTTCGCCGTCCTGCGCAAAAATCTCCGGGATGGTTTTGCCCGTCTGCCGGACAATTTCCTTGTCCATGTCATAGAAAGGCAACTTCAGCAGAAAACTCAGCCTCCTGCCGACTGCGCTTTTCCCGCAGCCCATAAATCCTATTAAATAAATTCTCTTCATCCTACCACCCGATACTACCTTACTCAGGTATTTTATTTTTCTCGTTTTCCATTAGTAGTTGTATAGTAGCATGTCTGTGCATATTTTCCAAACCATCATATGTTTTATAGTGGATGGTATACAAGCTAAACTGATGGGAAACCAGGATGAGCGCCGATAGGAAAAAGATGAGAGAGATGGGATACAAAGCTCCCCGGTTGCATTTAAGGAGGCGTAATAACATATTCTGCACGCTTTGTTATGCCGCTCGAGAGATGGGCAGTGATAAAAAGCCGCCTTTCTTTAATTTCGAAAAAACAGTGGTCAATTTCTGTGAGCATGATTTCATGCCCCAGGCGGAATTTCTGTTTACGGATGAATGTTCCATAACTCTCGATATCATATTCTGTTCCCTGGTGCATGACGCGGATGCCACCTCCATCGTTGATGAGCTCAATCGAATCGACTTCGTAAAGGTAGGTTTGAAAATCGATTGTGAACAATTGCCATTCCAAATGCTGAGAATCGAGATCTTGTGAGAACGACAGGGCGAACAGGAAAAACAGGACAATCAGCGGCAGCAAAGTCAATAAGAGAGCCAGGTCCAGTAACGACTGAAGAAGCATATAGCCCCGGTTGTCCAGCAGTTTCAGTCCAGGCATAGAATTTCGCCTGCACCTTTGTAATTTTCATATTCTACACAAACGCTGACCCCGATTGCCCAGCTGTAAACCACTCCATCCACCAGCCGTTCTCCTTCTGCGGAACCGCTTGCCTTCATCTCTTTCGCCCCTTCGTACATGGTTTCATAAGCCGCTACACGTTCTTTTTTCAATTGAAGGGACTCCTGCAACTGCTGGCTCACCGGCAAAACCGCCCCGAACAACAGCATGACAATAAAAAGGCTCAGCATGGTTTCTGCCCAGGATATGCCGCGCTCATTCAGAAAGAAGCACCCTCCCTTTTCCAAGATAAATGGTCATACTTTTTTCCCCTTTGCTTGTGTTGAATTTCAATGTGCCCGGATTGACAATAGAAGCCTGTGGATTGAAATAAACAATTGTGATGTTGCTGGATCGTTTAAACGAGACGGAAGACGGCATCTGTCTGACCCGTATAATGTCATGGGCATTGCGGGCAATTTCATAGGATTGGGTACCTTCCCGAAAGCTGATCACCACAGACGTTTTTGTCCTGTAACTCTCACTTTGCGCAAAATAGATGTCCTGCAGCAAAATATCGAAAAACCGTCGCTCTTCCTGTCCTGTATCAAAAACCCGGTAAGCTGGAAGAGTGACGGCCACCACGGCCATCAGGATAAACAAGGCAAGAGTCGCTTCGAGCAGTGTAAAACCGCCCTTTTCCTTTAAGACCCGGATGACACCACTCCGTCCACCGAAATCACGATGGCTTTTCCGTTTGAGCAGCTGGTGTCTCCGGTTTTCAAATATCCTTTACTGACCAGATCTTCAATATCAGGAATGGCTTTTTCATCCATCCGATAAGCTTCCACTTGTCCCTGCACCATCTGGACGAATGCTGTGCATCCCTTATCGTCCACAGCCGATGTCTGCTTGGCGACGTTCGGGATAGCTAAAGCGATCAATACGGTGATGATGAGCATGACAATCAGCATTTCAATCAATGTGAACCCTTTTTCGTTCTTCAATATACGCATACGCTTCCCCCTCAGATTGTTTGAACTAAATTATACATCGGCAATAAAATTGCCAGGTAAGCCCCTACTATGCAGACCGCAATAATGAGGAAGAAAACCGGCTGGATGATCCGCAGCAGCCGTTGCATCTGCTGCTCAATCCGCTCCATCAGCACCTCGCTGTAAAGGATCAGCTCCTTCCCCAAATGCCCGGTCAGTTCTCCGTGTTGAGCAAAAGACGGCATGTCATCTGCAAAAAATGGAAACCGTTCCAAAGCTGTTGATAAAGGCTGCCCCGTCAAAATCTCTTTCTGGCAAGCTGCCGCCAGTTTCCGGATGATGGAATGATAGTCCTGCTTTTCCAGCAATTGAAGCGAGTGCTGCAGCGAGATGCCACTGTGCAGCAGCGTACCCAGTTCTTTCGCCAAAAGATGCGACCAATATAGCTTCATCATCCGGCACACCCATGGGATGGAAAGAAGCCACTGAATCTGTCGGTCAGCAGACTGCTTTTTCAGGAGCCACCGGAAAGCGACAAAAACGGCTGCGCCACTCCCAAAAAGACCGATAAACAAATCCGGCAGATTCAATAAGTAAGCAGGCACATCAGCCTGTCCGTCTGTCTGCATCGACTGCATCAATTCGGTCAGGTTCGGCACATAGTTTGTCCGAAAAAAAAGAAACAGGATGGAAGTAAACACCAGCAACGAGACGGGATAAAGCAGGATGCTTTTCAGCTTTCTTTGGATTTGCTCAGTACGCGCGAAACTTTTGGCAATACCTTCGATCGATTCAGCCAAACGGCCATGAAATTCTGCAATTTCAACGGGAAACAGAACCTGTTCCTTGAAACCGAGAAACCGCAGAATTTCCGCGGCGGTGCCGCCATTTCTTAAAATAGCGGTAATGCCGGCAGACGCTTCTCCAGCTTTCCGGGCATGGATCGGCAGCAAAAGCATCAATGCTGTTGGCAGTAAATAGCCTTCATTCATCAGAACGGCCATACGGGAAAGAAAATGTTCACGTTCTGTAATGGAAACCTGCTTGCCTGGTGTACGACGGATCAATCGCACCGATCTTCACCCCTTCCCTGATTTGTCCGTCAAATGACAGAGCTTCCGGTAAACTGTAAACCTGACGATTTTTCGCCGATTGTACAGCTTCCAGCAGCCGGTCGGCATGAAGGATTTCAAACAAAGCGCGGTATGAGAGATCCGGTTGTCCAAGGCTGGGAAACATCGGGATGATGCGTTGAGCGGCAATGGCCACCAGTGTCTGCGCCATATCTTCAAACGAGATTCCCAGATCATAAAGACGGTGCAAACAGCCGACCGAGTGCTTGGCATGAATGGTCGAAAACACCAAATGACCCGTCAAGGCCGCACGCACGGCAATTTCCGCGGTAGCGGCATCCCGTATTTCGCCAATCATAATAATATCCGGATCATGCCGCAATATCGCCTTTAAGCCGGCAGCATAGCTGAGGCCGGTTCTTTCATTGACCTGGATCTGCAGCATCGACTGGTTCTTGCGTTCCACCGGGTCCTCTAGAGTGATGATATTGCGGTTTAAATTGTCGCTGCAATGTTTCAGCAGAGAATACAAAGTCGTCGATTTTCCGCAGCCTGTAGGGCCAGTCAGCAGGATCAGGCCCTGTGGCTGCTGCGCCAGTTTTTCCAACAGCCTCGCTGAATCGCGAAAAGCCGCCAATTCATGGACTGTTTGGGTTTCTTCGTCAAGCATGATGCGGATGACAATGCTTTCTTTTGTCAAAACAGAAGGCAGCGTCGATATCCGGAAATAATAAGCTTTGTCTTTAAGTGGGAGTTGGAAAGATCCGGTTTGGGGTTTTCGTCTTTCACTGATGTCTAAAAGGGACAGGTATTTGAAATAGGCAATCATTCGATCTCCAAGATCGTGGGGGATTTCCGTCACTTGCCGCAGCGATTGAAACGAGCGGAAAGAAACAGCGTAGCAGGATGTTTCGGGTTTGATGTGGATGTCTGTAGTATTTGCTTCCACTGCCTGTTGCAGCAAATTGAAACTTCGGCGTTCGATAATCTCTTGCATAGCCACCTCCTGTTTTGATGGGAACAAAGACCGCCCTTTGTTCCCCCATAGTATAACCAGTACTTTTTTGAAATGGAATACTTTTCCTTAAAATAAATTTTTGACCCCTTGTTTTCAGGGCAAATCCCATTTTTGCGCCTTCCCTTAGTTACGCTTCCAGTTGTTGAAACAAGAAGTATGGTAAGATAATTTTCACAATACACGGGTTTGTCACAAAGAAAGGCCAACTCGTTGTTTACACATTCGCCAGGTTTCCTATATAATGAACAAGAGATTATTGTGTAGTGGCAGAGGAGGGATTACCCATGGATAATATGTTCAAACTAATGGGATGGTGGACAGGTATATTTGCGGTTCTTTTTTATGTCGGTGACATGATCGAAGTATCCCTGATCATGGTAGCAAATACCGGATTTTTTGTTCTTCTCGGTTTCTTAAATGTATCTGAACGCATGTATATGTATATTTTCGGAGCATACTTAACTGTTTTCTTCGTCGGCTTCACTTACTATGCGACGTTCATTCACGTGCCGGGCGGAATGCATTAATCACAACTTCAAGACAAACAAAAAAGCGGCCACACCGGCCGCTTTTTTGTTTGTCTTTATAAGTTTTTAAGGAACGGATTGCCCGCTATTTCCGCCTGAGGCGTCGTATCCGGGCCATGGCCTGGAAACAGCACCATTTGCTCAGGCAGCGTCAGCAGCGACTCCCTGATCGATTGCAGCAGCTTCTGCTCGGAGCCGTCTATCAAGTCCGTGCGCCCGATGCTGCCGCGGAATAAGGTATCTCCTACAACAGCGAAACCTTCTGTTCCGAAAGAATACGAAACGCTTCCCGGTGAGTGTCCCGGTGTATGAAAAAGCTCCATCTCAAACGGACCGATTTGGAGTACCCGTTCTTCGTTTAATAACACATCCGCTTCTTTGATCCGGTAATCCGGTAACATGGCATATTTGCCGGAACCATTCAAATTCGGAAGGCCCAGCCACTCTCTTTCCAGATAATGCAGATAGACGGGAATCGAATACCGTTCCCGCAGATCATCAACCGCCCCGATATGGTCAAAATGGGCATGCGTCAGTAAAATGGCCAACGGATTCAGGCTTTTCTTTTGAAGCAATGCGACAATCCGTTCGCTTTCTTCACCGGGATCGAAAATCAGACAATCTTTGTCGCTGTTGGAAACGATATAACAATTAGTCTGCACCGGCCCCAGTTCCAATTGATCAATTTTCAGCATTTTTTTCACCTCTCCTGCATTATAACAAACTCCGCATCGTTCATGGGAATGACAATTTTAGCTCTCGACAAAGCCGGAATAATTCTTTACAATAATAAAGAGAACAAGACTGCATCATTTCGTATGGGTGAAGGGAGTGTCATACATGAATTTGCTAATGGTAATATTTGGTCTGATTGCAATTGTTGCAGCAATAGGCACTGTACAAACATTTAAAAACAAAGAAGTTTTAGGATTCTTATTCAACTTTGGAACTTTCGCGATTTTCGGTGCGTTTACAGTTGCCACCATCATTACACAAGGATATCCACCAAGCCTTCATTAATCGTCAGAAAAGAGCTGGTGCCCTATGGCATCAGCTCTTTTGTTTTGCCTGGAAATCAAAGAACGTCAGCAAAATACATGGGTCGGACTCCCTTCGGCCCTGTATTTGCGCCAAAGAAGCCCGGCGGTGTGTTTTTTGCACCGCGCAGCTAGCAGAGGGATGCCAGCGCCCTTTCATGTCTCGAAGCGGCGGAGAGACAAGAGCACAGGGTCTTGGCGGAATATCGAATTGCTGGACAGTTTCTCAGCAAACGAAAAAAAGAGAGCGCCGCTGCGCTCTCTTTTTTAATCCTTGGTCACCAATTGACCTGTCTTTTCATCGTAGAACCTCAATAAATCACCGTTGATGATCGACTCTGAATAACCGAGTTCTGTAAGTGCCTGCTCGATGTAAGGCTGACAATGTTCGATGGCGACTTCTTCGCCTGTTCCATTATCGTGGCAGACATTTCCTGCATATACATAGTCTTCTGTCACAAATCGACCATCCCGGAAAATTACGAACTCTTCATGTTCTTCCGAAAACAAATCCCCGCCAAACTGCAGATCGTCGGATGAATCTATGCCAAGCATGTGAAGGATGGTTGGCCGCATGTCAATCTGGCCGCCGATTTCTTCGTCTACGTGACCTTCACCATACCCAGGAATGTGAACGAAAAACGGCACTTTCTGCAACTGCGCTGACTCATAAGGGGTAATTTCTTTCCCCAGGTATTGTGCCATCGCTTCATTGTGATTTTCTGAAATACCATAATGGTCTCCATACATCACGATAACCGAATCCTCATACAGGCCACGTTCTTTCAAGTCATCGAATAATTCCTTCACCGCTTCGTCCAAATAGCGGGCGGTTTGGAAATAACGGTTCAAAGTACCTGAATTCGAATCAAACTCGCTGATAAACTTATCTTCTTCATCCAATGTGAATGGATGATGGTTTGTCAACGTGAGTAAACGATTATAGAACGGCTGTGGCATTTCGGCCATCAAGTCAACTGATTGTTCAAAGAACGGAATGTCCTTCATGCCCCAGTTGACGGCTTGTCCTTCTTCAACTGTATAGCTCTGAATGTCCTGGAAATTGTCGACACCCAAAGATTCATACATAATGTCACGGTTCCAGAAACTTTTTGTATTGGCGTGCTGGACATTGGTGAAATATCCTTCATTGCCAACTTTTTCTGCCATGGAATTGAACGAATTTCCACTGTGCGTAAAGAACACCGCTCCACCGCTTAATGGATACAGGGAATTCTCCAGCAAGAATTCAGAGTCCGATGTTTTTCCAAGGCCAGTCTGATGATAGAAGTTTGGAAAATAAATTGTATCTTCATCTTTTGTCAATTCGTTCAGGAAAGGCGTAATCGTCTGTCCGTTCATTTCACTGTTGATCGTGAAAGTCTGAAGCGATTCCAACGTAACGACGATCAGGTTCTTTCCTTCAGCAATTCCGAACATTTCTTCAGAAGGCTCCGCGTAATTCGAACGGACGTAGTTATTCACTTCCACCAATTCCGAACCGTCAGCCAGCACACGCTGTGCCTGTGATTTGGATTGAATATAGACATCATAGATATGGTAATTGTACATCCCGATATTCTTGACCAGCATTTCACGGTCAAAACTGCGCGTCAATAATTGAGGGCGTTCCGCTTCCGCCAGCCCCAGGTTTAAAAACAGAACTGCTGCAGACAGCACAAAATACGCTTTGCGCTGAACCGAAGATGCTTTCACTGATGCTGTTTTTTCTGATACGAACTTCATCGCAAGCAGAATAATGATGACATCGGCAAAGTACATAATATCCGTTATATACATGCTGGCCGCCGCACTGGACGTCACATCTCCAAAGTTCTCGGTCTGGAACAATACCGGCAAGGTAATGAAGTCATTGAAGAACCGGTAAAATGCCACATTTGAATACAGAACAATGGAAGATATAAGGGATACAACAATCAAATAACGGTTTTTGCCTTTATCCGTTTTGAAAAACAACGACAATCCATAAACAAAAAGCAGCAGACTCAATGGGTTCAGAAACAGTATAAATTCCTGCAATGCATTTTCAATTGTAATTGAAAAGCTCGTCTTGTATACAATGTAGGTTTTTAACCAGGTTGCAACGATAGCAATTGCCAGGATGGAATGCTTAGGCCAATCTCTTTTTAACATTCCCGCACATCCTCCTCAGATTTTTACATTTTTTAATACTGGGTTTATATTTCCTCAATAGTAATAGTTTATACTAAAACATTGCTCCAACAAAGTATTTACCCTTATTCAGACGGCTGAATCAACGAAAAGTTTCGTTCCACGGCACTTTTTCTATGAAAGATCTTCTTTGCGTCCGCGGATGATGAGCAATGCTGAAGCAAATTCTTTCGCTGTGATAAACTGCAGCTGATACAATTCACGGATTTCGTCTTCCATCATTTCCAGATCCGCTTGTTTGTCCCCGGTATAGATCACGGTTCCGTACTTTTTCAATAACTGCATCACATCGAATAGATTTTTCATGCCCTCACCTTTTTCGTATCGATAAAACGACTTTCCGTATGAATGCCATCTACAGGAATATCATGGTCTTCTACAGGGATTCTCTCAGCCAGCTGAAGGTCAAAGGCCAGCGACCGTGTAGGCCCTTTGTATTTTGCGAGGTAGCGGTCATAATAACCTCCGCCGAATCCGATGCGGTAACCCGCAGGACTGAAAACAACGCCGGGCACAATCATTAAATCGATATGCTCAGGACCGACGTACATCGTTTCTTCCACTTTTGGTTCCTTCAGCTGCATGTAAACCACTTCGAGCTGCTCAAAAGTTTCCAATACATAAAAATCCATCCCTCGACTGCCGGGGATGCATTTGGGTACCGCTACTTGTTTGCCGGCATTCCAGCATTCTGTGATCAAACCGAGAGTATCCACTTCCGGAAAAGCGGAAATCGTCAATGCTACGGTCGAGGCATCGACGAATGCATGATCTTGCAGCAAACGGCGGTGAATGGCCTGTGATTTCGTCTGGTGCGCCTGTTTATCCAGTTGTTTCATGGTATTCAATACCGTTTTTCTCAGCAGGGGTTTGTCCATATCAATAACTCCTTTGGATAGAAAAAAGCCAAAACCGGTATGGGGTTTTGGCAATCAAAGCATTACTTTGTTTCACGGTGTAAAGTCATTTTCTGTTCACGTGAGCAATATTTTTTCATTTCAAGACGCTCAGGGTTATTGCGCTTATTTTTAACAGTGCTGTAGTTACGTTCGCCACAGTCTGTGCAAGCTAAAGTGATGTTAACACGCATCTTTATCCCTCCTAATTCTTTCAAAGATCGTTTATAAATAAGCGTGATTTATACGACTTTATTATTATAGCATATTTCACTAAAAAGTCTACTTCCACGTTCAATATTTTATTTTTAAAAAAGAAAATCCCGAGAGCTCTTTCGCTCCCGGGAAATCCTTTCTTACTGATTCAAATCATAACGCTGGCCTCGGACCAGGAAAAACAATTGTTCCGCGATATTTGTCGAATAATCCGCCGTCCGCTCCATGTAGCGGCAGACAAACGCCAGCTGTGTGATCTGCTTCAATTTTTCCGGGCTTTCTGCGCCGGCTTTCATCAGCTTGATGATCGAATCGCCGTACAGCTCATCCACTTGATCGTCCAGCTCAGCGATTTCCTTTGCTTTTACAATGTCTTCATCGATAAACGCTTCAATCACTTGCCTCAGCATGGCTATGGCCAATTTTCTCATCGTATCGATTTGGCCGATGGTTGCCACCAGTTCCTCGGAACCGATCCGGATGGCTTCCTTTGCTACATTGACCGCATAGTCGCCCACCCGCTCCATGTCAGCAGCGACTTTGATGATGACAATCAGCCTTCTGAGATCCGTGGCTACGGGAGCCTGTTTGGCAATCAGCAAAACCACATGATCGTTGATCTCCTCTTCCAGCTTATTGATGTCGTTGTCATCTTCAATCACTTCGAGTGCCGAATCGATGTCATGATTAATGAGTGCATCCACTGCCTTGTCCATGGCTTCAATCGACATATTGCTCAGCGTAATCAGCTGGTCCTGTGCCGACTTCAGCTCCAACTCAAACTTTTCGCGAACTGCCATTTTTTTCACTCTCTTTCCTTAACCGAACCGTCCGGATATATAATCTTCTGTCCGTTTATCGGACGGATTGGAGAAAATTGTATCAGTATGGTCAAACTCCACCACTTCTCCATTGAGGAAAAAAGCGGTCTTATCGGATATGCGGGCTGCCTGCTGCATATTATGCGTAACGATGATGATGCTGTAATCCTTTTTCAATTCCTGCACCAGCTCTTCAATTTTCAGCGTGGAAATCGGATCCAGCGCCGATGTCGGTTCATCCATGAGGATGACATCCGGTTCGATGGCAAGCGCCCGTGCGATACAGATGCGCTGCTGTTGTCCGCCTGAGACACCGTAGGCATTTTCGTGCAAGCGGTCTTTCACTTCATCCCAAATGGCCGCGCCGCGCAAGCTTTTTTCCACAATCTCATTCAGAATCTTTTTGTTTCGGATACCGTGGATCCGCGGCCCGTATGCCACGTTGTCATAAATCGACTTCGGAAACGGGTTCGGCTTCTGAAACACCATTCCGACGCGCGTGCGCAGTTCTTCCACACTGTAATTCGAGTCAAAGATATTGCGGTCCCGGTAAAGGATTTCTCCCGACGTCTTTACAGAAGGCACCAATTCGACCATCCGGTTCAAAGTCTTGATATAAGTCGATTTCCCGCAGCCTGATGGACCGATGATGGCCGTCACTTCATGTTCTTTGATATCCAGATCGATATTCTTCAGCGCATGATTGCTGCCGTACCAAAGGTTCAATTGGTTGGTGCTGTAAACGGACTTGGCATGTTCCTTTACACGGACCGGTGATTCGGTGGTTCTTTCTTTTTCCACTATGGTTGTCATCATAATCTTCCTCCCGCTTTTTCGTTAATAGCGTTTATGAAACTTATTTCGAATAAAAACAGCGATTGAATTCATGAACAGCAAAAATGCCATCAAGACGATAATTCCGGCTGCGGCCACTTGTTGGAACTCCTGCTGTGGCCGGCTCGACCAATCATAGATCTGCATCGGCAACGCCGTAAACGTATCCATAACTCCTGAAGGCAGGAATTGAATGATGACCGGTACACCGATAACGATCAAAGGAGCTGTTTCCCCTATTGCACGGGACAGCGCCAAAATGCTGCCTGTCAGAATTCCCGGAATCGCAGCGGGCAATATGATTCTGACAATGGTTTGCCATTTTGTGGCGCCCATGCCGTAGGAAGCGTCACGCAATTCAGCCGGCACCGAACGAATCGCTTCCTGCGAAGCCACGATAATGACCGGCAGAATCAATAAACTCATTGTAAAGCCGGCTGCCAGGATGCTGTTGCCGAGCGCCAATGCCCGCACAAAGATGGTCAGTCCGAGCAGGCCGAATACAACGGAAGGAACTCCTGCCAAATTTGATATATTAACCTGGATAAATGTCGTCACTTTGTTTTTTTTTGCATACTCTTCCAGATAAATGGCCGAACCGACGCCTAAGATGATGGAAGTCGGGGCTACAACGGCCATCAACCAAAGCGAACCGACAAGCGCCGCCTTAATCCCTGCTTTTTCAGGAAAACGGGAAGCGAAATTCTGGATGAAATCGATGGATAAATGTCCGGCTCCCTGTGTGACAATACGAAACAGCAGAATGGCCAATGCCAGAAGGGCCAACGAAGTCGCAAAAAGGAACAGGACTTTAAAAATCAAATTCAGGATTTTCCGGCCGCTCATCCGCTGGATTACCAGATCTTGTTCAATGTACTTCATCTCAATATTCCTCCCTGAAACGTTTTGACAGGTAACCGGCGAGGATGTTCATGATCATCGTAAAGAGGAAAAGGGTGAATCCGACCGCATAAATCGAATAATAGATGGTCGTGCCATATCCGGCATCCCCTTTTGATACTTGGACGATATAAGCTGTCATCGTTTGGATGGAATCTGTAAAATTCCCATCAAAACGCGGAGTGGAACCTCCTGCAAGTGAAACAATCATTGTTTCCCCGATGGCCCTGGAAATGGCCAGCACAACCGACGCGATAATGCCCGAAAAAGCCGCAGGCAATGTAATTTTCATCGCCACTTCCAACTTTGTCGATCCCATTGCCAAAGCGCCTTCCCGAATCTGTCTGGGAACAGAGGTCATGGCATCTTCAGACAGCGAGGCGATCATCGGTACGATCATGATGCCGACCACAATTCCCGGCGAAATGGCGTTGAAAATTTTGACGTCCGGAAAAAAACTTTGAAGCACCGGCGTCACAAACGTCAATGCGAAAAACCCATAGACGATCGTCGGTACGCCAGCCAGAATTTCCAGCACCGGCTTGATGGTCCTGCGCACAGGTTCACTGGCATATTCGCTCAGGTAAATGGCTGCGGAAATTCCAATCGGCACCGCCACGACCACGGCAATTGCCGTAACTTTCAATGTTCCCAGAATCAATGGCCAGATGCCGTACAACTCTTCTTTATTGGAAAAAGGCAGCCAGGTTGTGCCGAATAAAAAATCGGCAACCGGTACGCGTGTAAAGAATGTAATGGTTTCCAGTATCAGCGTAATCACAATTCCGACTGTCGTCAGGACCGACACGGAAGCGATCAAAAACAGCACGACCGGAATGATTTTTTCAATTACTTTTTTGCTTTTCTTGCCATTTGACTGCGCGATCATTTCCTGCACAGATGGACGCATAACGAAACCCCTTTCAAGCGCAAAAGGCGAGCAGTGGCTGCTCACCCGTAATTTTGCATTTCCTGTTGATTTTATTTCAATGCTTCAAGAGCCGCCAAGCCTTTGTCATATTCTTCCTGAGGAAGAGCTACATAGCCGACTGCTTCCGCCATTGCCCCCGCGTTGTTCAACGTATATTCCATAAAGTCGTAAACTGCCGGGTCTTCAGAAATAGCTGCATTGCTGGCATAGGTGAACAACGGGCGGGAAAGTGGTGAATAGTCTCCCGACTCAATTGTTTCATTCGTCGGTTCCACGCCTTCAATCGATACGACTTTCAAGGTATCCTGGTTGGCAACGTAATACGCATAGCCGAAGAATCCGATGGCATTTGGATCAGACTGGATCCCTTGCACCAGGATATTGTCGTCTTCCGACAAAGTCGCTGTGCTTACGAGGTCTTCGTCTTCAAGGATCACTTCATTGAAATAATCATAAGTTCCTGAATCTGTCCCGGGTGCGTAGAAGACCACTTCTTCTTCAGGCCATTCCGGATTGATATCCGACCACATCTTCGTGGAGCCGTCTTCCACCCATAACTTTTTCAAATCTTCCACTGTCAAATCTTCCACCCAGTCATTTTCCTGGCTGACGACAACAGATAAACCGTCATAAGCCAATAGAAACTCCGTATAATCAACGCCTGCTTCTTCCAGGCTCGCTGCTTCTTCCTCTTTTATCGGCCGAGAAGCATTCGAGAAATCCGTTTCTCCCTGAATGAACTTTTCAAATCCGCCGCCAGTTCCTGAAACGCCAACTGTAACTTGTACGCCCTGCTGCTCAGCTGCATACTCTTCTACAATCCCTTCCATGATTGGAGCAACTGTCGATGAACCGTCACCTGAAACGCTCCCTTCCAGTGCAGCCTCTTCATCACTTGCTGTGTCGGAAGTCGTTTGTTCCACTTCCTCTTCTGAAGCATTGCTTTCCGACTCGCCTCCGCAAGCTCCCAGCACCAAAGCAGACCCCAGAATTGTTGATGCCATTGCAAATTTCCACTTTCTCATTGATCAGTTCCCCCTAAAATTTTATGTTTGAATTACTTACAATCCCTACTATAGACCCCGATTGTTGAGAACATATAAAGCGATTGTAAAGATAACGTAAACTTATAAAATACGATTAAACAAAAAACGCATGGACCGCAGGCGATTGCCTGTGGTCCATGCGTTCTATTTTTCTTCCGTCGATAAAGCCGGTTTGATAATGTTCGGGTTGCCTTCCGCATTGCGATTTTTCAGTTCAAAATACTTGTCCAATGCGGCACGGGCAATTTGATTGCTTGCCGGTGGCACTTTGCTCGTATCTGTCGTGATATACGGGATAAATACGGCGTAGGCGACTTCCGGATTGTCGTATGGTGCAAATCCGACATGCGCTGTATTGATTGATGCCTCATTATAGAATGGGCTGTCCTGATCATCGTAATACCTGATTTCGGCGGTTCCTGTTTTCCCGGCTGCCGTGTAGGGAGTATCGCTGAAATATGCTCTCGCTGTCCCGTGGGTTCCGGTATAGACTCGACGCATCCCTTCTTTGACACGGTCTATCTCTGTTTGCGAGTTGTTGATGCGGTTCAAAACTTCCGATCCGACAGAAGTGACAAGCGGCCCCAGTGTCTCCCCATCGACCGACGCTTCACGAATTTCCTTGACAATATGCGGTTTCATCCGGTATCCGTCATTGGCAATCGTTGAAATATACTGTGCCAATTGCAGCGTCGTGTACGTATCATATTGTCCGATCGCCAAATCGAGGAAAGTTCCCGGTTCCGTTGCCGAATAATTGCCCGTTACACCTTTGCCTTCATTCGGCAGGTCGATGCCCGTTTGGACGCCAAGCCCGAATTGGGCAAACGAATTTCTCATGACATTGAATTCTTCAGGTGTGACGGCTAACCCACCATTGTATTGATACGTATTCCCAGACATGGCCATGGCAATCTTGAACATATAGACGTTGGATGAACGTTCCAATGCCTCCAAATCATCGACCGGCACTCGATTAAACAAAGTTCTGTTGAACAGCGACCGTTTGATCAGCCCCCTGCCCAGTTGCAGCGGCTCGTCGATCATGACTTGCCCCATGTCCAAAGCTCCCTGGCTGTAGCCCGTCAGCACAGTGGCACCTTTGACCACAGAGCCAGCCGGATAAGCAGCAGTAAAGGCACCATAGGAATGATCCAACACAATTCGTCTGCCCTGTTCGTCCGTGTCCAGCCGCTTGCCGACAAGCGACAGAATCGAACCGGTGGCCGGATCCATCATGACCAGGTAGGCATCCCGTACAAGCTGTGAATTCGGCCCCGCTTTCAATTCCAGCAGTTTCGATTCGACAATCTCTTCCAGAGCATTCTGCATTTCGCTGTCCACTGTCAGAACAAGATCCCGGCCTGCCTTTCCTTCATCAACCAGCACCGTTTCCGTCACACGCCCCTGCTTGTCAGTAAGGTTTTTGACAATGGATTTTTGGCCCTGCAGCACTTCTTCGTATTGTTCTTCCAGGAAGCTCGTCCCCACCCGGTCATTGCGGGAATAATCACGCGCCAGATAATAATCCAGTTCATCGGCTGGAATCCCTTGTTCCGGTGTAGTGGTGCTGCCCAGAATGGTCAAGTCACTCTTTTTGGTCCTTTCCCAGTCGGTCACCGTATTGACACCTTTCAACTTAGGGTCCGTCAGGCGTTCCGACACCCGTGCAAACTCTTCCGGAGTTACGTCCTTGTTTTTAATAATTTGTGGAGACAATGCGTAGCCGGAAGTCATTTCACGATAAATTGCCAATACTTCAAGGTCATCCTTGCTCAAACTGGCCAGTTCCTCTTCCGTGATTTTCTCTCTGATCAAAGCATCGATTTTTCGTTGTTTTTCTTTTTCCGGAATATCTTCCGATGCAACAGCCGCTCGTTCTTCATCGGTCACTTTGGCTGAAGCTGATTCCGTATTCAATAAAATATAATAATCCTGTTTATCGCGCAGCGACACTTTGCCTGTATCTTTCTCGATCAATTTTGCCAGTTCGGTTGCCACTTCAAGCATCTCATCTCTTTTTGTGGTCTGCATGGCAGTATATGTAATGGCATTGACGGGATGGTTGTCGACTTGCACACGCCCTTCGCTGTCATAGATGCGGCCTCTTGGCACACTGGTATTCACCGGCACTTCTTCTGTGCGGGCAAGGGCACGTGCATAATCTTCGCCTTTGACAATCTGAAGATAACCGAGCCGGAGGATCAATACGGAAAAAAGAAGAAAAATAGCAAAAAAGAGGATATTCATCCGAAAGATAGTATGCGACTTCAGTTTGGCTTTCGCCAGTGCCACACGCCTTTTAGGAGGTGTGTTCATGATGCAGGAGCTCCTTTCCTGTAATAATCAAACAGCCGTTCAGGCTTTTGAAAATAAGTTGAATTACATATGGTATACAAAGTAAACTAATCGTTTCAATCTTAGGATATTCCGCAAGGCGGCTGTACGAATTCCTCGCTCGCCTGGATTGCCGGCATCGGTGCAAGAAAACCGCCGCTGCACTGCTTCACCTAAAACGGATTGGATAAAATACACAATGGATAGTATATCATCCCAAAAAGAAAAGCACACACTTTTTCAGACGAAAAAGTGTGTGCCGAGTTGCATTTTGTGACAATTATTTTGCTGCTTCGTAGCGTTTTGATACTTCTTCCCAGTTTACAACATTCCAGAATGCGGAAATGTAGTCAGGACGTTTGTTTTGGTATTTGAGGTAATATGCATGCTCCCAGACATCCAATCCGAGGATAGGCGTTTTGCCTTCCATCAACGGAGAATCCTGGTTTGGAGTTGAAGTGATTTCAAGTTCTCCATTTGAAAGCACAAGCCAAGCCCATCCGGAACCGAAACGAGCTGCACCCGCATCAGCGAACTTTTGCTTGAATTCATCGAAGCTGCCAAACTTGCTGTTGATCGCTTCAGCAAGTTCACCTGATGGATTGCCGCCGCCGTTCGGAGACAATAACTGCCAGAATAGTGAATGGTTGGCGTGCCCGCCGCCGTTGTTGCGAACTGCTGTACGGATTGACTCAGGAACAGCGTCCAAGTCGGAAATCAATTCTTCCACTGATTTTGAAGCCAGATCATCTTGCCCTTCAAGAGCCGCATTCACTTTTGTCACATACGTATTATGGTGCTTTGTGTGGTGAATGTTCATCGTTTCTTTGTCGATATGCGGTTCTAATGCATCGTACGCGTAAGGTAGTTCTGGTAATTCATAAGCCATGATTAAATTCCTCCTTGAGTCTATTGGTCTACCTCTTTAGCGTATCAAAATTTTCAGACCGACACAAATAAAATGCATGATTCAATTCACTTTCAGTCCAAAGGCTGATTTAAACGACCAGAAAAAACAGAATGACCATGACCGTCTGAATAATCCCTTTTGTAAACACCGAGGTGACAAAGCCGACAACTGAACCGACCCCTGAACGGAATGACTGCTTGAAAGAAGACCGGTTGACCAATAGTTCGGCCGCAATGGCTCCGACAAACGGTCCGATAATGATTCCAACAATCGGGATGATGAACGGTCCCAGGATCAAGCCCAGCGTACTGCCCCAAAAACCCGCTCTGGATCCACCGAACTTCCTCACGCCGAACGCATTGGCAAGGGCATCTGCACTAAACAGCAACGCCACGAACAGGACTTGGATGGCCCAAAACCACCAGGGCAACTCCGAAAAGCTGAAGAACAAGCCATAGATGAGGAAACCGCCAAATATGAACAACACTGCCGGGATGATTGGATAAACCAAACCGACGAAACCGATAACGAAAAACAGCAAAATCAAAATCCAGGCGAAAATTTCCATCTTTTTCACACTCCTAAAGATAGTAAAACTCCTTCTCATCGTGCCCTACATCTGTAAAAATGTAAAGAAATGAGAAGGAGTTTCCATTAGGCCCGATTGCCCAGTATAGCTTCTGCAATATTGACCGAATGGTCGCCGATCCGCTCCAAGTTACTGATGATATCGACAAAGACGATACCTGCTTGAGCAGAACATTGGCCCTCATTCAGACGCATGATGTGTTTTTTCCGGAATTTGCGTTCCATTTTATCGATCAGGTCTTCCTGCTCCGCTACTTCACGTGCCAATTCATGGCTTGTCGTATCAAGAGCATCGAGCGATTTCTGGACAGTGGCAATCGTCAAAGCGAACATTTCACCCAGATCTTCCATCGCATCTTCCGTGATTTTCACTTTGTTGTTTTCCTGGTAATCAATCAATTCAATGATGTTTTCAAAATGGTCACCGATCCGTTCGATATCACGCACTGTCTCCATCAGCATGGTATGACGAGTGGAGTCAGCGGCTGAAATGCTTTCTGCTGAAATCAGCACCAGGTAATCGGTGATTTTGCCGTCGAGGTTATTGATGGCATCTTCCAACTGGTAACCCATCTCGGCATTTTTCTTGCTTTTCGTTTTCAGGTATTCAAATGTTTCCTGAAGCCCCTGTACCGCATAAGCCCCCATGCGAAGAATTTCCTCTTTCGACTGCCCGAGGGCAATTGATGGAGATTGTTCGATGAAAATTGGGTCCAGGTGCTTCGGCTTAAACTCGACAAGCACTTCCTGTCCAGGGATCACTTTGGTTACCAGATAAGCCCAAAAACCGATCAATGGAAACTGGATAAGTGTATTGGCAACGTTGAATGAACCGTGGGCGAAGGCAATCTGCATTCTTGGTTCCAGACCCAGCAAAGTTGACAGCCATTCCACATACGCGGTGAACGGCACAAGCAATAGAAGAAAAATGACCGAACCGATGACATTGAACAACACGTGAACAGCTGCGGCACGGCGTGCGGCAATGGATGTACCAAGAGCAGCCAGCACCGCTGTAATGGTCGTTCCGATATTGTCACCGAATAATACCGGCAAAGAAGCCGCAAGCGTCAGGATCTGCTCGTCATAAAGGCCCTGCAAAATGGCGATCGTACCACTGGAGCTTTGGACGATCAAGGTGAAGACCGTACCGACTACAACACCCAGAATTGGGTATTCACTTAAGTTGATGGTCATATCGATGAAAGCAGGCAATTCACGCAATGGCTTCATCGCCCCGCTCATCGTTTCCATACCGAAGAACAAACCACCAAAACCGAAAATGACCTGGCCGACGTTCTGAACTTTGTTTTTCTTAAAGAAGAAAATCAGGAAAGCCCCGACTGCCATGATCGGCAGAGAATATGCACCGACGTCCAAGCCGATGATGAACGCAGTAACCGTCGTACCGATATTAGCGCCCATGATGACACCGATCGCCTGGCGAAGCGTCATGAAACCGGCGCTGACCAAACCGACGACAATGACGGTCGTCCCGGAACTTGACTGGATTAAAATCGTTACAACGATTCCGACCAGCACCCCCATGAACGGATTGGTTGTAAAGCGGTCGAGAATATCGCGGAGTTTATCTCCTGCAGCTTTCTGCAATGCGTCACCCATGTATTTAATTGAAAAAAGGAAGATCCCCAGTCCCCCGAAGAAAGAAAAGAGTATCTCTTGCCAACTCATATCCACGATTTACATTCAACTCCTAAATATCTTTTTGACACCTAGTCTATTATGAAGAGTTCAATAAGAGATTGTAAATACCTTTTTTAAAATTTACAATGCCGTAACAAAGTGGCAAAAAACTCGCGTTTTGCCGTGTTACGATTACAATATAACTGAAAGGAAGATGGAAGTGAATTTATTTCAATTATTTAAAGCCAGTTTCATGGAACCTAAAAAGCAGGCAGCCGTCCGTATTATGACAATTGGCAAAATTATGCGCTTTGTTTTCATGATTATTTTGCTGATGACCGCCATTTCATTTGTGGAATTGGCCTTCAACCTGGACAGTGCGGCAATTGGTGTGGAAGGGTTATTGGAATTTGTCGAACAAATCGAGTGGCTGCTGTATCCATTCGCCTTGATTTTTTTATTCGTTTCCACCACGCTATACCATTTTGTGAAAATCAGCCTTTTTGCATTGATTGGTGTGGGGTTACTTCAGATGAGAAAACGCAAAGGTGAATATCGTCATATGTGGCGTACAGCAGCATTAAGTGTCACCATTCCGACATTAGTATCCTTTGTCCTCAGTTTTTTCGGGATGGGACTATGGGTTTCTCTCATCACCAGCCTGCTGACAGTCATCTACCTGTACCTGGCAGCCGGCTATTACCCGAAGATGCCTCCTGCCCAGCGTCCGAAAAACTGACGCAGCCGGGTTTGTAAAGAAAAAGATAAGATCAACCGTCTTTCTTGTCTTTTTGAATGGGACACTGCTAAAATGACTGTAGGTAATAGAAATTGCTAGAAATGCGGAGCTGGCTGAAAGCCAGTGAATCCCAAAAGGAGAGAACTATTAATGAGTGAAATTATTCACCGTTCAAACACACGCCCCGTAAAAGTCGGAGATTTGACGATCGGTGGCAGCAATGAATTATTCATTCAGAGTATGGCTACGACAAAAACTCATGATGTGGAAGCGACAGTAGCAGAAATCCTGCGCCTGGAAGAAGCCGGATGCCAGGTTGTCCGTGTGGCCTGCCCGGATGAGCGCGCAGCCTACTCCATCGGCGAAATCAAAAAACGCATCAATATTCCCTTGGTGGTCGATATCCATTTTGATTATAAATTAGCATTGATCGCCATTGAACAGGGTGCAGACAAAATCCGCATCAACCCGGGTAACATCGGGCGGCGTGAAAAAGTGGAAGCTGTCGTCACTGCAGCCAAAGCAAAAGGCATTCCGATTCGCATCGGTGTCAACGCCGGTTCATTGGAACGTCATATCCTGAAAAAATATGGCTATCCAACAGCTGACGGTATGGTGGAAAGCGCACTTCACCACATTAAAATACTGGAAGACCTTGATTTCCATGACATCATCGTTTCATTGAAAGCATCGGATGTCGGCCTGGCCGTCGAAGCTTATGAAAAAGCTTCCAAAGCGTTCGACTACCCGCTCCATCTCGGCATCACAGAATCCGGTACGTTGTTCTCCGGCACCGTGAAAAGTTCCGCCGGTTTAGGGGCACTTCTGGCAAAAGGCATCGGCAACACATTGCGCGTGTCATTGAGTGCCGATCCGGTGGAAGAAGTGAAAGTGGCACGTGAACTGCTGAAGGTATTCGGCCTTTCCTCAAATGCCGCCACACTTATTTCTTGCCCGACATGCGGACGCATCGAAATTGATCTGATCAAAATCGCCAATGAAGTCGAAGAGTATATTTCCACTATTAAAGCGCCGCTTAAAGTGGCAGTTCTCGGCTGTGCCGTCAACGGTCCCGGAGAAGCACGCGAAGCGGATATCGGCATTGCCGGTGCCCGCGGCGAAGGGCTGCTGTTCATGAAAGGCAAAACAGTCCGCAAAGTTCCGGAAGAAACGATGGTCGAGGAATTGAAAGTGGAAATCGACAAACTGGCTGAAGAATACTTTGCCAAGCAAAAAGAAGAAAAAGAAGCACTTGAACAACAAAAAGCATAAGGTTGTGAAGCGATGAGACACCGATTTGGAATTGACATTGACGGAACTGTGACGTGTCCCACGTCACTGCTTCCTCATTTGAATGAGGCGTTCAAAAGCGACTTGACCTTGGAAGACATCAAAGAATATGATTTATCAGCAGCTTTGCCGCATGCTTCGCAGGAAGAAGTCTATTCCTGGTTCCGCAGTATGGAATCCAAGATCTATTCCTCTTCTCCTGTATCAGAAAATGCCAAAGCGGTACTAAATCAATGGAAAAACCAATTCGAACTGTTTTATATTTCGGCACGGGGCGATAATGTCCTGGATGTGACGTATGACTGGTTCAAGCATCACGCCATTGCGTACGACCACATCGAATTGATTGGCACACACAAAAAAATCGAAGCGGCCCAAAAGCATGATGTCGATCTGTTTTTTGAAGACAAGCATGATAACGCCGTGGAAATCAGCGAGGAACTGGATATCCCGGTATTGTTATTCGACACACCCTATAACCGGATGCCCGCTCCCAAAAACGTCATTCGGGTCTACAACTGGCTCGAAGCCGACGAATGGGTGAAAAAAGAGTTCCTTGCACAAAACGTATAAGTAAAAGAAGGCATTCGCTGATGGCGAGTGCCTTCTTTTTTTGGGTTTGTGGACGATTTTTGATTTTATATACAATGAACTTATTTTATTCGCGCTGGAGAAACTTTATTAGCGATCAGAGGAATTTATTTGCGATGCTGGAGTTTTATCTGCGTTCTCCAAAATTCGCCCCGAATATAACAAAAAAGGCGGAAATGGATTTTTCTCCACTTCCGCCCCACCGCTTTTCTATTTGCATTCCGGGCACTTTCCGTAAATCTCGAATTTATGATTGTCGATTTCATAAGCCGGCAAAGCCGCTCCGAGCATATCCATCGGGCATACGGGAATTTCTTTGATTTTTCCGCAGTCCATGCAGATAAAATGGTGATGGTGCTGATCGCTTTCACAATGCATCCGGAAATGGCGCTCACCGGAAAGTTCCGTTTCTTCCAGAATCCCCAATGACACAAACGTCGCCAGATTGCGGTAGACCGTATCATAGCTCATGCTTGGATAATCTTTTTGCATCACATCCAATAAGTCACGCGCCGTCAAATAACGGTCATCTTTCGAAAACAGCTCCAAAATCTGCTGGCGCTTTGATGTTTCCTTGAATCCATTCTCTTTTAATATGTCCCATGCTTTTGTCAGATTCATGCAATCGCCCCCTTTTTCCTGGAAACCGCGGCTTTTTTATATCCAATGACGACAAGCAGCAGAAAAATCGAAGTTACGACAATGGTACCGCCGGGCGCCAGGTTGAAATAAAACGCGGTGAACAATCCAGTAATCACCGACAATTCTCCAAACAGAATGGACAAAAAGATGGTCTGCTTGAAACTTTTCGAGACTCGCATCGCTGTAGCCACAGGAATTGTCATCAATGACGAAACCAATAAGATCCCTACAATCCGCATCGAGCCGGCAATCACCAGTGCGGTGACAATCATGAAAAGAAAGTGGACCCATTTGGCAGGAAGTCCGGAGGCTTTGGCGTATTCATCATCAAATGACAACACGAAAAGCTCTTTGAAAAACAACCGGATAAACAGCAGAACCACAATGGCGATTCCGGCAACAATCAAAAAGTCTTCTCTGCTGACAGCTGAAACCGAACCGAACAAATAGCCGAACAGATCATTCGAGAACCCTTGTGCCAGGGAAATGAATATCGCCCCAAAACCGATTCCGGCGGATAGTATAATCGGAATCGCCAGCTCTTCGTAATGCTTGTATAAACTTCTCAGCCGTTCAATCAGAACCGACCCTCCAACAGAAGCAAAAATCCCCAGAAACAACGGATTCAACGATGCAAAAACCGCTGCGCTCTGACTCAGATACAAGCTTCCGGCGATGCCGGCCAGCGTAACGTGGCTGAGCGCATCGGCGATGAGCGACAGCCGTCTGACCACGATAAAGACCCCGAGCAGCGGAGCAATCACACCAATGATCAAACCGGCGCCAAAGGCATTCTGCAGAAATTCATAGGAAAAAATGGCTTCAAGCATGGCTGTGGCTCCCTCCGACATGGTGAATTTTCCGGACGGAATGGCCATACCAGGCTTCACGCTGTTCATCGCTCATCGTATGAAGCTGTTCTTTGAATCCGTGGAAATGAATGGTCTGGTTCAAACATGCTACGTGCGTAATCCGGTCTGTTACCGTATCGACGTCATGCGTGACGAGGACCAGTGTGATTTTCTTGTCCCGATTAAGCGACGCCAGCATATTATAGAATGACTGGACATTCTGATGATCGATGCCGACCGTCGGTTCATCCAGTATCAGCACTTTCGGTTTTGCCACCAGGGCCCGTGCGATGAAAACACGCTGCTGCTGGCCTCCCGACAATTCGCTGACGCTGCGGTCGATGAACGCTTCCATCCCGACAGCCTCAAGCGCTTCTTTTACATCTTCTCTGGCCGATTTCGGCAACCGCCGGAACAACCCGGACTTCTTTGCCAAACCGCCGGCCACCACTTCTTCCACAGTTGCCGGAAAACCCGAATTGAAGGAATTCGACTTCTGCGAGACGTAACCAACCCATTCCCTGTTCTTAAACTGTTTCGAATCGACACCAAACAGCTTAATCGATCCTTTGGTGGGTTTGATCAGCCCAAGCATGATTTTCAACAGCGTTGACTTCCCTGATCCGTTTGGACCGAGGATGGCAAGAAAATCGCCTTCCTGCACTGACATCGAAATGTTTTCCAGCGCTTTTGTCTGTTCGTATTCAAAACTGATGTCTTTGATTTCAATTAATGGCGCAACCATCGTTTCGCCTCTTTTCTAAATAATAATAATTACGATTTACATTAGAAAAGTATAATTGAGATTGTGGGTGATGTAAACAGATTGAACTCAAAAAAATCCCTCTGTTTAAAGAGGGATTTTCAGGTCTTCAATAACACCCGGCGTAAAGACACCATTTTTGAACATTTCAATTTCAAACGCATAAGGCGCTTTTTTGTTTTTGGCATCTGCCCCAACGTAAGGGGTTTCCAGAATTTTCGGCACGTGCATCAAATCCGGATGGTGGACAATGCCGTTCAAAGCATCGAAACCGATTTCGCCAAAGCCGATATTTTCATGGCGGTCTTTGCCCGCACCGCGGACATTTTTGCTGTCATTGATATGCAGCACCTGCAAACGGTCGATGCCGACAATCCGGTCGAACTCTTCCAGCACGCCATTAAAATCTTCTTTGACATCATACCCGGCATCGTGCGTGTGACAGGTATCGAAGCACACCGACAAACGCTCATTATGGGTTACGCCATTGATGATTGCCGCGATTTCTTCAAAGCTTCGGCCGCATTCAGAGCCTTTTCCAGCCATTGTTTCAAGAGCGATATTGACCGGAAAATCCTGCGTCAGCACTTCGTTCAAACCTTCGATGATTTTTGCAATGCCGGCTTCCGCTCCGGCACCGACATGTGCTCCAGGGTGCAGAACGATTTGTTTGGCACCCAGCGCAGCAGTGCGTTCGATTTCCTTTTGCAGAAATTCCACACCATGCGCAAAGGTTTCCGGTTTTTGCGTATTGGCGATATTAATGATATAAGGTGCGTGGACAATGATATTTGACAGGTTATTGGCTGCCATGTGGGCTTGTCCAGCTTCAATATTCAACTCTTCGATCGGTTTGCGCCGTGTATTCTGGGGCGCTCCTGTATAAATCATGAAAGTTGTTGCACCATAGGACGCTGCTTCCTCGCTTGCGCCCAACAGCATTTTTTTCCCGTTCATTGACACATGAGATCCTAATAGCATTTCTTCGGCTCCTTACTTCTTGCGGTTTTTCCGCCGTTCCGCTTTTTTGATTTCGTCCATTTTCCACTTCATTTTCTTTTTGTACATCGGTTTGACCGACTTCGGTTTATGGACCATCGTTTTCGCTTTGGCGTCTGCTTCATTTTCCGTCCGTACCCGCTTTTTGCGGCTGTGACGTTCTTTCAGGTCAACAAATTCGCCTTTTACAATGTCTTTCTGCTGAAATGGGATGCCCATTTTCTCGACACGGACCAACGCGTCTTCGTCTTCCGGCTTGAACAATGTAATTGCCAGGCCCTTCAGTCCTGCGCGGGCAGTCCGGCCGACACGGTGAATAAAGAACTCCAGGTCTTCGGGAAGTTCGTAATTGATGACATGGCTGACGCCTTGAATATCAATGCCCCGTGCTGCCAAATCGGTTGCCACGATGTATTGGTATTCCAGATCACGGATCTGTTTCATCATTTTCACACGTTCTCTCGGAGCCAGATCCCCATGAATACGTCCCACACGGATGCCGGCTTTCGACAATTCATCTGCCACGTAATCAGCATTGGTGCGCGTGTTGACGAAAATGATGGCCAAATATGGGTTGATCACGTCCATCACTTCCTTCAGACGTTCCATTTTCTTTTTGCTGCGCACAGGCACCAAATAGAAATCCAGTCCTTCCGCTGTCGGGCGTTTATCCGCGATGTTCACATGAACCGGTGATTCCATGTATTTTTTCAGGAAAGGTTTCAGTTTTTCCGGAATGGTCGCAGAAAAAACATACATTTCCAAGTCTTCCTGCATTTTGCCGGCCACTTGATCGATTTCCTCGATAAAGCCCATATCAAATGCCAAATCCGCTTCGTCCACCACCAGAATTTTGCCGGTGTGCACCAATAAGGCATTTTCATTGACCAGGTCTTTCAAACGGCCAGGTGTTCCAATAACAATGTGGGGCTGAGTTTTTAACTTATTGATGGAACGTTGTTTGTCTGTTCCGCCGATGAAAGATTTCACTTCGATGCCGGAACCTTCCACCAGTTTTATCAATTCGTTGTAAATCTGTGTACCCAGCTCGCGCGTCGGAGCCGCGATGACCGCCTGCACTTCCTGCTTGCCGGCATCGATGCGTTCGACGATCGGAATGATGAAACTGTGCGTTTTGCCGGTTCCTGTATGGGATTGTCCGATGGCGCTGTTGCCTTTTAATATATGAGGCATGATTTCTTTTTGGATGGGTGTCGGTTCGTTAAAACCCAGTTTTGCAATCGCTTCCTGCAAAAACGGTTTGAATGGATATTCGTTGAAATTTGTCATGGGATAAAGTTCCCTCCTTAAGCTCTTGACATTATAGCATAATTTCTTTATTTTCACGAACGGCAACTTTTTGTAATGCACAGCCGTCTCCGTTATAATGAAAGTATGATTTTGAAAGGAGTGCGATAGTACATGAAAGTAATGAAAATATCGCCAAGAGGGTATTGCTATGGAGTGGTGGATGCAATGGTCATTGCCAAAAATGCGGCAATGGACAAATCTTTGCCCCGCCCTATTTATATACTGGGAATGATCGTCCACAACAAACACGTGACAGATGCTTTTGAAGAAGACGGCATCATCACATTGGATGGCAAAAACCGATTGGAAATTCTCGAGAAAGTTGAAAAAGGAACCGTTATTTTCACAGCACACGGCGTGTCTCCTCAAGTCCGGGAGCTTGCCAGACGCAAAGGCCTTGTTTCCATTGATGCCACTTGCCCCGACGTTACCGTGACTCATGATTTGATCCGTGAAAAAACTGCAGAAGGATATCAGATCGTCTATATCGGCAAAAGCGGGCATCCAGAGCCGGAAGGAGCCATTGGCGTTGCGCCTGACATGGTTCACTTAGTGGAATCGGTCGAAGACGTCAATCGCCTGGAACTGGATTCCGAAAAGATCATTGTCACCAACCAGACGACGATGAGCCAATGGGATGTCGTTCATATGATGGAGCGGCTGAAAGAGAAATTCCCGCACTCGGAAGTCCATAAAGAAATCTGTCTGGCCACACAAGTCCGGCAGGAAGCGGTAGCCGAACAGGCTGTAGATGCTGATCTTTTGATCGTCATAGGGGATCCGATGAGCAATAACTCCAACCGTTTGGCACAAGTGTCCCAGGACATTGCCGGCACACCGGCATACCGCATTTCCGACCTTTCGGAACTGAAACTGGAATGGCTGGAAAACGTCGAGACTGTCGCCATTACTGCAGGTGCTTCCACTCCGACACCGATCGTCAAAGAAGTTATGAAATTTCTGGATCAATACGACCCGAATGATCCAGAGACGCACACATTGGAACGTAGCGTACCACTCAACAAGATTTTGCCGAAAATCAAAAACCCGCAACCATCAGAGCGGATTGAACCTTACCCGGCAAATCAATAAAACACAAAAAAGAGGCCCAGGCCTCTTTTTTTTATTGCCGATTTTAACATTTTTGTTACGGAATTTTTCCGGAACGTGCATAAGTCCACTTTTCTGCTCTGTCTACCATTGTTCGTGTCAGAAAAACGAAAAAATGGCTGACCGAAAGCGGGCAGCCATTTTCCTTTTCATCGAACCTGCATATTTCCTACAAAAAATTGAATGGCTCGGTATCTACTTCGGAAGGCAGGAACTCACATTGCCAATTTTGCCGCTTGGACATTTCATTGACGACACCTTTAATCATCACTTTTTCAACATGATGACCGGGATCAATCACGTGCAGCCCCATCGCTTCCGCGTCCTGAGCCACATGAAAATACAAGTCGCCGGTGACATACACATCCGCACCTGCACGTTTTGCCTGCTGGATGTATTTATTGCCATCTCCGCCAAGCACGGCGACTTTTTTGACCGGCGCATCCAGATTTCCGACAACACGCGCAGCCGGCACGTCCAGGCGTTCTTTGATATGTTCTGCAAACTCCCGAAGGCTCATCGCAGTTTCCAGACGCCCGATTCTGCCGAGCCCCATCGGCACTTCTTTGTTTTCAAGCGTAAAAACGTCATACGCCACTTCCTCGTAAGGATGTGCGGCAATCATCGCCTTGATGGCGCGGTCTTTTTCCGCTTTGCGGATGACCACCTCAATTTTCGATTCCTCCGTGACTTCCATTTTTCCGCTTTCCCCGATATACGGATCCGCGTCAGCTGTCGGACGGAAACGCCCTGTCCCAGACAAAGTATAGGAACAATGTTCATAATCGCCAATCGAGCCGGCTCCTGCTTTGCCGAGTGCTTCCCTCACCTGCTCTTCGTGACTTTCCGGAACAAAAACAGCAATTTTAACAAGCTCCGCTTCATAAGTCGGCACCAGCACTTCTGTGTTTTCGAGTCCGAGCGCTTCCGCCAATAAATCATTGACGCCGCCGTTCGCCACATCCAAATTGGTATGGGCCGCATATACCGCGATATCGTGCTTGATCAGCATTTCCATCAGGCGTCCCTGCGGAAAATCGGTCTGCAGGATTTTCAGCGGTCTGAAAATCGGCGGATGATGCGCAATGATCAATCCTGCCCCTTTGGAAATAGCTTCATTGACAACTTCTTCGTTGACGTCCAACGTCACCAGTACGCGCTCCACCTTTTTGTTCAATGTACCGACATGCAAACCGATCGGATCGCCTTCCATTGCCAAATACTTCGGCGACCACTTTTCGAACTCTTCGATGATTTGCTGACCGTTAGGAATTTTCATTTTTCAGCACCTCTTCTACAAGTTTTACTTTCCCTGAAAGTTCCTGCTTTTTTTCTGCCAGTTCCGGTGTTTCTTCTGCCGATTCCATGGAGGAAATGATTTTTTTCCACTGTGCACATTCCTTCGTCCATTTTTCCTGAAACACAGCAGAAAATTCTTTCATAAGCACAGGACCCATCAATAATTCTTCAGGAGACAGTTCTTTTGTTTTATCCGTTTGTTCAAGAATGAGAATTTCATAGATTTTTTCGTTTTCCTTCAAGATTTCTTCATTAACGATTGACCAGCCGTTTTCAACCGCCCATTCCCGGATTGACCGTGCGTGGACATTCGGCTGCAGCACTAGCCGTTCAACTCCGGCCAGCCGCTCTTTCCCCTGCTCCAGGATTGTCCGGATCAAAGGGCCACCCATGCCGGCAATTGTCACAACGGTCACCCCGTCCTGCGGTTGGACAGCACCGAGACCACTGGCCAGCCTGACCTCGATCTGTCCTGTCAATTGTTCCTGAATCACCTGGTTTCTCGCTGAATCATAAGGGCCCTGCACAACTTCTCCTGCTATCGCTTTTTCTGCTATGCCATTCAGCACCAGATAACAGGGCAGATAAGCATGATCACTGCCGATATCGGCTACTACCGCTCCTGCCGGCACGTGATGTGCCACTCTCATCAAACGATTCGATAATTGTTGAGCGTTCATCCGCTTCCTCCTATTAATAAAAAACCCTTAGCTCAGAAAGAACTAAGGGTTTTTTTACTATTCGAGTGACAATACCCACTCAGCCATTGCTGAAACATTTTCTTCCGGAACAAGTCCGCCCGGCATAGCGCCTCTACCATTCAGCAGGACGTCTTCCACTTCTTCCTGTGGCATATCAAGACCGATCAATGATGGTCCCATGCCGCCTTCATAGCTTGAACCGTGGCAGGAAATACAGTTTTGCTGTGCGTGAGCTTCAGGATCGAAAGCAGTATCGCCTTCGCCTTCGTCGCCAGAACCGTCATCAGTCGGCTCTTCTTCTCCACCGCCGGAACCGCCTTCTTCTTCGCTTGCATGCTCTTCAGCAATTTCATCCTGGTTATTGGCACCTTCCAATGATAAAAAGAAGATCAGACCGATACCAAACGCCATGATTAAGATATAAGGTACAATTGCATTTTTTTGCATCCGTTACCCCTCCTTCTTCTAGTTCTGCTTATGATACTATGCGTAACATTCATTATTGTACTGCATTCCAAGCAAAACGAAAAGCCAAAACGGAGATAATTTGACTGATTGTGACAAATTCAGCAATTTAACAGCCAATTTGCCGCGCAATCACCATTCGCTGGATTTCAGAAGTTCCTTCCCCGATTTCCAACAGTTTGGCATCACGCATATAGCGTTCCACTTCATATTCTTTCATATAGCCATAGCCGCCATGGATTTGTATCGCTTCATCCGCTACTTCCATGGAAATTTCAGAAGCGTATAATTTGGCCATCGACGCCTCTTTTGTAAATGGCCGTCCCTGGTCTTTCAGCCAGGCAGCTTTGTAGACCATATTGCGCGCCAATTCGATTTTCATTGCCATATCCGCCAGTTTAAACTGTGTGATTTGAAACTCGGACAGCGTCTTGCCAAACTGTTTGCGTTCTTTTGAGTACCGCAATGCCCGGTCAAATGCGGCTTGCGCAATTCCGACACCCATTGCTGCAATTCCGATGCGGCCGCCATCCAATGTCGCCATAAACTGCTTAAACCCCTGCCCCCGTTTACCCAGCAGGTTTTCCTTCGGTACCCGTACATTGTCGAGAACCAGCTCCGTCGTATTGGATGCGTTAAGCCCCATTTTCTCGTAGTTGTCGATGATGGTAAAACCTTCCGCGTCGGTCGGTACAATAATTGCACTGATCTCTTTTTTGCCGCCTTCCATTCCCGTAATTGCCGTCAATGCCAAATGATTGGCGTAGCTGGCGTTGGTGATATAGACTTTTGATCCGTTGATGACCCAGTCATCACCATCTTCTGTGGCACGCGTCTGTGTACCCCCTGCATCAGACCCGGCATTTGGTTCCGTCAAACCGAACGCGCCAAACGACTCGCCTTTGCAGATCGGTGTCAAATAACGCTGTTTCTGCTGTTCTGTGCCAAACAAATTCAACGGCGCCCCGCCCAGGGAAATATGTGCGGAATAGGTGATCCCTGTGGAAGCGCAAGCTCGGCTCAATTCTTCTGTCACAATGGCAAAACTGGTCGTGTCCGCTCCTGCTCCGCCATATTTTTCATCAAACGGCAATCCCATCATCCCCATGTCGGAAAGCTGTTTGAAGATATCTGCCGGAAACTCCTTTGAGCGGTCACGATCCACTGCCCCCGGAGCCACCACTTCGTCTGCAAATTCTTTAATGGTCTTTTTGATCATCTGCTGTTCCTGTGTCAAATCAAAGTTCATCTCATTACATCCCCTTTGTGTTGAATGCGCTTACATTCCCCATTATATAGGAAGAATTTCAATAAACTCAAGCATAAGTAAAAGTTTATAGCCGGTTGCCGGAAGGATAGACCATTAAAAAAAACCGCCCTTCATGATGTCAGCCGGAAGGATAGACCATTAAAAAAAACCGCCCTTCATGATGTCATGAGAGCGGCGGATTTTATTCCAAAAAGTCTTTCAGGCGTTTGCTTCGCGAAGGATGGCGAAGCTTGCGGAGTGCTTTTGCTTCGATTTGACGGATGCGTTCGCGCGTCACACCAAATACCTTGCCCACTTCCTCGAGTGTCCGTGTGCGTCCATCGTCCAGGCCAAAGCGCAGGCGAAGTACGTTTTCTTCACGGTCGGTCAGCGTATCCAGTACATCTTCCAATTGCTCTTTCAACAGTTCATAGGCTGCATGGTCAGAAGGGGATTGCGCATCAGAGTCTTCGATGAAATCTCCCAGATGTGAATCATCTTCCTCGCCGATTGGTGTTTCAAGCGACACTGGTTCCTGAGCAATTTTCAGGATTTCACGTACTTTCTCAGGCTGCAGGTCCATTTCTTCCCCAATTTCCTCCGGGGATGGTTCACGTCCCAGATCCTGCAGCAATTGGCGCTGGACCCGAATCAGTTTGTTGATGGTTTCGACCATATGCACGGGGATCCGGATGGTGCGCGCCTGGTCGGCAATGGCACGTGTGATGGCTTGACGGATCCACCAGGTGGCGTACGTACTGAACTTGAACCCTTTGGAGTAATCGAACTTTTCAACCGCTTTGATCAGACCCATATTCCCTTCCTGAATCAGATCCAGGAACAGCATTCCGCGTCCGACATAGCGTTTCGCGATGCTGACCACCAATCGCAGGTTGGCTTCTGCCAGACGCTTTTTGGCTTCTTCATCGCCCTGTTCGATCAGTTTGGCCAAACGGACTTCTTCTTCAGCTTTCAGCAAGTCGACACGGCCGATTTCTTTCAGGTACATCCGTACCGGGTCGTTGATCTTTACGCCCGGTGGAACACTCAAATCGTTCAAGTCGAACTTTTCTTCGGTTGGTTTCATGAGACGATCCAAATGTTCTTCATCATCGGTTTTTCGTTCAAGGTCGATGCCATGGCCTTCCAACTGATCAATAAATTCTTCCACTTGGTCAGACTCTAATTCAAAAATAGCCAATTTGTCAGCAATTTGTTCATAATTCAATTCACCTGTTTTTTTCCCTGCTTCAATCAGCTGCTTTTTTGCTTCTTCTACAGATGTTTCAGGACCTTCGGTAACCAAAGGGACATTTCGTGCTTCAACTTCGTTTGGACGTTCAGACTTTTCAGCCATGTTGCTTCCTCCTTTAAAAAACCGGTAATAACTTACAATGATTTCCGCAAAGCAATCACTTCTTGAGCAAGGACTAAAGCGCGTTTCAAATCATGTTGCTTTTCCGCTTCCTTGGATTGCTGTAGTTTCAATTCAATTTGCTGCTCGACCCGATGCTTTTCCAGATGCTTTAAACAATCGGCAATTTCTTCTTCTGCGTGTTCGGGGTCGCGTTCAGACAGCGCGGTCTCCATCACAATTTTTCTTAGATCATTGTCTTTCAGCGTTTCCAGAAAATGATGGAAATCCGCTTTTTCCCACTCTTCGTAAAATCCGATCAGCTGAACATACAAGGTCTGAAATTCTTCGCTGATAAAAGGGATTCCCTCCCGGTCAGCGATCAGTTTATCCATCACTTGCGGATCTGCCAGTGCATGCGCAAACAGCAGCCTTTCCGCCCTGTGCAATGAAGTGATGCGCTTGGATTCTTTTTTGGCAACATTTTCAACCGGCTTTTCAGGGCGGCTTCTGCCAATTGATTTATTTTCCAATTTTCGGTACTGTTGCAAAATCGCTTCTTCCGATAAACCCGTTTCGCCTGATAACTGCTTGATGTACAAATCACGCTCGATGGGCGTTGAACGGCCAGCCAACAGCTGCAACACTTCCTGTATATACTGCAACAGGTCATTTTCGTATTGAAAATTTTTATGCCTGCGGGCGTGCATCATGGCAAATGCGATAAATGCATGCGGTTTTCCGATAATCCGTTCTTGAAAAGCTTCCGCGCCTTGTTCCCGGATAAAATCATCAGGATCCATCTTTCCCGGGAGCACAGCAACTTCCACTTTGAAATTTTCTTCATTTAATGCGATAGCAGCTCTTTTGGCCGCTTCCCAACCGGCGTCATCGCCGTCAAAACAGATGACGACTTCCTGTGCAAAACGTTTCATCTTCCGGATATGATGAGCGGTTAGAGAAGTGCCCATGGTGGCCAGCGCATTGTGGACTCCGGCCTTGCCAGCCGCAATGACGTCCATAAACCCTTCGAACAGGACGATTTTCCGGTTCTTCCTGATCGCATTACGGGCTTGATGAACGTTATAAAGCACCTGGCTTTTCTGGAAAATCGGAGACTCCGGGCTGTTCATGTATTTCGCTTCCTGCTTCGACTGTTCCAGCACCCTGCCGGAAAACGCAATGACTTTTCCATTTTCATTCATGATCGGAAACATGATCCGGCCACGGAAACGGTCAAAAAATCCATTGGACTGTTCCCGTTCGATCGCCAGACCACTTGTCACTAATTCCTCTTCGCTGAAGCCTTTTCTCTGCAGGGCCGTCGCCATGTAATTCCATTCCGGCAGTGACCAGCCGATGCGGTTTTTTTCAATCATTTCATGCGTAAATCCCCGGCTTTCCAGATAATCAAGAGCTGATTGTCCTTCTTCGGTGTTCATCAATATATGATGGTACATTTCAGCAGCAAACTCGTGCATCGAAATCAGCTGTTGATCACTTTTGCTTGCTGCCGGAGAAGAATCTTCAGGATTGCTGTTGATTTCAACTTCAATTCCTGCACGGCTCCCGAGTCTCGCTAAAGCGTCCTGAAATGATATATTTTCAATGTCCATCAGAAAAGTGATGACATTTCCACCGGCACCACAACCGAAACAGTGAAAGATCTGCTTATCAGCTGTTACAGAAAATGACGGTGTACTTTCTCCGTGGAATGGGCAAAGGCCAAACCAGTTTCGGCCTCTTTTTGTTAATTGGACATATTCCCCGACAAGGTCTACGATATCCGTGGATGAACGGACTTTTTCAATCACTTCTTCAGGAACTCTAGTAGACACTTTATCACCATCTTTAGTTTGCTTAACTTATTTAATTCGTGATGCTCAGACAAATTCCTTCATCTTTCAAGAAAAAGATGCAGACAGAAAACGCCTGATACATAGCTTTAGCCACAATTCTTCATTATAAAACGTTTTTGTGGAAAAATCTATAAAAACGTTTGGCACCCGTAGTTTTTTTGCAGTTCTTCAGTGGAAATATTCCAGCGCGCTGCTGTACAGATGAATTTAGTCCAGTCACGGAACACTGGAGGCATGAGACAACTTTTTGGCTTTCACGACAAAAATAAGAAAACCGCCTTTGCAGGTGGTTTTCCCGACTTATTATTTCAGTTTGGCCAAAATCAGATTGGCGGTTTCTTCTACCGCCCGGTTCGTAACATCCAATACTTCACAGCCCATTTTATCGACAACTTTATGGAAATGCGTAATCTCTTCCCGAATTCTATCCATCTGTGCATAATTGGCGTCGTCGTTCAACCCGAGTGCGATAAGCCGCTCTTTTCGGATATGATTCAGCTTTTCAGGAGAAATGACCAGGCCGAAACATTTTGATGGATCCACCTTGAACAACTCTTCCGGTGGATCGACTTCCGGAACGAGTGGCACATTGGCCACTTTCAAACGCTTATGTGCCAAATACTGCGATAAAGGGGTTTTTGAAGTTCTCGATATCCCCACCAGTACAATATCGGCCAGCAATATCCCCCGGGGGTCCCTTCCGTCATCATATTTAACGGCAAATTCAATGGCCTCGACTTTCTGGAAATAATCATCATCCAATTTCCGCACTAAACCTGCCTCTCCAATAGGAGCCATTTCCAGCTCATTTTCAAGGGCATCCATCAGGGGACCCATCAAATCGACAGCAGGCACATCATGCCTCTTTGTAGCACTTGTCAGGTAGGTACGCAATTCCCGTGACACAAGCGTATAGACGATAAATGCCTCCTGGCTGCTGGCAAGCTTGATGATCTCCTGCAGTTGCTGGACGGAATCGATATAGGGAAACCGCTTCATTACAGCATTCTGGTCTGCATTTAAGTATTGGCTGATTGCCGCTTTGGCGACAAGTTCTCCTGTTTCTCCGACCGAATCGGAAACGATAAACAAACGGAGTGGATTCATTTTGTGCACCTCACAATTCATGGCTTTCTGACAGCGATAAAAATGCCCGTGTAATGTTTGTCTTAGTCAATCTGCCGATCACTTTCAGCCCTTCCGGATGTTCCTGGACCACCGGCAAAGCGTCGATCTGCCGGTTGATCAAGCGGGTTGCCGCTTTTATGAGGGAATCATTCTTCATGCAATATGTGATATTCGGCATTCTCGTCATAATAATATGTACCGGTATGGTAGTTAAGTCCTGCTTCCCTAAGCTTGTGCGAAGCAGGTCCTTTCTGGACAACACACCTGTCAGGCAGGCGTTTTTGTCAACAACGAACAAAGTGCCGACATCATCCAAAAACATTTGGCTGATGGCATCATATACATTGACATCTTCTCTGACAACAATCGGGATGGATTGAAAATCCTTCACTTTCATATTGTTCATTGTATCAGTAATATCTGACCCCGGCTTTTTGCCGGAATAAAAATAGCCTACACGCGGACGTGCATCCAAAAACCCAGCCATGGTCAAAATGGCTAAATCCGGCCGCAATGTGGCGCGTGTTAAGTTCAGTCGGTCAGCTATCTGCTCACCCGTAATCGGACCATTGCCTTTGACGATCCGCAATATTTCTTCCTGCCGTTTATTGAGTTCGATCGGACTCACCGCCTCAAAATATGTTATACTCAATGATGATTATTATATACTAATTAACGCCATATTGCGAAGAAAACAATGCCATGCTACAATACTAAAGAATTGAATACGAGGCATTGAAGGATGAATAAGTACTGCACAATCAGCGAGCGGGGACAGTGGAAGCCCGCACCAGCAGGAAACGGCAATCTGGAGCCATATTATCTTAAGTGGGCTGCATCCGCAGCCAATCGGGGTGGAACCGCGGGTCTTAACGTACTCGTCCTCGGACATGATGTCCGGGACGGGTACGATTTTTTTATTTTATGGAGGTAATGACATGTCAAAAGGTAAGTCTATGGAAAATGTAGTAGCGCTAGCAAAGCATCGGGGATTTGTATTCCCGGGCTCAGAAATTTACGGTGGTTTGGCGAACACATGGGATTACGGTCCTTTAGGCGTCGAATTGAAAAACAACATTAAAAAAGCTTGGTGGAAAAAGTTTGTTCAGGAATCACCACATAACGTCGGATTGGACGCCTCCATCCTGATGAATCCGCAAACGTGGGTAGCATCCGGCCACGTCGGCAACTTCAATGACCCGATGATCGACTGCAAAAGCTGCAAAACACGCCATCGTGCAGATAAATTGATTGAAAATGCACTCGATGAAAAAGGCATCGAAATGATTGTTGACGGATTGTCTTTTGAAAGAATGGCTGAACTGATCGAAGAGCACAATATCAAATGCCCAACGTGCGGCGCTCATGATTACACAGAAATCCGCCAGTTCAACCTGATGTTCAAGACGTTCCAGGGGGTAACGGAATCTTCCACCAATGAAATCTTTTTACGCCCGGAAACCGCCCAGGGGATTTTTGTCAACTACAAAAATGTCCAGCGCTCGATGCGGAAAAAAATGCCGTTCGGAATTGCTCAAATCGGCAAAAGTTTCCGTAATGAGATCACACCGGGGAACTTCACTTTCCGCACACGCGAATTTGAACAAATGGAACTGGAATTTTTCTGCAAGCCTGGAGAAGACCTTGAATGGTTTGCCTACTGGCGTGACTTCTGCAAGAACTGGCTGCTGTCACTTGATATTACAGAAGACAATATCCGCCTTCGTGATCACGATGAAGACGAATTGTCCCATTACTCGAATGCGACCACTGACATCGAATACCGGTTCCCATTCGGCTGGGGCGAATTATGGGGCGTAGCTGACCGCACCGATTTCGACTTGAAACGTCATATGGAACATTCGGGAGAGGACTTCAACTACATCGATCCGATCACCAACGAACGTTTTGTCCCTTACTGCATCGAACCTTCGCTGGGAGCGGACCGTGTGACGCTGGCTTTCCTGGTGGATGCCTACGGTGAAGAGGAATTGGACAACGATGATACGCGTACCGTGTTGAAGTTCCATCCGGCACTGGCACCGATCAAAGCAGCCATTCTGCCATTGTCCAAAAAGCTGTCGGACGGTGCAAGCGAAATCTTCGCCGACTTGTCGAAACACTTCATGGTGGAATATGACGAGTCCCAGTCCATCGGGAAACGGTATCGCCGGCAGGATGAAATCGGCACACCTTTTTGCATCACTTATGATTTCGATTCCGTAGAAGATGGCCAGGTGACGGTGCGCCACCGTGATTCTATGGAGCAGGTGCGTATGCCGATTGCTGAAGTGCAGGCATACATTGAAAAGCACATTCAATTTTAAGCATTCCAAAAGCGCTGCCTCCAGGTCTAGAGGCAGCGCTTGAGACTGTCGAGAAATCTCGCCAGTAACATTTCGCTCCAGGCGGACGCTTTCCGCGGGCATGGCTTGAGCCTCCTCCTACGCTTCGCTTCGTGTGGGGTCTCAAGCTCATGCTATCCCCGCAGGAAAGGCATTGGCCGAAAGTAATTCGGTCAATGCCTTTGCGACGAAGCAGCGGAGCGATGCAGGAGCACAGGGTTTTTGCGCAGCTGGTTTGCGGAATATCGGGTTGCTGAACCGTTTCTCAACAAGCTGAAGCGCTGCCTCCAGGTCTGGAGGCAGCGCTTTTTTTGGTTTATTGCCATGAGCTGGCAGACAGTATGGCATCCCAGTCGGACAATGAATAAAGCATACGACAAAAAAGATGACCCGCAACCGCATATTCAGCGGTCTTTCGGATCATCTCCTGGTTTATTCGGCAAAAATTCCGGCGTACGTTCCAACTGTTCCAGGAAATTACGTGATTTCAAACGGATTCCCGCCTGTTCTTCGTAAATGGTCCGGACAATCTGCTTCAGCAATGTTTTGGATTCTTTCTTCAATGTCAAGGAACCGACCCGTTCGATCGGCACGAAAAAAAAGGTTCGGATCAGCTTTACCAGCGCCGGACTCAGGCGGATGATATAACGGTCCACATGAAAACACCGATGGCACAGAAACCCCAGTTCCTGAAACGAAAAAGCAAATTCACCTTCAGTGGCGCCACAACTGGCGCATTGGTGCAACGTGGGAGTCAGCCCTGCAGATGGAAGCATTTTCCACTCCACGAACAATGTAATCGCTTCCGGATCGTATCCTTCTTCTATGGCATGCAAGGCCTGATAAAGCATGGCGTATATTCCTTGCTGCGGTTCATCCTGTTCGGTCAGACGATCAATCAGCTCCGTTATATAACTGGCATATGCAGTGGACAGAATGTCTTCCCGTATATGACGCAGCGACTCCAGTTGGTCTCCTGTTTGAAGCGTTCCCATTCCTTTGCCTTTAAAGACAGAAAATGTTCCGTGTGTAAACGGTTGTGTAATGGCTGCCAAACGGCTCGATGGTTTTTTCGCACCTCTTGCCATGCAGGTGATTTTTCCTGCTTCTTTGGTGAACAAGGTCACTATTTTATTTGTTTCACCGTAAGGACGCGTACGGATAACAATTCCTTCCAATTGATTCAACATAGGAGACTACTCCTTAATATTCATCGTCTCTGAAGCCAAAATCACGCAAATGCATGGATTTGTTGCGCCAATCTTTCTGGACTTTCACCCACAGCTCCAAATAAACTTTTGAGCCGAGCAGGTTTTGGATATCGGCTCGTGCACGGCTGCCGATTTCTTTCAGCAACGCCCCTTTTTTGCCGATGACAATCCCTTTTTGGGAATCACGTTCCACCATGATTGTCGCCTGCACACGGATCATATTCTCATTGTCGCTGTCAGGTGCGATTTTTTCAATGACAACCGCAATGGAATGCGGAATTTCTTCACGCGTCAAATGCAGCGCCTTTTCACGGATCAGTTCCGAGATGATGAAGCGTTCAGGGTGATCCGTCACCTGGTCAGCCGGGTAGTATTGAGGTCCTTCCGGTAGACGTTCTTCAATCTTTTTCAGCAGATTTTCCACGTTATTGCCCTGCAAGGCGGAAATGGGGATCGCTTCTGCAAAATCGAATTCCTGGCGATAGGACTCGATGATTTTCGGCAGTTCATCCGGATGAACCTGGTCGATTTTGTTAAGAACCAGAAATACCGGCACATCGACCCCTTTCAGCATTTCCAAAACGTACCGGTCCTGCTTACCGACACGATCAGCGGCACTGACCACAAACAATAGGACATCCACTTCCCTGAATGTATTTTTGGCCACTTTCAACATGAAGTCACCCAGTTTATGGCGCGGCTCATTGATGCCCGGTGTATCGATGAAAACCATTTGACTGGAATCGTTCGTCACAACCCCCTGCACTTTGTTTCGGGTGGTTTGAGGCTTGTCGCTCATGATGGCAATTTTCTGCCCCACTACACGGTTGAGGAACGTCGATTTCCCAACATTCGGTCGCCCGATGATGGAAATGAACCCTGATTTATAACCTTTATTTTCTGGCTGCATACTTTAAATCCTCCGTTGAAAAAGCACCCGGCAGCAACTGGCTGACCGTTGTTTCTTTGACTTTTCCGTTTAAATTTGTCAAATAGACCGGCATATCCGGATCACAAAATTCAGCAATCACTTGCCTGCAGGCACCGCATGGTGAAACCGGCCCTTCTGTGTCAGCGGCAACCGCGAGTGAAGCAAAAGACCTTTCGCCTTCAGATACCGCTTTGAAGATAGCTGTGCGCTCTGCGCAATTGGCCATGGAATATGCGGCATTTTCAATGTTGACGCCATGGTAAAGTTTGCCGTCAGCAGTTTCAAGTACGGCACCTACCGGAAATTTCGAATACGGCACATATGCCCGTTCGCGAATCTGTATCGCTTCTTGCATCAATTTTTCTTTGTCCATTCACACTCACCTCAGTCATTTTAAAACCACTTGGGTACAAATAGTAGTAATCCAATTATAGCACTTGCCACGGCAAATACCAAAACGGCGCCTGCTGCCATGTCTTTTGCCTGCTTGGCAAGCGGATGAAACTCAGGGGTCACCAGGTCCACCACCCGTTCGATGGCTGAGTTCATCAATTCCAGCGAAATCATTCCACCGATTAAAACGATGACCACAAGCCATTCGGCATAGCTTAAACCGGTTGCTCCTCCTGCAATCATTACAACAGCTGCAGCCAATAAGTGCATTCGCATGTTCTGCTCGCGTTTAACCGCCTCCACAATGCCTTCTGCGGCAAATTTGAAAGAACGGAAAAACCTACTCGCTTTCATGGTGATCACGTGTAATTCCAAGAGAGGCCAGAATCTCTTCTTGTCTGGAAAACATCTTTTTCTCATCCTGTTCATTCATGTGATCATAACCAAGCAGATGCAGGAAGCCATGAACCGCTAAAAATGCCAATTCCCGTTCAAACGAATGGCCATAGTCGTTTGCCTGTTCTTTTGTCCGTTCCAGAGAGATGATGATATCCCCGAGCATCCGCGGTTCCAGGGATCCGACGATTTCCATCTCACCTTCCCCCAGCTCTTCCATCGCGAAAGAAATAACATCCGTCGGCTGGTCTTTGCCGCGGTATTCTTTATTGATCTCCCGGATCTCATTGTTTGTCACGAAGGTGACCGATACTTCTGCAGCTCCTACCTGCTCTTCCAAAGCAGCATGCTGCAGAACTTTTTCCACCAACTGCAGCTCCTTATCAGTTAAGGAAGCTGTCTCGTCCATAAGGTCAATCGAAAGCATGCTGTTTCCTCCCATCAATTTGTTCTTTCGGGTATTCAATTCTGCTGTGGAAAATGCCATTCAGCGTTTCGCACATAATGGCTTTGATTTTCTTCAATTCTTTCATTGTCAGGTCGCATTCGTCAAACTGTCCATCTTTTAGTTTATCTTCTATAATGGCTGCCACCAAATTTTTTATCTTTTCTGTCGTCGGTTCTTTCATTGAACGGACAGCAGCTTCCAGGCTGTCGGCAATGCAAATGATGGCAATTTCTTTGGTTTGGGGCTTAGGGCCTTCATAACGATAGGACTGCTCAGCCACAGCTGGATTTCTTTCTTTTGCTTTATGGTAAAAATACTTTAACAGGCTGGTGCCGTGATGCTGCGCTGCGATATCAACAATTTCTTTCGGCATTTTGTATTCTCTCAGCATTTCTGCTCCCCGCCTGCCGTGGGCCAGGATAATGTCCCGGCTTTCTTCCGGCGGAAGCGAGTCATGCGGATTGGCACCATTAAACTGATTCTCAATGAAATACTGCGGCAATTCCGTTTTCCCGATATCATGGTAATAGCAGCCGACACGTGCCAGCAAACCATTGGCCCCAACGGCTTCACAGGCTGCGTCCGCCAGGTTGGCGACCATTACACTGTGATGATAAGTCCCCGGTGTCTCTGTCAGAATTTTTTTCAGCAGCGGATGATTCGGATTGGAGAGCTCGATGAGGCGCATCGTCGATAGCAAGCCGAATGCCGTCTCAAAAAACGGCAGCAGCCCGATAGTCAAAGCACCCGATAACAAGCCTGAAACAACCGCTGCCGTTAGGTAAAACGCAATTTCCGACCAATCATACTGGCTTTGGCCGACAAGAATATAAAAACCGATAAACAGAACGTTCACGATTGCCACCGCTAAACTGGTCTGCAGCAGCTGAAGCCGCCGGTCGTCCTGTTCGATCAAGTAAATGCCTGTGAGCCCCCCAAAGAGGATATACAAGGCGATGTCCATCTGAAGTGTTGCGGCATATCCGCCTTCGAGCATCATTCCGGCACTTGCGGCAATCAAAAAAGTCACCAGCACAGCCAGCCGTTCATTGGTCAATAAGCGCATGATCATTCCAGCCATCGCTGTCGGAAATAAAAAAGCGATGACTGTATCGAAATTGTCACTGACTGCACTGATTAACTGCATCAGTGCCAAAGAGATAACCAATACCAGTGCAATGACCATCAAAGCCAGCCGCTTGTTCCGCTCTTTTGACTCGTAACGCTGCGTCACCAGAAGCAACAGCAGCATCGCCAATAACACAAACAGACCCAATCCGGCCAGTGGCTTGAGGGTTGTCTGCTCTTCAGTCATTCCTGCCAATTCCAATTGGCGATATATTTCCTTGTCGATCACTTGCCCTTCCTGTACCAGCACCTGTCCTTTTAAAATGCGTGTCGGCTCGATGCTTGCCCGCGCCTGTTCGGCTTGCGCTTTGGTCAATTCTTCGTTCACTGTTTCGTTCGGGATGAGGCCAAAGCGGACAATTGACACCGCTGCCTGCAGAACGGAGGATGGAATTTTGTCACTTTCCCTGACTTCCTGCTCGACTCCGTTTCTTGCGTTCGACAATTGCTCTTCCCTTATTGGATTCCCAAGACGGCTTTCCACGATTTCTGTCAGTTCTTCCTGCACATTTTCAATCGCTCCATCAGGGATTGATAATAAAGCACGAAGCATTTCATCTGTCAACCGCAGACCGTTTTCACTGGTTTCCATCAGACGGAGATTCTCCTGAAGCTCAGTTACCATCATGCTCATGTCGGCTCCGTCTTCCTGGTCAGCCATTTCTTTCGCTTCCTGCACATAACCGAATAAAGATTCAATAACAGCCGCCTGATTGCCGGCAATTTCATCATTAAAGTGATAGCTCGGGGAAACTTCAGCTGCAGCCCGCTCTCTTTCCTGCTCTGTTTTCACCGGATCCTCCACTGTCTTGGCGGACCGGATGGTCTCTTCTGAAAGCTGAAACAATTGCGGATTGTATGTATCACTTTTTACAGAACTGTACAAAAAGGCATAAAGTATAAGTCCTGTCAGCAGAGCTAACGCGATGGCAAATGCTTTATACCCGGTATTTATGTAAATATTTCTCATCCACTGGCGCATATGATCACCTCACTCTTTGTAAATCCATCATATCAAGTTGCGGGTGCGATTTCACTTTATATTTCAAATTTTTACAAATTATTCGATATGCAAGGAAACTTATTTGGCAGTCAAATAAAAAAACCAGTCATTCACGATGACTGGTTTTCATATGCTTCAATGATTTTTGCAACAAGCGGATGGCGGACAACATCTCCACTTTCGAGGTACTGAAAATGGATGCCACGCACTCCCTGCAGCACTGTTTCAGAAGCAATCAATCCCGATTCAGCTCCTCGGGGCAAATCAATCTGCGTCTTATCGCCTGTAATGACCATTTTGGAACCAAAACCCAGGCGGGTCAAAAACATCTTCATCTGTGCTTTTGTCGTATTTTGAGCTTCATCCAAAATGACAAAAGCTTCATCGAGTGTGCGTCCCCGCATATAAGCAAGCGGTGCCACTTCAATGGTTCCCCGTTCAATCATACGGTTGGTTTGCTCGAGCCCCAACACATCATGCAAAGCATCGTACAGAGGGCGCAGATAAGGATCCACTTTCTCTTTCAAATCGCCCGGCAAGAAGCCAAGGCTTTCACCCGCCTCCACAGCGGGACGTGTCAGGATAATCCGTTTCACCTGTCCGTTCTTCAACGCTTGCACAGCCATGACAACCGCTAAATACGTTTTTCCTGTTCCGGCAGGACCAATGCCAAAAACAAGGTCCCTGCTGCGCATGGCATGGATATAATGACGCTGGCCAATCGTTTTGGCCCGAATCACTTTGCCAGTGGCATTTCTCGCCACTTCTTCTTCGTACAGCTCCGCAAAATATTCAATGGTTCCAGCTTTGGCCATCTCGATCGCCGATACGATGTCCCGCTGATCGATGTTGATGCCTTTGCGGATCACTTTCAGTAATTGTTCTATCAATAATTTCCCGGTCTCTTTGTTTTCTTCAGACCCCGAAAGACGGATGGTTTCACCACGGGTAATAATTTGAATATCGAGCGCTTCTTCAATCAATGTCATGTGATTATCCGAAATTCCCAAAAGCAATACCGCTTCATTTGGATCTTTCACATGCAGTTCAAGTAATTGGTTTTCAGTCATGCAGACTCTCCTTGGAATCGAGTATTTACTACTAATTACTCTATCATTAAAAGCAAAGTCCTGTAAATTAATTTCTCCTTGTCTTTGTTTACATAACAATATTATAAACATAAAAATCCAGCCGCTGAAGGCGACTGGATTTGATTAACGTCTTTTGGATTTCGGCGGCATTAAGATTTCCGCCAGTATAATTCCTCTTTGGACATCTTCATTGGACAATGGCAGCAATTCTTCGCTTTCAGCCGGTTCCGGCTTTCTGACTGCAGAGCGGTGTTGGTGAGCGCTCAATCTCCCGGTAGTCAAGTCGTCGGTTTTTTTCACCGCTTCTTTTGCCGCTTGCTTGGCTGTCTGCCTGGCAGGCTGGCTGAGCGGCTTTTTTTCCACCACTTCTTCGATTTTCCGGTTGACTTGGTCTTTCCGATCGGTCTGGCCATTCATTTGAGCCTGGAATTCTCCGTAGATTTCCTTGGCATAATCCTCAACCCGTTTGAACCTTTTTTGATCGGAATTGCCTTTGGTGGGACGCCGGGGCTTTTCATCGCCTTCGTCGCCGCCTTTATTTTTAAAGAAAGCGCCGATCGCCATGATGATCAGTCCGAAAATAAGTGGTTCCAAACAAAAAACCTCCCTTATGGATCAATGTGATCATCTGTCATCGGAAGAATTGGCTTTGTCCGTTCCTGTTTTGGCGATGGAATCGCGCATGCCTGTGTCAGCCTGCACGTTTTTGTAATTCACATAATCCATCACGCCGATATTCCCCGAACGGAGCGCCTCGGACATCGCAAGTGGCACTTCAGCTTCGGCTTCAACAACTTTCGATCTCATTTCCACAACTTTTGCTTTCATTTCCTGTTCACTTGCAACAGCCATAGCACGTCGTTCTTCCGCTTTTGCCTGTGCAATTTTCTTATCTGCATCCGCTTGTTCTGTCTGCAATTCGGCACCGATGTTTTTGCCGATATCCACATCGGCGATATCAATTGACAGAATCTCAAATGCTGTACCGGAATCGAGACCTTTGCCCAATACCGTCTGAGAAATCAAATCCGGGTTTTCCAAAACTTTTTTATGGCTCGAACTGGAACCCAGTGTAGAGACAATCCCTTCACCCACACGGGCTACGATTGTGTCTTCACCGGCACCACCGACCAGGCGATCGATATTGGCGCGCACAGTGATTCTCGCTTTTGCTTTCACTTCAATCCCGTCCATCGCGACACCAGCAATAAACGGTGTTTCAATGACTTTCGGATTGACGGACATTTGGACGGCTTCCAAGACATCGCGGCCAGCCAAGTCGATGGCAGCTGCACGCTCGAACGGCAGTTCAATGTTGGCACGGTGGGCTGCAATCAACGCATTCACGACACGGTCCACGTTTCCTCCTGCCAGATAATGGCTTTCCAACTGGTTGATCTGGACAGATAACCCCGCCTTTGAAGCTTTGATGAGCGGATTTACGATACGCGATGGAATAACACGGCGCAGCCTCATTCCGATCAGGGTGAAAATGCTGATTTTAACGCCGGCAGCTACTGCTGAAATCCACAATGTAACCGGTACAAATGTGAAAAAAATAGCAAACAGGATGATAATCCCGATAATAACTGCCACTAACCCGATGACTCCCAATTCAATCCCCATGCTCTTACTCCTCCTCTTCTTGTTCAAGTTCGCGCACTACAATCCGCGAACCTTCCACCTTAATAATCTTAACACGCTTACCTGAACCGATGAAGCGGCCTTCTGAAACCGCATCAATTCGTTCATCCAGCAGCTTGATTGTACCAGATGGGCGGAGAGCTGTTACTGTTTCAGCCATTTGTCCAACCAGTTCCGGACGGTTAACGGTCGAAACATAGCCACTTTCCGTATCCGTCGCATCTGTCAAAATGACTCTTTTGAATAAATGAAGCCGTTTGCCAAAAAATTTCAACGAAATCACCGTCCCCCCTATAGCTACAATAAGCGCAATAAGCAGTGAAATGGCAGTGAATCCCATATCCTCCCCTGTCAACAGGATGCTGGTGACTATAGCAGCAATCCCGAAAAAGCCGATAACTCCTCCTGGTATAAAAATCTCAACAAAGAGCAGGCCCAGGCCGATGACAAGCAAGATAACGGATCCATAGCCCATTGCCCCTTCGATCATGTGTCCGTAGAAATACAGCAGGAGCGAAAAAAGGCCGACAAACGCAGGTACAGGTCCTGGTGTAAACATCGACAACAGGATTCCAAGTGCTGCAATTGACAATAAAATCGGTATAACGAAAGGGTTGGTTAAAAATTGGCCCAGCATTTCACTGAAGCCTTTATTTTCCATTGCAGGTGCAGCATACACTGCCAATAAGGTCACACCATCCATTTCGGTCCCAGCTGTCAGGTGACCGCTGGCGGAAACATCGCTGTGAGATATTGACAGTAACAGGCCTGCTGCCAACACCAGGCCAACAGCAAGAGTGATTTTAATCCTGCGCAAAAGAACCCCTCCTTTCGTTAAACCGTTTCTATATTTACGGATGAACAGGTGAATGGTTTCATTATCCGCTTCATAATTTATTATAGAGGAATGCCATCAGAATCACGAAAGAATGCGCTTACAAAAGTATAAAAGAAACCGGCTGTACGTTTATCCGTACAGCCGGTGATGCTATCAGTCATATGTGAAAATAGCTCGATTTTAAAGTAAGGTCAATTAGAATTTGCGTTTACGCGCAGCTTCTGATTTCAGTTTACGTTTTACGCTTGGCTTATCGTAATACTCGCGCTTTCTTACCTCTTGCATTGTCCCGGATTTAGAAACAGTGCGTTTGAAGCGGCGAAGAGCATCTTCAATTGATTCGTTTTTACGAACATTTGTTTTTGTCATCTCTTTTTCCCTCCCTCCGAACACACGTTACAGCATATAACCACACGTGTTATATACTTTAAAATTATAGCGTGGCTTGAACCGTAAGTCAATAGTTAATAATCGGATTGTGAAGACAGTCCCTGCATGATTTGAGCCCCTGAACTGGCGCCGATTCTTGTTGCGCCGGCGTCAACCATCGACTGAAGATCCTCCAGGCTTCTGACGCCTCCGGACGCTTTGACACCCAATTCAGCTCCTACCGTTTCACGCATCAGCTTAACATCCTCGACAGTCGCACCGCCGGTTGAGAAACCCGTGGACGTTTTTACAAAATCGGCTCCGGCTTGTTTGGCGAGGCGGCAGGCCTCAACTTTTTCTTCGTCTGTCAATAGGCTTGTTTCGATGATCACTTTGACGATGGCGTGGCCTTTCGCCGCCTTCACTACTGCTTCAATATCGTTTTTCACCTGCTCAGTGTTTCCGCTTTTTAAGGCTCCGATGTTGATGACCATGTCAATTTCGCCGGCGCCTTTTGAAATGGCATCTGTTGTTTCAAATGCTTTTGTTTCAGAAGTTGAAGCTCCGAGCGGGAAACCGATTACTGTGCAGACTTTCACTTTGCTGTCCTGCAGTTCGGATGCGGCAGTTTCCACCCATGCCGGATTGACGCAGACTGATGCAAATTCATATTGAGCCGCTTCCTTACAAAGCTTTATGATCTGCTCTTTAGTCGATTCTGCTTTCAATAATGTATGGTCGATGTACGAGGCGATATTTGTCATTGTTAATGCTCCAATCTGTTGATATATATGTTGAACAAAAGAATGACCTTTTATCTAACGCTTCGGCGCTTTGGACATGACTCCCGCAATAAGCCGAGAAGACCACTCGTCTTATTGCTCCGTCCAGTCCGGAGGCGCGCCGGCGCTGAGAGAAGTCACTAAAGATATGGAGCAAAACAGCGAAGCTAGCGCAGCGATGCAGAGACAGGAGCACGGGTTTTGGCAGTAGGCAGCGCGACGTCCTGTCGCGCCTACTGCATGACCCACATTCTGTGGGCCCGCAAGCGCAGCTGTTTTGCGGAATATCGATAAGTAAAAATCATTAGTTCAACTTATATAGCTTGAGTTTTTATACAGTCATTTCTTCCATAACCCGGACGAATTGCCCTTCATTATAAGGGTAGCCCGCTTTTACGATCTTCACTTTGATGATTTTGCCGATCAATGATTCGTCTCCCGGAACCACAACTTTCAGGTAGTTGTCGGTATAACCTTCGACCATATGGCCTTCCATATTGTCCTTGGACAATTCTTCCGGAATGATTTCCATCAATTCCCCTTCAAAGCGGGAAGCATATTCTTTGGCCAATTGGTCGTTCAACGAAATCAGCCGGTGAACCCGTTCATTTTTCACTTCTTCGTCCACCTGATCTTCCATACGGGCTGCAGGTGTACCTGTCCGCTGCGAATAAGGGAATACATGGAGTTCCGAAAATTTATGGTCATGGATGAAATTGTAGGTATCCATGAATTCTTCTTCGGTTTCTCCTGGAAATCCGACAATGACATCCGACGTGATTGCCAGTTCCGGCAGCGCCTTGCGCAGCTGATTGAGGCGGTCAGCGAAAAATTCCATCGTATATTTTCTTCTCATACGCTTCAATACAGTGTCTGATCCTGATTGAATCGGGATGTGCAGATGGCGCACCACGATATTCGATTCGCGCAGTACGTCAATCACTTCATCGGTCAACTGGCTCGCTTCGATGGACGAAATCCGGAGCCGCTTCAAGCCGGTGACCTGTGATTCCAGATCCCGTAGAAGCTGCGCCAGGTTGTAATTTTTCAAATCTTCTCCGTAACCGCCTGTGTGGATTCCAGTCAGGACAATCTCCTGATATCCGGCGTCCACCAATTGTTGCGCCTGACGGACGACCTCCTGGGGATCTCTTGAACGCATTAAACCGCGAGCCCAAGGGATGATGCAGAACGTGCAAAAGTTGTTGCAGCCTTCTTGGATTTTCAAAGAAGCCCGTGTGCGATCTGTAAAGGACGGAACATCGAGTTCTTCGTAAACGCGATTTTTCATGATGTTGCCGACCGCATTGATCGGCTGGCGCTGTTCTTTGTATTGTTCAATATACGACAGCAGCTTGGTACGATCCTGTGTGCCGACGACAATATCCACTCCCGGAATCGCCATGATTTCAGCCGGTGATGTCTGGGCATAACAGCCAGTGACGCAGATGACAGCATCAGGATTTTTGCGCACAGCTCTCCGGATCACCTGGCGGCTTTTTTTGTCGCCAGTATTGGTCACTGTGCAAGTATTGATGACGTAGACGTCTGCATGCTGGTCAAATTCTCCGCGGCTGTACCCTTGGTCCTTAAACAACTGCCAAATTGCTTCTGTTTCATAATGATTCACTTTACATCCTAACGTATGGAACGCTACTGTTGACATAAGTGGCCACCTCTTTCATTCAAATTCATAGGAGATTGCAGACAAGGCGTATAAAGGTGCAGTCTCTGTGCGTAAAATCCGCGGTCCTAAAGCCACAAAAACAGCCCCAGCTTCTTTTAGAAGAGAAACTTCCTGTTCCGAAATGCCGCCTTCTGGTCCAAAAATGATAAGGATTGAGCTTTTATCATACAATGTTTCGAGTACTTCGGCAAATCGCGTTCGCTTGGATTCCCGTGCTTTTTCTTCGTATGCCACAAGCACCGTATCAAAAGAGGAAGCGGCTTTGAGCAGTTCAGGAAAACGGTGAATCGTATATATTTCCGGAATGTGCATCCGGTGTGATTGCTCAGCCGCTTCCTTTGCGATTTTTTGCAGACGCAACCTTTTTTTCTCGCTTTTCGCTGCATCCCATTTGACGATGGAACGCTCCGCTTCAAAAGGAATCAATGCGAACATCCCGAGTTCCGTTGATTTTTGCGTAATCAGATCCAATTTATCGCCTTTTGGCAGTCCGCAGGCAATCGTCACTTGTTTCGGCATTTCTGTATGTTGAACCAGTTCTTCCTGCAACCGTATTTCCACATCCCTGTCAGCGGATTCAATTTCCGAAAGAAATGCCCGGTTCTCTATTACGGCAATAATGTTGTCCTTAGGTCCCAGACGCATAACTTTGGCGATGTGCTTTGCATCATCGCCAGTTATCGTCACCATTCGGTTGTCGGGAACTTTGCCTTCAATAAAATATCGTTGCATCGTTGCACCCCGTTATTCCGGTTTTTTTGAAATGATCGTGACCCAGTCTTCCATCATCATCACGTCTTCAATGATAAATCCTGAAGCTTCCAGAGCATTTTTGACATCTGTTTTCTTGGCCGTAATGATACCCGAAGTAATGTAGCGCCCTCCCGGTTTCACCACTTGAAATGCATCATCGGTAAAAGACATGATGATTTCAGCAAGAATATTCGCCACTACAACGTCGCCCGGTTCATCGACAGTATCCAGCAAATTGCCATGGACGACTTTTACTGTGTCCTGCACTTTGTTCAGTTTGACATTCAATCCAGCCGCCTTGACCGCAATTTCATCCAAATCCAGTGCGTGAACCTGCCCTGCTTCAAGCAAGGCAGCACCAATGGAGAGAACACCGGATCCAGTGCCCACATCTATGATTCGGTCGCCGGGTTTCACAGTCTTCTCAAGCGCCTGCAGACTCATGACCGTTGTCGGGTGAGTCCCTGTCCCGAACGCCATGCCGGGATCCAGTTCGATGATCAATTCATCGCTGTCCACCGGCTCATATATTTCCCATGTTGGCACAATGGTGAAACGTTTCGAGATTTTGACCGGATGGTAATATTTCTTCCATGCAGTCGCCCACTCTTCTTCATTCACTTCACTGATTGTAATGACATTGGCACCAAGATTAATATCAAAAGCCACCAGATTATTGATTGCCAGTTTGATCGCTTCTACCGTCTCACCCAAAAAGCTGTTGACGGGCAGATACGCTTTCAGAACGACGCCTTCTTTCGGAAAATCATCCGGGTTCAGCGACCAGATCTCTCCAAATTGGTCTTCTCTTGCTTTCATTAAATCTTCCGAGTCTTCTATGACAACTCCACTGGCACCTGCTTCATGCAGGATATTGGAAACAGATTCAATCGCTTCGTTTGTCGTATGAACGGACAGTTCCGACCATTTCATGCGCAACCAGCTCCTTTACTCACCTTTGATCGTCCGCTTGATCTTATCAAATAACGAACTGCTTTGTTCTTCTGGAATATCACCGCTGATTTCAGCAAATTCACGGAGCAATTGCTTTTGCTTTTCGTTCAATTTTGTCGGTACTTTCACTCGGATAATGATGTGCTGGTCGCCAACACCATATCCGTGCACATTTTTAACACCTTTGCCTTTCAGACGGAATCTCGCTCCGCTTTGAGTACCCGCCGGAATCTTCAGCTTCACTTTCCCGGAAACGGTCGGCACTTCGATGTCGTCGCCCAATGCAGCCTGCGCAAACGTAATCGGCAAGTCCAGGTAGATATCATCGCCTTCACGTTCAAATTGTTTATGCGGTTTGACACGGAATACGACATATAAATCGCCGGCCGGTCCACCATTAACTCCTGGTCCGCCTTGTCCTGCGACACGCAGCTGCTGTCCATCATCCACTCCTGCAGGGATCGTGACTTTGATCTTTCTGAGTTTGCGGACTGTTCCTTCGCCGCGGCATGTCCGGCATTTCTCTTCAATAATTTCACCGGATCCCTGGCAATGATGGCAGGCTCTCCGGTTGACCATGCGCCCAAAAGGTGTATCCTGTGCCACATTCAACTGGCCGGTACCTTCACAGTAAGAACATGTTTTCTTTTTCGTTCCGGGTTTTGCTCCAGACCCATCACATGTTTCACACGTTTCGTCTCGTGGTATTTCAACTTCCGTGTCTTTTCCGAATACGGCGTCCATAAAATCAATATTCATGGAATATTGCAGGTCGTCCCCTTTTCTCGGTGCATTCGGGTCACGGCGTCTTGTGCCGCCACCGAAAAATGTACTGAATATATCTTCGAAACCGAAACCGTCTGCTCCGCCGCCGAAGCCGCCAAAGCCCTGGTTTGGATCCTGATGGCCAAACTGATCGTATTGCGCCCGTTTCTGATCGTCACTCAATACTTCATACGCTTCTTTTACTTCCTGGAATTTCTCAGAAGCATCCGCGTCTTTGTTGATATCCGGATGGAATTTTTTTGAAAGCTTCCGGTAAGCTTTTTTGATTTCTTCTTTGGAAGCTGTTTTTTCCACTCCCAATACCTCATAATAATCTCGTTTATTCATCGGCTCACTCCCCTAATGCAATCAACTGTAATTGTACACGGTTAGGATTACGGTTGCAAAGACATTGAAAAAGCCAAAGCATGTTGCTTTGCTTTGACTTTTCCAGTTCCTGCATATCTTACTTGTCTTTGTCGTCATTTACTTCTTCAAATTCAGCGTCGACTACATCGTCGCCCTGGTTGCCTTGCGGCTGTTCGCCCTGTGCTCCTTGCTGAGCCGCTGCTGCCTGCTCATAAGCTTTCATGGCCAAACCTTGAAGAATTTCTTCCAGTTTCTCTTTTTTCGCACGGATGTCATCTGTGCTGTCTGATTCCAATGCGGCTTTCAGCTCATCGCGAGCCTGCTCGGCATTTGTTTTTTCTTCTTCTGTTACGACTTCGCCAAGATCCGCGATTGTTTTGTCTGTTTGGAAAACAGCCTGGTCGGCTTCGTTGCGCAGTTCTACTTCTTCTTTGCGCTTTTCATCCGCTTCTGCATTTTCTTCCGCTTCTTTCACCATGCGTTCGATTTCATCGTCTGTCAATGAAGTATTGGACTGGATGGTGATTGTCTGTTCTTTTTGAGTTCCAAGATCTTTCGCTTTAACGCTCACAATACCGTTTTTATCAATATCGAAAGTTACTTCGATTTGTGGTACGCCGCGTGGCGCCGGTGGGATATCCGCCAACTGGAAACGGCCAAGCGTCTTGTTGTCTGCTGCCATCGGACGTTCACCTTGAAGAACATGGATATCAACCGCTGGCTGATTATCAGCAGCTGTCGAGAATGTCTGTGATTTCGAAGTCGGGATCGTCGTGTTGCGTTCGATCAACTTCGTGAACACACCACCCATTGTTTCAATACCAAGTGATAATGGTGTTACGTCCAAAAGTACAACGTCTTTGACGTCGCCTGTCAATACGCCACCTTGAACGGCAGCACCCATTGCCACAACTTCGTCCGGGTTAACGCCTTTATGAGGGTCTTTGCCGGTTTCTTTTTTAACCGCTTCCTGAACAGCTGGAATGCGTGTAGAACCACCGACAAGAATGACACGGTCAAGTTCGGACGCAGAGATGCCTGCATCTTTCAGCGCCTGGCGAGTTGGTCCCATCGTGCGTTCCACTAGAGAAGAAGTCAACTCGTCAAACTTCGCGCGGCTCATTGTCACTTCCAGGTGAAGCGGTCCTGCTTCTCCTGCAGTGATGAACGGCAATGAGATTTGAGTTGAAGAAACACCTGACAAATCTTTTTTCGCTTTTTCAGCAGCATCTTTCAATCGCTGTGTCGCCATTTTGTCTTTCGACAAATCGATGCCGTTTTCTTTTTTGAATTCCTGCACCAAATAGTCAATGATGACTTTATCGAAGTCATCTCCGCCCAGACGGTTGTCACCGGCAGTTGAACGTACTTCGAATACACCTTCACCAAGTTCAAGAATCGATACGTCGAACGTACCGCCACCAAGGTCATAAACGAGAACCGTTTCATCGTGATCCATTTTGTCCAGACCGTATGCAAGCGCTGCGGCAGTCGGTTCGTTGATGATGCGCTCAACTTCAAGTCCGGCAATGCGTCCGGCGTCTTTAGTTGCCTGGCGTTCAGCGTCGTTAAAGTATGCCGGCACTGTGATAACAGCCTTGTCCACTTTTTCACCCAAATAATCTTCAGCATAGCCTTTGATGTATTGAAGGATCATGGCAGAAACTTCCTGAGGCGTATATTCTTTTCCTTCAGCTGTCACTTTTTCCTGTGTACCCATCAAACGTTTGATGGACTGGATGGTGTTCGGGTTTGTGATGGACTGGCGTTTCGCCACCTCACCGACTTGGCGTTCACCGTTTTTGAATGCAACAACAGAAGGAGTCGTACGGTTGCCTTCCGGATTCGGAATGATCTTTGGTTCGCCGCCTTCCAATACTGCAACTGCTGAGTTTGTTGTTCCTAAGTCAATACCGATAATTTTGCTCATTTCAATTCCTCCATTAGCTTTTATTCGTTGACTTTCACCATTGCCGGACGCAGGACTCTGCCTTTTAAGGTATACCCTTTTTGAAGTTCCTGTAAGACAATTCCCGGTTCGGCTTCTTCATCTTTTTCCTGCATGACCGCCTGATGGAAATTCGGATCAAACGGTTCGCCAAGAGCTTTTATTTCCTCCAGCCCTTCACGCTGCACCGCTTCAAGCAAGGACGACTGCACCATCTTGACACCTTTCAGCAAAGAAGCGGATTCTTCACTTTTCGTCTCAACAGACAAAGCCCGGTCGAAATTATCCAACACCGGCAGCAGGTCTGTCAATAAAGATTGGGCGCGGAATTTTTCTGCTTCCTGGCGGTCTTTTTTTGTACGCCGTTTAAAGTTATCATAATCGGCCATCAAACGCAGGTATTTGTTCTGCTCTGCTTCCAATTCTTCGCGAAGCTTAACCGTCTCATCAACGCTTGGCACTTCTTCTGCTGTTTCTGCGGTTTCTTCTGTTGCTTCTTCAGCATTTTCAGTTGCATCTTGCTGCGTCGATTCTGCACCGACAGTTTCTGTGTCTGTTGCCGTTTCGGATTTTTCTGCTCCCGACTCTTCCACAGTCACTTCTTCGGTTTGGTGTTGTTCGTTTTCTTTAAACAAGATTTGTTCCTCCTTTAGTTCATTTGCCACGCATCATGCGGGTCAACTCATTTGATAAATCACCGCTTAAAATGTCAAGCAACGTGACAACCCGCTTGTAATCCATCCGTTTTGGCCCAACAATGGCAATCGATCCGGTCTGTTCTTCACCGATATCGTAGGAAACGGTGATGACACTGCAGTCTTCCATGGCGGTAAGGACGTTCTCCGATCCGATGCGGATATGGAGACCCTGGCTTCCGACTGGTAAAATCATCGGAATGTGCTTGGCTTCTTCAATCACATCCATCAGCTCCCTGATTTTATGCAAGTCATGAAAATCAGGTTGGTTGAGGATGTTCAATTTTCCGCCGTAGAACACTTTGTCTTCCTGCGGCATCACGACTGCTTTTCGGAATGTGGAAAACAGTTCGCCATAGCGATTGACATGCTGTTTGAGAATGGTCAAAGTCTCCTGTTCCAAGCGCTGGTGCAGGTTGCTTAACGGAACACCGAGCAGCCGTTCGTTCAGGATATTGACCATCTTTTCGATATCTCCTGCATCCAATCCGGAAGGCAGTGTAAACACCCGGTTTTCGACATGTCCACCGTCTGTAACTATGATCGCCACTGCCGTGTCAGAGCTCAAAGGAACAATCGACAGCCTTTTCAATACATGCTTGCGCACATCCGGGCCGAGCAGAATGGACGTGTAATTCGTCAGTTCCGACAATATCATTGCTGACCGCTTGATTACTTCCTCAGTTTCAGCGATTTTGTCATCGAATATCGACCGCAGCTGCACAATATCCTGCTGCGGCAGCGGACGGGGTGTCAATAAGTGATCGACATAATAGCGATATCCTTTTTCGGACGGCACACGCCCTGAAGAAGTATGAGTTTTTTCAAGAAAACCGAGACCTTCCAAATCGGCCATCTCGTTGCGGATGGTAGCTGAACTAAACGGAATTTCTGGTTTTTTTGAGAGTTGGTTCGATCCCACCGGCTGTGCTGATTGAATAAAATCATCCACTGTCACTTTCAAAATGAGCAGTTGCCGTTCTGTTAACATGATCATCACCTCTGTTAGCACTCTATGATGTCGAGTGCTAATACTACAATAAAATTACCAAATTCCATTCGGCTTGTCAACGCATGCGATTTTTTTAGTTTGAAGGACTGAAGTTTATTTACTTCACATAAGTAAGTTGAAGCTTCTCATCTTTTCTATAAAGCAAAATCAACCATCTTCTGATATATGGTTAACCTAAAAGAAACTGCTCAAATACTTCATTTCCGACAAACCGTCCTTTTTTCGTCAGTTTGATAAAACCGCCGTCGATGGCGAGGTTTTGCTTTTCCATCTCTTTTTTCAGGATCTCTCCGTAAACCTCTTCCATCGGCCGGCCGAACTTTTGCTGGAAATGCGACAGTGAAACGCCGGTCGTCTTCCGCAGACCGAGAAACATTTCTTCTTCCATTTTTTCGTGGAACGGGACTTCATGGATATTCAGGACAGGACGCTTGCCTTCGTCCAGCGGCTCCATGTATTTTTTCAGCGGTCCTGCGTTGGAGTAACGGACACCTTTTACATAACCATGGGCACCGGCTCCTGCACCGATGTATTCTTCGTTGTTCCAGTACAATAAATTATGGTGCGATTCAAATCCGGGTTTGGCGAAGTTCGAGATTTCGTATTGCTCCAGGCCATGCCGGTCCATTTCAGCCATCAGCTTATCGTACATGGCAGCTTCCAGATCTTCCGTCACTGTATTCAATTTACCTTTTGTCATGAGATTATAGAAAACCGTCTTTGGTTCGATGATCAGCGAATACGCCGAGAAATGGGGCAGTTCGAACGAAAAAGCCTGTTTCAAGGTGTCTTCCCACTGCTCCATCGTCTGACCCGGCAACCCATACATCAAATCAAAACTGATATTCGTAAAACCGACTTGTCTCGCCTCTTCAAGCGCCCGGCTGACATGCTCATTGCTGTGGGTTCTGCCAAGCCGCTTCAACAGGTCCTGGTCGAATGACTGGACTCCCATGCTCAATCGGTTGACGCCGCCGTCAAACAATACCTGCAGCTTGTCTTTTGTCAATTCGTCGGGATTCGCTTCCGAACTCCATTCCAAATTGTCAGCCATCGGGACGTATTGATGGATATAAGACAGCAGTTTCTCCAGTTGTTCCGGCGTCAGTGCAGTCGGCGTGCCGCCGCCCAGGAAAATCGTCTCCAGCGGTCGAGCGAACGCGCCTTCCTGCTTCCACAGCGCCAATTCTCTTCCCAGTGAATCAATATAGGCATCCACTGGCTGGTCCTTAAAGAAAACCTTGTTGAAATCACAATAAAAACAGATCTGGTGGCAGAATGGGATATGGATATACAATCCCTTTACCATAGTATTCCTTCTTTCCAAAAGAAAAGGAGGCGCAAATTCCGGCCTCCTTTTTTCGTTTATTTTGACTGGTCATCCATTTTCAGGATGGCCATGAATGCTTCTTGCGGTACTTCAACAGAGCCAACCTGCTTCATGCGCTTTTTACCTTCTTTTTGTTTGTCAAGAAGCTTCCGTTTCCGTGAAATGTCGCCTCCGTAACATTTGGAGAGAACATTTTTCCGGATGGCGCTGATTGTTTGGCGGGCAATGATTTTTTGACCGATCGCTGCCTGGATCGGCACTTCAAATTGCTGGCGCGGAATCAGTGTCTTCAATTTATCGACAATGACTTTCCCACGCTCATAAGCGAAATCGCGATGGACAATAAAACTTAATGCATCCACTTGTTCAGAATTCAACAGGATATCCATTTTCACCAGTTTCGACTCTTTGTAACCGATCAGCTCATAATCGAAAGAAGCGTATCCTTTTGTACCGGATTTCAACTGGTCGAAAAAGTCATAGACGATTTCCGCAAGTGGCAGCTCATAGATGATGCTGACACGGGTCGAATCGACATAATCCATATTGATGAAATTGCCCCGTTTGTTCTGACAGATTTCCATCACCGGACCGACAAAATCATTCGGCACCATGATGGTCGCTTTGACATACGGCTCTTCGATGACACGGATTTTTTGAGGATCCGGCATCATTGCGGGGTTATCGATATGCAAGACTTCGCCATCTGTCATATGCACATTGTAAATAACACTTGGTGCTGTCGTGATCAAATCGATATTGAATTCCCGTTCGATGCGTTCCTGTATGATTTCCATATGAAGAAGGCCGAGGAACCCACAGCGGTAGCCAAAGCCAAGTGCCTGTGACGATTCCGGTTCAAACTGGAGCGCTGCATCGTTCAACTCCAATTTTTCCAGCGCGTCACGAAGATCATTGTATTTCGCTGTGTCGATCGGATACAGCCCGCAGTACACCATCGGATTTAAACGGCGGTAGCCCGGAAGCGCCTGTTCGGCTGGGTGGTTCGCCAACGTGATGGTATCCCCCACTCTCGAATCGGCGACATTTTTGATGGCGGCGGTCAAATAACCTACATCACCGACTGTCAATTCGTCGCGCAAAGTCGCTTTCGGTGTGAAAACGCCGGCTTCGGCCACTTCGAATTCTTTGCCGGACGCCATCATCTTGATTTTGTCACCCGGTTTTACCGTTCCTTCCATAATACGGATATAGGCGATGACTCCCCGGTAAGGGTCATACATCGAGTCAAAAATCAATGCCTTTAACGGCGCTTCAGGGTCTCCTTGAGGAGCTGGCACTTTCTCGACCACCTGCTCCAGGATCTCTTCGATGCCGATGCCTGCTTTGGCAGACGCCAGCACCGCTTCGGATGCGTCCAAACCGATGACATCTTCAACTTCCTGGCGAACCCGTTCCGGATCGGCTGCCGGCAAATCGATTTTATTGATGACCGGCAGAATCTCCAGGTCATTGTCCAACGCCAAATAGACATTCGCCAATGTCTGCGCTTCAATGCCTTGTGCCGCATCCACCACCAGCACCGCTCCTTCACAGGCGGCCAGACTGCGGGAAACTTCATAAGTGAAGTCGACGTGTCCCGGAGTGTCGATTAAATGCAGGATATACGTTTCACCGTCTTTGGCGGTATAATTCAATTGCACTGCGTTCAATTTGATCGTGATGCCGCGTTCGCGTTCCAGATCCATCGAATCCAGCAGCTGCGCTTTCATTTCACGTGAAGTCAATGCTTTGGTAAGTTCCAGTATACGGTCTGCAAGCGTGGATTTCCCATGATCGATATGGGCGATGATGGAAAAGTTACGAATCTTGCTTTGCCGCGCTATTTTCTGCTCTAAGTTCATTCTCTTCACTCCTATATAAACTACTATGAATTATAGCAGTGTCATGGACATTGAGCAATGAATCCCTGCGGAAAGCTTTTGCTGTCAAGTGAAACTTCTTTCCACGTATCTATTGCATTCCTTTTAACGATTTGATAGAATAACTCATGTTGTATAGAGACATTAAAGATATGAGATGTTTATATCTCTGTTCCTTTTGTCTAGGAGGTGAAAGACATGCCAAACATTAAATCTGCAATCAAGCGCGTGCGCACGAATGAAAAGAAAAACGCACAAAACTCACAGGAAAAATCAGCTATGCGTTCAACTGTTAAAAAAGCGGAGCAAGCTTTAGCAAACAACGCTGAAAACGCTGGCGATTCTGTGAAAGCGGCGATCCAACAAGTGGAAAAAGCGGCTTCTAAAGGCTTAATCCACAAAAACACTGCAGCCCGTAAAAAATCTCGCTTGATGAAAAAACAAGCGTAACATAAAAAATGCCGGTTCCCTTTCAGAGGGAGCCGGCATTTTTTATTGTGTCGTTTTGAACCGTGTTGCTTCAGCTGATCCTATCGGTGGCTCACAGCAGAAGGTTCAGATAAGCCCTGCGCCCGGTTACCGCATTTTCTGCTTATCTTCTTCCTTCTGGTGCCTGCGTTTTTCTTTTCATCAAGAAAAACTCCAGAATCCGTTCCCGGTTGCCGCTGTTGGTCTTCAGCTCCAGGTCAATGTCGGCCAAATCGCCCAGCACTTCCAGCAGGCGCTGTTCGGAAATTTGCTGCCGTTTTTCCACCAGCAGTTTCACACGGTATGGATGCGCTTTTAACTGCTTGGAGATCTGCTGTGCGTGATAGCCTTTCTTCTGCAGGTAAAATACGTGGATCATGAAACGGATCTGAGACGCCAGCAACGCCGTCAATGCCACCGGCTCTTCCTTTTGCCTGATCAGGTCATAGTAGACGCTGAGGGCAGTACTGATGTTGCCGTCCAGATACGATTGCAGCATTTTGAAAGCGTCCTGCTCAAGCGTTCTCGCTGTCATCTCTTCAATGAGAGGAATGGTGATGTCTTCGTATTCCGAACCGAGGTACAGCGACATTTTTTCGATTTCAGAAGACAGTAACGTTAAATTTGTGCCTACCATCTCAATCAGTTTCTGTGCGCCTTTCCGGTCGATCCGTTTGCCGAAATTCCTCGCTTCATGATCGATCCATGTTTCCAGTTCGTTGCTCTGCAACGGCTTGGCTTCTATCAAAACAGTGTGCTGTTTCATCAGTTTCGTCATTTTCTTGCGTTCATCCAATTTTTCATAAGGTGCGATAAACACGGTCACGCTGCTCGCCGGCGGATTTTTCAGCCAGGCCTCAAGGGCTTTCAGGTTGTGGTCGATTTTCTCTTTGCCCCGCTCTGCCGCTTTCAGGAAAGAGGCATTCTTGGCGATGATTAATTTCCGGTCACTGAAAAACGGAAACGTATCCGCTTCTTCGATCACATGGTCTACAGGAACTTCATCCAAGTCAAAATGGGACAGCTCCAGGTCACCATCAGTCATTTTTTCTTTTAATAAATCCAATGTTTTTTCGATAAAATAGCTTTCCGGGCCCGAAATCAGGTATACGGGATCTATTTGGCCGCTGCGTATGGCTTTCCAAATTGAAGTAATCATAATTCTGCCTCCCTCCTTCTACTATAACGGATTTCACACACGGATGCTATTTGTCGTTTTTGTGACGATGCGGAATTTCCGCCATTAAAAATTCGTTCAATCTGGATTTTTCAAGCTGTTTCACTTATAATTAGAGGGAATTAGGAGGGGTAGCAATGAATGAATTTGAACAGAATGTACAGTCGAAGCGAAACGACGCAATAGATGCCGGAATGGGCTTTGTAGTTTCTTTTGGTTTTTTCGCAGTTATCTTTATCATTGCGGCGGTCGTTGAATTTATGGCTCGATAAAAAGGATGAAAAGCCCCGGCGGCAAGCCGGGGCTTTTTTCTTTTCATCGCATGGTTTGAACGGAGACGGCTCCATTTTCATACTCAATTTCAATGGTTCCTGATTCTGCTGTATTCAAAGTCGGCAGCCCCAGTGACTGAAACCGCTCCACCACTTCTTCCGTCGGGTGGCCGTAGCGGTTGTCTTTGCCGGTTGAAAAAATGGACAGTTTTGGAGAAGCGGCTTCCAGAAAAGACTGGCCGCTTGACGTCTTGCTGCCATGATGCCCGACTTTCAGGATGGTGGTGCCCCGCAGCTCCTCTTTATGCCGTTCCACAATTTTATTTTCCCCTGCCACTTCCAAATCCCCGGTAAACAACACACTGAACGCTTCTTTTTCCATTTTCAGTACCAGCGAATCGTTATTTCCTTCATACTCCGTATCTTCCGGTGCCCAATAGGAAAACTGGATGCCGCCTTCCTCCCATTCGGATCCTTTTCCCGGATAATGAATATCCGCTTCTTTTGCCGCAGCCGACAACGCCTTCATTAAATCCGTGGCGGCAGATCCAGGCGTCGCATGAAGTTCCTTCACCCGAAAAAGCCGGAAAATCTCGTCCGCCCCTTCAGCATGGTCAGCGTCCGGGTGAGACAGGATCAGGGCGTCAATCGTCGAAATGCCTTTGCCTTTTAAATAAGGGGCGACCACTTGCCGCCCCACTTCATACGGCCGTTGCCGTTTTTTGAATTCTTCTGCATCAAAACGCAGGACACCGCCCGTATCGATCAGATATACCGCCCTCCGGTACGGCAACTCAACGACCGCACTGTCTCCTTGACCGACGTCCAGAAATGTCACTTTCAAAGCGGGGTCCGCATAAGGCCATAAACTGAAGGCAGCCGCCGGCAACAGCAGGATCAGCAATTGCCGATACTTGAAACCTTGTTCAGCCAGTGAATAGAACAGCAGAACCGTCGCAATCAGCAACGCCAGAACAAGCGGCTCCGGCTTTCCTGGATTCCACATTTGAAAAGGCAGGAACGACAGCCACTCCATCACACCACCAATCCACGAGCGAAGCGGCTCATAAAAGTGAAAAATCAGATCGGCGGCCGGCGGAAACGCCCACGTCAAAAAAAGCAGTATAAAATTAACAGGCAAAATAAGCATGGTGTATAAAGGGACAAATATACTGTTGACGAAAAAAGCTGACACCGACAGCTCATAAAAATAGAACAGCAGCAAAGGATATAGTGACAGCTGAGCGATGCATGTCACCAAAAAACCTGTTTTCACAAGCGATTGTGATGCAGAGAGGAAGCGAATGGAATAAATGATGCCAAAAGACGCTCCATAGGACAGCTGAAAGCCGATTTGATACATGACGTACGGGTCCAGCAGCACAAATGCGCAGAGACTGAGCAGCAAAACCTGTGCAATCGGCAACCTGGCACCGAAAAGGCTGGCTACCAATACCGTCAATACCATGCTCACCGCGCGCCATACGGAAGGTGCCCCTCCTGCAACCACCGCATACATCGGCAAAGCCACCAGCAAAAGCAAGATCGCCGTTTCTTTCCGGATATGAAGGCGGATCAGCAGAAAATACAGCATTCCTGAAACAATCCCCACGTGGAGACCCGATATGGCAAAAAGATGCGTAATGCCGAGTGTCTGGTAAACAAGACGGTCTTCCTCGGTCATCGTTTCCCGTTCGCCGATCAGCAACGCTTCCGCTTCAGCCGTTAAAGCTGCCGGGAAATGTTCACGAATATGGTGTTGTACCGCTTTTCGTTGACCGATCAATTTACCGAAAGCCGACCGTTTTTCTGTGGCGGCATGAATCGTATCGATGGCCAGGATATGGGAAGCGCCATTCTTTTTCAAATGCTTTTCCATATCAAATGAAAACCGGTGTGACGGCGGGGACGGCACCTCAAACAAGCCGGTAACTTGAAAATTGGATTTGTGTGCCATTTGTTCAACAGCCGCTTTTTCTTCCGCAGTTTCAAAGCGGTAAGTCGCATATACACGCGTTTTGCCGTCAAGCCTGGCAAATCCCCTCAAACGATCGCCGTCCACTACGTAATCGCTGTCAAAAGACAGCTCTCCCGTAAAGGCTTTTTCGTATGGAAAGTCATCCTGCTGACGGAAATCCTGCAGCATGTAAACCGCGATTGCTGCCAGCAGGATCAACAGCATGAATGACGCCGGTTCTTTTTTCCACAGCATCCAGCAAAAAAGCAGCGCCATGAACACAAATTTAATCGGTGTTTCATGCGCTGCGTATGTAGCAAGTATGATGGAAATTGCTATATAAACGTATAAATTGGCCGTTACACTTCGAGTTCTCCGAATAATTGCTTCACCCGCTCGTTATAATGGGACAACTCTTCTTCACTGCCACCTTTTTCACGGAGTTTCTCGAGCAGTTCCATGTACAGAGATGTTTTTTCGACACTCAGGAAGTCAATTTTCCGTTCGTCAAACGGCACTTGGACCACTTCAACGCCGGCCTGTTCCAGTAATTCAATGGCGTATTCATGGTTTTTATAATCTGCCGCATAATACAGTCGTGCAATGCCAGCCTGTATAATCGATTTGGTGCATTGCAGACACGGGAAATGAGAGACATACATATCCGCCCCTCCGACGTTGATGCCGTATTTGGCACACTGCAATAACGCATTCATCTCGGCGTGTATCGTTCTGACGCAATGCCCATCCACGACATAACAGCCTTTGTCGATGCAATGATCCCCTCCGGAAATCGAACCATTGTATCCTCCTGCCATAATGCGCCGGTCCCGTACGATGGTGGCACCGACCGAAAGCCGTGTGCACGTGCTCCTCAGTGCCAGTAGATGGCTTTGTGCCATAAAAAATTGATCCCATGTTATTCGCTTCATTTAATTGCCTCCCGCTGATGGTTATAAAATAAGTGTAGCAGAGGCACAAACTTCGTCAACCGCCTTTTGTCTATGGGTGTTTCGGGCTAACCGCTGCACCCCCGCCGGTGTTTCAGTCCGTCACTTGACGGTGATGGCGTCTTTCAATTGTTCGAAGGTCTTGTCGCCGATGCCGGTGACTTCCTTCAATTCGTCGATGGTCTTGAAGTTGCCATGATCGGTCCGATATGTGATGATGGCTGCCGCTTTGGAAGGGCCAATTCCCGGAAGCGAAGTCAATTCCGCTTCGGCAGCGGTATTCAGGTTGACCATAGTATCACCCGTTGCAGCAGCTGAGTGTGGTGATTCGGGCAGAAGGATTTCTTCGCCGACTGCCGGCACGTAGACGCTCATTTCATCTTGTAATTTCATGGCGAGATTGATCGCACGGCTGTCTGCTTCAGGAAGAAAACCGCCTGCCGCCTGAATCAGGTCCTGGATCCGCGCTTCCGGAGACAGTTCATACACACCCGGATGGGCCACGGCACCTTTTACGTCGACAACTGGTGATATTTGGATTGGTTCTACAGTAGGGGGAGTTTCCGTCTGCTGAGGGGATTCAGCTTCATTCAAATCAAACGATGACACCGGAACACTTTCCGGTACTTCCTGAGGAAATAAAAAATAAGCGACTAACAGCAGCGCGGAAACGGCGGGGACCAATAACCACACAACTTTGTTCTGAAGCTGGGAAAATTTCAGTTGTCATTCCTCTTTTCTTCAGAAGGCAATTAAATAAGAAGCTGTCTGAATTATAAGTTATTAATTCTCCGGTGTCCAGCTCATTTGGTTCGGTTTTGACGTCGGAAGTAATGGTTTGGAGAGAAATGACCGGTGAATTTTAGCGAACGCAAAAAGAAATGCGCGGAAAGCAAATAAAAAATTTTTATCGCAAACAACTCTCTAGGAACGCTTATAAAATCTTCTGATCGCAAATAAACTTTCAGGAACGCAAATAAGTTTTTTCTCATCTTCTACAAACCAAAATATGGCACTGGTTTTTGTTTTTGGAGATGAGTATAATTCAATTAACCATATGAAAGGGGGATTATTTATAAAGATGAAACTTGCCAGGCTTTCTGAAATGGAAGCATTACACGCGTTACTGGCACGCCTTCCGGACAATCACTTTCAGCGAAAATTTCTGGAAACGGAAATTTACCGGCAGGCTGCAGGAAAGAGAGGAGAAAAACGCCTCCGCGAACGCTTCAAAGAATTCGATTTGGACGCAGCCTACGAGGTGCTATGGGACATCCGCCTATGCCTAGGTGACTGGAGAGTACAAATGGATGGGCTCCTGCTGACTGAAAGAGGCGCTATAATCATTGAATCGAAGAATATCAGCGGAAAAATTTTATTCAATGAAGAAACCGGTGAGTTTTCAAGGGAAGACCTTGAAGGAAAAAAGACGATCATGGAAGATCCGACAGTCCAATTAAACAAGCATATCCGGTTTTTGACAAAGTGGTTCAAAACACAAAAAATCAATATGCCGCTGGCCGGAATAGTGGTATTTACCGCGAAGCAGTCCGAATTCATTTCCAAACCTAACCATACTCCCATCTGCAAAACTTATCAAATGCCTGAGAACCTGTTAAAGATATGGCAGGCTTTTCCCCCGGAAGCCCACAGTACAAAACTGATCACCATTAAGAAAAAGCTCCTATCCCTGCAAACCCCTTTTAGACGAAACCCTTTATGCCAGCAATATTACCTTGACCCGAATGAGTTACTGGCCGGTGTGAAATGTTCCCAGTGCCAGTTGCTGACGATGGAGCGCCACAGGAAAAACTGGCATTGCACAAAATGCGGTCATCGCGACAGCCTTGCCCACCATCTCGCTGTTCAGGAATACTTTTCGTTGGTTAATACGCACTTAACCAACGAACAATTTCGCAAGTTCTGCCGTGTCGATTCCCCTCACGTTGCATCGCGGTTACTGAAACAGCTTGATTTGAAAAAAACAGGTGAATTGAAAACGCGCAGTTATCAATTATGGAGCGGTGAATAAAAGGAGCGGATTTTGTCGAACGCTAATAGATCCTGCGGAACTCAAATAAAGCGATTTTTCATCCTCATAAAGAGCCCTCTGCGGAATCCGCAAAGGGCTCAAACCATTCTATTTTCGGGCGTGGAAAAAAATCCGTTCGCTTTCCTCATTCGGCTCTTCATCTGTGAAATCAGCTGTGATGGATTCCACCGTAAAGCCGGTTTCCTCCAGCCATTTCCGATACAGCGAAACAGCAAATGTCCGCTGTTCATGCGTTTCTTCAAAGCGTTCGAACCATCTGTTTTGGCGAACGAAAAATGTGATGTCATGAATGATGCTATGTTCGTGATCGCCCGGTTCCGTATGCCATATATATGCGATATCTTCAGCATCGAGCGTGAACGGACCATTCAGATAGACATTATCCACTTTATGGAGTGAATGAACATCGAAGAAAAAATGACCGCCGTCATTCAATGCGGCATGGACTTCCTGAAAAGTCCGTTGAACCTGCTTTTCCGTCTCCAGGTAATTCAGCGAATCGATGGCAATGGTGACCACGTCGAAACCGCTCAATCCTTCCAAATTGTCCATGGACAACTGGAGCACTGGAATTTGCAGCCCGGCTTCCTGAAAACGCTGGTTTGCGACCGTCAGCATTTCTTCCGAAAGGTCACTGGCCGTCACATCAAAGCCGATTTCGGCAAAAAGCTGGGACAGCACACCGGTTCCGCAGGCCAAATCCAGAATTTTTCCGGACTGAACATGTTTGGCCACCCGTTCCGCGTACTGTTCATAAGGAATGTCTTCCATCAGGCCATCGTAGACCGATGCAAACTTTCCATATCTCATATTTCGAGCGTCGGCGCTTCTCTCCAAAGCCGCTCCAGGTTGTAGTAAGAACGCTCGTCTCTGTGGAAGACATGCGCGACGACGTCTCCCATATCAATCAGGATCCAGCGGGCAGCGTCAAACCCTTCAACGCTTTTCACTTCGTTGCCCGCTTCGTTCGACTTGTCGATCAATTCCTTCGCAATCGCCTGTACTTGACGGTCGGAGTTTCCGCTGCAGATGATGAAGTAATCGGCAAGAAGGGAAATCCCCTCCATATTCAAGACGACGATGTCTTCCGCTTTCTTGTCTTCTGCAGCGTTGTAGGCTGTTTGCAATAATGTAAGTTTTGTCATTCTTTCACGTTCCCTTTCTGTCGCACGAAGTATTCATGACACTTCAGTGAATCCGGATAAACCGGTTGATTTTTTGAAGCAAGAAATTCGATGGAATGCTTTACGCAGGCTTCCATCATAACATCTAATCCCTGTTCTTTTAATTGTCGCAATTCATCGACTCCCTTGAACTTGCGGTTGGTTTCGACCAAATCGGCAATATAGATGATTTTTTCCAGATCTGACATGCCTGCACGGCCCGTAGTATGGTAGCGGATGGCATTGAGGATGTCTTCATCCTGGACACCGAATTCTTTCTGTGCGACGTACGCACCGACTGGAGCATGCCACAATTCCGCATGGTATTCAAGCAATAACGGATCCATCTTTTCTGAGATGATGATGGATTTCATCCAGTCACGGTCTGAAAATTTGGCGACATCATGCAGAATCGCCGCCACTTTCGCCTTTTCTTCCGGCACACCGAATGTTTGAGCCAATTCCGTCGCTTTTGCCATGACCCCGATCACATGGGCATAGCGATTTTCAGGAAGGCGTTTCTTTACTTTTTGCAGCATCACGCTCTGGTCCATACAATCGCTCCTTTCGAATATAGGCTTCCACTTTTTCCGGCACCAGGAAAGTCAGGGTTTTGCCCAAAGAAGCCCGTTGCCGTAGCATTGTTGAAGACAGGTGAATTTCAGGGGATTCGACCATTTGCACAGGATAGGCAGTTTCTGCTTCATATCCCGGGCGTTTAATGCCGATAAACTGAACCAAATTGATCAGTCTGTCGATTTGATGCCATTTATCAAGACCTTTGACCATGTCTCCTCCGATAATGAAATAAAATTCACTGTCCGGCTCTTTTTCTGTCAATTCTGCCATGGTATCCACAGAATACGAAACACCACCGCTGCGGATTTCAATATCTTCCACTTGAAAATACGGATAATCTTCAATAGCCAGGCGGGTCATTTCAAGACGCTGGCCGACGCTTGCATCGCTCACGTCTTTATGCGGTGCGATGAAGTTCGGCATAAAACGGACCTCATCCAATTCGAGCGCATGAAACGCTTCATTTGCCATAATCAGATGGCCGAGATGAGGTGGATTGAATGTTCCGCCCAGGATCCCGACTTTTTTCATCTTTTCACCGGCAGCTCAATTTTCTTGTTGTTGACGGATTGTTTGTATAGAACGACGGTGTGGCCAATCAGCTGCACCAATTCCGCTTTTGTGCCTTTTGCCAGCTTTTCTGCCACTTCGTGCTTATCATCTTCGTTGTTTTGAAGAATGCTGATTTTCACCAATTCCCGCTTTTCCAACGCTTCTTCGATCTGAACAAGCATCGCTTCGTTCACACCGCCTTTTCCAACCTGGAAAATCGGATCTAAATGATGTGCTTCACTGCGCAAAAAACGCTTTTGTTTACCTGTTAACATAAGTTCCACCTAATTTCTCTGTAATCAATTGAATCATTTTTTCTGTATCAGGTTCGACACCTGTCCATTTTTCAAAAGCGATTGCTCCTTGATAAACGAACATGCCGACCCCGTTGACAATCGTGCAATTTTTTTCTTTCGCCGCCTGCAAAAAAGAGGTCGTCAGCGGATTGTAGATAATGTCCGCCACAACAGCCCCTTCTTTTAACCGGTCAAGCGACAGCGGCAATGCCTCATCCTTCGACAGGCCGACAGAAGTCGTTTGGACGATGATGTTGAAATCAGCCAAAGAAGACTCGGCATCGGCCATCGTTATCGCTGCGCTCTCCGTCTCTTCCGCCAACTCTTCCGCTCGCCGGAAAGTCCGGTTGGCAATCGTCACATGATGGAAACCAGCCCGCTTCAAAGCATGGACAATCCCTCTCGCGGCTCCTCCCGCTCCGATGACCAGCAATTGATCGTTCCGGTCAACCGGATGTGTAAGCAAAGAACGGACAAATCCATCGCCGTCCGTATTAAAACCGGCATACTGCTGACCATCGCAGACCACCGTATTGACGGCGTTCATTTTTAATGCTGTGTCATCCAGCTGGTCCAAAAAAGGGATGATGGACTGCTTATGAGGCAATGTGATATTGAACCCGCTGACACCCAGCAATTTCAACGATTCGAACGCCTTTTCCAAATTTGCCGGCTCGACACGGATCGGCACATAACTGGCATCGATGCCATGGTCCCGGAACCATGTATCGTGCATGAACGGCGATAAGGAATGAGTGATCGGATCGCCGATGACTGCGTACCATTTCTTCATCCAATTCCTCCTATATCAATGATGGTCTGATCATTACTTCAACGCCTCTGGGGGCATAAGCGGCCACAACCACGTCAGGATGCTGAACGGTAATCCAGCCGAGGCCTGAAAACACAATATCCGTTTTACTGTCTTTTACCCGAAATTCATGCCGCACTAACTCCGGAAAACTCTCTTTGTGTTCAGCTGAAGGCGGCGACAGCATGTCACCCAGATGCTCTTCATACAGCTGGTCCGCATTTTCCAGTTTGGTCCGGTGAATCAGCAGGTCGTTAGCGATGTGTACTGTAAAAGATGAACGTTTGCCCTGGATAAAATCGAACCGTGCCAAGCCGCCGATATAAAGTGTCTGTTCCGGATTCAATTGGAAGACACGCGGTTTGATCTCTTTTTTCGGCATGATTTTCTTCAGGTCATCAGCGTGAAGATAATGCGCCAATTGATGATGGTTGATGATTCCCGGTGTATCGTATAAAGAACGTTCATCGTCCAATGGAATTTCAATCATATCCAATGTCGTACCTGGGAAATGAGAAGTCGTGATCACATCATTTTGCCCAGTCGCCTGTTTGATGATGCGATTGATGAAAGTGGATTTGCCGACATTTGTAGAACCGACTATATAGACATCTTCACCGTTTCGGTGTTTCTCGATGGCTTGCATTGCTTCTTCGACGCCATCGCCTTTATGAGCACTCACCGTCAAAATGTCCACAGGTTTCAGCCCCAGTTTATTGGCTTCCTGTTTCATCCAATGAATGAGCTTCTGCTGTTTCACCGACTTCGGCAATAAATCGGCTTTGTTGGCAATGAGCAGAATATCATTGCCCCCCGCAAAACGGTGAAGTCCTGGCAGCCAGCTGCCGTTAAAGTCGAAAATATCGACAATCTTGACGATCAGCCCTTTTCGTTCTCCCAGACCGTTTAAAATTTTCAGGAAGTCATCATCCGTCAAAGAAACCGGCTGAAGCTCGTTGTAGTTTTTCAGCCTGAAACAACGCTGGCAGATAATTTCCTCCTTATTCAATGAAGATGGCGGTGCATATCCCGCTTCTCCGGGACGTTCAGTCTGTATCTGCATTCCGCATCCGATGCATGTTGGCATTTCGCTCAATTTTCTTCCTCCCACATAATTTGTCCTTTTTTCTTCAGCCTTCTCATAATCCGTCTTTCCACCAGCCGGTTAAAGCGTGTGAAAAAACCATCTGACTGCGCCACTGGCAAAACCAGAATCGTGTGCAATTTATTGAGGTTGCCACCGAATATATCCGTCAGCATTTGGTCACCAATCACCACTACTTTGTCGCGCTTTACTTCCATGATGGCAAGCGCTTTTCGGAACGCTCTTCCCATCGGCTTCCGTGCCTGGAAGATGAACGGGATACCCAATGGGTCGGCAAAAGATTTGACGCGCATTTCCTTGTTATTGGAAACGATCACCACTTGGATTCCAGCCTGTTTCATCGCTGCCAGCCACTCGATCAGCCGAGGGGTCGCTTCTGGGCGGTCCCATTCCACCAGCGTATTATCCAAATCTGTTATGATGCCTTTTATCCCTTTTTTCAGTAACGATTCGGGTGTGATATCGAACACCGTATGGACATACTGACTTGGCACAAAATGTCGGTACATTGCAAACAACTCCTGTTTCCTCGAACTTAATGCTATTGATTATATCATATTTGCCACGGCTTCTCCCATCTTGACCTGTCGGCCGGCCGCAATATCATCCAACAGTTCAACCTGGTTCTCCTGGAAAAATAAAACCACCGTTGAACCAAAACTGAAATAACCTACTTCTTCGCCTTTCTTCCATTCTTTTCCCCGGTTTGTCAACTCTATCGAATTAATGAACATGGCACCGACTTTTACCACCAGCAAACGTCCAAAATCGGTTTCCAACTCTGTCACCATCCTGTAATTTCCGCTGAGCGGTGTTTTCCCGTATAACAAACCATATCGGTTTACAGGATAGGATTTCTTTCCGGCCAGATACTGTTTAAGCACTGTTCCATTCACCGGACTATGTATGCGATGATAATCTGCCGGTGACAAATAGAATACAGCATACTTACCGTTTTGATACTGTTCGGCCATTTGATCGCTGCCAAGCAGGGCGGCTAAGGAATACTGCTGATTTTTCACCAGAAATTCAATGCCTTCATGCAAATCTCCCAACGCTTCTATTGTTCCATCGACCGGCGAAACAATCGGGGCGGACGCAGTCGGTCGACTGGCCGCCTTCAGCTTACGGATGAAAAAATCGTGGAGCGATGAGAAGGAGTCGAGCGGCGAATCGATATCGTCCAGTGTAATATTATACGTTTTGATGTAGCCCGGAATCACCCAACGGCTTTTAGCAGATTGGGCAAAACGGCGCAACACACCACTTGTTACCGGACCGTTCGTCAGTTCGATGGCCTTTTGATACACTTTCTTTTTCATATTCATCCCCCAATACTTAAAATAGTCTATCATTTTTCCTGGTTAGACAGTATAATAAAGTGAATAAGTTTAACAAAAAAGGAGTGTTTTCCATTGCTGATCATTGAACGAATGGATCACACATTAAGAAAGCTCAAAACCCAGTCGGCTAATATGCTGACCATCGGCAATATGACCTTTGGCGGAGCCTCATTGATGGCCACTTTAAACGAAGCTTACAGCTTCAGTGTGCTTTTCATCTTTATCGCAGCTTTTTTTGATCGGTTTGACGGCGTGGTTGCCAGAAAACTGAATCAGGAATCCGACCTGGGCAAACAATTAGACTCAATGAGTGATATCATTTCGTTCGGTGTGGCACCTGCCATTCTGCTGTATGAATTGGTTCTGACAGAATTTGGCATCGCCGGCATGGCATTCACGGTCTTATACATTGCAAGCGGAGCGTTCCGTCTTGCTCGTTTTAATATATCGGAATCAAACGGCTTTTTTATCGGGTTACCGATCACTGCAGCCGGTACCGTCATCACCTTGTCTTTTTTCGGCCTGGCGGCATTTCCGCCGGTGCTGTATATGTTTTTGTTTCTGCTTTGTTCGATTTTGATGGTCAGCACTTTCACATTGAAAAAAGTTTAAAAGCTGAAGGCGAAATTCGCCTTCAGCTTTTTCATTGGCAGTGACTCCTCTATTTTCCTGAAGACAGGCGCTCTATGACATGATGGACGATTTGTGTGGAATGTTTTGCTGCTACCGGCAAAAATTCTTCAAACGATACCGACGACTCTTTTCCGGCGATGTCGGATAATGCACGGATCACCACAAATGGCACTCTGAATTGGTGGCAAACTTGCGCCACAGCGGCCGCTTCCATCTCTGCGGCTTTCATTTCCGGAAAGTGGCCGCGTACGGTTTCCACACGCTCCGGATCGTTCATGAACGAATCCCCGGTTGCCACTAAACCGACAGCATATGGGTGTTCTCCCAATTCCGATACTGCCGCCGAAGCCAGCTCGATCAGTTTTTTATCGGACTGGAAAGCTGCCGGCATTTGCGGCACCTGTCCCATTTCATAGCCAAAAACGGTTGCATCCACGTCATGGTGGCGTACTTCATCCGATATCACGATGCCGCCGACTTCCAGGTCTTTGTCAAACCCGCCGGCTGATCCTGTGTTGATCACAACATCGGGTTTGAACTGTTGAAGCAGAAGGCTTGTTGACATGGCAGCGTTCACTTTGCCGATACCGCTTTTCAGCAGGATGACTTCCTGTCCTTTGTATGTACCTTCCGTAAATTCACAATTCGCCACTGTCGTCGTCCGCGGTTGATCCAAACTGTTTCTCAATAATTCGACTTCTTCTTCCATTGCTCCTATGACACCGATTTTCATCCAGTAATCCCCATTTCTTTTCTGTTCTTTGTCGTAAAAAAGACGCCTTGCTTAATAGGCGCCTTCCAAGGTTTTCAATACATCCATTTTCATTGGTTTCCAGCCTTCGCCATCCACCCATTCCAGATGCACCCGATATTTCTTCGATTGATCTTTTGAGGTGACCGTACCAATCGACTTTTGCGGTCCACCGCCGTTTTGGATCATCATGACATACATATCGTCTTCAGCCAACCCCGTGGCATATGAAAGAGCACTGACTTTTTCCTGCCAGTCCACTGAATCTTTCTGATAAACTGACACGTGCTCACCGCTTTGAGATGTGCCGATGGGTTCCCAGCTCGTATTGATCACTGTTTCTTCCACAATCGGATCATTGGACTCTTCGCGTGTAATCGTACCTCCAACAGTTGCTTCACCGGATTCATCAGAACCGGTTTGTTCTTCAGAACTGTCGTCCTGTGGTTCGCTTTCCTGTGGCTCTGCATCATTTTGACTTGCCGCACCTTCATCGGCGCCATTATCCTTCATATTCGTTTGCCCTTCAGATCCTGAAGCAATTTGCACTGATTCCGGTTCATGGGCTTCTTCTTCATCGCCATCGAGGAAGATGAAAGCTCCGGTAATCAAAATTAACGTAAAGACCAGTCCAATCATCATATTCAATATGGAATTGGAGCGGTTCCGGTTTCTTTTGTTCAAACGCGAGGGATAAGGTTTTTGATCATTTGACATACGCTCGCCTCCCCTACAGATTATTGTACCATAATTCTCTGTTACAAAATTGATGTTTTGATAAAAGAGATGTTTCAAACGGATGTTTCTAAAAAACAGCCATTCTCCAATAAAGAATGGCTGCCTGTTTTAGCTGATGGAAACGATTTTGATTTCCATTTCTCCGCCCGGTGTCAACACTTTCACATTTTCGCCGACCGTACGGCCAATCATGCTCTTGGCAATAGGGGAGTCATTGGAAATTCGACCTTCCAACGGATCCGCTTCCGCTGACCCTACAATGGTATAGGACTCTTCATCGCCATCCGGAACTTCAACAAATGTAACGGTGGTTCCCAAACGGACCGTGTCTTTGTCCAGTTTGTCTTCGTTTATGATGACGGCATTCCGGATCATTGATTCCAACGTCGAAATCCGTCCTTCCACGAATGCCTGATCTTCTTTTGCCGAATCGTACTCGGAGTTCTCAGATAAATCTCCGAAACTGCGTGCTATTTTAATCCGCTCCACTACTTCTTTTCGTTTTACGGTTTTTAGGTAATCCAATTCTTCTTCCAATTTCTGCTTACCTGCAGCGGTCATTGGAAATTGTTTTTCGTTCGCCATTTTCCCCACTCCTTCAACTGCTGACGCTGGATAATTAGAATTATCTGTCAGTCTCGTCTCATCATATTATAAACTGTGTTGCTATTCAAGAATTGTTTTAATTTTTGTAACCATTAAATCGATGGCCACTTCGTTCTGGCCGCCTTCCGGAATGATAACATCTGCATAACGCTTCGTCGGTTCGATGAACTGGTTATGCATCGGTCGGACCACTGTCAGGTATTGCTCGATCACTGAATCGATTGTCCGTCCGCGTTCATTTATGTCCCGCAATAGACGGCGAATGATGCGTAAATCTGCGTCTGTGTCGACAAATAACTTAATATCCATCAAGTCTCTCAGGCGCTGATCTTCCAGCACCAGGATGCCTTCCAGAATGATGACATCTTTTGGCTCGATCAATACCGTTTCTTCGGAACGCGTATGCAATGCATAGTTATAAACAGGCTTTTCAATCGGCTTTCTTTCAAGCAATTTGTGGATATGCTCAATAAGCAGTTCGGTATCAAATGCCAGTGGATGGTCATAATTCGTTTCCAGCCGCTCTTCAAAAGCCAAGTGACTTTGGTCCTTGTAATAATAATCCTGTTCGATGACCACTACAGAGAGGTCTTTGAAAACTTCGTAAATGGAATTCGTAACGCTCGTTTTACCTGAGCCGGAACCCCCTGCAATCCCGATTACAACCGGTCGGTTTTCAGCCATATACCCGTGCTCCTTGCAAAGTTTGATTGAATATAAGTTGAACTAATTACCTTCACTTGTCGATATTCCGCAAAACAGTGAAAAACACATGCTCGCTTACAAGTGAGTAAATCTCTTAGCGCCGGCGCGTCCACGGGCTAGGCGGAGCTATGAAACGGGTGTTTTCCCGGTTCATGGCGGAAGCCTTGCCCAAAGCGGCCGAAACGGTGTTTAATAATAATTTTCTTTAATTGTACATAAACAATATTGTCATTTCTTCCTGCACACCATGATGCCGTCGCCTTGATTCAACAGCTGCGTGTCATATGCAGGATGTTCCATCATATGGTCTCTGAATTTCTTCAGGTTCCGGATCATGGTCCTTTTTCTTTTCGGCACATCGGCCATCGGCAATTCCGCCAAACCGTGCATATGCATGTTATCACAATAGACGACACCGCCGTTAGCCAAAAGGACTTCGTATTTTTCAAAAAACCGCTCGTACTGGCCTTTGGCGGCATCGATGAAGATGGCATCATAGTCCTTGTCCAATGAAGAAATATCCATTTCCAGGGCATCTCCCTGAAAAATCCGGATTTTATCACTCAATCCTGATTGGCCGATAAACTGCACCGCTTTTTCATAGCGCTGCCCGTCTCTTTCAATGGTATCAATGTGACAGTCAGGCAGACTCTGGGCCATTTTGATGGCTGAAAACCCGATGGCAGACCCGATTTCCAATATTTTTTCCGGCTGTTGGCCGGTCAATAAAGCAAGCAGCTGCTCCATGCCTTCGTCTTCCATAATCGGAACGTGGTGTGCATCCGCGTAATGTTTCATGTCAGCAATGGTTTGCTCCAGTTGTTCAGCACCCATACAAAAATCCCCTTTTTCCTACCGTCATGAAAGAAGAAGGAAAGCGAAAACGCCTCCTTCTCTCATGATTAATTTCCGATATATTGATCGCGATTCGCTAAATGTTCTTCATAGGTTTCGGCGAAATGGTTGACTCCTTCCGAGTCGGCCAGGAAATAATAATAATTGGTGTCGTTCGGATCCAGAACTGCCTGGATGGAAGACAAACCGGCTGATGCAATCGGTCCCGGCGGCAATCCTTGTATCTGGTACGTGTTATAAGGATGGTCAAATTCATAATCCGAATTGAACAAGCGTTCACGGTGTTCACCCATGGCATAAATGACGGTTGGGTCCGTCTGTAGCGGCATCGGCTTGTTCAGGCGGTTGTAAAAGACGCTGGCAATCGTCGCGCGGTCGGCCTGGCTGGTCGCTTCCTCTTCAAGCAGCGAAGCGAAAGTCAACAGCCAATGCGGCGTCTTCTCCATTTCCTGCAATACCGATTCGTATTGCAGCACAGTGGTTTCTGTCGCTTCAATCATTTGTTCAATGATCAATGTCAGCGATGGATCTTCTTCATAGAATGGATACGTCGCAGGATACAGATATCCTTCCAATGCATAGCGGATGTCTTCCTGCAGGATTTCATCCGTCAACAACGTCGGATAATCCGTCATCAATTGCTTGATGTACTCTTCATCCGTCACCTGCGTCATGAATTCTTCTGCCGTATAAGCCGTCTTTTCCTCGATGACACGCGCAGCAATTTCATCCAGTGTCAGGCCTTCCGGTACGGTAATGGTGAACAACGGCTCACGGTAAACCGTTCCGGTCTTCAGGCTTTCTGTAATTTCATCCAATGTCATCGATGGCGTCATTTCATAATTACCGGCCTGAAATTCAGATTCATTGTTGAATTTTACATAGTACTTGTACACTCGTGCATCGTCAATCAAACCGTTTTCTTCCAGAATGCTGGCTATACTGTCAATCGACGAACCGATTGGAATTTCAATGTCGACAACTTCGTCCGAATCGGGATCCACCGGCTTTAATGCGCCGGAAACGTAATTATACGCCTGATATCCGGCTATGCCGAACACGATCAGCAGAATTAGTGTAACGATCAGAACAATTCGCCGGACCACTCTCACTTCCTGCTTTTTCTCTCTCATCCGTTCGAACATGACTTCTTTTTTCGATTGCTTGTCCACGGGTTCCCCCCCTTATCTTTCCTACACCAAGTATACAAGAATTCCGTACAAAAGAAAAAGGCGGAATCGGCATCAATTCCGCCCCTTTTTCTACAGTTCGTCGTTTTCTTCCAGGAACGTGTTCAGCATTTCTTCGATCATGTCCCATTCTTCATCGGTTTCGATCGGGCGTAATTCGCCGCCAGCCACTTTGCCGTCGTCGTCAGGGTTTTCAGTGAATGAAGAAGCCTGGATTTCAATTTCGCCTTCTTCATCTTCTTCAGCGCCTACCGGGAAGTACAAAACATAAGACTTTCCGAACTCTTCTGATTCAAATGTGAACAATACTTCGTATAATTGTTCGTTGCCGTTTTCGTCTACTACTGTAATCTGTTCTTGTCCGTGTTCCATTTGTGTCACCTCATCATTTTTTAAAGTCAAGATAGCCCTGCAAAATCATTGTGGCCGCCATCTTGTCGATCACTTTTTTCCGGTTTTTCCGGCTGACGTCCGCTGATATCAGCATTTTTTCAGCAGCCATCGTAGTAAGCCGTTCGTCCCATAACACTACCGGTATAGAATACACTTCTTCCAGCAAAGCTGCAAATCTTTCGGATGCTTCCGCCCGGGGTCCAATGGAATTGTTCATGTTTTTCGGATAGCCGACGACTATTTCCGTGACTTCGTACTGTTTGATCAATTCACCCAAACGTGCGATGCCGAAGTCTTCCTGCTGCTCGTTTATTTTGACAGTTTCGATGCCTTGCGCAGTCCAGCCGAGCGCATCGCTGATTGCGACGCCGACTGTCTTTGATCCGACATCAAGCCCCATTATGCGCATAATTATTCCTCATTATTCTTTTTGATATAAAACTTCACCAGCTCTTCCAGGATTTCATCCCGTTCAAGTTTGCGAATCATATTTCGTGCATCCTGATGGCGAGGAATATAAGCCGGATCACCTGATAATAAATACCCGACAATCTGATTGATCGGATTATAACCTTTTTCCTCCAATGCAGCATGAACTTGAAGCATCACATGCTTCACTTCCTGCTCCATCGACTCGTCTGAAGAATTGAACTTCATCGTCTTATCAAATGAACTCACGACAAGCACCTCGCTTTCGGATTTAAGTAGGAGAAATCGATCTCACTGCCTGACACTCATTATATACGATATCGCACATTTATTAAACCTATTTAACCAAGTCGTAAACAGATTCCAGCGCAGCATCCAATTTTTCAGGGTTTTTGGCTCCAGCCATCGCCATGTCCGGACGGCCGCCGCCTTTTCCTCCACATTGTTCTGCAACATGCTTGACGATCTGCCCGGCATGGTATGTGCCGCCGGCCAATTCTTTTGTCACTCCGGCCACCAGCATCACTTTGTCGCCGTCTGTGGCCCCCAGGACGATGACCGCTTTGTCGAATTTCTGCTTCAGGTCGTCCATCATCTGGCGCAATTGGTTATTGTCTTTCGCTTCCACTTTCGCGGACAGTACCTGGACATCCCCAAACTGGCGGGCATTTGATAAAATGTCGGCAGATTGCGCATTGGAAATTTTGGCCATCAACGATTCGTTTTCACGCTGCAGATTCTTCATGTCCTGTTGGAACGACTCGATTTTTTTCACGATGTCTTTTGGAGAAGATTTCAATAGCCCAGCCGCTTGTTCAAGTGTCTGTTCGCTGTCTTTCAGGCTTTGATAAGCCCCTTTGCCCGTGACCGCTTCGATCCGGCGGATGCCGGCACCGATTCCGCTTTCGGACATGATCTTGAACAAACCGATGTCCGCGGTGTTGACGACATGGACACCGCCGCATAATTCAAGTGAATAATCGCCGATTTGCACGACACGGACCACGTCTCCGTATTTTTCACCGAATAAAGCCATGGCGCCCATGTCTTTCGCTTCCTGCAAATTATGATAGCCGCTGCCAACAGCAATGCCTTCCCACACTTTTTCATTGACAATTGCTTCGATTTTTTCCAGTTCTTCTTTTGTCACTTGTCCGAAATGCGAGAAATCGAAACGCAGGCGGTCGGGACCGACATAGGATCCCGCCTGGTTGACATGCGTCCCCAGCACATCTTTCAGCGCCTGATGCAAGAGGTGGGTCGCCGTATGGTTTTTGACGGTATGGCGGCGCTCGGAAGCATCCACTTGGGCATGGACGGCCGTCTTCGTCAATTCACCGGAATCGATACGGACAGAATGAAGATTCTGGCCATTCGGCGCTTTTTTGACGTCCAGTACGGAAGCAGTTACCAAATCGTTGGATAAAGTACCCCGGTCGGCAATTTGGCCGCCGCTTTCTGCATAAAATGGCGTCTGGTCCAGAATGACCTGCACTTCTTCCCCTTCGTGGGCGCTTTCTGCCAGCTGGCCATCTTTGATGATGACGAGCACTTTGGCGTCAGCGACAGTTTGGCTGTAACCGATAAATTCACTCGGCTCTTTGATATTGCCCAGTACTTCCGACTGGATCTGCATGGAATCGACATTCTGTCTGGCGCTGCGTGCACGGTCACGCTGCTCCTGCATAGCTGTTTCAAAGCCTTCATGATCGATTTCCATTCCGGCTTCCTGCGCGTATTCTTCGGTCAGTTCGACCGGGAAGCCATACGTATCATAGAGACGGAATGCATCCTGGCCCGGCAAATGCGCCTGGCCGGCTGCTTTTTGCTGCTCAACAACTGTATTCAGGATGGCCAATCCGTCATGAAGCGTTTCATGGAAACGTTCTTCCTCCATTTTCATGACACGAACGATAAAGTCTTCTTTTTCTGCCACTTCCGGATAAAACCCTTTCATGATATCGCCCACAACGGGTACTAATTGATACATAAACGGTTTTTCGATTCCCAGTTTTTTAGCATAACGGACAGCGCGGCGCAGCAAACGGCGCAGCACATATCCACGTCCTTCGTTTGACGGCAGTCCACCGTCGCCGATGGCAAACGCCACGGTGCGGACGTGATCGGCAATGACGCGGAACGCCATGTCGGTGTCATCCTGCTCTCCGTATTTCCTGCCGGAAATTTCTTCCGTTTTACGGATGATTGGCGTAAACAGATCGGTATCGTAGTTGGTCGGCACGTCCTGCACGACTGAAGCCATCCGCTCAAGCCCCATTCCGGTATCGATGTTCTGCTTCGGAAGTGGTGTATACGTATGATCGGGATTGTGGTTGAACTGGGAAAATACCAGATTCCAAATTTCCAGATAACGTTCGTTTTCCCCGCCCGGATACAATTCAGGATCTGTCGGGTCGTTGCCATACGCTTCCCCGCGGTCATAGAAAATTTCCGAGTTCGGGCCACTTGGGCCTTCCCCGATATCCCAGAAATTCCCTTCAATGCGGATGATGCGTTCGGCCGGTACACCGACTTCATTGAGCCAGATATCATAGGCTTCTTCGTCTTCCGGATGGATGGTGACCGATAATTTTTCAGCTTCAAAGCCCATCCATCTATCATCTGTCAAAAATTCCCATGCCCAGTGAATGGCTTCTTTTTTGAAATAATCACCGATTGAGAAGTTACCCAGCATTTCAAAGAAAGTATGGTGTCTGGCTGTTTTCCCCACGTTTTCAATGTCATCTGTGCGGATCGATTTTTGGGCATTGACGATGCGCGGATTTTGCGGAATGATGCGGCCGTCAAAATACTTTTTCAATGTTGCCACGCCGCTGTTGATCCATAAAAGCGACGGATCTTCAAACGGGACGAGCGGTGCGCTCGGCTCCTGGTCATGCCCTTTTTCTTTAAAGAATTCCAGATACAATCTTCTAATGTCTTCAGCTTTCATGTTTTTCATTGATTTTTTCCTCCTCCTGCATAATAAAAAGCCCTCGCCTCTTGCTTGCGCAAGGGACGAAGGCTCAACATTCGCGGTACCACCCTAGTTACACAGGCTTTCCAGCCCATGTCTCTCGAAACGCCTTAACGCGGCTTTGACGGCAGGGATTAGCTGCACTCCGGAGTAGCTTTCCAAAACCGGTCTGCGAAGGTTCTTCCAGCCAAGGAACCTTTTTCTGGACGCGCGCGATTTTGTACTGTCTCCATCAATGTGTTGTTTATCAGTCTATCAAGAATTATAGGAAAACGAGCCGTTGATGTCAAGGAGTCTCTTCGGCCGCCAGCTTCAGGCACTCAACGATAAATGGAATGTTCCGGTCCTGGCTATGACTCCATGAAACTTTGAGGTGTGACACCTTCCATCCCGATCATCGGATGGATGGCGTGGACGTTTTCATTGGTCAGGCTCATCGGACCTTTCTGCTTTGGTGCATCTTCAGTTTTTTCTTCCGGTTCTGCTGCGGAAACAGCCAGTCGGTTTTTCAAGGTGGTCAGACGGGTCGCGTCGTCCGTCCGCTCCACGCCGTAACGGAAGACGCCGGGATCGCCGCATAAAATGAGAAAGTCCTTGCTTCGTGTGATGCCGGTATACAGCAGGTTGCGGCGCAGCATTTTCATGTAGCTCCGGACTACCGGCATGATGACTGTCGGGAATTCCGAACCCTGCGATTTATGGATCGAACAGCAATAGGCAAGCGTCAACTGATTCAGATCGCTGCGCTGGTACTCCACTTCAATGCCGTCGAACGAAGCGACGAGCAGATCCTGTTTTTCAACCGTCTCTTTCGCTTTCATAATGGCCACTATCTCGCCCATGTCGCCATTGAAAACATTGCTCTCAGGCTGGTTGACAAGCTGCAGGATTTTGTCGCCGATGCGATAGGTGATGTCACCGAAAACGAGCTCTTTGCGTGTGCCGTCCGGATTTGGGTTGACCATTTCCTGGATCAGCCGGTTCAGGGCATCGATTCCTGCAGGCCCTTTGTACATCGGCGCCAGCACCTGGATATCTTTGATCGAATGGCCTTTCGCCAATGCGCTTTTGACGACTTTTTCAACGACAGCCGGTATTTGATCGGCTCCCGCTTTGATAAACGACCGGTCCGCTGTCTTGGCAGTAATGTCTTCCGGCAATTGGCCACTTTTCATTTGATGCGCCAGTTCGATGATCGAGGAACCGGACGTCTGACGGTAAATATCGGTCAATTCAACGGTCGGCACACGTTCCGATTCCAGCAGATCCCGCAGCACCTGGCCGGGACCGACGGGCGGCAATTGATCCTGGTCGCCGACGAAAATGACTTGCGCCTCTTCCGGTACTGCTTTCAGTAATTGGTGGGCAAGCCAGGTATCGACCATCGACATTTCGTCGATGATGATCAGCTTTCCTTCAATTTCCTTCTCCGTTTCTTCTTCTTTTTCCTGACCGTTGAAACCCAGCAGACGGTGAATTGTCATGGCCGGCAATCCGGTCGATTCGCTGAGCCGTTTCGCTGCTCTGCCGGTCGGTGCCGCCAGAATGATCGGAAACGGTTCTTTTTTCTTGGCATAATCTTTCGGATCGAGCGATAAGCCATGCAGTTCCGCGTACACTTCGACAAGCCCCCGGACCACTGTGGTTTTGCCGGTTCCGGGTCCACCCGTCAAAATCATGACAGAAGAATTGATGCTGGTCTCGATCGCTTCAATCTGCGTTTCCGCATAATTGACGCCGAGTCTCTCTTCCGCTTCGCCGAGTGCTTTGCGGATTTCAGAAGCCGGGAAGCGGTCCCTGCCTTCCTGCGAGGCCAACAACGTCTCCAGCTTTGTCGCAATCCCCACTTCGGAATAGTAAAGAGACGGCAAATACAGTCGCGTTTCTTCTCCTGCCACTTTGCCTTCCTCGTTCAACTCGATGGCCGCTTTCGAAATGGCTTCCACCGGAATTTCTTCGCGCTGTCTGGCTTCCAGCATCTGTTTGACAAGCGGAATCAGGGTTTTGGCGTCGACGTAAACGTGACCGTCCGATAAGGATGCCTGATTCAGGATATGCAGAATCGACGCTTTGATGCGGTCGGGATGGCTGCCTGTAATGCCCAGCTTCGCCCCCAGTTCATCAGCGCGCTGAAAACCGATGCCTTCAATTTCTTCGATCAGCCGGAACGGGTTTTTGGTCAGGATATCAATGGTTTCTTCACGGTATTCCTGGTAAATCCGCATGCCGATTTGCGGGCCGAAGCCCCAGTCGTTCAACTGGATCATAACCCGTTCCAATCCGAGGTTCATCTGCAGTGTCGAGCGGATTGTATCTTTTTTATCGTCCGAAAGTCGCGGCACTGCATCGAGTGCTTCCGGGTCTTCCAGTATTTTTTTGATGGCGTCTTTGCCGAGCTTCTTGACGATCGTTTCGGCGGTTTTCCGGCCGATGCCGTTGAACATATCACTGGATAAATAATGGACGATGCCTTGTTCCGTTTCCGGCACTTCTTTCGTGAACGTCTCTGCCTGGAACTGAATGCCGTATTTCGGATGGTTTTTGACCGAGCCGGTAAAACGGTATTGTTCTTCCATGGACAATTGGGGAAAATAACCCGAAACGATGATTTCTTTTTCCTGGTACGAGGTGTTGGTTTGTTGGATTTTCACTTTTGCGATGGAAAACAGATTCTGGGGATTGTGGAAAATCGAGACGATCGGACGGCCCAGCACAAACTCTTTTTCTTCCTGGAATAAATCAATCTGCCCTGTCATATCCGCCGTCTCCTTTCCTATTGCAGTCGTTCGTTGATCATATGGTACACTTCGCGTGCCTGCTCATGTTCTTCGTTAATTGTAAACGCACGTTCAAGATGATGCAACGCGCGTTCCGTATCGGTTGTCGACACAGCATACAGCACACCCAAATTGTAATGGGCGTCCGCTTGCTGCGGATCGAGTTCGAGCACTTGCCGGAATTGCGGTTCTGCCAGTTCAAACAGCTCAAGAGAAGCGAGCGTGATGCCGAAGCTCAGGCGTGCCTGCACATCGGTTTCGTCAAGCTCCACCGCCCGCTGAAAATAAGGAAGCGCCAATTTCGGCTGCTCCAGCTTTTCAAAGCACTTGCCCAGCATATAATGGGCGTCTGCGCCTTCAATGCCGTTTTGAATCGCTTTTTCGTACAGCTTCAATGCCTCTTCAAAGCGTTCCGTGTTGTAATAAAGATTGGCCAGGCCGTAATAAGCGGTTGCCGAGCTGTCGTCCAGCACGAGCGCTTTCTGGAAAAACCGCTCCGCTTTTTCAGCGTCGTCCATTGCCGTCAGCACATGGCCAAAATTGATATAGCCGAGCGGATGATCCGGCTCTTCTTCGATTGCTGCTGTAAATGCCTTAAGAGCTTCCTCCATATTGCCTTGTTGAAGCTCTTTGATGCCAATTTCATTGTGATTCATCTTTGTCTCTCCCATTATCCTACATATTCGAGTCGCGAACCGTTTTTGAAAACACGGTCAATGGTTCCGCCTCCCAGGCATTCCTCGCCGTCGTAAAAGACTACGGCTTGTCCCGGTGTGATGGCACGGACCGGTTCTTTGAATGTGACGATGGCTTCATCGCCTTCAAACTCAACAGTCACGTTGACATCTTCCTGGCGGTAACGGAATTTGGCTGTGCATTCCAGTGGCCCGGTCGGCGGCGTATCGGAAGTGAAACTCAGATTCACTGCAGACAGGCTGTCGGAGTACAAAGCTTCATGATGGAAATTTTGGCCGACATATAGAATGTTTTTTTCCAGATCTTTTCCGATGACAAACCACGGATCACCCGCGCCGCCAATGCCAAGACCCTGGCGCTGTCCGATGGTGTAATACATCAGGCCGTCATGCGAGCCTTTTTTCACGCCGTCCATGGTTTCCATCGAACCGGGCTGTGCCGGCAGATACTGACCAAGGAATTCCTTGAAATTCCGTTCCCCGATAAAGCAGATACCGGTGGAATCTTTTTTCGCGGCAGTGGCCAGCCCTGCTTCCAGAGCGATTTCGCGGACCTTTTTCTTATCCATGTGGCCGATCGGGAACATCACTTTCGACAATTGCTCCTGGTTCAGCTGGTTCAGGAAATAGGTTTGGTCTTTGTTCGTGTCTTTGCCGCGCAGCATTTTGGTTTCGCCGTCTTCTGAATGCTCAACCTGTGCATAATGGCCGGTTGCCAAATAATCGGCACCCAAGCTCAGCGCGTGTTCCAGGAATGCCTTGAATTTGATTTCTTTGTTGCACATGACATCCGGGTTCGGCGTTCTGCCGGCTTTGTATTCATCGAGAAAATACGTGAATACTTTGTCCCAATACTGTTTTTCAAAATTCACGGCATAATACGGAATGCCGATTTGGTTGCATACGCGAATCACATCTTCGTAATCTTCAGTCGCTGTGCAGACGCCGTTTTCATCAGTGTCATCCCAGTTTTTCATGAAGATGCCGATGACGTCATAGCCTTGTTGTTTCAATAAATACGCGGCGACCGAGGAGTCGACTCCGCCGGACATGCCGACAACGACGCGCGTTTCATGCGGAGCTTTGTTCGTCATTTGTTATCACCTTTTCACTTCAGCGCCAGGCGCTTGCTGATTTGTGCCGTTTTGGCAGCTGCTTCTGTTACTTGTTCGTGCGTCAATCCGATGCCGAAGCTGAATCGGATCGAATTGCGGATTTGATCTGCATCTTCACCGTACATGGCGACGAGCACATGGGATGGGTCAATGGAGCCGGCTGTGCAGGCCGACCCGCTGGACGCATGGATTCCCATTAAATCGAGGTTCATCAGGAACGGCTCGATATCGATGCCGGGAATGCTGATGTTCAGTATATGCGGCAATTGCCGGGTACCGTTTTCGATAAATTCAACGCCTTCCTGTTCAAGGACAGCTTTGAATGATTGCTTGAATTCGTTGTAAAGGGCGCGCTTTTCCTCCATCGCTTCCTGGGAGATGGCGACCGCTTTTGCGAAAGCTGAAATAGCCGGAACGTTTTCCGTGCCGGCGCGGCGCTTGCGTTCCTGTTCACCGCCGTATAAAAGCGGCGCTAACGGGGTGCCTTTTCGCTGATACAAAAATCCGATGCCTTTCGGGCCATTCAGTTTATGGGCCGATACAGACAGTAAATCGACCTGTAAGGCTTCCACATCGATCGGCAGTACGCCATACGCCTGCACTGCATCTGTATGAAACGTGACTTCCGTGTCTTTCAGCAATGCACCGATTTCCGCGATCGGCTGGACCGTCCCCACTTCATTGTTGCCCAGCATAATCGTCACTAGAATTGTATCGTCACGGAGCGCATTTTTCACGTCTTCTGCTCGGACCAGTCCGTTTTCATCCACCGGCAGACGCGTAATTTCATAACCGTCACGCTCCAGTTTGTCACAGGCATGCAACACAGCATGGTGTTCGATGACAGAAGTGATGATATGTCTTCCTTCTTTTTTGGCAGCCGTCCCGAAAATCGCCAGGTTATCGGCTTCGGTTCCGCCACTCGTAAAAATGATTTCCGGATCGTCTGCATTGATGCTTCCGGATAAAACCCTTCTGGCATCATCCAACGCTTTGCGGGCTTCGCGTCCGGCGGCGTGGATGCTGGAAGGGTTTCCGAAAACGGTTCCGAGCGCTTCTGAAAAGGCCAAAGCCACTTCGGGATGCATCGGGGAAGTCGCTGCATGGTCTAAATAAATTCGGTTCATCTTTCTATCTCCTCTATATATAAAACATGTAATTGTCGCTTTCACCATTCTGGTGATGTGCCAAATCTTCAATCGTGGTCGTATCAAGTACATTTTTCACAGCATCACGGATTCGGACCCACAGTTCACGCTGTGGCTGTGCTTCGTCCTCAATTCCTTCGACCGGCTGGATCGGTCCTTCCAATACGCGGATCACATCACCCGCTGAAATTTCCCTCGGCATACGTGTCAGCATATAGCCACCATGTGCGCCGCGGACACTTTTGACCAGTCCGGAATTGCGCAGCGGTGCCACCAGCTGTTCCAAATAAGCTTCGGACAGATTATGCTCCGCAGCAATTTTGCGGAGTGGCACAGGGCCCGCTCCGTATTGTTTTCCCAATTCAATCATAATGGTTAAGCCGTAACGGCCTTTTGTCGATATTTTCAATTCCTACACCTCAAAGTCAGTTTCCAATTATTCTTCCAAACAGTATAGCATATTTGGACCCGATGGACTTGCAATGACTTTTATTTTCCGAAACGATATACTGGAAAGATCGAGTGATGGAAGGAGTTTTCTGTGTGAACAATGAACCATTGGCTTATCGGATGCGTCCGCGCACCATTGACGAAGTCGTCGGACAGCAGGATATTATCGGCCCTCAGACAGCCATCTACAAAATGATCAAGAACGGCCACGTCCCTTCCATGCTGCTTTACGGAGAGCCGGGAATCGGCAAAACGTCGATCGCCCATGCCATCGCCGGCACTTCCGGGCTGCCGTTCATCGCATTGAACGCCACCACTTCCGGAAAAAAAGATGTGGAACAAGTCGTTGCCGAATCGCGCATCACCGGCAAAGTGCTGCTGTTCCTGGATGAAATCCATCGTTTCAACAAATTGCAGCAGGATGCGCTCTTGCCGCATGTCGAAAGCGGCGCCATCGTACTGATCGGTGCCACAACGGAAAACCCGTTCCACGACGTCAATCCGGCAATCCGTTCCCGGTGCGGGGAAATCAAACAATTAAAACGGTTGCGCCATAAAGACATCGTCCAACTGCTGAATGCTGCGTTGACGGATCCGCAGCGCGGGCTTGGTCATCTGGACATTGACATTTCTCCCGCCCAAGTGGAGCGCATTGCCGAAGGGACCAACGGGGATGCCCGGAAAGCATTGACAATGCTCGAGTCGATTGTCGTCGCCTCTGATGAAAAAGACGGCAAATTCCTTGTTGATGATAGCATGATTGAACAGATGATGAAACGGATCGGTGTTTTTGGCGATAAAAAAGGAAGTCATTTCTACAACCTGCTGTCAGCACTGCAAAAATCCGTCCGTGGCAGCGATGTCAACGCCTCCCTTTATTACTTGGCGCATTTGCTTGAAAACGGAGACTTGACCGCCGTCACACGCCGCCTTCTCGTCATGGCCTATGAAGATATCGGACTGGCCAATCCGGCGGTAGGCGGCCATGTCCTTGCTGCCTGCCAGTCGGCGGACCGCCTCGGCTTGCCGGAAGCGCGCATTCCGCTGGCGCAGGCAGTGGTGGAAATGTGCTTGTCCGAAAAATCCAATTCCGCCTACAAAGCATTGGACGCTGCGATTGACGCCATCCACAAAGGAAAGACCGGTGATATTCCGCCGCATCTGCGCGATACGCATTACGCCGGAAGTGCCGAACTCGGACACGGCGGCTACCGGTACCCGCATGACACACCGATCGGCTCATTCGGCGGCTGGGTGGATCAGGAATACTTGCCGAAAGAAGTGAAGTCGGCAGAGTTCTACAAACCCATCGTCGCCGGTGAAGAAAAGAAATTCGCCGGGATTTACGAGAAGTTGAAATCATTCCGAAAAAAACCATAGAGTTGAAAGCCGTTTGCAAATTCGCAAACGGCTTTTTATTTAGTGTCTGTGTTAAATAGTGGCGTTGATATTCCGCAAAACAGCTCCGCTTGCCTGGGGGCTAGCGCTGAGCTAACTCGGGCTTAACGCCCGAGTGGATCTCACCACTTCGCTTGGTCCCCTGGGCGTCTTCGCTGTTTTGCTCCATATCTTTAGCGACTTCTCTCAGCGCCGGCGCGCCTCCGGAGCAGGCGAATGCCGACGGAGCGACGAGTGGTCTTCTCGGCCTATTGCGGGAGTCAAGGTGTGCCATACGAAGATGGCATCTCCTTTGCGACGAGCTTGCGCAGGAGCATAGTCTTTGCCCTTGTCCAAAGCGCCGAAGCATTGTATAAAGGAAACCCTTCTGTTCAATTCATATAGTAATGAAATCCTTTCTAACCCTCAGCTTATAGACATTGATCGAAGAATCCCGGCCTCTTCTTACCCCTGCCATGTCCCTATAAAAAACCGGCTCCAGTTAAGAGCCGGCTGAATGTTAATTATTGCGTACGCGGTTGATGGGAATCGATTTGGTGATGTCGTTGACGACCCAGCTGCCGCAGATCAGGCCGACGGTTGAAGGCGTGAAGGCGTTGGAAGAAGGCGGCATTTTTGCTTTGCGGATAGCCGCTTCCGGTTTGCCGACCGTTTCGACGACGTCTTCTCTTACGACAATCGGGCTTTCATCGGAAAACACCACTGGGATGCCTTTGCGGATTCCAGCATCGCGCAGTTTTTTGCGAATGATTTTAGCCAATGGATCGGTATGCGTTTTGGAAATATCCGCAATCTGGAAACGTGTCGGATCGGTTTTATTGGCCGCACCCATGCTGGAAATGATTTTGATGCCGCGCTTATAGCATTCGATCATCAAATGGACTTTGTAGATCATCGTGTCGGAAGCGTCGATGACGTAGTCGGGATTGTAGCTGAAAAATTCTTCGTATGTTTCTTCGGTATAAAACATATGCAGCGAAATGACTTCGCAGTCGGTGTTGATATCGGCGATGCGTTTTTTCATCACTTCTGCTTTCGACTGGCCAACTGTCGAGAGGTTTGCGACAAGCTGCCGGTTGACGTTGGTGATGTCGACATTGTCTTTATCAACCAGGATAATCCGGCCGACGCCACTGCGGGCAACAGACTCTGCGGCGAATGAACCGACACCGCCAACGCCAAGAATTGCCACGGTCGAATTTTTGACCATTTCCAATCCTTCTTTTCCTATTGCTAATTCGTTGCGTGAAAATTGATGTAACATGAGCTTCCTACCCTTCAAAAAAAATCTGTTCTTTACGGATTATACACATGTAAAAACCCCCCGACAAATTTGTCGGAGGGTGAAAGTTTAAAATTATAGGAATCCCAATCGTGCCGTCCTTGGCTGCGCATCGCTTTGAACCCGCTTACTAGCAGGTGGGTGACCTCTTCATCACTTATAACTTCCCGTTAAGGCATGTTAGCCATGATGAAATATGGTCTCCCTACGACAATATGTTGGGTCAAAACTGAATTGCTTTAGACGTACACATCAGGATTCTCTATTAACTGTATAATAGCATAGCTGTTTTGATTGTACAACTGTTTTACTGTGAGTCTTTTGGATTATTCTGAACACTTACCGCTAAACTCAATTCCTCAAGCTGCGCATTGGATACAGGACTCGGTGCTTCCGTCAGCAAATCGCTGGCACTGGCGGTTTTCGGGAAAGCGATGGTGTCGCGGAGGTTGGTGCGACCAGCCAACAGCATGACAAGACGGTCCAGCCCGAAAGCGATTCCGCCATGCGGAGGAGTGCCATATTCAAATGCTTCCATCAGGAAACCGAATTGCGCACGCGCTTCCTCTTCAGAAAATCCGAGGACTTTGAACATTTTTTCCTGGATATCACGGCGATAAATCCGCAGGGATCCGCCGCCCAGTTCATAGCCGTTCAATACCAGATCGTACGCCTGAGCCCGCACGTTCTCCGGCTCGCTTTCCAGTTTGTCGAGATCTTCTTCGAATGGCATCGTGAATGGATGATGGGCTGCGTAGTAGCGGCCTTCTTTGTCATCGTATTCCAACAGCGGCCAGTCCGTGATCCACAGGAATTTGTAGACCGAGTTGTCAATCAGGCCAAGTTCTTTGCCAAACTTCATACGAAGTGCGCCGAGCGTGTCTGCGACGATGGATTTTTTATCCGCCACAAACAACAGCAAATCCCCTGCTTCCGCTTCTGCGCGCTGCGTCAAGGCAGCAGCCGCTTCCCCTTCGAAAAATTTGGCAATCGGCCCTTTGACGCCGGATTCTTCCACTTTCAGCCACGCCAGCCCTTTGGCGCCATAAACAGCTGCAAATTCACCCAGCGCATCAATGTCTTTGCGCGAATAATTGCCGGCCTGTCCTTTGACGTTGATCAATTTCACTTGTCCGCCGTTTTCGATGGCTCCGGAGAACACTTTGAACGAAGAATCCTTCACCAGATCCGACACATTCACCAGTTCCAGACCAAACCGGACGTCGGGCTTATCTGAGCCATAACGGTCCATCGCTTCTGTATAGCTCATGCGCTGGAATGTCGGTTCGATGGCGATTCCTTTGACCGATTCCATCATCTGCACCATCATGCGTTCGTTCATTTCGATAATGTCTTCCATTGACTGGAAGCTCATTTCCATATCGATTTGTGTGAACTCCGGCTGGCGATCCGCACGAAGATCTTCATCGCGGAAACAGCGGGCGATTTGATAATATTTATCGAACCCGGATACCATCAGCATTTGTTTGAACAATTGAGGAGATTGCGGAAGTGCGTAAAATTCCCCTTCATGTACACGGCTCGGCACCAAATAGTCACGTGCGCCTTCGGGTGTGGATTTTGTCAGAATCGGTGTTTCCACTTCCAGGAAGCCTTCTTCATCCAAAAAGCGGCGAATGGATTTTGTGATATCCGAACGCATTTTGAATGTCTCATACATCGCCGGGCGCCGCAAATCCAGGTAGCGGTATTTCAGGCGCAGGTCTTCATTGACATCCGTTTCGTCTTCGATCAGAAACGGCGGGTTTTTTGCGGCATTGATGACCGCAGCATGGTCCACCTGCACTTCAACTTTGCCGGTTTTCATAGCCGGGTTCACTTGTCCCGGCTCTCTTCCCACGACAAGTCCGTCAATATGGACGACAAATTCGTTGCGCAACTTTTCGCCGACTTTTACCGCCTGCTCCGAAATTTCCGGATTGAACACCACTTGCACGATGCCGGAACGGTCCCGGACATCGACGAAGATCAATCCGCCGAGGTCGCGTCGTTTCTGGACCCAGCCTTTGAGTGATACACGCTGTCCGATTGCTGTTTCATTCACTTCTCCACAATAATGCGTTCTCGACATGATTATTCCTCCAATGATTTCTTTGTCTGAATAGTTTCAGCGATTTCTTCGAATGAAACCTGTTGCTGTTCACCCGTTGCCATTTCTTTGATTGCCACGCGGCCGCTTTCCATTTCGGATTCTCCGATGACAATGACGTACGCCGCTTTTTTCCGGTCTGCCGACTTCATCTGTGCTTTCAGCTTGCGGCCTGCAAAGTCCATATCCGCTGATATGCCGTTGCTGCGCAAATCCTTGACGACGCTGAATGCTTTTTTCTTGGTCGATTGATCCATCGCCACGACGTACACTTCCAGATTCTGCGATTGGCCGATTTCCACTTTTTCCATTTCCAATGCCAGCAGCAGACGCTCGATGCTCATCGCAAATCCGATGCCCGGCGATTCCGGTCCGCCGAGGTCTTCCACCAGCCCGTTGTAGCGGCCGCCACCCGCCAATGTGGTGATGGCACCGAAACCTTCTGCGTCACTCATGATTTCAAATGCCGTGTGGTTGTAATAATCCAGGCCGCGTACCAGGTTCGGATCGACCACATAATCGATTCCGAGCTCTTCCAGGTAGCCTTTGACTTCTTCAAAATATTGTCTGGATTCCTCGTTCAGGTAATCGCTGAGTGACGGTGCTGTTTCCATCAATGGATGGTCCCGGTCCACTTTGCAGTCCAGGATGCGCAATGGATTTTTGGTCAGTCGCGTCTGGCAGTCACTGCAGAACTCCTCAATGCGCGGCTCGAAATGTTCGATCAACGCCTGTTTATGGGCGATGCGGCTTTCCGTATCCCCCAGTGAATTGAGGACGAGGCGCAAACGCTTCAAACCGACCGATCGATACACTTCCATCGCCAAAGAAATGACTTCTGCGTCAATTGCCGGATCTTTGGAGCCGATTGCTTCAATGCCAAACTGGACAAACTGGCGCATGCGGCCTGCCTGCGGTCGCTCATAACGGAACATTGGGCCGAAATACGACAGTTTGACCGGCTGATCCGGAAGGCCGAATAATTTATTTTCCACATAAGAACGGACAACCGATGCCGTCCCTTCCGGCCGCAGTGTCAAGCTGCGCTCGCCACGGTCCTGGAAGGTGTACATTTCTTTTTGGACGATATCGGTCGTATCCCCGACGCCGCGCTGGAACAATTCCGTATGCTCAAAAATCGGCGTCCGGATTTCCTTGTATTGATACAGCCTGCATAGCTCATTGATTTTTTGTTCCACTTCCTGCCATTTGGCGGATTGGTCCGGCAGCACATCATACGTGCCGCGTGGTGCTTGAATATTCATCTGTTTCACTCCTCTTTTTTCCATACAAAAAGCTCCCGCCCCTTGCTGTGCGCAAGGGACGAGAGCTGTATCAGCTTCCGCGGTTCCACCCTAGTTGATGCCGGAAAAAGGGCATCCTCTCATTCCGGATAACGGCCGGTTCCGTCTTTTCCTAATAAAACCTGTCTGTTCGTTCAGAAAAAAGCCTCTGAAGTGTTTTTCGTCGCATATTTCTGCAGGAAAGTTTTCAGCCCCGGACTTTCCCTCTCTTTTCAGCCAATCATGCAATTACTTTCTTCGTCATCAGCAAAATATATAAATATAATAATGTTAATCTTAATAATTCGCTATTGCATTGTCAACCTTTTTTGACAAATGGCCGGCTTTTTTCCATAATACAAAGTAGAGAGAAATGGGGTGCTGTATGGGGAAAAAATGGTTGATTGCATTTATTTTATTTTTATTCATCGCAGCCGGCAGCATGCCGCTGACGGATGCCGATAAAGCCGGAGCCAATAACGGCGAACTCGAAGTCCATGCCGAAACGGTCAATGTCCGGACAGGGCCTGGACTTTCCTACAGTGTTTCGGATTCATTGGAACAGGGCGAGAAAATGACTGTTCTGTCACGGAACGGCGAATGGGTGGAAGTCGATTTTGGCAGTGGCACAGGATGGGTGGCTTCCTGGCTCGTATCGGAAGTTGCGGCGGATACAGGCGACCGCATTGCCGTCTCCTCCACTGATCACTTGAACGTCCGCGCACAGCCTGAGTTATCGGCGGCTGTGCTGACACAGATGAACGCCGGCGATCAGGCGCAGGTGCTTCGTGACACAGGCGACTGGACAGAAATTGAATTCCGTTCGGTGCGCGGCTTCGTTTCCACACAGTACATAACCGTATCACAGGAGACAGAACAAAATTCCGCCAAAGAGCCGATTGGCATCTCTTCGTTTACAGTCGCTGTCGACGCATTGAAAGTGCGGGCGCAGCAGGATTTGAATTCATCGATCCAAGCAACTGTCCAAAAAGGCGAAGCGTACCCCGTGGAATCGGTGGAAGGCAACTGGGTCCAGATTCAGTTATCAGAAGAGGAAACCGGATGGGTCTATGCCTTCCATGGTCATTTATCAAACCAAAGCGCCAAAACGGCGTCCACTGACGATGTTGGAACCGTCACGGTCCTGACAAACGGCACAAATTTACGGTCTGAACCGTCCACTGCTTCCGAAGTTGTCAGCCGCGCCGATGCCGGCGACCAATTGGCCGTTTCAGCCGAAAAGGATGATTGGTACGAAGTCACGTTGCCGAACGGCGAAAAAGCTTTTGTCGCATCCTGGGTCGTTACTGCCGGCGAAGCTGAAGCTGCGGAGGTTCAAAAATCCGAGCAGCAGCCGGACCGGAAAAAAGGAACTTTAAACGGTGTCAGCATTGTGCTTGATCCGGGACATGGCGGAAATGACGGTGGCACAGTCGGCGTCCGGGAAACGGTCGAAAAAGATCTGACGCTGAAAACGGCAGAAATTCTTGCCCACCACTTGCGCTCTGCAGGTGCGGAGGTCACTTTGACCCGTGAATCGGATATGTATGTCGATCTTCGGAAACGCGTATCGACCGGCCACCAGGTGGCGGCGGATGCATTTATCAGCATCCATTACGATGCCACCGATGACAGCACGATTCACGGCTTTACGTCCTATTACCTTCACGATTACCAGGAACCGCTTGCCAATTATGTCAACGAAGGGCTGGCCAGCAAAATCTCCCTGCACGACCGTGGCGTCCAGCCCGGCAATTACCTTGTGCTGCGTGACAACCGTCAGGCTGCAGTTCTTGTCGAACTCGGGTTCCTGAGCAATTACAACGAAGAGCGCATCCTCACCACCAGCCAGTTCCGCGACCAGGCGGCTCTCGGCCTGTATACAGGGATCATCAATTATTTTGACGCACAATTGGAACAATGAACTAAAGCTGCCAGGCGGGACAAAATTCCCGCCGGCAGCTTTTTTCGTTCAATGGATGCATCGAAACAGACGCGGATTTGAGATGAAAATCGCATACTGCAAATAAACCTCTATATTCTGCAAACAATCGGCCTTTTTCTGCAAACAACTTAATTATTCTGCAAATAAAACCTCTTATTCTGCAAACAATCCCTCGTTTTCCGCAAGCAAATCCCGCCGCACATAAAAAAAGCGATGCGGAAAACTTCTCCGCATCGCTTTTTGCTATTTCGACTCCACCACAATCGTCACCGGTCCGTCATTGACGAGTGATACGTCCATCATGGCGCCGAACACGCCTTCTTCCACAGGCAAGCCGTGTCCGCGCAACGCTTCGTTAAAGCGATGCCACAGTGGTTCAGCGATTTCAGGACGGGCAGCGGCGACAAAACTTGGACGGCGCCCTTTTTTGGTGTCGCCGTACAGCGTGAATTGGGAAATCGATAAAATTTCCCCGCCGTTTTCCAGGATGGAACGGTTCATCTTGCCTTCTTCGTCTTCGAACAGGCGAAGCTGGGCGATTTTTCCCGCCAGATAGGCGGCGTCTTTTTCAGTATCTTCATGTGTCACGCCGACGAGCAGCACATAGCCCGAATCGATGGACCCGGTCACTTCGCCGTCGACGGTCACTGAAGCTTTCTTGGAACGCTGCAGAACTACTTTCATAATTCCTCCTTAATTGGTCACACGTGATACGGAATAGACATCCGGCAATTGCTTAATCCGATCGACTACGCGATTGAGATGTGAAATATGCGGTATCATGATCGATAAGTTGATGGTGGCGATTTTATTGTCATCGGCGCGTCCGTTGACGGCAATGATCGTCGTTTTCGTTTCGCTGACCATGTGCATCACTTCGTTGATCAGGCCGGTGCGGTCATAAGCCTGCACTTCAATGTCAATCTGGTAATCCTTGTTTTCCGGCACGCCGGCGTTTTCCCATTCAACAGGAATGAGCCGGTCCGCTTCGATGGTCTGGATATTCGGACAGTCTGAACGGTGCACCGAAACACCGCGTCCTTTTGTAATAAAGCCCAGAATGGAATCTCCCGGCACCGGATTGCAGCAGCGCGATAAACGGATCATCATATTATCGATTCCACGGACGATGACGCCGGATTCGGTCTGCTTTCTTGGCTGGTTGGATTTCATCTCGACACGGATTTTTTCAATGGCTTCTTCCTGTTCGCGTTGCTTGCGCATCTTTTCCGCCAGCCGGTTGACGACCTGCTGGGCCGTGATGCCGTTGAAACCGACGGCCGCGTACATATCATCTTCTCCGGCGAAATTGTATTTCTCACAGACACGCTTGATGTTGTCGTTCGTCAGGACGTCTTTCACCGGGAATTCCTGTGATTTGATCTCTTTTTCGACCATGTCTTTCCCTTTTTGGACATTGTCTTCACGCAATTGCTTCTTGAAAAACTGCTTGATCTTGTTTTTTGCCTGTGTCGATTTGGCGATCTTCAGCCAGTCTCGGCTGGGCCCGAACGACTGCTTCGACGTCAGGATTTCCACAATATCACCGGTATGGAGTTCGGTATCGAGCGGCACCATTTTGCCGTTGACTTTGGCACCGATGGTTTTATTGCCGATTTCGGAGTGGACACGGTACGCGAAATCGATCGGACAGGAGCCAGCAGGCATTTCGATGACATCGCCTTTTGGCGAGAACACATAGACCATGTCGGAAAATAAATCGAATTTCAGCGATTCCATGAATTCTTCCGCGTCGTTCGCTTCGTTCTGGAAATCGAGGATTTCGCGGAACCACGACAAGCGGGAGTCGACGGAGCTTTTCGGCACGTCGGCTTTCTTGCCTTCTTTATACGCCCAGTGTGCGGCTACCCCATATTCCGCAATGCGGTGCATTTCTTCTGTGCGGATCTGCACTTCAAGCGGATCACCCTGCGGTCCGATCACGGTCGTATGAAGCGATTGATATAGATTCTGCTTCGGCATGGCGATGTAATCCTTGAAACGGCCGGGCATCGGCTTCCATGTCGAATGGATGATGCCGAGCACAGCATAACAGTCTTTTATGCTTTCCACGGTCACGCGGACCGCTAAAAGGTCATAGATTTCGTTGAACTGCTTGTTTTGGACCGCCATTTTCTTGTAGATGCTGTAAATGTGCTTGGGCCGGCCGAACAGCTCCGCTTTGATGTCAACGTCTTTCAGCTGTTTGCGGATTTCATCCATGACATCGTTCAAATAATCTTCCCGCTCCGTCCGCTTCTTCTTCATGAGATTGACGATGCGGTAATATTGCTGCGGGTTCAAATAACGGAGCGCGGTGTCTTCGAGCTCCCATTTAATCGTATTGATCCCAAGCCGGTGGGCAATCGGCGCAAAAATTTCCAGGGTTTCATTCGCTTTGATGCGCTGCTTTTCCACCGACTGGTATTTCAGTGTCCGCAGGTTGTGCAGACGGTCAGCCAGTTTGATCAAAATGACGCGGATATCCTGGGCCATGGCGACAAACATTTTGCGGTGGTTTTCCGCCTGCTGTTCTTCTTTCGACATGTACTTGATCTTGCTCAGTTTCGTCACACCATCGACGAGCAGGGCCACTTCCTCGTCAAAGTCACGGACAATGTCTTCCCTGCTGACGTCCGTATCCTCGACAACGTCATGCAAAAATCCCGCGGCTACGGTCGCGGGATCCATTTGAAGTTCAGCCAGAATCCCGGCCACTTGCACAGGGTGGAGAATGTACGGTTCCCCTGATTTGCGGAATTGTCCCATGTGCGCATCGTACGCCACCTGGTACGCTTTCTTGATCGTTTCCACATGATCGGCATTCATATAAGACGCTACCATGTCAAATACGTCTTCTGCTGTTCTTACTTGATCTTTCGCCATAATTGCCCACCTTGCTTTTCATTTTTCTGAAAGTATATCTTATTATTATAAAAAACTATCAAGATAAAAGCAAAGTATCTTATTTGGCCAGCTTATCTTTGAGCGAATGAAACAAATATTTGTGAAATTTTTGTGTGCTGCAGCTTTTGAAAGTTTGGTTATTTGCAGTGAAATTTATTTTCGTTTCTCTGACTTCATTCGCATTCCGCACCTCAGCCCCTGGAACTTCTTTCCTGCCGGACCGCTTCGACCACCGTGCGCCGGTTGCCTTTTCCGACTGCCACCACTTTTTCTGCTGATTGGATGCTGTGGATATTCCGCACCTGAACATCAGCGGCCCCTTGTCTGCCGCCGGCGATCGAAATATCGCTCGAGGCAGTCTTGAAACCGGTGACGGCGCCATTCGCCAGCACGACGCGCCGTGCCTTGAACTGGACGGCGGCTGCCGGATTATCCCGGTAATCATACTGTTTGTCGCCGACGAACAAAAACCGGTTGACCACCACGTTGCGGTAAGCTGAAACGACCAGCGCGCGCGGAGTGGATTGCCTGTAAAGCTCCGTGAACACCGGCGCGATGGACACCAGACGCTGCGCCAGGATGTTGTAGGCCGAGACCGACTGCGGATCTCCTGCCCGGTGATGTCCGATGTGCCGGAAGTTATACGACCGGTTGTCGTTGACCGACAGATGGCCGGAAATGAAGACGCCGGTCGCTGCCGAGGATTCCGCATGAGCTTTGATTTCCACGCCGCCAAAGCAGCGCGCCGTCGAATTGTTCACAAGCCACACAAAACGGGAACCATCATCAATTTCGATGCCGTTCGAATTGGAAAAACCCCGTTTATGCGAACGGCCGCTGGGGTCACAGAAAAAAGAATTGGAAATGAAAATATAATCGCTGTGATGCGTCGTTATGCCGTCATCGCCAAACCCGTGCCCTGTTGTTTCATCCAGCCAGACATACCGGCTGCCGCTTCGCGCCCGTCTGCCATCCCCTCCGTAATTGTAATAAGGCGATGTAATATCGAAGCAATGAAGCCCCGGATTCGCTGCCTCCACTTTTTTGACCCAGCCGAATGTCACATTGGCATAAGTCAAACAGCTGGAATAAGTGCCGCCCGTTGCAGTCTTCCGAACTTTCCCAAGCCGCTCCACATTCCAGTCCAAGCTGAGATTCTCAACCGAAATATGGTGATTTCCTTTGGCATGGTCGAGATTGGTGACAAGCCGCTGCCGTTTGGCTGCCTGATCATGAAGCTTCAGGACTGACACACCTTTCCCTGCACCGGCCAGACGAGTCCACGAAGGCAAACGGATCCCTTTCACCACATAGACGCCAGGCGGAATGAAAACCGTGACATTCCCTGTTCCGATGGCCCGCTCAAAAGCAGTTGTACAATCCATTAAGCCATCGCCGATTGCGCCAAAGTCCTTAACGTTAACAATGCGTCCTGCTGCTTTTTCCAGTTTTTCATACTGTCTGTCGAGCCCTGGCTTCCAGTCCGGAACCACTTGCCTGTTTTCGATGAACTCCCTGTATTGATGGTCGTCATAAATTGAATACGGCTTTGAAAAAATCGACCACATCCATTCAGAAGCCGTTTTCCGCCGTGATTTCGGCTGCTCTTTCGGCAACTGTTTAATGCCTTCGAACAACCGCCGTGTTTCCATTGTTATGTCAGCAAGAGGCAACGGATCGTTTAAAACAGCTGCCAGCAGCGCCTCATTTGTGGCCGGATTGTGCGTTTTCTCCAATTTCATCTGTTATCACCCCGTTTATTTCCATACCCCGCAGCCAATAAAAAAAATCCTTCTGCCCGATAAGGCAGAAGGAAAATGGATCCATTAATATTGAAGCAATGTATTGACGTCATAGCCTTCCAGGTGACGGCGTCCGTCAAGATACGTCAATTCGATCAGAAAAGCACAGCCGACCACGATGCCGCCGAGCTGCTCGACCAAATTGATGGTGGCCCCGATTGTGCCTCCTGTCGCCAGCAAATCATCGGTGATCAGCACACGCTGTCCCGGTTTGATGGCGTCTTTGTGCATGGTCAGCACGTCTTTGCCGTATTCCAGACCATATTCTGCACGAATCACTTCGCGCGGCAATTTGCCTTCTTTCCGGACTGGGGCAAAGCCGATTTCCAGCGCATAAGCGACCGGACAGCCGATGATGAAGCCGCGTGCTTCCGGACCCACAATAATTTCTGCGTTGACTTGTTTGGCATATTCCACAATTTGGTCGGTCGCATATTTATAAGCAGTGCCGTTGTCCATCAACGATGTGATGTCTTTGAAGCGGATGCCGGGTTTCGGCCAATCTTCTACAATTGTTACGTATTGCTTTAAATCCATAATTCTTCCTCCTTGGCCGACACTCGCGCATCGAACCACTGTTTTAAGTCTTTATAAGATGCATATAATAATTTCTGCTCGAGCGCGATCTGCTGTTCCCGCTTTTTATACGTCGGTGCTTCAGTCAAATCCCGTTTGCTCGGAGACTGTGCAATCTCGGTAAGGCCATTGTTAAGTGTAACAAAACCGAGTTCAAAAAACACCTGAAGCATAAAAAATAATGAGTCCCTGCTCCAGCCTTTGTGCTTCGCCAGCTCATCACAATGCTTCTTGAAATCAAAGCTGCCGCGCTTTTTGATGAAAGCGAACAGCCATTTGAACTGGTCACGTGTCGGGATCTGTTCGAAATAATGGGAGTCTTTGGCATAGAAATGCGCGTAGATCCGCTGCGGTTTAATCTCCCCCAACACCGATGACAGCTGCTCCTCGGAATCCGGCAAATCGAGCAGTACCAGGTGATGTTTCGGCTCTTCCAATTTCGCCACATTGTCCACCAGGCAAATCGGTGCGTTGACCAGTGACTGAAACACCGCTACCGTTTCAGGACGGAATGCCAGAAACAGCCGGTTTTTCTCCGGAATGAGTTTCACCCAGCGGGACACTTGGCGGATTCCACGAATATCAAACAATTGCCATTCGTCCGTGCGGATATCTTCGATGAGCAATTGCGGTTTTTTGCGGCCATTCCATTCATTGACCTGCAAGTCGCCGATGACGTCCAGTTTTACTTCCGGTGTCAATTCATCGCCGATCGAGCCGATGCCGAAGCCGACCGCATCCAACAGCGCATCGTTTTGTGTCAATTCCATTTTCAAGTGGTTTTGCGAAGCTCCAATTTTGCGCACCGACGCTACTTTGACTTCTTCCAGAAAGAATTTCGGTTTGGCAAAGCCCATGCCGAACGGCGCCAGCCTGCGCATCGATTCGATCGTTTCGATATCGATTTCCTCCAGACGGACCGGAATGTCGATATCCACCACCGGCAGCAGGTCTTCCGCTGACAGGCTTTCCTGCGCCTGCTCATTCAGCCGTTTGCGCAGCTCATCAACATCGCCCAGCGCTAATGTCATCCCCGCCGCCATTGGATGGCCGCCGAAATGAGGCAGTATGTCACGGTTTTTCGCCAATTCGTTGTACAGATGGAAACCTTCGATGCTGCGCGCCGACCCTTTTGCCGTCCCTTTTTCGGGATCCAGTGACAGCACGATGGACGGCCGGTAAAATTGCTCCGTCAATTTGGAGGCCACAATGCCGACTACGCCCGGGTTCCAGCCTTCCTGCGCCACTACGATGACATGCGGCGGCTCTTCGGGATAACGCTGTTCCACCTGCTGGACGGCCTGGTCCGTGATTTGTTTGACGATCGCCTGCCGTTCTTTATTCAACTCATCAAGCCCTTTGGCAAGTTCACGCGCAGTTGCCGGATCTTCCGTCAAAAACATCAGCACGGCCGGGTCTGCATCCTGCAGGCGGCCGATGGCGTTGATGCGCGGTCCGAATTGAAAGCCGATGGTCTCTTCCGTGATGTCACGCTGAGCGGTGCCGGATACTTCACTGAGCGCTTCGATCGCCGGCCGCGGGGAATCCTTCAATGCCAGCAGGCCTTCTTTCACAAAATAGCGATTTTCACCGTGCAGCGGCACCAAATCGGCAATGGTGCCGATTGCGACGAGCTCCATCAAATGATCGGGAATTTCTTCATATAAGGCGTGCGCCATTTTAAACGCCACACCGACCCCGGCCAGTTCACCGAACGGGTAATCGCCTTCCGGATGGCGCGGGTGCACCACTGCCAGAGCATCCGGCAGCTTCTCGCCGATGTCGTGGTGATCGCTGATGATGACGTCCATGCCCAGTTCGTTGGCGAACTGCACCTGCTCGATGCCCGAGATGCCATTGTCAACGGTGACAATCAGGCTGACACCTTCCTCGTGTGCCTGCTGGAACAACTCTTTATTGGGTCCATAACCATGCTGGAAACGGTTCGGGATTTTAAATGCGGCGTCCGCTCCAAGATCCTGAAGCACGGTCACCATAACAGTGGTACTGGTCACTCCGTCTGCATCATAATCTCCGTAGACAAGGATTTTCTCTCCTGCCTCAATGGCCAGGCGTATGCGTTTGACCGCTTTGTCCATATCTTTCATCAAATACGGATTATGTATGCCGCTGACGTCCATATCCATGAAAGACCGCGCCTGTTGTACTGTGGTGATGCCGCGTGTCACTAATATTTTCGCCAGGACGGACGAAATGGAAAGTTCCTGTTGGATGGTTTCTACAAGTCGTGGTTCGGGCGCTGTCAGACGCCACCTTTTTTTCGATTCGATCATTGCATTCACTTCCTCACTTGCTCATTATACATAAATTTTTGGCAGACAAAAACCTTTCAGCCAATCGGCCGAAAGGTTTTTCTTTAAACGGTTTTGTCTTCCTCCGTGACCACCGTCGTATCCGGTCTCACGTCTGCGTGCTGGTAATCCGAAATTTCGTTCTGCTGTGTGGCAATAATCGATTCTTTTTCTGCCAGTTCTTTTTGCAGCGCCTTCACTTTTCTCTTTAAGGCATAGTTCCGTGCCATTGCCACCATGACACTCAGCAGAAAGCCGAGCAGCGCCGACACGAGTATGACGAGGATCAGCGGCCATTGTGCTTCACCGAATACATAATTCACCGGTACCTCTTCGACATTGACAACGGCAAATACAGCGATAATAACAGCGAATACGAGTCCGATTAATAAAAGCCATTGCAATTTCACCTGCAGCTCTCCCTTCAAATAAAAAAATGGAACAAGGTCTTCTTAACTATACCCTGTTCCATTCTCCTATTAAACTTACACTACAGGCTCGTCAGAACCCCATTTCGTTTTCTCTTCTTTTTTCTCGATATCGATTGGTCCTTTTTTGTTCAATTCCTTTTTCTTCAACACCAGCCACAATTGCGCGGCAATGAAGATCGAAGAATACGTACCTGCCACCAAACCGATCAATAACGCAATCGAGAAGTTGGTGATGGACGGAGCGCCGAAAATCAGGAGCGCGATAACAACCAGCACAACCGTCATCACGGTGTTGACCGAACGGACGAGCGTCTGGCGCAAGGAAACATTGACCACGTTCTCCAATTGTTCGACTGCCTCGATTTTCTTCATGCGCTTCATGTTTTCACGGATCCGGTCAAACGTAACAATCGTATCGTTGATCGAATACCCGACAATCGTCAGCACCGCCGCGATGAATGTGATATCCACTTCCAGACGCAATAAGCTGAATACCGCTACGATGAAGAACGTATCGTGTATCAAAGCTACGATTGAGGCAACACCCATACGCCATTCGAAACGGAAAGCGACATAGATGATGATGCCGACTGCTGCTATGGCCAGCGCGTATAATGCATTCTGGATCAGCTCAATGGAAACTTGGTTTGATACAGTCGAAACGTTGGGTTCCTGACCGTATTCGTCAATCGCCGCCTGCTTTAATTCCTCGATTTGATCCTGGGAGAAGTCATCCCCGTAACGTGCTACCCCGATATTGGATTCATCGCCGGAAATGACCACATCGTCCGAAGGATAACCGGTCTCTTCAAGGAACTCTTCCACTTCTGCCTGAGTAAGCGCGGAATCGGAAGTTACTTCAACTCGTGTACCGCCTGAAAAATCAATGCCAAGGTTCAACTGGAAGAGGCCGAGCACAATCCCACCCGCTGCAATCAAGGCCAGTGAAGCGGCAAAGAATTTATTGCGGTTACCGGCAAAATCATACCGGTCGAATGGCGTGGTCAGATCCGTAATGTCTTTTTCTTCCGAAAGATTGTGAATCTTATCCCGCTTCAACCCGAACCAGCCGGATTTGTTGTCGAGGAAACCGCTGTGGACCCAAAGCCCAAGCAATAAACGCGAACCCCAAACCGCTGTAAGGAAGCTGGAAAGAATGGAAATGATCAACAAAGTCGCAAATCCCTTTACGGAACTCGTACCGAAATAGAAAAGTACAGCTGCCGCAAGAAGCGTCGTCACGTTGGCATCAATGATGGCCGAGAACGATGAACGGGCGCCGATGCGGAATGAATCCTTCACGGATTTTCCTGTCCGCATTTCTTCACGGATCCGCTCGTATGTGATGATATTGGCATCAACTGCCATCCCGACACCGAGCATGATCGCTGCAATACCCGGCAATGTCAGAACGCCGCCGATCCACACGAAAATCACCAGGATCAGGAAGACATAAACCGATAAAGTGATGAATGCGATGATTCCCGGGAAACGGTAAAAAACCAGCATGAACAATAACACTAAGCCGATACCTACCGCAGCGGCAAACGTTGTTTTATCCAAAGCTTCTTCACCAAATTGGGCGCCGACAGAAGTGGAATAAATCTCTTCCAATTCGACCGGAAGAGACCCGGCATTCAGGATGCCTGCAAAGTTCTGCGTTTCTTCAACAGTGAACGCCCCTGTAATTTGGACACTTGGCGAATTGATGCGCTGGTCAACAGACGGAGCAGAAACGAATTTCGGGTCTTCTTTCAACCGTTCTTCCTCATAGGAATCGACGCCTTCTTCAAAGTCCATCCAGATCACCAAAACATTCTCGCCGAAAGGACGCTGCGAAATTTCGCCTGTAATTTCGGCGAATTTGCCTGGATCTTTCAATTCAAGCGACACGATCGGCCGGCCGCTTTCATCAAACGTGCCTGTTGCCCCGCCTTCTTCAAGGTCGGAACCGTCCATCAGCAGATTATCGTCGGCATCGCGGAAAGTCAGGTTCGCTTCCGTCGACAGCAGTTCCCGGGCTTCTGACTGGTTTTCGACGCCTGCCAGTTGAACGCGGATCCGGTCTTCTCCTTCAATCTGGATAACCGGCTCGCTGACACCGAGAACGTTGATGCGGTTCATCAATGCGTCAGTCGTGTCGGCCAGGACGTCGTTTGTAATTTCCGTGTCACTGCCTTCAAGAGGCGTGACTTCATACAGGACTTCAAATCCCCCCTGCAGATCAAGGCCCAGTTTAATATCTTTTGCTATAGGCATACTCGTGGTGCCAATCATTCCTATCAGTACAATGACCAGTAAGAAAAAGGCGATGATGCGACCTCTTGCTTTCATATGTAATAATTCCTCCTCAATCTCAAAAACACAGCACTTTCATTATGAAACAGCTCCTGAACCCTGTCAAATTGAATCCGGTTTTTTGGGTGAAGGCCGGAGCAGCTGTTCCAGGTCGTCTTGTTTTATATCGGAAAACCAGTTATCGCCTTTCAGGCCTTCAATCTGGTGGTAAGCGACAAAGTCGGAAGCCGTCATGTCCATGATGTCATTGACCATTTCATAAAGGCGCATTTCACCGATGTCTTTTTTCCGCCATTTTTTCTTTATGCAGTATTGCCACAGATCTTCCGATGTGAATGTATCGTATTCAAAATGATAGAATTCCGAGAGTTTGCTTTCAAGAAACGGCAGAACTTTTTCGTATTGGTCAGCATAGTCCGGCATCATTTTCACCTCTTCATTTTACTTATATTTTTTTATTGGCTTGAAACTGAAAATAACAATTCAGTGAACACTGCTGAAATTAGTGTAAAAAAAATCGCCTCCGGATCGAAGGCGAGCTTTCTTATACGGTTTGTTTTGCAGAATCCACAACGCGGGCAATTGCCTGGCGTTCGAATTGCATACGTGTTCCGTCTGCTACTGTAATGTAGATGGTCGTGTCGTCAACAGCATCCACTTGGCCGTGAAGTCCACCGATCGTTACGATACGGTCGCCTCGGCGCAATTCCGCCTGCATGTTCGCCGTTGCTTTCTGGCGTTTTTGAGCAGGACGAATGATGAAAAACCACATCAACAAGAACATCAATAGTAAAGGTGATAAAGCGATTAAAGTATCCATTGTTCAAATTCCCCCTTTCACTCTCTCTATTTTCTTAGACTCAGAAATTTTTGGCGTTGGGCTTGTTGAAACCGTATGCTTCAAAAAATTCCTCGCGGAAATCTCCCAGGCGGTCTTCACGAATCGCTTGACGTACCTGCTCCATTAAGTTTAACAGAAAACGGAGATTATGATAACTAGTAAGTCTAAGTCCGAACGTTTCATCTGCACGAATCAAATGATGCACATAGGCCCGGCTGTAATTTTGGCATGTGTAGCAATCGCATTTCTCATCAATCGGGCCAAAATCACGTTTAAACGCTGCATTTTTCACATTCAAACGACCGGTGCTGGTCATCAATGTGCCGTTTCGGGCGATGCGTGTCGGCAGCACGCAGTCGAACATATCAATGCCGCGGATGGCGCCGTCGATCAGTGAATCGGGAGAACCGACGCCCATCAAATAACGCGGTTTGTTAAAAGGCATCAACGGCGTCGTGAATTCGAGCGCACGGTTCATGACGTCTTTCGGTTCGCCGACGGACAAACCGCCGATGGCATATCCCGGAAAATCGAGTGATACGAGATCCTGTGCGCTTTGTTTGCGGAGGTCTTCGTATTCGCCGCCCTGGATGATGCCGAACAAGCCCTGGTCTTCCTTGCGTCCGTGGGCTTCGAGGCAGCGTTCCGCCCAGCGCGATGTCCGTTCGACACTTGACTTCATGTACTCATGGGACGCCGGATAAGGCGGGCATTCGTCAAATGCCATCATGATGTCAGAACCCAGATCGTTTTGGATCTGCATGGCTTTTTCCGGACTCAAAAACAGCTTGTCGCCGTTCATATGGTTGCGGAAATGGACGCCTTCTTCTTTGATGTTGCGGAATTCGCTCAGCGAAAACACCTGGAAACCGCCGGAATCAGTCAGGATGGGACGGTCCCAGTTCATGAATTTGTGCAGGCCGCCTGCTTCTTTCACTACGTCGTTTCCAGGGCGCAGCCACAAATGATACGTATTGCTCAAAATGATGCCCGCGTCCATGGCTTTCAGTTCTTCCGGCGACATCGTCTTGACTGTCGCCTGTGTGCCAACCGGCATAAATGCCGGCGTTTCAAATGAACCGTGCGGCGTGTGGACGATACCAAGCCGCGCACCGGTCTGCTTACAGGTTTTTATGTGTTCGTACGTTACTGCTTGAGTCATTCGTGAGTCTCCTTTTTCTGTGGTTCGATAAACATCGCGTCTCCAAAGCTGAAGAAACGATACCGTTCTTTTACAGCTTCTTCGTAAGCGTTCAAAATATGGTCACGGCTGGACAATGCACTGACCAGCATGACCAGTGTCGACTTTGGCAAATGGAAATTGGTGATCAGGCCATCGATGGCCTGAAACCGGTAGCCGGGATAAATGAAAATATCCGTCCAGCCGCTGTCTTCCTGCAGGTCGCCATCAAATTTCCGTGCCACGGATTCAAGTGTCCGCGTCGATGTCGTACCGACGGAAATGACGCGTCCGCCCTGCTGTCTGGTCTGGTTGATCAAATCGGCTGTCTGCTGGCTGATGCGGTAAAATTCCGCATGCATTTCATGGTCTTCAATCGAATCGACCGACACCGGACGGAACGTTCCAAGTCCGACATGCAGTGTGATAAAAGCGATTTCGACCCCTTTTGCGCGGATCCGGTCCAGTAATTCATCAGTAAAATGAAGCCCTGCAGTCGGCGCCGCAGCGCTTCCCCGCTCTTTGGCGAAAACGGTCTGGTAACGGTCCTGGTCCTCCAGCTTTTCACGGATATACGGCGGCAACGGCATTTCGCCGAGTGCATCCAGTATTTCGTAGAAAATGCCGTCGTAGATCATCTTGAAATGGCGGCCTCCGTGTTCGAGGATCCCTGTACACTCGGCGCGCAGCAAACCGCCGCCGAACGACACAACCGTCCCGACTTTCACTTTCTTGGCCGGCTTGACGAGCGTTTCCCATACATCGTCTTCAATTTGCTTGAGCAGCAGCACTTCGATATTGGCACCAGTGTCTTCCTTTGTCCCCATCAAACGCGCCGGCAGAACACGGGTATCATTCAAGACGAGCGTATCCCCTTTGTGCAGATGGTCGATAATGTCGCGGAAATGGCGGTGTTCGACCGCTCCCGTCTCTTTGTCCAAGACCAGCAGACGGCTCGCCGTACGGTCAAGGAGCGGCGTCTGTGCAATCAATTCTTCGGGTAACTCAAAATCAAAATCAGTGACATTCAATTCTTGTGTGGATTGTTTAATATGTGTCATTCAGGCATCTCCATTTTAAAGTGTTCATAGGCAGTTTGTGTCACAATGCGGCCTCTCGGGGTCCGCTGGATAAAACCGATCTGCAGCAGATACGGTTCATAGACGTCTTCGATGGTCGTCGATTCTTCTCCGATACTGGCAGCGATCGTATCAAGTCCGACCGGTCCTCCGCGGAAACGCGTCATCATGCCGGTCATCAATTTGTGGTCGATGTGATCGAGGCCGAGCGGGTCGACCTGCAGCATTTCCAGTGCCTGTTCGGCCATGTCCATCGTAATCGAGCCGTCCCCGCGCACCTGAGCGTAATCACGGACGCGTTTCAGCAGCCGGTTGGCAATACGTGGTGTCCCTCTCGAGCGCCGTGCAATTTCGACTGCCGCCGCCGGATCTATATCCGCTTCGAATAATTTGGCACTGCGGACGACGATTTCCGTCAATGCTTCCGCATCGTAATAATCCAGCCGTGACAATACGCCGAAACGGTCACGAAGCGGAGCTGATAAAGCGCCGGCCCGTGTTGTGGCCCCGATGAGCGTGAACGGCGGCAAATCGAGCCGCACCGAACGCGCCGCCGGGCCTTTGCCGACTACGATATCGAGGCAGAAATCCTCCATCGCCGGATACAGCACTTCTTCGATTGAGCGGTTCAACCGATGGATTTCATCGATGAACAGCACGTCTCCCGGTTCCAATGACGATACAATCGCCGCCAAATCTCCCGGCCGCTCGATTGCAGGGCCGCTCGTCATTTTGACGCCGACTTCCATTTCATTGGCGATGACCGCCGCAAGCGTTGTTTTCCCAAGCCCCGGAGGTCCGTGCAGCAGCACATGGTCCAGGCTTTCTTCGCGCATTTTCGCCGCTTCGATGAAAATCGACAAATTATGTTTTACTTTGTGCTGGCCGATGTACTGCGACAGATACTGCGGCCGCAGCGATTGCTCAAAGCGTTCATCAAATTCCGAAATTTCGCTGCCGATGACCCGTTCTTCCATGCCGTCCGCCTCCTTTTTGTCAGTTTTGTTTCAATAATAATTGAAGGGCTTTCTTCATAAACCCTTCTGTGTCCAGTTCCAAACCTTTCAGCTGCGGTTTGACTTTGGCAATTTCCCGGTCGGAATAACCGAGCGCGCCCAGCGCCAGCATCGCTTCTTCCAGCTCCGCTTCGTCACCCGACAGCAAAGACGGCGTATCTTCCAGCGGTGCGCTGTCGCCGAAAAACTCGGTCAGTTTCCCTTTCAGGTCTAAAATCATCTGGCGCGCCGTCTTTTTGCCGACGCCCGGAAACTTGACGAGAAACTTCTCATCTTCCCGTTCAATCGCATCGATCACGTGCTGCGGCTGGCCGCTCGCTAAAATGGCCAACGCCCCTTTCGGTCCGATACCGGAAACCGAAATCAGCTTGCGGAACAATTCCCGCTGTTCCAGTGTCGGAAATCCGAACAGCAGATGTGCATCTTCCCGCACATGATGATGCAAAAACACCTGCAGCTCTTCCGTTCCGAACGAATATGGATTCGGCGCAAAAATCTGCCAGCCGATCCCCTGCTGCTCCACTACTAAATATTCAGGTGTCACACGTGTAACTGTCCCTTTTATGTAATCGTACATGATACGTTCTCTCCTTCATTTCAACTCAGTAATTATAGCATATTTGTTCGGTATAGACGACACAAACGCCGCACGGCCTTTCATGTTAAAATAAAAGCAACGACAGATAAAGAGGGGACCTATATGAAAAAACTATACGGTGAAGAACGCCGCCAAATTCTCCTGGAAAAAATAAAAACAGCCAATAAACCGCTGACCGGCAGCGAACTCGCCGCAGTTGCACAGGTTTCCCGGCAAGTGATCGTCGGTGACATGACCTTGTTGAAAGCAAAAGGCGAGCCGATTCTGGCGACCAGCCAGGGCTACCTTTATATGAACAATGAAACCGGCCGCGTGGAGACGAGCCGCCGCATCGCCTGCCGCCACCAGCCGCAGGACACCGAGCAGGAACTGATGGTCCTGGTCGAAGCAGGCGTCACCGTCAAAGACGTGTCGATTGAACATCCGGTTTACGGCGAACTGACGGCCGGCATCCATGTCTCCACACCGCAGCAGGTCGCCGATTTCATGAAACGCGTCCGTGACACCGGCGCCAGCTATCTGCTCGAATTGACGGATGGCACTCATCTGCACACCATCACTGCAGCAAACGACGCTGCGCTCGACCGCGCGGAAGCCGCCATGCAGGAACATGGCTTTTTGCTGGAGGACAGCGAGTAACAGCAGGTTGAAACGTCGAAAACCCGAAGCCGTTTGACACGGTTTCGGGTTTTTTTGGTGAGACGTGCGTTTATGCGCGTTTAAAAGATTTTTTGCGCGTTCGGCGACGGGTTATGCGCGTTCATTTCATTTTTTGCGCGCTCACAGATTTTTTCGCGCGTTCCACGAAACTTATGCGCGTTCGCCATTTTTCGACATTGAAAAAGCCAACTTCAACCATTAACATGGAAAACCTCAGCAGCTTTCGCACGAAAAGCCACCCCTACCCTATTGGAACTTTCCTTTTCAGATAAACCTCCACAAGTTCGACATCTTCCGCCGTAAGGTTGTCGATTTCTTCAATCGACTGTAGCAATTCCAGGACTTGCTCATTGTGAGTCTTTTTATTCCTATTGCCGAAATAACTGGTGATCGAGCTGGTGAAAGTTCCGATGATGCCGATTCCGACAAGCATCAAAATCACTGCCAGCACCCTTCCCAATGGAGTGGTTGGTGAGATATCACCGTATCCGACAGTCGTAGTCGTGACAATAGCCCACCACAAAGCATCGGAAAATGTATTGATGCCCGGCTCTACCAGGATGATGGGAATCGGGATGATGAACAACAGGACAACAGCAACAGTCAGAAGCTTGTCGAGTCCATTGGTTCTCAACAAACCATAAACTGGCTTGACGAAGCGCGAACCAATCCCGACTAACCGGAGAATCCTAAAAAACCGGACAAAACGGGCTGCTCGAAAGATGGCATCCAACGGGATGATGGCAATCAATTCAAACGGGTGCTTTTTCACATACTCCCACCGGTCTTTTGCAAGCACAAGTCGTATGGTGTAATCCAGGACAAATACCATCCAAATGATTCGGTCATAGAGGACTAGAGCATCATTGTCCGAAAAAGCAAAAAACAGCGAAACAATGATCAATAACAGCATAAAAATTTCATAATGGATGACGTATTTTTTCATCAGTTCTTCACCTGCATTCGGCATGAATTCTGTTCATTTTTTTAACCTGTACATCACAAAAAGCACCCTGAAGTAACGGGTGCTTTGCAAAATCAGCAGTTATAGGTAAAACTGTCTCTTTCTCACGAACGGTACGTATAATACGAGCCCAGCGTCTTCACTTTGCAGCCAAGGGCGGCCAATTCCTCGAATGCGCCCCGCATCATTGTCGCGGTCTCGTCTTCCAGTACGTCGACGATAAAGAAATAATCGCCGAGCCCTGTTTTCAACGGACGGGATTCGATCTTGCTCAAGTTTAGCTGGCGCCATGCAAAGACCGACAGCACTTGATGAAGAACGCCTGAGCGGTCATCATTCGGCGGCGAAATCATCAGCGTCGTCTTGATCTGCCCTTCATGTCCCGGATTTTTCAATTTGTGATTGGTTTTGGACAACACAAAAAAACGGGTGTGATTAAAATGGAAATCGTGAATTTCGCTATGCACAATCGACAAGCCGTATTTCTTGGCTGCGAATTCATTGGCAATCGCTGCGATGTTGCGCTCCGGCAGTTCACTGACCATCTTGGCCGCTCCTGACGTGGAGCCGAATTGTTCGATCGGTGTATTTTTATATGTATAGAACAAAAACTTATGGCATTGCGCAAGTGCATGCGGGTGCGAATAAATCGCTTCGTATGAATCTGCTTCCACATTGTCGGGATGCACCATCAAATGCATGCCGATTGGCGATAGCACTTCCGCCGTCACATAAAGCTGCGCTTCATGAAAAAGGTAATCGACTGTCAATGGCACTGATCCTTCCAACGCATTTTCCAGTGGCACGACCGCGTAATCCACGCGGTCTTCAGCCACTGCTTCTATGCATTCGGGGATAGTGGCAAATGGCAGCAGGTTACTGTCCGGAAACGCTTTGGCAGCAGCCAAATGGGTAAATGACGCTTCCGGTCCCAAATAAGAAATTTGTTTTTGCACAGGTTGTCCAGCCATTCCAATTCTCCTCCACTTAATATGATCCGCTTGATACAATTTCAGCAGACTCGACAAAATCGAGTTTTTTCAGGTGTTGCAGAAATGTTTCCAAATCCACCGACATCGCCGTCACATCCAGGGACAGCGTCACATTCGCCCGCCCCTGAATCGGAATGGTCTGGTGGATGGTCAGTATGTTGCAGCGCACGTCGGCTACTGTCTGAAGCAGCGTCGCAAGCGTGCCTGACCGGTCTTCCAATTGCAGAAAGACCGTCAGAATCCGTTCTTTGACGATGGAATGGAACGGAAAAACCGCATCCCGATATTTGTAGAATGCACTGCGGGAAAGTCCGGTTTTCGCCACTGCATCCAAAATGGACACACGGTCACGCTGCAGCATCTTTTTCACTTCCAGCGTCTTGACCATCGCTTCTGTCAGCACATCTTCACGTACCAAATAATACTTCTGTTCCGCTATATCCTTCATTACAAAAACCCCCGCATCAAGAGAAACTTCACCCAGTGGAAACATCTTCCTCCCACTGAGGAAAAACAGAGTATAGGCTGCAAACGCCGCGTCCTGCGGCGGCGCCTATGGGACCGACATCCTGCCGGCCCGATCAACCGGGCTTTTACAGTCAGCAGGGCCACCGCTTCAAAAAGCGGAAGCTTGCCTTTCCGTTAAAGCGGGATCAGTCGATAAATTCAAACTCGAATTCCAGGAGGCGAACCGTATCGCCGTGTTCGGCCCCGCGTTCGCGCAGTGCATCATCGATTCCCATGCCCCGCATCTGGCGGGCAAACCGGCGAATGGAATCTTCCCGTGAGAAATCCGTCATCTTGAACAGACGCTCGATGGCGTATCCGGACAAGACATAAGCACCATCAGGATCACGGGTGATTTCAAAGCCTTCACGGTCTGATTCGTGTTTGTACAATACCGTGCTGTCTGATTCTTCATCCGACTCGTCGATCAATGGGAATTCCGGTGTCACCTCGAGAAGGTCCGCCACCGCGAACAGCAAATTGGACAAGCCTTGACGGGAAAGTGCAGAAATCGGGAAAATACGGGCATCTTCCGGCAATTTCTTACGGAATTCAGCCAAGTTCTCTTCAGAATCCGGCATATCCATTTTATTGGCCACAATCAATTGCGGACGTTCGGTCAGCCGCAGATTGTATTGTCTCAATTCTTCGTTGATGGTGACGTAATCTTCGTATGGGTCGCGCCCTTCCATGCCTGACATATCGACCACGTGGATAATGACCCGTGTACGTTCGATATGGCGCAGGAACTGATGACCAAGACCGACACCTTCGTGTGCGCCTTCGATTAATCCCGGCAGATCGGCTACAACAAAACTGCGGTTATCTTCCGTCTGGACCATCCCCAAATTCGGCACGATGGTCGTAAAGTGATATTCCGCAATTTTCGGTTTGGCCGAAGAAATCACTGACAGCAACGTCGATTTCCCGACACTCGGAAAGCCGACAAGACCCGCATCCGCCAATACTTTCAATTCCAAAACGACATTGCGCTCTTTACCCGGCTCCCCTTTTTCCGACAATTCCGGAGCCGGATTGGCAGGTGTGGCAAAACGGGAATTCCCCCGTCCGCCGCGGCCACCGCGTGCGATGACTGCGGTCTGGCCATGCTCGACCAGGTCGGCGATGGTTTCGCCGGTATCCGCGTCTTTGACGACCGTACCCGGCGGAACTTTGATGACCAAATCCTGTGCTTTGGAGCCGTGCTTGTTGCTGCTCATACCATGTGTTCCGCGCTCTGCTTTAAAAATCCGCTTGTAGCGGAAATCCATCAGTGTGCGCAATCCTTCTTCGACGATAAAGACGACGTCCGCCCCTTTGCCGCCGTCGCCACCGGCAGGACCTCCGTTCGGCACATATTTCTCACGGCGGAACGCGACCATACCATCGCCGCCGTCCCCACCTTTAACATAAACTTTTACGTGATCGACAAACATATTATCCCTCCATCTGTGCGCTGAAAACAAACTTCGTTTCATTGGAAGCGCACGCTCTTACTACTTGTATATCTTCGGATTCCGGCATCTTCACATTCTGCCAGTCTCTTTCTATCTGCACCGATGCCACAAACTTATGAGAGTCGTTCGTCAAGGTGATCCGGCATTCGAGTTGGTCCACTGGATCCAGCCGCTGCCTTACCGACTGCGACAGCTGTTCCAGTGCATCAGCAAACTTTCCATCGGCCTCCACTGGTGCGCTGGTGGCCAGGCACTCCAGCCGGAAACGGATTTCCGGAAAACGCCATTTTGCCGTCAGCGCCCACGCTTCCGTTTGCGGTACGCCAAGACCGGCAAGCCGTTCCAATTGCACAGCCGCTTCGGCATGAGAGCGAATGATTGCCTGCACCTGTTCCGGTCGCCCCAGGTCCATATTCATCTTGACCAATTGCAGTTCATTCAAAAAATCGTGGCGCGCATGCCGAAGCGCTTGTGCCACCGTCATCGTGTCCCTCATAAGTCACACTCCGTGTTTTCTTCTTTCAGTATACCAAGATTATACGGCAATTTCCTGAAAAATAAAAAGGGCTGCAAAAAGCAGCCCTTTTTCTCATGTATTAAGCTTCTTGTGCTACAACAGGATAAACGCTCACTTTTTTCTTGTCGCGTCCGTAACGTTCGAAACGTACGATCCCGTCAACTTTAGCGAAAAGTGTGTCGTCTCCGCCACGCCCAACGTTTTCTCCTGGATAAATTTTCGTACCGCGTTGACGGTATAAAATTGAACCACCAGTAACTTCTTGGCCGTCTGCACGTTTAGCGCCAAGGCGTTTCGATTCTGAGTCACGTCCGTTTCTCGTTGAACCTACACCTTTTTTCGATGCGAAAAACTGAAGATCTAATCTTAACATTCTGTCCCACCTCCTAAGCTGTGAAGGTTATTTTAATATACTGCCCATAATCTTGCTCAATCGTTTTTAAGGAAACAATCATCGCCCGCACCAGCAATTGCACCTGCTCATCGATTTTCGTATCCAGGTTATCCGGAAAAGCCACTTTCAATAAGCCGCTGTCTCCCTGCTGAATATCCGGCTCAATGCCTGTCAGCTCCATGATGGCGTTCACTGCTCCAAAAGAGACAGCGCTCGCTCCGGCGCATACCAGATCCTGGCCATGTTCAGCAAAGTCCGCATGCCCTGACATTTCAAACGATGAAATGCGGTCGGCTGATTCTTTTACGGTTACTCGTATCATAACTTATGCGTTGATCGCGTCAACAGTCAATTTTGTGTATGGTTGACGGTGACCCTGCTTTTTACGGTAGTTCTTTTTCGGCTTGTATTTGAAGACAGTGATTTTTTTCGCGCGGCCGTTTTTCTCAACTTTCGCCGTCACGGTAGCTCCTTCAACAAAAGGAACACCCACTTTCGTGTCTTCTCCACCAACAAATAGAACTTTATCAAATGTTACAGTGTCGCCTGCTTCCACATCCAATTTTTCGATGTAGATTTCTTGGCCTGCTTCAACTTTGATTTGTTTACCACCAGTTTCAATAATTGCGTACATATCCTTGCACCTCCTCTAAGACTAAGACTCGCCTGCTCAGGTGACCCGCATTTCTGCGAATTCTTCAAGTACCCGATTCGAGCGGTTGTAGCACGGTGCGCTACAAACATAACAGTAGAATAATACCATGCGGCGGCGTACACGTCAATGGTTTTATTGGAATGAAGGGGATTTCCTGTTGAGGTGCGGAACATTCAGATTGAGGTGCGAAAACTTGGGTGTGAGGTGCGAAACTTCTGTGTCGGGGTGCGGTAAATCCGTTGCGGGGTGCGTTCAGCGATAAACTGCCCTGAAATACGCCTCCAACAGTTCCGGCCGAGGCACAATCCACCGCTTGCCGCGCTCATTTCCCTGCAATGCTGATTTTTCCAGCAGACGATAAAGCACATACTTATCTTCTACACCCAGCAGACGGTACGCAAACCCCGTCGGCAGTTCTTCACCGAACAAAACCGCAAATTCCTGCAGCGTCACTTCGTGTGCATCTTTTGAATACATTCCGCACCGTACGCAATGCCATTTTCGCTCACTTCGTATCATCGCGCAATTACGGCAGCTCTTGCAAGTAACTCCCAGTCGGATCTCATTCAATGAAACTCCGTAGCGCTCCAATAATTGTTTCCGAAAATCCCTTTTCGGCAAGCTGCGCAGTTTAGCAGCAAGAACCAGCGGATCCAGACGCTTTTCCCCTTCCGCAAGTTTTTCCAGATAAAAGGGCAAATAATCCAGCGAAACGACCGGATAATGTTTTGGCCCTTCCACCACTCTTCCGGAGCGGCTGGCAAGAACGATGATGCCGTCTACCGGAGCATGCAGAAATTTTTCCGCTGCCTTTACCGCCCGATGTAATTGCGATTCAGGATTTTTCATTCCTTCACGGCGGCCATCAATCATTCGATGGAATTGAAAGTTTTCCGTATCAAAATAAAACTCACCCGTCATATTCTTGACTTCCAATACACAAACAAACTTTCTGTGCAATAAAAGAATATCAATTTGTGCATATCCTTCTTTAATCGGTATATGTAAATCCTTCAGCAACATTGGACTTTCGGGTAATTCCAGTTCTTTATTTAACAATGCCAGCGTCCGCTCTTCCCCGCCAGCTCCCGCGAGAGCATTTTTCAATTCTCTTGTGACTGGGTTCCAAGCGGCATGATTCTTCGGCAAACGTTCAGCCAATATCATTCGTATCAGCAATTCATTATTCAACCCGCACCTCCTGGATTCTAAAAATCCTCCGCTATTTCAGCGGAGGATTCATTATTTATTTCGCAAAAACGGCTTTGATTTTCGAGAAAATGCTCTGGTTCGGTTTTTCCATGGTCATCAATGGCACCGACTCGCCGAGCAGGCGGCGTGCGATGTTGCGGTAGCCCATTGACGCCCGGTTATTCGGATCCATCACCACAGGTTCTCCGCGGTTTGAGCTGGAAATGACGCTTTCCTCATCCGCCACGATGCCGAGCAGGTCGATGGACAGGTGCGTTGTGATTTCGTTGACGTCCAGCGCATCACCGGAGTTCATCAGATGCTGGCGGATGCGGTTGATGATCAGTTTCGGCGGTTCGAGGTTTTCTTCAAGCTCGAGCAGCCCGATAATGCGGTCGGCGTCACGCACAGCTGAAATTTCCGGCGTCGTTACAACGATGGCTTTTTCCGCTCCGGCCACAGCATTTTTATAACCCTGTTCAATGCCGGCCGGGCAATCGATGATGACGAAATCATAATCTTCCTTCAGCTTCGTCACCAGCTCTTTCATTTGTTCCGGATTGATGTCATTTTTGTCCGAAGTTTGAGCAGCCGGCAACAAATACAAGCGGTCTTCAAAACGTTTGTCTTTAACAAGTGCCTGATGCACTTTGCAGCGGCCTTCCAGCACATCGACCAAATCGTAGATGATCCGGTTTTCGAGCCCCAGGATGACATCCAGATTGCGCAGGCCGATATCCGTATCGATCAAGCATACTTTTTTTCCTTGAAGAGCCAATGCAGTGCCGAGATTGGCGGTTGTCGTCGTTTTGCCGACGCCCCCCTTGCCTGATGTAATCACAATTGCTTCTCCCACACTAGCTTCCTCCTTTAAATGTTGAGATTTCCGGCCGTATAAACCGCAATTCCTGCAGACGGTCGATGATGATGCTGCCGTTAGTATGTAAATAAGCACATTCCATTTCCGGCTGTTCCGATAACATCGTCAATTCGTCAGTCATAGATTCAAGCGCATCATCTATTTTCAGATGCGTCGCTTCGAGCCAGGAAGCAGCGATGACCGCTTCCTTATTGCCATTCGCTCCAGCATGGGCATAACCTTTCAGGCGCCCGAGTACATAGACGTTGCCGCCGGCGATTACGCGGCCGTTCTGGTTGACGTCACCGACAATCACCAAATCGCCTTGCGCTTTGACCACCTGGCCGGAACGCACGATGCCGACATACGTTTCCGACTGGCGTTCCAGCACGCGGCGGTTGCATTCTTCCTCGGAAACGACGTCGTTGGTGATCGTCGTCACTTTCACATCCGAGTTGTCCTGGACGGCTGCTGTAATCTCCTTCGCCTGAGCTTCTGTATAATACCGGTATCCCAGATGCAGTTGGACTTCAGTAATGCCGTCCAGCGCAGAATCCGACACCTTTCCCTTCAACTCTTTGAGCAGATCGGCATACGCACACCGGTCATCGAGCTGCAGGACAAACCCTTGCTTCGTGCCTTTTATCGTAACAAGATTCTTCAAAAACGTGTCACCTGCGCTTTCATAAATATAATCCCGGAAGCTTGTCGCGTTCCGTCAAACGGGGCAGAATGGCTGATCTGAAGACCCAGCCAAGCATGATTAAAAAAACGAAATTCGTCATCACCGTCGGCACCAGCCGTGTTTCCAAAAAAACGGGAAGCGGCATGGACGTCAGGGAAATGAGGACGAAAAATTGGTAAAGGACAAACTCGAACAACGCGATCAAGCCGATTGTCAAAGCTGTCGTGACCAGTAAATTCTGTTGGATTGATTTGACGGCCTCTGCCGCCATCAAACACAGCATCGGGTATAAGAAAGAATATAACCCAATAATATCAATGAAAAACACATCATACAAGAGTCCGAAAAATAAACCGTATAATACCGCTTGTTTGCGGCTGTAGTAAATGGATACGAAAATCAGGTACATCAGCAGGAAACGCGGTACGACATAATAATAGTCATCTCCAAGATGGAGCGGCGAAAAAAGTCCGAAAACGGGTTCCAGAAAAAACAGCACCAAACCGATTGCTGGAATAAGTAGTCGGATCATGAGCCATCTTCCTCTGTTTGGCCGTTGTCTGCGGTATCAACTTCCGGCATGGTCCGGTCAGCGATCATGACATGATTCAGCATATTGAAATCAGCTGCCGGTTTGACGTATGCCAGTTTGGTCAAGCCGAATTCGTCAATCGTCACTTCCGTGATTTTACCGATGACAATTCCTTTTGGAAAAATGCCCCCCAGGCCACTGGACACCACCTGGTCACCTTCCTGTATATCAATATCAGCGTCAATGCGCTTCAACAACAATTCACGGCGTTCAGCGTCATAGCCTTCGATCAAACCAAAGACATCCTGTTGCTTGCCGAGCACCATCGCCGAGACACGGTAATTCGGATCCTGCGTCGATACCAGTTCGACCGTCGAAGTGGACGGTGTCGCCAAAATCACTTTGCCGACCAGTCCGCGCGCTGTCAGCACGGCCATATTTTGCGTCACGCCGCTGTCCGTTCCTTTGTCCAGGATGATTTTTTCTTCCCACTGATCCGGGTTCCGCGCAATGACGGTCGCCTGGATGGGGTTGTACTCCCGCAGATCCTCTTGTTTGCCGACCACTTCCCGAAGCTCGGCATTTTCCGATCGAAGGTCTTTCACTTCCGCCTGCACACCGGCGAATTCTTCGAGACGGGTTTTCAAATGACGGTTTTCTTCATATGTATTCAACAATGAATCCACATTATCAAAAATCCCCGTAACCACATGGGCCGGACGTGAAAACACCGTTTGCCCGGCGCCGACCACGTCTTTGATGATCTGTTCCGGCAATGAAACATTGGCGCGGTCACGAAGTGAAAAAGAAATCAATGCAACGAGCAGGATAACACCCAGCAGCAGTAAGATCAGCCGTTTGTTTGAAAAAAGTTGTGACATATACGGCAGTCCTCCTTATTTAATTGATTGCTGGCGTCGAATTTGATCCATCTGATCCAACGCTTTGCCTGTGCCGAGCACGACACAGTCCAAAGGGTTTTCCGCAATGACGACAGGCATCAGCGTTTCTGCAGCAATGACCTTGTCCAGGTTTTTCAGCAACGCTCCGCCTCCTGTCAGGACAATGCCGCGTTCCATGAGATCCGCTGACAGTTCCGGAGGGGTTTTTTCAAGCGTCTGTTTTAAACTGTCCAGGATGGCAGCGATCGGCTCTTTCATCGCTTCGGCCGTTTCTTCAGCTGAAATCTCGACAGTCTTCGGAAACCCGGTCACCAGATCACGGCCGCGTACAGCCATTTTGAGGTCTTTATCGGCATCAGTCATGATGCCTGCCGTTCCGATTTCCATCTTGATCGCTTCAGCCGTCCGTTCGCCGATCGTCATTTTGTATTTTTTGCGGATATATTGCGTAAGAGCCAGATCCATCGCATCACCAGCTACACGTACAGATTCACTGGCCACGATGCCGCCGAGTGAAATGACGGCCACTTCCGTTGTGCCGCCTCCAATATCGACGACCATATTGCCGACAGGTTCCCAAATCGGCAAACCGGCGCCAATCGCCGCAGCAAACGGCTCTTCGATGGTGAACGCCTGGTTTGCACCTGCCTGCCGTGCCACGCTGATGATGGCGCGCTGCTCCACTGAGGTGATGCCATAAGGGACGCAGATCAGGACAGTCTGTTTTCTCCACGACGTTCCGGCCGCTCTCATCGCTTCTTTCAAGTAATGGTGGATCATTGCAGTAGTGGTATCGTAGTCGGCGATGACACCGTCCTTCATCGGACGGATCGCGACAATCGAGGAAGGTGTCCGGCCAATCATTTTGCGGGCTTCGTTACCGACAGCGACAATGTCACCGGTAGCGGTATTTTTTACGACTACGGACGGTTCCCGGAGGACAATCCCTTTGCTTTTGCTGAACACCAATGTATTGGCAGTCCCTAAATCTATTGCTATATCTTTTGAGCCAAGTCCGAACACGTAACTTCTTCCTTTCCTGATCTATCGCTTACCGATAGATTGACACAATCCCACACATTATAACGGAAATGAAAAGAAATAAACAGTGCTACATGAACCCCTTTTCGTTCAATGAAATGAATTGATGGTCTCCTATGATGATGTGGTCGAGAAGTTCGATTCCGACGATGCTGCCGGCTTCCACCAGTCGTTTGGTCACGGCGATATCCTCAGGGGAAGGTGCAGGATTGCCGCTCGGATGATTGTGGGCGACGACGATCGAGGCGGCGGCACGCCTGACCGCTTCACGGAAAATTTCGCGCGGATGGACAATCGATGCATTCAGGCTGCCGACAAAAATGGTTTGCCGGTGCAGCACCTGGTTTTTGATGTTCAGGAACAGCACAACGAAATGTTCCTGCTTTAAGGAGGTCATGTCCGCCATCAAATAAGAGGCGGCGTCTTTCGGGGAGCGGATGGTGAATTTCGTATCGGTCTGTTTCGAGGACAGGCGGCGGCCAAGCTCGACAGCAGCCATCAGCTGCACTGCTTTCGCCCGGCCGATCCCTTTAATGGCAGTCATTTCTTCGATTGTTGCATCTTTCAATCCTTGTATCTGCTCAAAATGCGTCAGCACGCTGTTTGCCAGGTGCAGCACCGACTCCTGTTTCGTGCCGGTGCGCAGCAAAATGGCAATCAGCTCCTGATTCGACAAGCTTATTGCCCCTTGAGCAATCAACCGTTCGCGGGGACGGTCGGCCATATGGACATCGCGGATCATCATCGGTGTTTCCAATTTCATCGGACAGCGCCCCCTTCAAGGGAAATGTAGCCGGCTTGTGCCAGTTTCTGCGCCAGACTCGCGAGCGGCAGACCCACTACCGTATTGTAATCGCCGTCGATTTTCCGGACGAACAAGCCCGACACTGTCTGGATGCCATACGCGCCCGCTTTGTCGTACGGATCTTCCGTGCTGATATACGCCTCAATCCAGGATTCCGGCAATTCGTAGAAAGAAACTTTCGTTACTTCGTGGAATGACAGCTCGCTGTCTCCTTTCAACACGGTGACTGCGGTAATGACGTCATGGGTTCTGCCGGACAACGCCTGCAAATAGCTTTTCGCCTGTTTTTTGTTTTGCGGCTTCAACAAAATCTCCCCGTCCAAAACGACCACCGTATCCGATCCGATAACCACAGCATCGCGGTGCTGATCGGCCAGTTCTTTCGCTTTCAGCGCGGCACATTCGATGACATACCCCATTGCTGTCTGGAAATCGCCGGTATCCGGCTCTTCTTTGATGCTCGGCATGACGTCGAATCCGATACCGAGCGTTTCCAGCAATTCTTTCCGGCGCGGCGACTGCGACGCCAGGATAACAGGATGATTGGCAATAAATTTCATGATGGAGTTCCCCCTTTTTCATTCATCATACCGAAAATCGGCGGGACTGGAAATTGTTCCGGAAATCCAAAAACTGCTTTTGGCCTTGTGGCGCCGATCAAAAACAGGATTTGGACCCTTGACCTGACAAAATCCTGAAAACAGCTGGCCGCAAATAATTATTTTCACAGAATGCGCCAAGCCCACCATGACGGCATTCCCAATGTTTTTGTTAGAATAATTTTAATTGTAGTATTCTTTACACTAGTAGCACTTCGCCGATTCTCTTTATTCCATTAAAATAAAGGTTTATAATAGAAAACGGTTTTGAATATTTCAGAAAATTATTATCAGAGTATAATTTAATTGATGAAATGAACCCATTACATAGGAAAGGTGTTTTCATATGGCAACAAAACGAAAAGGGATATTCCAAAAATCCCTCGACCGCATCGAAACGATCGGCAATAAACTTCCCCATCCCGTGACGTTGTTCGCCTTATTGGCTTTATTGGTGCTCGGAATTTCCGCACTGCTGTCAAACCTGGGCATATCCGTCGAACATCCGGGTCAGGAAGGCGAAATGGTGGAAGTCAAAAACCTGCTGAATGCGGAAGGCATCCAATATATATTCGCCAGCATGGTCGATAACTTCATCGGATTCGCACCACTCGGCGTCGTGCTCGTCACGATGCTCGGAATCGGGGTTGCCGAACGCACAGGACTGATTTCCGCTATGCTTCGCGGCTTTGTCCTATCCGTTCCGAAATTCCTGATTACCGGCGGACTGGTATTCGCCGGAATCATGTCCAGCGTGGCATCTGACGCTGGATATGTTGTTTTGCCGCCACTCGGCGCTGTTATTTTCGCGGCGCTTGGCCGTCACCCGCTGGCAGGTCTTGCTGCCGCATTTGCCGGGGTTTCCGCCGGATTCTCCGCCAACCTGCTGCTGTCTGCCACAGACGCCATGCTGGGTGAATTGACGATTTCCGCTGCGGCGATCATCGACCCGGCATACGCGGAAGGCATGAACATCGCGATGAACTATTACTTCATCATCGCTTCGGTATTCCTGCTGACCGTCGTCGGGGCAGTGGTTACTGAAAAAGTCGTCGAACCGCGCCTCGGTGAATACAAAGGCGAGTTCCGCGAAGAAATGAACGGTTTGACTTCCCTGGAAAAGAAAGGTCTTATATGGGCCGGTCTTTCGTTCCTTGTCGGAGCCATTCTGACAGCACTTCTGATTGTTCCGGAAAACGGGGTTCTCCGTGCGGAAGACGGCGGCATTGTCCAGTCTCCGTTCATGAGTTCCCTGGTGCCGATCATCACGATCTTGTTCCTGATTCCGGGATTGTTCTACGGAATCGCCACGAAATCGATCAAGAGCGACAAAGACGTCGCTGCGCAAATGTCCGATACGATGGCTTCGATGGGCGTCTTCATCGTGCTGGCGTTCACCGCCGGCCAGTTCGTCGCTTACTTCTCGGAGTCGAACATCGGCATGGTGCTCGGCGTTTACGGGGCGGAAGCACTTGAAGCCGCCAGCCTGACGGGCATTCCTTTGATCATCGGGTTTGTCATCGTGGTCGGAATCATCAACCTGTTCATCGGGTCGGCTTCCGCGAAGTGGGCCATGCTTGCACCGGTCTTCGTGCCGATCATGATGCAGCTCGGCTACTCGCCGGAACTGACGCAGATGGCCTACCGCATCGCGGATTCATCGACCAATATCATCACACCGCTGATGACGTATTTCGCGATCATCATCGCATTTGCGCAGAAATACGATAAGAATATGGGAATCGGTACATTGATTTCGGTCATGTTCCCGTATTCCATGTTCTTCATGGCGATCTGGACGCTGATGCTGATTGTCTGGATGCTGTTCGGCATCGACCTGGGCCCTGCATCACCGATCCATTATTCGAATTAATGAAGAAACCTCAAGGAAAAATTTCCTTGAGGTTTTTCTATTGTAATTATTAAGAAGGTTTGCTGAAATCCCTCCAGGCGGACGCTTTCCGCGGGCGAAGCGCTGAGCCTCCTCGATCGCTTCGCTCACTGCGGGGTCTCATCACCCCGCTTTTCCGCAGGAGTCGCCGCTTCCACTTCAAACAGCGTTGTTCACTGATAAAGAATGACTTAGTTCCCGCGGGCTCAGGCACAAGTCTCCGCTGTTTTGCTCCATATCTTAAATCAGCTTCGTCCATATGTACTTTTTCCACTTTCAGCGGGGGACACCCCCACCGCGCCCCAGTGATGGACTCAATTGTCCCTCAAATTGTGGCCATCGCTGGGGCGCAAAGAATTTGATGCACTTTCCTCCTAAAAGATCGCTTTCAAAATACGAAAGTTGACAATTGGGACATAAAAACAGGCCATCAAAATTGATGGCCTGCTCCAAATGAGATGCTTATTTTATAATCCTTCTTCTTCACTTCTATACTCCAAAATATCCCCCGGCTGGCAGTCCAGTGCTTTGCAGATGGCTTCCAGTGTTGATAGCCGTACTGCTTTGGCTTTGCCGTTTTTCAGGATGGACAGGTTTGCCATGGTGATGCCCACTTTTTCGGATAGTTCGGTGACGCTCATTTTCCGGACGGCGAGCATCACGTCGATGTTGATGATTATTGCCATTTCATTCACCTCTGCTCAGACTATTAGATCGTTTTCCGCTTTTATATCGATTGCCTGCTGCAGCAGTTTTTGGAGAACGGCAGCAAAGACGGCGATCACCGATGATCCGAAGATGACGACCAGCCCCATTATAATGGCCGGTGCATCGTCTGCCATTGTCAGAAGGTACAGAAAAGGCATTTCGATTAGATACACCACGATGATAGCGATGGCGCTGTATTTGATTTTCTTCAAAGCCGCGACGGACATGTTCGAGAAGGCTTCGTTCTTATCGATGTAGGCCAACAGTTTCAGGGTCTGGTACAAAGCGAAGAAAAAAGGGATCATGCCAATATACATACCGATCAGCAGTGGATATTGCAGGTTCTCCAGTTCCGGCAGCGCCCAGTACGGAGAATTCGGGTCAAATCTCGATAAGCCGTAAATGCAGACAGCCAAAATCGGCAGTCCAATAAAGAAAATAGTCAGTTTCAGAAAAAACGTGGATCCCGCTTTCATAAAAAGCACCTCACTTACTGATTTTTCTTTGATTTTATCACCTTGTTTATCGAATTACAATAAACTTATATTGTTTTATTGTTAAATTTCATTCCTTCCGTCCACCAAAAAGGAAAAGCGCTTCTCTGGATAGAGAAACGCTTTTTCTTTACATAATTTTATTATTCAACTTAAAATCCCGAAATACCAGCCGAGCACTGCGTCTCCCCAGAAGTAGACGATGATGGCAGCTGCTGCGATGGATGGACCGAATGGCACCGGTGTTTTTCTTCCCTGCTTCCGGATGCGCAGCTGGATGATGCCGGCGATGGCTCCGATGAACGAGGCGAAGAACAGTGTCAGCAAGCTGCCGCTCAAGCCGACGACGAGGCCAATGACAAAGAACAGCTTGATGTCACCGCCGCCCATGCCGCCTTTTGACACGATGGCGATCAGAAACAATATCAGGAATCCGACTACCGCACCGACGAGGCTGTTCCACCACGGATCAAGCGGAATGACGAAGCGCAATACGAGTAGCACAACTGCAAACGGCAGCAGCACTTTATCCGGGATCAGCATATAGGCGATGTCGGAGACAGTGATGATGACCAAAAGCGACACAAACAAAATCGCAATGACAAGCTCGGCCGAAAAACCGAAAATCAGGAACGACGCCGCGAATAAAACCCCGGTGGCGAATTCCATTAAAGGATAAACCCAGTGGATTTTTGATCCGCATGTGCGGCATTTGCCCCGCAAAAACAAAAACGACAGCACCGGCACCAGATCGATGGCGGTCAGACGGCGGTCGCAGTTTGTGCAATGCGAAGGCGGAAAAGCGATCGACTCCTGTTTCGGCACACGCAAGCCGACCACGTTGAAAAACGAACCAAAAACGAGCCCGAATATGAAAAAGAAAACGGCATAAGTGATTGTCATCCTAACCCTCTTCACTGTTTGAATTTGTTTAGCGATATTCCGCAAAACAGCTCCGCTTGCGGGCCCACAGGATGTGGGTCATGCAACTGGCGCGACAGGACGTCGCGATGCCAGTTGCCGCGGGCTCAGACTAGAGTCTTCGCTGTTTTGCTCCATAACTTATATCATTATTATATTTCAGTGAGTATCACAATACTCCTACTCAACTCTTGAAGAAAGAGCGGAAGGCGGCGAAAGGCAAACATACTGCTCCTGCATCGCTTCGCTAGCTTCGTCGCAAAGGCATTGACCGAATTACTTTCGGCCAATACCTTTCCTGCGGGACCAGCGCGAGCCGAAGACCCTGGAGCGAGCAGAGCGAGTGAAGCGGCTGAGCGAGTGAAGCGGCTGAGGCCGTGCCCGCGGAAAGCGTCCGCCTGAAGCCTTTCTTCCGTTAGAAAAAAAGAGAAATCACAAGGATTCCTCTTTTTCTCCAGCAGTCTATTCGCCTGCTGACTGTTCTACATCTACATCCACATCAACCTGCACCTGTTCGTCTGCAGTGTCGTCTCCCTCTTCATCCGCCAAATCCGTGCCGTTGTTCTGCGGCATCGGGTTGGCTTTGTTGGCCGGCGGCGGTGCGTCGACTTTCGGTACGGTGTCCTGCAGCGCCACAAGATCCGGGCGGTAGAACGCCGAGAAGTTTAATGTGACACTCAAAGACTCCGGCTCCACGCCGCGCTGCGTGATTTCGGGGTAGCCGCCGAACGCGATCGAATCGATGACCATGATGCGTTCCATCGCTTCGATTTCGCCGATGAACGTCAGGATGCTTTCATAATCAGGCGCTTCCAGAGAAATCGAAGTCAGCACTTCCTGGATGTTTTCGACACCTTCCACCGGCTGCAATAATTCAAACGCGCCTTCTGTGAAATTAATCGATGTCACGAGCGACTCTGACAGCAGTTCCGCCTGTTCAATCTGCAAAACAATCAGGTCGGTTAACGGTTCGATGGCAACTTTCTGCTGGAGCTTGCTGATGCTGACCGGTTCGCCGTCCGGCAGTTCCGCGAGCTGGCTTTCCAAAGCCATCAGCACTTCCCGCTCGGAACTGAGCGTCTGTTCTGCCTGCTCCCTGGCGTCACGCGCCGGCGCATAAAGCGTGAAATAAGCATACGCCACCAGTGCCAGAAGAAAAACGACAGCGAGTATAATCAAGCCAAGTTCTTTTTGACGTTTTGTCAAACTACTCATTGACTTCACCCTCCGTTTCTTCAGGAGTGGTATCTGTTTCGGTTTCTACATTCACATCAACGTCCGTTTCCACATCGGGTTCTTCTTCCGTTTCCACTTCAGCCGGCTCTTCCGCTGCTTCTTCTTCAACCGCCGTGCCGTCGTCGGCTTCCGCTTCGCCTTCTGTCGGGATGCGGTCGTCGACGAACGTGATACTGTAAGTGGCAAGGTAGCGTGGATTTTCTACCATGCCTTCTTCCACCACTTCTTCATCTGAGGCGTTCGGAACTTCCGCAGTTGTAACAGAGTCAAGCGTCACTGATTCCAGCAGTTCAGAATCTTTCAAGTGCGTCAGATAATACGCGGCATCGCGGCTGGTGTCGAACTGGATGGCGAGTGAGGCGGAGTTCGGGCCTATGTAGGAAAAGCTGTTGAAAAAGCCGCGTTCCGGTAAATGGCTTACAAGTTCGGCGAGCAGCGGGATGGTGTCATATTCATAGCTTTCCGCCCAGTCGACCGTCACTTGCAGCTGCTGTTCTTCGTTCAGGCCCTGTGATGCTTCTAGCTGTTCGCGGATGGCGGCTTGTTGCAGGGCAACTTCTGCGGATTGTGCCGTCAGGTCTTCGTGTTCGGCCGCTTCTCCCCGAGCCATGAAAAACAGGACCGCCCAAAGGATGACGGCCAGCAGTAAAATGGAAATCGCCGCAATGAGAACAGCGGGTCGGTCCCGCTCTTTTTGCGGCAATAAGTTAATATCTACGAGCATGATTACACCTCTTTCAACGCAAGTCCGATGGCACGGTTAAAACGGACCGAAACGCTGTCTTCTTTGTCGGAAGGAATGGCCTCGACGACCAGCGGTTCCACCGGCAAACCGAAACGCGTTTCGAGCCTTTTCCGGAACGCTTCCCAGTCCTGGAATTCCCCGTTGCAGATGATTGTCGTGATGCCGGTTTCGCCTTCATTCATATTGTAGCGGTAGAAGTTTGCCAGCTTCTCGCTTTCCGCCTCGATCGTTTCCATGATCGAATCCGGATCGTCCGAAATCATTGAAGAACTGTCGAAATCGACCGGGCGCATGAACAATGGATGATGTTCATGGAAAATCGACACCGTCATTTTCGATGACTGCAGATCGATGATCATGATGTGTTCGTCTTCACCGATGTTATGCTGCAGGTATGCTAAGCGGTACAACGCGAGCGGTGTGATATCGGCGACGACCGGCTTGAGTTTCACTTCGTCGAAGATGTTTTCGTAATCCTGGACAACCGATTCCTTAGACGCGATGATGATCGCTTCCGGCTCGTCCGTATCGCGGTGGAACGGCACAACGTCAAAAACGGGATCTTCAAAAGGCAGATAAAGCGTCGACCCGATTTCGATAAAGAAATGGCCTTTCAATTCATCGGGTTCGACGTCTTCGGGGTATGGAACTTTGCGGATAATAACAAATTCGTCAGGGGCGAGGAAACGGACTGACTTTTTGGAAAGACCCCACTGATGAACAGCCTTATCGAGCACCGATTCCAGCGCTTGGGCGTCGGCAATTTTCCCATCTTCGATGATGCCTGCCGGAAGAGCCATCTCTTCCGCGCAGTTCAATTCGAGCGGGAATGAAGATTTCAAATCGACATGTCGAATCGCATCTTCTTCTATTGTAATCGTCACGACGCGCGCTTTTCTCGATAAAAACGATAAGGCCATTTTTTCAGCTCCTAAAAATCAAATAAAATATTATGCTTATGTTTCTGTTCCTGTTTCTGTTCCTGCTTCTGTTCCTGCTCCATCGCCAATAGTTGCGCCTCCATTTTGACGAATTTCACTAGAAGAAATTGCAGCATTAACTTCTTGGATTGTGGCATTATTAAATTCTATAGTGATGTCATCTCCCACAGTAACAGTGGTAGATAGACCAGGACCAGTTACTACATCGCCGTCATCTGGGATACTACCTGCATCATCTAAGAATCCCGCACCTTCTAATTCTTCCACTGTCAATCCGCCCTCTGCAGCAGCGATATCTCCTTCTTGTGCCTCATATAACGATGCAGCATTTAAAACATTTAACGCATCAGATTTCACAGCATCAATACGTGAATTCGTAATAATATTCCCAATCGCTGGTATTGCAATCGCAGCAATAATCGCGATGATAACGATAACTGCCAAAAGTTCGATCAGCGTCATCCCTTTTTGGTCTTTCAATTTTTTCTGTATAAACTTTTTCACCTTTGTATCCCCCTATAAATTGTCAATTTTATACTACAATGAGTACATCTTGATTATAGCAATTATGGCGCAATAAACAATAGGAATATATAAGAAATTAATGTAAATTTAAAATAAAAATTTACCATTTACTCCTACAATTGATCTACGTTTTGGAACATCTCGAACATCGGCAGCATGATGGACATCACGATGGTGCCTACAAGTGCAGCCAACACCACAATCATCAGCGGTTCGATTAATGCTTTCAGCCTATCGGTCTCTGCTTCCACTTCTTTTTCATAGAACTCTGCAACTTTTGCCAGCATGTGATCGAGCGACCCGGTCTGTTCCCCGATGGAAATCATATGCGGTATGAGCGGCGGAAATGCCCAGTGGTTCTTCATCGGTTCGGTCAGTGACCCTCCCCGCTCCAATGAATCGCGCGACGCCAGGATGACTTGTGACAGCACGGCATTGCCGACGACTTTTTCGGTCATGGTCATGGCCTGCAGAATCGGCACGGAGCTGGAAAACAGCGAACTGAGCGTGCGTGTCAAACGTGCAAGCGCCGCTTTTTTCAGGATTTTCCCGAAAATCGGCAGGCGCAAAAGCGACATATCCAGAATATACTGCCCTTTTTCATTGCGTTTCATGGCCCACAGCAAACCGGCGACTCCCAGACCGAACAGCACCAAAATATACCAGTACTGCATTGTGAAATCACTGGAAGCCATGACGATCTGCGTCAGCATCGGCAGTTCGCCGCCGAAACTTGAAAACATATCGGCGAACATCGGCACGATCGTCGACAGCAGGAAAATGACGACACCGATCGCCAGCACGCCGACGACGACCGGATAGGCCATCGCCGAGATTACTTTCTGGCGCGTCGTATACGCTTTGTCGTAATGCGTGGCGAGCCGTTCGAGCGATTCGTCGATATTTCCGGACAGTTCCCCGGCGCGGATCAGGTTGATGGTCAGCGGCTCGAAAATCTTCGGGTATTTGGCGAGCGAGTCGGACAGCGAATTCCCTTTCCGAAGTTCTTCGTCGACATTCGCCAAAGTTTTGCGCAGCGCTTTTGATTCGACCTGCTGCGACAGGATTTTGACGGCGTCGACGATGGTGACACCCGCCCGCATCAACGTCGAAAACTGGCGCAGGAACATGATGAACTGGTCGCGTTTGACCGGATTGCCGATCTGGATTTCGGTTTGCAGGCCTTTTGCTTCGAGTTCACGGATTTCGATGACGCGTATGCCTTCATCGCGCAGCTTCTCGACAGCGGCACGTCGGTTGTCGGCGACGGTGATGCCGGATCTTATTTTCTTCCGGTCGCGCCCTTCGTATTTAAAGCGGGCCACATTATTCCTCCCCTTCCAGATACGGCAGTGCGGTTTGACGGGAAATTTTGCCTTTCGTCAAAAGATCCTGTACCGTCGTCGCCATCATGTGCATGCCGGCTGCGCGGTTCGTCAAGATGACGTTCGGAATCTGGTGCACTTTTTCGGTGCGGATCAGGTTGGCGACGGCGGTGTTGTTGATCAGGATTTCGGTTGCCGCGACACGCCCTTTGCCGTCCGCTGTCGGCAGCAGGCGCTGCGAAATGACTGCTTTCAGGATGCCGCCGAGCTGCGTTCTTACCTGCGATTGCTGCTCGGGCGGAAAGACGTCGATGATCCGTTCGATGGTGGATGCGGCACTCGACGTATGCAGGGTCCCCATTACCAGGTGACCGGTTTCTGCGGCAGTGATGGCGGTCATGATGGTCTCCAGGTCACGCATCTCACCGACCAGGATGACGTCCGGGTCCTGACGCAGCGCCGCGCGCAATGCGTTGGCGAATGATTGCGTGTCAAAGCCAACTTCGCGCTGGTCGATGACTGATGAGCCGTGGTTGTGCAAATACTCGATCGGGTCTTCCAGCGTGATGATGTGTTTGGTCATCGTTTCATTCATGTGGCGGATCATCGCCGCCAACGTCGTTGATTTCCCGGAACCCGTCGGACCTGTCACGAGAATCAGTCCCTGATGCGTTTCCGACAGTGTTTTCAAGGTGTTCGGCATGTTCAAGTCATCGATGGTCGGGATTTTCGTCGGAATGGTCCGGAAGGCGTGCGAAATATTGCCGCGCTGCTGGAACGTGTTGACACGGAAACGGGCGACGCCTTCTATCTGGTAGGAATAGTCCATTTCGCCTTTTTCAGTGAAGTCGTCCCATAGTTTTTCCGGCATCAGCGTTTTGGCGATTTCTTTTGACAGTTCCGGACTGACCGCCTCCTGGCCGTAGCGGCGCAATGTACCGTGCATGCGGAAAATCGGTGGAATGCCCACCGTGAAATGGATATCCGAGACATTCAATTCCTTGGCTGCAGTGAGTACTTTATCGATATAGGTAGTAGGCATAAGTTATTCTGCCATGGCAACGCGCAGAACTTCTTCTGTCGTTGTCATGCCCTCCTTCACTTTTGATAATCCATCATCGATGAGAAAGATGGTGTCGTTCTTGACGGCGATGTTGCGGATTTCCGCAGCCGTGCCGTGGCGGTTGATGACGTCTTTCATTTCATCATCGACGACCAGTACTTCATGGATCGCCATGCGTCCGCGGTAGCCGGTCATATTGCATTGCGAACAGCCTTTGCCGCGGGCGATGATGTCGATTTCGATGCCGCGTTTAGCGAAGATTTCCTGTTCACGGGGTGTCGCCGGTTCAATCTGGCGGCAGTCACGGCATACTCTGCGGATCAGACGCTGTGCGACGACGGCGTTGAGCGACGCCGTCACCAAAAACGGTTCGACGCCCATATCCATGAGACGCGTCACTGAAGCGATCGAGTCGTTGGTGTGGATGGTACTGAGCACCAGGTGACCGGTCAGTGACGCACGGATGGAAATGTCCGCCGTTTCCTTGTCCCGGATTTCCCCGACCATGACAATGTCCGGGTCCTGGCGGAGAATCGACCGCAGCCCAGCCGCGAACGTCAGTCCGACATTCGAATTCACCTGGATCTGGTTGACGCCTTCGAGCTGGTACTCGACCGGGTCTTCGACGGTGATGATATTGACTTCTTCGTTGTTCAGTTTATTCAACGCGGCATACAACGTTGACGATTTCCCAGAACCGGTCGGACCCGAAATCAAGATGATGCCATTGGGCTTTTCGATTTCACGCAAAAAGCGCTGCATGTTCCTGTCGCTGAAGCCGAGGCGTGTGATGTCAGTCAAATTGGCACTCAAATCCAGAATCCGCATGACCAGCTTCTCGCCGAACACCGTCGGCAAAGAAGATACCCGCAGATCGATGGCACGAAAATCGACTTGTGTTTTGATGCGCCCGTCCTGCGGCACACGGTTTTCCGTGATGTCGAGGTTCGCCATGATTTTGATGCGGGCGGTGACCATCTGCTGCATCGACTTCGGCAGCGTCCGCTCGGTGTGCAGCACACCATCAATGCGGTAACGTACGAGCACGCGGCTTTCCTGCGGATCGAAGTGGACGTCACTCGCTTTGCGCGTGACCGCTGTGGATAAAATCTGGTTGACGAGGCGTACGATCGGCGCATCGAGATCCGTCAATTCGTCCTGCTGTTCTTCCGTCACCTGCGGCAGTTCACCGAGCAATTCATCAAATGATTCGTCTTCATAGTATTTAGCCAGCGTTTTGACGATATCTTCTTTTGACGCGATCGCTGGTTCAATCTGGAAACCGGTCGTCAGCCGAAGATCATCGATGGTAATGAAATCCATCGGGTCGGTCATCGCAATGTACAATTTATCGCCTTCCCGTTTCAGCGGCACCAGCAGATTGCGCTTGGCGAATTCCTTCGGTACGACGTTGAACAATTTCGGGTCGAACGGATAGCCGAAAAGCGACACATGCGAAATGCCCAATTGTACTTCCAGCGTCTCGATCAATTGCTGCTCCGTGATCAAGCCCCGCTGCAGCAGCGCATCGCCCAGTTTCTGGTCATTTTTTTTGTCCTGCAGCGTTTCTTTCAAGTCGTCTTCCGTCAACAGCCCCTGCTCGATTAAAATATCACCCAGTCTTCTTCGTGTGATGGCCATGACTATTCCCCCTTGCTCATGTTACGGATTGATCAGCGAGCCGCCTTTGTCGTACTGCGGCTGACCGGATTTCACTTTGTAGTCGGTATCATCTGATCCGGCATCTTTACCACTGTTTGTCCCAGTGTTTCCATTGTTATTTGTTCCTTCGTTTCTGTTATTGTTTGAGTCCGTGTCTCCGTCATTACCAGAGCCGGTACCTGTACCGGAATTCGAATCGGCGCCATCCTGATCGGAACCGTCGGAATCAGAATCAGTGGAATCGGTGCCGTCTGTATCCGTATCCCCGTTTTCATTGCCATCGGAATCGGTTGAATCATCGTTCGGATCTGAGGAGCCGTCCGTTCCTGTAGTGTCTCCGTCTTCTGTTGCGGAGTCGGAAGGTGCTGCAGCAAGCGGAAAGACTTCCACGCGGTGAACCGGCGGGTAAAAATCAGTGGATACCGTTTCGGTTTCGATTTCGATATTTTCCGATGTGATGGTGCGCAGCGTTTCGACGCGTACACCGTCGGAACCGGGCTCTTCCACTACTGATCCGTATGACACAAATGCACTGAACTGCTTGATCAGCCGCGGTTCGACGGTTTCTTCTGGGCCGTTGCTGATGGCATAGGAATAGACGAACGGATAGCCCGTAAACGACGCCGTCAGCACATCCCCCGTCAAATCCATGTTCAACGCGAACGAGCTGTCGTTCGTGTTGGTAAAGACGAAGTCGACGCCGAGCGGCCGGTTGATCGCCGCTTCCTGACCGAGCGGCACTGTCGCCGGAACTTCTTTTCCGATGCTCCGTTCATCGACCAAAAAATTGGTCTGCAGAACCGCTCCGTAAATGGCCGATGCCACTTCCGTCAATTCACGATCCGTCACGGTTCCGTAACTAAGCTCCATCAGAAAGTCCAAAAAGGAGAACTGGGCGCCCGCTTCGATTTGATGGCCGTCCAGTCCAGCGACGACATCTGCGATCCCCGGACTTTCGAGATTGTGTGTAAAGCCGGCCTGTGCCACTGTTTCACGGTTCAGCATGGCGGCATCGTCACTGATCGTTACGCGTGTTTGCTGCTGGCCGTCACTCAGTGCCTGTTCGAGTTCTGCCGTGATGGCTGCGACCTGGTCGTTTGTAAAGTCGTTGACCGGGAATTGCTGCTCTAAAAATGTGCTTGTAGTAGTTTCCGACAGTTCAAAAACAAAACCGTTTTGCGCGCCGTCTTCCGCCTGCTGCACGGTTTGCTCCACTGAAATTTTTGCATTATCAAGCGGATAATCAGCGGTCGCGTCCTGATAGGTCACCAGCAGCTCCGAGGATTGACGCCAGGATTCAACATGACCGCGGAACAATGCTTGCGCTTCGGTCACGTCCATTTCTGAAACGTCCGTCGTGCCGATATAAGTGTTTTCTCCGAACGTTTGCGTCGGGAACAACCAGCGGTCCACCGCATACGATCCGGCATTGGCGACGCCAAACAATAAAAGTGCCGACGATAATATTGCTAAAAAGGTCAATCCAAAAACTTTGTTATCCAACTTAACGCTCCTCCCGGTCCGGATCGATCGACTCCATGCCGAAAGATGGTTTGATGGTGGTGTCTTCAACCGGCTGCTGGGAAGCCGGCTTGTCCTGAATGGTTGAGTCCTGAATCGTGTTGTCCGGAATTATCGTGTCTTCCATCGTATTGTTTTCAATCGTTTCGTCTTTCTGTAACTCGATGGCAGTTGCGCGCTCCGGTTCAGGCACGCTCCGGCGGGATTTCCGTTCTTCATGAAGACGCTGTTTTTCCGCCTGTTCTTTTTCCAGCAACTTCATGAACACGAGCGATACCAAAAGCGCCACTGCCACAATACCGAGCAGCACCATATGCCACGGGAAACTCATTTGCATAAATAGGCCCACCGCCGCTGCTGCCAGGCTTCCCCCGACAAACAGCATTTTTTTGACGAATGAAATCGATTTGAACAGAAAGTAAGGCAGCGCCAAAAGGATTGCTGCAAAAATGAGTAGAATAAGTAAGCGGACCATGTAAGTGCCTCCTGAAATGGGTCGGGATTTTAGAATTTCGTCTATTGCTTAGTATTCGACTTCGAAGTCGAAGCCGGTGTCAATGGCGTTTGGAACTGCTACGTCCGTCGGCATCGTTTGCATATCCTTTAACGAAACTCCACAATTCTGCAAAAATGACGTATATGTTTCTCCGCGTTTTACATAAACTTCAGTTCCGCGGTCTCTTCCCTTCTTATCAATCAAAGAAAATGTCTTATTTAGATCAGCGGAATAATAAATCAGCGATCCGCTGTTTGAAAATTGGAGTTCTCTCGAAAGACGATCCAAATCCGCTTGATTGATGCGATCGATATCGATGCATAGCCGCGAATAATTGTCGACTGTAAAATGTTTTCCCCATTGCAGTCTTGCATCGGTACCTTCTTCGTTTCCCAGAACCAAAAAATTGGTGTAGTACATGTTTTTGATATTATTGTCTACATCCAGCCCTTTAACGATTATGTTCTGTTTCACGCCATTTTTCCCTAAATTGATTAAGTTATTTCCGGTAGTTAATGTACCATCAATGATCAAATCGCCGTTCACAAAGTTATTCATATTATTGAAAGCACCTGCATCGTTTTGATCAACGACTAAGTTGATTCCTTCAAAATTCAAGTTATTGCAGTTATTGTCACATGCATAACTTCGGAAGTCCTGAGTGTAAACTCTGAAGTCTTCCGGATCAAAGCCCTTTTCTTTAATATCTTCAATAAAGGATGCCAAGCTTTCATTTACTTGGGCTGTGCACTCATATGGAGCTTCAGCCGTTCCAGCTTTCACTTCTTCGAGCAGCACACCGCATGATTTGGAGTTTGCAGCAAAACTGAAAATATCGTCATAAGTAAGGTCCTGATCTAAAGCGACAACGGCCGTATCTACTTTAATCGCTTCATTAGGATTCAAGAACGTGTCCGGCACTTCCACTGTAAAAGCAGAGAGAAGAGTATTAGGGGTCTCTTTAGAAGTTCCTTCGATCTTCATTTCTATCTCTATCGCCGTTAAATCTTCATTATCCGCCTTGAATTCAGTACTGCTGACTTCCTTTATTAAATAATTTATTTGTTCTTCTGAAAAAGGGGATTTTTTGTTGTTCGCTTCATTTTCCATAACCGTTATCGCGCTTTTCACTTTTTCCAGGTATAGTTTTCTCATTTCCCTGTCAATCTCTTGTTCCCAGCTGTCCCGTTCAGCTGCAGTGTCACAATCTTCACCGGTAGGCGGCTTAATACAGTCAATTAAACTATTCAATTTAATCTGAGTTTGTTCCAAAACAGTTTTTTTCACGCGCTCTATCTCCAATTCAAAATCTGCAGAATAATAAAGTACACCCATCTCAGCAGCAGCGACCGATTGGTTGGAAACATCAATCGTCTGTTCTTGTTGTGCATTGTTTAAAGAACCTGCAATAAAAGTCGCCGACAAGCCCAGGAATAATACCACCACCAAAAGTACAATGAGAAGCGCATATCCACGTTCATTAGTAAAATATTTCATCAGAGTTGAACTCCTCTCATTACCATGCTGGTCAAAATTCGGGTCAATGTAGTGGTAACGGTCACTTCATTATTGAGATTCTCAGGGTCTGCCACGATTAAAGAAACTTCCACATGAGCTTTTTTCGGCTCTATTTTCATATTGGGATCCAAATCGTCAAAATTGATGTCATTGACCGATCCATTGTAGCTGTAATTATTTGTCGTAATCCGTTCGAAACTTTCGCATGCGGTTTCCGTACATGTTTTCAATTCCAAATGGCCATCCTGGTAGCGCAGATAATAATGATCGCTCCGACGATGTTCATTCGTCAAAGTCGTCATGAGCAGAGTGGCTTCTTGCTGCAATTGTGTTTGGCTTGTTTCGATGGCACTGTGCTGAAAGCCAATTGATAACGCCGTCCATGCAAGCGTAGTTATAATCCCGACCAACGCAAGCACCGCAAGCAATTCAACTAAGGTTATCCCTTTTTGGTTTGATTTCACTCCGCCACACCTGAACTTTCAACGACAAATCTGATATATGAGTAAGTCTCACTGCTCATCTGATATGTGCCATCGGCTAAAGGCGGCGAATTATAAACTTTTAAATGTACTTTATATAATTGGCGCAAATCCAAATTATTGCATGACAGCGTTTCTTCGGTTTCATCTGACCAATAAGGTTCACAAGCACGATAAATATCCACTTCATAGAAATAGTCGTCACTTTTTGTATATCTGAGGTAATCGGAATTTTCTTCTTCTAATGCATATCCCATTTCTGGCATTTCAATTTCCATGGTTTTTCTGAACAAATTTTCTTCAGTATCGGTAAAAGCGGAAGAAACAGGCAAAGTTGTTCTCCATGTTTCTTCGGCAACGATTTTCGCCACCTCCTGCCTCGCCAAATTCATCGTATCAAGCTTGGTTTCGGTTTTAGCATTGAACACCGTCATTTGAGGGAAAATCGTCATGATGCCGACAAACAGAATACCGAGAACCACAAGTGCCGCCAGTACTTCGACCAACGTGAGACCCTGTTCATTCTTCGAATTAGCTTGAAGTATCGGATTCCTCCAGTATTTACCATATATTTTTAGTATTTCTACAAATTTATACTATTGTATCCTATTATTGCATGGTCGACACATTTCTGCATCGTTTTCTTGTAAGAAAAACTGTTCTTTTTCCTTTTATTTTTAACATGTTATGTGCATTTTGTAGGCAAAAAGGCTGCAGGAAGGTTTAACCCCTTCCTGCAGCCTTATTTGGCGTAAGCAGCGACTTTGTTTCGCCCTGCCTGTTTGGCACCGATATACAAGGCGCGGTCCGCGTTCCGGATTAGCGACATCGCTTCATCACTGTCTTCCGGTGCCGTGGAGACGCCGATGCTCAAGGTGATTTTCACTTTCAGAGTTTCACGTTCTTCGCCCAGATCGGATTGGATTTCGAATTCGGTGTCTTCTATCCGCTGCCGCAATTTTTCTGCAAACAGCAGTGTCAGGTCTTTGCCGTAGTCCGTGAACAATACGACAAACTCTTCACCGCCGTACCGGGCGACGGTTCCTTCGCTTCCGACTTCCTCTTTGATGATGCCTGCAAGCTGCACCAGAATGTCATTGCCGCTTTGATGGCCATATTCATCATTGATCGCTTTGAAATGGTCGATATCCATCATGACAAGCGACAGGTGCTCCAACTCCCCTGCATTCACCTGCTGCATGCAATCCGTCAGTTTTTCTTCCAAGTACCGGTAATTATACAATTTGGTCAGTCCGCAGCGTTCACTTTTGGCAATGGCAGTCTCGACATATTCTGCTTTTTCATGCGCTACAGCCAAATGCGTGCTGAGTATATCGAGGATTTTCAGCTGATGGGAGACAAACGCGTGTTTTTTCTTTGATGCTAACACAAGAACGCCTTCTGTATAATTATTCCGCGAGATTAACGTGGCCATCAAACTTTCGGCGCCTTCAGGGACATAATCCGCAATAATATGGTTCCATTGTTTCTTTTTATGGTAAATGACCGGCGTATCGGTGACCAGCACAAGACCCGCAATTCCTTTATTGTACCGAACCGGCGGCACTTTGAAAGATTGGAATTCCCCGTTCTCGAACATTCTCAGCATTTGAAGCTTTCCGTTCCGGTAATCCAGTATGTAGGCAAATTCTGCCCGGAACATGTGGGCCACTTTCAAAACGAATTGGTCCAGCACTTCGTCCACAGACAACCGTGCAGCCAATTGGTGGCCGATTGCCCCCGTCTTTTTCAAATCGTTATTGATTCGTTCCGAATTGTTATACATGCGCAGCAAAGCAGTCATCATCAGAAATGGGATGCCAAGCAGCAGAAGTGCTGGAAGGCCGATAAAGGCATTGGTTATGTACAGGGTGATGGCGTAGGGAAATACCAGGAAGGTGATGACGAAATCCCAGATCGTATCAATGGACAGGAAGCGTTTGTATTCGCCGATCAGCATACTGTAGACGTAAAGAAAAATGTGGTTAGCCACAATGTAGACGAGCTGATAGATCAAGCTGAAGTAAATGACGTGTAATAAGTCAAATGAACCGATATTACCGCCTGCCAATAAATAGGTAAACCCGGCTACAGCAGACAAGATGAAAAACATAAAGGAGTTGAACGGAAAACGAATGGAACGCGGGTCGTTGCTTCGGCTCCTGAACAACAGCACGATCATCGTCAATTGTGACAGCAGGATTTCAACGAAAATGCCATATTTCAAGAACACGGCAATGGTCACCCATTGGACAAGATACAGCGGCGTTCCGTTGATGGTCAACGGCATGAACGCGGTCAATACTGCTAATACGGAAAAAGCAATCAGTTCTGTTCCAAAAGGACCGGAAGGCGGGAAATAACGGTAAATCAAAAGCAGGCCGGGAGGGACAATTAATAACCATAGAGACCAAAGAATCACTTTCCTTTTAACCGTTACTTCCATGTCATGCCCCTCCTTTATGCATTTTTTATATCGACTTACTTTTATCCTTTTTTAAAATATGACCAATTGCGCTTCCGAATGTCTGTCAATAAATAGAGAGAACCTGTTACTATAGTCGCTTCATTTTCATTCAATACAGGTAATATATCATAACCATTTTGAATTGTCTTTATTTTACATTGATTTTCTTCAAATAATTTTTCAGCAGGCATCGCCCGTTCGTTGTCAAACTCCAGAAAAGTGAACCGGTCCCCTACAGTCTCCAGTTTACGTAATATACTTATGTAATCTTTATCTTTCAATAAACCCATGACAATATGGATTTTTTTATCGGGCAGCTGTTGCCGGATGGTCTCCACCAATGCTTCCGTACTTGCCGGATTATGGGCGCCGTCAAAAAACACATTGGGAACAACCTCTTCGAATCGATTCGGAATGGTGGCTTCAGACAACGCCTGCTCTGCTTTTTGCTCATCAAAATCCAGCAGCAGCAATTCTTTCGCTGCTTCCCACGCCAACCGCGCATTATGAAGCTGATGCGGCCCTTTCAGCTTCATCTCCACTTTGACAGGCTGTTTTGGCCGGATCAAATCGCTGTGAAGCCGGTTGGCTGTCTGCTCGATGACATTCCAGGCTTCCTCCGGCACATCGCCGACAATGACCGGTTTCCATTTTTTGATGATGCCGGCTTTATGCCGCGCAATTTCTTCCATGGTATCTCCGAGGAAATTTGTGTGTTCCATGGCGATGGTCGGAATGATTGCAACTTCCGGATTGATGACATTTGTACTGTCAAGAAGGCCGCCCATCCCCGCTTCGATGATGGCAATATCGGGCGCCTGCTGCTTGAAAAAGACGAATGCCGCCACCGTCAGCAGTTCAAAATCAGTCAGCGCTGTCTCGAGTGCAGCCAGTCTTTCCATGATGCTGTGCAGTTCCGCTTCAGGAATCGCTTGTCCGTCCAGCTGAATCTGGTCGTGCACGTCAACAATGGCCGGAGAATAGAAATGGCCGACTGTCCAGCCGTGTTCACGGAGAATTGCTCCCAGCAATGCCGCCGTTGACCCTTTGCCGTTGGTGCCGGCAATATGGACGAATTTCCCGGAACGATGAGGGTTGTTCAACTCCGCCAGTGCGGACGTAACGGCCTCAAGACCGGGTTTGATGTCATTGGCTGTTTGGATATTCCATTTTGTTTTGTATAATTCGAGTCCGTTAATCATTTTACGCCTTCTTTCCACATTAAACGTGATACACTTTTTGAGTATCATTATAGCACGAAGGTGGAATTGACATGACCAGTTGTTGGGTAATTTACAACGGAAGCCTGACTTCCGATAAATTTGCAGACCAGGCGCACCTGGTTGCAGAAGCGGCTGAACGCGCAGGAGTGACCGCTTCTATTATGAAGAATTATGAAGTGACGATGGATTTATCGTCGCCGATGGAGCTGCCGGATTTTGCGGTGCTGCTCGATAAGGATATTCTGCTCGGTTATTTTCTGAAAAGCCGCGGCGTTCCGGTGTATAACGATCCGGCAATCATCGACCTGTGTGACAACAAAGCCAAACAGTATATCCAACTGGCGGCGTGCGGCTTGCCGATGCCAAGAACGATTGTGGCACCGAAAGTGTATCCGAATTTCTCGATCCGTGATTCCGGCTATTTCGAACGCATCATCGAGGAGTTGTCATTTCCGATGATCATCAAAGAAGGCCATGGTTCGTTCGGCATGAAAGTGTATTTGATCGAAGACGAAAAGGCATTTTACGACAAAGTCGAGTCTCTTCGCGGCATCGATTTCGTCTTCCAGGAATTCATTGAGTCAAGCAGAGGCCGGGACATCCGCGTCAACATCGTCGGCGGCCGGATCGTGGCAGCGATGTACCGGCATTCGGAAACCGACTTCCGCGCCAACATCACCAACGGCGGACAGGCATCTCCCATCGAATTGACAGCGGCCCAAAGCCAGATGGCGTTAAGCGCCTCGCGTGCAGTCGGCGCCATTTTTGCCGGTGTCGACCTGCTGTTCGATGACCTGGAACAGCCCATCGTCTGCGAAGTCAATGCCGCAGCGCATATCCGCAACATCCTGAACGTCACCGGCATCAATGTGGCGGATTCGATGATTGCGTACATCCTGCAGGACCTGCGATGATTGTATTATACGAAACGGCCGCCGCCGAGCGGAATAAAGGGTTTATCGCGGAACTGCAGAAATTCCATCCGTTTAGGCTGGTTACGTGGGATGACTGGTCTGCGGATGGCTTGGAAAAACTGGCGGAGAAGTTGACGGAGTCGCTTGTCTTATTCCGTGCGCGGCGGCCGCAAGCAGCGCGTTTCCTGGAAAACCGCGGTATCCGTCTCGTGAACCGCGCGGAAGTCAACCGGATCGCCAACGACAAATGGCAGTTTTATCAATTATGCCTGCTGCTCGGCGTGCCGGTCACCCCGACCGCTAAACAGCCAGAGCAATTTCCATGCATCGCCAAAACAGTGGACGGCCATGGCGGTGAACAAGTGGTACAAGTGGAGTCGCCTGATGAGCTGCCGGATTTTGTGTCAGAGGTGATATTTCAGCCGATCATCGAACACACCGCCGATGTCCGCGCTTATGTCATCGGCGAAGAAGTCGTCGGTGCCGTGAAACGGCGTGCGGCATCTTCCGATTCGTTCAAATCCAATTACTCACTCGGCGGCACTGCCGAACGGTACACGCTGAGTGCCGCACAGGAAAAAGACGTCCTGCGCATCGCCCGCGCCTTAAAAAGCGATTACATCGGCATCGACTTTCTGCTGCTGCCGGACGGACTGCATCTGTTCAACGAAATCGAAGACCCCGTCGGCGCCCGGTCATTCTTTGAGACACACGAAGAAAACATTGCAGAGCTGCTGACTTTGCATTTGAAAAAACTGGAGAAGGATTATCCTTTTCGAGGAGACCAATAAAAAACTCTGCTTTCCAGTATTGGAATGGAGAAATTTTTGTTGAGGTGCGGAAACTTGGAAATAAGGTGCGAAACTTTTGCAGTGAAGTGCGATAAATCTAACATAGGGTGCGTTCAGCGATCAAACACCTCAAAAATTACTCCTTAACGAGCTGAACCCTTTTTTTCTATCAGAAGAAAGGGGGTTTTAGATTATCGAGAAACTTTCAGTGATTTAAATCAATTCCTATTTACTGATTTTTCTACAACTGAAATAAGTACTCGTAACTTATGAGTATATTCTTGTTTATGGAACGTTTACTAAGATATGGAGCAAAACAGCGTAGACTCCAGCGGGAGCAGTAAACGTGTTGGGCCACCAACACGTTTGCGATGAAGTGCTGAAATCCACTCGGGCGTCTAGCCCGAGTTAGTTCAGCGCAAGCCCGCAGGAAAGCGGAGCTGTTTTGCGGAATATCGATTTTCAACAAGAAAAACCCCGCCTTCCAATAATGGAAAGCGGGGTTTTCTGTTCTTACAAATTCTTCAATTCTTCAATACGCTTTTCAACCGTCGCGTGCTTTTCCAGGTAATCGGCTTGTTTCGCACGTTCTTCGGCAACAACCGCTTCCGGTGCTTTGGACACAAAGCGTTCGTTCGACAGTTTGCCTTGTACGAGCTTCACTTCTTTCGCCCATTTGTCGAGTTCTTTGTTCAAACGCGCCAGTTCCGCTTCCACGTCGATCAAGCCTTCAAGCGGCATGAACAATTCAGCGCCGGATACTACAGCGGACATCGATTTTTCCGGTGCTTCGATGTTTTGGCCAATCGTCAATGTTTCCGGATTGCAGAAACGTTCGATATAGGCTGCGTTCGATTCCAGAATGGCGTGGACGTTTTCGTCTTTCGCTGAAATTGTCAACGGCACTTTTTTGCTCATCGGCGACTGCACTTCCGCACGAATTGTGCGGACGGCACGGATGATGTCGACCAGCAGCTTCATGCTTTCCGATTCACCTTCGTTCGACAGGCTGTCATCCACTTGCGGCCAGGCGGCAACCGTAATCGACTCGCCCTGGTGCGGCAGGTTCTGCCAGATTTCCTCTGTGATGAACGGCATGAACGGATGCAATAGGCGCATCGTGTGATCGAGCACGTAAGCAAGAACGGAACGCGTCATTTTCTTCGCATCTTCGTCTTCCCCGTACAACGGCAATTTCGCCATTTCGATGTACCAGTCACAGAAATCATCCCAGATGAAGTTATAGAGCTGGCGGCCCACTTCCCCGAATTCGTATTTCTCGGCGAGCGTCGTCACTTGTTCGATTGTCTCATTTAAACGGGTCAAAATCCATGAATCGGCAACTGAACGTTTGCCGGAAAGGTCGATTTGATCGTAAGTCATGCCTTCCATGTTCATCAAGGCAAAGCGTGACGCGTTCCAGATTTTATTGGCAAAATTCCAGACGCTTTCGACTTTTTCCATCGAGAAACGAAGGTCCTGTCCCGGACTTGATGCCGTTGCCAGGAAATAGCGCAGCGAATCCGCTCCGTATTCCTCGATCACGTCCATCGGGTCGACGCCATTGCCGAGTGATTTCGACATTTTACGGCCTTCCGCGTCGCGCACGAGACCATGGATCAGGACGTCTTTGAAGGGTCTTTCGCCGGTGAATTCGAGACCTTGGAAAATCATCCGGGACACCCAGAAATTAATGATATCGTAGCCCGTCACAAGTGCGTCTGTCGGGTAATACCGCTTCAGCTCTTCGCTGTCTTCCGGCCAGCCAAGCGTCGAAAATGGCCACAACGCAGATGAGAACCACGTATCGAGTACGTCTTCATCCTGCGTCCAGTTTTCCGCATCTGCAGGTGCTTCATGGCCTACGTAAATTTCGCCTGTTTCGTTGTGGTACCAGGCCGGAATCTGATGACCCCACCACAATTGACGCGAAATGCACCAGTCACGGATGTTTTCCATCCAGTGCAGATACGTTTTCTCAAAGCGTTCTGGGACGAAATTGACGCCCGTTTCGTCTTTTTGGGCCTGGACGGATTTTGCCGCCAAAGGCTGCATGTCGACAAACCATTGCGTCGACAAATACGGCTCAACCACTGCCCCGCTGCGCTCGGAATGCCCGACCGAATGCAAATGCTCTTCAATTTTGAATAAAACATCCATGTCCTGCAAGTCTTTGATGATTTGTTTGCGGCATTCGAAACGGTCCATGCCTTCATATTTTCCGGCATTTTCATTCATCGTGCCGTCTTCGTTCATGATCAGGACGCGCTCCAGGTTATGGCGGTTACCGATTTCAAAGTCATTCGGGTCGTGTGCAGGCGTGATTTTCACTGCGCCGCTGCCGAATTCCATATCCACATAATCGTCCGCTACAATTTCCATTTCGCGGCCGATGATCGGCAGCGTCACCGTTTTGCCGATCAGGTGCTGGTAGCGTTCGTCTTTCGGATGAACCGCGACCGCCGTATCCCCGAGCATCGTTTCCGGACGGGTCGTAGCGATTTCGATATGGCCGCTGCCGTCCGTGAGCGGGTAGCGCATATGATAGAATGCGCCCTGTACATCTTTATAGATTACTTCGATATCCGAGATCGCCGTTTTTGTTGCCGGATCCCAGTTGATGATGTATTTGCCGCGGTAGATGAGCTTTTTCTCATACAGTTTCACGAACACTTCGCGCACCGCTTTTGACAGGCCTTCATCCATCGTAAAGCGCTCACGGGAATAATCAAGCCCCAGGCCAAGCTTCGACCATTGCTGGCGGATATGGCCGGCATATTCCTCTTTCCATTTCCACGATTCCTCCAAAAACGCCTCGCGCCCTAAATCATAGCGTGAACGCCCTTCTTCTTTCAGCTTGCCTTCCACTTTCGCCTGTGTCGCGATTCCGGCATGGTCCATTCCCGGAAGCCACAATGCATCGTATCCCTGCATCCGTTTCATGCGGGTCAGAATATCCTGCAGCGTCGTATCCCAGGCGTGGCCAAGGTGCAGCCTCCCTGTCACGTTCGGCGGCGGAATCACGATGGTATAAGGTGTTTTGTCACTCGTCGGCTGGGCCTCGAAAAATTTTCCATCCACCCACCAGTCATAACGGCCTTTCTCAACCGTCTGTGGGTCATACTTAGTCGGCATTTGCGTTTGTTCAGTCATTGAAATTCCTCCTTAATTATTATGTACTATATAAGTTGAACTAATGAATTGTAGTCGGATGAAATCGCTCCAGGCGGACGCTTTCCGCGGGCACGGCTTCTGCCGCTTCCCTCGCTACGCTCAGTCCAGTGGCTCCAGCTCGTGCTGTTCCCGCTGGAGTCGCCGCCTTCCGCTCTTTCATCTAAGAAGTAGCTAAGATATGGAGCAAAACAGCTGCGACGCCTGCGGGAAAGCGAGACGGCCGAGACCCCACAGGGAGCGAAGCGACTGAGGAGGCTTGGACGCGAGCCCGCGGCAAGCGCAGCTGTTTTGCGGAATATCAGCTCTCCCTTTTAACAGAACCCGCACAATAAAAAAACTCCTGTCGTCTTAAAGGACGAAGGAGTTGTTCGCGGTACCACCTTTATACACAGGCCCAAATAAGCCCGGCTCTCAAGTTCGATAACGGATTTCGCATCCGGTCTCCGCTACTCGATTCACGGAAACTGCTCCGAGGTGACATTCAAATGCTGTCCATGAAAACCTCCCACCAAACGGCTTCCTCTCTGAAATGCACATACATCCTACTATCCTCTTCAACGCAATGGTATATGGTTGAATCTATTGTACTCAATTTGCCGTTTTAGCGTCAAGTTTTTTCACAATATAAGCAACCGCCGGGGCTGCAATCAGCAGCACAAAAAACAGCCGAAACAATTGGAAGCTCGTGATCAACGCCACATCGCCACCTGTTTCCAGCGCCGTAATGGTCATTTCCGCCATACCGCCCGGTGCCGCGCTCAAAAAGAAATCTAGAAACAAATACGCCGGCAGCCAGTTTACTAATATATACGCAAGAATTGCCGTAAATCCGATGAGCAGAAAATTATTGACCAGAATGGCGGACGCCAGCCGGACATTTAGTTTCTCCCGCAGATCCTGCATCTGCAGGCCGAGGTGGGCACCAACCAGCACCTGGGCGCCGTTGATCAGCAGCGGCGGCAGATTGACCAGCTGTTCGCCTGTAAACGTCTGCACAATCGCCAGTACGAGTATCGGCGCCAGCATTTCCGCGGCCGGAAAATGGACGCGTTTCATTCCCGCGTAAATGGCTGCACCCAACACAAAAGCGACGCCGAAATGAAGCGGCGAAAACGAAAAAAAGGTCTCTTCGATTTCGGAAGCACTTCTTCCAGAAAGAAAGGTCGTGAAAAAAGGAATCGTCGTGACGACCAGGAAAATCCGGATGGTCTGCATCATCGACACAACCGTCATATTGGCGGTTTTCACTTCCTCCGAAATCAACACCATCTGCGACAAGCCACCCGGCATCGAACCCAGCAGGCTTGTCGCCAGACTCTCGTTGGCCATTTTCCGGAACAGGAACCCCAACAGCAGCGCCATCGTCACCACCGCCACCGACATGAACGCCATATAAGGCAAGTCGACCCACATCAGCAGTACGGAATCCCGTGTAAAAGAAGACCCCATCTGCATGCCAAGCACCAGCAGCCCGATAATGCGAAGAGTATTCGGCCAGCGGAATTCCAGGGAAGTAAACTGGTTCAGCAGCAAAAGCGCCAGCAAGGGTCCGAGCAGCCACGGCAGGAACATGCCGAGCCGTTCGAAAAGAAACCCTGCCGACACAGCGATCAATGCAGTTCGTAATAGAATATACATGGCGTTCCAACTTTCGTGAGACGAAATAAGTAGTTACTATTTTACACGAAAAATTAACCGCGCGCAGAATTTATTTAACCTGTGAAGCCGGATGGACTCTGCTGTGAGCGGTTTTCGGCCTGTCATGGGCAGTAGATGTGGTCCTATGAGCAGTCATCGCCTCTCAATGATCATACAAGCCATTCTATGATCACTCGGCCGTTTTACGGCAATAAAAAAGCCGAAAAAACTGGGATTCCAGCTTTTTCGGCGCTTCTTCATCTTAATCAGCGTGCAAGTTGTGCAAAAACAGCATGGAATGCTTCCACCGTTTTGGCGATATGCGCTTCTGTGTGGGCAGTCGACAGGAACATGCCTTCAAACTGGGAAGGCGGCAGGAATATGCCCTGCTCTGCCATCAAGCGATAATACTCAGCGAATAATTGCGTATCCGATGTTTGCGCGGACGCGAAATCGACCACTTCTTCATTCGTGAAAAAGAAACCGATCATCGAACCGGCACGGTTGATCGTGTGCGGGATGTTGTATTTTTCCGCCGCTTCGCGGAACCCCTGCTCCAACTGGTCGCCGCGTTTAACGAATGTCTCATAGGATTCTTCCGTCAGGCGGGACAGCGTTTCATATCCGGCCGTCATTGCCAGCGGATTGCCCGACAGCGTGCCGGCCTGGTAAATCGATCCGCTCGGTGCGACTTGCTGCATGATTTCACGTTTGCCGCCGAATGCTCCTACCGGCAGGCCGCCGCCGATCACTTTTCCGAGACATGTCATGTCCGGTGTGATGCCGAAATGGCCCTGTGCACAGGTATAGCCGACGCGGAACCCGGTCATCACTTCATCAAAGATCAAGATTGTGCCGTTTTCGTGTGTCAGATTGCGCAGTTCCTGCAAAAACCCTTCTTTTGGAGGCACAACACCCATATTGCCGGCAACCGGCTCCACGATGACTGCTGCCAAATCGTCACCGTATTCCTGGAATACGTGGCGCACACTTTCCAGATCATTATACGGCACCGTTATGGTATTGCGCGCCACCGATTCCGGAACGCCCGGTGAGTCCGGCAAGCCGAGTGTCGCGACGCCGGATCCCGCTTTGATCAGCAGGCTGTCGCCGTGGCCGTGGTAGCAGCCTTCAAATTTCAGGATTTTATTGCGGCCGGTATAGCCGCGCGCCACACGAAGGGCACTCATCGTCGCTTCTGTACCAGATGAAACCATGCGCACCATTTCAATGGAAGGCACTCGTTCCATGACGATTTTCGCCAATTCGTTTTCGATCAATGTCGGCGCTCCGAATGAAGTGCCGGAAACCGCCACTTCCTGGATCGCTTTGACAACGTCCGGTTGGGCATGCCCCAAAATCAGCGGCCCCCAAGACAGAACATAGTCGATATACGTATTGCCGTCGATATCGGTGATGGTGGCACCACTGCCAGAAGACATGAAAATCGGATCCATATTGACCGATTTGAACGCGCGGACGGGGCTGTTAACGCCGCCGGGCATCAATTTTTTCGCTTCTGTGAATGCTGCATTCGAATTTTCGTAAGCCATTTATTTCCCCTCCAACCAGCGTGCTGCGTCTTTTGCATGATAAGTTAAGATGATGTCCGCTCCAGCGCGCTTCATGCTCAATAAGGTTTCCAGAACAATCTGCTTTTCGTCCACCCAGCCGTTTAATGCGGCTGCTTTGACCATCGCATATTCGCCGGACACATTGTAGGCCACAATCGGCAAGTCGTAATTGTCGCGGACTTCACGCACGATGTCCAGATACGACAATGCCGGTTTAACGATCAGGTAATCCGCACCTTCTTCAATGTCAGAAGCCGCTTCACGCAATGCTTCCAGGCGATTGGCCGGATCCATCTGATAAGTTTTGCGGTCGCCGAACTGAGGCGTTGAGTGCGCCGCTTCACGGAACGGGCCGTAATAGGCGGATGAATATTTCACGGCATAGGACATGATCGGAATGTTATGGAAGCCTGCCTGGTCAAGACCGAAACGGATCGCTGCCACAAAGCCGTCCATCATATTTGATGGTGCGATAATATCTGCCCCTGCTTTCGCCTGGGACACAGCCGTACGGGCCAATAGATCCAATGTCTCGTCATTCAGGATAACGCCGTTTTCGATGACGCCGCAATGGCCGTGGTCCGTGTATTGGCACAGGCACGTATCTGCAATGACCACAAGATCCGGATGGCGTTCTTTGGCAAAACGGATCGCTTCCTGCGTGATCCCGTGATCATGATAAGCTTGAGAACCGACCGCGTCTTTTTCATTCGGCACGCCGAACAAGATGACGGAAGGAATGCCGAGCTCCACTACTTCATCCAGTTCTGCACCCAGATTGTCGAGGGAATAATGATAAACGCCGGGCATCGACGAAATTTCTTCTTTGACGTTTTCTCCTTCCACCACGAAAATCGGGTAGATAAAATCTTCTTTATGCAAGCTGGTTTCGCGGACCATTGCCCGCAAATTGGCCGAACCGCGCAGACGGCGGTGGCGATTGAATTGTAAATCAGTCATTCGGTTAACTTCCTTTCGCTATTTCGTTTATTACATCCAGATAGGTGTATCGTTCCGGAATCCAGTCGACGTGGCCGCCGTTTCGGACAATCGCATGCTCTGTGACGTGTCCGATCGCCGCCACCCGGATTCCCTCCCAGTTGCCTCCCGCCTGGCAATAAGCCGCTACCGCGGAAGGACTGGCAAAGATGACGATGCAATTTTTCATGGCAATAAGCTTTTTCGCGTTATCGAGTTTCAGCAAGGTTTCATACACTGTCCACTCATCCACTTCCAAAGGCATGGAGGTGATGGTGTCTTTGGCCAATGAACCTCTGACAAACAAACAGCGCGCGTTTCCGGCAACCGCGGGGAATTCTTCCACAAACCGGTCCGCACTGAAAACAGTCGGCTTAAAATCAATCTCGTACCCATATTGTTTAAGGGTTTCAGCTGTTTTGTCGCCGACTGCCGCAATGCGTGCCGAAACATTTTCAGCTAATTGGCCGAACGCTTCTGCACTGTTGCGGCTGGTGAAGATCAGCCAGTCATAAGCTTTGAAATCCGGCTGCTCGCTGTCGCATAACGAGGTTTCGATCAGCGGCAAATAGATGGCTTTGCCGCCCAATCGCCCGACCAGTTTCACAGCTTCCTGCGGTTTGTTCGAGCCGGTAAAAACGATGGTTCGATCATTCAGCGGTGCGTCATGCTCATACATTGCTCTCAGCTTTGACGCGCTGAATCAAGTCATAGCCGCCCTGTGCGCTGATTTTTTCTGCTACAATGCGTCCCGCTTCAATCGGGTCACGGCTGACAATGGATTCTCTGTACACCTGATCGGCTTCAGGTGAAGTGATCAATCCGGTGAACGAAATTTCACTGTCGTTGACTGTGGCATATCCGGCAATCGGCACTTGGCAGCTGCCATCCATATCCTTCAGGAACTTGCGCTCAGCGTTCACAGCAAGCGCCGTTTTTTCATCATGGACTTTTGCCAATTCCTCCAGCAATTCGGTATCGTCTTCACGACACTCAATACCCAGGGCACCTTGTCCGATTGCCGGCAGGCAGTCATCCACATCGAGGAACTCAGTGACGATATCGTCTTTCCAGCCCATCCGTTTCAAACCGGCAGCCGCCAAAATGATGGCATCAAAATTCTCGTCTTTCAACTTCGCCAGGCGTGTGTCGATGTTGCCGCGGATCCATTGGATTTCAAGGTCCGGACGCAGCATCAGCAGCTGTGAACTGCGGCGCAGGCTGCTCGTTCCAACCACTGCCCCTACCGGCAGTTCCATAAGTTTCACATGATCGTTTGAAATGAATGCATCGCGCGGGTCTTCGCGTTCCGGGATACAGCCGATAACAAACCCTTCCGGAAGGACCGACGGCATGTCTTTCATACTGTGGACGGCGAAATCGATTTCTTCATCACGCAGCGCCTGTTCAATTTCTTTGACGAACAAGCCTTTGCCGCCGACTTTTGACAACGTGACATCCACAATGCGGTCGCCTTTCGTGACGATTTCTTTTATTTCGAATTCAAACGGCGCGCCTGCCGCTTTCATCTTGTCGATAAACTGATTGGTTTGTGTCAACGCAAGCTTGCTTCTTCTCGAACCTACAATAATTTTTCTCAAAATGAATCCTACCTTTCTTTAATACCAAAAATGAAAATCAGATAAACGGCTTCCCAAAAAGAAATTGACGAGCAGCAGCAAAAACGCATAGCCGTGCGCCATGGCATAGGACATGCCGTTCAACGAACCTCTGCGGTGGCGGTATAAAATCACACTGTAGACAACCAGCAGAACGAACGAGCCGACAATCTTCATGTCCAGCAGCGAAAATTGCGACAGGGTGGTGTACGCCCACTGCAGTCCGAGGACGAGTGAAATAAACAACAACGGAATGCCCGTCAGTATGGAGATGGTCATTCCAAGCTGCGCCTGTCCGAGTGACGGCAGGCTGCTCCATTGCCGGGTCCATTTTTTCCGTTTGAGGAGCCTGTACAAAATCACGTGCAATGCCGAAAAAACGAATGACACCGAAAAGGCAACATACGACAAAATCGCAAACGTGATATGTATGAACAATAATTCCGAAACGAGCGTTTCCCCGACCGGTGAACGCTCGATCTGCACCGGGGCAAATGTATGGATGGTCATAAAAATAAAGCCGATGATGTTGATGAAAAATACCGCAAAGTCAAAGCGGTAGAATATGCGCAGCACGATTGACAGAGTGACAAGCAGCCAGGCATAAAAGTAAATCCCTTCAAACAACGTCAGGATCGGAAAACGTCTCGTTTCCAGTATATAAAACACCAGAAAGACAGTCTGCATCAGCCATACGACACCGAGCAGGGACATCGCGATCCGGCTGGCCCTTTTCTCTTTATATAAATAATCAATAAAATAAAAAACAAGGCTGACAGCGTATAGTACAACCATAGCTTCATGCAGCCTTGCCATCGTTATATCAGCCATCCTATTCCCCTTCATTTCCAAAATTAAAGGCGCTTCCGCATCTACATTTTAACATATAGATTCGAAAACGCCTCTGTCAGAACGATTAAAATGAATAGCCGGGAACTTCTTGCTTCTGTTGTTTTGTCTGCGCCGCCTGTTTTCCAGCATTCGCTTTTGCAGAGCTCATCTGTTTTTCGGCTTCTGCCTGCGCTTCTTCTTCAATCCCGAAAATCTGCTGGAACAACTCCAGTTGTTCACGTGATTTTGGCGAACCTGCCAATTCTTTCGCCTGCAAAATCGGATCTTTCAACAATTGGTTGATGATCGATTTTGTATGTTTGTTGAGAATCTTTTTCTCACGGTCTGTAAGGTCCGGCATTTTGTTCTCGATGCTGGCCATCGTCTCGGCCTGTATGCCGAGCGCTTTTTGACGCAGTGCCGAAATGACCGGAACCACACCCAGAGTCGTCAACCAGTCGTTGAACTGGACGGTCTCCTGATTAATCATTGCCACAATCTGTTCAGCTGCACGTTCGCGTTCAGCCAGATTCGCTTCGACGATTCCCTGCATATCATCGATATCATATAAGAACACATTTTCCAGATCGCCGATTTGCGGATCCATATCGCGCGGTACAGCAATGTCGACCAGGAACAATGGTTTGCCTTTGCGCAGTTTTTCCACAAACTGCATCAGTTCCAGATCGATCACGTAATTCGTGGCGGCCGTGGAAGAAATCAGAATATCCGCTTCCAGCAATGCACATTGCAGTTGATTCATCGGTTTTGCCTGTCCGCCGAAACTTTCTGCCAACACTTCCGCTTTCTCAAATGTGCGGTTGATGACAGTGATTTTGTTGGCGCCGCTGCCCTGCAGGTTTTTGATGGCCAATTCGCCCATCTTGCCGGCACCCAGAATGACAACATGCTTGTTTTTCAAAGAACCGAAAATCTTTTTGCCGAGCTCTACTGCCGCATACGAAACAGACACCGCGTTCTCGCCGATTGCCGTTTCCGAATGCGCTTTTTTGGCAAGTGTCACAGCCTGCTTGAACAGCTGGTTGAACACCGTACCTGTTGTACCGTGCTCCTGTCCGGCCAGGAAGCTGCTTTTGACTTGGCCAAGAATCTGCGTTTCGCCCAGTACCATCGAATCGATGCCCGCTGTCACGCGGAATAAATGTTCAACCGCTTCATCTTTTTCATGGATGAATAAGTACTGGGAAAAGGATTCCTGCGGCATGCCAAAATAGTCCGCCAGAAATTGCTTCACATAGTAGCGTCCTGTGTGAAGCTGGTCGACCACCGCATAGATCTCCGTCCGGTTGCACGTCGATACGATGACATCCTCCAATATGCTTTTTTGCTCTTTTAATGCCTGCATCGCCTGCGGAAGCTCCGCTTCGATAAACGACAGTTTTTCGCGGATCTCCACTGGGGCAGAGCGGTAGTTCACCCCGACTACTAATGTATGCATGGGTCCAAAACACCTTTCACGTTCAATATTTCCTCTATAAAAGTATACCACTATTCATGGCACATAAGCCTTTGAATTTGTGAACAAGCCATGAAAAACACTTATTTGGAATAATTCTAATGTAAGTTTAGCAAAGCGAATCTTCTATCACAAGGAAATTGCACAATCGGGATAATAAAAGAATTTTCCGGCAAAGAGGTTGCTTTATAAGGCAAAATTTTGATCGGCTCTCTTTAACGACAGCTGCGTTTTGCAAAGAGCCTTGCCGGTCCGGCTTTGTATTCTTCCGTTTCATTTCCATTGACAAGCTTTGTTTGCGGAATTTACTGCGTTGCTTGCGGAAAATTGGTGGTTGTTTGCGGAATTCTTTATGTTGTTTGCAGAATCCCGAAGTTTATTTGCAGAAAGCACAATTCCCCTCGAAAAATTACATAAAAAAAAGCGCGGCCCCATCAGCCGCGCTTCCTCCCCTTACATTCTGCTTTCAATTTCTTTCCACGCTGCGTCTTTGCCGAGTCCGGTTTCGGATGAAAAAACGATCAACGGGTCACCTTTTTCCATGTCCAGCGTCTCGCGGACAATTTTTTTGTGCTTTTCCCATTTGCCTTTCGGGATTTTGTCAGCTTTGGTGGCGATGATGATGCACGGAAGTTCATAATGCTTCATGAAGTCGTACATTGCGATATCGTCTTTGCTCGGTGGATGGCGGAGGTCAACAATCTGAATCACTGCGCGCAATTCTTCGCGCTCCGTGATGTAGCGCTCGATCATTTTGCCCCACGCTTCGCGTTCCGATTTGGACACTTTCGCATAGCCATAGCCCGGCACGTCGACATAAAACAATTTGTCTTCGATTTTATAGAAATTCAGTGTCTGCGTCTTCCCCGGTTTCGAGGAAATGCGCGCCATGCTTTTGCGGCCGATCATTTTATTGATGAACGACGATTTGCCTACATTGGAACGTCCGGCCAATGCGAACTCAGGCAAGCCGCCTTCCGGATATTGGTCCGGCCGGACGGCGCTGATGACTAGTTCCACGTTGTTTACAATCATTTGTCTGCTCCTTCCAAGGCGATTTCCAAAGCTTCGTCCGCTTCGGAAACAAGCTTGAACGTCAATTCTTCACGGATGGTTTCCGGAATGTCTTCCAAATCACGCTCGTTGTCACTTGGCAGGATGATCGTTTTCAGACCGGCACGGTGGGCACTCAAAGTTTTCTCTTTGACGCCGCCGATCGGCAGCACACGGCCACGTAAAGTGATTTCTCCGGTCATGCCGACTTCACGGCGGATCGGGCGCCTTGATAACGATGATACCAGCGCTGTGGCAATGGTGATGCCGGCGGAAGGGCCGTCTTTTGGAACGGCGCCTTCCGGAACGTGAATATGGATATCATGCGATTCATGGAAGTTCGGATCAATGCCAAGCGATTCAGCACGTGCTCTGACAAATGACAGAGCTGTCTGTGCTGATTCTTTCATGACATCTCCAAGTTTCCCGGTCAGCTGCAGTTTGCCTTTGCCCGGTGACAGCGATACTTCGATTTGAAGCGTATCGCCTCCGACACTGGTGTAGGCCAGTCCTGTCGCGACACCGATTTGATTGACACTTTCGGCCATGCCGTAACGGAATTTGCGTTTGCCCAGATATTCTTCGACTTTATCAGGTGTCACAGTCACTTGCTCCAGTTCTTCCCCGATAATCTGTTTGGTCACTTTCCGGCAAATTGATGCAATTTGCCGTTCAAGTCCACGGACTCCCGCCTCGCGGGTGTAATAGCGGACGATTGTCAGCAGCGCGTCTTCCGTAAATTGCAATTGTTCCGCAGACAAACCATGCTCTTCCAATTGTTTCGGAGCCAAATGGTTTTTCGCGATCATCTGCTTTTCCTGTTCCGTATAGCCTGCAATCGAAATCACTTCCATACGATCGCGCAGCGGTCCTGGAATGGTGCTCAAGTCGTTGGCTGTTGCAATGAACAGGACATTCGATAGATCGTAATTCTCTTCAATGTAATGATCGCTGAACGAATTGTTCTGCTCCGGATCCAGCACTTCCAGCATCGCTGATGACGGATCTCCACGGAAGTCGTTGGACATCTTGTCGATTTCATCAAGCAGGAACACCGGATTGACCGTGCCCGCTTTTTTCATCCCTTGAATGATTCGCCCCGGCATGGCACCGACATAGGTCCGGCGATGGCCGCGGATTTCCGATTCGTCCCGGACGCCGCCAAGCGACGCACGGACAAAGTTGCGGTCCAGCGATTCGGCGATTGATTTTGCAAGGGAGGTCTTCCCGACGCCTGGAGGACCAACAAGGCATAAAATCGGTCCGCGCAATGAATTCGTCATCTGCTGGACTGCCAAATATTCAAGCACCCGTTCTTTGACGCTTTCCAGGCCGTCATGGTCACGGTTCAAAACTTCTTCCGCGTATTTGATGTCCAACCGGTCTTTTGTCGCTTCCGACCATGGAATCGTCACAAGCCATTCGATATAGTTGCGGATAATGCCGCTTTCCGCTGCCGCTGCCGGCAATTTTTCATAACGGTCCAATTCTTTCAAAGCAACCTTTTCCGTCGATTCCGGCATATCGGCTTCTTCAATGCGCTTCTTCAGATCGACGACTTCAGCGGATTTCCCGTCTTTGTCACCGAGTTCGGTCTGAATCGCTTTCATCTGCTCGCGCAAATAAAATTCTTTTTGCGTCTGCTCCATCGCTTTTTTCACACGCTGGTTGATGCGCTTTTCAATATCGAGCACTTCCTGCTCATTGTGAAGGCGTGCAATCAGCATTTCCAGACGCTTGCTGACATCAAACGTTTCCAGCACTTCCTGTTTTCCGGCGAGCTTCAACGGCAAGTGAGAAGCCACTGTGTCCGCTAAACGGCCCGGCTCTTCAATATCCGCCACTGTGTTATAGGTTTCAGTCGTCACTTTTTTTGAGCTCTTCGAGTACTTTTCGAAATGCTCAAGTAAAATGCGCATCAACGCATCCTGTTCGGCATCTTTTTCTGTCTCATCAGGAAATGAAGTCACATCCACGACGGTGTAGGTTTCCTCATCTTCATAATGGTCCCACTGCCCGCGTTCCAGCCCTTCCACCAGTACACGGAATGTGCCGTTCGGCAGCTTCAGCATTTTCTTAACGTAGGCAAGCGTACCGATTTTCTGCAAATCGTCTTGTTCCGGCTGCTCCACACTCATGTCTTTTTGAGTCGCCAGAAAAACGAGGTTGTCTTCCAGCAGCGCCTGCTCCAGGGCAGCAATCGACCGTTCCCGGCCGACGTCGATATGCAATACCATCGTCGGAAAAACAAGGAGTCCCCGCAATGGCAGTAATGGCACCCGTTTTGTTGTTTTCTTCTTAGCCATAAAAAAAGCCACCTCCGAAATTATTTTCCTAATTCTACCTTTTTAACGAAAGAAGGCTGACTTCTGAACGCGCGGATGTGCACGATCAGAGTCAGCCCGTATCATCCTGTATGGGTTCACTTCAACAGGCAAAGGATCTTGCCCATGAAAGTCCGATTGATGTCTCCCCGCAGCCAGGTTTGCCTGGTGCCTGGAATCGATCTTAAGCGGATGTTCTTTCGTTATTGTCTTTGTCGTATACCGTACCATCTTCTAAAATGAGTTTCGGCTGTACGTTATCAGTGATTGTTTCAGCAGTGATGACACATTCAACGATATCCTCACGTGAAGGCAAGTCGAACATCACTTCCAGCATGGTATTTTCAATGATGGAACGCAGTCCGCGTGCTCCCGTTTTGCGTTCAATCGCTAATTTAGCAATCTCTGTCAACGCTTCGTCTTCAAACGTCAATGTAACATCGTCAAGCTCCATCATTTTTTGGTATTGCTTGATCAATGCGTTTTTCGGTTCAGTCAAAATCTGAACAAGTGCATTTTCATCCAATTGCTCAAGGCTCGCCAAGACAGGCAAACGGCCGATAAATTCAGGGATTAAGCCGAATTTCAGCAAGTCTTCCGGAATCAGCTGGCTGAGCAATGATTTTTCATCCACTTCTTCTTTGTTCGGATCTGCGCCGAAACCAATGATCTTATTGCCTAGACGGCGTTTGATGATCTGGTCTACTCCGTCAAAGGCTCCACCAACGATAAACAACACATTGGTTGTATCGATTTGGATGAATTCCTGGTGAGGGTGCTTACGTCCGCCTTGCGGTGGAACGCTGGCTGTAGTGCCTTCCAGGATTTTCAGAAGTGCCTGCTGCACGCCTTCCCCTGATACGTCACGGGTGATGGATGGATTTTCGGATTTGCGGGCAACTTTATCGATTTCATCGATATAGATAATGCCTTTTTCCGCACGTTCCACATCGTAATCCGCCGCCTGGATCAATTTAAGCAGAATGTTTTCCACGTCTTCGCCTACATAACCGGCTTCAGTCAATGAAGTGGCGTCCGCAATGGCAAACGGAACATTCAGAATACGGGCCAAAGTTTGAGCAAGCAAGGTTTTCCCGCTTCCTGTCGGCCCGATTAATACGATATTGGATTTGGACAACTCGACGTCGTCGATCTTGCTGTTTGAATTTACGCGCTTGTAATGGTTGTACACAGCAACTGCCAGCGATTTTTTCGCTTTGTCCTGCCCGATTACATAGCCGTTCAGAATGTCCAGAATTTCTTTTGGTTTTGGAACTTCATGGAATTCCACTTCTTCTTCTGTACCAAGCTCTTCTTCTACGATTTCCGTACACAGCTCAATACATTCATCACAAATATATACACCCGGTCCTGCGACCAGTTTACGAACCTGTTCTTGTGGTTTGCCACAAAACGAACACTTCAGATGTTCTTTCTCGTCATTGAATTTGAACAATGTATTCACCCCTATTCAAGCCATTATATTACAAGATTATCTTTATTGTAGCAACTATTTAGATTTGCTCCAACAAATCAGCTTCTGTGTATGGTAGCAGATGTTCTATGTAGAGTAAAACAAGGCGCGTTGCCGCACCTTGTTTTCTTGGATTGTATGAATAAGGTTTACTCAGCGTCTTCGGCGTCGTTGACCTCTGTCGTGATATTGGCGTTTTCCACCAGGAATTCCACCGTGTTTTGCATGCGGATATCATTTTCAAGCATTTCTGTGCCGCCAAGAGCTGCTTTGATCTGTTCCACATCCATGTTGAATTGGCCAGCCATTTTTTCAAGCTCTTTGTCGATATCTTCCGGAGTCACTTCCAGGTTTTCTGCTTCAGCAATCGCTTCAAGTGTCAATGATACACGTACGCGTGTTTCAGCATCTCCATGCATCTGCTCGCGAAGAGCTGCTTCGTCCTGTCCGGAGAACTGATAGTAAAGGTCCAGGTTCATGCCTTGCTGTGTCAGACGCTGTTCGAAATCCTGCATCATGCGGTCCATTTCTGAATGGATCATAGCATGCGGGATGTCGATTGTAGCATTTTCAGCCGCTTTTTGGACAAGTTCATCGCGAAGTGCCGCATCAGCAGCAGATGCTTTTTCAGCGATTGTGTTTTCTTTCAATTTTGTGCGAAGTTCTTCGACACTTCCCACTTCCGGATCGATTTCTTTTGCTAATTCATCGTCCAGTTCAGGAAGTTCTTTCGCTTTGACTTCGTTGACTTTCACTTTGAATGTCGCAGCTTTTCCTGCAAGTTCAGCAGCGTGGTATTCTTCAGGGAAAGTTACTTCCACGTCTTTTTCTTCTCCGGCTTTCAAACCGATCAATTGCTCTTCAAATCCTGGAATGAATGAATTCGAACCGATTTCAAGAGAATAATCGTTTCCTGCTCCGCCTTCGAACGCTTCACCGTCAACAAATCCTTCAAAGTCGATGACAGCTGTGTCGCCTTCAACGATTGCCTCATCTTCTTTGACAGCCAGTTCCGCAAAACGCTCCTGGCTTTCTTTCAATTGGTTTTCGATATCTTCATCTGTTACTTCTGTGTCTTGTTTTGTCACTTCAAGACCTTTGTACTCGCCAAGCTCGACTTCCGGTTTTACTGTCACTTTCGCAGTAAACACAAGCGGCTGGTTCTTTTCCAACGTCTCAATGTCGATTTCAGGACGGTCAACCGGGTTGATGCCCGCTTCTTCGACAGCGTTTGCGTATGCATCCGGCAAGATGAAATCCAGTGCATCCTGGTAAAGAGATTCTACGCCAAAACGTTTTTCGAACATTTGACGAGGCATTTTCCCTTTACGGAAACCAGGTACGTTTATTTCCTTGACGACTTTTTTGAACGCTTTGTCCAGTCCTGCATTGACTTCTTCAGCAGGCACTTCTACTGTAAGTGTTCCTGTGTTACCTTCTTGTTTTTCCCATTTTGCTGACATTTATTAGCCCTCCAAACATTTTCTGCAAAGTCATATTACGTTCTCCCGTTGTACACGGGCATCAAGAACTCCCAAGTTGAAAAGTTCTCTTTATACGATTTTTGACAACCACCATATTATAGCATAGATGGCGTCAGGTTCAACTATTTCTACTGATTGCGCATCTCAAACCATTGTTCCGCCTGTATGATCAACTCCAACAGCCTTTCATTGGCACCTGCAGAAGTTTCACCGCTGAACAGCATATCCAGGTAATCCATATAGGCGGCGGCCACTTCAGCTTCCGGAAAATCCGGCCAATGAAACGGATAAAACAGATAAACATGCCGGTCAAACAGCTCTTTCGCCAATTCCAGACGCGAAGGATCCTTGGACAATGATTCTTCAATTTGCTTTTTGATCGATTCAAGCCGCGGGTTTGATAAAGGATCCGGCAGTTCGGAGATACGGAAGCGCCCCTGGTAATGGAACTTTTCCACTTCAACAACAGCATCGATGTTTTCCTGATGAAGCGTAAATAATATGTATGTTTTCGTCAGCAGATCCACTTCGGGGTGCCCGACAATCGCCAGCAGGTGCTTTTTCAGTGCGTTATAGGAAGCTGGCGGCAAATCCATAATCAGCCACTCCTGCTCGAGCGGGGATAAAGACAAAAATTCCTCCAATTGATACATCGTGGAATCCACAGTTTCGATGGACGCATTGGCGACAATCTGTTCGTTCAGATCCCTCAGTTGACGAAATTGTTCCAAACGCTCTTCCGGAAGAACGTTTTCTTCTATCAGAGCTTCAATCATCTGCTCCGCTTCTTCATATTGCCGGACTTGCATTAAAATACTTATGTATAATTCCATTGTTTCCAGGTAATGAATCGGTCCGATGCGCAGCAGTTCGCGGCAAACATCGAGCGCCTCTTCGAACTCCCCCAGTTCGTAAAGGCAATAAGAATATGCACCAAGTGCTGCGGTGTGATCGGGCTCGTACGCCAGCACCTGGTACAGTTTGTCTCTGGCTTGTTCATACTTTTCGTTTTTCAGAAAAGTCATTCCGTCTGTGAGCAGGCGATTTATCGTGGTAGGAAAAACGATGACGTTCCCTTTCCGCTTTAAATCCCTGTACTTTTTTCGCATATAACCACCCCATTTGTACTGAATATCATATCATACAAGCCAAAGTTGGGAAATTAAAACTTTAAATTATCCGAATATTTGAATACTTTTTTCACCATAAAGGCTCTTCCTCTTCCGTCAACTCCATGTGAAAAGGCATCAAACTGATGCTCACCGCAAATAATACAAGCATCAGAAAGAGCACGAAAAAGACACTCAGATCCAAAAATATATTCAACGCCAATGGAATCAGCACCAGCCAATTGAACCAAATCATCCGCTTCCGCGATTTTTTCGTCAAATGCTGGCGCTTACCGCATTTGGGGCATTTCATGGCTGGATCCAAACTGAACGAACTTTTCATCGCTTCTTTCCAGCTCCATGTTCGCCCGCAGCTGTTACAAGTCGGCATCGGCCCACCTCCTTTCTTATCATTAATTTATACGATTCACTTTGTTTTCCGTTTCGCTCAACGGCCAAACAAAAACGATCCGGAGCCTAAACTCCCGGATCGTTTACTGGATGCATTTAAAGACAAAAGCTGGCGGGGCATTGCGGAGCACTTTGTCCACCTGGATGCTGGTGAAAAAGGAATGCAAATACTTTTGTTTGAAGCGTGTGTATTGGAAAGTGATGAATACCCCGTCTTGCCCCAAAACTTTTTTCGTTTCCCTGAGAATCCGTTCCGAGACTTCTTTTGGGAGACTGGCAAAAGGCAGTCCCGAGACGATATAGTCCACTTGCTCCACTCCGTATTTGTTCAGATAATGCGCCACCCGCTCAGCAGAATCAAAAATAATATGAACATTGTCCATATCGCCGTATTTCTGCTGCAGGAGCTCGTAGAACCCCCGATTGTTTTCAAATAGTAAAAGCTTGGTGCTGTTTCTCTTTTTTTGTATCAGTTGCTCCGTAAAAACTCCGGTTCCCGGTCCGTACTCCACAATGCAATCGGTGCTTTCAAATCGGATGGACGCCACCATCTGTTCGGCAAGCTGGCGGGAACTTGGCAAAATTGCTCCGACAGAACGAGGGTGCTTCATGTATTGGGTAAAAAACTGCAGTGGAATCATAAGCATCCTCTTTTCTTTTTCAATTTCGTACCCTTGGACAAAAGAACAATTTCCAGACGTCTTGGCAATAAACACTTTTTAAGAATAATCTGAATTCACTTTTATCATACCATGCTTTTTCAACTTAATACAATACCTACCCGTATACTATGGATACTAGGCCACAACAAAAAAGCAACCTGAACCATTACGGTCAGATTGCTTCAGAATTATGTATACGTCCCAGGAGAGATTCGAACTCCCGACCGACGCCTTAGAAGGGCGTTGCTCTATCCAGCTGAGCTACTGGGACATGGCTTTGTTAGCATTTACACTCCAGCAGCCGTGACAGCAACTCGTGCTTTTCTCTAACAAAAGACAATTTTAATTATAGAAATCATTTGAAGAAAAGTCAATGCTATTTTAAAAAAATAAACAAATTAATTTCTTATTGATGCTTCCCGCATCAAACAGCAGGTCTCCCGCTGCTATAAGCAGGAGATCCGCCGAATGAACCTGCATTTTATTTTTCGGTTTCCAACCAGTCAGGCATGGAACTTTCCAACTTCCGGATCGCATTGCCGCGATGGGAAATGGCCGCTTTTTCTTCCGGCGATAATTCAGCCATCGCTTTGCCGATTTCAGGAACATAAAAAATGGGGTCGTAGCCGAATCCCTGATCGCCTTTACGGCCGGTCAGAATCACACCTTCACATGAACCGGAAAACGTTTCGGTTTGTTTGCCCGGAGCAGCTACCGCCAACACACAGCGGAAACGCGCAGTCCGCTCGCTGTCAGGCACCTCCGCCAAATTCTCAAGCACTTTATCGATATTGGCGTCGTCATTTTTTTGTTCTCCCGCATAGCGCGCCGAGTAAACACCCGGCTCTCCGCCTAATGCATCAATTTCCAGTCCGCTGTCATCGGCAATGACCACCGTCTGGAGAGCCTCTGCCACCGTTTCCGCTTTCAGGATGGCATTTTCCTCAAACGTCACTCCTGTTTCTTCAACATCCAGTTGCTCCGCCACATCCCTGAGCGTCAGCACTTCATAGCCGAGCGGCGAAAACAGCGCTTCGAAATCCTTTGCTTTGCCTTTGTTCTGCGTGGCAATGATTACTTTTTTCATAGCTCTGAACTCACCTCTTCGCCGATGCGTGATGCCAGCGTTCCTAGAACCTCTTTTTGAATGGCAATCAATTCACTGATTCCAGCTTCTCCAAGATCCAGCAATTCGTTCAGCTGTGCACGCGAAAATGTCGCTTCTTCGCCGGTACCCTGAAGTTCCACGAATTGGCCTGCTCCTGTCATCACCAGGTTCATATCCACTTCAGCCGTCGAATCTTCTGCATAGTTCAAATCCAGAATGGCTCCGTGTTCGTGGGAAATTCCGACACTTGTCGCTGCCAGAAAATCTGTCACCGGAAAAGCCGCCAATTCCAATTTGCCGATGGCCATCGTCATTGCCACGAATGCACCGGTGATCGAAGCGGTCCGTGTACCGCCGTCTGCCTGGATGACGTCACAGTCAATCCACAACGTCCGTTCGCCCAATTTTTCCAGATCCACCACTGCCCGCAATGCCCGGCCGATCAAACGCTGGATTTCCATCGTGCGCCCGCCGACTTTCCCGCGCGAAGACTCCCGCATATTGCGGCTGTTCGTCGCTCTTGGAAGCATCGAATATTCAGCTGTAATCCAGCCTTTTCCCTGTCCTCTCAAAAATCCGGGAACCCGCTCTTCAATTGTAGCTGTGCAGATTACTTTGGTCTGCCCCACTGTGATCAATACCGAGCCTTCCGGATGAATCAAATAATCAATGTCCATCGTTACAGGCCGCAATTGGTCCGGCTTTCTTTCGTCTATTCTTGTCATGATAAATCCTCCTCGTATTTGCTCAATTAGCGTACCATATTTCCATTCCCACGACAAAAACCTGACCAGCCGAAGCAGTCAGGCTTTTGAAAATCGTATCGAATGAATCAGCGGCTCTTCAATAGCGAGCCATTTTCGGATGATGTCCGCGAAAATGGGACCGGAGCCTGTCGTATAGAAATGATGCACCGGCGGTTTTTGGCGGCTGGCAAATTGATGATTGAACGCCAGATGCTGCTCCACATCTTTCGCCGTTTCCTGAGCCGAAGAAAGAACGCAGACCCCGCTGCCAAGTGTTTCTTCGACAAAACCTTGCAGAAGAGGGTAATGTGTGCAACCAAGAATGGCTGTGTCGAACGATTCTTCTGCCAGACAGGCCAGTGTCTCCCGGACGAGACGGCGTGCGAAATCACCTTCGTACTCATCACTTTCTACAAGCGGGACAAAACGCGGACAAGCCAATTGCACGACATGGGAAGACGATACAAGCGACTTGATCGCCTTTTCGTAAGCACCACTCTGAACCGTCCCTGACGTCCCGAGAACGGCGATTCGCTTGGTGGACGATGATTTGATGGCAGCCCGTGCTCCTGGAAAAATGACGCCAATGACCGGGATCGGCAGCCGTTTTTGCAATGAATAAAGCGCTGCCGCTGTAGCAGTATTGCAGGCGATGACCAGCATTTTGATGTTTTTCTTCATCAAAGCATTCGCCATCTGCCACGTGTACTTCCGCACCTGCGATAGTGGTCGTGGGCCATACGGGCACCGTGCATTGTCTCCTATGTAGTAAATCTGTTCGTTTGGCAGCAGTTTCATAATTTCTTTTGCGACGGTCAAACCGCCTACTCCTGAATCAATTACACCTATTGGGGCGTTCAACCTTATCGCCTCTATCCTATTTCATGTTTTTGTGCAGCTTTTCAAGCAAAAATGCAAATTGCTCCACTTCTTTTTCATCAAAGCCACTGAGGACATTCTGCAGATAACCTTGTCTTTCTTTAATCACTTCTTCAATAATCCGTTCGCCTTCTTTTAGCAGCTTAATGCGAACCACCCGACGATCCTGTTCTTCGCGGATGCGTACGACCAATTCGTTTTTTTCCATGCGGTCGACCAAATCGGTTGTCGTACTGAATGCCAGATACATTTTGTTCGACAGGTCACCGATTGTCATATCACCATGCTCAAACAGCCATTGCAAAGCGACGAACTGAGGCGGGGTAATCGTATAGGAGTTCAGGATTTCACGGCCTTTTTGCTTGATGATGCCAGAAATATAACGGAGTTCTTTTTCCATGAATGCTACCCGTGCCGTGTCGTGGTACATGGCCTTGTTCGTGTCCTCACTCATTAAGTTCAACCACTCCTTTAAAGAATTTATTCAATACCAATAATTTTTGCCGGAGGCATAAGCCATTCAGCTTTTCACTGATGCGCTTTGTGTGCTTTCAAACAATCTCCGCTCTTCTTCGGACCATGGATATCCTTTACCTGTCTTTTTCGAAATCTGGACCATGGCGCCTCGGCCGGTGAAACAAGTTTCCTTTTTGTCATTGACTGCCCAATAATGAATGTCAATTGACGAATTGCCAATCGACTCTATCTTAACGAATATTTGCAGTTTGTCATCAAAAAATACTTGCTTCAAATAATCGATCTGCGCATCTGCCACTACTGGAAAAAGTTCTGCTTCGCTTGTAAGCCAGTTCTGCATGACTCCCAGTTCTTTCATGTATTCAATCCGCGCGAATTCGAAATAATTGAGTGGCACAGTATTGTTCAGGTGCCCAAACAGATCCGTTTCCGAAAAACGCACCTGCACCGGCACAGAAAATGAAAATCCGTTTTTCCACTCTTCGAAATCTCCGATATATTTCGCTTTCATAATAACCCTCCCGTAAGTTGTGTGGGTGTTCATTTTTATAGTATAGCAAAAAGCTGTCGAAATATGTCGCTGTTTTTACAGGAAAACAAAAATTAAAAACCCCGCAGAGAAAACTGCGGGGTTTCAAATCGAGCTTATTATCCAACTGCGTGGTCGCTTCCGAAGAAGTTACGGAACATTTGGACAGTGGTTTCACGGTTCAATGCTGCGATGGAAGTTGTCAAAGGAATTCCTTTTGGACAAGATTCCACACAGTTTTGCGAGTTACCGCAACTTGCAAGGCCGCCTTCGCCCATGATGGCGTTCAAGCGCTCATCACGAGTCATGGAACCTGTTGGATGCGCGTTCATCAAGCGCACTTGTGAAAGTGGAGCTGCTCCGATGAAATCGGATTTATCATTGACGTTCGGGCATGCTTCCAGGCAGACGCCGCAAGTCATGCATTTTGACAATTCATAAGCCCACTGGCGTTTGCGTTCAGGCATACGTGGCCCTTCGCCAAGGTCATGCGTTCCGTCGATTGGAACCCACGCTTTGACTTTTTTCAGTGAATCGAACATCCGGCTGCGGTCAACGATCAAGTCGCGGACAACAGGGAATGTTTTCATCGGCTGAAGACGGATTGGCTGTTCCAGTTGGTCAACAAGCGCTGTACAAGATTGGCGCGCTTTACCGTTGATGACCATTGAACATGCACCACATACTTCCTCGAGGCAGTTCATATCCCAAGTAACAGGAGTCGTTTTCTTCCCTTCCGTGTTGACAGGGTTACGACGAATTTCCATCAAAGCGGAAATGACGTTCATGTTGGCGCGATATGGTAATTCGAACTTTTCCCAATACGAATTTTCATCCGTGGAGTTTCTGCGTTCGATTTCAAAGATAACCGTTTTTGCTGCTTCACCCATGGTAAATTAGCTCCTTTCTTAGGCTTTCGCTGAGTAATCACGTTTACGTGGCGGAATCAGTGACGTGTCGACTTCTTCGTAATGGAAGATTGGTGCATCGTATCCATTGAATTTTGCCATTGTCGTCTTAAGGAATTCTTCGTCATTACGTTCCGGGAAATCCGGTTTGTAATGAGCGCCACGGCTCTCGTTGCGGTTTAACGCACCAAGTGTAATCGCTCTAGCCAAATGTAGCATATTTTTCAATTGACGTGTAAACATAGCGCCTTGGTTGCTCCAAAGCTGTGTATCCGTCATGCTGATGTGGTTGAAACGTTCCAGCAACTCCTGAATTTTCTCATCAGTCGCTTTCAGTTTATCGTTATAGCGGACAACAGTGACATTATCCGTCATCCATTCACCAAGTTCTTTGTGCAGGACGTAGGCGTTTTCTGTGCCATCCAACGCAAGGATTTCTTCCCATTTGCGTTTTTCGTCCGCCACGTGTCTGTCAAAAATGTCCGAAGGAAGATCCTCCGCCAGCTTTTCCAGACCGTTGATGTATTTAAGGGCATTTGGTCCAGCGACCATACCGCCATAAATGGCTGACAGCAAAGAGTTTGCTCCAAGACGGTTCGCACCGTGCTGAGAATAATCACATTCCCCGGCAGCGAAAACGCCTGGGATATTGGTCATCTGGTCGTCATCGACCCATAATCCGCCCATTGAATAATGGACAGCCGGGAAAATCTTCATCGGTACTTTGCGTGGGTCGTCTCCAGTGAATTTCTCATAGATTTCGATGATCCCGCCAAGTTTGATGTCCAGTTCTTTCGGATCTTTATGGGACAGATCCAAATACACCATGTTTTCACCGTTGATGCCGAGTTTTTGGTTGACACAGACATCAAAAATTTCGCGCGTTGCAATATCGCGCGGAACCAGGTTACCGTATGCCGGATATTTTTCTTCCAGGAAATACCAAGGCTTGCCGTCTTTGTAAGTCCAAATACGTCCACCTTCCCCACGGGCCGATTCTGACATCAAACGCAGTTTATCGTCTCCCGGAATTGCTGTCGGGTGAATTTGGATAAACTCACCGTTGGCATAGTAGACGCCTTGCTGATAAGCGATCGAAGCTGCGGATCCTGTGTTGATGACAGAGTTTGTCGATTTTCCGAAAATGATTCCGGGACCGCCTGTCGCCATGATCACTGCATCCCCGCGGAATGCTTCGATTTCTGATGTTGTCATGTTTTGGGCTGTGATACCTCTGCCCACGCCGTCTTCATCAAGTACTAAGCCGATAAATTCCCAGCCTTCGTATTTGGTTACAAGTCCGTTCACTTCATGGCGGCGAACCTGCTCATCAAGAGCGTAAAGCAATTGCTGACCAGTCGTAGCACCGGCAAATGCCGTTCTGTGATGCATGGTGCCCCCGAAACGGCGGAAATCCAACAAACCTTCCGGCGTACGGTTGAACATAACGCCCATGCGGTCAAGCAGTCGGATAATTTCTGGAGCAGCGTCTGTCATTTTTTTAACCGGACGCTGGTTTGCCAGAAAGTCACCGCCATAAACGGTGTCGTCCAGGTGAATTGCAGGGGAATCCCCTTCACCTTTCGTATTCACCGCTCCATTGATCCCGCCTTGCGCACAAACTGAATGGGACCGTTTTACGGGAACGATGGAAAATAAGTCGACCGGCGAGCCTGCTTCTGCAGCTTTAACAGCTGCCATCAAGCCGGCAAGTCCGCCTCCGACAATTATAAGTTTGCCTTTCGCCATTGTGGTACTCACTCCTCTTTTAGTTCACCAGTAAATGGAAGCGTTCTTAGATGAACGCGAACAATGCTCTGATACCAATAATCGATAGTACAATAAACACTAGAAGCGTGAAATAAGTTGTGTAGCGCTGCGACTTTTCAGACTGTGTAATTCCCCAAGTCACAAGGAAAGACCATAGCCCGTTCGCCAAATGGAATGTCGCCGCCAAAACTCCCGCAATATAGAATGCCAGCATCCATGGATTGTCCAAAATGTTGGCCATCATATTGAAGTTGGCTTCTGCAGCTCCGATCGCTACCTGGAACCGTGTTTCAAACACGTGCCATGCGATAAAGATCACAAGGAAAATCCCTGTGTAACGCTGAGCGACAAACAAGATGTTACGCATATAACTGTAATGTCCCGGATTGTTTTTCGTCGTGAAAGCTATGTATAAACCATAAAACGCATGATACATTAATGGTAAATAAATAACGAAAATCTCCAGGAAAATAACGAATGGCAGATTCGCCATGAAATGAGAAGCATTATTGAAAGCTTCTACCCCTTGCGTAGCAAAATGGTTGACGATTAAGTGTTGCGTCAAAAAGATTCCGATCGGGATAATTCCGAGCAAAGAATGCAGTCTGCGCAATAAAAATTCACGGTTTTCCAAAATTTTACCCCCCTCAGCCCAATAAATCGGCAATAAAAAAAGCGAACGATATGTTACGAAAGCTTTCATCACTGCACTTATCATCATGATACATTAATATGACATATTTATTGTACTCCCCGCCATGAGGAGCGTCAAGGCAACTCTCGCTTTTTAAAAAGATTCTTTCAGTTATTTTATTATATTGAAAGTGGATTTCTTTCTACTGAAAACAGCGGAAGCGATACTTGTATATCATCCATTTCCATACAGCAGTGTTGTCGTTCATTTTTCGAGAATAAAAACAGACCCGGTCAGAAACCGGATCTGTGACTTTCCTGGACATTACTCCAACCCATATTCTTCATGCAGGGCATTGGCCGATTTATGCATGTCGTTTTCCGGCACCACAACAGAAACTTTGATCTCCGAGGTGCTGACCATCTTAACAGGAATATCCTGCCGTCGCAGAATATCGAACATCTGCGCCGCAACCCCCGGGTTCGAGACCATTCCGGAGCCGACAATGGATACTTTCGACAAACCGACTTCAAAATCAGTCGACACAAAACCGATGTCGGATTGATATGTATCCAGCACCCGTTTCACCTCGTCCATGTGATCCTGCTTGATGGAAAATGACACCGATGGCGGAAAATCGTTGGTAATGCTTTGGACAATGATATCTACGTCAATATGATGCTCTGCCAGTTTTGTGAAAATGTTCGCAAGCGATCCGTTGAACGGTTTTTTGTACGTCACCGTCACACGCGCGATCCCCGGTTCAAATGCAACGCCTCTGACAATTAGATTTTTCTCCACAGTGACCACCTCTTGAATGATTGTTCCCGCTTCATCCGAATAACTTGCTCTTACGGACAATGGGACGTTGTTATTTTTTGCAAATTCCACAGCACGCGGATGCAATACGCCGGCTCCCAGATTCGCCAGTTCCAGCATCTCATCATAGGAAATCTGTTCCAGCTTGCGTGCGCCGTTCACATAGCGCGGATCTGATGTATATACCCCATCGACATCTGTGTAAATATCACATTTGCGGGCATTCAAGGCAGCAGCCAGCGCAACCGCCGTCGTATCGGAACCGCCCCGTCCGAGCGTCGTGATATTGCCGGCTCTGTCAACTCCCTGGAACCCGGCAACCACACAGAAAAACCCTTCCGAAAGCGCCTGTTCAAGCCGTTCTGTATGAATGTGCTCGATACGGGCGTTGCGCGGCACAGATTCAGTTTCAATCCCTGCCTGCCATCCGGTAAAAGACAAAGCTTCGTGTCCCAGCGTTTTAAAAGCCATCGCCAACAGGGAAATTGTCACTTGCTCACCGGTTGCCAGCAGCATATCCATTTCCCGTTTCGAAGGATTGGCAGTTATCTCATCAGCCAGCGCCTGAAGCGTGTCCGTCGTTTTTCCCATCGCCGAGACCACAATCACCACCCGGTTGCCTTTTTCTTTTTCACTGATCGCCCGTTCGGCAACACCGATAATTTTTTCCGGAGTTGCAACAGATGTTCCTCCAAATTTCATGACTACTGTTTCCATATTATCCACTCCCACATAGTTATGTGGCTCTCAATGTATCCAGCAAAAGCGCCAAAAGCGCTGGTGCCAAACACAAAAAGAGGCAGCCCGCCGCAACTGCAGCAAACTACCTCTTCCTCATGTACGAAAAACGTCCATGTGAGATAGCCCTCCAGAGAATTACTCTGACAGCCCTGCACTTCTTAAATGCAGAACCAGCATGCTCGGCTGCAGCCTTTGCACACTTCGGCGACCGCCCCTTTCCCCATTCCTCACAGATTCTGCAAATCTCCGAATGGCTACTATTGACGTTCGCGCCTCTATCATCACTTTTCCAAGTGATTCAATTATTCTTCTACAATAACATGAACTTATTCCGTTGACAATGTTTCCTGTGCAAAATGGCGGTGGATGGAGACCGCTAATTTTTCCGGCATGCCCGCTTCTTTTAACTGTGCCACATCCGCTTCTCTGATCCGCTTGACCGACCCAAAATGTTTCAGCAGCTGCTGGCGCCGCTTGGGGCCGACGCCTTCAAGTTCATCCAGCACCGAGACGATCGAGTTCTTGCCTCTCAATTGGCGGTGGAATGTGATTACAAATCGATGCACTTCGTCCTGTATGCGCTGAAGCAGATAAAATGCTTCGCTTGTCCGTTTCAGCGGCACCACTTCCACTGGATCTCCGTACAGCAATTGGGACGTCTGGTGTTTTGTGTCTTTGGCAAGACCCGCTATTGGAATCGACAGGCCCAGCTCATCTTCCAGAATTTCACGCGCCGACTCCATCTGCCCTTTTCCGCCGTCAATGACGATGAGGTCCGGCAATGGCAATCCATCTTTCAGCACACGGGTATAGCGGCGCCGGATGACTTCACGCATCGCTGCGTAGTCGTCCGGTTTGGAAGCATTCCGCGTCTTGTATTTGCGGTAATCTTTTTTCGACGGCTTGCCGTCGACGAACGTAATCATGGCAGATACCGCATCCGCTCCCTGGATATGCGAGTTATCAAAGGCCTCTATACGCAATGGCGTCTCAATATTCATCGCTTCTCCCAGTTCCTGGCATGCACCTACCGTCCGCTCTTCCTGCCGTTCAAGCAGCTGAAATTTTTCTTTGATGGCGATTTCCGCGTTTTTCTTTGCCAATGCCACCAAATCTTTTTTCTTTCCCCGCTGCGGAACCAGTACACGGATTCCCAGCCAGTCTTTGATCAACTCCGCGTCTTCGCCTTCAGGCAATAAAATCTCATTCGGCTTGACGTTGTTCGGTTTTTCGTAAAATTGCCCCAAAAAAGTGAGAAACTCCTCCTGTGGATCCCGGTAAAGCGGAAACAGTGATACATCCCGCTCAATTAATTTTCCTTGCCGCACAAAAAAGACCTGAACACACATCCAGCCTTTATCAACGGCATAGGCGAAAACGTCGCGGTTGGTGAAATCATTCATCGTCATTTTCTGCTTTTCCATCACCGTTTCGATATGGGAAATCTGATCACGGTATTCTTTTGCCCGCTCAAACTCCAGATTTTCAGCAGCCTCCGACATCTTTTCCACCAATTCCTGTTTCACTTCACGGAAACCGCCATTTAAGAAACGCGTGATGCCATCGATCATTTCCCGGTAAGTTTCCTGCTCGACCGGCTTAATGCACGGCGCCAAACATTGCCCCATATGGTAATAAAGGCAGGCGCGATCCGGCATCGTATGACATTTCCGCAATGGATACAAGCGATCGAGTAACTTCTTCGTTTCACTTGCAGCATGGGCATTCGGATAAGGACCAAAGTATTTTCCTTTGTCTTTTTTCACTTGCCTGGTTGTGATCAGCTTCGGATGACGCTCTCCCGTAATTTTCAAGTAAGGATAGGACTTGTCATCTTTCAGCATAATGTTGTATTTCGGATCGTATTTTTTTATCAGGTTCAATTCGAGGATCAGTGCCTCAATGTCCGATGAAGTCACGATGTACTCAAAGTCTTCGATTTCATTGACCAAGCGCTGCGTTTTGGCATCGTGGCTCCCTGTAAAGTACGAACGGACACGATTTTTCAAAACTTTCGCCTTCCCGACGTAAATGACTGTGCCTTGCCGGTCCTTCATCAAATAACAACCCGGCTGGTCAGGAAGAACGGCCAATTTATGTTGGATCAATTCATTTGTCATAAGCTCACCCTATTAAAAAACCGGGTTCCATCGCTGGACCCGGTTAAGAATTATGCGTGCTGGTTCACCAATTCAGCCAAAGCTTCTTTTGGTCTGAAGCCAACTACTTTGTCCACCGTTTCTCCGTCTTTCATCAAAAGGAGTGTTGGAATTGACATGATGCCGTAATTTCCTGCAGTTTCCTGGTTTTCGTCAACATCGACTTTTACGATTTTCACTTTATCGCTCATTTCAGCGTCCAATTCTTCCAGGACAGGAGCGATCATTTTACATGGTCCACACCAAGTAGCCCAAAAATCTACCAGTACTAATCCTTCTGAAACTTCCTGTGAAAAGTTTTGATCTGTTCCGTGTACAATTGCCATTGAAAATTCCTCCTTATAGGTAAACACAAACTATAAACTGATTATAGCACGCACCAAATGAGCGGGCTAATTTTCTGCCTGTAATTCAAATACCCTCACTGCCCCGGGTGTAAACGAAGAAAACGGCCGTCTGTCCGACGGCCGTCCACTTGGCATTTCTTAGTTGGTCTGCATTACTTTCTTGAATTCCTCAGTCAACAACGGAATGACTTCGAACAAGTCGCCGACAATCCCATAATCCGCCACCTTGAAGATATTGGCTTCAGGGTCTTTGTTGATGGCAACGATCACTTTCGAATTGGACATACCCGCCAAATGCTGAATCGCTCCTGAAATTCCTGCAGCGATATACAAATCAGGTGTTACGACTTTACCAGTCTGACCGATTTGCAGTGAGTAATCGCAGTAATCCGCATCACACGCTCCGCGGGACGCACCGACTGCGCCGCCCAGCAGATCAGCCAATTGCTGCAATGGTTCAAATCCTTCTGAACTCTTGACACCGCGTCCGCCGGCCACAATCACTTTCGCTTCCGATAAATCAACGCCTTCCGCTGATTTCCGTACTACGTTCTGAACAATTGTGCGCAGGTTCGTAATGTCTACAGACAAAGAGCTGACATCTCCTGAACGCTCTTCGCGTTCCAGTGGTGTAATGTTATTCGGTCGGATTGTGAAGAACAAAAGACCGTCTTTCATTTTCACTTTTTCGAATGCCTTACCGGAGTAAATCGGACGGATGAATACTGCATCATCGCCTTCTCCATCAATGTCTGTCACATCAGAAATCAAACCGCTCTTCAATTTTGAAGCGATTTTTGGAGACAGGTCCTTTCCGACCGCTGTGTGGCCGAAAACGATGCCGTCCGGATTTTCCTCTTCTACAACAGCCATAAATGCCTGGCCGTATCCGTCTGAAGTATATGATTTCAAATGTGGATGTTCCACCACAACCACACGATCTGCTCCATTATTGATCAATTCTGCGCCGAAATCCGTAACCGAATCGCCGATCAGGACACCGACCACTTCTCCGCCGTCCGACACTTTCTTCGCAGCGGCAATTGCTTCAAATGATACGTTGCGCAACGCGCCTTCGCGTGTTTCGCCCAATACTAATACTTTCTTCGACATAATACGTATACCCCCTAAGTTAATGTGAATGAATATGCTTCCGCCGAAACGGCCGCTTCCGCTTTTCTCTGTCCAGACTCCACCGGCCAGGTTCTCGGGTCATAAGTCTGCTCAGCTGTGCGGCAAAGAGCGCCGCTTCGCTGATCCGCCTTATGCCCGTCAAACCTGAAACGGCCGCTTCCGCTTTTCTTTGCTTATATGACTTTAGCTTCTGAGCGCAGTAAGCTGACAAGTTCAGACACCTGATCCGCCACTTCGCCTTCAAGGATCCGTCCAGCTTCTTTTGCAGGCGGCAAGTAAACTTCGATCGTTTCCGTTTTCGGTTCTACATCGTCTTCATCGATATCCATATCATCCAATTCCAATTCTTCCAGCGGCTTTTTCTTCGCTTTCATGATCCCCGGAAGTGATGGGTAACGCGGCTCGTTCAAGCCTTGCTGTGCTGTCACCAATAAAGGCAATGACGCTTCAAGCTCTTCGGCGTCCCCTTCGATATCACGGACGATTTTCGCTTTGTCCCCGTCGATTTCCAGACTGGTGATGGTTGTCACGTAGTTGATGTCCAAAAGATCTGCAACACGCGGGCCTACCTGGCCGGAACCGCCGTCGATGGCAACATTGCCTCCGAGAATCAGGTCAGCATCTTTGTCTTTCAAATATTCAGCCAGTATGTATGCAGTAGTAAACTGGTCCGTTTCATCCAAATCATCTTCTGTGTTGATCAATACCGCTTTGTCAGCGCCCATGGCAAGTGCCGTGCGCAACTGCTTTTCAGCCTCTTCGCCACCAATTGTAACAACTGTCACTTCGCCGCCGTGTGCATCACGGACATTGATCGCTTCTTCGATGGCATATTCATCGTATGGATTAATGATGAATTCCGCGCCGTCTTCCTGGATTTTGCCGCCTGAAATAACCAGCTTCTCTTCTGTGTCGAATGTTCGTTTCACCAATACATAAATGTTCATGAACGTAAACCTCCCAAGTATTATTTCCCTTTAAATTGTGCTTCCCGTTTTTCCAAAAAGGCCTGTATACCTTCTTTTGCATCTTCCGAGACAAAAACTTCGCCAAAAGAAGCCGCTTCCGCTTTGACCCCTTCATGGTAAGATGCATGTTTCGTATACTGCAGCATGTCAATTGCCGCTTTTACTGACACCGGACTTTTCTTGGCTATTTTCTTCGCAATTGTAAGCGTTGCCGTCAGCAGTTCTTCTTCCGGATATGCCCGATTGGCCAACCCGAATTGAACCGCTTCCGTTCCGGAAATCGGATCGCTGGTCAACATCATTTCAGCCGCTTTGGCTACTCCGACGTATTTCGGCAAGCGCTGTGTACCTGCAAATCCGGGGATCAAGCCAAGTTGAAGCTCCGGTAATCCCATTTTAGCATTATCAGTGACAAAGCGCATATGACAACTCATTGCGAGTTCCAGTCCTCCGCCCAGTGCAGCTCCATGGATTGCTGCTATGACAGGCTTTTTGAAGCTTTCCACCCGCTCAAAAATTTTTTGCCCACTAGCAGATAATTGCGAAAATTCTTCTCCTGAAGAGACCTCGGTGAATTCTTTGATGTCAGCTCCTGCGGAAAAGAACTTTCCTTCGCCGTGCAGAACAATGGCGCGTACCTCCTGGTCATTTTCCACTTCGTCCAGCAGCTCATTCACTTCCAGAATCAGCGAACGGGACAAAGCATTTGCCGGCGGACGGTTGATGGTTGCCACCGCAACACCATCTTCATTTCTCCAACTGATAAACTCCATGCTGTATCCTCCTTTCTTACCTTCTAAGCGCGCATTCCCTTCATCAACAGATGATGGACTTTGGGCGCCAGACTGACAAGATCATATTTATGATCATTCATGACCCAAGTAGTGATGGTCTCATCTATTGTACCAAAAACCATCTGTCTTGCTAAACGAATATCCATATTACGGTCAAATTCGTTGTCTTCCATGCCGGTAATCAGGATTTTATCCAATAAAACCAGGTATTCTTTTAAGACATCATTTATGCGCATCCGAATCTCATAATTGGATTGTCTGAGTTCCAGTTGGGTGACGATGGAAAGTTTCAAATCACCGGCCAACAGATCAAAATGATTTTCAATCATCAATCGCAATTTTTCAGATGCCGTCACCTTCTGCGAAAGAATTTTCTCGAGGTTTTCAACAAACACCCCCATCTTTTCCCGAAATACAGAAATGAGAATGTCTTCTTTATTTTTGAAATACAGATAAATAGTGCCGTCCGCCACTCCGGCCTTACGGGCAATTTTGGAAACCTGAGCCTGATGATAGCCGTTTTCGGCAATCACAATCACCGCCGCATCGACAATCTGTTTGTATTTCGGTTTATCCTTTTTAACCAAATCCTCACCACCCAAAAAAATATGAAAATATGAATGATGATTCATTCATATTTTCATATTATAGGGTAACCGTTATAGTGTCAAGCTTTCAGGAAGGGACTGCTTCGTTTTGCTTCGAAACTTCCTCATCAATCAAAGAACGACGCAGAATTTTCCCGACTGCCGTTTTTGGCAATTCTTTGCGGAATTCATAGACATGAGGCACTTTAAAAGCCGCCAAGTGCTGTCTGCAGTATTTATTGAATTCTTCTTCTGTTACATCATACCCTTCTTTTTGCACGATGTAAGCTTTTACGGTCTCACCCCGGTATGGATCGGGAATTCCGGCAACTACACATTCCTGTACGGCTTCGTGTTCGTAAAGCACTTCTTCGATTTCTCTTGGGTAAATATTGAACCCTCCGGCAATAATCATATCTTTTTTCCGGTCGACGATAAAGAAATGGCCGTCATCGTCCATATAGCCTAAATCCCCTGTCAGGAGCCAGCCATCTTTTATCGTGGCTTCTGTTTCTTCAGGACGGTTCCAATACCCTTTCATCACCTGTGGCCCTTTAATGGCTATTTCGCCTATTTCACCGTTGGGTACGGGTTCAGTTGTCCCGGAAAGGAAAACTTTGCAATCTGTATCGGGATAAGGAAATCCGATCGATCCTTTTATACGCTCTCCCCACACCAGATTAGAATGGGTCACCGGAGAAGTTTCGGTCAACCCGTAGCCTTCCACCAGTTTTCCGCCGGTAATCCGTTCAAATTTTTCCTGAACATCCGTCGGCAGCGGAGCTGAGCCGCTGAGGCATGCTTCGATGGAAGACAGATCGTATTTTTTGATATCCGGGTGATTCATCAAGCCGATATACAGTGTCGGCGCACCCGGGAACAGAGTTGGCTTTTGCTTATTGATGGTCTTCAATGCTGTTTCAGGATCAAACTTCGGCAATAACACCATTCGATTTCCCTGCATCACGGAAAGGATCAGTACCGTCGTCAATCCATACACATGGAACAGTGGAATGATGCCCAACACCGTTTCCTCGCCTTTTTTGGTTTTGTACAGCCATGCATCACACATCGTCGCATTTGATATGAGGTTTTTGTGTGTCAGCATAACCCCTTTTGGTGAACCGGTGGTGCCTCCTGTATATTGAAGCAGCGCCAAATCTTCTTCAAAATCGAATGCGGTTTTTTCAACTTTCGCAGAAGCCGTTTTCATAATTTCAGAGAACAGATGATTGATGCCACGATGTTCCACTTTCACTGTCATGCCATATTGCTTTTTCTGGATAAGTGGATACACCATGTTTTTCGGAAACGTCAAATATTCTTTGATCCCGGTGATGATGACATTCTCCAGTTTTGTCTCTTTCACAATATTGGAGATGCGTGGAAAAAGAATATCCAGTGCGACAATCGCTTTGGCGCCGGAATCATTCATTTGGTAGGCGATCTCCCTTTCTTTGTATAGCGGATTTGTCATTACGACAATGCCACCTGCGTAAAGAACACCGTAAAAACTGATGACAGCCTGCGGGCAGTTGGGCAGCATGATCGATACTCTGTCCCCTTTTCTGATTCCCAGTGCCTGAAGATAATTCGCGAATTTCAATGATGATTCATACAGTTCCTTATAGGAAATGTCTTTTCCCATGAAATGAATCGCCACTTTTTCAGGATACTGTTCGTAGGCGTGGGTCAAATACTCTTGCACCGGCATGTTGGGATAGTCAAGCGTGTGAGGAACTTCTGGCGGGTAATGGGAGAGCCAAGGTTTTTCCGTCATTCTTTTTTCCTCCTTTTTCTGCTAGTAAATCGTGTGAATATTCCTATATCTTATTATAAAGAATTCTGATAACGCTTACAAACTTTATTTTTCTAAAGTTGAGCTTGTTTCCCCCTACTGTTGATACTCCGCAAAACAGCTTCGAGACATGACCCGAAAGAAATGAAAGAAAGCTGCAAGTTTCTCTTCAGTTTATAAAAAAAACGGCCAGTCTGCTCGACTGACCGCCTTTTGTTCAGGCAATTACCAGATAAATGATTCCCACTAACAAAAACAGTATGCAGCATACGATCAATACTTTTGCCAAAGTTTCCATCTTTAACAGCTCCTATGAAATACTTGCCCCGATCACGAATGATAAACCGACGGAAATCGTCAAGGAAATAAATCCGACAGAACGATTGTCGTTTTCGATTTCCTGGTCAACTTTAAATTTCGGTGTCAAAAATTCAAACAGGACATAGGCAAAGATCAGCAAAGTGAAACCATAAAGGCCCCACCCAAGCATTTCCGGCAAGGTGTTATGCTGCTCAATGGAAAAGCGGAATATATTTGTGACACCAAAAATCTTACCGCCCGTCGCCATAGCGACTGCCATATTCCCTTTCTTGATCTCTTCCCAGTTCTTGTATTTCGTGACGATCTCAAAAATGACCATCGAAACGATCAAGCATAATACCACAACACTGAAATAGCCTGCTGTTTCGACAAGCGGATGTGTCCAAAATCCAGTTTCTGACATGTTTTATTCTCCTTTTCAGAAAATCACTTTAATTCAGCAACTGTGACGCCAGAGCCGCCTTCTCCCGCTTCACCGAAACGATAGCTCTTTACCCGCGGATGCTTTTTCAGGTATTGCTGCACCCCTTGTCTTAACGCGCCAGTACCTTTTCCGTGAATAATCGATACTTGATGGTAGTTCGATAATAACGCATCATCAATGTATTTTTCAACACGGGCAATGGCATCTTCATATCGCTCTCCCCGCAAATCCAACTCCAGCTTGACGTGACTGTCCCGGTTTTTGAGAGTCGCCATCGCCACAGGATCTTTTTGTTTTTCGGGCTTGGTATACGACAAATCCGATTCCGGCAGTTTCATTTTCAAAATGCCGATCTGGACAATCCATTCTGTATCCGAGACTTTTTCCACAAGCGTCCCTTTCTGGCCGAATGAAATGACTTTCACTTCGTCATTCGGCTTTAGCGGTGCCTCCTGCTGTGCCTTTTTCGCTTTTTTCAACACGCGGTTTTGAGGCATCGCATCGTCCAGCCGCTTTTTGGCATCGATCAATTGATGCTCTTTCACGGAAGATGATTGGTTCAGCTGCATTTTCCGCAGCTCGGAAATGATGCTTTCCGCTTCCGCTCTTGCCTGCTCAATGATTTTCCGCGCTTTCTCTTTCGCTTTTTCTTCCATTTGTTCTTTGTTGTTTTCATATTGCTTTAATTGCTCCGCCAACTGCCGTTTCAGTTGTTCTGCTTCTTCCAGAAGCTGCTCAGACTTTTCGGCATCCCGTTCGGAATCCCGGCGGCTCTTTTCGAGTGATGCAATCATCGAATCGACTTGACGGCTGTCGGTGCCCGTGAAACTTTGAGCGTGTTTGATGATGTGCTCAGGCAAACCGAGACGCTTGGAAATCTCGAATGCATTGCTTCGTCCCGGTACACCAATCAGCAGACGGTAAGTCGGACTTAATGTCTCTACGTTAAATTCGACACTGGCGTTGGCCACGCCTGGCCGATTGAAACCATATGCTTTCAACTCCGGATAATGCGTCGTCGCCATGACGCGGGCACCTCTGCCATGCACTTCATCAAGCAATGAAATCGCCAGTGCCGCCCCTTCCTGAGGATCCGTCCCGGCGCCCAGTTCGTCAAAAATGACCAGTGAGTTTTCATCAAACTTCGTCAGGATGTCCACGATATTAACCATATGGGATGAAAAAGTACTCAAGCTTTGCTCGATCGACTGCTCGTCACCGATATCGGCAAATACCTGATCAAATACAGCGAGCTCGGAACCATCAAGTGCCGGTACCGGCAAGCCGGCCTGTGCCATCAATGTACATAAGCCGACAGTCTTCAATGTGACCGTCTTCCCGCCTGTATTCGGACCGGTAATGACCACTGCCGTGATTTCCGAACCAAACTCGATATCATTCGCCACCACTTCATCCATCGGAATCAGTGGGTGTCGCGCTTTCCTCAAATTGATGTAGCCATCCGGATTCATTTCCGGTTTCGTACATTTATGGGCAACGCCGTATTTCGCTTTTGCCAGGATCAAGTCAATTTCCCCCAGCACTTCCACCAATAAAAACAAGTCATGTGCGACTTCCTGCACTTGTGCAGAAAGCAGTTGCAGAATCCGATCAATTTCTTCTTTTTCCTTCATTTTCAAACGGCGGACTTCGTTGTTGGCCTGAACGACCGCATCCGGTTCGATGAACAAGGTCTGTCCGGAAGAGGATTGGTCATGGATGATGCCGCCGTAATGGCTGCGGTATTCCTGCTTGACCGGAATCACGTATCGATCGTTCCGGATCGTGACAATGGCATCCGACAGCATCTTGGCAGCGTTTCTTCCGCGCACCAGGCTTTCCAGGCGTTCACGCACACGGCCTTCCTGGGTGCGAAGCTGCTGGCGGATGGTGCGCAGTGCCGGACTTGCACTGTCGAGCACACCCCCGTTGTCGTCAATACACATATTAATGTCACGTTCGAGCGATGTCAGTATGGGCATTGACTCTTTTTTCTCCAGAAAATGAGGGATTTGGATGTCTCCTTCTTCCTCGATCCCTTCAAAAAACTGGCGCAAAATCCGGGATGCCCGAATCGTGGACGATACTTCCATCAGTTCCACCGGGCTCAGAGATCCCCCGATTTGAGCACGTCTGGCATGTACCCGGATATCAAAAATACCACCCATCGGCACATTGTTTTTGACCCGCAGAACATGGGCGCCTTCATCCATTTGATCCAGCAATATATTCACTTCTTCGATGTCCGAAGAAGGCAGTAATCCGTCGACATGGGCTTTGCCCAGTGAAGATGTGCAATATCGTGCCACTTCTTCACGGATTTTATAAAATTCCAGCGTCTTTAATGCGCGTTCAGCGATCATTCAGACACCTCCTATCGTTTCAGGTAATCTTTCAGTTTAGACAGCGGCCACGTGTTGACAACTGTATCTTTTTTCAGCCAGGCTTTTTGAGCATGGTGGACACCTGTCGCCATGACTCCCAATCCGTCTATGGCATGAGCATCCGTATTGATGGCGACCGGCACACCTTTTTCCTGTGCCATCTCCAAAAATTCCACAGCCAAATCCAAACGGTACGGGCTGGCATTCAGCTCCACGATTTTTCCGTATTGTTTCGCCCAGTCGAGCAATTGTTCGACATCCGGGTCGTAGCCATTGCGCTGGCCGACAATGCGCCCTGTTGGATGGGCAATCATATGAACATACGGGTTCTTCATCGCCGTCAGCAGCCGTTCCATAATCTGCTCACGGGGCTGCTGAAAGCTGGAGTGGATGCTGGCGATAACAAAATCCAATTGCTTTAAAACCTCATCGTCGAAATCGAGGGTGGCATCCGGCAGGATATCCATTTCCGTTCCGGAAAGAATTTCGAGATCGGTATATTCTTCATTTAACTGGCGTATTTTTGCATTCTGCTCCAACAGCCGCTCCGGAGTCAAGCCATTTGCCACTTTCAAATACTGGGAGTGATCTGTGATGACCATGTAATCATACGATTTCGCCCTGCAGGCTTCGATCATTTCCTTGAGTGAGTTGGCACCGTCAGACGCTGTCGTATGCATATGAAGATCCCCTTTGATGTCCTGCAGTTCGATCAGCTTCGGCAAGTCATCCAAACGGTCAAATTCCCGGCCGTCTTCGCGCACAGTCGGCGGAATGAACGGCAATCCGAAGTGGGCGTAAAAGTCGGTTTCGGATGCAAAGGTTTTGATTGTCCCGTCTTCCTGTTCAACACCGTATTCACTGATTTTTTTGTTCTGCGACTTCGCCAACTGACGCATTTTCACGTTGTGGTCTTTCGAACCCGTAAAATGGTGCAAAGCGGTTACAAATTCCTCCGGAGCCACGAGCCGGAAATCGACGTCAACCAATTCCTGGAGTTCGACAGTCACGGACACTTTGGTGTCGCCGGAAGCGATAGTCTCCTGTACCGGTAAAGCCGCCAATAGCTGCTCTTTAACTGCGGCAGGTTCACTGGTGGCCACGATGAAATCCAGGTCTTTGCTGGTTTCTTTCACCCGCCGGTAGCTGCCTGCCACTGAAAACTCGCTGACTTCCTGTATATTTTGAAGCACGTCTTCGACGAATGCCACGGTTTCTTCCGTTTTCCAGATAGGGAGCCTTCCCGGTTTTGATTCGAATTCCATTAATTCCTTCAGGATCTTTTCTTCTGATTTAGGTCCGAATCCCGGAAGCTTTTGAATTTCATGGTCGATGCATGCCTGTTTCAGCGCTTCTGCAGAATCGATGCCCAGTTCTTTGTACAGTTTGGCGATTTTCTTGCCGCCCATCCCTTGCAGTTTCATGAGCGGGACAAGGCCTTTCGGCACGGCTGCCTGCAACTCCTCCAAAACCGAGGATTTTCCCGTTTCCATCAGTTCCACAATGACATCGCCCGTTCCTTTGCCGATGCCTTTCAGCTTTGTGACGTCTTCCAATTCATCCAAACTGCGCGGATCAAGCTCCAGCGCTTGTGCGGCTTTCCGAAAAGCTGATACTTTGAACGGATTGTCGCCTTTCAGTTCCATGTACAACGCAATCTTCTCAAGTGTTCTGATGATCACTTTTTTATTCATCCGGAATCCTCCTGTTCGTCCACTTTAAAAAAACTTCTCTCAGGATGAGAGAAGTTCTTATCCGTTATAAATATACCACCATTCTTTTACTTTCTCTGAGAAATAAGGAGTGTGCTCCAGCATCGCCTGTGCGATACCTGAATTCTCGAGCTGGTTTTGCACCACATCCAATGGAAGCAGCGCTGCCACGTAAATGACAATGAATAATAGTATGTATGCTTCGATCAATCCCAATACAGCTCCGAGCAATTTGCTGAGGAACCCGAGGATCGGCAAGTATTTCAGGAAATCAAACATGGATGCAATCAATTGCAAGCCGAATTTCACGACGAAGAAAATGAGTGCAAAAGCCAATAACTGATAAAAAGTCTGTTCCAAATTCAATTGTTCAATAGCGATGGTAAAACGCGAATCTTCACCGACCACCGGATAAGGAATCCACAGAACAAAATACTCCGATAAGGGCTTATAATAAAGATACGCCACGATAAAGGCGATGATAAACCCGACCATGTGAAGCAATTGGAGAATAAGGCCTCTCCTGAACCCGGCGATGATGCCCGCCAGCAGCAACAATAATAATACGATATCTAACATGTACGTCAACCCTTCAGTTTTTTCAATTCATTTTCTAATTGTTCTACCTGGTCTTTCAGTTTAAGATAGTCATGTACTGCATTCACCGCAGTCAAAACGGCGAGTTTTGAACTATCGAGAGATGGATTCACTGCATAAATCTCACGCATCTTATCATCCACCATCGACGCCACTAACCGCATATGGCCGGGTGACTCAGGACCTACTATTTTATACGTATGTCCGTATATTTCAACTGAAGCGCGATTTTTTTGCTGGTCTGCCAATGCTCCATCCCTCCTTTTTGTACTATACATAATCATAACATGAATTCAAGCTGAATGTGAATCATAAGAAAGGGGACTACTTTATGTCCAATACCGTATTAAAACTGCCGGAAGAAAGTCTGCTTCAAATCATCAAACACTACAGCAACAACCAAATACCGGCAAAAGCACCCTATATTCGCTTTACAGCCAAACTGCCCGACACGGTAATCACTGTCTATAACTCGAAAAAAGTGATGTTCCAGGGAGCGGGAGCCGAACGGGAAGCGTTGAAATGGGGAGATGTTTCCGGCCCCATCACAAAAGCGGTTTCAACAAAAGGCGATGTGCTGCCCCCTGATTTCGCCAAACTGTCTGTCATCGGTTCGGATGAAACCGGCACCGGGGACTTTTTTGGCCCAATCACCGTCGCCGCCTGTTATGTGCCAGCCGACAAAGTGGCACTGGCACACGAACTGGGAGCCAAGGATTCCAAATTGCTGTCGGATGACGCGATGAGAAAAATCGCGCCCGACTTGAAAGAGGCATTTGTCCACAGTGTATTGACGTTGAAAAACGCCAAATACAACGCCGTCCAAAGCCACGGCTGGTCACAGGGAAAGATGAAAGCCATGCTTCACAACCAGGCCATCAAACATGTCCTGCGGAAGATGGCCCCTGAAAAACCGGATGCCATCCTGATTGACCAATTTGCTGAGCGCGGCATTTATTACAACCACATCAAAGGTGAAAAAGAAATCATCCGCGAGAACGTCCTGTTTTCCACCAAAGCCGAAGGAATCCACGTTTCCGTTGCCTGTGCGTCCATCATCGCCCGCGTCGCTTTCCTGGAGGAAATGGACCTCATGAGCGCGGAGACCGGCATCACACTGCCAAAAGGGGCGGGAAAAATCGTCGACGAAGCGGCCGCGAAGATCATTCTGAAACACGGAGAAGATTATTTGAAGACGTTGTCGAAAGCGCATTTTGCCAATACCGGGAAAGCGATTGGGTTGGCTGGGAAAAGACGGAAATGAGCAAAAACAAAGCAGGCTGCAGCCTGCTTTGTTTTGCTAAATTTAACTAATAAAAAAGATTTAGTTAGTTATTTCCTTTATTAATAAACTTTCAAGTTCCGCTCCTTGAGAATCATTATTGCCTTCGAAAAAAAATGGAATATCATTAATTGAAGGATCTTTCCCTTCAATCTTTGCTCCTCCGCTAATTTTCAGGCTTTTTGAAATAACAGATCCCAATAACTTTCCACTTCCAGTTAATTCTACATGTGCCTCGGGCGCATATACAACCGTTCCATTGGCAGCAGCACTTGTTCCTCCGGTTACTTCTACGCTTTTTCCTCCTGTAATAATATGTCCGTTTAAACCGGCAGAACCGATCAATTTAACATTTGCATCTTTCGCATAAATTGAAGCATTAAATTTTGCATAATCAGAACTCACAATCGTTTTTGGATTTTGAGGATTTGCAGAAGGACCAACATAAATAAATAAATTATTATCCCCAGTCGGATTTAAATGCCCTCCTATGTTTATATTATCTTTTAAATATATAGTTAACGTGCCCGTTCCTTTAATGTGTAAGTGTCCTCCCCCCTCAATTTTATTAACTACTATCGAAACGTCTCTGTTTCCTATATCAAAAGTTAACTTTCTATTAGAATTAAATATAATATTATTAAATTCATAATTTTCCATTAAAGGCATAATATAATCAGCAACGGAATAATGAGTTATATTTATGTTTCCCTTATCCACTACCTTATGACCACTGACTTGCATATTCGGCATTTTCTTATACTCCCTTGGGAAACTATCAGGAAATACCGGTAGAGGAAAAGTAAAATTTTGATTGTGCTTGATCATTTTTGGGTTATTGTTATTAATCCACCAGTCTTCTGCTTCTAAGACGTTGTTGTTTGCTGTGTGAGGGATAAAAATATTCCCTACAATCGTCGGATTTCCAGTCACTTCAATACCCTTTGCCTCTGCAGAATCTATAATGATATCTCCTATTACAGTTCCGTTAGTCAACAAAAACTTATCTTTCGAATAAATACCTAAATTGTTGGGGATAGAAATACCTTCTCCTTCTCTAAATGTGACTTTAAAAGAATGTTCTACGATTCTATCACGCTCTCCAATGTTGCCTGTTGATATAATTTGGTAACTTCGAGAATTCGAATCTTTAGATGGCTCTTCAGTTTTTACTGTAACTTCGGCCATAACCGATTCTCCTTGATTTTTTTCGAACTCATCAAAATTCCATGTTTTAGATAAAACTTCATCCTCAAATTCTGTAAAAAAATCATCACTACTTTTAATTGTTGCAGTTTCTGATAAGGCGTTTACTAATTGTTGCAATTCTGCCATTGTTAAAGCAGCTCCACTTTCTGCAATATAATATACTGCCTGGTCTTTCCTCTCTCCAGCAGATAACTTCATTGAAGTCGACGACACAGCCATTAAACTTACTCCAATGACAGAAAATACCATCAGGATCATCAATACAATAGCAAGCGTATAACCATTTTCATTATTAATTGGGAAGTTCTTTTTATGGTTACTCAAAGATGACACCTTCTCTAATATATATTTCAGTTTGTAATTGTTGCATTTTGCCCTTCTGCTCACTGCTTTTAACTTTTATTATCAGTATTCTATTATCTTTTTCATCTTTTTCAAATGGAAATTCTTGGATTCCTAAAAGCAATGGAACACCATTATGCAAAATTTCCCCATCTTCAAAAGTGAAAATAACAGATGAATCCGTGCCTAACTTTAAATGAGGGTCTTCTATTTCCACTTTGTCCGCTTGCCTGATTTCTTTAGTAATCACCTTTAGTGCATATCTGACATCATTCAATTGTTCTACTTTTATATTCTGGCTATTGTATTGATTTTGACCAGTTGAAAAAATATTCATAGCAAGGACCACAATAATCGAACTGATTACCAAAGCGGCTAACAATTCAACTAATGTGATTCCTTTCTCGCTTTCCAATACTTTTTTCATCAAGGAGTAACCTCCCATATTAGAACGTTCTCCATTTTTGCAAGGCTTATTCCTCTTGAGACGTCTACAACTTCAATAATGACTCTTGTCATCTTCTCTCCACTTTTATTTTCCAGTCTGACAATAATTTCTTCGCTTTCATTCTGGCTATCTTTTTCAAACTTCAACCAGTCAGAATTTGATTCACTTTCCATATACCCCAAATCTGAAATTACTTTTTTTCTGGAGGAACTTAAAGGTTTTTTGCTTACGCTATAAAGCCTTTCCATTTCAGTTTGTGCAATATACGTGCTATCAATTATATTCTCTGAAGCTATGTTAGTTCTTGCAGATTGAGCAAACATCATTAAAAAAGTCATTAAAATCAGCGAAATCAAGACAACTGAAGCAAGCACTTCAACAAGCGTCATTCCTTTTTCCTTTCTTAGACAGTATCGAATTCTCTCTCCCATACATTCATCCCTTTTTAACCTAAGTAAAATAACATCTTTGTAATATTTTTCTTTGTTTTACGTTCATCTTACCATATTTTTAATTTAATACTAGTTCGAAATATTTACGGCGAATAAATCTATTCCCTCCCTTATTGCCTCTATATATTTAGAAATTCTATAAATTAAAAAAGACGAAATCAAAAAGATTTCGTCTTTCAGCATATTATTTACTTATATGATTAACTCCGCAATTCCGCCCCGACTTCCGTCAACGCGCTCAATACTTTTTCGTGCACCGCTGTAACTTCTTCGTCGGTCAATGTTTTTTCCGGATCGAAATAAGTCAGTGAGAATGCCACGGATTTTTTACCTTCTTCCAATTTGTCGCCTTCGTACAAATCGAAGACACGGACGTCTTTCAGCAACTTGCCGCCCGCGTTTCGGATGACGGTTTCGATGGTGCCCGCTTCGACGATCTTCGACAGCACGAGTGCGATGTCACGGGAAATGGATGGATAACGAGGCACCGGCGTATAGACAAGTGCTTCTGTCTCGACGCTCAGCAAAGCTGCCAGGTTCAATTCCATAACGATGGTCGTCTTCAGGTCACGCTGCTTCTGTTCTGATGGATGAAGCTGTCCCATTACACCGACGCGTCTGCCGTCCATCATGATGAACGCCGTTCTGCCTGGATGTAAATCGTTCATTTCGCCGCGCTCAAACTCCAACTGGACACCAAGTTTCTCCGCTAACCCTTCGACAATCCCTTTTGCCACGAAAAAGTCGACCGGTTTCTTTTCTCCCTGCCAGCTGTTGTCGAGCCACAGACCCGTCATGGCCAACGCCAGGTGTTCTTCTTCGTTCAATAATTCGTCGTCTGTTTTCAGGAACACCGAACCGACTTCGTATAAAGCGACAGAGTCCATTCTTCTCGCTGTGTTATAGGAGACCGATTCCACCAAGTGAGGCAGCAGGCTTTGTCGAAGAACGCTGCGTTCTTCGCTCATCGGCATGAGTAATTTCGTGACGTCCGTTTCTGTCAGCGCAAATTGCGTCGCTGATTTTTCGGATGTCAGGGAATAAGTCGTCGCCTGCAGAAGCCCAGCGCCTTCCATGTAGTTGCGGACAATGCGGCGCTTGGCCTGGTAAGGAGTCAGACCGCCGGGTGCCGCTTCCGTTTCCGGCAAAGTCGCAGGGATTTCATCATAGCCATAGAGGCGTGCGATTTCTTCCACGACGTCTTCTTCGATTTGGATGTCCTGCCGGCGCGTCGGAACTGAAATGACCAATTGGCCGTTTGCCGCTTCCGTATTGAATTGCAGGCGTTTTAAGATATCCAGCATTTCTTCGAACGGGATTTTCATTCCCAGACGGCTGTTAATAAAGTCCGGAGATACTGTGACGATTTTTTCTTCTTTATCGAGTTCATCGAAAATGACCGAGCCGGCCAGCACTTCACCGTCTGCCAGTTCCGACAGTAATTGCGCTGCCCGTTCTGCCGCCGGGATGACACGGTTTGGATCGACACCTTTTTCGTAACGGGAACTTGCATCGCTGCGCAAACCGTGATTTTTTGATGTCTCACGGATGGAGCTCGAAGCGAAATAAGCGGATTCGATGACCACTGTTGTGGTGGAGTCGCTGACTTCCGAATCTGCACCACCCATGACACCAGCCAGGGCGACGGGCACTTCCCCGTTCGTAATGACCAGCTGATGCGGCGACAACGTCCGTTCCGTATCATCCAACGTGGTGATTTTTTCATTTTTCTTGGCCAGTCGTACGGTGATATTGCCTGTTCCCAGCGCATCGTAGTCAAATGCATGAAGCGGCTGGCCGTATTCCATTAAAATGTAGTTCGTTACGTCAACTACGTTATTATGGGGACGGACACCAGCTGCCATAAGGCGTTGCTGCAGCCACATCGGTGATTCTTTCACTTTGATGTTGCGGACCACTTTCGCTGCGTACAGCGGATTGGCTTCGGGTGCATCGACTTGAAGTGTCAGCATCGATTCCGCTGTTTGTTCCGCTTCCGGGTACGAAATCTCCGGCAACTTTACTTCTTCTTCCAGGATTGCGCCGACTTCGTAGGCAACACCGAGCATGCTCATGGCATCAGCGCGGTTTGGCGTCAAGCCGAGTTCAAGGACCGTATCATCCAAGTCAAAATTAGTGATGACATCCGAACCGATTTCCGCTTCTTCCGGCAAAACATAAATGCCTTCCGCATATGCTTTCGGTACGAGTTTTCCTTCAATGCCGAGTTCCTGGAGCGAGCAGATCATGCCGTTTGACACTTCACCGCGCAGTTTCGCTTTTTTGATTTTCATGCCGCCTGGAAGCCTTGCTCCCGGACGCGCCACGATGACTTTCTGGCCAGCGGCGATATTCGGTGCACCGCAGATGATCTGATCAGTTTCATCACCGACATTCACCTGGCAAATCGACAACTTATCGGCCTGCGGGTGTTTTTCACACGATTCCACATAACCGACGACGATGTTTGATAAGCCTTCCGACCGGTCAATGACCGCGTCGACTTCGATGCCGGCGCGAGTAATTTTTTCTCCAAGTTCATCTGCAGGCAAATCCTGCGTATTAACATAATCTTTCAACCATTTAATGGATACTAGCATATTGTATTTCCTCCTTACACTTCTGTGCGATTGAATTGGGATAAAAAGCGGATATCGTTCGTATAGAAATGACGGATGTCTTCAACGCCGTATTTCAGCATGGCGATGCGTTCCGGCCCCATGCCAAACGCGAAGCCGGACAACCGATCGGAATCGTATCCTGCCATTTCAAGTACATTCGGGTGCACCATTCCAGCTCCCAAAATTTCAATCCAGCCTGTTTTTTTGCAGACATTGCATCCGCTGCCGCCGCATTTGAAGCAGGAAATGTCCATTTCAACAGAAGGCTCCGTGAAAGGGAAGAAACTTGGGCGTAAACGGATTTCGCGTTCTTCTCCGAACAGTTTTTTGGCGAATACCGACAAAGTCCCTTTTAAATCACTCATGCGGATGTTTTCGCCGATGACCAATCCTTCAATTTGCGTAAATTGATGGGAATGTGTCGCGTCGTCATTATCACGCCGGTACACTTTCCCCGGGCAAATGATTTTGATCGGTTCGCCCCCTTTTGCTTCCATCGTCCGCGCCTGTACCGGTGATGTGTGCGTACGGAGCAGAATGTCTTCTGTTATATAGAAGGAATCCTGCATATCGCGTGCCGGATGCCCTTTCGGCAAGTTCAAGGCTTCGAAGTTGTAATAATCTTTTTCCACTTCCGGCCCCTCCGCAATTTCGTAGCCCATGGAGATGAAAAGGTCTTCGATTTCCTCTACCACACGCGTCAGCGGATGGGAATTTCCGGTTTTGACGGGACGTCCCGGCAAGGTGATATCAATGATTTCACGCTGCAGTTTTTCGTTGATCGCCTGTTCTTCAAGCACTGCCATCCGTTCTTCCAAATTCGTTGTGACTTCTTCACGGACGACATTGACCAATGCTCCCATTTTCGGGCGTTCTTCGGCCGGCAATTTCCCCATGCCTTTCAATAAATCCGTGATTGGGCCTTTTTTTCCCAGATAAGCGACACGGACGTTGTTCAATTCTTTAACGTCTTTTGCGGCTTCAATTTTTTCCAGCGCTTCTGTCTTCAATGCTTGCAATTGTTCTTCCATTTTGTTCTCCTCCTTAAACGTAAAAAAGCCCCGTCCCCAAAAAGGGACGAGGCATTATTCGCGGTACCACCCTAGTTATTGCAGATTGTGCAATCACTTGTTTACGTAACGGCTCTTCACCGGCCCAACTTTACAGCAAAATTTGCTGGTCCCGCTGGACAGCTCGCAGGGTGAACTTCCGAGGCGTTTACATATCCACACTTTCAGTCGAGGTGCGGATTCCCTGAGATGTAAGAGCGTCCCGTACTTTTCCCGGTCATCGCTTTTATTATTTACTATATAAGTTGAACAAAAGAATGATCCTTTATATAACGCTTCGGTGCTGAGAGAAGTCACTAAAGATATGGAGCAAAACAGCGAAGACGCCCAGGGGACCAAGCGAAGTGGTGAGATCCACTCGGGCGTTAAGCCCGAGTTAGCTCAGCGCGAGCCCCCAGGCAAGCGGAGCTGTTTTGCGGAATATCGACTACTAAAGATTATTAGCTCAACTTATACTAGATTATTATACGAAAGTTTCTGCGTTTATTCAACTTTACTTTTTGGAACCAGTCCGTACAGCAAAATCCCTGTGGCCACAGCGACGTTCAGTGACTCTGCGCTTCCATATAAAGGGATCACCAAATTCTGATCGGTTTTCTGCAATAGTTGTGGATCGACGCCGCTTCCTTCATTGCCGACGATCAAAGCGAAGTTTTCCTGCGCTTCGGTTTCATGGACGGGTGTGGCGTTCGTTAAAGCCGTTCCGAAGATTGGGATGTTGCGGCTTTTCAACTGATCGGTCCAGTCCCGCAGATCACCTTTGACGACAGGAATCTGGAAATGGGACCCTTGTGCCGAACGCACCGTTTTTGGATTAAACGGATCGGCGCAGCCTTTTCCTAAAATAACCGCGTCAACGCCGCTCGCCGAAGCTGTGCGAATCATGGTGCCGATGTTGCCGGGATCCTGTACGGCATCGATCAACAGCAGTGTGCTCCAGCGCTGCTGCTCTTCTTCGGTGAATTCCGGCTGTGCGCAATGGGCGAAAATCCCTTGCGAGTGCTCGGTTTCGGAAATTTCCTTTGCCACTTGCGCGGTCACGGAATAATGAGGAACTTCTGCCACATCCCACTCTTCGGGAATATCGACGCCTTCCCGGACAATCAATGATTTGACGAGCGCTTTTTCTTTTAAGGCCTCTTCCGTCAAATGAAACCCTTCCACCAGAAATTCAGAGAATTTGTCACGTTCTTTCCGGGTCGTCACCAGCTTTTTCCAATGTTTGACGAGCGAGTTCTGTGTCGATTCAATTCTTTTCATATATCGTTCACGCCTTTATTTCAGATTGGTTCAAGTATAGCACAGCTCACAGGTTTCTCGTGAAAAAGTCGAAGCCCATGGCGGTCAGGACGCCGAACGCCAACGTCCAAACAGCGATGCTGATGGTGAGCCAGACGGTCGTGTTCTTTTTCGTTGCGCCAAGTGTCATCCCGATAAACGCGGCAATATGCGTGCCGATCAAAATCGGACCGAGCATGGCGAGGCCGGGCAAGCCGTATTTATTCCATATATTTTTTGCCCGCTCGCTTTTCTTGTCTTTCGCTTTCCCTTTTTTCTCCTGGCGCTTGTTGTACCAGTCTTTGAATCGGTCAAAACCGATGATTAATGCCAGCACCGTCAGCATATTGCCGACAAACGCCACCACCATGACCCAAAACGGCGACAAGCCCCAAACAATGCCGAGTGGAATGACCAGCGCAATTTCAAACCACGGAATGGCAGCGCCGAGAAAAACGAGGATGTATTCATAAATCATTCTGTTTCCTCCTTGAAATGTTTACGGATTTCGAGATAGTAAATGAAATACTGGCCAAACGAAACGGCTAAAATTCCCCATATAATATAGAGTCTCGGAAGTGGAAAAAATAGAAGGATGAGGGCCAAAGTCGGCAATGCCCACGTGAAGAACGTATAGACTTTCTGCACCGCTTTCCTCGTGATAAATGTCATTCCTTCGTCTTCTTCCATGTATTCAGGAGGGCGTATGGCGAATGGGGAGATTTTGCTGTCTGGATTTTTAGCATTGTAAGCTTTTAATTGAGACAGATAAATTGTGATCAATACTAAGTATAGCAGAAGCGATCCGAATACGATGGCTCCATCGAAAGCCTGCGCGTTGATCGTCAAACTGTTTTCTGTTTTGGTAACATCGACGAAACGTGAATTCAAACCGATCGCCATCACGCCAAGCACCAAAATAAAAGCCATATTCCATAAAGGATAACGCAAGCGGAAATCATTTTTCATTGTCGTCCTCTCCTTCCAGCCAGAATAATTCATCGATATCCGTCTGCAGTGCCTTTGCCAGTTTCAGCGCCAGCGTAACCGAAGGGGAGAATTCCCCTTTTTCAATAAACGCAATTGTCTGCCGCGTAACGGCCACTTGCTTTCCCAGCTCACTTTGCGTCAGGCTATATCGGGCACGCATTTCCTTCACACGGTTCTTCAGCATCGGCATCCGCCTCTCCTTATGTGATGTTCGGTTTATATAACATAATGTACAGTATTCTTAACATTAGGTCAAGTTTTCTTAACTTTTTATGTATTAAAAATTCTACTTCCTAGTAAAGGATGGCGATTGTTTGCGGATTTTTCATCGTTGTTTGCAGAATCGCGGCGGTTATTTGCAGAAAACCGGTGTTTATTTGCAGAATCCGATAGTTTACTTGCAGAATCATCAAAAAAGCCTTTCGCAGTGGGCGAAAAGCTCATTCTTTATTCTGTAATTGGTAAGTGCGATTCCGCATAGCTCCCGAAACGGCAAAGTCAAATGTGGCCAACAGCCGCGAAGCGGTATAAGGCGATTCGATATTGCAAAATTCCCGAAGCCTTTTATTGGTTAAATTCCTATCGATCAATGAAAAATATTCCTGGACAGCACATTGAAAAGCCTGATCGTCAATCGTGTGGCACGCTTCACAAAGCCAGCCGGTTTTATGTTTGCGGATGATGCGATGGGCTTTGCAGTACGTACATAAAATGCCCATCTGTAATTCATCAGAAGCAATAAAATATCGCTGACATAGCGGTTGCCGCTTAAAAGGAGTTTGGTGTTTTTGAAGGAGTTCTACGGTGTCCGGCAAATTGGAATGGCTGGCACTTTGGGGGAAAGTTTGAAGTATATAGTGCAGATAATCGACCATTTGATAGGTTTTGCAAACATAATTATGGGGCGGCTTTGTTAAAAACTCGCATTGTTTTGAGGTAAAAACCACTAGACCGTCAACATTAAAGTCGATATTCTTCATCCTGAAGAACTTTGTAAGAAAGCGGATATGCTTGTTCAATTGACTTGTGGGATCTTCCATTACGGCTTTGCCGCCTTCCCTATCAATTCTTGAAAACTCACCGGTTTTCTCGTCAAAATGAAGTTGGCCGCTGATATTTTTGGATTCGACAATAATAACGCCCCGGTTTGTCAGCAGCAATCCATCTATCTGCACTTTCCAATCGCCCATGGACAAACTAACATTGCGTAAGATCCGATAACTTTCCTCAAAATCAAATTCGATAAATTTCCGTCTTAACCGGTCTTCTCCCCGCTCCCCTGCAGCACTTCTGTATAATTCAGCCTCAAGAAATCTCCGTTGCGAATGATTTTTTGGCAATCGGTATAATAACCTCTCCAGCGATTCTGTTTCCGTCAGCAGCGCTATTTCTTTTTTATTCATTCAACACCTCCTATTGGAATAATTGAAGTATAGCACGCTGCACCCTTCTTTTTACTTCTTCCTAAGAATTTCTGTCTAATTTTACGCAACGGAAAAAGTCGTTTCGCTTTGTTTGCGGAATAGCGGCGGTTTCTTGCAGAATCCGGTGGTTTATTTGCAGAAAACCGGAGTTTACTTGCAGAATTCGTTGGTTTATTTGCAGAAAACAATCCAACGCACAAAAAACCCCCGCCGCAGCGAGGGTTTTCAAATATTATTCAAACGTGATACGAGCCACTGTGTCACGGTCCAGCTTCTTGATCACCTGGACAATCAATTTCACGGCGTTTTCGTAGTCGTCGCGGTGCAGGATGCCCGCGTGTGAATGGATGTAGCGTGTAGCGACGCCGATTGCGAGAGACGGTACGCCGTTCGCCGTCAAGTGAATAGAGCCGGCATCGGTTCCGCCGCCTGCGATCGCTTCAAACTGGTAAGGGATGCCTGCTTCTTCGGCCGTGTCCACAACAAGTTCACGCAAGCCTCTGTGAGACACCATGGAAGCGTCGTAAACCAGGATTTGTGGGCCATCGCCCATTTTGCTGTTCGATTCGTTGGAGGTGATGCCCGGTGTGTCACCGGCCACGCCAACGTCCACTGCAAATCCGATATCCGGCTGGATTTTGGAAGCGGCCGTCTTGGCACCGCGAAGACCCACTTCTTCCTGCACGACACCGACACCAAATACAACGTTCGGATGGTCTTCCCCTTTTAATGCTTTCATCACATCGATGGCAATGGCACATCCGATGCGGTTATCCCAAGCTTTAGCCATCATCAATTTGTCGTTGTTCATGACCGTGAATTCGAAATACGGTGTCACCATATCACCTGGCGTAACGCCCCATGATTCGGCTTCTTCGCGCGAGGAAGCACCGATGTCGATGAACATGTCTTTGATTTCCACCGGCTTCTTGCGCGCTTCCGCTGACAGGATATGCGGCGGCTTTGAACCGATAACGCCGGTGATTTCGTCGCCGCTCCGTGTGGTAATGGTGACGCGCTGTGCCAGCATGACCTGATTCCACCAGCCACCGACCGTCTGGAACTTCAAAAAGCCTTTGTCGTCGATTTTTGTAATCATAAAGCCGATTTCATCCAAGTGGCCGGCGACCATGATTTTCGGTCCGTCTGCCTGCCCTTCTTTTTTGGCTATCAAACTTCCCAGTCCGTCGGTTTCCACCGAGTCGGCAAAAGGAGCTATGTATTTTTTCATCACTTCGCGGGACTGGCGTTCATTGCCCGGAATCCCGTTTGCATCCGTCAGTTCTTTCAGCATCTTCATCGTGTCGTCCATCTTCGTCATTATTTCGTCCTCCTAACTATATCTACTGCTTCATTATAAAGGAAACAGCTTTTCTTATCAAAAAATTCCAACTGTTGATCAATAACCTTCTCTTTGGCGATCGTAATTTTTTTGGTTTTTCTCCAGATAGGCATCCAGCACATCGTCATAGGAGAAATCCAGCTGCGCTGCAATTGCTCCATACCAGCTCCAGACTGCCTGGTAATCGGACATCGAATGACTGTCCAGAAATTGATGGATGACTTGCTGGGTTTTCAAGAACAGTTCCGTCAAGTCCTCTTCCGGTGCCGGGTCCGGCCACTCTTCAAGCATATTCAAATTGCTCTCAATCCCCAATGACAACAGGAAATGAATCGAGTCGACGTATTCTTCCAAAATCACCGAACGCTCAGAAGGTCCTTTGGTGCTCCAAAATTTGAAACAGCGTGTTTCATTGGCGAGTTCCGCGAGCTCCACCAATAATGCGAGCCCTTTCTGGCGAAATAAATCCCCTTCAAGGCCCTGCTTGGATTGGATGAAACGATCCAGTTCTTTTTGCATGTCAAACAATTTTGTTAAATTCATAAAAAAAATCTCCTTTCCAATAAAATCTTGAAACCAAAGTATTGGCTATCCGTATTATAAAGGAGAAGGACTGGAATAGGGAGGGATTTATGTGGCTTTTTTCATTCGCCTGTTGGTGATTGCACTGATATTTTATTTATTTTACCGATTGATCCGATATGTTCTCGATCCTAAGCGAAAGTTTGATGCAGCGGTAGAAGAAGGAACATACTACTTTTTTGACGATGTAACCAACGTTCGCAAAAATTTCTTCATCACGATGCGGGGTGTGGTGTTTGAAGGTGAAAAATACTTAGGGACGACCGAGGAAGCTTTTGAAGTGGTTTCCATTTTTGTATGGGCCCATGACCCCCATAAACTGCAAGGTTTTACGAAAGAAGATTTTTATTTTCTCCAAAAAGAAATTGCGATGAATTACCCGAACGCCAAGATCAGCTGGAAAAATCCGATTGAGCAATTGATGAAAGACCAAGAGTGAATCTCACTCTTGGCCGAATGTCTGATAACTCCAAACCCATAAGGCAGTATCGATGGCGGCGAGCAGCAGAAAACCGATACGGAACTTGGCGCGCCTGGTTTTATGCCGGAATGTCATCATACCGGCATAGGCACCAATGCCACCCCCGAGCAGCGCAGCTGCCCATAAATTCTTTTCCGGAATGCGTTGCCCGCGCCGTTGCGCCTGCCGTTTGTCGATCTTCATCATAGCAAAAGCCATGATGGACAATATCATAAAATAACCGCTGATGACCATAAACATAAAATTCCTCCATTAAAAAAGACTGACGATTTCTCGTCAGTCTTTTATTTTCTATTATTTAGCTACTGCTTTTTTCGCTTGGTCAACCAAAGCTGTGAATGCTGCTGCATCCGATACAGCGATTTCAGCCAACATTTTGCGGTTGATGTCGATGCCGGCAACTTTCAAACCGTGCATTAGACGGCTGTATGAAATGTCGTTCATACGAGCAGCTGCGTTGATACGAGTAATCCATAATTTACGGAAATCACGTTTTTTGTTGCGACGGTCACGGTAAGCATAGTTACCTGACTTCATCACTTGCTGGTTTGCTACTTTGAAAAGGATGTGCTTGGCACCATAATATCCTTTAGCTAATTTTATGACCTTTTTACGACGCTGGCGCGTCACTGTTCCGCCTTTTACGCGTGGCATAATTCATTACCTCCTGGTGAATATAAGTACATTCGATTTTTTGTTTTTGGTCAAACTTCAGCGCTCAGAATCTCGACGGGCGCCTCCGCTGTTCGATACTGTCTAGCTCCAACGGCCAACTCCTCGGACGTAAGCTGCCCTTGTCCAGTCTCCGGTGCCTAGCTCTTCGGATCATAAGTCTGCCCAGCTGCGTGGCAAAAAACGCCACTTCGCTGGTCTGCCTTATGCCTTTCAGAGCTGAACAGGCACCTCCGCTTTTCGCTCCTGTGCGGCAAAAAGCGCCGCTTTGGAAGTTCAGCTTAAGTCTGTCGGAGCTGAACGGCCGTTTCCGCTTTTCGTTTCTTACTTCATGTTGTAAATCAAAGATTTGATGCGCTTCAAATCGCCTGCAGAAACGAGCTTCCCTTTGCGAAGGTGACGCTTTTGCTTGGTTGATTTGTTTGCGAATAAGTGGCTTGTGTGTGAACGGTTGCGTTTTACTTTACCAGTTCCAGTTTTCTTGAAACGTTTTGATGCACCGCTATGGCTTTTCATTTTCGGCATTTCGAGTTCCTCCTAAACATTGATCTGATCTTTTATTCTTTTTCTTTGATTGGCGCGAGCATTAAGAACATACTGCGGCCATCCATTTTCGGGCGCTGTTCAACCGTCGCGACATCCTTACACTCTTGTGCAAAGCGTTCAAGGACGCGTTGTCCGATTTCTTTGTGCGTGATCGCACGGCCTTTGAAACGGATTGATGCTTTTACTTTGTCGCCTTTTTCAAGGAACTTGATCGCATTGCGAAGCTTCGTATTGAAATCATGGTCATCAATTCCCGGGCTCAAGCGAACCTCTTTGATGTTGATGACTTTTTGATTTTTGCGAATCTCACGATCTTTCTTCTGCTGCTCAAACTTGAATTTACCATGGTCCATGATACGTGCGACCGGTGGCTTAGCCTGAGGAGCCACAAGAACAAGATCCAGATTGACACGAGCTGCAATATCAAGTGCTTCGTTACGCGATTTAATGCCGAGCTGTTCACCGTTTTGATCAATAACTCTTAGCTCACGTGCACGAATACCTTCGTTTACATTGATGTCTTTGCTAATATTAATCCACCTCCGAATAGTGTCGCGAATATCTTAAATGTACGAACCGGATGATCCGGTGTGCAGGTTCCGATCCAAAACAAAAGCGGGCGGACCACACAGGTCCGCCCGCAAAGTATGACAACGCGCCGGTGCGCGAAAAAGTCAATCGTGTAATACCTGCCAACAATCGGTCGATCAGGTGAGAAGCGGGCGCTCCTGCTTAACCACATATAAGTATTCTATAACCTTATCCATAGTAGCATGCTCTCATGGCGATGTCAACCAGTTTAGCGAAGTTCGCTTTGGATCTGTTTCAGGAAGTCGTCAAACGGCATACTTTCCGACTTCTGTTCCCCGTATTTGCGGACATTGACCGAGCCGTCTTCCATTTCTTTATCCCCCAGCACCAGCATATAAGGCACTTTCTGCATTTGTGCTTCACGGATTTTATAGCCAAGTTTCTCATCGCGTTCGTCAATATCCACGCGGATTTTCTGGCCCTGCAGTTTTTCCTGTATTTCTTTTGCATAATCACTGTGGACGTCCAATGATACCGGAATTACTTCCACTTGCACAGGAGCCAGCCAGGTCGGGAATGCACCTTTGTATTCTTCGATCAGGAAAGCGACAAAACGTTCCATTGTCGACACGACGCCCCGGTGGATGACGACAGGACGATGCTGCTTGCCATCTTCTCCAATATACGAAAGATCAAAGCGTTCAGGCAGCAGGAAATCCAGCTGCACAGTTGACAATGTCTCTTCTTTGCCCAAAGCCGTTTTCACCTGGACGTCCAGTTTCGGACCATAAAACGCCGCTTCGCCTTCCACTTCCACGTAATCGACGTCGAGATCGTCCATCGCTTCTTTCAGCATCTTTTGAGCACGGTCCCACATTGCGTCGTCATCGAAATACTTTTCTTTGTCTTCCGGATCACGGTAAGACAGGCGGAACGAATAATCATTGATATCAAAATCCTTATAGACATCGATGACCAGATTAACCACACGGATAAATTCTTCTTTGATCTGATCAGGGCGCACGAACAGGTGGGCATCGTTCAATGTCATGCCACGGACACGCTGGAGACCGGACAACGCACCCGACATTTCGTAACGGTGCATCAGCCCCAATTCCGCAATTCGCACCGGCATTTGACGATACGAATGAATGCCCTGTTTAAAAATCATCATGTGATGCGGACAGTTCATCGGACGAAGTACAAGGTCTTCATTGTCCATGCTCATCACCGGGAACATATCTTCCTGGTAATGATCCCAGTGGCCGCTTGTCTTATACAGATCGACACTTCCCATAACCGGTGTGTAGACATGGTCATAGCCAAGGCGTTCTTCTTTGTCCACAATGTATCGCTCGATGATACGGCGAATTGTAGCGCCTTTTGGCAGCCACATCGGCAGTCCCTGACCGACTTTTTGGGAGTTCATGAATAAATTCAATTCTTTTCCGATTTTGCGGTGATCGCGCTCTTTTGCTTCTTCAAGCATAGCAAGATGGGCTTTTAAGTCTTCTTTTTTAAAGAACGCTGTGCCGTAGATGCGCTGCAGCATTTTATTGTCACTGTCGCCTCTCCAATAAGCCCCCGCCACACTCAGTAATTTAAATTCCTTCAGCTTGCTTGTGGAAGGTACATGGATGCCGCGGCATAAATCAAAAAATTCCCCTTGTTCATAAATCGACACTTGCTCATCTTCCGGAATGGCTTCCAGAAGTTCCAGTTTATATGGATCGCCAATCGCCGCAAAGCGTTCCTGTGCTTCGGCACGGGAGACGTCTTGCCGGACGATTTCCAGGTTTTCATTGATGATTTTTTTCATTTCTTTTTCTATTACCGGAAGATCTTCGGAAGTGATCGGCTGCTCCGTATCGATATCGTAATAAAAACCGTTCTCGATAACAGGCCCTACGCCAAACTTCGCATCAGGGTACAGCCGCTTGACCGCTTGCGCCAGTAAATGTGCTGAACTGTGGCGCAAAATCTCGAGGGCTTCATCGGATTCGGGTGTAATGATGGCAACCTCCCCGTCCTCTGTCAGCGGTGCACGCAAGTCGACCAGCTTGTCTCCCAGCTTTCCTGCAAGTGCTTTTTTGCGCAATCCCGGGCTGATCGATTGTGCAATTTCTTCTGTTGTTGTTCCTTGCTCAAACTCTTTTACCGCCCCATCAGGGAATGTTAGTTGAATCATTTCTGCCATGCCAATCTCTCCTCTTTCTGTTTGATAGAAACGCTTGGGTTCACAGGGACTGAACGACCATTTCCGCTTTTCTTGTCCAGCTCCAATGGTCTGCCCCTCGGGTCGTAAGCCACTCTGGCTGGGCGGCTGAAAATATGCCGCTTCGCCAGATCGTCTTACGCCTGCCGGGGCAAAACGACCATTTCCGCTTTTCTTGTCCAGCTCCAATGGTCTGCCCCTCGGGTCGTAAGCCACTCTGGCTGTGCGGCTGAAAACATACCGCTTCGCCAGATCGTCTTACGCCTGTCGGAGCAAAACGACCATTTCCGCTTTTCTTTTCCAGCTCCAATGGTCTGCCCCTCGGGTCGTAAGCCACTCTGGCTGTGCGGCTGTAAATATGCCGCTTCGCCAGATCGTCTTACGCCTGCCGGGGCAAAACGACCATTTCCGCTTTTCTTTTCTTCAACGCAAAAAAGCTCCATCCCAAAAGGGACGAAGCTCTGTTCGTGGTTCCACCCTTCTTCTGTTTTGAACGGACGGGTCCTATTCAAAACGAAGCTCTGCATCGGCTAACGGGCCGGTTCCGTCGATTGCTACTGGGCTTATTCGCAACCGCTGCTCGAAGGGGGTAAGTGTTTTGCCGTTACTTGGGAAGCTTTCAGCCAAGGCTTCCTTCTCTGAAAGTCGTACAAATCCACTGTTGTCCTCGTCAACGCATTTCATTTCCTATTTCGACTCAATTTTACGCTGATTGCTGGAAAAACGCAACAGTCTTCTTTTAGAATACGAAATTATAGTTCTTTACATTTGCAAGGATTTTGCAGTTTGGATATTCCATGCCCAGACGCCAGTACCCAGCCCCTCGAGTCACTTCGGTCTTGCCAGCAATGGCCAAAACGCCATTACTTTCAAGTCCTCCAGCGCTTGTCGGGGCTAAACGGGCGCTTGCGCTTTTCTGATTCAATTTCTGCGGTTGCGGCCATCCAGCCTGACCGGGTTTGTCAACGCACGGATGCGTTCCATCACTCGTGCCGCTTTCAAATCCTCTTTCTCGCCACGCTGCGAATACGTCAAATGATGCTGCAGTTCAGAGTAGCTGAAATTCGACGTCATGAAAGTCGGCAACCTTTCAGCCATCCGGTAATGGAGGATCGTTCCCAGCACTTCGTCACGGGTCCAGCTCGACATCGCTTCCGCCCCGATGTCATCCAGCATCAGCACATCCGCTTTTTTCACGTAATCAATTTTTTCCTGTAATGTATGATCTCCTATTGCCTGTTTCATTTCTCTCATGAATTCCGGAACAAAGACCAGCACTGTTTTAACATTCATTTCAGCCAATTCATTGGCCATCGCACTTAAAAGAAAAGATTTGCCGACACCGAATTTGCCGTAAAGGAACAGGCCTTTTTCAGGCAGATTGTCAGGACCTGTAGCTTGGTCCAGATAGGATACAACAGCACTGAAAGCTTCCATGCGGCTGTCATCGGGCTCAAATCCGGAAAGTGTAGCCTGCATCACTTCTTTCGGCATATACATGCTGTGGATCATCGAAGAAGCATGGCGCTTATTGTCATGGTCGGTCTTCAATCTGCATTTTGTGTATTCAATGCCTATACTTCCCCGTTGAAGCACCAGATTGGGTTCGAACCCTTTCAAATAGTTGATGCACCCTCCGAGGTTCGGGCATTTGTTGCAGTCATGTGACTGCTCGATGAACTCATATAATTTGACCATGCCTTTGTCCACGATTTCTTTGTTGATTTCATCGGCATGCTCTTCCAGGAATGATTGGACACCGGGATGTTCCAATACTTCTTTTCGAGCGTCGTTGTAACGCGCCGCAAAATCCGGTGCGTTCACAACGCGCTTCATTGTTTCACGGATCGGCTCCATCAATAATCACCTTTCCCTTTCTTCATCGCCAGTTTTGCGAGAAGCTTTTGTTTTTCCACTTCCAGGCTTTCGTTTTTCGGCTCCGCTTTGGCATCCGGAACCTCATCTTTTGTATAGAACCATTCCGGCAGTTTTTCTTCTCTGACCGGCTTTCGGGAAGATTGACCGGAAGCCCTTGATGAAGAAGGCGAGCCTTCTGATTTCCACTTTACATATTGAGCATGCTCTGTACGGGCCAGATCCATCGCTTCCTTTGCAGTGGTCACTTTTTTCCGGATCCAATGGGAAGCGATTTTTTCAGCATATGCCTTCGTCAGCTTCATATCAGTCCGAAGCATGACGTATTGCAGCAATACATTCACCACGGCAGGCTCCATGCCATGCTGCATGACGAGTTGATTGGCCAATTGGACATCAGCCGTCAGCGGTTCTTTGCCACCCGCGATATCCCGAAGTACTTCAACAGGCGGCGTTGACTCCAGATACTGGATCAATTCGTCTTCCTTGTTTTTCGGCGTTTCCTTCTTTTTCACCGGCTCTTTCTGCTGCGACTGGACAAGCTGAGGGGCCGTCGTCGCCACAGTCAGTTTGTAGTATTCCGACGCCGCTTTTTTGAGGCTTTCCACAGTCAGTTTATAATCATCGTCGATCGCCAGTAAAATAACCTTCTGCATTTCCAATGGGCCCCAACTGTACAAGAATGCCAGTTTTTCGATATTGTCTTTGATGGTGGCGGTCAAGACACGCCGGGGCACCAGTTGTTCCGACAAACTTTGACGCAGCAGATCAAAATCAAAATCGAATTCTGCCGGATATGTTTTCCGGTGCCGCTCCTGCAGGGTCTTCTGCTCATTCGGATACCCCGCTTTTGCGTGCACCGGCTGATAAATATCTGTAAAAGTCCGCGATACTTCCTCATAGCCTTCCTGAGAATCGGGTTGGATGAGAAAACGGTCACGAACACGCCGATAAGCCGGTTCCCCGATTTTGCTGAATAAAAACATGGATAGCAAAGGGTCCATAAAGAAGGTTTTCGGATCAAGGGGCGGACATAATTCATAGATGAAAGAGCGGTTTTCAGCATCTTTCCGGTACGTCTTCATCAAGCCGATCGCTTCAAGCTGGATCCGGGATTCAAAAATTTTGGCAATCGGCACACCCAGAATATTCATTAACGTATAGTGGCTTGTTTCCTCAATCATCTCTTCGCCTTCAGCCCATAACGTCAAATAAAAAGCGGTCGCTTCCGCACCGATCATTGGCTGGTACAGAAAAGTCAGCAGCCGGCGATCGTAATCCGAAAATGGATAAGGCAGACGGATTTTAAAAGAATCCGCCGGCTGTAATTCTTTATATAGCATTGGTTGATGTCACCGCCTTACTCGGGTCTCTTGTCATCCGGATTCTTCTTTAATAAATCTTTCAATTCATCGATGAATACGGTGATGTCTTTGAATTGGCGGTAAACAGAAGCGAAACGCACATAAGCCACTTCGTCAATGCCCGCCAATCGGTCCATGACCAATTCGCCGACCTCTTCCGACTTGACTTCAGCATTGCCTGTGCGGCGAAGATCTTTTTCAATGTCAAAAACGACTTCTTCGAGTACTTCCAACGGTACCGGACGCTTTTCACATGCCCGGATCAAACCGCGCAGCACTTTTTCCCGGCTGAATTCCTCGCGGGAGCCGTCTTTTTTCACAACAATCAGCGGCATTTCTTCCACTTTTTCAAAAGTAGTAAACCGATATCCGCAGGCCTCGCATTCTCTCCGTCTTCTGATTGATTTCAATTCATCTACTGGACGCGAATCCACTACACGCGTTCCGTTATGCTGGCAAGCCGGACATTTCATTTTATCATCTCTCCAAACTTTCTATCTGTTGTTTCCAGTATAACAAAATTTTTAATGGTAAATAGAAAAAGCAGAGGATTTCTCCCCTGCTTCCTTGATTTTAAGTTCATTTATTTATGCAGTTACCGATACTTTGGATTTCCCAACACTGACCGGTCCCATGCCACGTGGCACTTCGACAACTTCGCGTGTTTGCGAGTCAAGCGATTCAGCAATATAATCAGCTGCGACTGTTGGATCCAGATCGCCGCAAGTATATACATCGATGCTTGCATAGCCATGCTCCGGAAAGCTGTGGATTGTCAAATGCGATTCAGAAATAATCACTACGCCGCTTACGCCTTGCGGTGCGAATTTGTGAAAAGCAACTTCGCGAATCTCTGCGCCAGCTTTGAGTGCTGCATCAACAAAAGTTTTCTCGATAAAATCCATATCGTTTAATTTGTCAAAATTACACTCCCATAGTTCTGCAATTACGTGACGTCCCATTGTTTCCATGGTTCGTTTTCCCCCTTTGATATCATTTTGTGTTACTGCGCAAAATATTCAAAGTTGACTACCACGGGGGAAAGTTAGTCCAGAGAGGTCCTAACCCTTTAAGCAGTCATGTGAATAATATATCTTCCGCTCAGTTCTCAGTTTTGGCTTGGAAATGATGAAGACGGCAACTTCGAAACAAGTTACGAATAATAGTATATGATGGATTAATACGAAATGCAATCAATTTAATTCGGTAATTTTTTATGATCGTCTTCTCTACTTGTTCAACCTCTTTCCTTTCCGCTGTTGCACAAAACCGCTCTCTGAAAAACCCTGCGCTTTAAGCATGAAAAAACGCCTTCCCCATTAGCGGGAAAGGCGGTGTTGTTAAAGTATGTTCGATGTCATGCCTGCAGCAACTTTTTTCGTCAAATCGACAACGCGTGCAGAATAACCCCACTCATTGTCATACCAGGCAAGGACTTTCACTTTGCGGTCTCCGATGACCATTGTTGATAAACCGTCTACAATCGCCGACAAAGAGTTCGTATTGAAATCGACTGAAACAAGCGGTTCCATGGTCAGGCTTAAAATTCCATTCAATCCTTCTTCCGAGGCTTTGACGAACGCTTCGTTCACTTCTTCAGCTGTTACGTCCTGTTTCAAGTCAACGACAAGGTCCACCAGGGATACGTTCGGCGTTGGGACGCGCAATGCCATGCCATGAAGTTTCCCCTGCAATTCCGGCAATACGAGCGACAATGCTTTCGCAGCTCCTGTAGAAGTCGGAATGATCGATTGTGCACAGGCGCGGGCTCTGCGCAGATCTTTATGAGGGTTGTCCAGGTTTTTCTGGTCATTCGTGTAGGAATGTACCGTTGTCATCAATCCATTTTCGATGCCGAACGAATCATTCAGCACTTTCGCAACTGGTGCCAGGCAGTTCGTGGTGCAGCTGGCGTTTGAAATGATCTCATGTTTTTCAAGATCCAATTTCCCGTCGTTGACACCCATGACGATTGTGACATCTTCGTTTTTCCCGGGTGCAGTCAAAATGACTTTTTTGGCACCGGCTTCCAAATGAAGAGCCGCTTTGTCACGCGAATTAAATTTGCCTGTCGCTTCGATTACGATATCTATGTTCATTTCTTTCCATGGAAGTTTTAAAGGATCCCGTTCACTTACCAATTGAACACGTTTGCCATTTACAATCAGAGCATCTTCTTCAGTAGAAACTTCACCGGCGAAAGCGCCGTGGTTTGTGTCATACTTAATCAAATGTGCTAAGGTTTCAGGCGGATAACTTGCATTCACAGCAGTAATTGTTACATCATCCATTAAAATCGCCTGTCTGAATACCATACGGCCAATGCGGCCAAAACCATTAATCGCAATAGAAACTGTCATATAAGAATCCTCCATTAAATAAGTTATACTTTTATTTTCAATTCGATATATAGTATAACACAATCTGGATAATAAAGAACCTTAAAAAGCAACGGAAACTCTAAAGTTTCCCCATATCCGTGTGCCATTGTTCCAGTATATGACGCAATTGGTGGGAAGTTTCTTCTATCGTGCCATTATTGTAGATGACCGCATCGGCGCCTTCTTCCTTTAACGACATCGGCAATTGCGATGAAATTCTGGCGCGCGCTTCTTTTTCCGATAAGCCGTTGCGCTCCATCAGGCGCTGCAGTTGATTTTCCTCTGTCACGCTGACAACCAGAATTTTATCGACGAAATGCTTCAGTTTGCTTTCAAACAGCAAAGGGATATCCATAATGACGATATCGAAACCTTGCTGAACATAGTGATCGCGCTGCCTGATCATCTCTTTTCGAATCGCCGGATGAATGACATCATTCAGGCGCTTCCGGCTCGCTGGATCGTTAAAGATCAACTCACCAAGTTTCGGGCGGTTAAGGGTCCCATTCTCATGCAGCACTTCTTCACCGAATACTGAAACGATCTGCTGTAACGTGTCACTTCCCGGCTCTACTACTTGTCTGGCCACGAGATCCGCATCAACAATCGGATAACCCAAATCCGCCAGCATTTTGGATACTGTACTTTTTCCACTCGCTATGCTCCCTGTTAGACCGATAATCATCGTTTTCCCTCACTTCTGGCATTTCGGACAGTAAACCGAAGTCCTGCCGCCGATTTTTAAGGTTTTGGTTGCGCTGCCGCAGCCGATGCATTGTTTTTTCCCATACATCCCAAAACGGTTCTGCATGCTTCCTGACTCTCCATTAATATTCCGGTAGTCCGAAATCGTGCTGCCGCCCGCATCAATGCTTTCCAGCAAAATCGACACAATCGTTTCAAATAATTCAATTTTCCGCTTCCTGCTGATGCGGCCGGCTGACCGATTTGGATGGATCTTCATTTGATACAGCGCTTCCGTTGCATAGATATTCCCGCAGCCGGAAATCACTTGCCCATCCATAATCACTTCTTTGATCGGCTTCGCTTTGTACTTAGGGCTTTCCGCCATTGCAAGAAAATGCTCCAGCGCCTTATTGTCAAAGGGTTCAGGTGCCATCAGAAGAAGCGGCGGATAATCCGCTTCCTCCTGTAGCACACGCATCTCCCCAAACCGGCGGATATCCGAAAAGGCCAGCAGGTTTCCATCATTCAAAGTCAACAGGACATGGACGTGGCGACGGAATTTTTCTTCCTGTATCGACATCAGCCGGTCCACATAAAACCACGCCCCTGACATTCCCAGGTGATTGACCAGGAGAAATTCATCGTCTTTCTTCATTGTAAAATAAATATACTTGCTGCGCCGTTCCACACGGATGATTTGCGCACCGGTCAAACTTTCGATAAACCGGTCCGCCTCCATTTTCTTGATGATCGCTTCTTTGCCATTTGTTTTGGACAAACGAACCGTTTCCGAAACATGGACATCACGGATTTTCTTCCCGATCGCCAATGGACGGATCATCCGGACGACGCCTTCCACTTCCGGAAGTTCAGGCACCGGTACTCCCCCTTATCATTTCGTATCAAACCACGTATCTCCGAAAGCAAAATCAACTTTCAAAGGAACATTCAATGTGACCGCCGACTCCATCACTTGGGGAACCAGCGTTTTCAGTTTTTCCAATTCGTCCTGCGGTGCTTCAAAAATCAGTTCATCATGCACCTGCAAAAGCATCCGCGTCTGCATGCCTTCCCGCTCCAGAGCATCAGCCATATCGATCATCGCTTTTTTGATGATGTCGGCTGCGCTTCCCTGAATGGGTGTGTTCATGGCCGTGCGTTCCGCAAAACTGCGCAAATTGAAGTTCGAGCTTGTAATATCGGGCAGATATCTTCTGCGCTTCATGATGGTGGTGACGAAGCCATCTTTCTTAGCTGACTGTACAGTATCATCCATGTACTTCCGGACACCCGGAAAGCTGACAAAATAACGGTCGATAAAAGCCGCAGCTTCTTTTCTCGTGATGTTCAGGTTTTGCGACAACCCATAATCACTGATGCCATAGACGATACCGAAATTGACTGCTTTGGCTGCACGGCGCATGTCCCCTGTCACTTCTTCCGCCTCAACATGGAACACATCCATCGCAGTCGCCGTATGAATGTCCAAATCATTCTTGAAAGCCTCAACCAATCGCTCATCTTCTGACATATGGGCCAGCACGCGCAACTCGATCTGTGAATAATCCGCTGCCACCATCAACCAGTTTTCTTCAGATGGCACAAAGGCTTTGCGGATTTTGCGCCCTTCCTCCAGCCGCACCGGAATGTTCTGCAGGTTCGGATTGGTCGAACTCAGGCGTCCTGTTGTCGTCAATGCCTGCTGGAAACGCGTATGCACTTTGCCATCCTCATGGATTTCCTTCAATAAACCTTCTATATAAGTCGACAGCAATTTACCGAGCTGGCGGTACAGCAGGATGTGGGAAATAATCTCATGCTGGCCTTCCAGTTTCTCCAAAACATCGGCAGCTGTCGAATAGCCGGTCTTGGTCTTTTTCAGAACCGGCAGACCCAGATTTTCGAACAGTACGACGCCCAGTTGCTTTGGTGAATTGATGTTAAATTCCTGTCCGGCTATCCAATAGATGTTTTTCTCAATTTCAGCCAGTTTTTCAGCCAGTTCTTTTCCCATATTCGCCAATTGGTCCTTGTCCACTTTTACACCAAGCGATTCCATTGCTCCAAGGATGGTGGCCAGCGGCAATTCCAAATGGTAATACAAATCGAATTGTTCGTTGTCTTCCAGCTTTTTCAGCACTACCGGCCGCACCGTCCAAATCGTCCGCGCTTTTCTTGCGATGTGTTCATGCAACACTTCTTCAGCCGGGACCGATTTTTTAGCTCCCTTGCCATAAATCTGTTCATCCGTTGCCACATCTGTATAGCCATACTCCCGGACAATGTTCGACAGATCCGTGTAGGTAAGGGACGGATTGACGATATAAGCACCCAGCATCAGATCGAATTCAACTCCATTGAGTTCAATCCCACAGCGGTAAAAGGCAGCGGTGGACGCTTTGGAATCCGACATGTATTTCTTTTTGGATGGATCCCGGAACCAGGCCCGGAATTCTTCTGATTGTTCCACGACGCTCATCGGGATGACATACGTCTTTGCAGCTGTCGCCAATGAAACCCCCAGCAATTCACATGTGTGGTAATGTTCATCGTACAATTCCAGATGAACCGCCATTTCATCTTCCAAAATGGACGAATCAACGTGTTCGAGTACTTGGAACTTCATTTCCTCTTTTTCTGTCTGTTCTGCCGTGTAGTCCATTTTCTCAAGAAGCGTTTTGAATGCCAGTTCATGCCAAACCTTCACAAGTTCGTCCTGGTCAGGGCCATCATATGCCAATTCTTCCAGCGAAATGTCGATGGGGGCATTGCGTTCAATTGTTGCCAACTTCTTGCTGATATGAGCCAGCTCTTCATTGGCCACCAGTTTTTCTTTTAGTTTTCCTTTTTGCTGGTCGATGGCTTCGTAAACTCCTTCTACAGAACCATGAGCTGCCAGCAGCTTCAGTGCCGTTTTCTCACCGACTCCCGGAACCCCCGGGATATTATCTGAGGAGTCGCCCATCAAGCCTTTCATGTCAATGATCTGCAGCGGTGACAGACCATATTTTTCACGCACATGATCCACGGTGTACTTTTCGATGTCGGTGATTCCTTTGCGTGTAATATAAACAGTGGTCGAAGGTGACACCAGTTGTGTCATGTCTTTGTCTCCGGAAATGACGACCACTTCATCTCCCGCCCGTTCCGCTTCAAGACTCAAAGTGCCAATGATGTCATCCGCTTCGTAATTATCCAACTCATAGCGCTTGATCCGGTAAGCATCAATGAGTTTACGCAAATACGGAAACTGCTCCGATAGCTCGGGTGGCGTCTTTTGCCGTCCACCTTTGTATTCGCTGAAGGTTTCATGCCGGAAAGTCGTCTTCCCGGCATCAAATGCCACCATCATATGAGTCGGATTTTCTTCCTCCAGAATTCTTTGGAGCATCATCGTAAAACCATATACAGCATTTGTATGGATGCCGTGTTCATTCGTCAGTAACGGAAGCGCAAAAAACGCCCGATACGCCAAACTGTTTCCATCCAATAAAAGTATCTTCTTCGCCACAAAATTACCCCTTTCAAACTAAAAAGCCCTCATTCCTTTCATTTTACCACGCGGGCAAAAAGAAAAGAAATGAAGGCGCTGACTTATTCCATATAACCGGACAGAATTCGTGCATATGGTGAATCGGACGGCAGAATGATTACCGTATCTTCACCAATTGTTTTTGTATAGGATTGCAGCGAGCGGTATAATTCATAGAAGCCAGGGTCTTTGGAAAAAGACTGGTTATAGATTTTCGCGGCTTCCGATTCGCCTTCCGCCTGGATTAAAGCGGCTTCTTTGCGGGCCGTCGCAATCACTTCCTGTGCTTCCCTGTCAGCCTGGGCTTCGATTTCCCTCTTCCTCGCATCTCCCTGTGATAAATAATCCTGGGCGGTTGAATCCCGCTCAGAAATCATCCGCGTATAAACCGACTGTTCGTTTTCTGCCGGCAAATCAGTACGTTTCATCCGGACATCCACCACTTCAATGCCGTATTGATCGTTGCTGAGCAGTTCGTTCACTTGCATAGTGACATTATCATTCAAGCTGCCCCGTGATGAATTTTCATCGTTGATGATTTCATCATAATTCATTTGCCCGAGTTCCGTGCGCACTACGGAATAGATGAATTCCTCCATCCGTGATTCCGCATTGACAATTGTGGCGGCATTGCTGATCATCGCCTGAGGGTCCACCACTCTCCAGACAGCATAATTATCAATGATGATGCGTTTTTTGTCTTTCGTATTGATTTCCGCTTCCGATACGTCATAAGTCATTTGGTTTTTCGGCAAAGTCATTACACTTTGAATAAACGGAATTTTCATCTTGATGCCCGGTTCTTCCTGAATTTTTACAACTTCACCAAATTGGCGCACAACGCGGTATTCGTTTTCTTTTACCACGTATGTATTCGTTAAGACAATCAGCAGGGCAGCGAGAATCACCACCAGAGCGGTGATCAGTTTCCAGTATTTCTTAAAGTTGACCGGATCTTTCGGTTCTTTTTTCTTTTTCGGATTTTCCCAGGGATTGGTTTTTATCTCTTGCTGAAACGGTTTGTTCGGTTCCATCAGTTTCCGCCTCCTTCTTCAGTTTCTGCGGCCGGCGGCACCACTGATTGCATGCTTTCCAGTGGCAGGTACTTCATCGTTCCGCCTTCATCATTCATTATATAAATTTTGGCGTTCGGCAATACTGATTCCAGCGTTTCCATTACAAGCCGTTGTCTGGTGACTTCCGGATTTGCTTCGTATTCTGCATAAAGCTTGTCGAACAAAGCCACATCCCCCCGTGCCTGTTCGATGCGCGCCACTTTTTGGCCTTCTGCCCGTGAATTGATGGCAGATTTCTCACCGAGTGCTTCATTGCGTTTCTGGTTCTCGTATTTCTGAGCTTCGTTGATTTTTGTATTCATCGTTTCACGCGCATCCGTTACATTGGTGAAGGCGGCACGCACTTCTTCGTTCGGCAACTCGACGTCCTGTAATTTCACTGCCAGCACCGTAATTCCGATATCGTACTTTTCCACCAACGATGCCAGAAGGTCTCTCGTTTCAGCTTCGATTTCCGCTTTGCCGGAAGTCAATGCGTCATCGATCAGCGAACTTCCGATAATGGAACGGATCGAGGCGGAAGTTGCATCATGGAGAACTTCCCGGGGCGCTTCTGAGTTGAATAAATACTTTACGGGATCAGTGATTTTCCATTGCACCACCAGATCCGTCAGGACAATATTTTCATCCCCTGTAATCATTTTTGTTTCTTCATCATATGTAATGATTTCACCGTCTTCGTTTTGATCATAGCCAAATTGAAGGCTGTACGTTTCTTTTGAAAGAGTTTCCGCTTTTTGAATCGGCCAAGGCAATTTGAAATGCAGGCCTGGTTCGGCGATTGTTTCGTTGGCGACCCCAAAGGTGATGATGACCGCTTGTTCGGATTCATCGACGGTATACCATGAAGTAAAGACCGCGACCAGTAAAAGGATGCCGGCCACCGATAGGCCGATTACTGATATGAGTTTTTTTGTCGTCATGCTTGTTCCCCCTTAAATTCTATATCTTACTATACGGAATAATTTTAGAATAGTTTCATAAAAAGGAAAAAGAGCCCAATTTTCGGGCTCTTTTTCATCTATTGCGCTTGGTGGGGGTTCCATTAATAACTATACCAAGCCAATGTAAAGGCAATATGAAGGCCATGTAAAATTACCATTGATTGTTTTTATATTTCTTGTAGTAATTTACCTGCCGGGCGAATAAATACAATTTTCGCTTTTTGTGCTTGTCTTTCTTATAAAACAGCGGATTTGCATAGCGGCCTTTTTTCAAAAGCCGTTTAATGTCTTTGCGCACTGCCAGGTTGTCCACGAATTTACGCAGCACGATTTTGGGGACTACGGTAAACAAAAATTCTTCGTTCAGATAAGTCACCGGTTTTTCGATGTTATAAATCAAATCATCCACCAGGTTTTTCGCCAGATTATGCCCGAGCGGTGTAATGTAATAGCTCGAACGCCCTTGCCGGATATTGACTTCAAAAACCTTGAATTTCTTGTCCCGCTCATCGTATTTCAAGTCGAAATTGGCATAGCCCCGGTACCCGACGTCTTCAAGAAAACGCTGCAGTTTTTTCATCATATCTTCGTCATAACGTGTAATCACCGACGTATAGTTGCCGATCGCCGTCACCGTGTGTTCCTGGAGCACTACTTGCGCCCATGTCACCAGTTGCGTTTTGCCTTTGGAACTGGCATAAACAACAGAATCCCACATGTAAGTATCGTCCCCCGGGATAAAATCCTGGATGATCAGTTCATCACGGTAACCATTGCTGACGATGGTTCGAATCACTTGCTGCAATTCCTCTTCCGTTTCCACTTTATAAACCTTTTGCTGGCCTTCGAATTTAAGATTATTGTATTCGATTCCATTGCTCGGCTTAACAATGACCGGGTACATCATCTGTTCCTGGAATGGAAGGTTTGAAGCACAATCGTAAAAATGAGTGGTTGGCGTGTCAATGCCATGCTGCCTGCATAATTCATAGAAATTCGCTTTCACCTGCAACTGGTTCATCAAGTCTTCATCGATGTAATTGAAAACGAAATGTTTTTTCAAAACTTCCTGGTTTTCAATGATCAGACGGACATATAAATCGTTGGTTCCTACCAACAACAAGGTTTTCCCTCTATTTTTGTATTTGTCTGCAACTCCCAGCATAATCTCTGCAAACTGCTCAGAGTCTGCCAGCCCGGAATGATAATCGATCGTTTCCGGAATCGTACTCATGGATGTAAATGATAATGGTTCTTTTCCGATTAAAATCGGATGGATGCCATACTCTTCGTGGAACGAAATCGCCATATTGTAGGCGTTAATATCCGTTCCAATGATGATCGGCAAAAACGGTGTATTTCCCATACTTTCCTCCTAAATTACTTCGCCAAAGGCAGATAAATAGTGAATGTGGTCCCGACGCCAACTGCGCTTTCCACTTCCACACGGCCTTGGTGCGCCTCCAATAAATGCTTCACAATCGACAGCCCAAGGCCTGTCCCCCCGGAATTCCGGCTGCGTGCCCGATCAACCCGATAAAACCGTTCAAACAATCGGTCGATTTCCGAAGCTTCTATCCCGATTCCCTGGTCTTTCACATGTACAACTGCTTCGCTCTGCTGCTGAGACAGATCGACCCGAATTGTCGTCTCAGATGCAGAATATGTAATGGCATTAACCAGCAAATTGGTCATCACTTGAATCAATCGGTTGGCGTCGCCCTGAACAATGACAGATGCAAGTTCAGTTTCCAGCCGAATCGATTTTTCTTCCAACCGCGGACGAACCAATTCTTCCGCCCGTTCAATTACTTTTTTCATATCAGTCGGCTTTGCCTCCACTTGAAAATCCGCTTTTTCCACACGGGAAAGATCGAGCAAATCCTTGATGAGCATTTCCAGGCGATTGCTTTCTTTCTGAATGATTTCCAGAAACGCCAGCAAAGACGGTGTGTCTTTATAAGCTCCGTCCAACAAAGTTTCCGTGAACCCTTTGATCGAAGTGACCGGTGTCTTTAATTCGTGTGAAACGTTCGCCACAAAATCTTTTCTTACTTGTTCCAGCCTCTTTAATGCCGAGATATCATGGGCTACGATGACAATCCCCAGCCACCGTTCATGTTTGCCGATGACGGGTGCTCCGTAAAGGTCCAAATGCTTGGTGCTCAAACGTTCATCAAATGATACTTGATCCCGTGCCGATGTCTCCGTCATGAAAACATGGTCGATAAACTTCTCCACTACTGGCGGAATGTCAATTTCTTTGTAGAACTTGTTTTCTGTTACCTGGTCCGACAAGGAGAATTCATCCAGAAATGTTTTATTGACCAAAGAAACGGTACCTTGCCGATCAATCATGATAAGCGCGCTGCCCATGTTTTCGATGAGTGTCTTCAGACGTTCCTGCTCGGTTTCACGGGTTGCTGTAATTTCCTGTAAGTTCCGTGCCAGCACATTGATGGTCGAACTGAGCTGTACAGTACCACCCGTGCTGTACTCATATGCTCTGGCACGGTAATTTCCTTTCACCAGTTCCAAAGCGGTCTCTGTGACATTTTCAATGGGCAACGAATGGATTTTGATGATTCGATGGCCAATAATAGCGGAAAATAACATGGCTGCTGCAAAAAGCAAACCCAGTATCAGCCAGACTCTTGTTTGACCGCCTGATTCCGCGTACATGGGAAAAAGCTGGCCAATCACTGTAAAAAGTCCAGCCAACAGCATTCCCAACCAGCCGAGAATGGTCACAAGCAGCCGGTTTCGAAATGATTTCATCCGGCTTTTGGCTCCTCGAATTTATAGCCAAGACCCCGGATTGTCTTAATATACATCGGTTTCCGGCTGTTTTCTTCGATTTTTTCCCTTAGATGGCTGATGTGGACATCCACAATTCGTGTATCTCCAGCAAAATCGTACTTCCACACGGCCCGCAACAGCTGATCGCGGGTCAAAACCCGGTTTTTATTTTCCATCAAATAAACGAGAAGTTCAAATTCTTTTGGAGTAAATTCAATCGCTTCGCCGTTGAGGAACGCTTCAAAACGGTCAGGATATACATTCAAATTTCCGAATACGATCGGAGCCGATGGGTCGTCCTTGAGAGCCACCGCATTATCCGCTCTTCTGAGAACGGCTTTGATGCGTGCCACCACTTCCCGTGGACTGAATGGTTTTGTCATATAATCATCCGCACCAAGTTCCAATCCCAGCACTTTGTCGAATTCTTCATCTTTCGCTGTCAGCATGATGATCGGTATAAAACACTTTTGCTGGCGCAAGGATTTACAGACTTCCACTCCGTCCATTCCAGGAAGCATCAAATCCAGCACAATCAGTGACGGATTCTCGGACAAAGCCAGGTCATGCCCTTGTTTGCCATCGTTTGCAACCATCGTTTCATAACCTGCCTGCTCCAAATTGTAGGACAACAGCGTGGCAATCGAATGTTCATCTTCAATAATCAATATCTTCCTGCTCATTTAACAGCCTCCACATTCAGTTTGAAACCCCCATTCCAAACTGCCTCAGAAATTATCCATTGCCTGTGTCGTCAGCTGGTCCATCAGTTGAGGTGGATTGGCGACAACCACTCCTTCGATAACCAGTTCTTCCTCTTCATCCCTTGCTTCGACACGGACTGTCACTTCGTTGTTTTTTGCATCCACTTCAACGACTTCCAGCAAAAAATCAATGGTTGCGTAGTGAAAAACTGGTTTGATGAACTTTAATCGTTGCTCGTTCACATAAGATCCGGGACCTGGTAAATATTTGGAAACAGCCGATGTAATAATACCAGTCAGCATAATATTCGGCACCACGGGCTTTTCAAAAGCCGTTTGAGATGCAAAATCATGCTGAATATAGAGCGGATTGCCATCATTCGTCAAACCGAGATAAAGCAAAAGGTCTTTGTCTTCAATTTTTTCCGTCAGCTGCAATTTTTCGCCAATATTGATATTTTCGACTTTCCGGCCTAGTTTACGTTTTTTCCCCAGCAACAAAGAATTCCCTCCCTAATTCTTAATACTTTAATAGTATCAATTAACACTAAAAAAATCGAGCAGGGATTTCTCCTTGCCCGATCTAGTGGAAGTTATGCCAACACTTTCATGACTGCTTTCACGGATTCAGCGGATTTGTTCAATTCTGCTTTTTCCTGTTCGTTCAAATCGATTTCGATCACTTTTTCAATGCCGCCTGCGCCCATGATGGTCGGCACACCGAGGTAAATGCCATCCATGCCGTATTCCCCTTCGAGAAAAGCGATGGCCGGCAATACACGGCGCTGGTCTTTGATGATTGCTTCAGCCATTTCCACGATGGAAGCAGCCGGTGCATAATAGGCAGAGCCGTTGCCGAGCAAGTTGACAATTTCAGCCCCGCCTTTCCGTGTGCGGTCGACGATTTCATCCAGACGCTCTTTGGAGATCAGCGTTTCCAATGGAATGCCGCCTGCGTATGAGTAACGGACAAGAGGCACCATGTCATCACCATGCCCTCCCAGCACGAAGCCGGTAATGTCTTTTACAGACAGGTTTAATTCTTGCGCCACGAATGTGCGGAAACGGGCAGAATCCAGAACACCTGACTGTCCGATGACGCGTTCTTTTGGAAGACCTGATTCTTTGAACACGGTGTAGGTCATGGCGTCCACCGGATTTGTCAATACAATGATTGTGGTGTCGGGTGAGTATTTCACGATTTCAGAAGTGACGGATTTCATGACTTTTTGATTGGTCTGCACCAGGTCATCACGGCTCATTCCAGGTTTGCGCGCGATTCCGGCAGTAATGATGACCAAATCCGATTCTTTGGTGTCTTCGTAATTTGCGGTACCGGTCACACGGGCGTCAAACCCTTGGACAGGCCCCGCTTCTGCCATATCAAGAGCTTTTCCTTTTGCCGGATTTTCCATTTGAGGAATGTCGACCAGGATGACGTCGCCCAATTCTTTTTGTGCCAAAAGAAATGCAGTAGTTGAACCGGTGAAACCTGAACCAATGACAGAAATCTTTTTCCTTTTGAATGTCATAAAAAACTCTCCTTTTTAATGGATTGAAAAAAAGAGAGGGAAATCCCTCTCTTTTAATCTTACATATTTTTAATCAATTCGTCAGCAAACTCGGAAGTTTTCACTTCTGATGCACCATCCATCAGACGGGCAAAGTCGTATGTTACAACTTTAGAAGCGATTGTTTTCTCCATTGATTTTGAGATCAATTGAGCCGCTTCGCTCCATCCAAGGTGCTCAAGCATAAGAACGCCTGAAAGGATGACAGAAGAAGGGTTCACTTTATCAAGTCCTGCATATTTTGGAGCTGTACCGTGAGTCGCTTCAAAAATCGCATGGCCAGTATCGTAGTTGATGTTTGCACCAGGTGCAATACCGATTCCTCCGACTTGTGCAGCCAAAGCATCCGAAATGTAGTCACCGTTCAAGTTCATAGTTGCAACCACATCGAATTCGCTAGGGCGTGTCAAAATCTGCTGAAGGAAGATATCAGCGATTGAATCTTTGATAAGGATTTTGCCTGATGCAAGAGCGTCTTCCTGAGCTTTGTTGGCTGCGTCTGTGCCTTGCTCATCTTTCACTTTGTCATACTCGTTCCATGTGAACACTTTATCGCCAAACTCTTGTTCAGCCACTTCGTAGCCCCAGTTTTTGAAAGCTCCTTCAGTGAACTTCATGATATTCCCTTTGTGGACAAGTGTTACGGATTCGCGGCCTTCAGTCAACGCATAGTTGATGGCAGCGCGCACAAGGCGTTTTGTTCCTTCTTCAGAGATAGGTTTGATACCGATACCTGACGATTCAGGGAAACGGATGTTTTGAACGCCCATTTCATCAGTAAGGAACGAGATCAATTTTTTCACTTCATCCGAACCGTTTGAATATTCAATACCTGCATAGATGTCTTCAGTGTTTTCACGGAAGATGACCATGTCTGTATCTTCAGGGCGTTTTACCGGTGAAGGTACGCCTTCGAAATAACGAACCGGGCGCAAGCAAGTGTAAAGGTCAAGCTCCTGGCGAAGTGCCACGTTCAATGAACGGATCCCTCCACCGATTGGCGTAGTAAGAGGTCCTTTGATAGCGATCAGGTATTCACGGATCACTTCAAGAGTTTCTGCCGGCAGCCATTCGCCTGTTTCGTCAAATGCTTTTTGGCCAGCAAGTACTTCTTTCCACACGATGGATTTTTCACCGTTGTAAGCTTTGTTTACTGCTTCTTCCAAAACGCGTGAAGCTGCATTCCAGATGTCAGGTCCTGTTCCGTCCCCGATAATATAAGGAATGATTGCGTTATTTGGCACGTTCAATACGCCGTTGTCAACTGAAATTTTTTCTCCGTTAGTCATGTATATTGCCTCCTGTGGTCAAAGTCATAGGGCTGCACAGAGTGCAAGCCCTATGGATAATGATTATTTAACTCGGTTGTTTCATCTTTTCATCAAGATAACCTGTGCAGCAGCTGTCCTGCATGTGCGATTCAGCGTTCGTCTACAGGTACGTAAGTCTGCATTCCCGGCCCGATGTACTCGGCACGCGGACGGATCAGGCGGTTATCTGCATATTGCTCAAGAATATGAGCCAACCAGCCGGATGCACGTGAAACTGCGAAAATCGGCGTGAACAAGTCATGCTCGATATTCAATGAGTGGTAAACAGAAGCAGAGTAGAAATCCACGTTTGGTGGAAGGTCTTTTTGGCCTGTTACCAATTCTTCCATGCGAACGGACATTTCATACCATTTTTCTTCACCGCGGATTTCTGTCAATTTCTTCGACATTTCACGCAGGTGTTTCGCACGTGGGTCGCCTTTGCGGTAAACGCGGTGGCCAAAGCCCATGATTTTTTCTTTGTTCGCCAATTTTTCTTTGACGGCAGCATCAACGTTTTCAACAGAACCGATCTCTGTCAATGTTTTCATAACCTGCTCATTTGCTCCACCGTGAAGTGGTCCCTTCAATGCGCCGATTGCTGCAGTGATACCTGAATATACATCAGATAATGTAGCTACTGCAACGCGTGCAGTGAAAGTGGATGCGTTCAATTCGTGGTCAGCGTGAAGTACAAGCGCTTTGTTAAACGCTTCCACTTCGATGTCAGCCGGTTCTTCGCCTGACAGCATGTAAAGGAAGTTCGCAGCATAGCTATAGTCCGTTCTTGGTGCCACTGGCTCTTGACCGTTGCGGATACGACCGAAAGCAGTAACGATAGTCGAAATTTTCGCCTGGATGCGAATCGCTTTGCGGTAGTTCGCTTCCGGGTTCATTTCTTCCGCTTCTTCGTCAAACAATCCAAGCATTGAAACAGCTGTACGAAGAGCTGCCATTGGATGAACGTTTTTAATCGGATATGTTTTGAAATGGTCAAGCACCTCTTGTGGTACTGCCATATTGTCGGCTAACTGCTGTTTCAGCTCAGCTAACTCATCCGCTTTTGGCAAACGCTGATGCCAAAGCAGGTAAATTACTTCTTCGAAACTGGCGTTGTCCGCCAAATCATCGATATTGTAGCCAACATATGTAAGAGTGTCATCAATAATGGAACTGATGGCGGATTGTGTAGCTACTACACCTTCTAAACCTTTTGACGATGTCATATAAATCGCTCCTTCTCCCATTTGTTTCATCATTCCACAAAAAAAGGCAGAATGATGTCTCTTCTGCTTTTATGAACCTATGCTAAGTTCCTTACTTAGCCATTATAATCAATATTGAAGGTTTTGTGAATTAAAACACGTATTTTTCTCAAATTTCTCTGAAAAACAAGTGAATGCCTCGGATTATCCTACGATAATCCGAGAGGTTTTCACTTTCTTCTGTATGAACTTATTGATCATAGGTTTATAAAACTTTTGAGTCGGCGTAAACAACAAGCTGAAACCGACCGCGTCCGAGATGAACCCCGGTGTCAACAATAACACTCCACCGACCAAAATCAAAGCGGCTTGAATCAACCGGTCTCCCGGCGGCTGAAAATCGGACATTGCCTGCTGGATATCGCGCACCGCTTTCAGTCCTTGTTTTTTAGCCAAATAAGCTCCCAACAAACCTGTGGCAATGATTAGCGCCAATGTAACAAAGAATCCCAATTCTCCACCGGCCCAGATCAGTAATGCCAGTTCCAGTGTCGGTACGATAATCAATGCCAGGAAAAGCCATTTCATGTTGGTGACCTCCTATAAATTCTATTACAAGACACTTGCGTGACCGTGATAGATGATTCCGGACTCGGCGTCAATCGTAATATCGTAGTCATTCGGAATCAGTGAAGTGGCATCTTTCACTCCAACAATCACCGGGATGCCAAGACTCAAACCGACCACTGCTGCATGACTGGTTAATCCGCCTTCTTCCGTAATGATGCCTGCGCATTTGTTGATGGCTGGCATCATTTCACGGTCCGTGCCAATAGTTACGATGATTTTTCCTTCCGTGTCAAAAGCCAGTGCTTCTTCTGCAGTGTTGACGACCAATGTTTTGCCGTATGCCACCGTCTTTCCGATTCCCTGTCCGCTTGCCAGGATGTCGCCGATCACATGGACTTTCATCAAATTGGTGGTGCCTGCCTGACCAACAGGAACGCCGGCAGTGATCACGACCAAATCGCCGTGCTTCACGTAATTGTGCTTCAAGCTTTCTTCCACCGCTTTTTCCAGTAATTCATCAGTGGATTCAACTTTTGATCCGACAATTGGCTGAACGCCCCAAACCAGCGTCAATTTCCGGGACGGAATTTCAGTTGACGTAACAGCAATAATTGGAGCTCCCGGACGGTATTTGGAAATCATTTTCGCGGTATGGCCGCTTTCCGTCGGTGCAATGATGGCTTTGACTCTCAAATTCAGCGCTGTATAGGCCACTGCCTGACCAATCGCTTCTGTCATATTGGATTCTTTCTCTTTGCGTCTTGCTGAAACTATTTGTTTGTAATTCAGCGCTTCTTCCGTCTTTATCGCGATACTGTACATCGTTTGCACAGACTCCAGAGGGTACAGACCGGCTGCCGTTTCTCCTGACAGCATGATGGCATCCGTGCCGTCAAATATCGCATTGGCTACGTCACTCGCTTCTGCGCGGGTCGGACGGGGGTTGCGCTGCATTGAATCCAGCATCTGTGTGGCAGTGATAACAGGTTTTCCTGCACTGTTGCAGTTTTCAATCAGTTTCTTTTGGACGAGCGGCACTTCTTCCGCCGGAATTTCCACACCCAGATCACCTCGCGCCACCATCAGCCCATCTGAAACCAACAGGATTTCATCAATGTTATCGACACCTTCCTGGTTTTCGATTTTCGGGATGATCTGAACATGTGATCCGCCGTTTTTCTCGAGCAATTCACGGATTTCCATGACATCAGACGCTCTCCGGATAAAGGAAGCAGCGACAAAATCCACGTTTTGTTCAATGCCGAACAGAATATCTTTCGCATCTTTTTCTGTAATGCCCGGCAACTGCACAGAAACTCCCGGTACATTGACGCCTTTCTTGCTTTTCAGGACGCCGGCATTCTCAACATTTGTGTGAATCAGGCTATTCGCCAAATCGATGCTGTCCACACGCAGTTCAATCAGTCCATCATCCAATAGAATAATTGAACCTTCCCGTACGTCTTCGATCAGGCGATCGTATGTTATGGAAAACATTTCCGGCGTGCCGAGTACTTCCTTCATCGAAACAGCCACTTTCTGACCCGTCACAAGTTCGATCGCGTCGTTTTCCATTTTATGGGTACGGATTTCAGGACCTTTCGTATCAAGCATGATGCCGACGATTTTCCCTGTTTTTTTCGAAGCTTCCCGTATTCGCTGAATACGAAGTGCGTGTTCTTCATGGTCACCGTGCGAAAAATTCAGACGGGCAACGTTCATCCCGGCTTCGATTAAGGACTCCAACATTTCAGGTGTTTCACTTGCCGGTCCGATTGTGCAAACAATTTTCGTTTTCTTCAATAATCTCACTCCATTTGTCTAGTTATATTGACAACTCTTTCGATAAAGCATATAAACTCATATCCGCATCGTGCGCCTCAGTGAACGCCTCTGTCATATCATAGTCTACCACTTGATGATTTCTCATGCCAATTGCCCGTCCTCCGTGACCCGCCAAAAGGACTTCCACTGCGCGGGCGCCAAACAGGCTGCCAAGGACGCGATCTCTCGCAGTAGGCGAACCACCGCGCTGGATATGGCCAAGAACCGACACGCGTGTTTCAATTTCGGCTTTTTGTTCGATTAGCTCAGCCAGTTTATTGCCATTCATAACACCTTCCGCCACGATGATGATACTGTGTTTCTTACCGCGTTTTTTCCCTTTTTCAAGCCTTTCAACCAGATCATCCAGGTTATAATTTTCTTCAGGGATCAAAATGGATTCCGCTCCGCCAGCCAGACCGGCCCATAATGCCAAATCTCCGGAATCACGGCCCATCACTTCGATAATAAAAGTCCGTTCATGGCTCGTCGCAGTATCCCTGATTTTATCGATCGCTTCGATGACTGTGTTAAGGGCTGTATCGAACCCGATTGTATAATCCGTCCCCGGAATGTCATTGTCGATGGTGCCGGGTACTCCGACGCAGGGAAACCCTTTTTCCGTCAACGCCATCGCCCCTCTGTATGAACCGTCTCCACCGATGATGACCAGGCCTTCGAGTCCCTGCTTTTTCATCTGCTCGATCGCTTTGCGCTGACCATCCTCTGTTTTAAACTCCGGACATCGCGCAGAGTATAATTTAGTTCCACCCCGCTGAATGATGTCGCCTACATCACCTGCTTCCATTGTTTTGATCTTCCCTTCGATCAATCCCTGATACCCATGATAGATACCGGCAACTTCCACTTGATGATAAAGGCCCTTCCTGACTACTGCACGTACCGCAGCATTCATGCCCGGGGAATCTCCTCCGCTTGTCAATACGCCAATCCGCTTCATCATAACCGCCTCCCGTCAATCCTATTACTCTTTTCACCTTACCATGAGGATGGCTTACTGTCAGTTTTGAAAATGCTCTGTTATGTAAAGAATTTGTTGTTTTTTCAGATGAAAAAAACCGCCTAAGCGGTTGTTTCATTCTCCGAATATGCCGATTGCTTTGAACTTGTTGTAACGCTGATCAATCAGCTGCTGTGCTGAAAGGCCGTTCAACTCGTTAAAGGAATGTTTGATCGAAGCCGAGATGTACGCTGCCTGTTTCTTGTAATCATGATGAGCCCCTCCGCGGACTTCAGGAATAATATGTTCGATAATCCCCATCTCCAGCAAGTCGGGAGCTGTAATTTTCATCGCTTCTGCAGCAGTCTGTGCCAGCGCCGCATCTTTCCACAGAATGGAGGCCGCCCCTTCCGGCGAAATGACCGAAAACGTCGAGTTCTCAAGCATCAGGACATGGTTGCCCACACCAAGAGCCAAAGCGCCGCCGCTGCCTCCTTCTCCTATGACGATTGACAGCACCGGAATCTCCAGGCCGGCCATCTCCACCAGGTTGCGGGCGATGGCTTCGCTTTGCCCCCGCTCTTCTGCAGCTTTTCCCGGATAAGCGCCTTTCGTGTCAATCAGGCAGATAACCGGGCGGTTGAATTTTTCGGCCTGCTTCATCAGCCGCAAAGCTTTGCGGTAGCCTTCGGGGTGAGGCATGCCGAAATTGCGGCGGATATTCTCTTTTGTATCTTTTCCGCGCTGATGGCCAATCACCGTAACCGGCTGCCCCTGAAACGAAGCAATCCCGCCAACAATGGCTTCATCGTCTCCAAAAGAACGGTCTCCGTGCAATTCGATGAAGTCTTCGAACAGGAACGGAATATAATCCAATGTAGTCGGTCGTTCGGGATGGCGTGCCACCTGGACTCTGTCCCACGGCTTCATGTTTTCATACGTATCTTTTTCAAGCTTGGACAAGCGCTCTTCCAAACCTTTGATTTCTGCAGATAAATCCACTTCTGCAGTAGTGGTATATTCTTTTAACTCATTGATTTTCGTCTTCAGTTGCATCAACGGCTCTTCAAAAGAAAGCGTCTTGGGTGTGGATTTAGCCATTTGGCAATGCCTCCTTTGTATGCAGGCGTACAATTGTCGATAATGTCTCTCTCATGCTCGCCCGGTGGACAACAGCGTCCAGTTGACCATGCGCCAATAGGAATTCAGCCGTCTGAAAATCTTCCGGCAGTTTTTCCCTTACTGTCTGCTCGATTACACGGCGCCCGGCAAAACCGATGAGCGCTTTTGGTTCTGCGATATTGATGTCGCCGACAGACGCAAAGCTGGCAGATACACCGCCGGTCGTCGGATGAGTCAAAACCGACACAAACAATAAGCCTTCATTGCTGTGGCGTTTCAGTGCCACGCTGGTCTTAGCCATTTGCATCAGTGACAGCACGCCTTCCTGCATGCGGGCGCCTCCGCTGGCTGTGAAAATAATGAACGGGATTTTCCGTTCTGTAGCCGCTTCGATGGCACGGGTAATTTTTTCCCCTACCACCGAACCCATCGAACCCATACGAAAATGGGAATCCATGATCGCTACGGCAACTTCCTGGCCAACCAATGTTCCTGTCCCTGTCAATACGGCTTCGTTCAAGCCGGTTTTCTCACAATCCGACTGGACTTTTTCTGTGTATCCCGGGAAGCCCAGCGGATTTTCTGTTTTCAAGTGATTATCCATTGAAACAAACGACTCTGCATCCAATAAAAAATCGACCCGTTCATACGCCGTCAACTTGTAATGGTGATCACATTTAGGACACACCTTCAAGTTCTTGTTCAAATCTTTTGTTAAACTGATATGTTTACAGGAAGGGCATTTCGTCATCAAGCCTTCTGGTACTTCTTTGGCGGCTTTTGATGGCATCGTCGTTTCCTTTTTGTCTCTGTTCCGTCTGAAAATATCACGAATTATCGTCATTCTGCATTCTTCCCTTCTGTAACAAATCACACCATGCCATATATTCCTTGATGGCTGTATCCGTCTGCTGCTGCTCGATGGCAGTTAAAATCCGATTAATCATTTCCTTTTCATCTTCTGTCACAACACCGTCAAATGGTTTGCCGCTGTACTGCTGCAATAAAAACCAGATTTTCAAAGATAACCGGTTCCCTGACAAAACCATCATTTCCTTGACAAAATCTTCCCGATGAAAACTGCTTCCTTCTGCTAAGCGGCTGCGGAAACTGTCCCATACCAGCAGCCGGCTGCTTACATCATTCCGGCAAATGGCTTTGAGGGCAGCCAGTTCATGAATCAGTCTGGTTTCCCTGACATCGTTCTGTGATTGATTGTCCTGCAGTATAAAAGTGGACAATACTTCCACGAGCCGATGATTTCGATGGTCGGATAAAAAAGTCCCTTCTCCTCTTCGAGTCTCGATCAATCCCAGCAATTCCAGGCTTCTTAAAGCTTCCCGGACTGTAGAACGCCCGACCTCCAATCGTTCGGCCAATTCCCTTTCTGAAGGAATGCGGTCGCCTGGACGAAGGTTTTCCTGCTGAATCATTTTACGGATGTCCAGGACTATATCTAAGTAACGTTTCGGTTGGTTCATCATAGTCCTCTTTTTCCATTTTTTTGAATGTGGTCAGACCACTCATGCCTTTAGAATACAAAACTTTTTTCCTGCCGTAAAGAAAAAACTGCTTTTCTTTGAAGAAAAGCAGTCATGTCTGGATGGACTTGCATATAACAGCGGTTTTGTTGTTCCGTTTTTCCACTGTTCCGTTGATTTCCAGGATCGTATGAGGTTCAAGCAACACGTTGTATTTTGCATACTCCTGAGGAAACAGGGTGATTGAGGCAGGACCGGTATCGTCCTGTAAATTGACGAAAGCCATGGCGTCCCCTTTTTTGGTCCGGATCCGCTTCACCTCTTCCACCATTCCGAGTATCGTCACCATTTCCCTGTCCCGTTTGTTTTTTAATGCATTTAAATCGACAAAGTTCTTGTTCCTGTTTTCTTTTTCGCGTTCGACGGGATGCGTCGTCAAATAAAATCCGAGCACTTCTTTTTCAAAATCCAGTTTCAGGTTTTCCGGAATGGGTGAAGCCTTTGCATATTTCGGCTTCATGAATGAAGAAGAAAGATCATCGAACAGCCCCGGCTCTTCGGTGGGTTTCACCAGTTCCGCATGCTTTACAGCACTGTCCAATGAAGCGAGAAGGACAGCACGATCCATTCCAAAATCATCCAGTGCTCCCGCTTTGATCAGTGGTTCAAACGCTTTCCTTGTAAAATGGATGGCTGATATTCTTTCGCCGATGGTGAAAAGATTATCGAATGGACCTTCTTTTCTGGCCGCTAAGACAGCTTTGACGACACTTCCCGGCACTCCTTTGACGGCACTCAGTCCGATTCTGACTTTGCCGTCTTCTACCGCATAGCTGTTTTGGCTCGCTTGAATGGACGGAGGCAGGATTCCAATTTTTTTATCGCGCATTTCCTGAAACAATTGGGCAGTCTTTTCTGCATTTCCCGCATGATTCGATAGCAAGGCTGCGTAAAAATAGACTCCGTAATGCGTTTTCACATAACTCAATTGATAGGAAATCATGCTGTAGGCCACCGCATGGCTTTTTGGGAACCCATAATCGGCGAAACGGACGATCAAATCATAGACTTCACTTGCTTCTGCTTCTGAAAAGCCTTTGGCCAGCGCCCCCCGCAGAAAACGTGACCGTTCCTCGTCCAGAATTTCCCGTTTCTTTTTGCTGACAGCCCTTCTCAGCAAATCCGCCTGCCCCAGTGAAAAGCCGGCCATCTGAGCGGCAATTTGCATAATCTGCTCCTGATAGACGATGACTCCGTAGGTTTCTTCCAAGATCGGTTCCAGCACAGGGTGAATATATTGCACAGCTTCTTTTTTATGCTTGCGCCTTGCATACAGCGGGATGAATTCCATCGGTCCCGGGCGAAACAGTGCGTTGACTGCTACGATATCTCCAAAGGCTGTCGGATGAATCTGTTTCAAAGCCTGTCTCATGCCTTCCGATTCCAATTGGAAGACACCTGTTGTATCTCCTGAAGCCAAAAGTGAAAATGTTTCTTTGTCATCCAACGGCAATTTTTGATAATTGATCCAGCGTTTTTGGTCTTTGTAAAAAAGCCAGCGAATCTGCTCCAAAATCGTCAAATTGCGCAATCCCAAGAAATCCATCTTCAACAAACCGACCGCTTCCAGGTCCTGCATCGGCCACTGCGTAATGTAAATTCCCTCGCTGCCTTTTTCAATCGGAACATAATCCACGAGCGGGGTCGGGCTTAAGATGACCCCTGCTGCATGAGTCGAGGCGTGACGGGGCAGCCCTTCCAGCTTTAAAGCGGTCTTGAACCATGTTTTCCGTTCTTCCGCTTTCATAATCCAGTCATTCAATGCGTTCGATTCTTTCAAAGCGGCTTTTAATGTGATTCCCGGGCGGGAAGGAATCATTTTTGAGATGGCGTCCAGTTCTTCTGCTTCAAAGCCAAAAACGCGCGCTGTGTCGCGAGCGACCGCTTTGGCCGATAAAGTGCCAAACGTGATGATTTGCGCCGTACGGACGGCTCCATATTTGTTGGCCACATATTCAACCACTTCATGTCTTCTGTAATCTGCAAAATCAATATCGATATCCGGCAGTGTCACTCGTTCCGGGTTCAGAAACCGCTCGAAAAGCAAGCCGTTTTCAATCGGATCCACATCGGTGATCCGCAGCGAATACGCCACCAGTGAACTGGCGGATGAGCCTCTTCCAGGCCCCGTCATGATTCCTTTTTCCTGTGCGAATTTCATGAAATCCGCCACAATCAGAAAATAATCGATATAACCCATTTTTTGAATGACAGCCAATTCGTATTGAAGGCGCTCGGTGTATGCATCCGTAAAGTCCGGTTTCCGTTCGGCCAATCCCTTCTTGCAGAGGTCTGCAATGTAAGATGGGCGGTCGACATCCTCCGGCAAGGGAAAGACCGGGAGTAATTGGCGGTTCATCGGAATATGTACCTGACAATTTTTAAGCATCATTTCTGTTGCCGCCAGCCATTCTGGATGATCCCGGAACCAGGATCGGAACTCCTCAGCTGGAGGGACGTAAGCTTTCGTCGAAGCCGGCCGCTCTCTTTGGGGATCGTTCAATTTAAGCCCCTGTGAAATCGCGGCCGCCACTTCAAAAGCAAAGGCATCCTGTTCTGTGAGATAACGGCTTTCCTGAGTGGCCAGAATGTTCAATTGCAGTTGTTCGCAAGCAGAGACAAACGCTTCTTCCAATTCGGAAACTTCACCACCCGGCCTTTCGATGCTTCCATAACAATCGTCTCCAAAAATCCTCTTCAAGTATTCCATGCCGTCTGTCTGATCAGCAGAAATCCATCCCTCTTTGTTGGGAATCACACAAACTAAACCTTCGCTATACGCTTTCAGCCACTGCTCCGGAATTGCTTCTTTGTCTCTTGTCGATAAGGCACTTGAAACCTTCAATAAGTTTCCGTATCCTTTGTTTGTTTTAGCATAAAGAACAACTGGAAAAACCTGCTGCCCATAATCGATATACGTTGAAAAACCGATCACCCCATGGATGCCGGCACGATGGCATGCCTCCCAAAAAGGAAGGACGCCGTAAAGTGTGGTGTTGACGATAGCTGCAGCAGCAGTCCCCTGCTGTTTCAAAAAAGGGAAAAGTTCGCCAAGGCGTATCGTACTTTTCAGCAGATCGGCTGACGTGCTTATATGCGGATAAACCATTGACAAGCCAATTCCTCCTTTCGTTTATGCTGCACAGATTTCCGTTAAACGTTCAATGACCCGCTCCGCTTCTTCCCATGAATAAGCTGTAGCGCCGGAAGCCAGCGGATGGCCTCCGCCTCCGAATTCTTTTGCCAGCCCATTGATGATCGGTCCTTTGGAGCGAAGACGGACACGGATTTCCGTTTCTTCCTCGATGAACATGACCCACGCTTTCAACCCTTTTACATTGCCAAGCGAACTGACAAGCAATGAAGTTTCCGACACGGTTACATCAAATTGTGCCAAAATCTCTTTGGTGATTTTCACATACGCCGCGCCGCTTTCATCCATCTTAAAGTTCTGATAGATGTAACCCTGCAGATGCAGCAATTTCCGTTCCATTTCGTACATGCCGTTATGAAGCGCATTCCGGTCAAATTCATACTTGATCAGTTCACCGGCGACTTCGAACGTTTTCTGAGTCGTGCTCGGATACAGGAAACGGCCGGTATCTCCCACAATGCCTGCATATAAAAGACGTGCTGCAGAATCGGGCAGTTCCCATCCTTCCGCTTTTTGTCCATATGTAAATAATTCATAGACCAACTCAGATGCAGAGCTGGCGGTAGTGTCCACCCATACGATATCTCCGTAAACATCATCGTTCGGGTGGTGGTCGATTTTGATTAATTTATCCCCCGTCCTGTAACGCTGGTCATCGACGCGCTCTGTGTTGGCCGTATCCGTCACGATGACAAGAGCTCCTGTGTATTTGCTGTCTTCCACTTGATCGGGGAAATCGAGAAAATCCAGTGTGAAGTCATGTTCTCCCGCTGCCAGCACCTGTTTTTCCGGGAAGTTATGCTGCAGCAGATATTTTAATCCAAGCTGTGAACCATAGGCATCCGGATCGGGCCGTACATGCCGGTGAATGATGATGGTGTCGTATTGCTTAATTGTGTCGATGATTTGACTGTTCATGTTTATAATCCTCCATTGAATAAGGAAATCCATTCGCATTTTCGCTCTTTTCTCAGTACAATAGAAGTGAGTTTTGGAATACAGGAGGTCCCTATGCTTATATTCGTATTTTTTATCATTGTATCATTTGTTTTCTATTTTTATTATAAAACAAAGCAATTCCGCGCGACTTTGCCAATCCGGAAAAAATGGTATGCTTCCGTCGCTTCTGTTGCACTCGGCAGTTTTGTGATGTTTTTCGGCATCAATCAGCTTTTCCTTTTTCAAAGCACACTGACTTACGTCATCAGCGGCATCTTCATTGTTCTCGGCCTTGGATTGATTGTTTACAATTACAAAGCGGCTAAACATTATCATTCGTTTGTCGATGAAGAGACGCGTCTGAACCAATAAAAAAATCTCTCCTTGCGGGGAGATTTTTTTGGTTTTTCTATCGATCCAGCAATTGGAAAGTCAATAAAGCTTTTCCGACAATTCCTTTGTCGTCTAAAACTTCGACGTCGACTTTTGCGGACTTCCGGCTGATATCCATGATGTTCGGCTTAATATGCACCACTGCATCCAGCTGAACCGGCTTCAGAAAATATACAGCAAGATTTTCCAGTACACTGTCTTTGCGGTTTTTCGTTTTTAACGCCGAGGCTGCAGCTTCTGTCAAGATGGTCGTGTACGCCCCGTAGGAGATGGAGCCGTACGAATTGGTCATTTGCGGCGTGACACGGAATTCCAATGTCAGTTTCTCGGCAGGCTGGAGCTGTATCTGGCTCTTAATGATATCGTCGATTGTCTCTCCATGCTGCGGTTGGCGCTGTGCCGTCTGGATCGCTTTCAGCACATCCTGCCTGCTGATCACTCCCTGTAACTTGCCCTGGTTATCGGCCACAGGAAGTAAGTCGATGCCTTCCCAGATCATGCGATGGCCAGCTGCCGCGACTGACGTCTGCATGGATACAGTGATGGGATCTTTGGTCATCACTTTTTCAATCAATTCCGTCGGACGATGACCGATAACGTCACGGGAAGTGATGATGCCTACCAGCTTCTCCGTCTCATCGACCACCGGAAAACCGCCATGTGTGGTTTCCGAATTGAGTTCATGGTAATGCTTGATGGAATCTTTCGTATGCAATAAATGCGTTTGCTCCAGAGGAATTAAAATGTCCTCGATCAGCAAAATCTCTTTTTTGATTAATTGGTCATAAATGGCTCGGTGTATCATGGTAGCGACGGAAAAAGTGTCATAGCTGGTGGAAATTACCGGCAACTCGTACTCATCCGCCAGTTTCTTCACCGTGTCGGAAGCGTCAAAACCGCCGGTAACCAGCACTGCAGCTCCTGCCTGCAAAGCATATTCATGTGCTTTGTAGCGGTTCCCGACAATCAGCAGATTGCCCGCTTCGGTGTAGCGCATCATATCTTCCAGCTGCATTGCCCCAATGACGAATTTGGTCAAAGATTTGTGCAAGCCGGCACGGCCGCCCAGCACTTGTCCCTCCACGATATTCACGATTTCCGCATATGTCAGCCTTTCAATATTCTCTTTCTTTTTCCGTTCGATCCGTATCGTCCCCACACGTTCAATCGTGGACACGAGGCGTTTCGTTTCAGCTTCTTTGATGGCACGGTACGCGGTGCCTTCACTGACTTGCAGCTCTTTTGCAATACGTCTCACTGAAATTTTTTCCCCAACTGCCAAGGTCTCGATATAATCCAATATTTGTTCATGCTTTGTAGCCATATGTTCACCCATTCTTTCTGCTTTCCTGTTACTTTCAGTGTACCATATTTTTGGCCGTCAAACGGCTGTCTCTCCCTCCTGCTGCTTGCTTATTCAATGGTTTACAAAATTTTATCGACACCGCTTATAGTGCAACGATTGAATCCTCAATCAAGTTTTATTATCCATTATAAAACATGGAAAAACCGGAGAGTCACCTCTCCGGTTTCGTTTACAGTTCGATGGAACCGCCTGCTTCCAAAATATTCACTTCTGCATTTTTAACAAGGTCCTTAAAAGCAGATGGATCTTGCTTGATCGGCGGGAAGGTATTGTAATGGACGGGAACCACCGTCTTCGGCTGAAGCAATTCCACCGCATATGCGGCATCTTCAGGTCCCATCGTGAAGAAATCCCCAATCGGCACAAAAGCCAGGTCAATGCTGTTGCGCTTGCCGATCAGTTCCATGTCTCCGAACAATTCAGTATCGCCCGCATGGTAAATGGTTTTCCCTTCAGCTTTGAACAAAATCCCGGCAGGCATCCCGCCGTAAATGACTTGTCCGTCCTCTGTCGTAAAAGAAGAGCTGTGGAAAGCCTTCGTGTACTTGACTGTTCCAAAGTCAAATTCCTTCGATCCGCCAAGGTTCATGCCCACTGCATTGACGCCCTGGCTCCCCAGGTAATTCGCCAGTTCCACAGTAGCCACCACCTGCGCGTCATTATTTTTCGCGAGTTCAATCGTATCTCCTACATGATCATTATGAGCGTGTGTCAGTAAAATAACATCCGGTTTTTCTTCCGCCGCTTTCAGATCGGTCAATTCATTTCCTGTAATGAACGGATCGATCAAAATCGTGTGGTTGCCGGTTTGAATTTTTACTACAGAATGCCCGTGATAAGAAATTTGCATGAAATCCCTCCTGTATTTGATGACAATCATTTCAAGCAGTATTATACCCTTATTTTTGGTAATATACACATAGAAGGGGGAATACATATGAAGAAAATTGAACAACTGCAAGCGTATTTGGATGACCAGTCCATCGATGCGGCGTTCATCACGAATCCGGACAATGTGTTTTATGTCAGCGGCTTCAAAAGCAATCCGCATGAACGGCTTCTGGGCGTCATGATTTTCAGGGAAGCGGAACCATTTGTGATTTGTCCACAAATGGAGATCCCCGATGCAAAGGCGGCTGGCTGGCAAGGCGATATCATAGGTCATGTAGACACTGAAAATGCCATGGACGTGCTTTATCGCAACGCGCAAACACGCGGAGTGGCAATCAAAAAAATCGCCATCGAAAAATCGCACATGACAGTTGACCGTTATGAAGCACTTTCTTCCCTTTTTGGATCGCCCTCATTTGTGCAGCTCGATGACCAGCTCAATGACATGCGTGTGATCAAGGACGAGGCGGAATTGGAGATCTTAAGAGAAGCGGCTGCTTTGGCGGATTATGCCATTGAAGTGGCTGCCGGCACCATCAAAGAAGGCATCACCGAAATCGAAGTGATGACAGAAGTGGAACTGGCCTTGAAAAAACGCGGTGTCACCCATATGTCTTTTGACACCACTGTGCTGACGGGTTCGAATGCGGCTTCTCCTCACGGCAAAACAGGAGACCGTAAATTGCAGCAGGGCGATTTGGTGCTGTTTGACCTGGGAGTTGTCCACAAAGGCTATTGCTCTGATATTACGCGGACGCTCGCATTGGGTGAACCGGACGAAGAACAAAAAGCGGTGTATGATGTTGTGCTGCAGGCAGAACTTGCAGCGCTTAATGCAGTAAAGCCCGGCGTTACAGCTGCTGAACTGGATCAGACAGCACGTGAAGTCATCGAAAAAGCGGGATACGGTGATTATTTCACCCACCGCCTTGGCCACGGGTTGGGTGTCTCCGTCCACGAGTTCCCTTCTATTCATGGCTCGAACGACATGAAAATGGAACCGGGAATGGTTTTCACTCTTGAGCCCGGTATCTATGTACCCGGAAAAGTCGGAGTGCGCATCGAAGATGATGTAGCGTTGACAGAAAACGGCGTCGAAGTATTGACCAAATTCCCGAAAGAACTGCAGATTATATAAGAACCAAAAGGTGGCTCCCATGTCGGAGCCACCTTTTCGCTTACAGCAATTCATCAGCTGATTTGTATTCCAGCCCCTGGTCTTCGGCGACCGCTTTGTAAGTAACATAGCCATCCATCGTGTTGAGGCCTTTTTTCAGGGCTTCATTGTCAAGGCAGGCTTGACGGAATCCTTTGTTGGCGATTTGTACTGCATAGGGAACCGTTACGTTGGTCAAGCCGATCGTTGAAGTGCGCGGGACTGCTCCCGGCATATTGGCCACTGCGTAATGGACAACATCGTGCTTAATGTATGTCGGCTGATCATGTGTTGTGATACGGTCGCTGGTTTCAAAAATCCCGCCTTGATCAATCGCAATATCAACCACCACGGAACCCGGTTTCATCGACTTGATCATGTCTTCAGTCACCAGTTTCGGCGCTTTCGCCCCCGGAATCAACACGGCCCCGATCACCAAATCCGATTCCTTCACCGCCTCCCCGATATTGAGTGGGTTGGATATTAAGGTTTGGACATCCTGGCCGAACAAATCGTCGAGCTGGCGCAGCCGCTCAGGATTCAAATCGAGGATGGTGACATTCGCTCCCATGCCTACTGCAACTTTGGCAGCGTTCGTACCCGCTACTCCCCCTCCGATGACAGTTACTTTACCACGCGACACACCCGGGATGCCACCCAGCAGAATGCCACCGCCCCCATGGATTCTTTCGAGAAATTGAGCGCCGATCTGAGTAGCCATCTTCCCCGCCACCTCGCTCATCGGCGTCAGCAGCGGCAGTGAACCGTTCATGAGCTGCACTGTTTCATAAGCAATCGCTGTCACTTTGGCATCAATCAGCGCCTTTGTAAGCTCCGGTTCCGGAGCCAGATGAAGATAGGTGAACAAAATCAACCCTTCACGAAAATACTCATACTCTTCACGCACCGGTTCTTTTACCTTCATCACCATGTCCTGTGCCCAGGCTTCTTCCGCGGTTCCAACGATCTGTGCTCCCGCTGCCCGATAATCTTCATCAGTGAAAACGGAACCCACCCCAGCTCCGGATTCGATAAAAACTTCATGTCCATACAGTGTCAAATTGACCACACCTGCTGGGGTCATCGCTACACGGTTTTCATTGTTCTTCACTTCAGTCGGCACTCCAATACGCATGATAAAACCCTCCCACTAAAAAATTATCTGCCTCATATATAGAATTTTTCTGTTTCAAGCACTTTTATTCTAACAGATGAAAGCGCTTTCTCCCACTACTTCAATCCCCATCCTCATCCAAAGCTTTTTGCCCTGCTGCTGATGCCTGTCATGGTCTATCCTGCCTCCTGCTGATTCAATGCACCTCCATAATTCAGCCATATTTCATGTATTTTTTGAAAACATATAGAAGGAACAACCGGGAGCTATATCGAAGTACATAAATAGAAAAGGAGGAGTTATACATGACATTAAAGTATACACAGATTTTAGTGGCGGTTGACGGTTCAAAAGAAGCAGAATGGGCTTTCAAAAAATCCGTTGGTATTGCCAAACGAAACAATGCAACATTAAATCTGGTGAATATCATTGATACACGTTCTTTTGCAGCGATCGAAGCATATGACCGTTCCATTGCTGACCGCGCCCAGAAATTCGCGGAAGACCTGCTTGAAGACTACAAAAAGGAAGCGATGGCCGGAGGCGTCGAAAAAGTGAACATCGTCGTCGATTACGGTTCACCTAAAACGATGATTTCGCGTGAGCTGGCCAATCGCGTCGAAGCCGATCTGATTATTTGCGGGGCTACAGGGTTAAACGCGGTTGAACGCTTCCTGATCGGAAGTGTCTCTGAACATATTGTGCGCTCGGCCAAATGTGATGTATTGGTAGTGCGGACTGAAGACGCACAGGATGATGCACCTCCTCAGTATTATTCAGAAGAAAGATCCGGAAGAGCGGAATAACAAATATTTTCAAAAGCCTTTCTCAGATTCAAAAGAGAAGGCTTTTTTCTATATTTTTTGTTGTCGTGAGAATGGGTTTTCTCTTTATGCTATTATTAACAGTGTTCGAAAAAAAAGAGGTTCGCAAACTCCCTCTCTAAAAAACTAAGGAGCTGTTCCATTTGAAAAACGAAAAAGCGGTTGTCGTGTTCAGCGGCGGCCAAGACAGTACGACTTGCCTGTTCTGGGCATTGGAAAATTTCGGAGAGGTCCGAGCGGTGACTTTCGATTACGGACAACGCCATTCAAAAGAAATTGAATGCGCACGAAAAATCGCCGTTGAACTAAATGTTCCATTCAAAGTGCTTGACATGACCTTGATCAATCAGCTATCCGCCAACGCATTGACCCGAGATCATATCGAAGTTAAAACGGAGGAAGGTGGATTGCCATCCACTTTCGTTCCCGGCAGAAATTTGCTTTTTCTGTCATTTGCAGCGGTTTATGCAGATGCATTCGGTGCAAGACATTTGATCACCGGCGTCAGCGAAACGGATTTCAGTGGTTATCCTGATTGCCGTGACACCTTCATCAAATCTTTGAATGTCAGTTTAAACCTGGCAATGGACAAGCAGTTCGCCATCCATACGCCATTGATGTGGCGGGACAAAGCGCAGGTTTGGGAGCTGTCCGATGAACTTGGAGCACTCGACTTTGTCCAGGAAAAAACTTTGACATGCTATAACGGCATCCCGAGCACAGGTTGCGGTGAATGCCCTGCCTGCACTTTGCGGAACGAAGGACTGGCAAAGTATCTTACCGGTAAATCGGCTGGTGCTGCAAAATGATGCAGCAATTCTATCCGCAGGTCCCACACACATTCCGATTCGAACTCAATAAAGACATGCACTTTTCTGCAGCGCATTTTATTCCGAGCAAAGACGCCGGGAAATGTCAGCAAATGCATGGCCATACGTATTTCGTCAATGTTACGATTGCTGGAAACGGACTTGATCCGACCGGCTTTCTCATCGACTTTAAAGAGATAAAAAACTTGGTCCATAAAAAATATGACCACACAGTTTTGAATGATCATCCCGAGTTTAAAGACATGTTTCCGACTACTGAGTTACTGGCACAACAAATTTGGCAATCCGTCCAGGAACTTCTCAATAACCGAACCAATCACCCTTCCTGTCTGCAAATCATCGTCCGGGAGACACCAACAAGCTATGTCGTTTTCCGCCCGACTGAGGAGGATTTTCGATGAAAATTCCAGTGATGGAAGTGTTCGGACCGACCATTCAAGGCGAAGGCATGGTGATGGGGCAGAAAACGATGTTTGTCCGTACGGCGGGCTGTGATTATTCCTGCTCCTGGTGCGATTCCAAATTCACGTGGGATGGCACAGGAAAAAGCAAAGCAATGAAGCCCGCGGAAATTATCGAAGAACTAGAGCGGATCGGCGGTCACGCTTTTTCCCATGTGACCATTTCCGGCGGCAACCCGGCTCTCCACAAAGGCATCGGCGAACTGGTCGAGTTATGCCATGAACAGGAATGGAAAGTCGGGATTGAAACACAAGCTTCTATTTGGCAGGATTGGTTAACCGAAATTGATGATATCACCCTTTCTCCGAAACCACCGAGCTCGGGAATGAAAACCGATTTCGAAAAGCTTGATTTGTTCATCAGAAATTTGACAGGCCGTAACGCTAGTTTGAAAGTTGTTATTTTTGATGAAAATGATTTTGCTTATGCAGAAAATCTTCATCTTCGTTATCCAGACGTTCCGTTCTTTTTGCAAGTTGGGAACGACGATTCAGCAACGTCTGATAATACCCGTCTCGTATCAAACTTACTGGAATGTTATGAATGGCTGGTAAATTTAACCGTTCAATCTTCCATTATGAACAACGCCAAAGTATTGCCTCAGCTCCATACGCTTGTATGGGGAAACAAACGGGGTGTTTAGCTGGAGAACTTCTTTATCTGCACCGAAAAGCCCGAATTCGCTCTGAATTCGGGCTTTTTCGTTTAGATTTTTTGTCACTTTTATTTCTCCGGATTTTTGCGAGCAGAGCCTTTAAACACCAAATATTTCATCATCAAATAACTGGCCGCAAAAGAACAGAACATCGCCACTCCTTTTGCCAGGTTATGCCGAATCCACACAGGAATGCCGAAAAATTGAAGCAGGCCATTAAAAAGCAGAAAGACCCCATTATTAATGCCTAAGCTGAGAAGCCCCTGCAAAATGAACTTGATCCGTTCTTTGGCGCTTCCTTTGGCCGCTTCACGGAAAGTGAAAATCGAATTCCATACATAGCTGTTGATGATGGCCAATATATAAGCGACCGTATTGAACAGCAGCAAGGTACTTCTGTCATCGGTCGGAAACAGAAACAGCAGCAAGTTCAAAGAACCGATATCAACCGCGGCATTTGCCAGGCCGATGATGCTGAATTGAAGCCGTTGATGAGGAGCCCGTTTTTTCCGACTGTTCTTCATAATACCCCTCTGTTCCTGAACAGGCTCACGATTCCTGTTTATGCTTGTTCAACTGCTTTTGAGGAAGCGGTATTTCTGGCATGGGCAATCTGGGCATACAAATCACGAATTTGTTCCGCTGCAGCTGCCCAGCCAAGTTCCGCCACGTCTTCCGCTGCCTGATGAGCCAGCCGTTTCCTCAATACTTCGTCTTCCAATCTCCGGACAACTTTTTTAAAACTTTCAGGATCTGAAGAATCATACAGCAAGCCGTTTCTGTCTGCCGTAATCTGTTCTTTTGTCGGACCACTTTCCGCTGCGACGATCGGCAAGCCGGAGGCCATCGCTTCCATAATCACCAAACCCAAAGTTTCAGTGGTGGAAGGAAAAACAAATACATCGGACGAAGCAAAAGCGGAAGCCAGTTCCGTTCCGTGGATAAACCCGGTAAAAACCGTATCGGTTCCATCAAAATGATTTTCCAGTGCCTGTCGGTGCGGTCCGTCTCCGACAATCGCCAAACAAAACCGATCCGACTCCTGCAGTACGTCCCGGATTTTTTCGATTTCTTTTTCCGCAGCCAACCGTCCGACATATAACAGAAGCGTTTTGCCTTGCTTTCCACCGGTTAATCGGTGCCGCATGTCTTCACTGTAATGCTTCGGGTTGAAGTGTTCGGTATCCACTCCCCGCTTCCATACATGCATGCGTTCGAATCCTCTTTCCATCAGTTCCTGTTGAACTGTATGAGAAGTGCAAAGGTTAAGATCTGCTTTATTGTGCATTTTTTTCATAAACCACCACATCAGCCAAGTTAACTTGCCGAGTTTATAATACGCCATGTATTGAGGAATATTGGTGTGGTAGGAAGCGATAAAAGGAATCTTCAACTTTTCAGCGTACGTCACGCCCGAGTATCCGACCACTGCCGGGTTTACCACATGAATCACATCAGGAGCGAATTCCTCGATGTATTTTTTAACGATGCGGTTCGGAAAAGCGAACTTCTTGGAACGGTAAAATGGAAAAGCATACGCCGGCACTCCTTTGACGGGAGCGCCGTCGAATTCATAGACCCCAAGATCCGGCGCCACAATCTGCACGTCATGACCATCACGGTGCAACCAACGGATACAGGCAGTCAAACGCGTAACGATACCGTCTGTCGAAGGTAAAAAAGTTTCAGTGATTATCATGATTTTCATCGAAAGCGGCCCTCCTTATTTCCACGTTACGTTTGGAAGGACATTCTCCTTGATGACACGCTCTTTATGGACAAGCGCAGTTTGTAGAATTTGCCGGATCACTTCATCTGTCAACAGATGCGGCTGCAAACCGAGGTCCAATAGATTGGTGTTCACCGCTTCAAAGAAATGTTCTTCTTTTTCGATGCGGGGGTTCTCGAGATGCTTCAATTGAACATCCAACCCTTCTTCTTTTGCGACTTTCTGCACCTTCTCTGCCAATTCCAGCACTGAAAACTCTTCAGTGAATTGGTTGAATACACGGAACTCGCCCCGGTCTGCCGGGTTTTCCGCCGCAATTTCAATGCAGCGAACAGTGTCTTCGATGTTCAGGAAACCGCGTGTCTGGCCTCCTTTTCCATAAACCGTTACATCATGGCCAATGGCCGCCTGGATGATAAAACGATTCAAAGCTGTACCGAAAACGCCGTCATAATCCAGACGGTTTGAAAGAATTGGGTCCATTTCCGTTTCGTTCGTTGAAAGCCCATAAACCACTCCCTGGTTGAGATCGGTGGCACGGATGTCCCAGATTCGGCAAGCGAACATAATGTTATGGCTGTCATGCACTTTTGATAGATGATAATAGGATCCCGGCTGTTTTGGGAATGGCAGACGGTCTTTACGCCCTTTGTGTTCCACTTCCAGATACCCTTCTTCGATCGGTATATTCGGTGTGCCGTACTCCCCCATTGTTCCAAGCTTAATCAAATGGCAGTCCGGCACGATGTCTTTTATGCCATAAAGCACATTCAATGTCCCAACCACATTATTGACTTGTGTAAAGACCGCATGCTCACGGTCAATCATCGAATAAGGTGCAGAACGCTGCTCCGCAAAATGGACAAACGCTTCCGGTTGCTCGATTTCCAAAACATGTTTCAGGAATTCATAATCCTGGAGGTCGCCTATATATGTACGGATTTCTTGCTCTGTAAGTTCTTTCCATTTTGCGATACGATCTTCAAGGCTGGCAATCGGTGTGATTGAATTGGATCCGAGCTCTTCATCAATCTGCCGTCTGGCCAAATTGTCAATGATGGATACATCGTGCCCTTTCTTTGATAAATACAAAGCGGTCGGCCAACCGCAAAATCCGTCGCCGCCTGCAACGATAATTTTCATGTCAGTTACCTCCATATCTAAGTTGTGAAAGGAAATAATAATCCTTACTATTGTACTTTATTCGTCATTTGCCTTCAAATCCCTTTAGCAACCGCCATAAAGTCTGAAAAAGGTGTACAGCAGGCATAGTTCTCTCCTATTTCGGGTAATTTAAGAGAAACTCAGACAATTTCAGAGAATTGAAAATGAAAAGATGGTGACTCATGAAAAAATTTGTCCCAGCTTTCACATTGGCTGTGTTGTTTTTGCTTATCAGTATGATGGCTCATGGCGTTTATCTTCTGGAATGGACGCGAAATGGTTTCATGGTTGGCATAAACGACGGTTTGTCGCAAATGATGCCCTTCAAATCCCTTTTGTATGACCAATATACAGAAGGGGAGTTTTTCTATGCGCCAAATTTTGGACTTGGCCGGGATACTTTCAGCGGCCTTGCTTATTACTTTTCCACTTCCATCGTTTTTCTGCTGACAGTCGGTTTTGTTTTTCTGCTGGAAGTCATCGGCATTGTAAATAATCCGGATATTTTGTTTTGGGCACACGCTGCTGTGTGGATCAGTATCACCCGGCTGGCCGCGGTGCTTGCCATCGCCTATGCCGTTTTCCGCTACATGGACCTGCCCAGGTTATCCGCTTTTCTTGGAGCGGCGGTATATGGTTTATCAGGTATTTACTTTCGCCATGTCGTTTTCTGGGAATTTTTTGCCGATGCCTGTTTATGGTTACCCCTGCTGGTGCTTGGCGTGGAGAAACTTTTCCGGGAACATCGTGCCGGCTGGCTGGTCTTCGCTGTAGCCATCTCCATGTTTGATAACTTCTATTTTGCCTATGTCAATTTCCTGTTGATCAGCATCTACTTTCTGTTCCGGCTTTTTATGCCGCTTACAGTAAATGAAACAAAAAAGTCCAAAGTACTCCTGAAAGCAGCTTGGGCGGCATTCATCGGCGCAGGCATCAGCGCCGTGTCGTTTATCCCGGCAGTCCATGCATTCGTCAATAATCACCGTCCGCCCTACAGGCAGGAAATCGAATGGTTCAACGTGATTGACAACGTCTTATACACGAGCAGTTTCATCGTATTCCCCGCCATCTTTGTTTTACTGGTTTTTACCTGGCCTTTGTACCGAGACCGGAAATTCCGATTTTTTGCCATTCTCACGGCATTCGGCTTGCTCCTTCATTTCAGCCCTCTGGCTGCAAGTGTCTTCAATGGCTTTTCTGCCCCTCAATACCGCTGGGAATATTTTTTGTCTTTTGCAGCGGGTGGCGCCGTCGCTGCCGGATTCAACCGACTGTCTGATCTAAAATTAAAACCGGTGGTATTCGCAGGTGGCGCCTCACTTTTCATCTACGCATTTTATGCACTGACGGATAAGAATCTAGAGGTCGGACTGCCTTTGATTGCGGTCATTTTCATTGTCACTTCGAGTTTGTTTTCGGTCTATGCAGCCGCTTTATCCAAACGGTCAAAAACCGGACAGGCCGTTGTCATCAGTTTTGTCGTCATTGTTTTTCTTCTGACTGCGTTCCGCTTTGCCCAAGATGTCGCCGATCGGAACATCGACGCGCAATTGATTTTATTTCTTGCTGTCATCGGTGTGGCATTGCTCACTTTCCTTTTGGTGACACGGGCTGTAAAGACCCCTTCGACAACTTGGCAAGCCGCTTTCTTCATCATTTTTGGCCTGATTGGTTTTGTCAACGGTTTTCAGTTGGTTGTATTGGTGATGAGCGGAAGCACGCATGAGGTGACAGAGGAATTTATAACGGGGCCGGATTACGACGATCCGGAAATCCGCGGATTGCTGGAACAAATCGAAGAACGTGAGACGGAAGACATCTACCGCGTCGATTGGATGGAAGGCATCCGGAACAATACAGCCCTTGTGCAGGATTTCAGGGGAGTCAACGCCTACGCCAGCATCCTTAATAAACATGTTCTGCATTTTTACCTGTATCATTTGGAAATTGATATGGAACGGGAAAGCGTCAGCCGCTATGCCACACTCGGCAAGCGGGCAAATCTGCACAGTTTGCTTCAGGCAGATTACATTATTTTACTGCATGAAGATGAAAACAAACCATTCGGATTCGTGGAAACCTTGTCATCGGAGCATTACACTGTTTATGAAAACCGTCACCCCTTGCCGTTTGTCCGTGTCGTTTCCGAAACGTTCAGTGAAAAATCTTTGGAAGAAGCACCGGTGCTTCGCCGCGAGCATGCCATGCTGTCAGGTGTCATCCTGCAAGACATACAGAACCCCAGCCCTTTGCCGCCACCTCCAACAGAACTTCCGTTCACCATTCGTGGAGTGGATGCCCATTACGACAATGGGTTTTTGGAAGTGACCGGTGAAACCGGCGGAGTGGATTTGGAACTGTTGGAAAAAGCAGATCCCGGAAGTGATTTATATGTATCGTTTCATCTGACTAATCATGCACCGAGTGATGGTTTCCCTTTATCCGTCAATTCCTACAGCACCACTCGGAAGCCGAATGACTCCGTTTACAAAACATTTGTTGACGATCTCACCATCCGCGTGCCGGCAGATGATACGGTCCGCATCCGCATGGATGAAGGCCGGTACGAGTTGACCGACATCGCGGTGTACGAAGAACCTTATGAAGTACTGCGGGAAAAAGCAGCGAGTGAAGCAGCCGTCTCTTTGGCCGAGTGGGACGGCAGCCACATTAGGGCAGAAGTGACGAATGAAACTGGTGGACACTTTTTCGTCTTGCCTGTCCCGTATGAAAAGGGCTGGCAGGCAAAGGTGAATGGCGAAAATGCTGAAGTTATGCAGGCAAATTATTCATTTTTGGCTGTCCCGGCCGCAGAAGGATTCAACCGGATAGAGCTTACTTTCCGCCCTCCTTATTTCCGGCTGTCGCTTATGATCACTTTTCTGTCATTGGCACTGGCTGTCGTTTATGTGAGATTCCAGAAAAGAACCTGAAGTTTAAAAGGAATATCTATTTACTCGATAATATTCCACAAACCAGCCGCGCTTCCCGAAGGAAGCGCGGCTGGTTTGCTCCAATGCTGCTTGAAATTTCTTTTTACACCAATTGCTTTTTGTCCGGTTTGCCTAACGGCGTATAGGGCAACAAATCAAGAATCACGATTTCTTTCGGTACGTGGGAACGGGTGGCATTGGCTTTCAGCCAGCTGATCAATGACGTTTCGTTTAGCACCCCTTTGTTTTTTGGTTGGACAAAAGCTTTCAGGCGCTGGCCAAATTGTTCATCAGAAACACCTACTACCGCCGCATCCTTCACTTCCGGATGACGAAGAAGCAAGCGTTCCAGTTCAATCGGATAAACTTTCTCCCCTCCTGAAACAACCAGGTCATCCGTTCTGCCACAGTAGAAATAATAGCCTTTGTGGTCCCGGTACCCCAAATCCCCTGTCTTTATCCAGGCATGATCAGCGTTGCTCATTGACCATTTGTTTTTTATGCAAAACTGGCCGATCTTCCCTTCCCCGATTTCTTCGCCTGAAGCATTCAGTAATTTCAACTCCAGTCCATCTATCACTTGTCCCAAAGTTTTTGCAGAATACCGTAAATCTTCAGGAGTTGCAATGATGTTTAAACCGGTTTCGGAAGTTCCATATAAGTTGTAGAGCACAGGCCCCAGTTCCCGGAACACTTTATCGACCAAACGGGAATCCAATTCTGCTCCACCGGAAGCGATGCACCGTAGACACTTCAATTCTTCTGCACCCGCATCCAGCATTCTCCGTACCATCAACGGCACAACCGTAACAGCTTCCACTTGGTGAACAGCCACCAATCGGCATGCTTTTGTTGCTTCAAAATGCCGGCTGATGACAACTTTTTTTCCTAACGCCACAGAGGACAATAAAATCGCTATTCCATAACCGTGATAAATAGGTGTGGCGACATAAATTGAGCTGCAAGACAGCAGCTTGAGCCTTGTGAGCAAGGCAACAAACGGGCTCAAGTAATTAGATAAAGACGGTTTATGCGCCACTTTCTTCGATTCACCTGTGGTACCGCCGGTCAAAAGCATGATACTGCCACTTGAAGACCTCGGAAGTTTCCTCCTGATTCTGGTTTGTTCTGTCAGCAGATTGACCTGGCCACTGACCATCCGATGTCCGGCATAGGAAAATTGTTCCACTACCGGAGCCATCTCTTCATCGTATACCAGAAAATCAAAGTTATGGCACTCCATCAAACGATTGAATTGGGTTTTGCTCATACCGGTATTGAGCAAGTACACATCCAGTCCAAGACGCGATACAGCAAAGACGGCTTTGATGAATGAAGCATCGTTGTTACACAAAAATCCGGCTTTCTGTCCCTCTTTTAAGCGATAATGGATTTTAAGCGCATGAGCCAATTTTTCTGATTGATCCGCTAATCCCTTATAACCCAGCGTTTCTTTGTCATCAACCAACGCCGTGCGATCGCCGTACGCTTTGCCTGCAAAATCCAGTAACATCATGATATTGATACCATTCTTGTATAGGGAAGCGGCTAAATAACGCAGATTCAGCAAAGACAATAAATTGATTTTGTCTAATACTTTCAGGAATTCAATGATTTTCATCCGATTTCCCCTTTTCCCGCAAAGCAATTGGCACGAGAAGCTCGAATAACCACCTGAAACAAACAGAAGCCAGTTCCAAAAAAAACAGCCACCATGGTTTGCAGTATTTCTTTTTTGTGTACATCGACCGGCAAATGATGCGGGCTGCATGCTCAACAGCCATCGCCGGAGCATGTTCATACGCTATGGTCGGTACAATCATCGGCGTTTTGACCAATGGCAAATAAATCGATGTAGTGGCAATCCCAATGGCGTTCAGTTCGGGAGCCGCTGAGCGAAACCATGTGTCAAAAGCCGTTTTGGATGCCTGGTAGGCAGCCCAGTGCGGAATCGGGATCAGCAGCGCATTGATGGTGGATACATTGATGATTTGGCCTTTGTTTTTTTCCAGAGCTGGAATAGCGGATAACAGCAACTGGACCGGCGCTCCGTAATTGATGTCCATCGTCCGTGTAAAATCATGATAGCGGGACAATGATTCCCGGATCGGGCGATTAATCGATTTTCCGGCGTTGCTGACCACGACATCCAAACCATTGGGCAATTGCTCCAAAAATGCCAGAATGGTTTTCAGTTCTGTTTGATTTCGCATATCTGCCCGGCAAACGCTGACTTTGGCACTTTTCATTTCGATGTTCTTTTTCATTGCCAGGAGGCGGTCTTCTCTTCTCGCGACCAGCACCAAATGAACATCGATACTTGCCAGCATATACGCCAACTGCTTGCCTATCCCCGAACTCGCTCCGGTAATCAGCACCGTCTTCCCCCGCAGCTCTTCTCCCAGCCGCTTATTGTCCAGAGAAACAGACGGAAACAATATCTTTTCTGCCAGACTGTATGTATGCATGGCTACAAATCCTTTGCTTCTGATTTTTATTTCCTGTGTCTTGTTATATTCAAGAACAGAAGAAAGATTTCCTGCACTATTTTCATGTCTGCCACCCAAAAAAACTGCCATTCCCTTTAACAAGGAAATGGCAGTTGGTCTCGTTTATTATTCTACAGTCTCTTCCGTAGCCGGAAGTTCTTCTGGAAGATCGCCGATTTGGTCGCTTACGGCCGGTGAATCAATAATCGCCGTTTCCTCAATAAAGTTGAACGGCAGGCTAATACCGTTTACAAAATCTTCTATATAGAGAATTCCTGCTTTGCCGCTCAAGTCAAAATTTCTGTGTTCAACCGTCAATGTTAAACGATCCGTTGAAAGTTTGTAGACAGTCGGAATAAAATCGGCGACTGTGCCATCTTCAAATTCAGCTGTATAGTAAAAAAATTCTCCGATATCATGTGCAGAAAAGTCTTCCGGTACCGCTTCGGAAAGCAGAAGGTCAACCGAAGTCGAAGAACGGAGCTCAGCACTTTCTACAGTGACATCGTACACATTTTCAAACATGAAAAGGAACGATTTATATAAAAGGTTGGCAAATTCGCCTCTTGTAATATTGGCGTAAGTTCCATAAGATGTCGCTGTTTTACCGCTCGTGATTTCTGTACCATAAAGCGCTTCGATATAAGGAGCAAACACACCGCCTACATCAGTAAAAGGCGTCTCCATTTCATACCCTTCCAATTCGAATCCAAGTACCAATAGTTTTGCCATGGCTCCCCGGCTTAGCGGTTCATTTGGCTTAAACTGTGTCTCCGTCACACCCGAAACGACGCCCCACTCAGCCAAGCCGTTGACAGCGCCTCTCACACGGTCATTCAAGTCTGTAAAACCGGCATCCGGTGCCCCATCTACATCCACTCCGATGGCGTTTGCCAAAATGACTGCTGCATCTCCGCGTGTCAATTGTTGATGTGTGCCAAATTGGGTAGGTGATTTTCCTTTGATGATCTCCAATTCATACAAGAAGCTGACCGCTTCATCATATGTCGAACCTACGTCCGTAAAAGAATGCACCGATTCTGCACTCACTGGCGCTGTTACACTGGCCACCGCAATTGCAGCCACTGATGCGGCCATGAAAAACTTGTTCGTTGTCAACTTGCTATCCCCTGTCGTATAACTGTTATTTTTTGTATTGCATAATAAATATATACCAGAAATACGGAAAAGCAATAAGTTGAAAAAAATATTTTTGTGCTGCTGTTGTGAATGAAGCTCACCAAAAAAAGCTTCTCAATTTCTTGAGAAGCTTTTCATGGATGCAGCTGCTTATACGCCCATTTTCCGGCGTGTATTGCTTACTTTTTTTGTCTGCTGGCTTTTCATCTTTTTTGTTTCATTAGAATTCTTGCCACCGCTTTGTTTGTTGGAAGACTGGTTTTTCTTCGCTTCCAATTGGCGTTTAACCGCTTCTTGCAGACTGATCTTTTTCGTTGCGTCTTTGGACTCTGCCATGTTCGTTCCTCTTTTCCATTAAGTAGGCCTGTGAAAGGCTGTATTGGCCATTATTATAACATGATGGGACTTTTTATTGCTTGTTTTCCTTAAACCACTCATTGACCTGGGAAAAGAATTTCGCCATTGTGTTGGGGTTCGACATATTCGGTACGCGTGCCAGCAGTACTTCGTTCGGCGCTTTGAGTCCTTCCTTTTTCTTCTGCAGTACCAATATGCCTTTTGCGTGAGCCGAATTTTTAAACAATGTTTCCGGCAACTCCATCACCGCCTGGATATGGGCATGCTTTTTCAGAAAGCTGTGCAACTGACTGGCTTGAGGCGACTCGAATAATAATTTCGGTACAACAAAAAACAGATAGCCGCCTTCTGTAGTATGCTTTAACGATTGTTCGATAAAAAGATGATGGGCATAGGACATGCCTTCTTCTGCTTTCAACTCATAGGATGCCGCAGTTTCTTCATTCGGATAATACCCAACCGGCAAATCCGATACGACCGCATCCACCGGATCGATCATAAGTGGCTGGAGAGCGTCCTGTAAATAGAACGTCACCGGCTGCTCCACCAGGTTTCCCGTATTGGCGGCTAGCCGAATAAGCAGATCGTCCAGTTCCACTCCCGCTCCGGTCATCCGGCCGTCCAGATAATTCATCACCGTAAGCAGCAGATTTCCTGTACCGACTGCCGGATCAAGAATCACCGCCTGTTTATCTTTCACAAACAACTCCACCAGATAACCCATGAGCAGACCAAGTGCATCCGGAGTCATTTGGTGATGCGGTTGAATATGTTCTTTCATGCCTTTCAGCACAGCCAATTGAATGGCTTTTCGGATGTCTTCCTTACTTGCTTGCTGTTCCGGCTTGATATGGCCATCCAGCCAGTTTTCTGTTGTCGCCAGCAAGCTTTCCAGATACGGCAGCTCCTGTTCTTTTTGTATGGCTGTGGCGTGGTTGTCAATAAACGTAAATATCTTTTCCATCGTTGAATCCATCTGTTCTCAGTCCTCAATAAGGAAACCCACTCGATATGAGTGGGTTTCTTGTATTAGTTTGTTACTTCTTTCATCGCTTCTAGTGCTTTGTCGTAGTTCGGATGATCAGTTCCTTCTGGCACATATTCAACGTATCTGACTTTGTCGTTTTCATCAATGATAAAAACTGAACGGGCAAGTAAACGAAGTTCCTGCATAGTCACTCCGTATGCTTCTCCAAAAGACAAATCACGGTGATCAGACAATGTGGTGATCGTATTTACATTATTGACCTCCGTCCAACGTTTTTGGGCGAAAGGCAAATCACAGGATATCGCCAGGACTTCGACGTTATCACCTAAAGACTCCGCTTCCTTGCTGAATCGCTGGGTCTGGTCCGAGCATACCCCTGTGTCCAGCGACGGAACCACACTGATGAGTCTGATTTTACCGGCTGTGTCATTCAACGTAACGGGACTTAAATCGTTCGCCAGTACTGTAAAGTCTGGTGCTTGGTCTCCTACTTTCACTTCGTGCCCTGGCAGTGTTACAGGGTTTTGTTTGAATGTAACTTGTACCAATAAGAACGCCTCCCTTTCATGATACTTTCATCTTACTAAAACGCTGCATTCTCTTGCAACCCGGAGCCATCGCTTTTTGTTTTTTTCAACATTCTTCGCTTCCGATATGATTCTTCATGGACCACAGTTGTATCCGCGATAAAATCATGGATCCCCTGCTTCAATGGCGTAAATCCGACAATCGCGTACAACGGCCAAATCGTCACTGACAGGAAGCGGCCAATCCATTCGCGGAACAATAATGTGCCCCATGGCAATCGGTCCTGTTTCAACGATACGACTCGGATTCCCATAATCATTTTTCCGACCGTTTGCGCAAAAAACTTTGTCATCAAGACGAAATATCCATAAAACAGAACAGCCGACAAAATGGTATAAGGCGCATACCAATTGCTGTCGCTTGTTTCCACGCCAAATGCTGCAAACACCGGCTTGAGGAGAATCGAAGTAATTCCCCAAATTACAGCCAAATCGATCAGATAAGCCCAAAACCGCACCCAGAATCCAGCCGGCTTGCGTTCATAAAACAACGTCTCTTCATAGCTTGGTGAGTCGGGGCGATGTTCCCCGGCTGTCACAGCTTCCGGTGTTTTGTTATCCACATGATCCGTCATAATCGCCCCTCCTTATTCCTCACCGTATAAGTACATCAGCCGTGGTGAATTGTAATTCGACAGCAATTCCGCCACCAGTTTGGTCTCCATGTCATTGCCCAGGAACGAGTTCACTTTCATAGACAACAAAGATCCAAGACCGGTACCTGGTGCACCATACTCAAACACTTGTGCATTCGCCAAATCGTAATCTTCCCGAAGCTGCGAAATCGCATCTTCTTCCAGACCGAATTCATCAGCCAAATCGGCTTCAACCGCCTGTCGTCCGTTCAGGATCCGGCCGTCCGCAACAGCTCTCACCTCTTCTTCCGACAGATCGCGGCCTTCCATCACTACATCGACAAATGCATTATAGGATTGATCCACGATTTCCTGCATCAATGCGCGTTCTTCCTCCGTCATATCCCGGTTGGCGCTCATGATGTCTTTATAAGGTCCCGACTTGATCGTTTCAAAATCGATGCCAATGCGTTCTGCCAACTCAGAGTAGTTCACTCCTTGCATGATCACTCCGATGGAACCGGTCAATGTTTCAGGACTGACAAAGATTTTTTCAGCCGGGGCCGATATGTAATATCCGCCTGAAGCCGCCATGGAACCCATTGAGACATATACCGGTTTTCCTGCTTCTTCCTGGATTTCTACAATTTCATCGTGGATCTGTGATGATTCGAGCGTTCCGCCACCAGGTGTGTCGACATTCAGCACCACCGCTTTTACTGTGTCATCTTCCCGCACTTGTTCCAGTTGCTTCATAAAGAAATCATGATTATAACCGGTACTCCCCAATAACGATGAAGCATCTCCGGTATCCTGGATTGTGCCTTCCACTTCCAGGACAGCAATCCGGGAATTGCCGCTTCCTTCTTCAATGACATTTTCCGAAATATCGGATTCCTCCAAAGCCATGTACTCATCAATGCCAGAGCCTAGATTGCTTTGAAAAAGCGTATAGGCTGAATTGAACAACACGGAAATGACCAGCACGACTGCAGCAGCCGCTATGGCAATCCATCTTTTCGCATTCATCTGTATTCCCTCCTTAGTTTCTTCTATAAACTCTACGGTCTATGCTGAAAAAAGTTCCGTTAAATCAAAATCTTTATACGGAGCCAGCTTTTTTCGCTCGCCTGATGTCTCTTGCCTCCACGACTTTTGACAATGTAAACAAGATCAAAGCGCTCCAGATGAATGAAAACGAGATCAGGTCAATCATATCAAACGGCTCTCCATACAGTACGACCCCGATAACCAGCATAAGACTTGGTGCAATGTACTGCAAAAAGCCGATCATATAAAGGGGAATCAAAGGTGCGCCCAACGCAAACAACAATAACGGCACCGCTGTCACAAGGCCACTGATCACCAATAAGATGTCTGTGGTTATGCCGATTTGCAAAAAAGCGACCCGGTCGATTGAAAAGAGATAAATGTAATAAGCGACAGCAAAAGGCAAAACAAATAACGTTTCAACCGCCAGTCCCCCGAGTGCGTTCAATTTGATCGTTTTCTTAATATAACCATAAACCGTAAAACTGAACGCCATCCCCAGTGCCAGCCAAGGCAGCGATCCATAGGAAATGGTCAGGACAGCTACACCTATCGCCGCCAGGCCAAATGATACTTTTACCGCTGGCACCAGCTTCTCTTTCAGCACAATCGCTCCGACCAGCATGGACATAAGCGGATTAATGTAATATCCCAGACTCGTTTCCACAATGCGATCGTTCGTCACGGCGTAAATATACAAAAACCAATTTGTCGAAATGAATAATGAAGCCAGCATCAATGTGAAGAATTTCTTTTTAGATGCCCATAAATCTTTGATGTCCGCCAGAAGCTGTTTGTGTCCCCCGACCAAAAAAATGAAGGCTATTGTCAACCAGAAAGCCCAAAAAACGCGTGCAGCCAATATCTCATCAGATCCTACATGATCCACCTGTTTCCAATAAATCGGCAAAACACCCCAGATCATATAAGTGAATACCGCAAAAATAACTCCTTTTTTCTCATCTGCCATACTGATCTCGCACCACTCTCTATAAATTTTGCCACTCGAAATAACAGGTCAATTATATGCCTGTATAATAATAAAGTAAACCATACAAAAGAAGTGGTCCCGCTAAAATTGCGGGACCACTTCCTCGTTTACGATTATTTCTGCTGAGTGGTTTTTGCCTGGTTCCGCAATTCCACACGGCGTATTTTTCCGGAAGCCGTTTTTGGCAGCTCCGTGGCAAACTCGATTGCTCTCGGGTATTTGTATGGCGCAGTCAATTCTTTTACATGATTCTGCAGTTTCTGCACCAATTCCTCCGACGGCTCTTCGCCATCCACCAGTACCACATACGCTTTCACAATGCTTCCCCGCACTTCATCCGGCGCACCGACAACCGCACATTCCTGGACGCTTGGATGCTTAATGAGTGCGTCCTCCACTTCAAACGGCCCGATTGTATATCCTGAAGAAATAATGATATCATCTCCTCTGCCTTCGAACCAGAAATAGCCATCGTCGTCTTTTGCCGCTTTGTCTCCTGTGACATAATAGTCACCTCGGAATTGCATCTTTGTCCGTTCATCGTCTCTGAAATATTCTTTGAACAATGCTGGTGTGTCCTTATGCACCGCTATGTCGCCAACTTCTCCCGCTTCACAGGGCTCTCCGAATTCGTTGATGATTTCCACACGATTGCCCGGTGTCGGTTTTCCCATGGAACCGATCCTGATCTCCATGCCTTTCATGACACCTACCAGCAATGTGTTTTCTGTCTGGCCATAGCCATCGCGGACTTCCAGGTTAAAATTGTTTCTAAAAACGTTGATCACTTCGGCGTTCAGTGGCTCTCCCGCAGATACCGCACTATGCAAAGACGAAAGATCATAGGTGGCCAAATCTTTCTGTTTGGCCATCAAGCGGTACTCTGTAGGCGTGCAGCACAATACGTTTATTTTTTGGCGCTCCAGAATTTGAAGATAAGTTTCGGGATCAAACTTGCCATTATAAACATAGCCGGTCGCGCCGCTTCCCAACGTGGCCAGGAATGGGCTCCAGATCCATTTTTGCCATCCCGGGCTTGCCGTGGCCCAAACCAGGTCCCCTTCTTTTGCTCCCAACCAATGCTCGGCTGAAGTACGCAGATGCGCATATGCCCAGCCATGACTGTGCACCACTCCTTTCGGGTTGCCGGTGGTGCCTGAAGTATACGATAAAAACGCCATGTCATCGTTGCGCGTGGTTGCCGCTTCGTATTGTTCAGACGCCGCTGCCATTTCATCGGTCAACGAAATCCAGGAACTGTCGGATTGGCCGATGACAAATTTGATGACATTCTTCATTTCTTCCACTTCAGCAAATTGATCCATAAACGGTTCGTAAGCAATCACCGCTTTTGCATGGCTGTGGTTCAAACGATATGCGATATCTTTGGCGCGCAGCATTTCCGAACTTGGAATGACAACCAATCCCGCTTTCAATGCGCCGATATAGGATACATATGCCTCGATCAGGCGTGGGACCATTACCAGCACGACATCCCCTTTTTTCAATCCCGCTTTTTCGAAACTGTTGGCCGCTTTGTTTGCCCGTTTGATTAACTCATCGTATGTAACTTGTTCGCTTTGCCCTTTATCGTTTTCCCATACAATCGCTTTCTTTTCTTCGCCAGTCGCAAACTTTTCAATTTCCTGAACCAGATTGTATGATTCAGGTGCCAATAATTCTTCACATTCCATCTGAATTCCCCCAAGCTGTGTAGTAATTTTCACTCTCCTTTTCTGATTATACAGCAGATGATTTAGTATTCAAAATAATATCAATATAAAGAAAAACTGGATTACATGAGGCGACTTTTCAAATAAAAGTTCACCGTGTTTAAACTAACATTTTTTGTTCCACTAAAAAAGCTGCCTATACGGCAGCCTTTTTAAAGCAAATCTTCGAATGTGTTTTCCTTTACACGCGGAAATTGGATAATTTCCCGTTGATCTACAGCTTCCTGAATCATTTCATCGAAAGATACAAAGTTCTCGTAGTATTCAACTTTATCGAGCTTGGGCTTTGTTTTTGGGTTGGCAGGTGTGAAAATCGTACAGCAATCCTCATAAGGACGGATTGATATATCGTAAGTGTCGATTTTCTGAGCGGTGCCGATAATATCCAGTTTGTCCAAAGCGATAAGGGGACGGAGAATCGGTGTAGTAGTCACTGCATTGATGGCCTGCAGACTTTCCAATGTCTGGCTCGCTACTTGACCCAAACTTTCTCCCGTAATAATCGCTTTACTGTTAGTCTCTTTCAGTACTTCGTCCGCAATGCGCATCATCATTCGGCGCGTCGATGTCATCGTCATGTTATCCGGAACCTGTTTATGCACTTCCTGCTGAAGCTTGGTGAAAGGGATAACATGCAATTTGATGGAAGATCCGAATTGGCTCAGTTTTTCAGCCAAATCAAATACTTTCTCTTTTGCCCGGTCATTGGTGAACGGCGGACTGAAAAAATGAATCAATTCCAGCCGGACTCCGCGTTTCAACATGTGATAGCCGGCTACCGGGCTATCGATGCCGCCTGACAGCATGAGCAGCGCCTTGCCGCCGGCGCCTACAGGCAAGCCGGCTGCACCTTGAATGACTTCCGCCATCATATAGGCTGCTTTTTCCCGTATCTCAACTTTCAATTCAATATCGGGTTTTTTCATCTGAACCGACAATTCAGGAAAATTCCGCAGAACGTGGGATCCCACTTCGTGCATGATTTCCGGCTTTTCGTGTGGAAAGTTTTTATTTGCCCGCTTTACAGACACTTTGAAAGTCTTTCCGGCGGTATCCATTTTTCCCACAATGGACATGGCAGTGTTCTTCATTTCTTCAATGCTCAATCCCGATTCAGTAACAGGGCTGAATGATTGAATTCCGAATACGTTCGGCAGCCGGTTGATTACCTGCTCCATGTCTTTTTCATCGGCCGCTGTAATAAACATGCGGTCACGTTCTGATTTTATGTGAAGGTTCTCCAAATCGGAGAACGTTTGACGTATATTGTCGCGTAGACGGCCTATGAACGAATTACGATTTCTTCCTTTTGTTGACAATTCACCGTAACGCACGAGTACCTGTGTAGTCTTCATAACGATTAAACTCCTTTGATCAAGCGGTATACTTGCTCGAATGCTTTTTTCATTTCCATTATATCTTGTTCTGTCGTAAACGCACCAAAGCTGATTCGTATGACACCGTCTTTGTATTCGTTTGGTACGCCAATGGCCTCGATCACATGGCTGGTATCCCGGCTCTTGGAGGAGCAGGCGCTGGATGTCGAAACAATGACGCCTTCTTTTTGCAGACCGGAAACCACAATCTCCCCTTTCAGCCCTTTGATGGCAATCGACAGAATATGGGGCGCCCCCGCTGCCGGGCTGACAACTTTTACATCTTTGCAGCTAGTAAAAAAAGTTCTCAGTTCTTTGTTCCACTGGCTGTGGAGAGGATTTTCTTCTGTCATTCTCAATGCTCTGGCAAGCGCTGCTGCATGCGGCACGGAAACGGTCCCGCTCCGCAGTCCAAATTCCTGGCCGCCCCCTTGCTGTATGGCATTCGGTTTCACCCCGTTGAATGCCAATGCCCCGCTGCCTTTCAATCCGTGGATTTTATGGGCGGATATGGTCAATAAATCCGGCATTGCCGTTTTATCAAAAGGTAACTTCCCAACGCTTTGAACGGCATCCACATGAAAAAAAGTTCTGCTGTTTTTCAGCATCCTGGCAATGGCTGCAATGGGGTGCACTGTGCCGATTTCATTGTTTACATGCATCAGGCTGACAAGGATGGTATCATTTCTGAGCGAATTCTGTAAGTCATCCAAATGGATCTGCCCATTGGCATCCACCGGCAGTTTTGTCACTTCAAAACCTTGCTGTTCCAGCTTCTCCAATGTATTTAATACGGATGGGTGTTCAGTGGAAGCTGTAATGATGTGCCTGCCTCTGTGACGGTAGGCGGCTGCTGTGCCGGCAAGTGCCAAATTATTCGATTCTGTGCCTCCCGAAGTGAAAATGATATTGTCCATCTGCAAGTGGCGCTTTATCTGCAGGCGGGCTTTTTCCAGCAAATCTTCCGCTTCGTTGCCCAATTGATGAAGTGATGCCGGATTGGCGTAGTACTGCTCATTCACTTTCAGGAATGTTTCCAGAACTTCTTTTTTGGGTTTGGTCGTTGCGCTATTGTCCAAATAAATCATTCAGCTTACCTCCGAAAAAGAAACCACCAGCTCAAGGCTGGTGGTTTCTGGATTGTCTTACGTGCGCCATGCTTCTTCTTTGACCAGCATTTCGATGCGCTTCATCGAACCTGGCTCAAAATTTTCCACTGCAGTCGCCGCCTCTTCCAATGCTTTTGAATAACGAAGTTGTCTGAAGGATTCTTCAGCTTCCATCAATTTGGCATTCATTTGAGGATTGGTTTTTCTGTAGCGGTTACCATATTGGATAATGCGTTCAATCAATAACACATTCTCCACCATTTCCTTCGCTTTGTCATCCACTTCGTTAATGCTTTTCTCAGCTTTTGATAGATAATTGGCGACTTGGTTCATATTCAAAGGCACTTCCCGCATTGCCTGCATCGCCACAAACAACTGCTCTTCCGCTTCTTCAAGGCGAACGTCCATTTCTTCCGGAATTCCCGGTGTATTCGCTTTATGCAGCAGACGATCCGTTTCCTGCAGTTTTCGTTTCAGCAATTCCAGCGTTTGGCGTGCTGCGGTTTCATCCACCCGTAAATTTTTCAGTGATTTCATGAATTCGGATTGAACCGAATCAATCGTTGTCAATTCATCTCTGATCAGGATCAACTCTTCCTGCAGACTGGAATAAGCGGATTGCTCCTCATCCAGACGGGATTGAAGCAATTCAAACCGTTTTTGCAAATCTTCCAGCTTTTCCATACAGGCTTTTGGAATTGCCGCGTCATTTTCAGGTATTTTGTAACTTCTCTGAACCACTGCGTACTCATCAAACATGGTGCGGGATTCAGCCATCACATACGTCAATTGTCTTTCAGTTTCAGCTTTGAACTGATCGACAAAATGCTTTGCTTCCACTTCTTTTTCCAGCAATTCATAAAAAGATTCAATGCTTTCTTTCATTGCGTCCGTGCGTTCCTTTGTTTCCTCCACTTTCAGTTCGGCGATCTGTTGCTTCAGAACTGCCAATTCTTCTTCCATCGCATCCAGTTGCGGAGAAATTTCCAGATGGTTCAAGTAATAGGACTGTTCTTCCATTTCCTTTTTGCCATTTCGCAACTCATTGATCGAAGCCGGAATTTTGGAATTGATATCCGCCAGTAATGGCGGGATATTATCTATCAAAGAAAACGTATGATTTCCTTCTGATGTCAAGCTGATGACCTTTTCACGGGCTTTTAAGTAATCCCCTTCTTCTGTCAGCTTGTCGTACTGCTCAAATTGAGGCGTCAACGATTCCAGTTTCTTCTCAAGAGGCACTGCTGCCGGTCCATACGAATATTGGTGGGCAAGCAGGTTTTTCCGCGCTTGACGATACTGGTCTTTTAATAAGTCCATTTCATTTCGGTTTTTCTCTTCGCTTCCAATCAATTCTTCCAGTTCCTTCAGAATCTGGTTCATCTGCTCGTCAGCTTTTTCGATTTTGGTTTCAATGTCCTGTTCAATTGTTGAAGCCTTTCCGAATTTGAAACGGTCAATGGCTTTTTCTGCATCAAACAAGGAAGCGTCAATTTTCGGGATATGTACATCCATTACTTCAGTCCATATGTTACGCCAGCGCTCGAACATTTCTTCTGTCTGGCCGTTCATGTTCAGTTGTTTCACTTTTGTCAGTTCTTCAAGTATCGGTTTATTTTGAATTTGCAGTTTTAACTGTTCCAAGCGTTCAATTTCGGCGTTATGCTTTTTGCGAAACAAAAAGCCAACGATAATTACCGCTAATAGAATGATGACCGCAATGATGATATACTTCACCATAAGTCATGTAGCCCCCTGTTCCAAATCACTATTCAACTTTACTTAATTTCAAGTCATGATTCTTTTATTTTAACATGTATTTTCATTCTGTGTTTGACAAATTGGAAGAAATGCGAGAAATATTTTTCTTATTAATGAAAGATGGTGTTTTTATGAAAAGAGATGGCCATATTCATACGGCTTTCTGCCCTCACGGCACTGATGACCAACTGGATGCTTATGTTGAAAAGGCGATCCGCTCCGGTTTCACGGATATCACCTTTGCAGAACATGCTCCCCTTCCCTTGTCTTTTACTGATCCCACGCCGTTGCGGGACAGTGCCATGAAAAGAGAAGATGTGCCTGCTTACCTGGACGAAATAAGCCGCGTTAAAGACGCATATAAAAAAGACATTCGTATCCGGACCGGATTTGAAGTTGATTATATTCAAGGCTTTGAGTCTGAAATCCGCGATTTCCTTGATGAATTCGGCCCTTTGCTGGATGATGCGATATTATCGGTGCATTTTCTGCAGGTGGGCCGGGAATATATTTGTGCCGACTTCAGCAAAGAAGCATTTATGGAACTGGCCGGCAAGGCAGGATCCATAGAATCTGCATATGAATTGTACTACGATACGCTGGCAGCATCAATCCGTGCGGACCTTGGCGAATACAAACCGAAACGCATCGGCCACCCGACACTGATCCGGAAATTTCAGCTGGCTCATGGTGAACGGATAGAAGACAGTCAACAGATTCGCCAAATGATCGAGCTGATTGGAAAAGCCGGCTATGAAATCGATATGAACAGCGCCGGCTTATCCAAACCTGATTGCCGGGAACCTTACCCGCCAATGCCGTATATCGAATATGCGCGTTTCCTTGGCATACCGCTCGTGTTCGGTTCTGATGCCCACAGTGTCAAAGGCTTGCACAACCATTACGAAAAATTTTATAATGAATAAATCATACAAACGAAATGGGGATACTCATGTTTACTCAAACTGATTACAGTGGCACGAAAATCGAGAAATACACGGCGTTGACCAAACAACTGGATGCACTTCTTACCGGTGAGACAAATACGGTTGCCAATTTAAGCAACGCTTCCGCTTTGCTGAACCAATTTTTGGAGCGCGTCAACTGGGTCGGGTTTTACCTGATGGAACAAGGCGAACTTGTCCTCGGACCGTTTCAGGGCCTCCCTGCCTGCGTGAGAATCCAGGTTGGCAAAGGGGTATGTGGCACAGCAGTGTCTGAAAAGAAGACGATGCTGGTAAAAGATGTCCATGCATTTCCCGGCCATATCGCATGTGATGCCGCTTCCCGTTCCGAAATCGTCGTTCCGTTGATCAAAGACAACGAAGTGATCGGTGTGCTGGATATCGACAGCCCCGAACTCAGCCGTTTTGATGAAGAAGACCAAACAGGATTGGAACAGTTTGCAGATGTATTGACGAAGCATCTCTAATTGTCTAAAGGAAAAGCCCGAAGTCCCTTGTAAAGGGCTTCGGGCTTTCTTTTTACAGCTGCTGAATTTTCGGCTTTACTTTTTCAAAAGCCTGGGACAAATCTGCCAGCAGATCGTCGGGGTGCTCCAAACCAACCGACAGCCGCAGCAACGATTCGCTGATGCCCATTGCTTCTCTGTCTTCTGATGGAACAACCGCATGAGTCATCGAGGCAGGGTGCTGAATAAGCGTTTCTGCATCACCAAGGCTGACGGCGATTTTGATCAGGGACAAGGAATTCATGAAAGCCTGAGCTTCTTTTTTTCCACCCTCGATTTCAAATGAAATCAACCCTCCGCCTTCCCGCATTTGCCTTTGGGCAATTTCGTATTGGGGATGACCTTCATCCAACGGATAAAAAACTTTTGTAACAGCCGGCTGTTGTTTCAAAAATGTTAAAACCTTTTTGGCATTGCTGACGTGCCGGTCCATTCGCACCGGCAATGTTTTCATTCCCCGCAGCAACAGCCAGGCGTCGAACGGCGACATAATGCCGCCAACATCTTTTTGGACAGTCTTCCGGATTTTCTTCACTTCTTCCCCGTCTCTCCCGACGAGGACTCCACCTACGACATCTCCGTGTCCATTCAAATATTTTGTAGCACTGTGCACCACAAAATCGGCTCCTGACGACAACGGATTTTGCAGGTACGGTGAACAAAATGTATTGTCGACCACTACTTTCAACCCGTATTTTTCTGCTACCGCATTTACAGCTTCCAGATTCACGATTTCCATTGTCGGATTGATCGGTGTTTCCACGTAGATGCACACCGTTTCGGGACGAATCGCCCGCTCGATTTCCTTTTCCGTGGTCATCGAAACCAACTGATGCGTAATACCGTATTTTTCTTCCATCATCTCCAAAAGACCGAATGTGCAGCCATATATTCCTCTCGAACAAAGCACATGGTCTCCAGCTCTCGTCAAATAAATCAATATGGCACTGACAGCAGCCATGCCCGAACCGAAGGCCAAAGCCCCTGCGCCTTGCTCAATCTCCGTCATGCGTTCTTCCAGTACACGGACTGTGGGATTTCCGAGCCTCGAATAAATATTCCCTTCAGCATGGCCGGCAAAGCGATTTTCCCCCTGCTCCGCATCCACAAAGGAAAAAGTGGACGTTTGATAAAGCGGCGTAGACAAACTGTCATGATGATTTGAACTGTCATACCCTTTGTGTATAATGGAAGTTTCAATATTGACCGATGGCTTTTTCATTATTTTACACCCCTTAACTATTTTAGAAAGCGCTTACATACTTTACTTCCATTCTACCTTGTGTCCACCCAAAAAGAAAGCCGGTCATTTTGATTGATCTCCACTGATTGAAAACTCTTCGGGTTCCCGGTTTCAAAAAGAGACCCGTAAAATCGGGCGCATGCTGATTTATCGTTTTCATTGATTGACTTTCTGACTGTGTCCGGTTACACTAGAATTTGTGTAAAATAATCGCAGCAGTTGTATGTGCGTGTCTGTCCATTTTGTTCCTCTTATTACGATGAGGTGTATCGCGTAACTCTTGGCTGCTGAGCGAAGGTACATGAAAACAAAATGGCTTACAGCATGAATACATCTGGTTTTTATTTTACTCTAAAAACCAAAAACAGAGGAGGAGACTTATATGTCTCGTTATACAGGTCCATCATGGAAACTGTCACGCCGTTTGGGAATTTCCCTTACAGGCACAGGTAAAGAATTAGAAAAACGCCCTTATGCTCCAGGTCAACACGGTGCTAACCAACGCAGAAAAGTTTCTGAATACGGTTTGCAACTTCAAGAAAAACAAAAGCTTCGTTTCATGTACGGTGTGAACGAACGCCAATTTAAAACATTGTTCAACAAAGCCGGTAAAATGCCAGGCAAACACGGTGAGAACTTCATGATCCTACTTGAAACTCGCCTTGACAATGTCGTTTACCGTTTAGGCCTTGCGCGCACTCGCCGCCAAGCCCGTCAATTGGTAAACCACGGTCACATCCTTGTTGACGGCAAACGCGTTGACATTCCGTCATACAGCGTGAAGCCAGGACAAACAATCGCATTCCGCGAAAAATCAAACAACCTTGATGTTGTTAACGAAGCAATCGAAGTAAGCAACTTCGTGCCTGAGTATGTTTCAGTTGATGCTGACAAAAAAGAAGGCACTTTTGTACGTCTTCCAGAGCGCAGCGAATTGTCTGCTGAAATCAGCGAACAACTAATCGTTGAATTCTACTCTCGTTAATTTTTCTGGTAAATCCCCGGCCGTTGAGAAGCGGTCGGGGATTTTTCGTTTTCCTGTCTCTTTCCATAAATCCTCCGCCCTCTGGGTTGGAGGATTTTTCTATGGTATGATGTGAAAAAGTGGAGGTGCAGAAAATATGAGAATCATTTCAATTTGTCCGAGCAATACGGAACTGCTCGCATTTCTCAGAGCCGATCATTTGCTGATTGCCGTCGATGATTACTCCGACTGGCCTAAACACGTCAATGATCTCCCAAGACTCGGACCTGATTTATCGATAAGAATGGATGAACTCGAAGCCTTGAAGCCTGATTTGGTATTGGCCTCGCTCAGTGTGCCGGGTATGGAGAGAAATGTTGATGAACTGATCCGCCGAAAAATCCCTCATCTCGTGCTCAACCCTCAATCTTTCGATGACATCGGCCAGGATCTTCTGACGGTCGGCAAAGCATGCGGAGTTGACCCGGAACCAATCCATGCGGACTACATGGCTATCATCGAAGAACTCAAATCGCGTTCTGCAAATGTCCAGTTCCGTCCATCACTTTACTGGGAGTGGTGGCCAAAACCGGTGTTCACTCCTGGCCGCATCAACTGGCTGTCCGAAATGAGTGACATGACGGGAGGACGGAATGTATTTGACGATGTGGATTCAGCCAACATTCAGACGGATTGGGACGACGTAAGAAAACGTGATCCCGATTTTATACTGCTTGCCTGGGTGGGCATCATGACCTCGAAAGTCAAACCGGCCCTTGTCCGGAAACGGTCAGGCTATGACAATATGAAAGCTGCCGAACAGCTTCATATAATGGAAGAAGAACTGTATTGCCGCCCTTCCCCCCGCTTGATCGAAGGTGCCGTTAAACTGGGAAAACTGATTCACCCGGAACTTTACAGCGATATGGAGCTGCCTGATTTTATCCGTGAAAAACAGATGTAACTGTTTTATGGAAAACTCAAAAACGACTGCCAAGTTAAAGTTGGCAGTCGTTTTTTCTTCCATTATGGCTTTTTATAGCCGGCCAGGGCCACGTTCAGGATTATCCCTGTCCATCGGATCTTGGTCTCCTCTGATTGTGGTGCTTCCCTGGCTGCCGATGACTGGATCGCGTTCATCCACAAAACGATCCTGATCATTTCTATCAGGAATTGCCGTCTCATTTTCTTCGACAAGCACCAGAATATCTCCTTCATTGAAACGGGTTTCGTACCCTTTCGCTTCATCTTCCGGAACACCCATGCCGATCAAAGCACCGGCCAGTCCTCCGACTCCAGCGCCAGCTGCAGCTCCCGTTAATCCGGCTACTACCGGACCAGCTGCAACAATTGGACCGATTCCCGGAATAGCAAGTGCTCCGATTCCTGCAAGCACCCCGCCGAGTCCGCCAAGCGCACCGCCTGTAACAGCGCCTGTCGCTGCCCCTTCTCCTACGTTTGTACCGGTTTCATCCGCGACTGTTTCCGTCTCTTCTTTATTTTTGCTGAGAACAGAAATATCTTCGTTTCTGTATCCTTGCCGTTTTAAGTCTTCTATCACTTCAATTGCTTCTCTTTCTGTGCCATATGATCCAACTACTCTTGACATGCTGTAACGCCTCCTTGTAGTTTGAATGCTACATTCACAGATTACCCGGCACGACTCTTATTAAACATCCTGCCTTTGTGCGTTGGGTCTGCCGAAACTGCTTACTTTGTAGTAAGGTAGAGTGAAAGCAGTTCAACTTTATCGGGTTACAGGAAAAACTCTTTTCCGCAGCAAACAACAAACGCCGATACAGGTACGCACCCAAAGAAAACAAGGGTACCGTGAATGATAGAAATGAGGGGATATAATGAAGAAACAAGTAGTTGTCATTGGTCTGGGCAGATTTGGAAGCAGTGTATGCAGAGAGCTGTACGCACTTGGCCATGAAGTGCTGGCGATTGATCAGGATGTGGAAAAAGTGGACGCCGTAAACGATTTTTCTTCGCAGGCTTCTGTGGCTAATGCAACAGACGAAAAAGACTTGAAGTCACTGGGCGTCCGCAACTTCCAGCATGCCATCATCGCAATCGGAGATGACCTCCAAGCCAGTGTTCTGTGCACGCTGATGGTAAAGGATTTGGGTGTCGAAAAAGTTTGGGTAAAAGCGAGAGACCTGCAACATCAGAAGATCCTGGAAAAAGTCGGCGCCGATCGGGTCATCCAACCCGAAAACGAAATGGGCATCCGTGTGGCTCATCACGTGGATTCTGAAAAAATCGTCGATTATATCGAGTTATCCAAGGACTTCAGCATTCTGGAGTTGGCAGCGACCAAAAAAGTGATAAATCGATCATTGGAAGAATTATCGATTCGCGCCAATTATAATTGTGTCGTCTTAGCCATTAAACAAGATGAGCATGTTAATATCGCCCCTGTTCAGGAGGATGTTGTAAAAGAAGGAGACGTTTTGATCGTCATGGGTCATCGTGAAGATTTAAAACGCTTTGAAGATAAGGGATTGTAAAAAACCGATTACACCTCTGTTCGATACGAGGTGTAATCGGTTTTTGGTTTGATAAGGCATGATTGCTTCATTTTAACGATGCGCGTGGGAGAAGAACGCGCCACTGGGTGCAGTTTCTCTTACTGGAACTGCACCATATGGTACTTCTTTTTGCCCCGGCGCACGATGGCAAAAGCGTCTTCCAAGCGGTCTTTCTCATCCACTACATAATCAAGTTCTGTCACTTTCTCGCCGTTAACAGAAATAGCGCCGTTAGTAACATCTTCCCGTGCCTGTCTCTTGGAAGACGAAATACCCGCTTCGACGATCAAGTCAACAATCGTTTTCGGTTCTTTCGCCATTTCCACTGATGGCACATCCTTGAAAGCCGCTTTCATTTCATTTGCGGATAAAGCTTTCAAGTCTCCACTGAACAGCGCCTTGGTGATGCGCTGGGCGTCTTCCAAAGCCGCCTCGCCATGGATCAATTTCGTCATCTCTTCCGCCAATGCTTTCTGCGCTTTGCGGAGATGCGCTTCGGTTTCCACGGACACCGCCAGTTCTTCAATCTCCTCTCGGCCGAGGAACGTGAAGATTTTCAAGTATTTGATGACATCGGCATCCGCGGTGTTGATCCAGAACTGGTAAAACTCGTAAGGAGATGTCTTTTTGGCATCAAGCCATACTGCCCCGCCTGCTGTTTTTCCGAATTTGGTACCGTCCGCTTTTGTTACCAATGGAATAGTGATGCCAAATGCTTTTGTTTCTTCTTCATGCGTTTTCCGGATCATTTCAAGGCCGGATGTAATATTGCCCCATTGATCAGAACCGCCGATTTGCACACGGCATTGGAAGTGGTTGTACAAGTGATTAAAGTCGATGGCCTGTATCAGTGTATATGAAAATTCAGTGAACGAGATGCCGCCTTCCAGACGTGAAGCGACTGAATCTTTTGCCAGCATGTAATTGATGGATATCAGTTTTCCGTAATCCCGCAGGAATTCGATGACACTCATTTCACCGATCCAATCGCGGTTATTGACCATTTTTGCACCATTCTCCGTATTGAAGTCAAAAATCTGCTGCATCTGCACTTTGATTGCTTCTACATTCTTATCAATTTGTTCGGTCGTTTGCAGTTGCCGTTCTTCGTTTCTGCCAGATGGATCACCGATCATGCCGGTCGCCCCGCCCACCAGTAGAATCGGCTGGTGGCCGTATTGCTGAAAACGGCGCAAGGTAAGCAGCGGGACAATATGGCCGATATGCATACTGTCAGCTGTCGGGTCCACTCCGCAATACAGGGAGATTTTTTCGTCATTCAAAAGTTTCCCAAGGCCCTCTTCGTCTGTCTGCTGATAGAGGAGGCCTCTCCATTTTAAATCGTCCAATAATTCGTTTGCCATTGTCTTTCTCCTCCTTTGAAAAATAAAAAAGCCCCAGCATGAAATTCATGCAGGGGCGCTTTTGCGCGGTACCACCCAGCTTGGAGAATGGAATTCTCCCACTTTCATTGTGCCAAACGGGACACATCCGTAAACTCCAAGCCTGTAATTCAGCCATTGCGTTTTGACCGGTTCGCACCTTCCACCGGCTCTCTGAAACAAAATCGCACGCCCTACTTCGGACTCTTCTTTGTTTTGTATATGAAATATAATAGTAGTTTACTTTATTATAGAATAATGTCAATAACTTTAGATGGAGTTAAAGGAATATGCTATAATAAAAAAGATTTTAGGAGGTTGATAATGTGCGCGATAAATTGACAAACTGGCTCAATAAAGCAGAAGACACATACAATAGATTAACAGCAGCCAAATGGTTTAAAAGACTGAGCATTACAGGTGGCGTCTTTTGGAATCTGGCGTTGATCTTGGCGATTGTCCTGGTGACGGGAGGAACATTTGCCGCTTCTGTCGGAGCTGGATATTTTGCGTCTTTGGTGGATGACGAAAAACTGCGGACCGCTGAAGAAATGCGAAATGAGATTTACAGTTACGAAGAAACATCGGAAATGTTTTTTGCTGATGAATTATACATCGGCAAAGTGCAGACAGATTTGGAACGCGAGGAAACCAAATTGGAAAACGTCTCCGAGCATGCCATCAACGCTGTACTGGCTACGGAAGATGAGTATTTTAATGAACACGAAGGCATTGTTCCGAAAGCGATTTTACGAGGCTTGTTCCAGGATATTTCCAATTCGGACAACCAAACAGGTGGTTCCACTTTGACACAGCAATTGATCAAAAACCAGATTTTGACCAACGAAGTGTCCTATGAACGTAAAGCAAAAGAAATCCTGTTGGCGATGCGGCTTGAAAAGTTCATGTCAAAAGACGAAATCATGGAAGCTTATTTGAACATCATCCCTTATGGAAGAAATTCAGCGGGCTCCAATATCGCGGGAATTGAAACGGCAGCAAGCGGGATTTTTAATGTTTCCGCAAGCGAACTCACATTGCCGCAAGCTGCATTTATTGCCGGGATTCCGAAAGCGCCTTTCCGCTATACCCCTTACACATCGGTTGGTGAGATTAAGGAAGGCGATTACCTGCAATTCGGTATCGACCGGATGAAAACAGTCCTTTACCGCATGGAAGAAGCGGGTTACATCACACCAGAGGAATACGAGGAAGCTTTGGCATATGATATCACAAAAGATTTCCGTCAAGGTGAACAACGGTCGTATGAACGTTATCCGTATATAACAGTTGAACTGCAAAAACGGGCAGCACGGATCCTGATGGATGTCCTTGCGGAAGAAGACGGCATCACTCCGGAAGAATTGGAAGAAAACGAAAATTTATATGAAGAGTACGCGATCTTGGCTGAACGTGCAGTTGCTTCGAACGGATACCGCATTCATTCCACCATCAATAAGGAAGTGTACGAAGCACAGAAAAAAGCAGCAGAAGCCTATGATTCGTATGGTTCAACACGGACAAGAAAGTTCGTGAATTCGGAAGGCGAAGAAGTCGTCAAGCAATACCCTGTCCAAGTGGGAAGCATGACAATCGAGAACCATACGGGCCGCATTTTGAGTTTTGTCGGCGGCCGTGACCATGAAGTTGAAAACTTAAACCACTCGACGCAGGCCTTCCGGTCAATCGGCTCGACGGTTAAACCATTGCTTGTATATGGACCCGCGATTGAATTAGGAAAAATCGGTGCCGGCAGTCCGGTCGTCGATGTGGAATTTGCATACCAGGACTCCAGCGGCGTGTGGACTCCTGAAAACTTTATTCCGACAAGCGAGCAAGGCATCATGCCTGCCCGAAACGCATTGGCTGAATCACAGAACCTCCCTGCCATCCGTTTGTTTGCTCAAATCAGAGAACAGATGCCGGTTCAGTTCATGGCCAAAGCTGGCTTCAGCAGAATCGCTGAAGAAAGTGACACCATCAATGCCAATTACTCCTCGGCACTCGGTGGAGGGGTCGAAGGATCAGTCGAAGAATTGACAAACGGTTATTCGATGGTTGCCAATAATGGGAAATTCGTCGACGCTTATATGATTGAACGGATTGAAGATGCGGACGGCAATATTGTTTTTGAACAGGAAGTCAAAGAAGAAGAAGTCTTTTCGCCGCAAAGTGCTTATATTTTGACCGATATGCTGCGCGATGTCTTTAAAACTTCAAGAGGGACAGCAAACCGCGCCAACAACTGGTTGAATTTCAGCGCTGATTTTGCAGGGAAAACAGGAACCACACAAGATGCAAAAGACGTGTGGCTCGTTGGCTATAACCCGAATATCACCATGACTGTATGGCTTGGATACGGACGGGAAGAATATCGTCTGAATGAATTCCCGAACAGTGAATTGCAGCCGTCCACACGAGTCAACCAGGTATGGGCGAGCCTGATGAATGCCACTTATGCCGTGAAGCCGAAAATGGCTGATACGGATAATACATTCCAGGCACCTGAAGGAGTAGTCACCCGTTCGTTCTGCGGCATTTCAGGCCTCGCTCCAGGAACGGCATGCTCCAACGCCGGATTGGTCAGATCTGACTTGTTCAATGCCAATGTCATGGTGCCGACAAAAGCAGATGACAGTCTGACGTCAAATGCCTATACGACTGTGAATGGCAGAAGATACAATGCATTATCAAGTACTCCTCGGGAATTTGTTTCAGGAGGAGGCATCGCCGTATCACAGGAATTTGTTGATCGCATGCTGGCTCCATTCGGAGGAGACGCAAGCAAGTTATTATCAGGAAGTTCCCGCTTCTCATCTGTGGTTTCAGCTTCCAACCTGAACCATGATGGAGTCGCACCGGCCGGCGTAGGTGTTTCATTGAATGGCAGAACCTTGACTTGGAGCAACTCTGCTTCCAATGACGTCGTCGGTTACCGTGTTTACAGAAGCGGCGGCGGGAATTCACTTCTTGCGTCAATTCCTGAATCCCGCAGCAATGCGTACACCGTGCCGGGACCGGGCAGTTATTTTGTAGTCGCGGTTGATATTACGGGGCGGCAATCACCTTTATCCAATACGGTAAGAGTCGCTGCTCCAGAACCGGAACCAGAACCGGCTCCGACTCCGACTCCTTCTTCCCCTTCTACGGATGAAGGAAGTGAAGACTCTACGCCACCTTCATCAGGCGGAGACGGCAGTGATTCGGCTCCTTCTTCTGATGAAGAAGAGACGTCAACTGAAGAACCAGCAACTGAAGACACACCTTCCTCTGATGAATCAGGTGAAGAGTCGTCAGAAGATGAAGCTGCATAAAAGATAAAAACCCGATCCGCTGATGCGGATCGGGTTTTTTCGTATTAATCTTCCATCGTCGATAAATCGCCAGCCGGCAAATCCAATTCCCATGCTTTCAGCACACGTCGCATAATTTTACCGCTTCGTGTCTTCGGCAGCTTGTCCTTAAATTCGATTTCTTTTGGAGCAGCGTGAGCAGCCAACCCTTTTTTCACGAATTGTTGAATGTCCTGGATCAGTTCCTCTGATGGTTCGTATCCTTCCACTAAGGCGACAAACGCTTTGATCACTTCGCCCCGCACCGGATCCGGTTTGCCAATAACACCGGCTTCAGCAATTGCTGGATGTTCAAGCAATTTGCTTTCCACTTCAAATGGACCGACACGTTCACCGGAAGTCATTATTACATCGTCCACACGCCCCTGGAACCAGAAATAACCATCTTCGTCCATATAGGCGGAATCTCCTGAAACATACCATTTATCGTTCAAGAAATACGAATCGTATTTTTGCGGATTGTTCCATATCTGCCTCATCATGGCCGGCCATCCTTTTTCAATCGCCAAGTTCCCCATTTGATTTGGCTGAAGTTCATTTCCCTGATCGTCCACTATGGCCACTTTAATGCCGGGAACCGGTTTCCCCATCGATCCTGGTTTAATCGCCAGAGATGGGTAATTGCAGACAACCTGCGCCCCTGTTTCCGTCATCCACCATGTATCGTGGATCCGTTTTTCAAAAACCTGCGCACCCCACCGGACAACTTCGGGATTCAATGGCTCTCCCACGGATAGGATATGGCGGAGAGTCGACAAATCATATTCCCTCACCAGTGCATCCCCAGCCCCCATCAGCATGCGGAAGGCAGTCGGAGCGCTGTACCAGACTGTCACACCAAAATCTTCGATGGCTTTATACCAACCATCCGGTGAAAAACGGCCGCCTAAAATGACGGTTGTAGTCCCTGTAAGCCATGGCGCAAAGACGCCATAAGCAGTTCCTGTCACCCAGCCTGGGTCAGCCGTGCACCAGTAGATATCCTGCTCGTTCAAATCCAAGACCCATTTTGCCGTTTGGTATTGCTGCACCATTGCATACTGAGCATGCAGCACACCTTTCGGTTTCCCGGTTGAACCTGAAGTGTAATGCAGGACAAGACCATCTTCCTTATCGAGCCATTCAATATCAAATTTATCAGAAGCGGAAGGCATGTGTTTCAATACATCCACCGTATGGTCATTTTCTTCGATATTATCCCCAACCATGAAAATTGTCTTCAGGTTCGGCAAGCGGTCAAACGGTATGCGTGAAACCAGCTCCGGTGTCGTCAGAATGGCTTTGGCATCACTGTCATCCAGCCGATCATAAATTGCACCTTCCATGAAAGCTTCAAACAAAGGCCCTACAATCAACCCGGCTTTCAAGGCGCCGAACATGGTAAAGTACAATTCAGGCGAACGGGGCATAAAGATGAAGATGCGATCCCCTTTTTCCAAATCTGAATGGGTCTTCAACAAATTGGCGGCTCTATTGGATTGCCGTTTCATCTCATAAAATGTATAAGCTTCATTTCGGTCCTGGTCTTTGTAATACAAAGCGACTTTGTTCTTTCGATCGGATTCAGCATGGCGATCGATTGCTTCGTAAGCCATATTGATTTTTCCGGTTTCGTACCAGCTGAATTCTTTTTCCACTTCAGCCCAATCAAAGTTTGAGGCAGTTTCTTCATAATTATGTAGTTGATAATTTCCTTGTGCTGCTGGTAGCGCTTCCACTTTCATCAAATCACCCTTCCTTGTTAATATTCTTATATTCTACATCAATGGTACAATTGTTGGCGAATTATTTCAACTTTTTCGATAATTATATCCTGCTCTTCTGCTTTTTCCCAAATCACCCCTTTTTTCATGTATAATGAACCTAATTGCAACCAATAGGCGGTGAAATAATGGAACATAAAAAAACATATAACGCAATGGAATTGAAAACGAAACACGGAACAGTGGTAATTGAAGGCCCCATTCCCGGAAAAGAGCTGCAAGAGCTTGATTTTCATGAGGAGTTAACCGCTTTCCGCCCTGCTCCACAACAACACAAAGCAATTGCGGAAATCGCTGATTTACCGGAAGGACGAATATTGATCGCCCGTTCCCAAAATATGATTGTGGGCTATGTCACTTTCCTGTATCCGGATCCATTGGAACGTTGGTCTGAAGGGAAAATGGATAACTTAATCGAACTCGGTGCCATCGAAGTGATTCCCAAATTCCGTGGCAGCGGTGTCGGAAAAGCCTTATTAAAAGTATCGATGATGGATGACAGCTTTGAGGATTTCATCGTGATTACGACTGAATACTATTGGCATTGGGATTTGAAAGGCACGGGATTGAATGTGTGGGAATACAGAAAAATCATGGAAAAAATGATGCAGGCTGGCGGACTTGAATATTATGCAACAGATGATCCTGAAATCAGCTCCCACCCTGCCAATTGCTTAATGGCAAGGATTGGTTCACGAGTTGATCCTGAATCCATCCAGCGATTTGACCAGCTTCGGTTCATGAACCGGTACATGTATTAGAATGTTGTAAAGGAGAGGTTTTATGCTTATCGAAGAAATTATGAAAACAGATATCCATACCCTTGAGCCACAGCAAAGCATTCAGGACGTCGTTGCCCTTTTTGAAGAAAAAAGGATCCGGCATGCTCCAGTCGTGGAAAATGGAAAAGTTGTGGGCGTTATTTCTGACCGGGATTTAAAGGATGCCATGCCTTCCCGTTTTTCTGCTTCACCAAGTACGGAAACCTATGAAACCAAAATCGAATCGATTATGACACGAAATCCGATTACCGCACATCCATTGGATTTTGTCGAAGAACTGGCGCTGGTTTTTTATGACCAGCAAATCGGCTGTCTGCCGGTAATCAGCAATGACAAATTGGTTGGATTTCTTACGGAAACCGACCTGCTCTATAAATACATCGAACTTACCGGTGCCCACCAGCCTGGGTCTCAAATTGAAATCAGCGTGCCAAACCGTTCCGGTATGCTGTACGAAGTTACGGCTGTCTTCCATAAACACCATGTCAACGTGTTAAGTGTACTTGTATACCCCGACAAAAAGAACAGCGGACATAAGATTCTGGTTTTCCGTGTACAAACCATGAATCCGTTAGCTATTATCAGCGATTTACGCAAAGAAGGTTTTGATGTGTTATGGCCGAGCATGCCACAAGCAAACGAATGAAACACGCCGTATTCATATATTCAGAAGACCAATTGGGGTATAAGTTTTCTGAGACACACCCGTTCAACCAAAAAAGGCTCGTTTTAACCATTGATCTGTTAAATGAAATGAATGCGCTTCCAGAGGAATTGATTGTTCCTCCCCGTATTGCAACGGAAGAAGAACTATTGCTCGCTCATGACCAGCGCTATATTGACATCGTCAAAAAAGCCAGTAACGGAGAAGTAACACCGGAAGCGGGAGAAGGATATGGAATCGGGACGGAAGATACGCCGATATTTGAAAATATGCATGAAGCCAGCGCCCGCCTGGTGGGTGGAACTTTGACTGCAGTGGACTATGTCATGGAAGGAAAAGCCCAGCATGCCTTAAACCTTGGCGGCGGCCTTCACCATGGCTTCCGTGGCAAAGCCTCAGGTTTTTGCATCTACAACGATAGTTCTGTCGCCATCAACTACATGAAAAAGAAGTACGGGGCACGCGTCCTGTATATTGATACCGATGCCCATCATGGTGACGGTGTGCAATGGTGCTTTTACGATGATCCGGATGTCTGTACCGTCTCCATCCACGAAACAGGGCGTTATCTGTTTCCCGGCACCGGCAACATCAATGAACGGGGAAGCGGCCAGGGATACGGCACATCTTTCAACTTCCCCATCGACGCGTTTACAGAAGATGAATCATTTCTGGAAATCTACCGGACAGCAATGAAGGAAATTGTCGAATTTTTCAAACCTGACGTCATTCTCAGTCAAAATGGTGCAGACGCACATTATTTGGATCCCTTGACCCATTTGTACGGCACCATGAACATTTACAGGGAAATTCCGAAAATAGCTCATGAATTGGCTCATCAATACTGTGAAGGACGGTGGATAGCAGTCGGCGGTGGCGGCTATGATATCTGGCGTGTCGTACCGAGAGCCTGGTCTTTTATCTGGATGGAAATGAATAATATGCCGCTGCCGACAGGAAAAATACCGGAAGCCTGGATTTCCAAATGGCAGAAAGAATCTCCTGTTCCACTGATGGAAACCTGGGACGATCCGAAAGGAATGTATAAACCGATACCACGGAAAGCGGAAATTACGGATAAAAACCATCAAATGCTGGATAAAGCACTTTACATGATTCGCAATGCCTAAAAAAAGCTGTTCCAAAGTTAATCAACAACTTTGGAACAGCTTTTTAATTTCGCTCAGATGATCAGTTGAGATCTCCTCAGCCGAGTGAAGTTTTGCTTTATGTGTTTTTGGTGGAATTGCGCTCTTCGATCCGGTAAGGAAGAATCACTTGTTTTTCTTCGATTTCCTCTTTATTCATGTACTTTGTCAGCAATCTCATAGAGACAGCGCCGATATCATAAAGCGGAAAAGCAATGGATGTCAGCATTGGCCGAGCCATTCTGGACAATTTTGAATTTTCATAGCTGATGATCTCGACGTCTTCAGGAATATGTAACCCACTTGCTTCCACAGCATGAATTACACCAATCGACATTTCGTCATTGCTGACAAAGTACGCTGTCGGCTTCAATTCTTTCAATGATCCCACCGCGGCGATGCCTTCATCGTAGGAGTTATTGCATTCGACAACGAGACTTTCATCAAATTCAATACCTGCATCCTGCAGCGCTTGACGATAGGCTTTTAACTTATAGTCTTTATTGACTTTGGAAGTTAACGGACCCGAGATAAAAGCGATTTTCTCATGTCCATTTCCAATCAGTTTTTTTACCGCTTCGTAGGCCGCACCATAATAATCGATGTTTACGGAAGCGATAGTCGCCGATTCATCGATCGAGCCCGCCAGTACGATCGGTGTAGGTGAACGCTCCATTTCATACAGAAGTTCCGTAGAAATGGTATCACTCATGAAAACAATTCCATCCACTTGTTTGCCTAACATCGTTTCCAATAATTGAAGCTCTTTATTCTCGTTTTGATCCGAGTTGGATAAGATGATATTGTAGCGGTACATTGTTGCAATATCCTCAATTCCACGGGCAAGCTCTGCATACATACTATTGGAAATATCGGGAATGATAACGCCGACCGTTGTTGTTTTCTTGCTGGCAAGCCCTCTTGCTACTGCGTTCGGGCGGTAGCCAAGCTCTTCGATCACTTTTAATACTTTTTTCCGTGTGGCCGGTTTTACATTCTGGTTGCCATTGACTACTCGAGAAACTGTAGCCATTGAAACATTCGCTTCTCTTGCTACATCATAAATTGTAACGGTCACTGCGTTCCCTCCTTTCCCTTGCTTCTTTAATCATACGACAGAAACTTTCTGGTAATCAACTAAAAAGAAGAATGTATAAATTAAACAGATATTTCCGATTCTAATCTTCTGCAGTCATCCGCTGCAATTCACCGGACATTGAGAGCCGATTCGTGGATTCCTGCAAGATACCTGCTGTATCCTTTGACAAAATCAAAAAGAAAAGCCGGATCAATTCCGGCTCTTCCAGTCTTACACTTGCATTTCATACTGCTTCATGAATTTCATCAACGCATCGTAGTACTCGTCAAACTGGTTAAGATCCATTTGCTGTTGAGCATCTGACAACGCAACTGCAGGGTCAGGATGTACTTCAGCCATAACGCCATCAGCTCCGATTGCGATGGCCGCTTTTGCAGCTGGCAGCAATAGGTCACGGCGACCTGTTGAATGAGTTACGTCCACGAATACTGGAAGATGGGTTTCTTGCTTCAAGATTGGCACTGCTGAAATATCGAGTGTGTTGCGAGTGGCTTTTTCATAAGTCCGGATGCCCCGCTCACATAGAATGATTTGATCATTTCCGGAAGCAATGATGTATTCTGCAGCATTGATGAATTCATCGACTGTAGCAGACATCCCCCGTTTTAAAAGAACCGGTTTGTCGATTTGACCAACTGCTTTCAGCAATTCGAAGTTTTGCATATTGCGTGCTCCGACTTGGACAACATCCACGTAATCCAGTGCTTCTTCTAAATGGGACGGCGTGACAATTTCTGAAACAACAGCCAAATTGTACTGGTCAGCTGCTTTTTTCAGCATCTTCAGCCCTTCAAGTCCAAGGCCTTGGAAATCGTAAGGAGAAGTACGCGGCTTATAAGCGCCGCCACGGATCATTCTTAATCCTTTGCCGCTGATCGCTTCAGCAACTTTGGACACCTGGTCCTGAGATTCTACAGCACAAGGTCCGAAAATGAAGGAAGGATTACCGGCTCCCACTGTTTCCCCATTGATGTTGATGACAGTGTCTTCGGCTTTTTTCTTACGGGATACCAGCAAAGCTTTGCGGTGGTCTTCTTCCTGCATATCCAAGGCAGACTTAAAGATTTCTTTGAATATATGGTCAACCGTTTTTTGTTCCAACGGTCCAATATTGTTTTCTCTCAACAAATTCAGCATGTGGCGTTCGCGTAATGGATCGTAGCGGTCTACCCCTTGCTTTTCCTTCAGTTTTCCGATGTCTTGAATAACGGAAGCCCTCTCGTTGATAAGAGATAGAATTTGGAGGTTTACTGCGTCGACTTTTTCTCTTAGCTGTTCTAGATCTAAATTGCTCATTCTTACTTCCCCTTTCGCAAATCACCTTTTGTAGATGACTCATATTAACATGATACGACCATTATAAGCAAACTATTCGGTAAAGTCACGTAATTTATTTTAGCGCTTCAACGCGCGAAAGTGTTTTACCATGATAAAACCCCGGAACTAAAAGGTTCCGGGGTTTTTTTAAGCTAAAAATTCCTGCATGGCTTTGCTGGTGATGTCGCCATGTGAAGCTTGCCAATCCACTTTTTCGTTTGAAAAATGGAAAAGCTGCGGAGATTCGTGCTTAATGTCTGTAATTTTGGCAATCTCATTCGACAATTCCCTGTCTTCTTGGACTACCAGGAACAGAAACAGCTGGTTCGGATGCAAGGAAGCATATTCGTTGTATTCGTTCCATGCCGCTGCAGAGACAGGGCATGTACTGCTGTGCTTAAACAACCAATAATGCTGCGTTCCTGAAACTTCCTGTTTCAAACTGTCTAAATCCTGTACACGTTTAAGGTTTTCCATTTAAACCGCTCCCAGTTTATTTCTTATTCCCTTTGTTGCTGTTGTTCTGGGAATTTTTATTGTTGGATGTAGTTTTGGCATCCACATTGCTGTTGGAACCAGATTTACCGTCCTTCACTTCTTCCACTGCTTCTTTTAACGCATTGGCTGTGGAAGTGAAAGCTTCCTTGCCATTTTTGTCATGATTCTCAGTAGTGTTTTGGACAGTGGCGTGAAGCTCAATTTGTTCTTCGCCTTCGGAAGAGGCCGTGCCATCATCCATCGGCGACTTGCCGCCCTTCATATTCTTGACTTTGTCCATCACTTTGTTGGACTGTTCTTTCACCTGCTGTGTCAAACCTCCGCTGGATTTTTCCTCATTGGAATCTGAACTGCTCGAGGTTTTTTCTTTCAGGTTACTTGCTTGTGTGTTCAAGTCAGCCATTAACTCTTTGCCGGATTTTGGAGCCAGCATCAAAGCGGTTGCAGCTCCAATAATTCCTCCCACCAACGCCCCGATGATGAAGTCTTTTGAACTTGACTCTTCTTCGTAGTCATACAGATCATCGTATCGGTTCGACATGCCATATGATGACGGATTGTACTGGTTCTGCTGGTACCCGCCGGCATCTCCGGAATAATAGTCACGGTTGTACCGTGGTTCATTGTAATTCGGTATTTGCTGTCCATACTGACTGGACTGGTTAAAATCACTTCTGTTATTAGATTGATTGTTGTTGGTCATAGTAAAAGCCTCCTGATTTGTTTTTTATTGGTTTTGGCTTGATTGTGGCAAACGTTTTTGTCCAGGGACCGGTTCATAGGAAGCAGCGGCTCTCGATTCGTAAATTTTACGCTCTTTCCACTTGTCACGGACTCCCATCAGGACATTGCTCCATTGGACAACTTGGGCAATTTTATCTTCGTTTTGTTCAACTTGTGATGACACGGTTGTCGTGATGCGGCGCACTGAGGAATTCAGATCATTCACCGAGTTGCCGACACCTCTCACTGCATCCACCATTGTATTCAGTTTTTCAGATTTGCTTTGAATATCCTCTGTCAGCTCATTTGTCTTATGAAGCAAATTCGTTGTCTCCAACGTAACGCCCTGCAGTTGGTTTTCTAAACCCGATACAATGCCTGTAACTTCTTTCAGGGTGTTTTTCAGCGAGTTCAATGTCATCGCTAATGCTATACATAAGATTAAAAATCCGACTGCGGCCACAATGGCAGCAATGTAGAGCAATATTGACCAATCCATAAATCTTCCTCCTTTGTAACGATTTGATATACCTTTGTTGTACCCCTAGCTTTGTCCTATTAAACACAGGGTCTTTAACTTTAATTCAACAAAAGTCTCAAATGTCCTGCAAATGAAAAAACAGTTTTTCATAAACAAATTGTCCGGCTGTTTAAAGTTCAGGAGACAGATTTGAGCAGCAGGATAAAAGGAGTTCCTTTTCTCCGTTCGCTTCAGTGACAATAAAAAAACAGAGAAAACAGTTTGATTTCAAACTGTTTTCTCTGTTTCGTCGGATTTAATCAGGGTTTCAAAAGCTGCCTGGAATTTCGTCACATCTCCTGCTCCCATGAAAAGAAAAACTGCATTGTCATGTTTCAGCAGGGCACTTACATCTTCTTCGGAAAGAATAGTGCTGCCCTCTACTTTTTCCTGCAGGTTCTGAATCGTCAATGTACCGGCATTTTCCCGTGCCGATCCGAAAATGTCGCATAAATAGACACGGTCAGCTTCGTCTAAACTGTCCGCGAACTGTTGCAGAAAAGTCTGTGTCCGCGTAAACGTATGCGGCTGGAAAATGGCGATCAGCTCACGTTCCGGAAACTTCTGTCTCGCCGATTGCAGAGTGGCCTTGATTTCTGTCGGATGGTGTGCATAATCATCGATTAGAATCCGGTCGCCTATATCGGTTTGCGTGAAGCGCCGTTTTACCCCTTCGAAATCCAGGAATTGCTGCTGGATGATGGCAGCCGGTATATTTTCATACTGGCATAAAGAAATAACAGCAAGCGCATTCAACACTGCATGGTCGCCGAACATCGGAATGGTGAACGTATGGAAAAACTCGTTGCGGATCACCACATCGAATGTCGTGCCGGAACTCGTCTTGACAATATTGCGGGCCTGAAAATCATTCTCTTCCCCAAAACCATAATAAATGACCGGTACCGGCGCCTGTATTTTTTGCAAATAATCATCATCACCGCAGGCAATGATGCATTTCTTCACTTGCTTGGCCATTTCTTCGAATGCATTAAACACATCATCAATATCAGAAAAATAATCCGGATGATCAAAATCGATATTGGTCATGATGGCATAATCAGGATGATAGGCCAGAAAATGGCGGCGGTATTCACATGCTTCCAATACGAAAAAATGAGATCCTTCTTTTCCGTAGCCCGTACCGTCGCCGATCAAATAAGAAACAGGCTTATAGCCGTCCAGCACATGCGCCATCAGCCCCGTAGTCGACGTTTTCCCGTGTGCGCCTGTAACAGCAACAGAAACATACTGTTTCATCAAGTCCCCGAGAAAAGTGTGATACCGGATGACTGTGGCACCGAGTTCTTTTGCTTTGACAAGCTCCGGATGATCATCGTTGAATGCGTTTCCTGCTATAATTGTCATATTTTCTTCAATATTGTCTTTATCAAAAGGCAAAATCTTGATGCCCCGTTCCCGCAAGCGGTCTTCTGTGAAAAAATGCTGTTCTATATCGGAACCTTGAACCTGTTCCCCCATATCATGCATAATTTGCGCAAGCGGACTCATACCGGATCCTTTAATGCCGGTAAAGTGCATAACTTTCATAAAATGAAACCTCCCATGGAAGTTGAGAATTAGTCTACACAAAGGATTGTGCGAATGCTGCAGCCTGTTTTGGCGAACATAATCAGTTGATTATACCATACTATTATCCAGTCCTGAAATAACCGATATTTCAACAAATTAAAGCAATAAGAGGTTTCATCATTGGAAAACTTCCTGCATATCGTCTTCCGTAATCAACACAGTCCGTGCTTTGCTGCCATTCTGTTCAGAAATGAAACCGTGCTGTTCGATCAAATCCATCAGCCTCGCCGCGCGGTTGTAACCAATATGGAAATGCCGCTGCAACAACGAAGTGGATGCACTGCCCTGAGAGATAAGAAAACGGCACGCTTCTTCAAACAAGTCGTCTTGGACAGCTGCCGAATCATTTCGTTTCATCAATTCTTCCTCTTTGAAGAAGTATTCCGGTTCTCCCTGGCTGCGTACATGGTTGATCACTTCTTCTATTTCTTCATCCGTGACAAAAGTTCCCTGCAGACGGGTCGGAGCCGACATGCCATTTCCTAAATACAGCATATCGCCTCTTCCAAGAAGCCGTTCCGCTCCCTGGGAATCCAGAATGGTCCGGCTGTCCACTTGAGAAGACACCGAAAATGCGATGCGTGTCGGGATGTTCGATTTAATCAGGCCGGTGATGACATCTACAGAAGGCCGTTGCGTAGCGATAACCAAATGAATGCCGCATGCACGGGCTTTCTGAGCAATACGACAAATGGCATCTTCGACATCTGAAGGAGACATCATCATCAAATCAGCCAGCTCATCAATGACAATAAGAATATACGGCAAATGCTGTGCATGATCGCCTTTTTCCTTCACCAGCTTATTGTATCGGCTGATATCGCGAACACCTGTGTGAGCAAACAACTGATATCGGCGCTCCATTTCCTCGACCGCCCACTTCAAAGAAGCCGTAGCTGCTTTGACGTCCGTAATAACAGGGCTGACCAAATGAGGGATGTGATTATATGGAGCCAATTCCACCATTTTTGGATCAATCAGCAATAATTTCAGATCCTGCGGGGAAGATTTGTACAACAGACTGACCAACAGCGAGTTAATGCACACACTTTTCCCGGATCCCGTGGCTCCCGCAATCAAGCCATGCGGCATTTTCCGTAAATCCAGCGTTACAGGTTTCCCTGTCAAATCAAGGCCCAGTGCAGCTTCAAGCGGAGACTCGGAGTCATTGAACGCCGGACTGTGTATAATTTCAGATATTCTTACAGGGCGTGAGGTCCTGTTCGGAATTTCAATTCCGATTGAACTTTTTCCAGGGATCGGTGCTTGGATCCGAATGTCCCTGGCTGCCAGGGCCAGCTTTAAATCATCCGCCAGATTGCGGATTTTGCTTACTTTAACGCCTTGCGCGACTGTCAGTTCAAACTGAGTCACTGCGGGCCCTTGAACAATGCTTAAAACAGTGGCATTGACCTGGAAATGAGACAATGCTTCAACCAGCCGTTCTCCCTGCGTTTCCATCCATTCTTCGTCTTTGCGATCGTTTTCAGGAGGCAACAAATAACTCTCTCCCGGCAAGACATACGGCGCAGAGTTCTCTGAGATATGATCGACTGTCGCCTCAGGCGGCCGGGGTTCCGGTTCTGCTGCCGTTTCTGGTTGTTCCGTCGGTTGTGCCGGTTTCGTTTTTGGCTGTTTTGGCGCAATCGGTTTCTTTAACCGTTCTTTGTCCGATTTCAGCATGAGCACATTGAACGGAACCGTTTTCTCCCTTTTCTGCCCTTTTTTAGGCACTGCTGGCTTGGGATTTTCCTGGACCGGTTTATGTACCTGTTCCGGCTTTTCAACCGCCTGCTTTCTTTCGGCAGCCACCACTTGTTCCGCTTGCGGTTGTTCCGGTTGTTTCTCTTCCTGCTGTTCCGCTTGCTTCAAAGGCCTTTGCTCAGACGGCCTTTTGGTTTCAGCCGAAGGCATGGAGCCCGTACTGCTTGAAGCGGAGGTCCGCACTGTCTTGTCAACAACCGGTTGTTTCCTGTCAGTCAATGGACCGGTTGGCTGTTCTGTCCTGCGGTCTTTTTTTGCCAACAGCTCTTCGATCGGTTTGGGCTCCGTTTTCCGTTTTCCAAAGCCATGAACCGGTGAAGGAACCTGCGAAGGCGTGAACCGTCTTTTAATCGGCTCTGCTGCAGGCATGCTCTCCCGCGGTTTTTGCGAAGGCACCATCCGCTTTGGACGCTCCGCTCGTTCCGGTTCCTTTTTGATCGGATAATCGATCGGCTTTCTGGAAGTTGTATGATGGATGAATTCTTCTTTTTCTTCGTCCGAAATCAAAGGAAAGCGGAAAGGAGCCTTTTCACGGCTTTCTTCCGGTTCCTCTGTCCATTCCTCTGCCTTGTATTCATCCTCTTCTGTATCATCAGGAAATATGCGTGTCCATATATTTTTAACCCAGCTCATACCGCGTCACGCCTTTACTTCGAATGATGAACCTACTTCAGCATCTTCAGGAAGTACAAGAATCCCTTTTTCCTGAGGAGCATCCGGCAATGCCAGTTCTTTGGCGGAACAGATCATTCCGCTGGATGGAACTCCGCGCAATTCGGCGTCTTTGATGACCATTCCGGATGGCATGACGGCACCCACTTTGGCAACCACCACTTTTTGTCCCTGATCCACATTCGGCGCACCGCAAACGATCTGCAATTGTTCCGTGCCAACTGTGACGTGACAGATATTCAATTTATCGGCATTTGGGTGCTTTTCTTTTGATTCCACGTATCCGACAACGAATTTAGGAGACAGGTCAACTTCCAATGTGTAGTCGACTCCGTTTTTCTCCAATGCGTTTTGCATTGCTGTCACCATGTCTTCCGTTACTTGGACTGTCTCATCCTGCAAATCGATATAGCCGGAAGCATTGAAAAGGTTGAATCCCACTAACGTGTCGGCCTCGTCTTTCAACAATGCAACATCGCCGTGCAGATCGACCTTGGTTTTATTTGGATTTTCCGGTTGCAGTTGGACCAACAGCACATCACCTATGCCTTGTTTGTTATAGAAAGCATTCATTTTTTATCGTTCTCCTTGTTCGGTTTATTTTTCGCCATGATGAAAATCGGCTCTAATTGGTCATTTTCATAGATAAAAGACAATGAAGTGATCGGGACCTTTCCGTTGGTGAAGAAACTCATCGCCATTTGAGCCAGTACATCATAACCGGTCTCATTGCGGATGTCTCCGATGATCAGCACATCCTGGTGCGGAACCGAAACAGTCATGTCCCCTTCCACTCTTTTCTTCATATCTTTCAGGAACGATTCATTCAGAATTCGGGAAGCATCATAGCCGTCGTTTTCATTTAAGAAATAAAACACATTGCCAGCCACCTGGTCTTGTTTGACCGCTGTTTTCAATTTTCTCACTTGGAATTTCGCAATTTCTTTCAATTGCTCTTCTGTGAGACTTAATGAATTTAACACATTTTCATCAATTAAGCGATAGGTAGTACCGGCATCCAGAGCAAAAAACACCCGTGTTTCAGCCGTGTGCTCCATCGTGATGAACTGGTGCCCTTCTTTCGATTCAGTCGGGAAAGAAGTAGAACGGATCACTGGATAAATATGCTCACTGGACTTCAACTGGCCTTGCGCCTCTTTTTCCATTGCTGTGAATGTTTCTGTGATGGTGTAGACAATTTCATCGATGGCTGCGTCCCCTTTCGACTCATAGCGATTGATCACTTGCGGCAAGGAAATGGTCATTCCGTTGTTCAATGCTTCATTCTGGATCCGCAACGTATCTTTTTCCCGGTCATGTCTCCAATCCCAATGGTTATGGGGCATCTTTTCTTTTAATATAGATATCAATTCGGTCGATTTCATTTTACTCATGTGTTTCCATCCTTTCTCATAAAACAAACGGTTCAACCTGTAAAAGGCGAACCGTTGTATTGTTATTGCGGCAGTTTGGTTAAAAAAGCTTCAATTTCTTCTTGGGTTTTCCGGTCCTTGCTGACAAAACGGCCCACTTCTTCGCTATTTTTAAAGGCAAGAAAACTTGGAATGCCAAAAATGCCCAGTTCTCCGCATAAATCGATGAATTCATCACGGTCAACTGAGACAAACACCAAGTCACCGAATTTCTCCTCGATTTCCGGCATAATCGGATCAATGACCCGGCAATCCGGACACCATCCTGCGGTAAACATAAATACAGCCGCTTCGTCGGCAGCCAATTGCTTAAATTCTTCTGTAGATTGTAATTTCCTCATGCTGATCACCTATTCTTCCGAATCTATTGAACGGACTGTCGTCATCATCCAATCCATGTTATCGGCAATGCCGCTTTCTTCGGATATTGTTGTCATTTTCGCTCCGCCTTCACTGGCGACGATTTCATAGCGGTCTTCCGCTATTTCTCTGACAGTGGCGAATCCAAAACGACCGTTTTGCTCAAACGTCTCATCTGCCACCCATTCCTGGTCATCGTTGGCTTTCTGGAGTTCATAGAAAAATGTGCTGTCATTTGATTCATTTGGATTTAAAAATAATACATAGGAATCACTGCCTCTGGTAATGACAATATTATTGGCATCCGACGGCTCTTCTATGGTATAGGCTCCTGGAAGATATAAATCCGTTCCGTTCACCGTCTCGTTTGTATCAACCGGCTCCTGCTCAAAAGCAGCACGCGCATCCGCCAGCCCTTCTTCTACTCGCTCTTCCTGCGTTTGTCCACACCCAGCCAGTAAGGCAATCAGTGAAAACAAAGAAATAATCAATCCTTTTCGAGGCACGCTCATTCCTCCCTATCTCTACTAGTCCTTATTTTAAAGATGTTTCTTTCCACATGCAACTTAATCGCTGTGCCTTAAGTACTGGCCCATCAAAAGCTTCACTACATGTTCGAACATTTCGTTCCGGTTAACCAAACCAGCCGTCAATATACCGACGGCTCCTTTATGGTGGCGGATTCCAGTCTCATTTGCATAACGGTCCATCACAGGTCCCAGTTCCATACCGTTTTTCAATTGACGCCCAATTTCCTCAGGCAATCTGATTTGAGCGCCTCCAGCTGTTAACAGTTGACCGTTTGCAGCTGCCAATGCGCCCCAATTGCACAAATACATCGTCTCTTCCAGTTCGTAGACGCCGCCTTCGAGTCCAATGGCGAAATCCATTCCTTCGCCTAGTGCCTGTTGCGCCCGGTTGATTGCTCCCCGGCGTGTTTCTATTTGGGACAGCGGCTGAGCAGCAACTCCTGAATCCGTCTCAACAGAGGCTAATGCAAAATCGAACTCCAGCTCTTCCAGCACAGCTTCCACAGCTTTGATTTTCGCCGCATTTTTTGAAGCCACCGCAACTTGTAACCTGTTCATTCTTTCCATTCCTTTCAAAAAAAAAGAGCCCGCAGGCACTTTTTTTAACTATTTTGCTTTATAGTGTCAATGGTCGTCTGATCGGCAGCTTTGACCAATTTCGTCAGCAATTCTTTTGCCGCCGCATAATCATCCGTATGAATAACCGATGAGGACGTATGGATATAACGCGAACAGATGCCGATGACTGAACTTGGAACGCCTTGGTTCGACGTATGGACCCGGCCTGCATCCGTCCCGCCCTGAGAGACAAAATACTGATACGGGATGTTGTGTGTCTCAGCCGTATCCAAGACAAATTCGCGCATGCCGCGATGTGTCACCATGCTTTTATCCAGAATGCGCAGCAACGTCCCTTTCCCCAGTTGACCGAATTCGTTCTTGTCACCATTGGCATCATTTGCCGGGCTGGCATCGAGTGCGAAGAAAATGTCCGGATCGATCATGTTCGCAGCTGTTTGAGCACCTCGAAGACCGACTTCCTCCATGACCGTAGCTCCCGAAAACAGCTGATTCGGCAATTTCTCACCTTTCAGTTCTTTTAATAACTCGACTGCCAAACCGCAGCCATATCGGTTATCCCATGCTTTTGCCATGATTTTTTTATCGTTTGCCATAGGCGTGAACGGGCTGAACGGTACGATTTGCTGACCGGGCTTTACACCGAAAGACAAAGCATCTTCACGGTCATCCGCTCCGATATCGATGAGCATATTTTTTATCTCCATCGGCTTTTTCCGCGTTTCCTCGTTTAATAGATGTGGCGGAATTGAGCCGATCACGCCCGGTATTGTGCGTTCTCCTGCGATAATCTCCACACGCGTCGCCAGCATCACCTGATTCCACCAACCACCCAGGGGCTGGAAACGGATCATGCCATTATCGGTGATTTGTGTAACCATGAACCCGACTTCGTCCATATGGCCTGCCACCATGACACGCGGACTGTTGTCCGGACCCTGCTTGACGCCGAAAATACTGCCGAGGTTGTCTTGAATAACTTCATCAGAGTATTTTTCGAGTTCCTGTCTCATAAACTTTCTGACTGCGTGTTCATTGCCGGGCGCACCTGGCAGTTCCGTTAAAGTCTTGAATAGATCCAACGTCTCGTTATTCATCTGCTGATTCCTCCTAAAAGCGTTCATGTTAACAGTTTAGAGCTTTTAGCAAATCATTTCCACCTTTCTATTTCGTTTGACGAAAGATTTGCTTTCTTTGGCGTTTTCACGACGTGATGGATATGGATTTATGTTACAATTTATTCAGTAAGTATAGGAGGGATAATTGTGAAAAATCGTGATTTATTGATTGGGTTCATCACAGGAGTAGCTGCTACATATTTAATCAAAGAGGTCTATGACCGCAGACAAACGTATCATTCAGCAGATGACGTGCTGAAACACGTCAAATCTTCTTTTAAAGAAGAAGGGCCAATCGACGGGTCCTGGATTTACATGAAAACCGAACCGTACAAACAGCATGCGGTTACAACTGAAGTTTACAAAGGCGGCATCACACGCCACCGCCAAGATGAATTGGAGCAATTCGAGTTTGTCGCGGATGCTTATACAGGAGCTATCCTTGAAGTAACGAAATCATAAAAAGAGGCTGTCTCAAAAGTGAAGGCTCCTGTCCATTTCAGCGGACGCTTGCGGGCCCACAGGATGTGGGTCATGCAGTTGGCGCGACAGGACGTCGCGCTGCCAACTGCCAGGGCTTGCGCCGAGCTATCCCGCAGGCGTCGCCGCTTCCATTCCCATCCGCCAATAAAGAAATAAAGATACTACAGCAATATAATCCCATAGAAAAACACGACGGAAAATCATTCATTTTCCGTCGTGTTTTTAAGTTTTGAGGCTTATGAAACAGCCCCTTTTTACATGTCTTTCCGCTTCACGGATTCGACTATTTCCTTGCCATCAGCACTCCACTTTACGATCCGGTAGAATGCATCGTGGTAAAAGCTGAAGTAATAGCCATTTTCCAACGCTTCTTTCATCAGCTTTTCTTTTGCAAAAATGGAAGTCATCGGATAATCGTCATAAGCCAGCACCCACAGTGGGTTTTTGTGGGCGTGAGTTGGCATGATGTCGGCCATATGCAGGATTGTTTCACCCCCGCTTGTCATTTTGATCACACTGTGGCCGTCGGAATGACCGCCGGTATGTATCATTGTAATCGTGCCAAACAATGATCTTTCCCCTTCAAATGTTTCCACCTGATCAACAATCGGTTCCCAGTTCTCTTTCCAGTAGGTGTTTTTTGAACGGATGTTCGGATTTTGCATTTCATTCCATTCGACAGCCGAAACGTGGATTGTCGCATTTGGAAAAGCGGGAATCAATTGGTCGCCTTGCCATTTCGTCAATCCCGCTGCGTGATCCCCGTGCAGATGCGTCATTAACACTGTGTCGATATCCTCTACAGTCAAACCGAGCTCAGCCAGTTCTTCATCCAGACGCGACTGGTCCGACACCCCCAGGTTGCGCATCTGCCGTTCGGTCAGCTTGCCGTCACCCAATCCGCTGTCGATCAGGATATTGTGACCCTCGTACTGCACCAAAACCGGATGCGTTGTCAATTCAATCTGATTTTGTTCATTTGCCGGGTACTTCTTTGACCAGACCACTTTTGGCACTACCCCAAACATCGCGCCGCCGTCCAGATAAGTCGTTCCTCCGTCAAGCCATGTCAACGTCATATCGTGAAATTGAAATTTCTCCATCCCTTAACTCCCCCTACAGAATTAGTTGCTTTGAAATTGCGCCTCGAGCCGGTAAATCGGCTGGCCTTTTTTCAAAAACTTCTCTTCGTATTCGGTCATGATGTTCCATTCCGGCTCATTGGCATGCAAATCAAGCGATACATCTTTTAATAACATACCATATTCAGAAATGCTCGTGAGTGAATATTCGAAAAGTCCGCGGTTATCGGTCTTGAAATGAATTTCTCCCTCACTTGGCAGAACGGTTTCGTATAATTTCAAAAAACTTTCATGTGTCAAACGCCGTTTGGCATGACGGGTCTTTGGCCAAGGATCTGAAAAATTCAAATACAGCCGGTCCACTTCCCCCTGCTGAAAGTATTCTCCCAAGTCTTTTGCGTTTACACGCAGCAAACGCAAATTCGGAACTCCTGCCGGTTCTTCCAACACCCTTTCAAGTGCAGTGACAATTACACTGTCGAACAATTCGATGCCAATGTAATTGACCTCCGGATTCGCTTTGGCCATGCCAATTATAAAACGGCCTTTTCCAGTGCCAGCTTCTATGTGAAGCGGGTGGTCATTGCCAAATACTTCATGCCAGCGGCCTCTGAAGTTTTCCGGATCGGGAATAATGATTTCCGGATGGGACTCGATCAAATCCGCAGCCCATGGTTTATAACGTGCTCTCATTTTGCATCCTCTTTCTATTCTGTATTTGCTGAATTCCAATGTTGCCTGCTTATGGAATAAGTGACGAAATTATCTTTCGGTGTCTTTCCGGCGAAGTCGCCATCGACATGCCGAAAAACTTCCTTCTCTGTATTCAGACGAAAGGCGTTTCCGCTGAATTGAATGACTTCTTTAAACCGGGTGTGTTTTCCTGTAAATACAGTACCGAAAACAAACAAAAGTTTCAATCTGGAAATCTGATGGACAACTGTCAGCTCCAATAAACCGTCGTTCGTTTTGGACTGAGGCGAAATTTTCATGCCGCCGCCAAAATACGGCTGATTGTTGACAGTCGCAAACCACACATCATTATAACAGGAAGTTGTCCCGCTTTCTTCTACAATCAGTCGAAATTTATCGAATCGGATCAGCGTTTTGATGACGTATATTAAATATACCAGTTTGCCCAAACGAATCGTATTCAGCCATTTCTTCATCGGAGAGCGATTGACGAGGACAGAAATCTCCGCATCAAACCCGATGCCGGAACTGCTGACAAAACGAAACGACTGGCCATTCGAAAACTCGCCTAAATCTTCTTTCCGGAATTTTGGGTCATTCAGGAATCCGACGATTTCATCCGCATTGCGAAATACCTGGAATCCTCTGGCGAAATCGTTTCCGGACCCTGCCGCGATAAAACCAATGATCAACTGCCCGCTTCCTGCTGCTCCCGCAATAATTTCCCGTAATGTGCCATCGCCGCCAAAGCCGATCAGCAACCACTCTTCTTTTCGTCGGCGGTATGATTCTGCAATCTCGATGGCATGGCCTGGATAGCGTGTCACAGTTTTTTCATATGGAAAATGAATAGTCTTTTCAAAAGCCCGCCATTTCTTTACTGATTTCCCATTTCCGGCTTCCGGATTAATGATGAATGCTATCTTCATTTGACCTCACCTTTTGAGGCTTTGGGCTGCTTCTCACCGTAGCAGAAACAAGCTTTACACGCCTTCTGTTAATGGATACGTAGCTATCGGGATGTATCGTGGCACTTCCCGGGGATGGATTTCAAACAAGGAAAATTCGTTCACGCTGAAAGACAAAGGCTCAATTTCAAGTTCTCCGCTGATGGGTGGCCCTCCCGCCCATTTCCCGGCGAGTGTAATATGTGGCACAAACCTTTTGGTGTCCGGGCTTAAGTGATACGGCAGAACCGTTTGCTGGATTTGCTCATGCAACCGATTAAGCTCCTCGCTTTCCTGCAGAGAAGCATAGATGATCCGCGGAGTCTTTGGATTGCCGAACGTTTCCACACCGTTGATCACCAGTTCAAAAGGTGCTTGCTTGACCGTTTCCAATGCTTTTGCCACTGCCTCAATTTCTCCGTTCGGATCATTTCCGATAAACAGCAGCGTGATGTGCATATCCACAAACGGTGTGTAGCGCTTATGGCTCTTCAAGTTCCATTCTTTTCTTTTGTCATCCAATTTCTTCGCGACTGGCAACGGGATACTGATGCCGATAAAATAATGCTTTGACAAAATAATCACCTCTCATCAGTTTATCATTTGAGCAGGCACAAAAAAATAGTGACCGGCTTCAGCCAGTCACTTTTCTATTGCTTGTCAGACATTCACATTGCCTGTTAACTTTAATTTTTCCTCAAAGGCTTTTTGAAGTTTTTTCGTTAATTCCCCAGGAACCCCTGAGCCAATTTTGTGACCGTCAATAGCAATGATCGGCATTACTTCCGATGTTGTTGAAGACATGAAGAACTCATCCATTTCCAGCGCTTCAGATTTAGTAAACGCTGTTTCCTGCACTTCAATCCCCTGCTCTTTGCAAAGTTCCAGTATCACCCGGCGTGTAATGCCGTTCAAAATGAGATTTGTGGCAGGATGGGTGTAGAGTACGCCATTTTTGATGCCGTACATATTCGAAGACGAGCCTTCTGTCACCGTTTCTCCGCGGTGAAGAATCGCTTCAAATAATCCTTCTTCATACGCTTCCTGTTTAGCCAGAACATTGCCCAGCAAATTCAGGCTCTTGATGTCGCAGCGCAGCCAGCGGACATCTTCCACGAATTTCGTCTGCACACCTGAGCGCATTGCTTCAACAGGCCGTTCCATCGATTTTGTATTGGCGACAATCACCGGAGGACAATCCGCCGGAAATTGATGCACACGCGGTGCACAGCCTCTTGTCATTTGAACATATACTATGCCGTTATCTATTTCGTTTTTTTCCACCAGATCATACATCAATTTGTGAAACACATCTTTTGTATAAGGAATGACGATTTTGATTTTCTCTGCACTTTCGTAAAAGCGGTCGATATGTTCTTCTGCTGTAAACAGATTCCCTTCGTAGACACGGATCACTTCGTAAATCCCATCACCGAATTGATAGCCTCTGTCTTCCATCGAAATTTTTAAATCTTCTTCCTGAATAAATTGATCGTTATGCAATATCCATTCCATCGTCAATCCCTCTTTCCTTGTTTTTGATATTTCTTATGTTTCTTCTTTTTTCCTGCAAGCCAGTTGAAAAATCGCTTCCGCGTAAATGGCTGTAGCTTTCGTCAAATTGGCAATGTCCACAAATTCATCGGCCTGATGCGCCACATCCGGCTCGCCAGGAAACAGCATGCCGAACGCAACACCTTTGTCGAGCACCCGCGCATAAGTACCGCCGCCGATTGTCAGCAGTTCGGCCGGACTTCCCGTCTGGCGTTCATAGGCATTCTGCAAAGTTCTGATAAACGGATCATCAGCGTCTACATGATGAGGCGGTGAGTTGGAATGGACATTCCAGGAAAACCCTTCTGTCTGGAAAGTTTCCATCTTTTCCTCAAACGGAAAGCTCACAGAATAGCGCATGCTCACTTCGATTGTAGCCCCTTTTTCGCAGTCAAAACGGATGATGCCGGCATTGAACGTCGTATCGCCGGAAGTTTCATCCGAATAGGCCAATCCCAGGTTTTGCCCTCTGGTGTCATCGTGGAAATTTTCCGTGAGAAAATCGGCGAACTCTTTGCCGTCTCCTGTCAACCGGTCCTTTAGAAAAAGCGCCAGCAATACTCCGGCATTAATGCCATGATCCGGTTCCATCGCATGAGCCGCTTTGCCGTGTACTGTCAGCCGCACGAATTCTTCCTGCTGTTCAGCCGCTCCCGTTACATTATGTTGTTGGCAGAATTGATCAAAAACGCTCTGCCATTCGGAAAGCTCTCCGTTGACTGTAGCTTCCGCCAAATCAGGCACCATATTCGTACGGTTTCCCGAATGGAATGTGGCGAGTACATCTTCCTGGGAAAACGAAGATTTTGAAAACACCAGTCCTGCAATGCCTTTTTCCGCATTGATAATGGGGAAATCGGCATCCGGCGCAAAACCGATCGTCGGCATTTCTTCTTTTTGGAAATACTGCTTTACACAGCGAAAGCCGCTTTCTTCGTCCGTCCCGATGATAAGGCGCACACGCTTGTCAAACTCAACTCCGGCGTCTTTGACAATATTCAAAGCTGTCCAGGCTGCAATGGTCGGCCCTTTGTCGTCAATTGCCCCCCGTCCGAACAATTTGCCGTTTTCGATGGTTCCGCCGAAAGGATCTTTTGTCCAGCCGCCGCCTGGAGGAACCACATCAATATGCCCCAGAATTCCGAGCAGTTCTTCACCTTCACCGATTTCCAGGTGGCCTGCGACATGATCCACGTTTTTCACCTGAAAACCGTTTTCTTCTCCTTTTTTTAAAAACCACTCCAACGCCCGTTTCACGTCTTTTCCAAAAGGAGCATCCGGTGCCGCTTCTTCACTTAACACACTTGGAATCGCAATCAGTTCCTGCAATTCACGCAGCATATCGCCCTGCCTTTTTTCTGCTTCCAATTGCCAATCCATGTTCCACACTCCTTTTATCGCCTAGTAAGAATATGTATTTACTCGGTTCATTATTAATTTTCGGACATGAAACAAAACATTGAAAAGTCCTGCGGCATATCAATCATACCTTTTTTCGTTAAAACCATTGTACACTTTTTTAATATAAATTAAAGAACCTTCATCAGATTTGGACAAAAATTCTGTCTCTTTTATGTTAAGTTTATGTGAATTCGGAAGAAAAAGTGGATTTACCATTGTTTTTTCGATATAATCAAATTGTCAAATAAACAGACTTGACAGAATTTTTAAGAAAAGGGGCTGTCTTTGGCATTTATTTCAATCAGCTGAGTAGACCTCGGCACTTCGTCCGCTAGTCTTTGCCTATGGGAAAAAAGATGAAGGAGTGGTTCTCTAAGTGAAACCTACAACTGATCGCATGCTCAATCGAATTAAAGATATGTATAAGTACATCCGTACCAACGGAACTGTAACTACGCAAGATTTAGTCGATGAATTCGGCATCACTCCTCGCACCATTCAAAGAGATTTGAATGTGTTAGCCTTTAACGATTTGGTGACGAGTCCAACTCGCGGCAAATGGACAACGACGCAAAAGAAAGTGAAAATGACTTCCTGAGAAAAACCAAGACACCCTGAGAATTTCCTTAAACGAAAAAAGTGACCGCACGTCGCGGTCACTTTTTTCGTGTCAACAGCTCAAGCTCCTGTTCAGTCAAAGGCCGGTACTGTCCCAACCCCAGCTTCTGATCAAGCTGCAACGGCCCCATTGACAACCTCTTCAAATACACCACTTCTTTTCCTACACTCTGAAACATCCGCTTGACTTGGTGAAATTTCCCTTCTGTAATCGTCAATTCGATTTCCGACATCGGGCCACTCACAAGAATTTTCAGCTGAGCCGGTTTGGTGACATAACCATCATCCAACATGACCCCACTTCGGAAAGATTCGCCATCTTCATCAGTTACTATGCCATTTATTTTAGCAAAATAAGTTTTGTCCACATGCTTTTTGGGTGACAGCAATTCATGGGCCAGCTGTCCGTCATTGGTCAGCAGCAGAAGCCCTTCAGTATCTTTGTCGAGACGTCCCACCGGAAACGGCCCAAAATGCCGTTCCTGCTCTCCAAGCAAATCGACCACCGTCTGATCGTAGTTGTCTTCTGTAGCCGATACGACTCCCTGCGGCTTGTTCATCATTAAGTAAATGTGCTTTTTGTACTGCACAGGCTCTCCGTCCACAGAAACCGTATCTGCAGTTTCGTTGACGTGAATTTTTGGGTCTTTGACCATCGTCCCGTTCACTTCCACAGCTTTTGACTTCAGCAAAACCTTTACTTCTTTTCTAGAACCGAACCCCATATTCGACAGGAATTTGTCAATGCGCATAATACCCTCCTATTACATGCCGAATTTCCGTGTATACTTCGTTAAGCGTTCACCGAACAGTTTTTGGGCAATGCCTGTTTTCAAACTCAGGAACCCATAAACTGCGGCACCCACTCCTCCGATTATAACGATACGGACAATTGAATGCATTTTTGATTCAAGACCGATAAATTGATCCAGTCCGAGCATTGCAGCGAAAACTGCGGCGGCCATGGCAAGGTTTAATCCGATGATCAAACCTGTTCTCCGGATGACCAATGCGGATTTATAATTCAATGTTACGGAAATAACAGCAATATTCATACCGATGGCCACGACATAGCCGATGATTGTCGCTGCAATGGCTCCATCCGTTTCAAAACGCTCGATCAACGGGATATTCAGCAGCAGTTTCAGCCACAATCCGGTCAATAAATTCAGGATGATCCATTTCTGCTGATTGATGCCCTGAAGAATCGACGCGGTCACCGGGAACATGGCAAACAAAATCGCCACCGGCAAATAATGGGCAAGGATTTCAGAGCCGATATCACTCACTTCATAGAACACATGATACAGCTCATCGGACAGCATCGTCATGCCGATGACCGCCGGTACAGTCAGGAACAACAGGATTTGGAACGCTTGGTCGAGTGTCCGTGTCACCAAATGATGTTCGTTTTTCGTAAAATACTTGGTGATCAACGGAATCAGCGCCATCGAAAATCCGGTGGCCAGCATAACCGGAATCATCACCAGTTTGTGGGCGGTCAGATTCAAAATGCCCAGCAGGTCGACTTCTGAAAGGTTGCCAGCCGCATTCATCGCCCGGTTGAATGTCAGCAAATCGACGAATTGAAACAGCGGATTGGCGATGCCAAGGAACACAACCGGAACAGCGTAGACGATAATTTCTTTGTACATGTCACGCAGTCCCACGTCATAGGATTCGACGGAATTGGCACGCAGCTCATTGTACTCCGGCTTTTTCTTTTTCCAAAAATAAAACAGCACCGCTACACCGCCAAGTGCACCGATTGCCGCTGACAATACCGCAAACTGGATGGCAGTTTTCGGTGTGCCTCCAAAAATGTAAAGAACAGCATATGATCCGCCAAGCAAAAACAAAATGCGGACGATTTGTTCAATCAGCTGCGATACCGCTGTCGGCAGCATAAAATTATAACCCTGGAAAAACCCGCGCCACAGGCTCATGAACGGTACGACGATCAATGCAAAACTGACCCACTGAATCGCTGATGTCACGTCTTCGACAGAATAGATTTTTTCATCTTCGGAAATAGTAAGCTGTGCGAGTGGCCCCGCAAACAGATACATTATCAGAAAAGAGATAAAGCCGGTCAGCATCATGGTCAAAAGCCCCGAGCGCAACAACCTTCTGCCGGTTTCATAATCGCCAAGCGAATTATACTTCGCGACAAATTTCGAAAATGCGATCGGCGCTCCTGAAATTGCCAGCGACAGCATCAGATTGTATGGTATGTATGCATATTGGTACAGGCCAATGTTTTCTTCCCCAACCATGCTGTAAAATGGAATGATGTAAACCACACCAAGGATTTTCGATAAAAATAAACCAAGTGTTAAAATAGCGGTTCCTTTAATAAGTGTTGACATTTTGCACTTCCTGACTAGTTCGTTGTAAAATCAATCTACACGATAGTTTACACCTATCGCAGAAATTACTCAATCAGTTTCAGTGTACGCGAGAATGCTGAACATCAAAAGAAAGCGAGTTTTAACTTATGTATGATGTAATTGTTATCGGCGGCGGACCGTCGGGTTTGATGGCCTCCATTGCTGCGGCCTCCAATAAGCAAAAGGTTTTATTGATCGAAAAGGGAAAGAAACTTGGAAAGAAACTGGTCATCTCCGGCGGAGGGCGCTGCAACGTCACCAACCGTCTGCCACTTGAAGAAATCGTCAAAAATATTCCCGGCAACGGACGGTTTTTGCACAGCCCGTTTTCGGTGTTCAATAACGAAGACATCATTGCATTTTTCGAAGGGCTCGGCGTGGCCTTGAAAGAAGAAGACCACGGCCGCATGTTCCCTGTCTCCAACCGCGCTCAGGATGTGGCCGATGCCATGTTCCGTGAAATGGACCGTCTGGATGTGACCGTGCTGCTGGATTCTCCGGTCAAGAAATTATTGATGACCGATGACAAAGTCGCCGGCGTGCGCCTGCATTCGGGCGAAGAATACACCGCCAAAGCGATTGTCGTAGCGGTCGGCGGAAAAGCGGTTCCGCAAACCGGTTCCACAGGAGACGGCTATCCATGGGCGGAAAAAGCCGGACATACGGTGACGGATCTGTATCCGACCGAAGTTCCGCTATTGTCAAAAGAGCCGTTCATTGTCAGCCGTGAACTGCAGGGTCTGGCACTTCGTGACGCCGCCGTCTCCGTGTTGAATAAAAAAGGCAAGGCACTCGTCACCCACCAGATGGACATGCTGTTCACCCACTTCGGTTTGAGCGGCCCCGCCATTCTGCGCTGCAGCCAATTCGTCGTCAAGGAAATGAAGAAAAACGGCGGTGCACCTGTTGATATGCGCATCAATTCACTGCCGGATGAGAACGTGGAATCGGCTTTTCAACTGCTTTTCAAAATGATGAAAGATGAACCAAAGAAGTCCGTTAAAAATGTCTGGAAAAGTTTGGCGCAGGAACGCTGGCTTCTGTTTCTGATGGAGCGCGCCGGAATCGACCCCTCCATTACCGGAGCGGAACTTGCGAGCGATAAAGTTCGTGCGCTGGCCACACAATTGACGTCGTTTACGATGACTGTCAATGGCACGCAATCCATCGAAAAAGCGTTTGTCACAGGCGGAGGCGTTTCCATCAAGGAAATTGAGCCGAAGACAATGGCTTCCAGGAAAAAGCCCGGCCTCTATTTCTGCGGCGAGATTTTGGATATCCACGGCTACACCGGCGGGTACAATATCACATCCGCTTTAGTGACCGGCAATGTCGCCGGAAGAAGCGCTGCAGCATTTGCGAAAATGGTGGATTAAATATTGAAAGAAGCCAGTTGCATTGTCGCAACTGGCTTCTTTTTTTGCTTTTATTCGGCGCGGAAAGTATTTTCATTCTAAGGGAAAGTATTTCTGCCAGTTTGGAACGTATTTTTCGGCTAAGAGACAGTATTTCGCCCCCAAAGGAAGGTAAATGAAAAAACTGGAAAAAAAGATGGCTCAAAAGCGTTTTTCAACGACTTTTGAGCCAAACGTTCTGTTATCCAATTACCACATTGACCAGTTTCCCTGGAATGGCGATGACTTTGCGGACTTGTTTGCCTTCCGCTGCTTTTTGAATTTGCTCATCGGCAAGTGCGGCTGCCTCCAGCTGTTCTTTCGTGCTGTCTTTGGCGATGACCAATTTGGTTCTCACTTTGCCGTTCACTTGAACAACGACTTCGATTTCGTCGTCGATCAATTTGGCTTCGTCATACTGAGGCCATTCTTCATATGTGACGGTTCCGCTATGACCCAATTTCTCCCACAGTTCTTCTGCAACATGAGGAGCGATCGGCGACAACAGTTTCACAAAGCCTTCCACGTATTCTTTCGGAATCGCATCGGCTTTATAGCCTTCATTGATAAAGACCATCATTTGTGAAATGGCCGTATTGAAGCGAAGCCCTTCAAAATCGTCCGTCACTTTTTTGACCGTCTGGTGATAGACTTTTTCCAATTTGCCGTCGTTCGCTTCAACAATCTTGCTGCTTAATTGGTCTTCCTCTACGAATAAACGCCAGACGCGGTCAAGGAAGCGGCGCGCCCCTTCCAACCCGTTTGTCGACCAGGCGATGGATGCATCCAGCGGTCCCATGAACATTTCATAGAGGCGAAGCGTATCTGCCCCGTGGCTTTCGATGATGTGATCCGGATTGACGACATTACCTTTGGATTTGGACATTTTCTCGTTGCCTTCACCCAGAATCATGCCTTGGTTGAACAGCTTCTGGAATGGTTCTTTTGTCGAAACAACACCGATATCATACAGCACTTTATGCCAGAAACGTGCATACAGCAAATGAAGAACGGCGTGTTCGGCGCCTCCAATATAAACATCGACCGGCAGCCAGTGTTTCAGCAGTTCCGGGTCCGCCAGCATGTCGTCGTTATTCGGATCGATAAAGCGCAGGTAATACCAGCAGCTTCCCGCCCATTGCGGCATCGTATTTGTTTCACGGCGGCCTTTCATGCCGGTTTCGGGATCAACAACATTGACCCACTCTTCAATATTGGCAAGCGGTGATTCGCCTGTGCCACTCGGTTTGATGTCAGATGTAACCGGAAGCGTCAACGGCAGATCTTTTTCCTCGACCGGCGTCATTGTGCCGTCTTCCCAGTGGATGATTGGAATCGGCTCACCCCAATAGCGCTGGCGGCTGAACAGCCAGTCGCGCAGACGGTAAGTGATTTTCTTTTCACCGACACCGTGTTCCACTGCCCATTCGATGGCTTTTTCAATGGCTTCGGTTTTATTCAAACCATTCAGGAAATCAGAGTTGATCAACTTCCCGTCTCCTGCATAGGCTTCGTTTTCAATATCTCCGCCTGACACAACTTCGACGATCGGCAAATCGAATTGCTTGGCGAATTCATAGTCACGCTCGTCATGAGCCGGAACTGCCATGATGGCCCCAGTACCGTATGTAGCCAGCACATAATCGGCAATCCAGATCGGCATTTTTTCACCGCTCACCGGATTGATGGCATAAGCGCCTGTGAAGACACCCGATTTCGTTTTGGCCAGATCGGTGCGCTCCAAGTCGCTTTTCGTTTTCACTTCGTCAATATAGCTTTCAACGGCCTGTTTCTGTTCAGCCGTCGTGATGTCAGAAACCAGTTCGTGTTCCGGCGCCAATACCGCATATGTCGCGCCGAAAATCGTATCCGGACGGGTAGTGAATGCCCGGAAGGAATGATCTGTTTCATCAATTTTGAACTCCAGTTCCGCCCCTTCCGAACGGCCGATCCAGTTGCGCTGCATATCTTTCAAGCTTTCCGGCCAGTCCAGCTCGTCCAGATCTTCCAGCAGGCGGTCTGCATATTCCGTTATGCGCAGCACCCATTGGCGCATCGGTTTGCGTTCCACGGGATGGCCGCCGCGTTCGGATACACCGTCGACCACTTCTTCGTTGGCAAGCACAGTTCCCAGTGCCGGACACCAATTGACCGCCACTTCATCAACATAGGCCAGACCTTTTTTGTACAGCTGAATAAAAATCCATTGTGTCCATTTGTAATAGCCTGGATCCGTTGTGTTGATTTCGCGGTCCCAATCATAGGAAAAGCCAAGTTCCTGGATTTGGCGCTTGAACGTGGCAATATTTTTTGCAGTGAATTCAGCCGGGTCATTCCCGGTGTCGAGCGCGTATTGTTCTGCCGGCAGGCCAAAAGCGTCCCAGCCCATCGGATGAAGCACATTGTATCCCTGCATACGTTTGACACGGCTCAAAATATCCGTCGCCGTATAGCCTTCCGGATGGCCGACGTGAAGACCGGCACCCGACGGATACGGGAACATATCCAATGCATAGAACTTCGGTTTGGATGTATCGGTTTCCATCTTGAATGTGTTATTTTCCTGCCAGTATTTCTGCCATTTCTTCTCTACTTCTTTATGTCTGAAAGTCATCTTCGTATCCTCCTCAAATATAAAAACTCCCGTCCCTTGTGAATAAGGGACGGGAGTTTCCCGCGGTACCACCCAAATTAGCGAACGCTCGCTCAACTTGTACCCATAACGCGGGGAAACGATGCATCTTACTCAATTTCACATACACTGACTCCAAGGCGAGTTTCAATTGCCTTGTTCACCGGCTCGCACCATCCGCCGGCTCTCTGTGGAACAAAAACAATTTACTGATCCTCTTCACTGTCATTTGCTATTGATATTCATTTTAGACGAGTCCCGGATTTTTGGCAATAGTTATCAAACTTTGACGTTGTCCGTATTCAACGGAGCATCCGTTGAATCGATGATATCCTGCACCGTGAACCCTTCAAACACTTCTGACAAGACGAGCCCTGTGTCTGTCACTTCAATCACTGCACGCTCTGTAATGATTTTATCGACGACTCCTTTACCGGTCAACGGCAACTCGCATTGTTTTTTTATTTTCGGGGAACCATCTTTGGATACATGATCCATGATGACAATGACTTTTTTGGCTCCGTGCACCAGATCCATCGCCCCGCCCATACCTTTTATCATTTTTCCTGGAATCATCCAGTTTGCCAAATCGCCGTTTTCGGCCACTTCCATGCCGCCCAGAATAGCGACGTCGATATGGCCGCCGCGGATCATCGCAAACGATTCGGCACTGGTAAAGAAAGCAGAACCGGGAATTGTCGTAACAGTTTCTTTTCCGGCATTGATCAGATCCGGATCGACTTCGTCTTCAGTCGGATAAGGCCCGATGCCCAGCAATCCATTTTCCGACTGCAGTACAACTTGCTTATTATCGGAAATAAAATTCGCCACGAGTGTCGGCATGCCGATGCCCAGGTTGACATAGTCGCCGTCTTTGATTTCTTTTTCCGCACGTTTTGCAATGCGTTCTCTTACTGATTTTTTATCCACAGATCTCCACTTCCTTTCTTATACAGTGCGAGTCGTCAACCGCTCAATTCGTTTTTCCTGTTTTGCCTGGATCAATCCCTGCACATAAATGCTCGGTGTCTGCACCTGGTTTGGATCGATATCGCCAGTCTCCACAATTTCTTCCACTTCGGCAATCGTCACTTGTCCGGCTGCGGCAGCCAGTGGATTAAAGTTCTGAGCTGTCTTGTTATAAACCAGGTTGCCCATTTTATCGGCTTTAGCGGCACGAACCAATGCAAAATCCGCTTTCAATGCATGTTCCAGCACATACTCCTTACCGTCGAACTCACGGATCTCTTTTCCTTCCGCTATCAGTGTACCGACTCCTGCCGGTGTAAAAAATGCAGGAATTCCTGCTCCCCCTGCACGCATTTTTTCCGCCAGCGTTCCTTGCGGCGTCAGTTCCACTTCGATTTCTCCGGACAGTACCTGTCTTTCAAACTCTTTGTTTTCGCCGACATAGGAGCCGATCATTTTTTTAATCTGCTTGTTTTTCAGCAGCAATCCCAGCCCCCATTCGTCAACGCCGCAGTTATTGGAAATGATCGTCAAATCCGTAACTCCTTTGTCCACCAGCGCCAATATCAATTGTTCCGGAATTCCAACCAAACCGAATCCGCCAACCATGATGGTCGCACCGTCCTGTATTTGTTCAACTGCTTCTTTTGCAGAACCGTAAATCGGTTTCACCCGCAGTCCCTCCTTTATGTTTGTGTAAAATAAAACCTGGTATGTAAAGCGCTTTCTTCTTTCATTTAAACAAACAATCATTTAAAAGGCAACACGGGAAAAGTGCTGTGGGCTGGCCAGCGGAGCAAATGACGAAAAAGCCGGCAACAAAGTTTCTTTGCCGCCGGCTTCCTGTTACTGGACATAACTTTCGTCCAGCTGCTCTTTTTTAGTTTGTTTCAATGGCACGTCATACAGCAAAGAAGCGGCCACTGCGAGGATCAACAAGAACGAAATCAAAATGAACAAAGCCGGCATACCGTAGAAGTCGACCATGATTCCGCCAAGCAAAGGACCGATCATCCGTCCACCCGTCGCCACGCTGTTGACAATTCCCTGATAAAAACCTTCCCGGCCTTTCGGCGCCAAATGATTGGCCAGTGCCGGAACCGCCGGCCAGACGAACATTTCTCCGAGAGTCAGAATGGCCATGGCAGCGACAAACATACTGAAGTCCTGCGCAAAAGCGACCACCACGTACGAAGCCATCATGATGAAAATACCGATGACCAATTGGCTCTTGATGTTGTGTTCAATCCGCTTGATCACCGGTCGGATCACTGGCTGTCCCAAGACGATAAGCAAGCCGTTCAGCGTCCATAAATAACTGTATTGTGTCAGCGAAATGCCGATCTCCTGTGTATATGCGGAAATCGTCGACTGCCACTGCACATAACCGATCCAGCACAGCAAATAGCCGACCAGGACAATAAGCAGCGCGAAGAACGGAGCACGGTTTTTGATCTTTTTTCCTTCATTGAAAACACTGGTATGTGAAATTGTCGAGATGGCCATGTTCCGATAACTGACCAACGCAATGAAAAAGAACAAAATGTACATCCCCAGATTCGCCATGAATATATAATTAAAACTGTAAGTTGCCAAAATCCCAGCCATCGCCGGTCCTGCCGCTACACCGACGTTTTGGGCCAAATAAATGGCATTAAACGCTTTTCTTCCGCCTTCCGGCCAGGCGGTTCCGACCATGGCATATATGCTCGGAAAAACCACACCTCCGCTAAAGCCGATGATGGTGTAAAAAACGACAAACGGCAAAAACTCATGCCAGACGGTGAGTCCGCTCAGCGCAATCAAAGTCACGACGACTCCAAACATGATGGATTTGTATCCCCCTATACGGTCAAACATCAATCCGCCCGTCAAATTCCCGATGACGGCGGCTCCTGCGTTGGCCATCAGTACGAATCCCGCAAGTGTCAAAGATTTCCCTAAATGATCATGCATATATATCGTAGTCAGCGGCCACAAAAACGAATGCCCTGTAACATTTACAAACATTCCAATGATTAACAGCCAAACGCTTTTTGGCATCTTCGTCTCTCCTTCGTTATCAATTCCAAGAGACATTGTATTCCTTTTTCACAGCCTCTACAAGAAATTTATTTCGACTGCCGGAAAGTCAGATTTTTCAGCCGTTGTAGCCTGATTTTTCGACGTGCTACAATGTCTGTAAGAGGAGTTGTTGACAATGAAAACCACTTTGCCTTTTTCTTCTGACGGCAAACGATATTATACATGGAACCGCCATTTGCGTGACCATTTCGGATGTAAAGTGATGAAAATCGCCTTGGACGCCGGCTTTGACTGCCCAAACCGGGATGGTACAGTGGCACATGGCGGCTGCACATTCTGTTCCGTGGCAGGGTCAGGCGATTTTGCCGGCGACCGCGTCGATCCGATCCCCGTTCAATTTGAAAAAATCAAATCGAATATGCACCGCAAATGGAAAGACGGCAAATACATGGCTTATTTTCAGGCCTATACCAATACGCACGCCCCTCTTCCGGTCATCAAAGAAAAATTTGAAGCAGCACTGGAACAGGAAAACGTTGTCGGCTTGAGCATTGCGACCCGCCCCGATTGCCTGCCGAAAGATGTTGTCGATTATTTGGCGGACTTGAACGAGCGTACATATTTATGGGTCGAACTCGGACTGCAGACCGTCCATGAGAAAACGGCGCTGCTTGTCAACCGTGCCCACGATTTCGAATCCTACGTGGAGGGAGTGGCCAAACTCCGTGACCGCGGCATCCGCGTCTGCACACATATCATCAACGGGTTGCCGATGGAAGACAAAGACATGATGATGGAGACGGCGCGCGAAGTGGCTAAACTGGATGTACAGGGCATCAAGATCCATTTGCTGCATCTGCTGAAAGGAACTCCGATGGTCAAGCAATACGAAAAAGGCATGGTCGAATTTCTGGAGAAACAGGAATACATTCACCTGGTCGCGGATCAACTTGAAGTGCTGCCACCGGAGATGGTCGTCCAGCGGATTACAGGAGACGGTCCGATCGATTTAATGATCGGGCCAATGTGGAGCGTCAACAAATGGGACGTTTTGAACGGCATCGATGCGGAACTGGAACGAAGAAACAGCTGGCAGGGCAAGCAGTTTTTTGGGAGCGTGAAAGCATGACATTGCAGCGTGTATTGCCGTTCACCAAATCTTTGCTCGAACAAGCAGTGACTCCCGGGGGCACCGTTATTGATGCCACTGCCGGCAATGGCCACGATACCCACTTTCTGGCGGGGCTGACCGGCGAATCGGGCAAAGTTTACGCCTTTGATATTCAGAAGGAAGCCATTGAAGCGACCCAGAAACGCGTGGAAGCATTCGAGCATGTCAAATTAATCCACGACAGCCATGCGGAAATCAGCCGGTATGTGAAAGAACCAATATCGGCAGCGGTCTTCAATCTGGGCTATTTGCCAAAAGGCGACCACCGGATCATTACAAAAGCGAAAAGTACGGTGAGCGCCATAGGGCAATGCCTGGAGCTGTTACAGGAAAACGGACTTGTGCTGGTGGTCATTTACTCGGGACATGAAGGCGGCAGCGAAGAACGCGACGCTGTCATGAAGTATGTACAGGAGCTCCCGCAAGTTGCTTATGATGTGATGCAATACGGATTCATCAACCAAAAACATTCGCCGCCGTTTCTGGTGGCAATTGAGAAAAAGCGGCAGCCTGGAAACTCTTAATCCTTTATATAGAACAAGACAATGGATTTTGACTATCCATTGTCTTGTTTTTTGTTTTCTTCCTTTTTCTTGGCCCATTCGTCTTCCAGCATGCTCATTTCCCATAAGCTCCAATAGCCGCCGTTGATTCTGCTGACGTCTCTCAGCAGTCCTTCTTTTTTGAAGCCCACTTTTTCATAACAGGCAATGGCCGGTTTGTTGAAGTCGTAGACACCGAGCGTTACGCGGTGGAGCTGGAGGCCATCAAATCCGATTTGGACGATCTTGTTCATCATTTGTTGGCCGATCCCTTGTCCTCTGACGGATTCGTCTCCCACCAGCACTCTCCCGACACGTGCAGACTTATTTTTTCTGTCGATTTTCGCCAGGGAAATATGTCCGATTGCGTTGCCGGTTTTCTGATGCACAACTGTAAATGCCAGAATCGCCGGCTCTTCTCCCGTTGTTTCTGACAGGTACTTCTCCAGCTGCTCTTCAGTTAACGGGAAATCAAAGTTTGCTCCTCCCCATTGCAGTAAAAATTCAGGACTGGTAATCCAATCGATCAATTGCGAAAAGTCCTGACGCTCAAATTTTCTCAGCTCAATCATTGTGCCGCTTTGCCTCCTTTTCAGTACTTATTCGCTGTAAAAAGAGCAGAAGGGCTTTCCCTCCTGCTCCCCTATTATTTTTCCACAGGACCTTCCAATACTATCTTCCCAATGGTCCGGCCTGTCATTAATTTTTCGTATGCTTCTTTCAGCGTTGTCGGATTGATGGGAGCCAGTTGTTCATTCATCGTGGAACGGATTTTTCCGGTGTCCACCCAGTCGGCCAGTTCATTCAGCAAATGATGCTGGTCAATCATGTCTTCAGTCTGGAACATCGAACGTGTATACATCAGCTCATAAACGAATGTAACACTTTTACCGAACAAGGCAGGGGCCAGTGGCTGGAAAGTCGGCAAAATCGAACAGATCTTTCCTTGCGGCAAAATGACATCAGCCATGCCTTTCATATGGTCATCGACGTTTGTCAGGCAGAAGATGTAGTGTGCGCCTTCGATGCCGAGTTCCTCTAATTGTGGTTTCAATGGCTCATGGTGATTAATCGTGTAGTCGGCCCCATGGTCTTTCGCCCACTCGATCGTTTCGGAACGGGATGCGGTACCGATAACTGTCAATCCGATCAATTTGGCGAGCTGTGTCGCTACGGAACCTACCCCGCCGGCAGCTCCGATGATCAAAATATTCTTCCCTGCATTGTCTTCCGGGCTTCTGGAAATCCCGAGGCGCACAAAAAGGGCTTCCATCGCAGTAAGACTCGTCAATGGCAAGGCGGCCGCGTGGGCGAAATCAAGGCTTTTCGGTTTTTTGCCGACAATCCGTTCATCAACGAGATGGAATTCACTATGGCCACCCGCTCTAACGTTGGTGCCGGCATAGAATACTTCGTCTCCCACTTGAAACAGGGAACAGTCTTCTCCGGTTTCCACGACGACGCCGGCAACGTCACGCCCGACAATTGTCAGAGAATCGTCGTCCGGATCTTTCGTATCGCGCGTCTTGTAATCAGTCGGATTCACTGATACTGCGCGGACTTCGACAAGTAGATCCTTTCCTGTTGCTGCAGGTCTTTCCATTTCAACCGCCTCGAATGCAGGCGGTTCTGATTGAGGTCCCGGTTTATAAAATCCAAGTGCTGTCATTTTCGTAGTCAACTGGCTTCGCCTTCCTTTCTTTTTCTGAAACTATTGATAAAGTACACTTCCTGTTTTATCGTATCTCCAGCCTCAGAACAATTATACGGAGACTATATATAAGTTGAACTAATACTCTTTAGTAATCGATATTCCGCAAAACAGCTTCGCTTGCCTGGGGGCTCGCGCTGAGCTAACTCGGGCTTAACGCCCGAGTGGATCTCACCACTTCGCTTGGTCCCCTGGGCGTCTTCGCTGTTTTGCTCCATATCTTTAGCGACTTCTCTCAGCGCCGGCGCGACTCCGGACTGGACGGAGCAATAAGACGAGTGGTCTTCTCGGCTTATGGCGGGAAAGGTATTGGCCAAAGGTAGTTTGGCCGATGCCTTTGCGACGAAGCAGCGAAGCGATGCAACGCCTTTTCATGTCTCGAAGCTAGCGCAGCGATGCAGAGACAGGAGCACCGGTTTATGTCCAAAGCGCCGAAGCGTTAGATAAAGAATTATTCTTTTGTTCAACTTATATAGAAGAGATATCCTCCACATAGGCATCGATGACAACCGGCTTCCGGCTGTCTTTCGCTTTCGCCAACGCTTCTTTCAGTTCCGCACGCGTCTTGGCCGTAAAACCTTGTCCTCCACAGGCATCGGCAAAAGAAGCAAAATCGATATTGGCGAGGTCGACATTCGTCGGTTTATTGCCAGCCTGCTTTTGCTCGTCTTCAATCAATTGAAGTTTCTGGTTATTGAAGACCACGACAATCATCGGCAAATCGTACTTGACGGCTGTAACAAAATCCTGCATGCCCATGGAAAACCCGCCATCCCCGACAATGGCAATCACTTGTTTGTCAGGGTAAGCCAGCTTCGCGGCAATGGCACCGGGCAGCGCGCATCCCATCGTGCCCAGCCATGCTGAAATCACCATTTTTTGCTTGGATAATTTTAAATAGCGGGCAGTCCAAATTGTGATGCTGCCGACATCCAAAGACACCACCGCGTCTTTTTCCATGATGTGCTGGATTTCTCCCAATACCTGCTGTGGTTGGAGCATGGCTGTTTCTTTGTCAATATCAGCCTGTAATTGCAGATGCCACTCTTTCCTCTTTTCGATGTATGTGTGTAAAAACCCTTCATCTTTTTCATCCAGGTTCTGCGTCAGCCAAGTAAGCGCGGGACCCAGTTCTCCAACAATCCCTACCGTCGAAGGATAATATTTCCCAATCACGCGGGGATCGATGTCAATCTGAACAGCTGGTGCATCGTCTGGAAGATACTCACGATAAGGGTACGATGTGCCCGCAAGGACAATGAGATCGGCTTCTTTCATTGCTTCTGAAGCGGGTTTTGTACCCAATTGACCCAGCTGCCCAAGATTGTGCGGATGGTCATCCGGAATCATTCCTTTGGATGGCAGTGATGCGATGAGTGGCGCCTTTAGCTTTTCAGCAAATTTGAGCACTTCAGGGACCGCCCCGTCTGCTCCTTTACCTGCCAGGATGACGGGCTTTTTTGCCGCCTGCAGCAGTTTTGCGGCATCTCTTAAATCTTCTTCCGCCGCTCTGATGTTCGGCTTGGAATATTCCGAAGACGTCAGCGCTTTTTCCCGTTTGATCTTGGTGCTGAACAAATCATCGGAAACCACAAGCACTGCAGGGCCTTTCTCTGCGTACGCTGCCCGAATCGCCTGATTCAGCATATCGGGCAGCTGCTCGGCTGTTTGGACGCGCCGGTTAAAGACCGATACATCTTCGAACATCGATTCCAGCTTCAACTCTTGAAAGTCATCAGTCCCTACAGATGAGGTGGTGACTTGACCGACAAGCGCCAGCACGGGCGTCTTGTCTTTCATGGCATCGTATAATCCGTTCTGCAGATGAACAGCACCCGGTCCGGCAATCGACAAACAGACACCGATATGGCCGGTCAGCTTCGAATAGGCAGAAGCTGCCAGCGCCCCGGTTTCTTCATGACGGATTTGGATAAACCGAATGTCGTCTTCTGTTCGCAGCTCTTCCATCAATTCGTTAATGGAGTCACCGGGCATTCCATAAATATGCTGCACTTTCCATTCTTTCAATAAATCGATGACGTAACGGCCGCCTGTACTTTCAAACATATGCATCCCTCGCTTTTTCGGTAGTGGATTGCTAAGAATTTCTTTTTTCTGTTCTACACCTTCATCCCCTCAACATACCTCTAAACTCCTTTCTTTAAACCTGCTTAAAATGAAAAAGAACGATGGGCTGCCTGGCCAGTCGCTCTTTCAACTCACCTCCAATGCAGGTAGTTGTTCATTCCACTGTAAGGGGCGCTGCCACGGATATTTCGTGGAATGGTGAACTGTCCGACATAAACGTTTTCACCAAACGATAGTCGCCCGGCACCAAAGTGATGCCCACGTCGTCGATTGAAAACACCTGCCTGATTTCATGTCCATTCGCTAATACAGCCCCATAGTCTTTCAAGTTGGGATTGTTCAGAAAGACGGCATCGGAATGGATGATCATGTACCATTTTCCTTCTTTATTGATTTCAATATGATAATAATCGCCCAGCCCGTAATCTTTTCCGCTGTCATTATGGAGGACCGTTTCAATGACCGAAGGCGGCCCATCGAATGTGCTTTCCAGCAGTTCAATTGACAAGCCGGCGCTCGAAGCCTGCATATTCTGATCAGGGGAAGGATCCGGCAAAACGGGGACTTCCGCTTCAGCACTGCATGCCACAAGAAGCAATGTAAATAATAAGATCAGTAATCGTTTCATGAAACCACCTCCATCTTCAGCATATATGTTACCGGACGGAGATGCCTTGATGTGAATCAAATAAGTGCCATCTATCTTCTCATTAGAAAATGACAGAGCACTTTCAAGATAAATAATTGGACAGACGATTCAGAATACTTTCTTCAGGAAATGAAAACCAGTAGTATATAGAGAATGAAAATTATTTCAAAGGAGCAGTGATAGTGATGAAGATTGTCGTAGTTGGCGGAACGGGAACTGTAGGTAAAGCGGTGGTTGATCTATTAAGCGAGGAACACGAAGTGATTACAGCCAGTCCATCAAGCGGAGATATCAGAGTAGACATCACTTCGGTGGACAGCATCGAACAGATGTATAAAGAAGTTCCTGATATTGATGCAGTGATCAGCACAACAGGAGCTGCCCATTTCGGCAAGTTGAGCGAGCTTACTCCAGAGCTGAATGAAAAAGCAATCGAAAGCAAACTGAAAGGCCAGATCAACCTGGTGCTGATCGGCCAACATTACATAAACGCGGGTGGCAGCTTTACATTAACTGCCGGAGTCATGTTGGATGATCCAATCGCAAAAGGCACATCATCGGCCATGGCTAATGGAGGGATCGCAGCCTTTACCCAATCGGCAGCCATCGAATTGCAAAACGGTGTCCGCATCAATACAGTAAGCCCGAAC